>CP070765.1:1501961-1513453 GCA_020345645.1 Candidatus Bathyarchaeota archaeon | reverse complement strand
TCCCTTGGGGTAGGTTCACTAGGATGCCTTCAATGTTCATCTCATTGAGAAGATTCGCTACTTGATTAGCTCCTTCCATGTTTGTGCGCAGCCCTGTTCCTAGGATTACGGTTTCTGAATTGACCCACAGTGCGTCTGCGCCTTCAAAGACCCCATTACCCCGAACGCAGCGCAGGATTGGGATGCCTAATTCCGCTAGCCGCCGCGCGATGGTTCGCTCTTCACCAGCCCGGACTGTGGATGCTGGTCGTGCGAGGATTGCACCTTCAGGTGTCATGAAGAGAAGGTCAGCGACGAACATCTGGTTCGGAGTCGGCACCTTGCAGGGTTCAACGTAGAACACGTCCACGTCAACGCTTCGGTAAGTTTCAGCTAACTGGTCATGCTGTGCTCCTGCTAACGCCGCGTCTGGGACTTGGAGCATTAAGGCTTCGTTGGCATCCTTTATCTGCTTTAATTCAGGTCCTGGGCGATGTAGAAGAACTGCCTTGAGTGTGCTCCACTCTGCATTGACACCGCATTCTCCCCAAACTTCTCCAATCTCATCTCGCAGCGAAGTAGTTCTAGGAGACCAACCTTTGCCTCCATGAGCAGCGTCTTTTGAGGTGTCCGACATGACTCAGTCCTATCCTAGTTCCTTACGTTCACGGATAATCCTTTCTCGGTTACGTAAGATCCGCGTTCCAGAGTGTATCTCAGTCTGCATTTAGGTGCTTTTCGATTTTCTCTAGAATGCGGTTCCAAGCTGATGTTCCATGCATTCGCTTAAATGGCTTGCAGGTCTTCAGGTAGTCGATGTAGAACCATCCATTATCGATTGCTTTATCAAGGTATGTGAGGGCTTCTTCGTCTTTTCCTATAGCCGCATTCGCGAACGCGACACGGAAGTAATGTGTGCCCATTTCATGAGGTAGAGCTCTGCGAAGCCAGATAGGCAACTCTTCCTGCGGTGTGGAAAAGAACTTCTCATAACTTTCGATGGCTTCCCGGTATCGTTTTGCCCTGAGGTGCATCTGAGCAGCCTCCTCAAGGTGGTGGGCTGCATTGGCACACGCATAGTAGTGGACATATTTCCTCTCCAGTGCAAATCCGACTTTCTCTGCGACGCCTATCGAGCCCGTGTTGTTTTCATCGCAGTGCCAGCCGACAGACCTTCCTCCACGCGATAACCAGTGATCCACGGCGGCTGTGGCAGTAAGGGTCGCTAGCCCCTGTCGTCGGTAGTCTTCGCGGGTGCGAATACCGATTTCGCAAGTGTCTCCACTGACGCAGTCAGTTACGCTCCAACTGACGATTTTATTTCCATGTAATGTGCAGAAGCCAAAGCCCTTTCGTAGAAAATTGGTGAATGATCTCCAATTAATCTTCATCCAATCAGTCAGGTGCTCTGGAACTTCTAAGTCAGGACGTTGAATGAGTGACTCACTTACGCGTTTGATCTCGAATCCTTGAGGTAAACGATTCTTCCAGTCACTCATCTTTAGCTTCGTGCAGACGTAGTGTCGTCGAGGGGCAGTTAATGGGAGTCGCCCTTTGAAGATAGCTGGCATCCGACTCACCCATGAATCAGGGTGGAAGCCGATCGCGACATCGGTTTCATGCGGTCGAACAGTATCTCCGGCGAAGATCTCGTCAACGATGAGTCGGTTCAGCGAGACGTTGAATTCGAGGTTGTCTGCGTTCCCTGCCAAGTAGTAGCCTTCAACGGAGCAGAGGAATGCTGTTCGTGGCTTCGAAACGTCATCTACGTAAATCCTTCCAGGGCTAGTATGTTCAATGACAGCGGCTATGATGAGGTTGAAATCGAGCTCCCGGAATAATGGACGTACGTTCTCGTAGTCTTCTTCGTCGAGTCTGTGTATCATTCAAGCTCCTCTGGCGAAGTAGCGGCGGATAATCAGAGGGGCAACGTATCCTATAAACCTGCAAGAAAGACCTTGGAAATCAATAATAGGTGCACAGACGCTAGTTCTAATGAGCGAAACATTATGTTCCATGCACGGGCAAGGAATATTCAGATCGCTGTCGCATCCTTCATACTGGTCTGCTCAGTTCTCACCAACCCCATCACGCAAGCCATACGACCACGATCCACGGAATGGACGTTCATGGTCTACTCCTGCGGAGACTGTGATTTAGAAGCGTACCAACTGGGATACTTCACGCAGATGGCTGCTGTGGGTTCCACTGCTGATGTTAACGTCGTTGTACAGTTGGATCGTATCGATGGGCATGCATCCTCCTATGGAGACTGGACAGACTGTAAACGATTCTACCTCACACAAGGATTAACGCCGACTGCTGAAAACGCGATCGACTCGCTAGGAGAAGTCAACATGGGGGACCAAACAACGTTGCGGGAGTTTCTAACGTGGGCTGCCCAAGATTACCCTGCTAATCGCTACTTCGTCATGATCATTGGTCACGGATGGCTTGACGGAGTCTGCCCGGATTGGACCAACCACGACATTCTCTCTCCCCTTGAGATTCAGTGGGCGTTAGCTCAAGCCCAGAACACGACGGGATTGGAGGTCGATGTTATTGCGTTTGAGGCCTGCCAATTCAGTGCACTCGAAGTAGCGTACGAAGTCGGGGATTACGCAGAGGTGTTCATTGCGTCAGAAGAAGTCAGCACTCACTGGCCCTACAATCACATTCTCTCAGACCTAGTGACTTCACCCGGAATGAACTTAACCTCGCTATCTTCGATGATCGTTGAGCACTATTCCCAATTCAGCTGGATGGGAGGTGATATTATGACACTGGTCGCTTTCAATTTAAGTCGAGTCCGAACGGATGTGGTTAACGCGGCAATCAGCGTTGCTGACCTTCTTATTGCGAACATGACAAGGCTTGCCTATGCGATTACTGAAGCCGCGACACAAGCTGAATCGCATGAACCGATCGGGTCTATAGAAGGTGCTGCTTCCTGTCGCGACTTGTATGATTTCGCCATAGAGCTTAAGCAAGGGATTGCAGACCCAGTTATCCAGTTGGCTGCACAGAACCTAATTGACGCCATCGATGACGCGTGCATCGCTGAGTGGCACGGTCCAGGTCACCCGAATTTCCACGGACTTTACATCTACCTCCCTGATGACGAAGGTGTGTACAACGCCCGTAACGACATCTTTGGTCAAACCTACTCAATGGCACATCCTTTGTGGACGGAGGATACTAGTTGGGATGAACTGCTGCATGAATTGTACGAAACGTATGGGCGAGGAATACGGTCACGTGAGCAGATTACTGATTCCCGTTTTACGTTTTTTGACAGCGATGATGACGATTTCCTAGACGCTGTCCAACTTGAACTCACGGTTTCCACCGATGGCGATCCCATCAACGTGACGGCTCAAGCCTCGCTGATTGACCCACTGGGGGAGGTTGTCGACCAGGATAACGTCACGTGGACGATTGATGCAGTAGAGTGTGCTGAAATCGACCTAACGATGCTTCCCAATGGGGAAGAAGGCTGGTACGACGTCGAAGTCAATCTCTACGACGAGTACGGTGTTCTCGAGGATGTGAGTCATTGGGTCGAGGCTGCATACCTTCCTGAACCCATGATCCATGATGTCGCAATTATAGTGGTTACAGGTTCGAGGACGATTGTAGCAGAAGGCTTTGACGAAATTTTCACCCTTTCCGTAGAGAACCAAGGTCACTACGTGGAAAACTTGACAATCACTCTCCGGGCAGACGGAACGCCTTTCAACGTTACACAAATTCAACTGAGCGGCGGCGAAGTTTGCGGATTAACCGTGCGATGGAATACTGGAGGTCTGTCGCTAGGAAACTACACTATCACGGCTTCCATTGACCCAGTCTCGGGGGAAACTGACTTGTTAGATAATAGCCTTACAGTTGATCATGGAGTCTTTGTGACGATTCCAGGAGACGTGGATGGAGACATCGATGTTGACATCTTCGATGCGGTCGTGCTGGCAGATGCTTATGGGACTGAAGACGGTGACGCGAAGTACGTAGCTAACTGTGACATTGATGGCGATGGAGACATCGACATCTTCGACGTGGTCATAGCAATGCATAACTATGGAGAAGGGAGTAGCTAAAAACGCGTATACCGGTGTAGGTTAATTCACATGAGCTTCTTAGAGCGTATTCCAGTGGGTAAGAATCCGCCCGAGTTGCTTAACGCAGTTATTGAGGTCGTCAGTGGATCCAGAGACAAATACGAGTACAAGGGTGAATGGGACGCTTTCGTGTTGGACCGCATTATTCCTTCTTCGGTGGTCTTCCCGATCGAGTACGGTTTCATTCCTCAAACGTTGTTCGATGACGACGACCCTCTCGATGTCATGGTGTTGAGTCACGAACCACTGGAAGTGGGATGCGTGGTTAGGGTGCGTGTGATTGGGGTGTTGATCATTGAGGATGAAAAGGGAGAAGACCCTAAGATACTGTCAGTTCTGGCAGATGATATCAGGTTTGAAGGATACCGCGACATCGTAGACGTTCACAGACATAAGCTCAGGGAGATTCAGGAATTTTTCGAAACGTACAAGCGGTTAGAACCTCATAAATGGGTAAAATTCAAAGAATGGAAAAACTGCAAAGAAGCACAAAGAATTGTGCAGTATGCAGTAGAGAAATTCAGAGAGAAGCACTAACTTATACCTATACTTATCCTATCGTTGTCTTCCATGCACGGTATCCTTTCTCTTCTACGGCACCAACAATTTCTTCTCGAACGACCTCATTCGCCGCTAAGCAGATTACTAAGCCACCTCGACCAGTCCCCGTTAATTTTGCCCCGATCGCTCCGTTTTCCAAAGCGGTTTCTACCAGTGCGTCGTTGATTTTGCTGGATACCGTGATCTGCTGCAATAATCTGTGATTTTGATTCATCAGATCGCCAATGGTGGCGATATCTCCTTGAAGCAGAGCCTTTCTTGCAGCTTCTGCTAGCTTCTCATATTCACCGAAGATTTTGTCCATTTCTTTGGGGTGTTCTTCTCTAAGTTGCCGGACGTCTGCGACGACTTCTGTGGTTGAAGACGTAATTCCTGAGTTTACCAGTACAATGAGCATCTTTGTGGGCGATTGCAGACGGTTGATTGCGGTTTTTTCTACACCTAGTCTTCGAAACCAGATCAGACCGCCATACGTGGCGGCTGTGTTATCGATGCCAGAAGGTGTTCCGTGGTAGGCTTTCTCGCCTTCGTAGGCGGCTTCATTTATTTTTTCGTCATTTAGATTCAGGTTGAAGGTGTCACTTAGGGCACGAGCTAAAGACGTGCATTGGGCGGCAGAGGCTCCGACTCCGCTGGCGGCGACCAAATCCCCTGTAAAAGTTATATCGATTCTTTGATTTTTTACGTCCACGTTTAGATGGTCCATGATGTTAGTGATGGACTGCATCGCCTCATCGCGTTTCCGTTCCTTGTAGCCGGGAGTGGCGGGTCTCTGATCGTTGACAGTCCATCCGCTTCCGTTGACTACCTGAACATTGGCGATTGTGTAGGTTCCTAGCGCTGACGCGATGGATGGCAGCCCGTATACTACGAAGTGCTCGCCGAAGAGGATCGTCTTTCCGTAGCCTTTTCCAGCACCCATCTACTTCACCTCGATTGTTCCGCCGGAACCGTCGACGAGGACCTGTTGTCCGGTTTTGATTTTGTCCACCTCGATCTTGTCTATGCACGGAATCTCGCTGATTATACAACCGACTGCAATGATGGTGTCGATCTTCTGATTCACTATTGCTGCTGGCGCTTTGTTGTTTTTCTTCATCCGGTACAGTGTGTAGGATCCGACGGTGGATCCTTTCCCTGTCGGGAAGACGAGAATCTTTCCTGCTATTGATTGTCCTTCGAGTTCGTGTCCGACTTCAACGACTTTTCCTGTGTCTGGATCCACGCCTCCATAGAATGAGATTCCGTCTTTGGTCACTAGGGCTTCTCCTTCAGCGTGGCCCTTGTAGATTTTCCGTCCTTGTAATCTCATTCTGTCGCCACCTTGACGCATTCTTCAATCGTACCAATCTTTACTTTGAACTTGTTCTTGGCACGACCATAGTAGCATGCTTTGGCGGAATCTATCATCATCCCCTTGAAGCGCCCCTTGATTGGGGCTACGACGCAGCAGGTATCTGCGGCGAATTTTGCACCTGCGTCTTCGATGATTTTAGAGTAGCCAGCTTCATCAGCGATGCGTTTGGTCGGTCGTGCGGTGGTGATCCAGAACTCTTTCGTGACTTTCTTCCCCTTCAGCAGACTCGCGAGTTTAGCGATTTCATGGATTGAGGCGTGAGGGCAGCCGATGCTGACGAAGTCTACTTCAAGTCCTTCGTCGATTAGTTCACGGCGGGTTTTTTCAAGGTCCTCGGGATTGATGTCAATGGGGTTTCCAACGGGCTTCGGATATCTGTCGAATTCAGGGGTGACGCCGTCCATGTGGAATAGGGCGGCTCCGCCGTAGGTCGCGATTGATGCACTGAATGACTTGAGTTCTTCAACAGTAGCGGATGGGATTCCTGCGATCCAAGGTATCTTTTTTCCAAGTGTGATTAGGTGGTCGCCAATTGCTTTGCCTAAGACGCTGAAGTCATCTGTGCCTTTGATCTGTGCATTCACTTTTACTATAACTTGCCCGTGCCGGTTTTCGGCCAAATGATATCCGTACTCCGGGGTTTTTCCAGTTAGGGCTGAGGCGAGTGCACTTGGTCCGCCCTCACGATTGGTTCGAGCTCCAAGGACGGAGTTAGCGTAGCACACCGCGCTGCTTTCGGCCCACGCGATGTGTTGTCCGAAGTGCGGGATATTCCCTATGAGATAGGGTGTACATGAGCAGGTGGTGATGACGCCCATTTTCGCAAACGCGTTGATGACGCGAATCTGGTTCTCGGCGAAGTCAGCGTCTATTCCTAATACCTGCCAGTTCTCACGGTCCATGCCTGCTGGATTCAGGGTGGTGAGGACCTTGACCGTTCCGTCTTCAGCCATTTCATTTAGGAACTCTAGACCTGCTTCGCCGAGGTTGGCGTAGGAGACGCCGGCAATCTGAACGCTGTAAACATCTACCATGCGTTGGGCGTTGAAGATTTCGCCCAGTGTGGTCAAGATCTCCATGGCTTTCTGGGCTGCTTTTCCATGTTTACCTGTCAGCATGTCTTGTTCGTCGGATGTTAGGTTCATGCAGATTCAGGCTTCTTTAGAGAGGTATTTCTCGGAGTCTACTTTGGGGAATTCAGCGACTTCAAAACTCTTACCTTTTGCTACGAGGGGTTTGGTTAGGTCAAATCCGACTTTCGTGGTCAGTTTTGTGCTTGGTTCAGCACTTGGATCCAAGCTGCTGCCGGGTTCTTTCGGTTTGACAACCATTTGTGTGTCTCCTTGAAATCGTGTCGCCATCGCCCATTCTACCGAATGCGGTTTGTAGAGGTCGATGTCTTTGTCGACGACGAACACGTGTTTACAGCTTCGATGTCCGGCGAAGCCACCTTCGATAGCTTTCCTACCATCTTCCTCGGTTTGTTTATCAATCTGAATGATTGCGTGTAGCCAAGAGCATCCGCCAGGCGTCAGGTTCACGTCTAAGCACTTCACACCTCGCTCATTCACCTTGTTGAAGATAGTGGGTTCCCGCGGCATTCCCATCAGAATCTTGTGTTCAAGGGCACCTGGCAGCAGAGCTTGCCAGATCGCATCCTTCCGATGGGTAATTTTCTTCACTTCGAAGACAGGTTCTTCCCGAATCACATCGTAGGTCTCCGTCAAATCGACGAAGGGTCCTTCTGCGTGTCTTTCTTCCAAGTATGTGCGTCCTTCCAAGACGAACTCTGCGTTCGCAGGGACCAAGAGATCATTGGAATACGCCTTCACAACCGTTACGGGTTCCAACGCGTTTGCGATGTGGAGTTCATCGATTCCTATGTCTACGGAGGTTGCACCAGCGATCAGAACGTTCGGCGTATTCCCAATACAGAAGGCTACATCCAATTCACCGTTTCGCTCCAAAAACTGGTGAAAATGACGCCCGCGAACCACTCGGATTGCGAATTTTTCCTTGGAAAATTGCATTGCACGGTGGAAATCCATGTTCTGACCGTGCTCGGGATCGCTGGTTATAACCACAGCTGAGCTGATATAGTTTCCACCATCTTTTTCACAATGGAAGAGAATCGGTAACTTGTCCAAATCTACGGTCGATTCGATGACTTCCTGACAAGGAGCCTTGGTAATAATTTCGGGTTCTGAACGTCCGGAGATGGCTCGTGAAAGCGTCGGAATGAGATCTGCAGGTGTCACGCCGAAATATTCAGCGATCACATCTTTGGTGCAGAAGATGTTGCCGGCGACTCGGAATTCTGATTCTCTAAGTTTGTTGAATAGTATTGGGGTCGGTTCGATTTCCTTCAAGATCCCTGAGATCTCGAGCTTCTTGGATACTTCGACGTCTACTTTCTGAAGAGCCCCCTTCTTGACGATCTTCTCTAAATATTCTCTGAACCCCATAGAATTCAGCTCTGTATTCTCTCTACTGTGCACGCTTATAATCACAGTGCGTGCGCATCGCAAAAGACTAGATAGATCTATGCTGAAACGAGGGTGCGTTTATATACGTGAAATAAGAACATTGATTACTCTTGTGAGGAATTGTATGAAGAGAAAACTCGCCCTGATATCATTCACGTTTATCCTCTTTTCAAGTCTATTGAACGTGGCAATTACTGTTCGGGACGTACAAGCTAACGATTCGATAGGAATCAAGCCTGCTGCATCACTGTCTCTACAAACCGATATGCCCGTGGTACATGTTGACCCCCAAGTCGTGTACGCTAACCCAGGTGAGAACTTCACGATCTCCGTGAAGGTCTTCAACCTCAGCGACAACTTCTACGCAACAGATGAACCTTGGGAACAAGGCGAACCATTAGGACCCCCAGGTAGCAGGTTCAACTACTCGTTGGGCGGGCTTTACGCCGTTGATATTCAGTTAGCTTGGGATCCAGCTATAATCGATTACGTTGAACATACAGTCACGATGCCAGTCGAAGACTATCCGGATGGCATCTTGCATGAACCCCTGCTCGACGTAGTCGACGAAGTGGACTCAACCAACGGAACCTACGATGTTGCCAAGGCTTCATGGCTCACTGCAGGAGCGTTTAACCGTCCAGACGAGAATGCGACGGTTTTCAACATGACCTTCACAGTGCTTGCATCAGGAGTCTCAAACTTGTCGATCACAAAATCCGACCTCGCCATTCCAGCTCTTCCTGAGTACAGTGGTGCGAACGCGGAGATTCCGCATTGGAGGATCGATGGGTCACTCATAACTTCAACGGTGGCGACCGTTATTGAAAGCGTGGAAGTGAAAGCGTTCGATAACGCGACAGGGTTTGTGCTCCCCGTCATTTCTGGTGAAAGCGCACTCGTAAACACCACAATACTCAATGAGGGCGACTCAACTGACTTCTTCAACCTCACGCTTCATTGGGGACCCACGTTATTGGATTCATGGGTGAATGAAACGCTTGGCGCAGGAGAACGAAAAACCTACAATTATACCATCAATGAAATGGAACTTACGGTAGGCAACCATACGATTACCGCAGCGATCTCCGTACTGCACGACAGCAGCATCTCCACCGACGAAATCGAAACGCAGTTTCAAGTGATCGGGACACCGACATTATCCATACTAGGACCCGTTTCAGGCGAGTTAGGCGATACGCTGGTTTACACTTCGAACAGCACCCACACTGATCCCGATGGCACCATTGTTTCGTATATATGGCGTCTCTGGGCACCAGGGGAGACACTTCCTAGGATTGAGCAGGTCAGCGAAAATGCGTCGTTTGAGATTAGTCTCGATTGGATCACTGGCAGCTGGATTGTCACATTGGATGTCGAAGATAATTACGGGATCACCTACGATGAGGGAAGACCCGCCACAGGGGCATGGCACGCTGAAGAAGCAGTGGAGATAATTCCAGAATTCCAGTGGCTCATCATGTTGCTTCTCTTCACCATAGCAACTGCATCCACAGCTCTCATGTATAAAGGGAGACGTGGGAAATAGATACAGGTCACACAGAGAAAAAGCTAGCACTCTCGATGCCCGTGTGAAATCTAAACTAGATTGTGCGTCCATCGTGAATTGAAGCCGCGGGTCTTTCTTACCCATAATGCACGCATTCTAATGCTTTCACAATCGAGTAGTCGTGAATGTTACACGTCAGCTAACGCGCAGACATGCCTGTTTTTTATAAAGTCCGCACGTGAGATTTTCACAAGGCCGTGAGGATCTGGTCTTTGAGGATCTGCATGGTTGCCAAACCATTCCTACGAAGATCTCCGAAATAGGGCAGGCAGACGTTCATGATGTCTGCATGTTCTTCGAATTCTGAAAGTTTCTGGATGGCATCAGGCAGTGTTCCACCGATCTCCTTAGAGCTCAAAGACTCCAAGTATTTCTGCTTCACAGACTTTGAAGCCTGCGCGATCCAAATCCACTCCTGCTCAAGGATTTCCTTCAATCTCTCTTTATAATCATCAGCATCTTCCCCGATTACCCCCGCCGTCAAACAAACTGACCACTTGAGCTCCTCGAAATCCCGCCCAATCGTTTCACACATTTTCTTGACGCGCGCTTTCTTCTCCAAGAAATCCCTGATCGTTGTTCCTTCACCGTAATCCAATCCATCGGCAAATCTAACGACAGTCTCCTCCATCATTGGCGCGTTGAGTTTCATAGATCCAACCCAGATTGGCACGCGTGGTTTTTGAACAGGTTTCGGTAGAAACATCGTCTCTTTGATCTGGTAGAAGTCCCCCTCGAAACTGGGTCGCTCTTCTGTCCAAAGCAAGGTGACGATTTGAAGTGCTTCCCTTAGTTGCACCACCCGTTCTCTTGCCGATGGAAAAGGGTAGCCGTAGGCTTCATACTCGCTGTCTTTCCAACCTGCTCCTATTCCCAGATCGATTCGTCCATTAGATGCATTATCTAGAGTTGCCACGATTTTCGCTAGAAGCGCTGGATTTCGGTAGGATTGGGATGTGACTAGCGTGCCCAATCGAATACGTTCTGTCTGAGGGACTAATAATGCAAGTGTTGTCCACGCTTCCTGTGATGGCATCTCATGACCTTTTACGGGTCCAAAGAAATGGTCAGAGACGGTGAAGGAGTAGAATCCTGAGTCCTCAGCAGCTTTTGCCAATGTCACAATGTCGTTGTAGGTATATCCTAATTGAGGTTGAATGTTGATGCTGATCTTCATCGCAGCCACCCTGTAATTGTAAACGCATAGGAGATTTAGGTTATTAGGAAAATTCAAAGATCTTTCGGATGCCTGGTGAAACTGCCTGGGTTTAGCAGAACGGGCAGGGTGGGGTTCGAACCCTACTCACAGTGGAAGTGTTACCTGCATTCTTCCCCATTTTTCCCTTTTTAAGCTAAGCACGGGAGCCTTTGAAGGTGGGCAAAAAAATTTAAATAAACTTACTAAAGACACTCGAAATGGT
>CP070765.1:1485100-1501861 GCA_020345645.1 Candidatus Bathyarchaeota archaeon | reverse complement strand
AAAAATCCCGCACATCATTCTCGGGTCATACTGCACGCGCATATGCCATATGGAAGCCAAGATTCTGTTAGATGATTCGTAAATGATAAGAAGTGATCAGTGAAACGAGTTTTAGGAAGCGAGATTGAGGTTTCCAGCTGCAGCCGCGTTACTGGCCCTCATCGCATGGGGACTCTTAACAGTGATATCCTTCTTCATCGAACTGGAGAACAAGGGATTCCTGATCCTCACTGCATCATACCTCCTTGTAGCAAGCATCGTTCTTGGCCTTGCAGCCCTCCTTGAAAAGAAGCTACTAGAAATTGGTTAAACTACGGTGTAAACAAAGTCTGCCATATAGGTCGATTAGTGCAGCTTGGAACAATACAGATAGTATATAATGGGCTAGTCACAATTGACGCCAGAACTCATGTGAGCCCAAACATCAATTCCTTTTAGATTTCGAACGCTCTATTCTGACGAATTTGTAGGCGACTGGAGAATATATTGCTGCAATAGCCAGCACGAAGATTCCAATTACCATTAATCCTCGAGCGATGTCATTGGACATCCATTGAACCAGAAATCTGAGGAAATCCGGCAATACGTCAGCAAAATGGATAAACTCAAAGGGAAAGATGGCTAAGAGCCAAATGAAGCTGATGGCGATGAAAAGGATTCCGCCAAAAACATCAAAGAGACGGGAAAGGAGTCTCTGCCCGAATATTCCTTCTAAGCCACTCGTGATAAGCCAGGCAATTAGAGAGCCATAAAGTAGGAACATTTCCAACATTCCGAACCTTGCAGTGAAAAACCCTGTCGACCAGACCTGATGAAGCATAAAATATAACCCCAGAAAAACGCCTACAAGAAATAAGGCGACGCCTGAAGCACGCTCGTTCGTTGGGACACCTTTATCGGCTTCGGTCCTAGCCCTAGAAAACCAATCATCCTGAAATTCGGTCTGATTCAAGGACATTTCAGCCTCCACTTCTATCCAAGGTCTGCTTCAGTTTCCGGGCAAACTCTTCTGCATTTCCAAGGTCTGCAGCATTAGGTCGGCCTTTATTGATTCCTCCGAAGAATTTAATGAAGCTGTTTGTGTTGAAGCCCTTGCATTGAAATTCATCAACAATCCAGTAGCCTTTGGATTCCAACTTCTCTCGGAGTGATGCGTGATCTTTCGCGAGTTTTTCATCGCCGGTCAATGCACTGGTTGAGAAAATAAAGGCGGGCTTTTGGGGGGCGTATGGGACTCTATCGGCAAAATCAAGTATGGATTCATGATGCTTGGCACCATAGATACCAGACCCGAAACCAAGCAAGTCATATTGCAGGAGTTCTTCTTGGTCAACCTGTTGCGGGGCCTTTATCTGGGCATCAAGAACAGCAGCGAAAACCTTCGCAACCTTCGCAGTATTCTTGTGATGATACGAATACAAAACCAATAGAGATCTCATAGACGTTACAACTCCAAGTTCAGCTATTCTTTTCCAGAGCTATAACTCCAATTCCCTGTTTGGTCCCGCTTCACCCGGTTTCAGGACACCTGTAGACTTCAGCACCCTATGCCAATCGATCACGATCCATCTACTTCCACTCTGTACCTATATCCATACCCGTACTATAATCTGAACTACGGGTTATACTCGAGTTTGCGACTCGGGATTACGTGCAGTACGCGTATTACTTCCCTTTCCATTCGGGTTTTCGTTTCTCCAAGAAGGCCTTCAACCCTTCCACTGCATCTTCCGTGGCAATCAGGTCGTTTAGGTAAATGGCGGTGACTCCAGCTAATGCCGTTTTGAAGTCTGAATCGATTCCCTGATAGATCGCACGTCGAAGGAGCTGGAGAACGATGGCACTTTTCTCTTTCAGCTTGTTCACGAGTTGAGTCACGGTCTCATCCAGCTGGTCAGAGGGGACTACGACGTTCACAAGACCCAGTTCTTCTGCTTCCTTGGCACTGATCGCGTCACCTGTGAAAAGAAGCTGGAGAGCCTCCTTTCGTCCAATCAGCTTCGGAAGCAAAGCGGTAGCGACCGTAGCTATAGCACCTACTTTGATCTCTGGTTGGCCGAACTTAGCGTTCTCGGTCGCCACCACAAAGTCGCAGGCTATAGCGAGTTCGCAACCTCCACCAAGTGCGACTCCATTCACCACTGCAAGAGTCGGCTTCTTGAGATCAGTCAAGACGTAGAACATCTTGTGGAAGTGATCCAGGGTCTCGTGGACCTTGTCCGGTAAATGCTCTCCAACATCCACTCCTGCGGAAAACGCGCGGTCACCTTCACCGGAAACCCGCACCACAGAGACATTCGCATCTACATCTGCGGTGCCAAGGGCTGTGATTATCTCCTTGATCATCTGCTGGTTCAGGACGTTCAATGGTGGTCTGGTGAGAACGATGTCGGCAACACCATCCGCGACAGCATACCTAATGCATGTGTACTTGCTCAAAGGCAACGCTCCATGTGGAGAAAGTAGTGGATATGGGTCGCCTAATATTTTTTCCGTGAATTGGAAAAAATATAAGTTACTGAAATTCATATTTGTCTAGCCCGAATTATATAAGTTGGTACATTCATGAGTGAACCTTTCCAGAAATTCAGAGACTGGATCGACAACCGACACGAGTACGCGAAGGAATGGAAAGCGACGAGGAACCGCAGGATCGCAGGGTACTTCTGCACCTACGTGCCGGAAGAGATCCTCATCGCCGCTAACGTTCTCCCCGTCAGGATCCTCGGAAGCCACGAACCGCCCACCGTCACCGAACCCTACGTCTTCGCCATGTTCTGCCACCTCTGCCGGGACTCCCTCGCACAAGGTCTCAAAGGACGGTTCGATTACCTAGACGGAATCGTTGAAGGTCAATCCTGCCTCCACTTGAGACAGGCCTACAACGCGTGGCGCCTTCATATCCCGATCGACTACGCGTTCTACATCCACGTCCCCCACGGCGTGCAAACCCGACACGCCCTCCCTTACTACACCGAAGAACTGCGAAAATTCAAACGCTCCCTCGGAGAATGGACCGGCAGGAAGATCACTGAACGCGACCTCGCTAGAGGTATCAACGTGATGAATCGCAATCGGGACTTGATGCATAAAATCTACGAATACCGAAAACCGAACAACCCGAAACTCACTGGGTTAGAAGCGATGGAGATGGTGCTCTCAAGCCAAATGGTGGATAAAGAAGACCACAACGGAGCGCTCGAGGAGCTACTGAAAACACTGCCATCGCGAGAGATGGATAGGAACCCAGGAGTTCGCCTGATGATCATCGGTTGCGAAGATGACGACCGAATCTTCATGAAGAACGTGGAGAACCTAGGAGCCACCTTCGTGATCGACGAACACTGCACTGGCAGCCGGTACTTCTGGAACCTCGTCGACTCGTCGATCCAAGACCGACTTGTCGCAATCGCTGACCGCTACATCAGCCGCATCCCGTGTCCCAGTAAAGATTGGCCTGAACTCACCCGGATCAAGCAAGCCGTCAACCTAGCACAAACCTACAATGTCCAAGGCGCGTTAGTGATTCAAAACAAGTTCTGTGATCCACATGGAATCGAAGTCCCACCCCTCCGAGAGGAGTTGAAGGCTGTGGGCGTTCCTACATACCCCTTAGAGTTCGACGTAACCGTACCATGGGGGCAATTCAGAACCCGCGTGGAAGCCTTCCTGGAAACCCTCACGGGCCTCGAGGAGTTGTTCTAGGAGGGATGAAGGTGACAAACCCGGTGAAGAAATATCCAACTGAACCCTTGAAGTGCTGGAACGAAGCAAAGAGCCTTAGAACGCAATACTACGAGAACTACCTACACGCCCACAAGAACGGAGGTTTACGGTGGGCAGGTGGTGCCTGGAGCTTCAGTTCGGTTCCCGCTGGACTCGGCGACGATGTCCACAGCGTCACAGGAGAACCGTACGGGGCTACAATCGCGTTTCACAAAGACTTCGCTTCAGAATGCCATGATGCAGTTGAAGCAGCAGGTTTCCCACGAACCCTCTGCGCCTACATGAGAAATTACTGGGGAGCCATTCTCCTCGATAAATTCATCCTTGCAGATGGACGAGTAATCCCTGGATACCCTACGCCGGACTTCATCTGGCAAGACCACATCTGCTGCAGCCATGGAAAATGGTACGAGATCGTCAAGTGGCTGGAGAAGAAGAAGGGGAAAGAGATCCCGATGTTCTGCACAGACGTCTCCGTCGGGTATTCTCTGACGCCCCCTGAAAAGTTCAGGGTAGACTACATCGTCAACCAGCTACAGGACGGCATCCTCTGGCTGGAAAAAGTGACCGGCAGAACATACAACGATCAGCTCCTCTGTGATGCGGTGTGGAACGAAATGAAGTCCACATCCCTTTGGGCAGAGGTCTGCGCCCTAAACCAAGTGATTCCAACGCCCATCGACGAAAAAACAATGTACTCCCTGTATGTGATCGGAACGTTGATGAAGCACCGACCTGAATGCGCAGCCTTCTACGAGAAACTGAGAGACGAAGTCCAAAACCGCGTAGATCGCGGAATCGCCGCTATACCCCACGAACGATTCAGAGTGATAACAGACACCCAACCCCCATGGGGATTCTTGAAAATCTTCAGGGCTATGGAGAACTACGGGGTCGTCTCCCTCGGCTCCCTATACTCGTTCGGGTTAATTGGCATGTGGGAATACCAGCCTGATGGCAAATGGATACCGAAGCCACTACCCTCCAGCAAACCAGCGACCAGAGAAGAAGCGTTGAGAGCAATCGTCGAATGGACCCTGAACAGACCAGAATGGGCCCACTTCTACCGCCCAGAATTGAAGACTCAAATGATGAAGAGCATCGTCCAACAATGGAAGGCGAACGCGGTTCTCCTCCACTACAACCGTGGCTGCGAAGGCTTGAGTGTCCACATCGCCGAGAACCGTCTCGGACTTTTGAAGGACGGAATCCAAGTCTTCTCATTCGAAGGAAATATGGGCGACGAACGAGAATTCGATTACCCGGGAACAATGGCGCGAGTAACAGCTTTCTTTGAAAGCATGGGATTAGAAAAACTGTCGACAGAAGGAGGACCGTAAAGATGATCGTTGCTGGCATCGACATAGGAGCCAAATTCGCGAAAATAGTCTTCCTACAAGACGATGAAGTATTGTACAGAGCGAAGGGAATCGTTGGCTTCGATGTGAACAAATCTGCTACATCTATCTTTCAAACTGCGTTGAAGAAATGTAACTTGCAGCCAAATGACATCGCCAGAACGGTAGCAACTGGAATGGGGAAAGGCGAAATCCTTCAGAAAGAACCCATCAAAGCCAGTCAAGCAGTCTCAGAAGTCGTCGCTGACGCCACAGGTGCCTGGCACCTAAGACAGACCGCACGGACAGTGATTGACGTGGGAGCCGAGGAAGGACGTGGCATCAAAGTCACTGAAGACGGTAAAGTCAAGGACTTCGTCATTAACGAAAGATGTGCAGCAGGCGCTGGCACCTTCGTGGAAACCATGGCCCGAGCACTGGAAGTTACCGTCGAAGACATGGGACCGCTATCCCTGAAATCCACCAAAGCTGTGCCCATGAATGCACAGTGCACTGTCTTCGCTGAGTCTGAAGTCGTCTCACTCATCCACTCACGAGTAGCCAAGGAAGACATCGCCCGAGCAATCCACGACGCGATGGCAGGACGAATCGCCTCAATGGTTCTAAGAGTCGGCGTGGAAAAAGACATCGTACTCGTTGGAGGCGTTGCCCTCAACCAAGGCTTCGTAAAACCATTGCAGGACGAACTGAACACCGAGATAATCATCCCCGAGTTCCCTGAATTTACCGGCGCTTTTGGGTCCGCGGTAATTGCGAAGGAGAAGTCCCAATGAGCCAGGAAACCCAATTCTGGAAATGGCCTGAATACAGGTACACTGAACCCGACAAAGATTGGAGAAAAGCCCACATAATTACTGCAGGCATCGACATCGGTTCAGTAGGCAGTAAAGCTGCAATTATGCTCGATGGTGAACTCTACGCCTATTCCGTCATGCGAACAGGAGGCGTCAGTGAAGCAACCTCAGTAAAAGCGATGGAGTGGGCATTAAAAGACACAGGCCTCAAAAAAGAGAAGATTCACTATGTTGTCGGAACAGGATACGGACGCGTCAACGTCCCTTTCGCCAGCCGAACCATTACAGAAATCGCGTGTCATGCACGAGGGGCTCATTATGTCTATGGACCAACAGTGAGAACCGTGCTGGATGTAGGAGGTCAGGACTGCAAGGCAATTCGCTGCGACGAAAAAGGCAAAGTCCTCTCCTTCCTAATGAATGACAAATGTGCAGCAGGAACAGGACGAGGCTTAGAAGTCTTCGCAGACCTCATCGGCATCCCCATCCAAAACCTCGGCGAAGTCTCGTTACAGGTAGAAAAAGACCCACCACCAGTCAGCAACACATGCGTTGTCTTCGCCAAAGCAGAATCACTCGCACTTCTCCGGCAAGGGTGGTCAAAAGAGAAAGTAGCTGCAGCCTACCACGCTGCCATGGCGGACCGAATCGCAGATTTGCTAGCGAGAGTAGGGATCGAAAAAGAGTTCGTCGTAACCGGTGGCGTCTCCAAGAACCATGGAATCATTGAAAGACTCACACGACTTTTGAAGATCCAACCTCTTGAACCCAACATGGATCCGATCTTAGCTGGTGCAATCGGAGCCGCTCTCTTCGCAAAAGCCCTTCAAGAGAAACAGCTCGGACTCCGATAAGGAGAGGCACCTAGCGTGAAAGCCCACTACGGATACAAAGACGGTTCAGGCGACTTCTTCATCATCATCGACACCGACCTATGCAATGGATGCGGTGACTGCATCCAAGTCTGCCCGCAAAACGTGCTGGAACTCGTGGAAAACGAGTTTGACATAGAATGTGACAAAATGGTGATAGTGAAAGACAATCATCGAAGGAAGCTGAAGTACAGCTGCGGGCCCTGCAAACCCGTCGCGTCCCCAAAAAAAACGCCTTGCATCCAAGCCTGTAGGCAAGACGCAATTACACACTCATGGTAATCTTCGATTGCGAGCAACCTAACGTGGCAAAGCTAAGCGTTGACGGGACTGATGTCGAGTCCGCAAACGGAGTCAGTATTCTAGAAGCCGCTCGACTCGCAGACATATATATACCCGCCTTATGCAGCCATCCTGACCTATCTCCGTTCTCCTCCGCGAACGCGGAACACCGTGTTTTCAGAGGACACAACTCAATCGAAGGTCTGCAGACGAAACATGAAGGTTGTGGGCTATGCCTCATCGAAGTCGAAGACCAGGCTGACTTGGTGTACGCCTGCGACACAATCGTCTGCGAAGGAATGAACGTGGCAACGAATACCGAACGCGTACGAGCAGCAAGACAGAAGAATCTGATGCACATCCTTGCGGAGCACCCTCACGCGTGCCTCTTGTGTGCCCAGAAAGAAGGATGTTCACGAGACGCCTGCTCACTCAACGTTCCTGTGGACGAACGCTGTTGTGACAAGCTGGGAAACTGCGAGCTGGAGAAGATCGTCGATTACGTAGGAGTCAGAGCGGATACTCCCAGATACAGACCCGCGAACCTTCCGAAACTGGAAGATGAGCCACTATTTACCTTCAACTTCAATCGCTGCATCGGTTGCACACGATGTGTCAGAGCATGCGGAACCTTGAGAGGAGTCTATGCACTTGGATTCACAGTCGACGACGATAGGAAGAATATCATGGGAATGATCGCGCCCACATTGAAGGCGTCTGGATGCAGATTCTGCGGCTCGTGCGTTCAGGTCTGCCCAACAGGAGTAATAAGTGACAGGGAGAAACTAAGCCCAGATCTCGCCCCATGTATCGCTGCGTGCCCAGTCGAAATGAACATTCCTTCATACGTCCGACACGTTGCCCACGAACGATTCAATGACGCCCACGCAGTGGTAAATCAGAAAGTACCATTCTCGAGGACTTTAGGCTACGTCTGCCATCATCCATGTGAATCGGCGTGTCGAAGAAACGAATTAGGTGACCCTATCGCGATCTGTCTGTTGAAGAGAGCTGCAGTTGAAGGAAGCACACTCGAACCTGAACGATTCAGGAAGCCCGTTACGGACAAAACGATCGCAGTGGTCGGTGCTGGACCAGCCGGACTTACGGTAGCGTATTACCTCGCTAGGAAAGGCCACAACGTAACAGTGTTTGAGAAGTCAACAGAACTAGGTGGAATGCTACGTTGGGGAATCCTGCCCTACCGGCTTCCCAACGAGATCTTTCAAGCTGACATCCAGGACATCCTACGCCTAGGAATAGATGTGAAAAAAAGCACGGAGGTTGGCAGAAATTTCCTGCTCAATAAGCTGCGGAAGGAGTTCGACGCCGTTTTCCTGGGTGTTGGTGCTCAGAGAAACTTAGACCTCAACATTCCTGGAGAAGATTTAACAGGAGTCCATTCTGGCTTGACGTTTCTACGTGAAGTGAATTCAGGGCAGTTGACGAAATTGGACGGCACTGCAACCGTGATCGGCGGAGGGGATGTAGCTATTGACGCCGCACGAACCGCTGTAAGGCTTGGAGCGGACACGACGATCTTCTACCGTCGATCGCGTGAAGAGATGCCTGCAGATCCTGAAAACGTGGAGATGGCGATCGAGGAAGGAGTAAAAATCCAGTTTCTGAAAAGCCCCACAGCATGCGTTGGCAAGGATGGAAGGATTACTGGACTTAGAAGCATGGAGATGCAGTTGGGAGAAGTGGATGAACAGGGGAGAAGAACACCGATTCCTATTGAAGGAAGTGACAGTATCACAGAAACAGACTACATCATTATCGCCGTAGGTGCAAGACTGGAAGAGTCCCTCTTACAGCCGAACTTCGAGATTGCGGAAAAAGGACTACTAAAGACTAATACTGCGATGGCAACTGAAGCGAAGGGAGTCTTTGCAGGAGGAGACGCAGTGAGTGGCCCGACTTCTGTAATTGATGCCATCGCCATGGGGCGGCAGACCGCCAAGTCGATCGATACGTACTTGGGAGGCGATGGGGATATCGATGAGAAATCAAGAGTTGAGGAACCGCCAAAGTGGCTGGGACGAGTGGATAACTTCGCTGACAGGAAACGTCTCCGTGCACCCCGTATTACGTTAGACGAGAGGCGAAACGGCTTTTCCCTCGTCGAGCTCCCCTGTAATAAAGAGCTAGCGGTCGCAGAAGCTACACGCTGCCTTCAGTGCGATCTGAGACTTCGACTGCAAACAGCATCACTCCCACCTGAGAGATGGCAGCAGTTTGACGAGTCGATCATCGGGACTGTGCCAGAAACTGAAGGCGTGATACAGCTTGCAGGTGAAGATAATGAAGTCCTATTGATTAGGGGAACTGCGAATCTAAGAAAGGAGCTACAAGGCATGCGAGGGACAGAGGAGGTAAAGCGGTTCCTCTACGAGGAGGCACAGATGTTCACCACTCGCGAAAGCGAATTACTTCAACAGTTTCTGAAGAAGCATGGGAGACTGCCGAAACAGAACGTTGACCTTGATGACCTTTACTGAGTCACCGGCAGCTAAACCTTGAACCGGTAGAATACGCGTCCATCGTTCTCCAGCTCCACGACCTTCAGCTGCACCTTCTGTCCGATCTTCAGGTCCTCGTATCGCACTCCATCGATCCGAGACGAGAGCAGCAAGCCTCCGATCTTCACCAAGCCGATGCAGAAAGGTAAATCCTTCTCGAAACCCAACGGAGCTCCAGCCTTCATCTCGGTGAAGGCGTAGAGTTCACCTTCTGTTCCCAAGTTCACCCATTCCAAGTCGTCGGACATGCAGTTAGAACAGACGACTCGGGGAGGCCATAAGACAGATCTACAACTTTTACACTTGGTCGTGGTTAGGTGTCCCATTTTCAGGTTCTGGAAGAACTGGCTGATCCGGGTGTTTTTCTCATCTTCTAACGGGTAGAAGTCCAGCATCTGTGGAAGGGTAATCTTTTCGGGCTGCGCGATCTTTTCAATATCGTCTTTCATGGTGCTCATCCTCTGCGGTATACCATGAGACTGTGAACGTTGGCCGCTCCACTGAGATTGTGGGCGACTGCTACCTCCGCGTCTTTAACCAGTCGTCCGCTGGGTACGTCGCCTTGGAACTGCTTCATGATATCGAGGGATTGCAGAATCGCGGTTGCTCCTAAGGGGTGTCCACAGCCGAGGAGGCCGCCTCGGGGATTGACGGCGACTGTTCCGCCGATGTAGGGTTCACCTTCCTCAATGAATTTTCCGCCTTTTCCCCGGTCACACCAGCCGAAAGCTTCGTACTCCATTAACTCGGAGATCGTGAAGCAGTCGTGGAGCTCAGCGATGTCGATGTCTGCCAGAGAGATTTTCGCGGTCCGCAGGGCTTCTCTCACAGCTAGCTTCAAGGGGATCCATTCGCTGATACTTGCGAGGTTGTTCACGGCGTTTCCGATGTTAGCCTGCCCTGACCCAGCGATCAGCATCGGTGTGTCCGTGTACTTCGAGGCATCTTCTGCAGGAACTAAGACGACGCCAGCCGCACCATCCGTGATTCCGCTGCAGTCGAATAGTTTCAGCGGTGGGGCGATCATAAAGGATTGTAGAACCTTTTCGATGGAGACTTCCTTCTGGAACTGGGCGATTGGATTCATGGTTGAGTAGTGATGGTTCTTCACAGAGACCAGCGCCATCTGTTCTTCAGTAGTTTCAAATTCGTGCATATGTCGTTGGGCAGTCATGGCGAAGAAAGGTGGAGCGGACATGGCGTTTACACCATCCCATTCGCGATCTAAGACGCAGGTCATGTTGGTCTGTGCTTCCGCCATGTTCTGCATGTACATCTTCTCTACGCCGAAGGCGACAGCTACGTCGCAGAGACCGCTTGCTACGCAAGCCCAAGCGTACCGAAGGGCTGCTTGACCGGATGCACACATCAATTCAGTCTTCGCGATGACTTTAGTCGGCTTGATGCCGAGGCACTCGGCGACCAGCGGGGCAACATGCACCTGGAAGGTAAATCGTTCAGGTTGCGCAGCTCCAACCAAGAGAGCTTCAACGTCGTTCGGAGAGAGGTTCATGACGCTGTCAAACATCGCTTTTCCAGCCTCCTGAGCAAGCTCTCTCCACGTGGCTTCCCTTTTACCACACCTAGTTGCACCTCCACCGACCACTGCAACTTTCCTCAATACAAAGCCTCCTTGCTGTTCAAAGGGAGGACGAAGTTCAGCTTATTAAAAGTACGGCTCAGTTCCCCTTATACTGCGGTTTACGCTTCTCAAGGAAGGCGTTCACTCCTTCCTTGAAGTCTTTCGTTGACGCAAGGACTCCGAAGGCTTCTGCTTCGCTTCTGAGTCCCGATGCCAAGTCTACTTCAGTGCTCCGATTAACTAGGTGCTTCGCTAACTCGAGCCCGATTGGGGGTTTACTCATGAGTTTCGTAGCCATCTCTTTGACAGCTGACTGCAACTCTTCAGGAGGGACAACTCGGTTCACCAGACCTAGGTGTTCCGCTCTCTCGGCATCGATGTTTTCGCCTGTGAATATCATCTCTTTCGCTATGCCCTTTCCGACGAATCGGGGAAGTCGTTGAGTGCCACCCCAACCAGGGATCAGCCCAACGTTGACTTCTGGCTGCCCCAGTTTTGCTTTTGTAGCGGCAATGCGGAGGTCGCACGCCATAGCTAGTTCTAGGCCTCCGCCAAGAGCGTATCCGTTTATCGCTGCGATAACAGGTTTCTTAGAATCTTCGACTTCGCTTGTCACTTTCTGTCCTATCAGCGAGAGATGCATTCCTTTGTACGCAGTCGCGGTCTTCATCACGTTCAAGTCAGCTCCAGCACAGAATGCGCGATCTCCAGTGCCGGTAATCACAATCACCTTGATGGCTTGGTCCTGATTTGCATCAGATAACCGAGACGAGATCTCGTTAAGAGTTGCTTCATTCAAAGCGTTTAGGGCCTGTGGTCGATTTATGGTGATGGTGGCGATGCCGTCAGCTTTCTCGAACAGCGTGTTATGGAACTCCACGATTCACCCTGCCTATTTTTTCGTCCAGTCGTAGAAACCTTTTCCGCTCTTTCTCCCTGTCAGCCCTGCACGAGTCATCTGTCGCAGGAGTGGACAAGGCGCATACTTTTCTCCTAGCTCGCCCTGGAGAACCTCAGCGATGTAGAACGTGGTGTCGATACCCAGGTAATCAGCGAGGGTTAAAGGTCCCATCGGCCAGTTTAATCCGAGTTTTATCGCTTTATCAATGTCTTCAGGCGAAGCAACGCCTTCCCAAACAAGGTTAAATGCTTCGTTTAAAGCTGGCACAAGGATTCTATTCACGATGAAGCCTGCAGAGTCCTTCTTTACAATCACAGTCTCTTTCCCCATACGCTCTGAGACCTTCACGATCGCATTCACGGTCTCATCAGATGTCTTGACCCCGCGGATGATCTCTACCAATTTCATCAACTGGGGAGGATTGAAGAAGTGCATACCACAGAAGTTTTCCGGGTGCTTCGTGAATGAAGCCAGTTCAGTGATGCTGATAGATGATGTGTTGGACGTGATGATCGCGCCATCTTTCGCGTAGCTGTCGGCTTCGGTGAGGACGGACTGCTTGATCTTGATGTTTTCAGGCACTGCTTCGATAATTAGATCCGCGTTCACTACGGCTTCCTCGAGATTGAGCGTCGGATGGATTCTTCCGAGAACTTCCTTCATCGCTTGCTCTGAGATCAACTGCTTCTGCACAAACTTCTGCACACTGCGGTTGATCATACTCATGCCTTTGTCGAGGAACTCCTGCTTCACATCTCGCATCGTGACATCGCATTTCGCCACTTGTGCAGATACCTGCGCAATTCCGTGCCCCATAAGTCCAGAACCGAGAACGCACACTTTCTTAATTTCCATATAGACAACTCAGTAGACTTGAAGAAGGGGAAATCTCGCAATCGCTCTATTTAAGCTCAATGCTCATCTTCAAACGGTGAATTTCAGACTCAGTACAGCACACACATTGCACATGGGCAGGGCTTGTGACGGGGCGAGGCGGAGACGTTACAGATAAATGCACCTTCCAGTACTTTGATTCGTGGTTGCTCATGGCAGAAAAAAGACCGACTGTTGCAGTCATCGGATTAGGACCTGTTGGTTCAATTCTGGCAGCCCACCTCGCTAATAATGGGGAGACGGTGATTGGTGAAGATGTCATGACCGATTTACTCAGAACCATCGATCGCGATGGGCTGAAGATTTCAGGGTTCACAACACTGAATGCTCGAGTCAGCAAGACCGTGAATTCGATAGCTGAACTATCGGAAGCGGGCCCGGAAATCATTTTCATTTCAACAAAAGCCTGCATCCTGAACGCCATCCTTCCTGAATTGAAAGAAATCCTGACGCCTCACATGAAAATAGTGAGTTTCCAAAATGGACTTGGCAACGAACAGCTGCTCGCGGACACCCTAGAGGTTGACACCACATACCGCGTCGTGGTGAACTATGCAGGAAACAAGACCAGCCTTGGAAGCACTGTGATGAACTGGTTCCAGCCACCAAACTATGTCGGGGCTTATCACAGGGGAACGTACGTGATAGATGAAACGACCAAGGTTATTGCGGAGATGATGACGGCTGCAGGACTCGACACTAAAGAGCACGCTGACGTGAAGAAAGTCGTCTGGGAAAAGACTATTCTGAACTCGACCCTCTGCTCCATCTGTGCAGTCACCGGTCAGATGATGAAGGAAGCTATGGAGAACTTTCACACGTTGAAGTTAGCTGAGAAAGTCCTTGAAGAAGGACTGGCAGTGGCCAAAGCAGATGGTTATGACTTCGGGGAAGAGGCCCTCGACCGATTTGTAGCATACCTTGAGAAAGGAGGAGCCCACAAACCTTCAATGCTCATTGACGTCGAAAGAAGGCGACCAACAGAAGTTGATTTCATGAGTGGAGCAGTCGTTCTTCACGGACAAAAGCACAATGTTCCGACGCCGGTGAACAGTGTTCTCACGAGCATATTGAAGGGGATTGAGAGTAAATACGCGAAAAACTGAATGCCACCTCTTGCATGAATCAATGGATTTTACGGATTTGAAATGAACAGTTCAAGTGCCTTCAGAAATCTTCTGCTGAAAAAAGATGAAGTTGCTGAACGGTGGAAACGTACAGGGAGACCCGTGATCGGATGGACCTGCAGTTACGTCCCTGAGGAAGTGATCTACGCCTCAGAAGCCCTTCCAGTGATGATCTTCGGAGATACGGAGGAGACAACTCTCGCTGACGCCTACCTGCCCGTAAACTCCTGTTCATTCAGCCGCAGTTGCCTAAACTCAGCTTTGAAGGGAAAGTATAGATACCTAGATGGTTACGTGACTTCCAACAGCTGCGACAGCCGAAATAAGATATTTGATATGTGGAAGCATCACACTGAAATCCCGCACTTCTACTTCATAAACACCCCGCGGACACGGTTCGGTGATTCTCGCGATTTCTTCTATGAAGAGACGGTCAGATTCAAAGCGTTCCTCGAAGAGACGTTTGGACAGGCAATTTCTGACGTAAAGCTCCGCGAGGCAATTGCAGCCTACAATGAAAACAGGAATTACTTGAGAGAAGTGTATGCATTGAGAAGGCAGAGCCCCCCCTTGATCTCGGGAGTTGAAGCAGTCGAGATCGTTCTCTCAAGCATGGTGATCAGGAAAGAAGAACACAACGAGTTGCTGAGGGAACGGCTGTCAGACATTTCAGACCAGGCTAATCCCCCACGAGAAGGGTTGCGGGTGCTCATCTCCGGAAGCGTAATGGACGACACCCGACTGCTGAAGGTCATCGAAGACCTTGGCTGCAACGTCGTTGCTGACGACCTATGTACAGGCTCCAGATACTTCTGGGAGAACGTGGAATCGAAAGACGACCCTCTCAAGGCGATCGCCCGACGGTACCTTGGGAAGGCGCCTTCGTCCTTCATGGTCGACCAAGAGGCTCGAATTAAACATACAATGGCTATGGTTGAAAAGTTCCATGTCGAAGCCGCTATCATCATTGACCTGAAATTCTGCGATAATCACCTCTTTGATGCTGTGGTCTTCACAACCGCGTTCAAAGCAGCGGGATTGCCTGTTCTTCACTTGGAGTATGAACATTCCTTAGGTGGGCTTCTCCAATTGAGAACGCGAATAGAAGCATTCGTTGAGATGGTGAGAGGCGTAGTCTAGTGAACCAACTGAAACCCGCAAGACGACCAACAGTAACTCGAGGTTTCTATCGAAAACACGTTCACCCATTCTATGAAACGGCACATCAGGCCAAAACGGATGGAAAACCAGTTGCCTGGGTCGCTTCAACGTTCCCAGTTGAAGTCCTCTCTGCGTTAGATGTGATTCCAGTCTGGCCAGAGAACTACGCGGCACTCTGCGCTTCCATGCACGCATCAGTAGAACTCTGTGAGAAAGCAGAGAAAGAAGGCTTCTCCAAAGACCTCTGTTCCTACGCACGATGCGTCATCGGATCTTTGCAGGACTCACCTTCACTTCCAGAAAATGGTCTGCCAAAGCCAGATCTCCTGGTCGCCTCAACCTGTGCTTGTGACACCCACATGAAGTGGTTCCAAGTCGTCAGCCAACGGCTCAACGTCCCCTTTTATCTGCTGGATGCACCGCACCTCACCTTCAATAGACATGGCGAAGCGCTGCAGGACTATCATGTAAAGTTCTACGTTAGCCAACTGAAGAGCGTAATTCACCTCATTGAAACCCAACTTGGCACGGAATTAGACGACTCCAAGCTGAAAGAAGCAGTAAAGCTGTCGGATCACACCAGTCGACTTTGGGGTGAAATCCAAGCTTACCGAAAAGCGATTCCTACCCCGATGGGAGCACGTGACGCTTTTTCCGCAGTCTTCTTCATGCTCTCCATGCCGAGTAGTCACCAAGCGATTGAATTCTATACCCTGCTACGAAACGAGCTCAAAGAACGTGTAGCCAATCAGTTCGGACTTCTCGAAAATGAGGAATGTCGACTAGTGTGGGATAATCTGCCATTGTGGTTCGATCTTGGATTGTTCCAGTACCTGAACAGCCTAAATGCCGTCGTAGTCGCTGAAACATTCTCGCATGTCTGGATGGGTGAACTCAATCCATCGAAACCGCTGGAGAGCCTTGCTGAGAAATATCTGCTGAATTTTGCGAACTGCAGCATAGAGAAGAAGATCAACCTGATGGTGACCTTTGTAAAAGAACACAGAGCGGACGGAGTGATCCTCCCCACGAACTGGGGTTGCCGGATGATGTCCGTTGGAGAAACACTTGTCAAAGAAGCGATCGCTGAGAAATTGAATGTGCCCAGCTTGATAATCGAAGTCGACTCCTCTGACTGGCGACGTTATGATGAAGGGTACGTGAAGCGTCGGTTGAAGATTTTTCTAGACATGCTCCGCCAAACGAAGACCTCGCGGTGATTCGTGACAATCAGACCTCAGTCAGGTACCTTTCGCGTAGTTTTCGGTGTAAGATTTTTCCTGTTGCTGTCTTCGGCATCTCGGATGCGGTGATAAAGTCAACTGATTTCGGCTTTTTATACCCAGCCAAGGTTCCAGCACAGAAGGCGATGAGTTCTTCTTCAGTGACCTTCGCACCTTCTTTGAGGACGACGGCGGCCTTCACAGCCTCACCCCACTTCTCATCTGGCACCCAGAAAACAGCGACATCGAAAACATTCGGATGTCGGGAGATGACTTCTTCAACCTCGGAGGGGTACACGTGCTCACCGCCAGTAATAAT
>CP070765.1:1478105-1485000 GCA_020345645.1 Candidatus Bathyarchaeota archaeon | reverse complement strand
GCTCCTGCGCGACATGTCCCGTCGCGTACTGAGGATGCAGGTCGCAGGCGACAGCGTCAATCCGCGTGTTGGTTAACTTCAGCAGGTGCTGGATCGTGCTCTTCAAGTACTGGTAGGTTTCAAGGTTGTCGACGTCACCGATGAACTGGGAGAGGAACGCCCGGTTCCGCCAAAGGATGCAGGCGGTAACGTTTTCCTTTGCCCCGACACCCACCGTACACCAGTCAACCTCGTGGCTGAGAGCGATGGGAGAGGGTGCGTAGCCGCGCGATCGACGGATGAAGCTTACGCGCGAACCGTGGAGCCGAATGACGGAATCATCGCACCGTTGGGCAATCACGCGATTATGAAATAGGAAGTAGTCCACCGTCGTCCCAAGCTTCTCAAGAGCCTTAGCGTCCTCGAAGTAGATGGGTTCATTTGAAGGATTGGCACTCGTCATCACGAAGGCAGGGTCCTTCACCTCGTCAAACAGCAGATGGTGCAGCCCTGTGTAAGGCAACATCACCCCAATGTTATGTAACCCTGGCGCGATGAGCGGTGACAGACAGCAGTCCGCTCGCTTGTCTAGAACCACGATCGGCTTAGCATGAGAAGACAAGGTTGCGGCTTCCGTGGGGCTGACTTCAGCGAACGTTCGCACGGTGTCCAGATCCCTTCCCATGACAGCGAAGGGTTTCTGATCCCGAAATTTCGTTTTCCTGAGGCGAGTAACAGGTTCATCACGTATGGCGGAGGTCGCGAGGTGAAAGCCTCCGTAGCCTTTCACGGCAACGATGCAGCCATCCTTCAGCAGTCGTCCAGCTTCGCGAATCGGGTTCTTGAGTTCCTTACGGTGACCGCGGTTGTCAGTTAAATAAGCGGTCGGTCCGCAGCGTGGACAGGCTACGGTCTGTGCATGAAACCGGCGATCTGCAGAAGAGGAATAATCGGATCTGCACGCGTCGCAAAGGGGGAATTCAGCCATGGTCGTGTGCGCACGATCGTATGGAAGCTGTTGAATCACGGTGTACCTAGGACCGCAGTTGGTGCAGGTGATGAAAAAGTAATCGTGTCGCGGATCTCCACGCGTCCGGAGCTCGCGTAAACATTCGTTGCAGATGCTTACATCCGGAGGGATGACGGACCCTGAAAGCTTCTTTCGTCGTGAGCTTTCGACGATTTTGAATCCGGTCAGATCCTGAGTTGCCCGATGAAACGTCGTTGAGATGTGGTGGATAGAAGCCAGGGGAGGTTTCTTTGCTGCTAGCTCCTGCAAAAACCGATCTATCTGTGCTCGTGGACCCTCAACTACGATCTCTACTGAGGCGTCACCGCGGTTTTTCACGTACCCAGCGAGTTTACGTGAAACGGCTGTTCGATAGACGAAGGGGCGGAACCCTACGCCTTGGATGATCCCTTGAACCTCGATCTCGGCACGCATTTAAATCATCGCTCTGCGTCAGCCTACGCTCTCCGCGTTTTCGGAGTGTCGATCATCCAGCTGTTAGGCTGAACATCCTTTCACGCGATCTGCACGCCTTGCGAGCGGTAGTCTCAAGGGCTGCGTTGGCGGACGTGCGGGCGACATCGCATTCTGCCTCTGCTTCAGCCAACGTGTTTGCGTATAAGACGACGGGGACATCGGGATGTGTCTGCTGCTTCGTAGAGACCACTTACTGCACCAACAGCGTCTGCACCATCGGGCCTCGTGATCCTAAGGTTGGAAGTAGAACCTTTTTGTCGGGATTTGGACTTGCGGCAGACTCGGCTATGAAGTCCACGGCTGCGAAAACGAGGATTTCCGCGTCTTTTTCCTGCATGGCACGTTGGCTTAACTCAATGCTGTCCCCCACATTATCTGCAGTGTCCTGGACTTCAGGATGTTGATAGTTGTGAGTCAAGAGAAGAGCGTTCTTTTCGCGTTTGATGCTATGGATGTCGTCAATGATGCCCATAAGCCGGCGTCCTTAAGGCTTGACCGCGTAATTCAGCTATTTAATTCTAGTGTTTCCATCTTCTCCTAGGAAGGGTCGCGGATTGTTGCTGAACGAGAGGAAGGGGGTTTCTTGTGCAGACGTGCTCGTGTGACGTGGAGATGCCCGTTCTCAGCTTTCCAGACGGTTTCCGATTCAACGACCTCAATCTCCTGTTCAAAGAACGGTGCGTCAAGCACCAACGTTTCGAATTCGCCCCCTTCCCCGATGACGGAGATCTGAAACTGACGGTGTAGGTCAAGCAGGTCTCTCACCGCTTCGCGGGTGATCTCCCGCCCGAGCCAGCTTCTGGTGAAGCCATGAGCGAAGACTCCGGTTATTATGATCTTGAATTTTAACGCAAGTAGCTCCGTCAACAGGCTCTGAGGGTTCCGGTTCCACAAGGGCATGATGCTCTGCAACCCCAGTTCCTCACAAACCTTTTCGATTCGTTCCTTCTGATACGTGGAGGCTACGGCTCCAGAGACAACGCCTTCAACTCTTAGGGAAGCTAACGCGTTTTTCAGGTCTAGTAACTCTTCTTCGCGAACTCCAGCCGTCGTCTGCATTCGAATGGGAATACGGGCGGATTCTGCGAAGAGACTGGTCAAGTGGATGTTGAGATGATGAAACATCCAGCTGTCGTCGCGTTGGGGGACCATGGAAACCAGATACGTCACGTTGTAGCCCTTCATCAGGGCGTGATGGAGGGCCAAGGCGGAATCCTTGCCACCGCTGATCAGCGCTGCAACCTTCACCTTCTTCAAGTCCTTGGCTAGGCAAACGGGAACCATGTGGGTTTCGAAGCTACAATCACTTGGTGAGTTGGTCGAGAGTTTTCTTAAAGAGTTCGTCGGTTCTGGTCTTCCACTTCTCGAATCCTGCTGGAGAGGAAGGGTAATTCTGATACCAAGATTTCACTTCGCGAATAAGCTTGGACGTGTTCCTCAATTTTCTGAGGAAAGTGATGTTCTTCAGGCCTTTGAAGACGCGTCGTGCTTTCTCAGTGATGGAGAAGTGGATGTCGTCGCCTAAACTGGCTTTCAGAAGGTCTTCTTCGGTGAGAAGTCGGTGGTGCATTCCGTAGTTCAGATCTTCGTCGCTGACACTTTGAAGTAGGATCCGGAAGACTTCCAGCCCAGCTTGTTTTGCCCCGTAGTCGCTGATGTATCGTGTATTATACTCCCAAAGGGCTTCGCGAGTGAGGATGCCTTCCTGAAGGGCTTTCACGGCGGTTTCCCCAGCCAGTTTTCCACCGATCATTGAAGGACCGATCCCACCACCATGTATGGGGTTGACCTGGCACGCTGCGTCTCCAACCACTAGGACGCCGTTCCCCACCATGGAATTCAGAGGTCTCCGCGTTGGCACGTACCATGCACCGCCTTCGATGATGGAAGAACCCGCGAAGAGAGGTTGAGAGAGAACGTGCTGGTAGAGCTGGTCCTTCGGTCTCGGAAACCCTTTAACCATTGCCACCCCGAGTCCAACATTGACTCGGTTGCCCTTCTTGGGGAACACCCAGTAGTAACCTCCCGGTGTCGTCGTCTGGTTTAGGTAGATCTGGCAGAGGGTCTTGTCATCGAGAGCACGGTTTAGACTCCTGATCTCCCGGTAGCAGGCTTCCACATCCTGGTTGTCTACCGTACGGTCAATTCCAAGGTTCGGTGGAAGTTTCTTTCGGAGAGCAGCCATAAACCCTGATGCTTCTATAACGAGGGAGCCTCGCAGTGTTTTCTCTGACTGGGTTTTGAGGTTCTTGGTCTTCACACCACAGACACGCTCTGCTTCCAGTATAGGGTCTAGGACCTGCGTCTGATCATAAAGAACAGCACCGGCGTCTTCAGCTTCTGTGATCAATCGCTGACCGAAGCGGTGTCGATTCAGAACGAACCCGTAGAGCTCTTCGCCTTTCACTACGTAGCTCGTTTTTTGGTCCGGGGAGTAGATTTCCACCCCCTCCATGAAGCATTCCACTTCATCGGATGTTGGTTCCTTGAGTCCTAGATTGGAGAAATGGTGTCTACCAATTGCATCCCCGCAGACCTTTTTACCAATGTCCGCTCTCTTCTTTCTGTCCAAGAAGCAAACGCGAAAACCAGCTTCAGCAACAGTCCTGGCAGCCAGTGAGCCACCAGTTCCTGCACCTGCGATTATAACATCGAACTTGTCCAACCAGTTCCCTTCTTTAAAGCATACTTTGTCTGGAAGGAACTCATATTTCTGTTTTACACACTGCTTTCGTGGTTTGGTGTTGGAGAGAATCGGCTACTTTGCCCACTGGCGAATGATTTCGTCTACGGTTTGTATCTGGCTGTTGTAGATTTCCTGCAGATATTTCAATCCCTCATTTTGGGCTTCATCTGAAAACGCTTCAACTCCGTCTTTTGGTATGATGATCTTGTAGCCTCTGAAGAAGGCGTCGGCGTGTTCGAGCCGTGGCTATGAGTTGGGCGAGTGGGGGGGGATAATTCGTTCAGCGCGATCCGTGCGTAGCTTGCCTGTAACGAAGTCGTTCAGCATGTCGATAATGATAACTGCATCTCGCTCCATTCGTGTTCAGCACTTCCCAATAGAGTATTCAGCCGTTAATTTATATCGCATCCTTAGTACGTGCAACTTGCATTCAAGCGACAGCTTATTAAGCTCTGCTAGGAAATCCCCTAGACTGTATAATGGAATGCAGGGTTTCTGTATGGTCAACGAGTTATCGGTAGATGAAGTAAGGCGGAATTGTGAGCCTACTGGGTTACAGTGCACGAGTACAAGTGAACTAACACCATTGAGGGGAATTGTAGGTCAGGAACGGGCGGTTAGAGCCCTTAAGTTTGGGTTGGAAATTCGGAAGAAGGGGTTCAACATCTTCGTAGCTGGGTCGCCTGGAACTGGCAGGAAGACGGCGGTGCTCGACTTCTTGCAGACAATTGCGCAGGACAAGACCGTGCCCCCAGACTGGTGTTACGTGAACAACTTCACCAACCCCTATGAACCGAAGGTGTTGAAGCTTCCTGCGGGGCAAGGGAAGAAGTTCCAGAAGGACATGAAGACCTTCATCGACCACATCCGGGACTTGCTGCCGAAAGCGTTTGAAAGCGAAGATTACGCTGCGAGGAGAGACGCTAAAATCGGAGCAATCGAAGAAGAGCGCAAGGAACTCTTAGGCAGGGTTAACCAGAGAGCGCAGGAAGAAGGATTCGCACTTCAAAGTACCCCTATTGGGGTCTTCATAATCCCCGTGGTGCGAGGGAAGCCATTAAGCGACCAAGACTTGATGGCGCTCCCACCTCAAACCCGAAAGGAAATCGAGCAGAAGAGAGGCGAACTCCGATCAGAGCTACGGAGTGCGATGAGCCAACTGAGAGAGCTCCAACGAAAAGTGGGTGACGAGATCCAGAAATTGAACCGCGAAGTTGCGAATTACGCAATTGGACATCTTGCTGAGAACTTGTTAAAGAAATATGAAGAATTTTCAGAAATCAAGACCTACCTCACCGAGGTACAAGACGACATCCTCAACCATCTACCCGATTTCATCAGTCAACAGGAGCAAACGCCCCAGATGCCGTTCCCCGCACCATGGTTGAAGGAGCTCCCCTTCCGACGGTATGAAGTGAACGTGATCGTGGACAACTCGGACCTGAAAGGAGCCCCGGTGATCATGGAATCAAATCCAACCCATCAGAACATGTTCGGTCGAATCCAGAAGGAGGCACAATTCGGCGTTCTCACCACCGACTTCACCATGATTCGCGGAGGCTCGCTCCACAGGGCTAACGGCGGATACATAGTTTTGGAAGCTGAAGACTTGGTCAGGAACCTTTTCACCTACGACTCGCTGAAACGGGCTCTCAACAACGGATGCATCGCCATCGAAGAACCAGGAGAACGATTAGGGTACATCACGACGAAAGGGTTGAAACCCGAACCCAGCGACCTCAGTGTCAAAGTCATTCTGATCGGGCATCCCTATGTGTACCAGCAGCTGTACGCTTTGGACATGGATTTCAGGGAGCTCTTCAAGGTCAAAGCAGACTTCGACACGACCATGGATCGCACCGAGGAAAACGCACATAAATACGCTGACTTCGTGTGCACCCTCTGCCAAGAGGAGAAGATCAAGCACCTCGACGCCTCAGCCCTCGCTCGAATCGTCGAATACGGTTCACGGCTCGCTCAGGATCAAAATAAGCTATCTACGCGATTCGGTGAACTCGCTGACATCGTCCGCGAAGCGAATTTCTACGCCCTCCAAGACAACTCGGAGCACATCATGCACACGCACGTGCGGAAAGCAATTGAGGAGAAGATCTACCGCTCCAACCTAATCCAAGACAAAATCAACGAAATGATTGAGCGAAACGTGCTCCTCATCGACGTGGACGGGGAAGCTGTGGGGCAAGTGAACGGATTATCGGTAATGTCGCTCGGAGACTTCATGTTCGGCGCCCCCTCCAGGGTGACTGCGAGCGTCGGACTGGGTCGAGAAGGCATCGTCGACATCCAACGAGAAGCAAAGCTGGCGGGACCGATCCACACCAAAGGCGTGATGATCCTCGGCGGGTACCTAGCGGAGAAATACGCCCGCGAAAAGACCCTCAGCCTGTCCGCTCGCCTCGTGTTCGAACAGAGCTACGGGATGGTAGAAGGAGACAGCGCGTCAAGCACTGAACTCTACGCCCTCCTTTCCACGCTCTCCGGAACCCCGATCAAGCAGGGATTTGCGGTGACGGGGTCAGTGAACCAGAAGGGTCAAGTGCAAGCGATCGGCGGAGTCAACGAAAAAATCGAAGGCTTCTTCGAAGTCTGCAAAACCAAAGGCTTGACGGGGAACCAAGGTGTGTTAATCCCGAAAAGCAACACTCAGAACCTCATGTTGAAAGAGGAGGTCGTTGACGCTGTAAAAGCCGGCAAGTTCCACATCTACCCTGTGGAAACAATTG
>CP070765.1:1456685-1478005 GCA_020345645.1 Candidatus Bathyarchaeota archaeon | reverse complement strand
GAATACTGCGTGGAGTGCAGATACCCCAGGAAAGGATCCAGCTTCGCGTTCAATAGCGCTCGATGCACTTTCCATGATAGTATCTCATAGCCTAGGTTGAAGATGTTGTTCACACCGTCGTACGCTTTGAATGCCCTTCGCTTCCCTGGACGAATATTCTTGGGGATCTGCAGGAGGATTTGGTTGAAGTACAACTCGCTACATTTCCCTTCAAGGTTTATGGTCAAGGACATGAAATGGATCGAAAAATTCGCTGAAAGCATTGAACGGTATGCTGGTGAAGCTGTCCGCAAAGACGTGATGGAAGCTGGTGGCAAATTGAGGGCGGGTTCTAACTCAGCTCAAAAAGCGTTATGGATCAGAAAGACGATGGAGCAGTTAGAGGCGTCTACTGACAGAGAAACAATGAAGAAAATCATGATAGCCACCTGCCCACATACTTACCCCAGACGTCGTATTCAGAAACTGAAGGATCAATACAGGAGACTCGGTAACCTTGACAAACTCTTGGAAGTTATGCGGAACGACCGCTCATATAAAGGCGCTTCATACTACGACTACCCAGTAAGAAAAGGGCACTCTATCTACATGACCAAGGTCCCATACAGCCCTCAAGCTCATAAGAAGGCGAAGACTAAAGAAGCCAAACAATTAGCCTACTGCCACTGCCCCTGGGTAAAAGCAGCATTAACCGTTAATGAGAAGGTTCCACCGTTCTTCTGCTACTGCTCTGCTTCGTGGAACAAGCAGCTGTTAGAGGGCGTCTTAGGACAGCAAGTGGATGCAGAACTGGTTCAGTGCCTCCTGAAAGGAGATGACCGCTGCACCCATGCCTACCATCTCCAACCAGACAGCTAAGCCTATTGTATGTAGAAGCCTACCGAAAATAGATCGGCAAAGTATATCTTACTGCATCAATCAGTTAGCGTCAACAGTTCAACACGCGAACAGGAAATGCAGGATGCCTGTCAAACTCACCCTGAAACAAAGCACGAAAGTACCGATAAATGGCAAATGCATCTCACCGGACGTCTTCTCCGAAAAAAGCCTCAACGAGATTGCCCAGCTCGAGATGTGGGAAGGCAACCGAAAAGTCGCCTTAAGTGAACTCTTTCGGTTAGAAGGCGAAAGCGGGAAGACCCCCGCTGAAACGAAGATTCACCTCGTTGGAAACCTCTCTCGAATGCGAAATATCGGAGTCCAGATGACTGCTGGAGAGATCAGGATCGACGGTAGCGTCGGAATGCACCTCGGAGAAAAAATGAAGGGCGGAACCATCAGTGCGAAGGAAGATGCAGGCTCATGGCTCGGGTCCCAGATGAAGGGTGGCACTATCGAAGTCATGAAGGACGCAGGCAACTTTGTAGGAGCAGCACCTAGAGGAAGTACACGCGGGATGAGAGGAGGAAGCATAATTATACACGGAAACGCCGGCAGCGAAGTCGGATCCAATATGCGGGATGGACTTATTCAGGTAACCGGAAACGTTGATCAGTTCCTCGGAATTCGTATGCAAAACGGAACGATAGTAGTACATGGGGAAACGGCGAGTAGACCTGGTGCATTCATGACTGGAGGAAAAATCGTGCTGCTTGGACCCGTTGAGTCAATTCTGCCATCCTTCTCCATCAACAGGGTGAAGAAATAAGTTAAAGTCCTCGATGAAAGCGTTGAAGGTCCATTCTACGTGTTTGAGGGCGACCTCACCGAGAAAGGCGGTGGAAAACTCTACGTCGTGCAGAAAGCAAACACCCAACTCAAGAAGTTTGAGGATCTGCTTTAGAAGGAGCGACCAAACTCCATGATCAGCATAAACAGGAAAGCCTCTGAACTCGCAGAACGCTTCTGCACACAACCCGAAGCATACCGAGTGATCGCGGAAAAGACTGCGACTGGAGCAACCATCATAGACGCCGGGGTTAAAGCTCCGGGCGGTCTCGAAGCAGGCCTGCTGACAACCGAGATCTGCATGGGTGGACTGGGAAACGTTCAGCTGACACCGAAGCCCTACGGAGATATAGAACTCCTCTCCGTCTTCGTCTCCACAGACCACCCAGCCACTGCGACTCTAGGCTCTCAATTTGCCGGATGGCAGATAAAGAAAGACGATTTCTTCGCGATCGGTTCAGGTCCAGCCCGTGCACTGGCCCTGAAGCCCCGCGACATCTACGAGAAAATCCAGTATAAAGACACCGCAGACGTCGCAGTGCTTGTCTTAGAAACCGCCAAGCACCCGCCACCCAGCCTTATCCAGGACTTCTGCACTGAGTGCCAAGTTGAACCCGCCAACTTGACCATCATCCTTACGCCAACCACGAGCATCGCAGGATCAATCCAGATCTCAGGAAGAATCGTCGAAACCGGAATCCATAAGCTTCACAAACTCGGGATAGATCCCCGCACACTCCGCCAAGGATGGGGCACGGCACCGATCGCCCCACCACACCCCAAGTTCTCGGAAGCGATGGGAAAAACCAACGATGTCATCCTATACGGCGGTACAGCTGCCTACACTATTGACTATGAGGACGACGAGCAGCTAAACAGCCTACTGTTGAAAGCCCCATCGTCATCCTCAGCACAATATGGTCGCCCATTCAAAGAAATCTTCAAGGAAGCCCACTATGACTTCTATCAAATCGACCCCAACCTATTCGCGCCAGCAGAACTGATCGTGAACAACATACGAACGGGAAGCATCTTCCACGTCGGTGAAACCAACGTCCCAGTGCTGAAGCGAGCTCTAAACCTGAATTGAAGTAGCTCAAACACGCAGCTAGACACATGGATTTGCACTCAATATTCTCGTTTCATAACCGCTTTTAGCCCAGACGCCGATCGCACGTCTGAGCTGAAATGGGAAAACTCGAAGAAATTCGGATAAAAGTCGCCAAGCTCCAGATGGATGCTAAAGAACTCAAACGCCTGAAATCCGACGCTGATCACATCAAGCGATTCCGCAAGATGATTATCAGAGAGAAATTCGATTAATCCGATTAATCAACCCCTCGCCGTTGATCCCATGGAAAAGAAATTGAGGGTAACGCTGGAAAAAGCCCTCGATAAAATTATCAAAGAAACCCTTCCCCCCACATATTTCAGGATGATGAAAGCGAGGTTCCTCATCTCCGTGAAATCGAAGAAGGACTTCTTACATGGCGTAATCGTAGGCGACATGCTTGAAGGCTTAGGGTTCTGCACCTATGGAGCTTACCAGAGATACCCGAAAGAAGAGGAATTCAAAGAACTTTTCAAGCTAATTCAAGGAAACCGAAAAGAAATCCTCGCAGAAATCAATACTCTGTTGAGTACACGACCCCAGTGATAGAAAATCAGCGTCTGGAATCCAATAAACTAAGGCTTCGGCGAAAGATATCTCGCAACGAAATCCCGGAAACCTACATTCCCAACTAAGGCTCCCATCAAGAAACTCATCATAATAATTTCTATCCAAGCCTTTGGCAGAATGATGGGCAGCATAAATGCCATCCCCTGTCCGACTACGGGCACAACCAGATAGAGGAAATAGACAATGGTGAACAAGCACTCTGGAATGTACGATAAAAGAATCACGGGAACTGCGTAAGAGGAAGGACGGGAACTCCCATTAATCTTTAACCCTCTGTATAAGAGTCCAGCCATCAGACCTGTCAACGCCTTCCCGAGAGGAATCCCCACCAGCGAAAGAAAGCCCAGGGTTCCGGTAGGATTTAGAAAACCAAAGTAGTAACCAGGGTAAATGGCTCCTGAGAAGCCAACGATCGCTCCGATCCAAGGACCCCCGAAGACAGCTGCAATGAATGTGGCGATGTGAGAAAGATCCATTGCCACTCCATTCGCGATTGGAGCGACGTTGATGGAGAGGACTGCCAGAATATTTCCCAAAGCAGCCATGATTGCGATAAAAGCGGAATTTTTTGCATTGAACAAAGCCATCTTAGTCCACGACAGATTACGCGAGAACGAGCTAACTATTTAAGAGTAACTACCCAAAAACTAGTTACTCTCGACACCGAAAAAGCTTTTGAAATGGTCTGCAGACACACTAGTCGATCTAGTGCAGATCCAACATAGTTCTAACCGGAGTAGTAGAATGATGGGAACCTCGAAGACGCGTAAGAAAGTCCTTGAAAACTTTCTGGAGTCACTACCCGAACCGCCCAAAGAACACGCCCACGAGTTGGAGATGGAAACGCGCCTACGACGTTTGATCGCTGAAGAAGACTTGTCCAAAGACGAATTGAAGTATTATTCACGGCAGATCGTGCTGGATGATATTGGATTATTGGGGCAGCGACAGTTGAAAGCATCACGTGTCTGCATCGTGGGTCTTGGAGGATTAGGTTCGACAACTGCTACACAACTCGCTGCCATGGGTATTGGTCACCTTAGGCTAGTCGACCGAGACATCGTGGAAGAATCCAACCTGCAGCGGCAACACCTCTATAGTTTCAATCAGATAGGTGTTCCCAAGGTTGAAGCGGCTAGCCGGCGATTGAAAGGGCTTAATCCTTACATCTCTTTAGAACCTCGCCCAATCGCTGTCAGCGAGGACAATGCCGAGCAACTGATTGAGGGAGTAGACGTAGTGGTCGATGGCCTAGATAATATGGATACCAGATACGCCCTCAACCGAGCGTGTGTGAAAAGCAAGATACCCTACGTGTTCGGTTCAGCCGTTTCCACGTATGGGAACGCTTCCACAATCATTCCAAGGGAAACTCCGTGTCTGGAGTGCTTCTATGGGAAACTCGACGATGAAAAGCTACCATCCTGTGCCACAATTGGAGTCCACCCGTCTATCCTCGGAATCATTTCTAGCATTGAAGCCGCGGAAACCGTTAGGATCCTGTTAGGGACGAAGCCCAACCTCAGCAGTTTATTGTTATATTGTGACGTGAATCGAATGCAGTTCGAGGAGATTCACCTAGCCAGAGTTGAGAGCTGTCCAATCTGCGGTAGCAAACCGACTGGAAAAAGCAAAAAACTGGAACGTTCCCTTGTGAAGGAGAGCTGTGGTCGAGAGAATCGAAGAGTCTTCATCGTTACTCCTAAAGAAAACCTGGATCTTCAGATTGAGAAGCTTGTCAACCTTCTGCCAAAGAAAGACGCACGCATCAAGGTGAAGGCGCAACTGGGAATTTGCTTCACGTGGAAACAGGATGCTAGGCTGAGTGTTCTTCGAAGTGGAGTGATGATCGCGGAGGGACTACGTAGTGAACAGGAAGTTATCCAAGCCTACAAGACGATAGTGTCAGGTCCAATGGATATTCCCTGGATTCGAATTGAGCCCTGACTCCACATGATCTTACGCGCCTATTGTACGTAATCAGTATTCAATGCCTTTTCTTGGGGGTATTCCTTGCTGGAAGGGGTGTTTGACCTCTTTCATTTCTGTGACTAGGTCAGCGACTTCAATGATTGCCGTGGGTGCGTTTCTCCCGGTCAACACTAATTCAACGCTATCTGGCTTGTTCTGAACGAGGTTTATCACGTCTTGAAGATCTAACATTCCGAGGTCGATGGCAACGTTGATTTCGTCGAGGATCACGACGTCATAATTCGCGGACGTAACAACGCGTTTAGCTAACTCGAACGCTTCGCTGGCTAGGCGCAGGTCATCTTCGGGAGGAGGTTTCGTCACTATGAATTTTCCTCGACCAAACGCTTTCAGAGTCAGGTTGTCAAGTTTGTCAGCCACGTGTGATTCTCCATAGTCGAAGCCTCCTTTGATGAATTGAATGACGTGGACTTTCAATCCGCGACCGATCGCCCGCAGGGCTAATCCGAATGCTGCAGACGTCTTCCCTTTCCCGTTGCCTGTGTAGACCTGGACAAGACCTTTATCCACTTTTAAACCTCAATTCGAACTCTTTGATTTGGAACCCTTCGTGGTGAGAAATGATTGAAGGAGTTCTTCTGCAGTGGTGGAGGGGTCCTTTTGCCTTGCCAGGATTGCTTCGAGAGCGGAGTCGAAGCTTCCATCGTTCTTTAGTTCGGTTATCACGTGGTTGGCTATTTGCTGCTTTAAGGCTTCCATAAGCTCTGCTTCCACGAGTCGTCGACGTCGAAGGTTAGCTTCTCCTTGGCTGATGTGGAGTTGATGCTTGTCGATCTCCTTCAGAAGCTCGGTGATGCCTTCTCCGGTAATAGCGACAGTCTTCACGATTGGTGGTTTCCAGCTACCGTTCGCTTCGCTGAGGGAGAGAAGAGCTTGGATGTTCATTGCTGCTTGATCTGCGTTCTCCCGATCAGCCTTATTGACGACGAACACGTCCCCGATCTCCATCATTCCCGCTTTTATGGCTTGGATCTCGTCGCCAAGCCCAGGAGCGAGGACGACAACGATGGTTTGAGCGACCTTTATTATCGCGACTTCCGATTGACCGGCTCCTACGGTTTCAACGATCACAGCGTCCTTTCCAGAGGCATCTAAGATGCGGACCGCGTCTCTTGTAGCCCTTGCCAGTCCACCCGGATTATTTCGCGTAGCCATACTCCGAATGAACACGCCGTCATCCGTACTGAGGTTCTGCATCCGAATTCGGTCACCGAGAAACGCTCCTCCCGAGAACGGACTCGTCGGGTCTACTGCAACTACGCCAACGGTCTTTCCCTCCCTTCGTAGCTCGTTTACGATCTTTTCAACCAAGGTGCTTTTTCCAGCGCCGCTGGGTCCAGTCACTCCAATTATCCGTGCTTTGCCCGCATGTGGGAAAATTTGGGACGCAATCGCTTGGGCTTCTGCTACGTCGTCTTCCGCGAGCGTTATAGCTCGCGCTATCGCCCGTTTATCGCCCTTCAGCACTCCCTCCACAAGCGGTTCAACTGCGGTCACAAGAAATCAACGGCTGCGTATTCGCTCAACGTTCTCCTTGACGAAGTTGACGACGGTCTCTGTCCGGGTACCGGGTCCGAAGATCTCCTGAATCCCGATCTTCCTGAGACCTGGGACATCTTCTTTGGGGATGATGCCGCCTGCAAAAACCACGATGTCTTCGAGTCCCTTTCCTTTCATCAACTTCATGATCTTTGGAAAGAGGGTGTTATGAGCTCCTGAGAGGATGCTCAAGCCTAACACGTTCACGTCTTCTTGCAGAGCGGTCTCAACTATCTGCTCAGGCGTCTGCCGTAATCCTGTGTAGATGACTTCCATGCCAGCATCCCGCAGGGCTCTGGCGACGATCTTCGCCCCTCGGTCGTGGCTATCCAATCCAGGCTTGGCGACGAGGACGCGGATCTTTCTAGCTTTCTCCATGCTCAACACCTTATTAAACTACGATCAGCTCCTGATACTCTCCGTACACGTTTCTGAGAACGTCACATATTTCCCCCAGAGTGGCATAAGCCTTTACCGCTTTGATAATAATCGGCATCAGGTTCACATCCCTGTCCGCGGCGTCATGGAGATGGTTAAGAATGCGCGTGACTTCAGTGTTATCTCGCTCACGGCGGAGTCTGCGGAGTCGTGCAATTTGCTCTTCTTCAATCTTCGGGTCGATGCGCAACAGATCAATGGGACACTCAGGTTCCTCAATGAAGTATTCGTTTACGCCGACTAGAGTTCGTTTCTTCATATCGATCGCCTGTTGATAGTTGAAGGCACTGTCCGCAATCTCTTTCTGGAAGAAGCCACGTTCAATTGCCTCGTAGACTCCTCCCATGTCGTCGATTTTATCGATGTAGTCTATGGCTTTTTCTTCCATCTGGGTTGTCAACGTCTCTAAGAAGTAGCTGCCTCCTGCAGGATCGATTGTATTCGCTACGCCGCTTTCATGTGCTAGGATCTGCTGAATTCGCAGGGCAACTCTGACAGCGTCTTCGCTTGGAAGACACAGGGCTTCATCGTAACTGTTTGTGTGAAGGCTCTGGGTTCCACCTAGAATTGCAGCTAGAGACTGAATTGTGACGCGAATTATATTGTTAAGGGGTTGACAGGCGGTTAAGGTGCATCCAGATGTCTGGACATGCATCCGCATCCACATTGAACGTTTCTTCTGAGCATGGAACCGTTCCTTCATTAGTCTCGCCCACAGCCTACGGGCTGCTCGAAACTTGGCAATCTCCTCAAAAAGATCGTTATGGCTGGCGAAGAAGAAGCTTAATCGCGGAGCGAATTCGTCGACTTTGAGACCTCGCGCTAGGGCGGATTCAACGTAGGCTATTCCGTCATATATTGTGAAGGCGAGTTCTTGAACAGCGTTGGATCCAGCTTCACGGATGTGGTATCCGCTGATGCTGATAGGGTTCCATCGCGGTAGATGCTGAGTACAGTACTCAACAATGTCGATGACCAGTTTGACAGATGGTCTTGGTGGGAAAATGCAGAGCTTCTGTGCGAAGAACTCCTTCAGCAGGTCATTCTGAGTCGTCCCTCCAAGCTTCCCTAGCGGAACTTGCTGTTTTTCTCCCAATGCAACGTACATTGCCAGTAGCACAGCCGCTGGACCGTTGATAGTCATGCTGGTAGTGACTTTGTCAAGGGGGATGCCATCAAAGAGGATTTCAAAGTCTCGCAGAGACGAGATCGCAACTCCGCATCGACCGACTTCACCTTCGGAAAAGTCGTGGTCTGAGTCGTAGCCGGTAATCGTGGGGTAGTCGAAGGCGATGCTGAGTCCAGTTTCACCTTCGCTCAGAAGGTACTTGAACCGTTGATTGGTCTGCTCTGCTGAACCAAAGCCACTGAACTGGCGCATAGTCCAGAGGCGACCTCGGTACATGGTCGCATGGACGCCTCGGGTGAAAGGGTATTCGCCGGGAAACCCTAGGTCCTTTGCTTCGTCAAGGCGTGCAGTGTCCAAGGCGGAGTAGATTCGTTTTATGGAGAAGGCTGATGTCGTTTCAAAAGCGTCCTGTCGTTCTGGATGGCGCACTAGCCAGCTGGGAACTGTGGTGTCTTCCCATTGTTTCTGCGCTGCTTCAAGCTTACTTTGCTTGCGTGTCTGGTCTGCTTCGGGCAATTCTGGTCCGCCTCCAATTCTAAGCTGTCGTGTTAGATAGAATGCTCGAAAAATAAAGGTTTGGCAGATAGTCCACCATAGAACTTCGCACATGTAGACTGGTGGAATTGGCTTAGTCCCATACTTTGGTTGAAGACGCTAAGGAGCGATGGTCCTACAGCAAGACGAACTCGGATTTTACTTGTCGTAGTGATATCATAGATGTACTCCTCTCGATCTCCTTCCGAGCAAGAAGACTACGTAGTAACTCGTAGAACTCGTCTTGATCCTTGGCCCGAACCTTCATAATTACATCCATTTCGCCCGCAAGGAGGTCAACGCTTTCAATCGCTTTATTTCTGGCTAATTCGTTGGCAATCATATCCGGATTAGCCCCTGCCTCTGCAGTCAACTTGAGAAGGATGTAAACACAGAACCCTTCACCGATCTTCTTGTAGTCAAAGACAGCTTTGTAGGTGCGAATGGCATCCTCTTTTTCCATCTTCTTGATGTTGTAATGGATGGTTGCGGAGGGTTCATTTATCTCACGAGCGATTCGGGCAATCTGAGGTGTACAGTAACCTTCTTTGAATAACGCTATTAGTTTGGGCTTAATGTTTTTCATAGTTTTTGAATAATCTTCAAATCTTAATATGGTTTTTGGCTAAGATTTGATTAATGTTCAGTTATCTAATTATAGACGACGGCACTCTATTCTCTAGTGGAGATCTGGATGGAAGGCGTAAAAGGAAAAATTCGAAGCACTTCGATCCTAGCGCGGTTCAAGGGTGTGTTTCTTCGTGCGTACAGTGGAGACTTGGCTTTTCAAGACACCATCGTCGGTCAGAAAGGAAGTGCCCGAGAAAGGACGCTTGCCGACAGTTACCATTCTTCACGAGAAGAGTCTGGGAGGGCGATACTAAAGGCAGAATGCTGTAAAGCGATGGCTATTGCAGAGAGGCAGAAACATCCTCGCCTTTACTGAGACTGAATGCCCATCAGAAAAGGCGAGGTACATGCCTCATCCCCCTTTTTTTCTTCACTATGCATCCTTTAACGGATTTTATAGCAGGTTCTCAGAAATCGATAGTAGGAAGAGATTGACGTGATAAAATCCTACGTTTGGATTGTTGGGGTTATCGGTCTGATAGTTGTCGCTGTTGGCTACTCACTTTGGACTCGTACCGCCGATTCAGAGTATTTGAGTAAGACCAAGCACGATTCAGATAGGTGGGCTGTCATCAGGGACTCGAATGGAGACATCATAGCCGTCGAGTCAACTGATGATGAAACATGGAACACGCTTCAAGACCTACGTCAGAATCAGACTGAGATGTGGATAGGCGGCATCATCGAAAGTTATGATAACAAGTGGAATTTCCGCTTTAGACCTGATACCATCATAGTCGCACGTTTCACTGTTGAAGGAGGACAGTCAAACATCCAAGGGATCAGCACGGACTTGGACTATTGGATAAACATCTGGACCAAAGAAACCTACGTGTTAGCTACAGTAATCGAAATCCACGACACTCATTAAATCGAAGAGACAGCAACCGTTCGTAAGATCCCATGCAGCCGAAAAGATCCGCACGCTCTGACGCAACAATTCTGTCCTCTAAGAACTGGAGCGAACGTGCCCAATCGCAATCGTCGAAGGCTAAGAAGTTATTTCAGTGCAAAGAGTCTGGTCAGTCTTATCGGCAACCGATCCGGGGAAAGCAGTAGAGATATTACGATAGCAACTCTTCTCATACTTCTCCCAATAAGAGAGTGGATAAAGAATCTATTATTTTTTTCGCAGTAGCGGCGTTAGGTCACTTGGAGAATTAACAATCCTTGAATTCTGAGGGGAAAGGATAAAAAAAGTAGCCCCTAATAGAGAAGCCTGTGGGATACAGATGGTTTTATCAGGACTCGTAGAGTTCACGCCCCACCTCTTGATCGTCGGTGGGATCGCTGCCGCATCCTGGTTATTAGAGAAGCTTGTCAAGCCTACACCGATTATTGGGACACCTGCTAGCTTGACAGTGAAAATCCTGTCGCTATTCGGGTTCTTTATCGGCGCATTACTCTTAATCACAGGAATTAACGCATCGATCAGTCAGGCATACGATTCAGGTACAATATACTTGCTAATTGTGACCGGACTCGCGTTAGTGCTTAGGCCGCTGAAAGACATACCTTGGGCTGCCCTGTTTGGCTTGCTGGTCGGGGCTCTCTGTGTAAGCTTAGTGTTCATTTTCTACCCACTACCAGAAGCTGTCTTCGGCATCTCGTCAACCTGGATATATTTCGGTGTGTTCATCATCCCTGCCCTAATGGTCTACGTGTTCTTCAAATTCGCTGAAGACCTGCTAAGACTCGTCGGGATGATTCTAGCATCAAAACCTGTGTCGATCGTCCTCGGACTAACTTGCATCATTCAAGGAATTCTCTTGCTTCTGAATACGAGTCTATTCACCATCCTTACAGCGTAACTGCTTAACGCAACCGATAGTTTAAGGTGCTCATCCATTCGCAGGAAGGTTTTTCTACAACGCTACTAAGGATCGAAGCATGCGGGCATTCATCTTCACAAAACAGGAGCGAGAAGCCTTAGAAGCATTCCTCACAACCAGGAAGCCAAGCACCCAAGACGTCTCACATCTATTAGACAAGATCAAAGGAAACAGTGTTCTCTTCGAAGATGTATACCTTTACCTTCAAGTTCGGAAGAGTCTAGGCTCTTGAAAAGACCGCATTACCCCATGGATATCAATCGGTTTGAGCCTGTTTTCAACAATCAGCAAGTTTTAAGTGCCGTGATGCTTGATTCTAGTACTCCAAAATGGTGGTAATGATGATTGAAAAACTGCCCTGGTTGACTGAGGAGCAGAAGGAACTAGCTGATCAGGTCAAAGCGTTCGCGGACGCAAACCTTGCAATGGGCGAGCAGGTGATCTGGACTCGAGAATTTCCCTCCGACCTCTTGGCTCAAGTAGCTGAGAAAGGTTGGTTTGGGGCTCCTATCCCGAAGGAGTATGGGGGAAAGAACCTCGGAGTAACAGGTTGCTGCATCATCGCTGAAGAACTCAGCCGCATCTGTGCAGCCTTAACCGCTGCGTACTCAGTGACCATGTTTGGGGGCGTCGAGCAGCTAATTAAGTTCGGTAACGCGGAACAAAAACAGCGATGGCTCCCTCAGATCGCAAAGGGCAAATTGGGAGGTATTTGTATAACAGAGCCCGGTGTAGGCTCCGACGCAGCCAGTATTGAGACGACTGCCAGAAAAGACGGAGACGATTATATCCTGAATGGCAAGAAGCGATTCATCACAAACGCGGGGTTGGCGGACATCTACTGCCTTTACGCGAGGACTAGTGACAGCCCTGAAGACCGACGGAAGTACAGACATCTAAGTGCTTTCATCGTTGAACGTGATACGCCGGGTTTCACGTTGGAGCGAATTAACGAGTTAGGCGGATGGATTGGGCTCCCAAACGGATACCTAGACTTCAACGATGCTAAAATTCCGAAGATCTCGCTCCTAGGCGAAGAAGGTGACGGATGGAAGGTTCTCGTCGACGGATTGAATTTCGAACGGAATCTCTTCGCTGCAGGGATGCTGGGACCGATGCGCGAAGGCATCCGGTATGCAGTCGGTCACTCCCAGCGAAGGATCCAGTTTAACCAGCCTACGATTGACTCAGAGATCAATCAGTTCAAGATCGCGGACATGTTTGCACGATTGGCGACAGCTCGGCTGTTAGTCTACCATGCCGCCCACCTGATGGACATGAAGGCGGATGCGGTGATGGCTGCTACTAACGCGAAACTCTACGCGTCCGAAGCCTATGAACGACAGATGATTGACGCCATGCAGGTTATGGGCGGAGATGGCTGGACCCAATTCTACCCAGTTGAAGCGTTCATGCGCGACGCCAAAGTCAACCAATTAGGAGCAGGAACCAGTGAAGTGATGAGGATGGTTCTGTTCAGGCAGGGTCTCCGCGTGATGAGCGAGGACCTGACGATGCCGTATCGAAAGATCCATGAGACACTGAATGTGCCGATCTCATCCACCACTCGTTCGAAGATCGCCGAAGTTACGGAGAAGTCGGTTCTTCAGATGATGGCTGACGACTATATAGTCAACCCAGGTCTCCACATGACGAAGGGAGATATGGTGGGGCTTCTCCAGACCACAGCTGAGGAAAAGCTGGTTAGCGTTCTCGCCGTGCTTGAGACTAAAGGACTCGTCCATCTTTTGCGCGATAGAAAGGGACGAATTACTCATGGAAAAGCTTCATTCAAAGGCTTGAAGAAAGCGAAACCTTCCGAAGCCTATCGATGGTATCCCGAGTGGGCTAAAAAACTTCTCAAACTTTAACTTGTCGTGAAGAGACAGGCGGAATCCAATGAAAAGAGGACGCGATGACCAAATTAAGTTCGGCTACGAAAGTGCACCTTATCCCTGGCAGACGATAAGCGACCTCGCTCAGTACGTGGAAGCCCAGGGTTTCGATTCATTCTGGATGCCTGACCACACCGTTGGCTTCGGAATCCGCAGATGGGATTCCCTTGAAGCCTGGAATGTGCTCTCTGGAGTTGCCATGCAGACGAAGCACCTAATTCTCGGCACCTGCGTCAGTGACACATACCGCCATCACCCAGCTGTTCTAGCTCAAATGGCTACGACGTGTGACATCATCTCGAGAGGACGTGCCGTTCTCGGCATCGGAGTCGGCGAAGCAATGAACCTGAACCCGTACGGAATCCAGTGGGATAAACCGGTTTCCCGTACATGGGAAGCAATCGAGATCATCAAGCGGCTGTGGACTGAGGACGTTGTCAACCACAGCGGTCGCTTCTACAAGCTAGAAGAAGCTTTCCTCCAACCGAGACCATTTCAGAAACCGCATGTGCCCCTGTTCATCGCTGGGAACTCCCCGCGGACAATGAGAATGGCGGCAACCTACGGCGATGGATGGGTCCCGGCTTCAATGCAGCCTGATGAGTACAAAGAGAAGCTGACTTACGTCCTTGACGAAGCACGCCGGAAAGGCAGATTCTGGGACGGCATGGGAGGAGAAAACCCGCCTGAAATCGAACCCGCCCTATTCATCTACGTAGTGATCCACAAAGACTACGATACCGCGAGAAAACTCATACTGCTGCCCGCGAAACTGTACCTGCTCTCACGGCCCCGGATCATTGAGAGACTCGGGTACCCCGTTCCAACGAAGGAATTCGACATGACATCGAACCTCGTCTTCAACCCGGCGGTCTCCAAGAAGCTCTTGGAAACAGCACAGGAGATCCCGGACGAAGTCGTAGACAAGTCACCGATCATATTCGGCGATCCCGATACCGTCGTTGAAAAACTCGAGAAATACGTGGAGGTCGGCGTCCGCCACTTCATCACACCTTTCTTCGTTCGACCGAGTATGATGAAGGAAACCTGCCAACTCTTCGCAGAAAATGTAATAGCCTACTTCAAAGGTCCTTCAGAGAAATACATTAAAACCCCGACCTCGTAGTCTGAGGCGTGAATTCACATGAGTAAAGTTGCAGTTATTGGAGTTGGCCAGACGAAATTTGGCGGGCGACCTGACGCGTCAATCAAGGAAATCGCCTTCGAAGCTTTCAAAGAAGCAGTGGACGACGCCCAGATTTCCGTCGACGATATTCAAGCCTCCATCATATGCTCAGCGACCCATTACGATAAACAGCGAACCCCGGCTGGTGTGATAGCCGAGTATCTGGGTTTGAATCCGCAACCCACCTTCAACGTTGAAGCAGTATGCGCTTCCAGCGGTGTCGGTCTGCGAATCGGCTGGTCGTTCATCAGCTCAGGGCTCCACGACGTCGTTGCCGTCGTCGGCTTCCAGAAGATGACTGAGTTGAGTTCCGCCGAAGTCCAAGAGGTGATGGGGAGGTCGGGAGACGTCATGTGGGAATCGCCTTTCGGCACCACGATGCCAGGGTACTTTGCTCTATACGCACGAGCCCACATGCAGACTTACGGCACCACACCTGAGCAATTGGCGAAAGTCGCCGTGAAGAATCACTATTACGCCACAAAGAACCCGAAAGCAATGTTTCAGAAAGAGATCACCTTAGACGAGGTTCTCAACTCCAGAATGATCGCTAGCCCACTGAAACGGTATGACTGCTGCTCCAACTCCGATGGAGCCGCATGCCTTATTCTAGCGAAGGAAGAATTCGCTCGAAAGGTTACAGATAACCCTGTCTGGGTAGCTGGACTAGGACTCGCCTCAAGCCCAATGACCCTGACAAGCCGAGACACGGCACTTAACTCCTTCACCTGCACCGCGAAAGCCGCAAAGGAAGCGTACCACATGGCGGGAGTGACGCCGTCAGACATCGATCTGGCTGAAGTCCACGACTGCTTCACAATCACCGAGATCATCAACTACGAAGACTTAGGGTTCTGTGAACGAGGGAAAGGTGGATCCTTCGCGGCAGACGGACACACTTACCTCGGGGGTAAGATCCCGGTCAACATCGACGGTGGACTACTGGCGAAAGGACACCCAGTCGGCGCCACAGGCGCTTCCCAGATTCGGACCCTAGTCAAACAACTCCGAGGCGAAGCCGGGGAAACACAGGTGAAGGACGCTAAAATCGGGTTAGCCCACAACCTCGGCGGCATCGGAATGTATTGTGCAGTTACAATCCTCAAGGCTTGAGGTGGAAGAGAATGAGCTTTGGAAAGTTTGGAAAAGTAAGCTACGTATCTGAGACTAAGCTGCAGAAATTCGAACAAGACCTCGAAGCAGGGAAAATCATGGGCACCCGGTGCAAGACGTGTGGAAAACTGTACTTCCCACCACGAGCTGACTGCACCTGCCTGAAGGGAAACATTGAGTGGGTTGAACTTACAGGCAACTGCAGACTACTAACGTATTCAACCCTATTCTTTGCCCCAGCTAGCTTCCGATACGAAGTCCCATACATGCTAGCAGTCGCCCAGTTTGACGAAGGCCCAACGGTCCTCGCTCCGCTAAGCAAAGACATTACGGAAGACGAAGTCAAAAGCGGCATGAGTCTAAAACTTATCCCAATGGAGCTCGCAGGCGGCAGAGTAATCTACGAACTCCGAAAACCCTAGAAAACGACCACTCTGCTAGTTGCTCACCTTGACCCTGCCAGCAGAAGTGGTTGATTCATTCAAGCAGATTGCGGGATCATCGAATGTCTTAACCGACGTTGAGGACACCTTCGTTTACTCCCGCCACAAACTCAACAGCATCCAGCCAACCCTCAATGTTCAAGCAGTGGTAAGAACCGGATCCCAAACACAGACTCAGGAAATTATGAGAACCTGTCGCAAAGAAGGAATCCTCGTTACTCAAATAGAGGCAGTAGACCAAGTAATTGGCAGACCGCCAATTGTAATTGTGGATGACAGACCGCAACCTCAGCTCGATCCGGTTGCAGAACCGATGGCACACATGATGAGCCTTATGTCCCAAGTAACTACGGGAGGAGTACTGAACCATGCTCTCGCGTTGTGTTTGAAACTGGACAGTCGACCAGCTTCGAAGTGCGCGGAATGCAATACATGTAGCAGTTACTGCACTGTCGCTCCTTCCTTTAACGGGATTGAAACGTGGTCTGCAAAAGGAAGAATCATGGTAACCCGTGCGGTGACAGGAAACACGCTCCCGATATCTCAGAAAGCTACTGATGTAATCTTCAATTGCAGTCTATGCGGACTCTGCTTCGCGAATTGTCTCCCTGCGTCAGAAACGCATGATGCTATTCGAGCAGTACGCCATCGCCTTGCATTACAGGGTCTAACGCCTTCAAGTATTGAAGCAGCAGCCGGAAACATTACACGGGTCGGAGACCCCTCCGGCACACCTCCAACGAACCGCTTGAGGTGGATGAAGCAGACCCCTGAATTGTACACACGCCGGCAGCGGACAAAAGCACGCGTCCTGTACTGGATTGGGTGCACTGTTGCTACCCGCACTGAAAACACGCCGAGAGCCATTACTCGCATCTTAAACTATGGGGGAGTGGACTTCACTACACTAGGTGAAAAAGAGGGTTGTTGCGGATACCTCCTATTAGCCACAGGGTTATGGGAGAAGGCGAAGGCGAACGCAGAACAGCTAATCGAGAAGGTAGAAGCCTCAGGGGCTGACACATTAATCACATCTTGCTCCGGATGCTACTACACCTTCACCAAGCTCTTCCCCAAGATCCTGAACATTGATACCCCATTCGACGTGTTCCATACATCCCAGTACCTACGAAACCTACTGCGAGACGGGCTACTGCATCTGGGGAATGCAGGGGGCAAAAGAGTCACCTACCACGATCCTTGTTCATTAGGCCGTCACGCGAGGGTGTACGAAGATCCCCGCGAAGTACTAAAGAGGATACCAGGACTCCGTCTCGTTGAGATGCAACTGAATAGAACCCGAGCTAGGTGTTGCGGCGGAGGAGGGGGGCTCTGGACGATAAATAACAAAGTCAGCCTGCAGACTGGAATCGACCGTCTCAAAGCAGACGCAGCACCCTTGAAAGTCAACAGCCTCGTGACCGGATGTCCAATCTGTCAATTGAATCTCCGATTTGCTGCCCTGAGATCAAGAGTTCCGATAAAAGTTCTTGATCTCGGTGAAGTAGTGGAAAACGCACTGCTTAAGAATGACTAAGATGGTCAGTGAGTGTCTAAGGTTTTCCTGAGGTATTCCGAGTATTTTTCCGCAGCAGTTCTCTTCTTCATGGTGCCTAATTTCAGAGGTTCAATGTGTTTTAGTGCTTCGGGCTGACAGAACTCTACGCAGACAGGGTCTCCACTGCATAGATCGCACTTGATGAGCCTGCTGGCATTCTCGTCGATGCTTATCCCTCCAATAGGGCAGAACTGGGCACATAATCGGCATCCGACGCAGGTGTTTTCGTCGATTACGATGGCGTTGGTGTTCGAGTCCCTTTTTATAGCGTGCATCGGACAGACAACCTCGCAGATTGGGGTTTCGCATTGCTGGCAGACAATCGGAATGTAGATTCCCTGATTCTCCCATTTCGTGACTTGAACTCTGGCATGTTCAGGAGCGCATTTCTTCTCCTTGAATAAGGAGCAAGCAGCTTCACAGAGTCTGCACCCAGTGCACCTTTCAGGATCGACGACTAAGATTCTCTGCATTTCCATCACCTCAAAACAGCTTTGATGGCTCCTTAGAGAGGTTGAGGTCCTTCAAAGTCTCCGATTTCGGCACGCCCTGCAGATTCCATCCGTGCAGATCGTAGTACTCGGTTAACATGGCGTCAAACTTCTCTCGGTCGATCTTCTTGCCTTTCGCCACCGGAAGCCCGATCGGAGTCGGTTCAGTGAAGTAGCGGTCAGGTAAGCTGTCATCTTGCCTTGAGAAGCCTTCGCGCAGGTTGAAGAGACGTTCAAGGGTGTAGATTCGTTCACCGACCCTCATCAATTCGTCTTCTGTGATCGTCATTCCCGTGGCTAGGTTGATGAGGGTCGAGAACTCTCTCCATTTAGGGGCGTGGACAGCACAGAAGACGGTTTGAAACTTACATACTCCTAGAGCGTCTGTGACAGCGTAGAGACGTTCCTGCCACCAAACCATTCTGCTTTTTCCATCGTATGAACTGTAATCGGTGGCGACGGAGCCCCCGTAGATCTCCTTCAACATGTTTTCCGGAAGTCCATACATGTCGATTGCAGGACGGCTTCTCAGATGATCAGCACCTCTGGTTGACGTTGCGATTCCTAAGGCGAAGCTTGGTGTAGGACGTTCATCTGAGTGGAGGTTGCTCATCCCTTTCACGTGGATGGCATAGTATTCGGAGTCTGTACCGACCTTGGCGATGGCTGGCTTGAACCCGTCAGCTAGCGTGTCACCGAATCCTTCTCGGTAGGCGATCTTACGGATCAGGTCGAAGACTACGTCTTCATTGCCCCATTTCAGCTGGAGACCATCGGTGGATTCCTCGTTGATTAGACCCTTCTCGTACAGCTCCATCGCCCACGCGATCAAACCACCTGTTTCCAACGTGTCTAAGCCATATTTGTTGACCAGATGATTGGCAACGAGGATCGTCTCCATCTTTCGGCAATCAAGCATGGTGCCAAAAGCACCCAACGATGTGTATTCAGGACCTTCGCCGTAGAGTGGAGCGTATGGTCCTTCCTTTAGGACATAGCGATGTCGACAGTGGACTGCACACCCAAAGCATCCGGAGGTGCCTATCGAGTATCGGTCGATGTTCTCAGGTTCAAGGTCTTCTCCGTCGACCAGTCGGTTCAGCTGGAAGTTCCTAGTTCGGATCAAGCCAGTTGTGTTGGTGTTGCTATAGATGATCATGGTTCCCCACCGCGATTGAGCCTTTGCCCAGCGAGTGCTCGTGATCATCTCGTTCATCTCTCGGCAGTAGCGGAGTAGATTATCTGGGTCAGCGAATTCTATCGGGGTTGTTCCACGGGCAGCGATCGCTTTCAAGTTCTTGGAGCCCATGACGCACCCCATTCCGGTTCGGCCAGCCGCGTTCTTCATTCCGGTGCGCACGTTTGCGTATCGGACGAGGTTTTCGCCAGCGACGCCGATGACGAGGGAAACAAGTTTCTCATCGTGTTCATCGCGTCGGAGAGCCTCCTGCGTGTCAAAGGTGTCCTTTCCCCAAAGGTGCGACGCATCCTTAATCTCGATGGCACCATCTTTTAAGAGAAGGTAGCTGGGGCTGTCGGCTTTTCCTGTGATCGCTACATGGTCGTAGCCTGCAAGCCTCAGTTCCGGTGCAAAGAAGCCACCGATGTTGGAATCGCCAACCGCCCCTGTTAGAGGAGACTTCGCAGCGATATCGCATCGCCCAGATCCTAAGCAGGGAATCCCTGCCAGAAGCCCGCTTCCGACGAGTAAGAGGTTCTCTGGACCCAAGGGGTCTACGTTGGGCTGTAGGTGATTGTAGAGGAGGTACATGTTGAGACCTCTTCCGCCGAGGTATTTTTTTCGGATCTCGCGTGGAATCGGCTTCGCTGTAACGGTTTTGGCGGATAAGTCTACGATGGCGATTTTCCTATTCCACACAGTGCTGTCACCTTTAGTATTCAGGCAAGACCTCTAACCTTGGCTTGGTTCGGAGTCGGCCACGATATGCGATACTTAGTTTTGCAGTGTGGACATGAAGCTTCCTTAACTTGAGAATGGACCGTGAACCTCTTGAGACAATTTAAGCATCTAACCTCACTCATGTTTCAGCCTCCTGCTGCTGGAACTGTTATTACAAGTAAATCATTATCCTTTAACTTTGTTCCAAGGTTTCGGATGGTCCTCCCATTCAGCATCACGAGAGTGTTAACATCGACCTGCCCCGTCTCGTGGTCGATGGTTTCATTAAAGTCGCCACCATACTTCACTGCCAACGATTCTAAGAGGGTTCTGAGAGCAGTGTCAGGTTTGATTGGGTGGATAATTTCTTTCTGCCCTGCAGTTTCCTTGAACATTGCGAAGAGTTTGATGTGAACTTGGGACCTCGGGGGCTTCATCGAAGTACGGTTATGAGAAGGCGTTGATTTAATTATTCCGGAAACTAATATTCCCAAGTATTAATTTATATAGTTTATATAACTCCATAGGAGAGGACGGTGGATTCTTCGTTGGAGATCAGGAAGCTTCAGAAGATCAAGGGAGGGAGTTTCACGCTTTCAATTCCGAAGAAATGGGTGGAGAAGAAGGGATTACAGAGCAGCCATCAAATTGTGATCACTGAAGAGGAAGATGGATCCCTCAGCCTTCGCCCCATCACCCCATTGCAGGGCTACACGCCTACTGCGACAATTTCCCTTGAAGAACTCCCTGACTTAAAGGCTGTTGAATACAAGGTAGCTACCTACTACATTCAAGGAGCTGGACAGATCGATGTCGTGTCAAAGGACATCATTACCGCCGAGACAAAGAGACGAATCAAACTGCTTCGCCTCTCCCTACCTGGGGTCGAAGTTTCGGATGAACGATCGAATCGAATCAGCTTTCAAGTCCTGATAGATCCCAGTGCATTCCGCTTGGAGTCTCTTCTGAACCGGACCTCAACTTTCTCCACCGATCTCCAACGCGACGCAGTAGCATCGTTAACAAACTGGAACTTTCCCCTCGCAAGAGAAGTCATTGAACGTAGAGGAGAAGCACTCCGCCATTACCGCCTAACTATAAGGCAGGTTGCTCTGGCTAGCTCCAGCAGAACAATTGCTAGAGAGATAGGTGTTCGAAGCTGTCAGGAATGTGTAACCTTCGCCCTGATGGCTCGAGACTTAAGCCGACTCGTCTACCATTGTTCCCAGATAGCTAGACACGTCCTCTCGCTTAAGCAACAGAGAAACATCGATCAAGCAATCCTCACTCA
>CP070765.1:1425567-1456585 GCA_020345645.1 Candidatus Bathyarchaeota archaeon | reverse complement strand
CGACGAATTAGAGAAACGGTAGCTACATGCGCACACGTTTTTTATCCGCGAAAAAGGGAGGGTGCAGGATGATGTCGGGTGATGTCTCTAGTTTCGCTGGAAATACCTCATCCTGGTTACAGACATAGAAGAGATTCGTGAATTCTCGATTTGAGAATTGTACTGATATTGTTCAGAGTTCGTACTAATCTAGTTCAGGATTTGTCCGACGGTCCTTAAAGGGTGTAATTCGTGAGAGTCCTCATTGGACTGAGGCGAGGAACCGGTAAGTGCACGCGATAGTTTACATTGTCTTATTCGTGTTCATCAGAGCCGCCTCATGCCTCATTCATACAAAGAATTAAACGTATACAATCGATGACTGGAGGTTGATCAAAGTCAAAGCGTTTACGCTAGTGCTAAAAAATTTTTCCCGTAAAAAAACTAGGCTGATCATGAGCTCCACAGGGTTAATGCTGGCAATCGCGCTCATTATGTCAACATTCACCGTCAGTAGTTCTCTACAACTCCAAATAGGCGAAGAGATAGAGAAATACGGACCAAACATCGTCGTTACTCCGAAATCAGAATCCATCAGTGTCCCTTATGGAAACGTAATTGTTGGAGATGTACGGATCCCTGAGAGCACGGTCCAGAAGATATATGGCATCCCAAACAACGCTAATCTCAGAATTGTTTCCCCGAAAATCTACGGTCAAGTTGATTATCAGAATAGCAGCCTTTTCGTAGTTGGCATGATCTCAGAACAAGAAGCGGAATCAAAGAAATGGTGGAGCATCCAAGGTTCCCTACCGCAAAATGATAGCCGTGAAGCCCTCGTCGGGTCCGAAGTCAAGCAGGGGTTTGAGCTCCAACTAGGATCCACTATCGAAGTCAACGGATTCACATTCATCATTAAAGGACTCCTCGGTGAAACTGGGTCCATCGACGATTACTCATTTTTTCTCCCGTTACATACAGCCCAAGAACTTCTCAACCTTTCCGGCGTCCTCAGCGTTATAGACATAAGCGCACTCTGTAACACTTGTCCAGTTGAAGTCATGTCGCAACAGATCATGGACGCGGTTCACGGCGTCAAAGCGACCCCGATAAAGCAGGCAGTTGAAACCAGAATAAGCGCCCTCGAAGAAACAGCGAATTTCTCCCTGTTATTGAGCTCCATCATTCTCGTTGCTGGGTGCGCAGGCATAATTAACACAATGTTAGCCTCGGTACACGAGCGGATCAGAGAAATTGGCATTCTTATGTCATTAGGCGCAGACGACCTTCACCTCTTTAGGATCTTCATTTTAGAATCCCTGCTCCTCGGAACTATTGGAGGTTTAATCGGTTCCATTCTTGGTTTGGCTTTATCGACAATTATCGGTCCACTATTCATGAACGTGACTATTCACCTTGCAGCCCTGCCCTTTTATGCTCTTCCAGTATGTTTAGCGCTGTCGGTAGCAGTATGCGTTGGCGCTAGCCTATACCCCGCATGGCGAGCCTCCAAAATTGATCCCGTGCGAGCACTAAGAACCCTGTGATGAAATGATCACGCTGAAAAATGTTAGTAAGACCTACGAAATGGGTGACACTCAAGTCTATGCTCTAAACGATCTGAACATCCACATTGACGAAGATGAGTTTCTAGCCCTGATGGGACCAAGTGGGAGCGGAAAATCAACTGCACTGTACATAATAGGCGCTCTGTTGACGCCAACGATGGGCGAAGTGACCATAAATGGGACCTCAATCTACGAGATGAGCCAGCGGGCGAGAGCGAGATTTAGGAGAGAAAACGTGGGCTTCATTTTTCAATCCTTCGAGTTGGTTCCCTATCTGACAGCGATTGAAAACGTGATGCTTCCGCTCTACCTCTCGGGAGTTCCAAGAACCAAGCACTTTGATATGGCTGAAGCCGTCATCCAAGAAGTAGGGCTTGCAGAACGAGCCTTTCACAAACCTTCCGAGTTGAGTGGAGGAGAACAACAACGAGTTTGCATTGCCCGAGGAATTGTAAACTACCCCAGCATTCTATTGGCAGACGAACCAACCGGTAACTTGGATCAGGAGACAGGATGTCAAATCATTCATCTTCTACAGACTCTCAGCAAGAGTAACGGCTTCACCCTGATCATGGTAACTCACGATTCGAACATTGCCTGTCGTGCCAGTAGAATTCTGCGAATGACAGACGGAAAAGTGGTTGATGACCAGCCGAAAGCCATCATTAAAGGAGGTGATAACGATAGTCAAGCGGAAAAAGAAGCGTTCAAAGAGTAATAGACATCAATCTGCACCGCGACCCCAATACCGAGTAAAGAAGGGAGTGCCTGGTTGGATTAAAGCATTAGCTACACTGATTCTAGTCGGCGTAGTCGCCTCAGTAGCAGCGATACAGTTTCTGCCTGGGCAACCAGACATCGAGAATCCGGAGGACCCGCAGACACCGCTTCCAACCGATTATCCGAATTTCGCAACAGGCGTATTCTACACTAACCTCGTGACGAAGGAAGACGGCACAAAAGTCCAGCTACCGCTCAGTTTTCTCAAAGAGAACACAATCGTTTTTGCAGACGCCAGACTCGCAACCCCGAGATCCTCAATCTCATACAAGGGTCGTACTATCCCATTAAGCACTTACAGGAACGGAGAGTACCTACCCCTCATAGTAATCTTCACACCCTCAGGCGGGATCAAGACTGGAATAAGAACCTGCGAACCCTGCAACGGCTTCAGCATGCATATTGAGAACGGAAAGCACTTGGTATGTGACGTGTGTTCCACGAAATGGGATCTTGAAACATTCAACGGCATCAGCGGTGGATGCCCAGATTACCCTCCACCACAACTACCCAAAGCAGTCAGCACCGACAACCTGACCATCGATCTAACAGATCTCGGAGTCGTAATCAGCAACTAATGACGTGTGAGATACAGTTCCTTGCATAATCGGTCTTGTGAGAATTGAAAACTGCTTTATACACAATTGCCAAGAGTCTTAAAGGCACGTATGCATGATGAATTCGAGGGATTGAAGTGATTGGGCAGTTCTTGTTAGCCTTTAGGGAAGCATTGGAAGCTGCGTTAATAATCTCCATTATTTTAGCGTATTTAAGAAGAACCGGAAGGAAACGCCTTTTATCATATTCGATGTATGGGGTCTACATCGCAATCACTACTAGCTTTGTAATAGGAGCAGTGGTCTGGTTCTTATTTGGTGACTTGTCAGGTCCTGCAAAAGCACTGTTTGAAGGGATTGCAGCAGTCATCGCCGCGTCAGTACTATCCTCCATGATTATCTGGATGGCTAGAAAGGGTCGAGAAATTAAACGTGAATTAGAAAAGCAGATAGAGGCGGCAGTTGCTCGAAATGCGATTATGGCTATCGTAGGATTCACGTTTGTTGTAGTTTTTCGAGAAGGATTGGAGACCGTTCTCTTCCTGACTCCCTTCCTAGTCGAAGATGTAGCCGGTACATTGATCGGTGCAACCATAGGAATAGCTTTGGCCTTAATCTTAGCCTATGGCATGTTCATTTTTGGCATGAAGCTCAACCTTGGAAAGTTTTTCTTTGCGACAAGTATATTGCTTGTACTTTTAGCAGGAGGCTTGATTGGATATGGAGTTCATGAGCTTCTAGAGTATTCGAAAGACATTGGTTTGGAAACCGGCTGGTTCGGGAGTTACGCATATGTCCTTGACATTTCAGAAAGTAGCCTTCTCCATCATAAAGGAATCGCAGGGTCTGTCCTTGCAGTACTGTTTGGGTACACAATCAAGGCGGAATGGCTCAGGCTTATCGCCCATCTCTGCTATCTGGCGGGAGCCCTCCCCTTAATTATACGTATTTACAAACGCCCCTAACTTCCCGAGGATAAAGCACAGTGAAGACCCGTAGACAACACGCGTTTCCTATGTAGCAAGAATCGACCGATCCTTGTGTTACACGAGGGCGTATATGTAAAAGCTGACAATGAGTAATGGCTATATCCTGCGGTGTGATTGGGAGTTTTATGCATCTAGAAATCGTCGATGTCATCATTCGAGTCGCTTTGATCGTGGCTACAAGTTTTCTGTTCAGCATTATCCTCCTAGCCTACCTAAGAGTACGCACTCTCAAAATGGGACTTATTACGATAGGGTTTGGGGTGTTCTTCGTTCATGCAGTGATATATATTCCTGAGCTCATCTTTGACGAGTTCCGTATAGTAATGACCGCAAACAACCATCTTCTAATCCATCTAGTAGCCCTGGTTTTTATCGCTCTTGGGATGTTCAAGGACTAGTTTCTGATGTTCAAGGAAGAGATCCTGGAGAACAGTAAACGACGAGAAATCTTCACGTACATCGAGAAGAATCCAGGAGTTCACCTGCGAGCGCTTCAGAGAGCCCTAGGCTTGCCATTGGGATCCGCCGAATACCATGTTGATTACATGGTGAAGAGGGGCGTCCTTATCCGGGAGAGGAAAGGACGTTACACGCGGTTCTACGCAAGAGAATTAGAGCCAGCGGATAAAGGTGTTCTCTCGACACTGAGACAGAGAAAGCTACGGGAAATACTCCTTTTCGCGCTTCCTCGAAAGAAGGTGAAGTATAAGACCTTACTGAATGCTATGAAAGTTCCTCCTTCAACGCTTTCACTTTACCTGAAAAAATTAGTTGATCAAAATATTCTGCGAAGACACAAGGTTGGATATGAAACCATTTACACGGTATTAGACGAAGACCGAGTTGCACGGTTGTTAGTATCGTATAAATCCAGCTTCATCGACAGGCTTGTCGATAGGACTCTGAGTGTTTGGCTAGAAACCAAGTTTCGTGAAGCTGCTCATGAATGAATTATCGTTACGTTTATCTAAAGACTGTACCAATCTCTTTTGCAGTTTGAACTAGCCTTTTGCAGGGTTTGTCCGACGGTCCTTAAAAGGAAGGACCTACCGATAACTTCTTGGGAATGCTGAGGCGAGGTATCTGCGAGCGCGCGGATAGGTGTTCTCCTTTCTCCCTAAGCCCTTAGCCCTTTTTGCGTGCTCCAGAAAGCCCTCACACCCAATAATTTCATGGCAGACCTTGGGTTGTAGGACGCTGAAAGATTCTGGAGACTCAATACTTCTGCACGTATCTAACGTTTGTATTAACTAAGTCTATATTTTGCACTGGTCTGTTACAGGGTCTGTCCGTCGGTCCTTAAAAGCAGGCTCGAGCGTGGAGATAAGAGTATAAAACTCAAATCACAAAATTTGGAGGTATTGGCTGATATGCGAAAACCGATTCTCGGTTCATTGATCGCTGCTCTGTTTCTGTCATTCGTTGTGGCTTTACCGACATCCGCATTGCCTATGCATACAAAACAAGGTTGCCAAACAGAAGCTACTGACTACCTAGTGGACGTAATTTGGACGGAGTATGGTCCAGGGATTTACGAGCTTTCCCCGGAAGATCTTCTAGAACTGACAGAAGCTATTGGGATGAACGAAGCTGCCATAGAAGCTTTCCTACCCTTGATATTAGGTAATGGGACCATCGCGGGTTACTTTGGTCCATGTTGCTTCAAGGGCGGACCGCAGACATACATTGACCCTCGAAACAATGGCTTCCCAAACGACTGCTGCAAGCCACCTGACTTCTCAACTTTCCCTATAAATTACCTTGGCGACGGGGAAGGAAACCCATGTCTCTGTCAAGCGGGTCTCCATCCAACTCCTGAAGGACGGATGCATGGCGGGAACATCATCACATCCAACGAAGCTGAATTTGTGGTCATCGGTGGATCAATGTACATGCTAGTGATGCAGTTGAACGGTGAAGAATGGGTCGTCGTTCCCATTTCCACATAGTAATCAACGTCTAGAATTGTGACCAAACTAGAGGAGGTGACAAGATGAAATTCTTGATTAAGATCGAACCTTTGAATGCTCTTCCAATAGATCCTAAAGAAAGCCTACATTTGCTACTTACGTCACTTGACTACTGGGAAAAGATTATAGAGAGCGGAAAAGCCATCGGTGGCAACTTTGCAGAAGGACAGGGCGGAGGAGGTATCGTCGAGGTTGAATCACTTGAAGAACTCTATGCAATGCTCAGTGGAGCTCCGAATGCTGGATTGATACGTTATGAAGTCCACGGGCTAACCTCAATTAAAGATGGCAAGAAAACAATTATGCAACAGCTAGAAGATCTTCAGAAAGAATATTGAGAATCGACTGATTCTTTCCACATCCATGGCAGTTTACGCGCCATACTTCCCTTTTTAGGTGTCAAGAAGTCTGCTAGAGCGTGGGCAGCATATATTTACGCGCTCATAAAAAAGCTTGGTGCAGTACAATTCGGTGAAGGCTTCACCCGTGGTTGGGGTCTATTTCGCACTCAAGAAATAGTAATTAAATGAAGGATATTTCTTACGCGAATCTTCTCATAGGCACAGTTGCCTACTTCAGCTGACTTCAAGCATTCTGTCCAATGCTTCTTTAGCTTTTATTCGAATGGTTTCAGGAACCTTGACTTCCGTCTTCTTCTCCTGAAGCGCCCATAAAAGCTTAGGCAACGTGATTGTTTTCATATTGGGACACACCGCACGGTCAGACGCAGCGTAAAATACCTTGTCAGGGTTTTCTTTCCGCAGCCTATGTAGTAAGCCGATTTCTGTGCCAACGATTATTTCGGCAGCACTGGACCTGCTGGCATATTTACACATCCCGCCTGTGGAAAGCACGTCATCGGCGAGTGCAATCACTGGCGGAGTACATTCAGGATGCACGATCACTTTCGCTGCAGGGTGCAGCTGTTTCTGCCGTTGAACGTCTTCTGGGAGGATCTTGACGTGTGTTGGGCAGTAGCCGCTCCATGGGATGATCTTCCTGCTGACTTTCGTCTGGACATAAGCGGCCAAGTATTTATCTGGAACGAAGATGATCTCAGGAGCCTCTATTGACGCGATCACCTCCACCGCATTGGCAGAGGTGCAGCAAACGTCGCTTTCCGCCTTAACTGCGGCAGTGGAGTTGACGTAGCTAACCACAGTTGCATCCGGATGCGTGGACTTTAATGAGCGTAATCGGTCTACTGAAATCATATCGGCCATGCGGCAGCCGGCGTCTTCATCAGGGGTGAGGACCACTTTATCGGGGCTCAGAATGCTTGCCGTTTCAGCCATGAAGTGAACGCCACAGAAGACGATTACATCCGTATTAATTCGAGCAGCGTTCTGACTTAGCTCTAAAGAGTCACCTAAGTAGTCTGCGGCGTCTTGGACGTCGCCCCGTTGGTAGTTGTGGGCGAGGATAACAGCGTTACGTTTTCTAGCAAGATCCCGAATCTTCGACACAATTGAGGAGCTATTACTCAACACTGCCAGCACTATCAGACTCAAATAGGATGCTGACTTTTAGGATTACTGGCGCACGCTTGCCATTACTCCGTTGGAAATGCTAGTGCAGTTAGAGTTCTTTCAGTGACTGACGCTTCGACTCCGTCATCAAGTGAAAATAAGCGCCATTGAATCTTTATCGTGTAATTTCCTGCTGGTAGAGAAGGTATGTAGAAGTTGAAAGAGTACGCGCTAGCATCAAGACTGTGCCTATGGTCACATGATGGGCATAACTCTTGCGAGAGTGAAGGGGTTAAATCGATACTGCCAGGTTCTGCAATCAATTGGTTTGCTCTACACATGACTCTTATGCTTCCATTTCCTGCAGTCATCTGCGCTTCAGTGGTGAAGAAGATCAGAACATGGCTTGTATGTTGCAGATTGAGCGTGACTGACATGTCATTCATGTCAAGGTAAACATGTTCCTCTGTAATGCTATGGACAGTTGAACTCCCTGTTGAGTTAACTTGGTATGCTTCAAGTGTCGCAACTCTATCAGCTAGAAGATCGACCATTTGCTGTAGGACCGAGATTGTGGATTCAAGGTTCGTATGCGAAGCGTTCAGTATGCTGAGTTCGTCTTGAAGCATGGTGATTGTCGTATTCATTTGACCAATCTCGTTTTGCATATCTCCTAGCTCGTCTCCATGTGATACGACTGTGGAATTTAGCCACGTAAATTCCGTTTCTAATACCGCGATTCTCTGCGTGAGATTCTCTAATTGCGACAGGGATTCAAGCAGATCCGTTTTGTTCATCGCAGTTCCATTGTATCCATATCTGCCAGCTATCTCCACTATGTCGAAGATGTCGATGTCACCATCATCATCGAAGTCACACCAAGGGCAGTATCCTGTAGGTAGACATTCAGGAGGTGTGGATATTGTCGTCCCAATGAGCACTGAAATGGAAAGAAGGACTAATACTGAACCCGATAAGACTGTAGTCTTCACTAATCATCACCTCCCTGCCAATTCTCCTTTCTTACTGAGTAATTCATCCGAAGATACATAAAAAATGATGTGCGTGCACGATCAAAACTCGAATCGAGTGTATTCCCTTACAATGCGTGTGCATAAGCTAGTGAGGTTCGATTTCAACAATAATTTCGAACACCGGCGTCTCTGCTGAGCCGCCTTCAGAGGGCGGACCGTTGAGGGCGACAACGTATATCGTGGCGAACGGAGGTAGCGCCCACTTCTCCACGTGGGCTGTTAACTGCAACGTACCGTTCACGTACCAGCACCAGCCATAAGTGCCTTTACCGATGGTGACGGTTTCGTAGGCGAGTCCGAAGGGGACGCCGGAGTCGTCACAGGCGGTGATGGCGAAGGTGATGTTGTAGTATTTCATCGCGTAGGTGCCGTAGGTGATGGTGACGGTGATGTCTTCGCAGTGCCTGTAAGAGTCCTTGTCGGCTTCCGCGTTCCAGATGTTGACGAGGTAGTCGTACTTGAAGTACAGCGTGTCGTTGTAGACGACGCAGGCAACGTCAACAGTGGCGATAACCTTCCAGACGCCGAAGTAGTCCCACGGGTCGGTCTCATTCGTCGGGCATGGCCATGGCATACGCACGCAAATTTCGACAAAGCCTCTGGTATCGGTTCTGTTTACCCAAATACCCCAAGGTGTGCCTGTAGGATCGATGAGCTGCAACGCGACATCTTTTAACTGCTCTGGCCACCCTGAGTAGGATACGTTCGCCTTGAAGCAGAACTCCTTCTGCGGCCAGATCATGCTCGCGTTCCTGTACCAGCCCTGTCCACCGTAGGGGTCAGGGTAACAGACGTACAAGTCGATGAAGCCTCCCTGTGGGGTGAAGGGCGGCGTCAGGCAGCCATCGTTCACGACGTGGGGCAACGGAACAGAATAATTCTTGTTGTGCCATGGACAATACCCGCGGTCTTCGTGTGGGAATCCAGCGACTTCCACGATCGATGTAACGCCATAGAATGGATCAGCTGGATCATCTTCGCAAATCCAAGGCGGACCATTGACAAATGGGTTCGCCAAGGTCATCGGGGAACATGGCGGGGTCGTCGTGGTAAATTCAACGATCGCCTGCATCACAAGTTCAGTGACTCTTCCAGTTCCATAAACTGGTGTGTGTATTTCTCCATACCCTGAGAAAGCCACATGGACTGTACCAGCCACATTGTCGATGTCCGCGGCAACCACAAAGATGTCAGAGGTCCAAAACGATGCGAACCACCCGTCAGGGTCGACAACGACACTAACACACTGGAATAATGTCGGGTCGAAGTTGATGTACATGTCGACACCTGCCACGTCCCAGAAAGCTGGTAAATCTGTGACAGTCTGAGTGTCCACGTCGTAGCCGTGGAGCACTACATCAACAGTCTCGTTCTCAAAGACGTCGTCGAACTTAGTTACGTCAGGGGTGATGGAGAGCTTTGGCCATGCCGGATACAAGAACTCCTGTTCGTAGATTCGGACGATACCATTTTCCCAAACGCAGTCAAGACATCCACATCCCGAACGGGCAAGATCGCAGTTCAGGATCTCGATATAGGTGTCAAAGAAGTTCAACGGGTCACCGTAGGGGATGTTCTGTGACATGAAGGTGATTGTGAAAGCGGTTCCATCACCGTAGAATGCTGGACCTTCTGAGGTAGCGAAGTGAAACCAGTAGGTGCCAAGACCCAAAGAGCCGTCTACTTCGTCCTTCAACTGCGTTTCTGGAGCATGAATGATGCCTGCATAGGGGCTTGGAGGAATTGGGCTGGGATAATCTTCAACGGGGACGGTGGGTTCGTGGCTGACGTAAGACAGGAAGGTGGTGTTCCATTTGATCTGGAGGTCGACACCGGTCAGCTTGTACGCGTCTTCAACGACGCACGCGACGGTGAATACTTGACCATTGCCAGTCACGGTGACTGGGCTGGGGATGACTCGTACAGTGGCAGTATACTCATCACCATTAGCTTTAGCACAAGGGATTACGATGAGAATCATACCGAGTAAGAGAGTGGCAATCAGCAGTATACTGGCTGCTTTCTCCGCCTTTGGCGTCATCCTTTTTCTCCTTTCTTCCTCGTAATTATACCATCCACGACTCCTCTAATTAAGGTTCTCCGAGAAACTGCTGTCGAAAAAACAGCGCACATTCCACACTCATATGTACGTACACGCTGCATTGTACATAGGGAACCTATCTCAGCCTGACCATCAACAGTTCGCAAACTACACTCGGTTGACAACCTTATGCACTTCTTTAACAGCATCAAATCCGCCCACACGGGCTTCGCCTTCAGTGGGAAGAAGCAATGTTGTCAGGATCTTGATCAACGTCGTCTTTCCAGCACCGTTAGGTCCAAGTAGTCCGAAGATCTCACCTTCATCGATGTGGATTGAGACTGTGTCGAGAGTCTTCACTGATCGATCAGACCCATTGAACACTCTGCCAATATCGCGGGTCTCTACAAAGTGTGGCATTAGGCCACGAGCAGAAACACCATACCGAGTTCAACAGATAAGAATTGTATACAAACGTAGGTACGTAGGTGTCAAAGCTAATAATGTGGGTACGTCACTCTAGGGCTTGGAGGTGCTTAGTTGCCCGTCGTCATCGTAGAAATGTGGGCAGGTGAAACCGAAGAAGATAAAGCCCGACTTATTCAAGGAATTTCCAGGGTCTTCCAAGAAGCAATCAATGTAAAACCAGACCGACTTCACATCATAATCCATGAAATTCCAAGGAATAATTGGGGATTCAAGGGAAGGCAAGCCTCAAAACTCTTCCAATAATACACGTTTCCTAGCCCGAGATTACGAGAAAACGTCATTCATCTTCAGTTAAGATGAGGAAAGCAGGACATTTTGCCTTTTGCTTCAAATACACGTGTAACAAAAATGGAGGTTTCTTCTACTAGCCTTTTTATGTACGTGCGCGAATTTTTACAGGAGAGAGTATGAGAAGATTCTCTACGCTGTTGCTTGTTGTCCTGTTAGCAGCTGTTGTAATGCGGGGTGAAGTCCCCAACTTGGCTGGGGGAGATTATCCGTTAACGGAGATGTCAGAAGCTCTTCCGCTGAATGTGGTTTTTGTCGGTTTTGAGATGAGTGCTGTTGACACAGACCTAGTTGATCAGCAACTTCAGAAGAACTGCCAATTCACGTATGGAGCCTTCACCATAGAGTGGAACGTCACTGTTCGCTACCATTTTGCAGGTTCCACCTACTTGTCTGCATTGAGGACTGTTATGCTAGCGAATTCAGTGAATGGTACAGACACAACGTCCGCGTTGAACGAGACGGCGCTTCAGACCCAGCTCAGCACCGGTGCCAAGATGTCGATTTTTCTGCCGCAGTCTGGTCGAGCGATCAACGCCTCGGCAGTAGAAGAATGGTTGGCGTTAAACCCGTACAACGTGTCTTTAGAGCCCTCCTACTGGTTCTACGTGTTGAACTTCACGGAGTTTGACTCTCCGGATCATACGTTGGAGCATTGGTACAACGTAACGGAATGGGATTTTGAAGCAAATTATCACCGCGATTTCTGGAGGCTCGAGTGGGACAACGTCTTGAACCCAGACGTTAAGTTTCCATACTCCTGCTTCAACTCTGGAAGCAGGGTCTTCTTCATCGATCCATCAGCGTTCCAGTGGTATCTTACGTGGGCAAGAATCTGGTGGGGACTTTCAGTCAGCGGGCCAAAGTACGATTACTATTATGAGGACTTGGACGAGTTCCTCCGTACTCACGACGTGGGTACTAGCCAAGGGAAATCCGACCTTGCAGCCTACCTTGGAGGGTGGGTCGACGATGCTATCCGGAACTTGCTGACACCGGAGCTGTACACCAGCACTGACACCCTGCGAGCAAGTTCCCTGTCGATTCAAGCCTTGATCATTAACAACGCGTCCAATGATGGCTACACAGACGAAGTGATGGAATGGATGATCAACACCACCCTCGTTGAAGAGGCACTCCAGGACCTAGCGCCATTCCTGAACGTCGATGTCCAAGTAGAGTTTTGCACCCTCACTGACGACCTATTGCTCGAAGGCATCTTCGACGCTGCCGTCATTCAGCAAGTAGATGGGTGGACCTACTATGACGGATTCGACGTGTGGTACGGGCTGTTGGGTGTCAAGAATTCGTACTTCAACTTCAGCGCCGCGGACATCGTCATAAACGCCTACGTGTTTCTGGAAAAGAACATGAGCATGTATGTGTATGGCGGTGAGTACACAGGGTTAGGTGGAAGCGGACAGATTCTCGTGATGAAGGAAGTCGGTCGATACTTCCAAGAAGACGGAACTTCCCCTAAGTCCGGACTAGGACTCGTGTTCATCCACGAAGCAGGACACAACCTCGGCTTCCCCCACACCTTCATTCACGGAGAAGTCTACGCGGGAGACTTTGCCTTTGACGTCATGGGCTACTACCCCTACTCCTTCTACTTCTCACAACTTAGGAAAGACAGCTACCAAAGACTGGTGACCGACTACAAAACACTTCAACTGCAAAAACTCATGGACGAAAACCTAGCCCTCTACAACCGAAAACCACCTAACGCAACCATGGACGCGAAGTTTAACGAAGTAAACACCGCAATCACTACATCCCGAGTTCATTATGCACTACTCCGCTACCTCGAAGCCCATAACGAAGTCGTCGGAGCAGAGGCAAAAGCCACCAGACTGCAGGAACTACTCTGGATCTACCTCTGCGACCTAGACAATAGCGGCACCGTCAAGATCTTCGATGTCAGTGAAGTAACTGGCGCATACGGCTCAGAGCCCGGCGACAGCAACTGGAACCCCTACGCCGACCTCATCCAAAACGATGAAGTCGACATCTTCGACGTGGTTCTCATCGCCAGCAATTACTGGGTCAGCTGGATCGATTGGTAACTGTTTCCTGAAACTTATTAATCAGCACTCGAAATCTATGGATGAGTCGCTAATCCGTTCTCTGCTGGTGGATGTAATCTGCCAAGAATTTCAGTGTGAGAAACCGGATCATGTTGTCGCCGGTCATACTGATTACAAAGCTATCAATGTTTTCGAGGTAGTCGCCCCATCGATTGGCGATTTCATTTCGTAGGATGATGAATTCAGAATACCTCTTGTGAACAGCAACAGAAACAAGTTCAAAACCCAAGCCCGTCCCTGTCGAGATGAAAATGAGGTTGGGAGCTTGCAGCAGGGTTTCTTTAATCTGCTTCTCCATGTCCTTTCGCACGAGCAATTGTGTGAATCGAGCTGATGGTTTGAAGTGGACAAAGGTGAAAGAGATGATTCCGTAGCCAAGCTCTTTGAGGTCTGGGATTATGGTGTATTCGAACAGATTCATCCGCTCCATGCGGGCTCTTCGTCTGGTTATTGTGGGTTGAGATACGCTCAATTTCTTGGCTAGTTGCCTATCGCTGATTTTCGCGTTCTTCATCAACTCAGTGAGAATCCTATAATCAAGCTCTTTCAAAGTCTTCATTAGGCTACATCAATAATGCATGTTCGCCATCACTATTTCAGTTTTATGAATCATAGGAAAAGAGTGTGTGCACGCTCTCCATGACCATAATTAGATCATGAAACCCCATAAAGTAATCGCTAAGATAATCACCAGCATGCAGCATAGGATATCAAGCAGTAACCCGACTTTCACCATGTCTTGGATCCGTATTTTTCCTGTACTGTAGGCGATCGCGTTAGGCGGAGTTCCGATAGGAAGCATGAAATCAAGGTTGCAGCAGGTTGCCACTAGTATCGTGAGGATGACAGGGTGTACGTTGGTGGCGACGCCCACTGATATTGCGATGGGGATGAAGATGCTAGCGCTGGCAGTATTGCTGGCGATGATGCTGAATCCCAACGCCGCGAAGCCGAGGATGACGACCAGGATCGTTGACGAGATTCCAAAGGTTATATTGGTCATCCCTTCGGCGATGAGTCCGACAAAACCGGAGACTTCTAGGGCGGACCCGAGACTGAGCCCTCCGCCGATGAGAAGCAGCGTACTCCAACTGATCTTCGATATGTCGCTCTCCTCCAGTACCCTGAGTAGAAATAGGATGACAGCGACGAGAGCGGCGACCATACTTGGGCTTAACCCATGCCCAGTCCAGCCAATCACGTTCGCGAGAGGTTCAGGCAACTGGCCGCTAAACCATAAAACGATTGCGAGTACAAAGACGATTAAGGAGAGTCTTTGGTCCCTCCTTAGAGGTTGTTGCTGTAATCTTTCGATGTTGATTGCCGAGGTATCGGTGGGAAAAACCCGGAAGAGAAGAAACCAAATAATGAAAATCGAGATCAGAGTAACAGGCAGACAATAAAGGGACCACCCTAGAAAAGTCAACTCGTAATTAGCGAGATCCCGCAGGAAGGCGACGGCGATTGTGTTCGGTGCGGTTCCAATTAACGTTGCCAACCCCCCTGCTGTTGCTGAATAGGCGATGCCTAAAACAAGTATCTTCGCGAAGTTTCCTCGTTCATCTTTTGCTTCGGCAGTCAATCGTAGTGCTAAGCTGACCATCAGAGCGGTGCTAGCAGTATTGCTGATCCACATGGAAAGGAATGCGGTCGTAAGCATTAAACCTAAAGTCAGCATTCGTGGTTCGACGCCGAACCATTTGACGATTTTTACTGCGAAAACTTCATCGAGATCGGATTTTTCGACGGCTCGTGCGAGAAGGAATCCGCCAAGGAGAAGCATCACGACAGGGTTGAAGAAGGGGGATAATGCAGGTGAGAAGTCCTGGATACCCAGGATAGGTTGACAGAAAGCTACGAGCAGGGACGTTGCAGCGAGAGGAATGACTTCGGTAATCCACAAAGACGACGCCAACACGAGGAGGAGAAAAGCCATTTGTAAGCTGCTACTCCAGTTGACAGTTAGAGAAAACGCTAGGATCACCACGATGGCGACTATGGCAAACTTGACCACTAGCTGGCTTCTGCTCATGATGGGAACCGTTGAAATGTCCTATAGCAGCTGATGCGTGGAGACGAGTTCGCAGTTTTCTCGAGAGACTACTTCTTCCAGCAATGCATTGAACTTGAAAAGGTGGTCTAAGTTCACTGTCGCGTACAGGATTCCCAAGGATGGGTACTCTCTTTCAATGGCCTTTCGAAACGGAGGGACCACGATTGTTGCACTAAAATCTGCTTTCAGATTTTGTTGCTTGAGAGCCTGACCAAGTTTCAACACCAGATTCTGCTCGACCAGATCGCCTCTAACGATGATTTCCACCATTCGTATCTTCACGAACACTGCACACTCTAGTGTCAGGATAATGCATTCATTATTTACAGGTTGTGATGTGTATGCGTTCATGTGTAAAAACAATCATTTAGCCATTAGAGGGGACATGACTGGATAATAGTATAAGTCAAGGAAAGCCTGAAGGCATTGTCCATGCGAATTGAAGTAGGCTGCAATCTGAGGGAGTTTATGGAATACTATGAGAGGTTGGCTTCAGATAATGAGTGGAGGGGAACTTTCGGCTTTTCAGAACTTGGAACGCGGTGGGAGAGGGTCCTCGTTGCGAAGCCTGAATTGCACCTTGTCTGGAGGGAGAACGGAGAAATTATCGGTCACGCAATCTGGCATGAAAAACAGCACTGATGAACATAGAGAAGGAGATTAACGTGATAAAGAGGATAAAGAGACTCTGCGAGAACTCCGTGGGTAGAGAAAGAGGGCATTGTTGAGCTTCACGAAATCTAACTGCGGTAGAAGTATAGGAAGAAGGGGTATGGTGAGTGGTTCTTCGAATTCTTTGAGCGATTCATCAGGAAGAAAGGCTACAGTACAATCGCATACTATGCAGATTATCTGGCAGCTGGAACTATCTGCGGAAACAGGGGTTAGAAAGAAGGCTGCCTTGAAGCAAAGAACTGGTTCATCTTCTGCTTGACCTTCAGCGATTAGCACCCCCCGCATCCTCTGGATTCGTAAAGGAGATCTGGGAGACTGACACGCCCTCAAGAATTTAACGAATGATTATCCGTTCAGAACGCTTTTACGCAATATTTAAGAAGTGTTCGCGAGGATGGTTTCTTGGCTGAACCACTCCGGTCATTTATTACCAAGCTGAAGAAGAGAGGATATTCGATGAAAGCTGTCAAAGCTATCTGGCTTTGGTATGACTTCCATGAGAGAAGTGGTGTAAACTTCGGCTAGTCAATTGGTTACAGGCTCTTCGTGGACTCTCAGAGTCACTCATCTCCAAGTTGACTATGACTGCTCTTACCGATCGGGCAGACAGTTGAACACGCCATACACCACAGCACGGAGTATTCTGAAACCTTCTTCAGGTGGTCTTCACAGTAGCTCCGGCAAGCTTCCTTGTTGTAGGCTCCACCGTCAAGAGCATTAGCAGGGCAGGCATCGATACATTTACGGCAGTTGTGACAGTAATTGAGACCTTGGTGAATTAGGTCGGGCTCCAGGAGGGCATCGGTGTTGAGGGCTCGAAGGCGGATTCGTGGACCGTACGCTTTCGTGATGAGCAGATTGTTCTTGCCAATGACCCCGAGGCCTGCAAGGACACCAGCTTCCTTCAGATAGAGTCCTGGTTCGTATTCAGCAGGGTTCGCCCAATAACCTTCGCGTTCGAGTAGGAGTGAAAGGCGTAAGGAGACACCACGTAAGACTTCGTCTTCGAAAGCCCGGTCCGGCTTACCTTGCACCTTCCACGATGGAGGATGGAGCCACAGGTCTAAGATGGGGTCTTCTATCCATAACGCGAGTACAATTGTCGTCTTTGCTTTGTTTGGAGGACGGTGATCGATGTGGTAGCGGGTGAATCGGCTAATATCCGCGAAGCCAACGAGGTCGGCGCCCCATTTGATGGCTTTTTCCTGAATGAGACGCTTAAGGTGATCCAGTGCCGTCACCTTACTAACGTGTAACCCGCGTTTTTCCATGCAGTCACGCTGCCCAAGACGGTGTAAACCTCGCTGTATCCAGCTTGCCGGAGGATGCTCGCACCGAGGCTTGCACGGTGCCCCACGTTGCAGATTACTGCAACAGGGCAATCTGGTGGAATTTCGCTTACACGCGTCGCGAGGTGGCCAACGTAGATGTGGAGGGCACCTTCGAGATGTCCCTCAGCCCATTCATCTGCTCCACGTACATCCAACACTACTAGGTTGTCCCCGCGGTCCAACCGCTGCTTCAGCTCGTGAACAGTGAGAAGACCAAGGTGATCCATCGGGAGAGCTGCGTTGTACCAAGCCTCCAATCCGCCACGGAGGTATCCGGAGACGTCATCAAACCCGAGCCTAATGAGGTATCGAACGGCTTGTTCGAGGTGACTCTGATCGTCAAGGATCAGCAGAATCGGCTTATCGTAGGGTAGAATCCACCCGGCGAACGCGGGGAGACCGTCAAGCCACACGCTGTAGGAGTGCTTGATGTGGGCTCCACCGAAAGCGGGGGGAGGACGGGTGTCTACGACTATGGCTCCAAGCTCCATCTGTCGCTTGAACGCTTCGGGAGAGAGTGGAGGAGGATTAGGCAGACACGTTAACAGAGGTGGACCTTCCAAGTTATACTTCTCCATCTTGCGGAAGTAGGGCGGGTGTTCATGCTGCTCATCGAGCTTGAATCGGATAAAGTCGGCTCTCTTCGTTCGCTGTAGAGTGGGGTTTTGAAGGCGTTCCAAGCCAAGGGTGCTTTGTTCCCGTTTACTGATCGCACCTCCGCAGACAGATCCAGCACCATGCCCTGGACAGAGGATTACTGCATCCCCCAGCGGAAGCAACTTGTGGAAGATGCTGTCGTAGAGGCTTCCAGCCAGGCGCGAAGCTTCCTGAGGACCATAGAGGTCGATCCGACCAACATCGCTGACGAAGAGGGTGTCTCCAGAAAAGACCATCACTGGTTCTTCCCCAGCAGTTAGGTCGGAGAGCACGTAGCACATGCTTTCATCTGTGTGTCCGGGGGTGTGGAGGGCGGTCAGTCTCAAGGTGCCGAAGCGGAACACCTGTCCATCCTTGAGGGTCTCGCCGTATTTGAAAGGGAGACCTGGACCGTGGTAAATCTTCGCCCCCGTGAAGTGCCCTAACTCAACGGATCCGAGGACGTAGTCCTCGTTACGGTGAGTCTCAAAGATATACTGGATTTCTAACTCGTGCCGTTGAGCAAGGTCAAGATAAACTTGGCAGTCCCGCCGTGGATCGATCACGACTCCTGCACCATCTGAACCGAGGAAGTACGAAATGTGTGATAGCCCTTTAGACTTGACACGTTCAAAAATCAACTCGAGTTCTCCTTCACCGTTCGGTTGATCTCGATTAGCAGCCAGTCAATATGCCTGCGTTCCGCCCACGCTAATTCATGAAGTAAGGTCCTTGTGGCTACGTTAGACATCATGCCTGCAATCCGCTTATAGAAATCGTACGAGAAATATTCATTCTCTAATCCGACTTCTAAGGCTTCCAATTCGTCGCGAACGTCTGCTGCCCTCAGCTCAAAGAGTGCCTTGCTGATTTCAACACCGCCTTCCAAGAATTGGGTGTTCCAGTCTGGCTTCAGTCGGCGGAAGGTGGTCAGGCGATCTTGACCAAAGATCGTGGCGTACCTGTGGAAAATCTCATCCATGTGTTTCTCCTCCGCTATGGCGAGTCTCTGAAAGACCTTGATCGCTATCGGCGACACTATTTTCTTCACCACCTGCATATAGAAGTCCTGAGAACCTTTCTCAAGTCTCAGTGCTATTTTTAACACGTCTTCAACGTCTTGTTTCCCAGTGAGTAGATCAGGTTTCCCTTCAGGAAACCCTGTCAGAGTCTCGTAGGACCAATTCAGCATCCCACCATCCATTGAATGAACAACTGTGAACCCTAACCCGCACAACAAGATTGCTGCACCCATACTTCGGTGACCGGAGCGGCAGTAGATAATGATCTTCTGATTCTTCTCTAACTCACCATGTCTCGCCTCCAACTCTCCGAGCGGAATCAGCATGGCACCTGGAATATGTCCTGCCCGATATTCTTCAGGTTGCCGAACATCCAGTAGCAAGTATTCTCCTTTTTCGTCCTTCTCAAGGATTTCCTTCAGCGTCTTCGGGGAGAGCCGCTTGATTTCATCAATGGAACAGCTTACTTTCATGGAATGTCCCTTCCACCAATTAGGAGAATCAGAACAAAGCCTTTTTCCTTATCTCAGAAGAGCCAGACTAGTTAAATATGAAGCTTAGTTAGCTTCCGCATGAATGCATTTTAGCAACGATAATATACCATGTTTCTCACCGGAGATGGTAGCGATGAACGTACTCAATCTTTACTTCTCCTCAACCGGCAACACGGAGAAAGTCGCCTTCAGAATTCGGGATGCGGTCAACCAGTTAGGTCACAGCGTTGAGACAGTGAAAGTCACAAGCGAAGATGTTGACGTAGACGTTCTTAAATTCGACTTGGCGTTTGTGGGATCTGGAGTATATGGACAGCTTCTAGGACAACCAATGGTGGAGCTTCATCGGAGGCTTCTGAGTGCGCGCGCGCAAAACGAGCTTCTCCACGAAGACCCGCAGCGTATGTAGTAGTGTACTGCACGTATGGAGGCGTACACACTGGTGTCAACGAAGCCATTCCAGCAGTGAAATTCATGGGGCAACTCTACGACCACCTCGGCTACAGCATCCTGGGAGAATGGTACATAATCGGAGAATACGAAGATCAGGACAACTCAGTCAGAGGACGGTTAGGCGATATCCGAGGGAGACCAAACGTAGATGATCTCAAAGAAGTGGAGGAGAAAGTGAAAGGAATACTCAAGACCGTCTCAGCCTGAACACCCGTGAACAGAGAAAGAGGTTACCAATTATCCCCGTAGTAAGCTACGGCAGTTGTCACATCGAAAATATCAACGTCTCCATCGTCATCGATGTCGCAGTTTCCCCAGAATTCAGTATCCCCTTTATGAGTGCCATAGGAGTCTGCAATCCGGAGTATATCGAATATGTCAACGTCGTGATCTGCATCAACGTCTCCTGGAATGGTGATGCATAGCTCTGAGTCAGCAGCGAGTGAGTTGTCAGTCGTGTTAATTTCGCCATTAACTGGTTCTACTTCTACGGTTATGGTGTAGTTACCCATTACTTGACCAGTCGTATTCCAGTAGACAGTTAAGGCAGTTAAGATGTTGCTCGAGAGCATCAGCTGTGTCGAGTTGACTAAAGTCTCGTTTGCGTGAGTAGTAACAGTAAAGGTTTCTGTATAGTCTCCTTTATTCTCAAGGGTGATGTTGATTTGTGCTGGGAAGCCCTGACCAACAGCAGTTCTGGTGACTGAAATGTTGCTGACTGCTACATCATGGTGCATTTCTTCGGGAAAGTAGGCAGCATCGTAGCGGTAATAGTAGTCTTCAAGTATGCCATATTCATCGAAAAGCTGAAGCTCTACATCGTACAATCCTTCTTCACCTCCAGCTGGCATGGAAAGGTAAAGGTCGCACCATTCGTCCTCGTTCCCAGAAATTGTCCAGTTTATTATAGCATTGTCCACTGTGTTGTTTGAGGGGTCAATTAGGCGACCGTGCACTGAAACGCCAATAGATTCAGCTGTCGTATCAGCATCTACTATTATGTGGACTGCGTCAAAATAATCATCTGCGTTACTATCGAAGGGCATGAAAGAGACAGCATCCAAGGATTCTTGTGAGCTAAAGCCTAGTGCACACGTCACGAATAAAGCACGGAGAAAATTGTCCCAAGCGTTATTCATTACCCAATGCAGGTTGTCAGAGGAGTATAAGGGAGTTCGAGCATCGTAGGCTTCTATGGTTGGAGGGAGATAAATGGATAATCCGTGGAAGTTAGTGTGTGCAGGCCCATGCCCTTCTGCAAATCGCCCAGCAACGATAGCGTCCATAACACTCTGGGCAGCTGATTGAACCTGTAAATCGCGTACATGTTCTTGGATGTTTTCGGCGAAGTGGTAAAGGTCGGCGATGTAAAGTCCATGAGCAATAGGTGGGATAGTATACTCGGTAGCATCGATCGCAGCAAGAATATCATATATATGCCAAGTCAAAGCCTGGGAAAGGTTGTTAGCGAGAGTGTTAACTGCTGGAATCAAGTTGCTGGATAAATAGGTCAGATTGAATGCGGACAACGTGACCACATCGTCGGGTGGTTGACTATTGCTCCAGAAAAGTATGTAATAGTATACAAAATTCTGGGCCAATGTGGTTGAATTCATGGTTGGGAAGGAAGCGAGTTCGGATAAGACCTCCTCATAGGGGAAATATGCGGCTCCAAGTTCCTCAGAGGCTACGATGGCCTCCGCACCGATGGCGGAATGGTATACTACTTCTATCGCCGCCATTACGCAGGCTTCGTAAATGATTAGATCGATTGTTACGCCAACGGTTTCAGTTATTGCCTGTAACGTTTCATAGATTTCTGCACAGCTGAGATAGTCGTAATTTCCCGTTAAATCTTCACAGACTCCGCCATTATCACCATGATCTGAAAGAATGAGGGCATATTTCTCAGCGGGGTATTGGTTCACAGCCCAGACAACGAAGTTCTTCAGAGTCAATGGATCGCCCATGTTGGGTTCTCCGAGGTGGGATAGCGCGTTATAGCCTTCAGGTGTCATTCCTGAAGTTACGTAGAATCTCTTGCAGCCTTTCCAATCGCCATAACGAGAATCATAACCATCAATACGGTCGAACTGAACAAGGATGTTGATGTCGGCTGTTGACCCTACGGACGCCATCAGAAGAAAAGCCTCGATTTGCAGGCTTTCCAAGTCGCAGTCTCCGTCAAGGTAAACGATGATAGTCCAGTCTTTTACCTCGAGGGGAGAAGCTGTTTGGTGAGAGGCTGATGTCTGAGTTAGATTCGCTCCAGAAAGGAGAAGTATCATGACCGTTAATACAGCACCTTTCTGCACGCTTTCACCACATTATAGATGTGGAGTCTTCACCCTTAAGGAGTCCCATGAACGTGGAACGTTTCATCAGGCTCCATCACGGAGTACTTGTGTTTAAAGTGAACGTTCAGGTTCAAAGCGGCTGCATGTGAAGATGCGCATAAACCCTATAAGAGGCGGACAGCGAAGTAAAGTGACGAAATCATGGTTGGAGAGGGCTGCGAGGAGAAAGGAGGATTTCTTTAAAAAGCAACCTCCCCCAACCACGTGGAACTGTTTTCTAGAACAATCTTCTATTTAAGTTTTGGTCAAGTTTTAAATACCGTTCAATTCGACTGCATATATCTTTCATTTTCAAAAAGATCCACTCGCCTTTGGTTCAATTCAGCTTTAGAATACTGCGTTTACTATAGATTGCGCAAGTTCCAGCTCTTCGCAGGTTTGAAATTGTTTATAAAAGACACATAGTCACTTTTTTACCAAGTGACGCTATTGAGCAAGTCCAGAAGAGTTCTGTTTCTGAAGCTTCTTACTCTGTTTCTCTTAGCGACTAGTTTTGTTGGTTCGGTTTCTGCGGTGTTACAGGTTACGTTATCTGCCCCAAAATACGCTGCAATCGATCGAACAGTCCGGGTAGAAGCTTCGCTTCGAGCAGGCAATATAGGATGAGCCACATGCACGGTTCGCGATGTGCGAGTCGTGCTGCTGCTGCCAGAGAATGTGTCGTTGGCATCTGACCGAAACGAGACGTGGGTGGGCACCCTGTATGGAGGGTCGTCCACGATGGTCGATTGGGACGTTGTCTTTACGCAGAATGGAACGTATCGCCTCAGCGTGTTGGTTTCAGGGCTCTTGGATGGTGAGCATGAAAGTGAGACGACGCGAAGGACTGCAATCATAATCGGTGATGAGGACCCCTTTACGATGTTTGGTTCCTATCTGCGTTTGAGTATCATCGCAGCCTGCGTGAGTTTGGTGGCAGTGGGTTTCTATTTAATCAGGCGTATGAAAAGGAAGGAAGATGCCCCTGAAGAACCGCAGCCAACGCCAAGCTAGAAGTTTGGTTTGACTGTCTGCTTCATCTCTTCGGTCTGCTTATCAGCTTTAATGGCCTTCGCCACGTCGTCGTCGTTGGCTCCGCGCTCAATCTTCAAGCTTCGTTCGGTGGGTTCCAAGTGACGCACGTTTACTCTTCTCCGCTTCACGCCGGTGATCTCTTTTGGGCCTGTCGCTAAGACGAAGTTCTTGTCGATTAAATCGACGATGACGCATTTGTGTCCGGCTTCGCGACCGGCTACTTTGACGCAGATTCTGCCAACTTCTATTGCAGGCAAGGCAGTCACTTCAACGGTTTTGAAAAGAGATGCATCAACTACTATTTAATGCTAGTGGGATTAACGGAGATAGGTTCTGTTTTTACCACCTTATGCGTATTTTCTTGAACTTGCGTGGTCTGGATATGGCATTCTGAGCAGATTTGGTATTTGGGGTAGTGGAATCGCTTTCCGCAGGTTTTGCAGAGGGTTAAGCCTTTCTCCGTGGCATAGTGGCATCTTCTGCATAAGATTGTGACATTCGTGAATGCTAAATACTCGGTGTCGGCGTGCATCTTCTTCTGTCTGAAGAGTTCGCGAATTTGGGCTCCGTGTCTTTTGAAAAAGAAGGATCGAAACCTTCGGTGAACCACCTGTCTCGTTGACGGAGGTGGTTTCCGTGAAGGGCGATTGGTTTCGAGACCGCACCCGCGACATCGATACTTGGGTTTCAGTGTTTTCCGAGGATAGACTCTGGCTGAACAGCTGGGACAACGAAGGAAGTATGCCTTCGAGACAGAGGTTTGGGCCTTCGCGTAGAGCCTTCGCTTCTCTAAGTGGTGCTTGCCATTGGCGAAGTAGCCCTGTAGAAACTGATTCGCGGTTCGTCGATACTCCCTTAATCCACGGAAGTGTTGAGGATGGTGGATAACGAGCCCGTCGCTTGCCCCACAAACTTCGCAGACCTTCTCCTTGAGGAAGCGTTCGCGTCTCTCCTTCCACCCTTTGGTCTGCCAAGGCTTCGCCATTTACCTCTGTATCTCCAGACAGAAATACGCTCGTGCAATGTAAGTCTCGGTCAAGGCTTATATGTACAGACACTGTGGTTTCAGGAAACGCGGTGCCATCGAAGTGCTGGATTTCCTGCGAAGGGAGTTCTCCTTCATCACGGGGAACTATCGGATTCTCGTCATCAGTTGGATAATCATGGATATTGCGATGGAGATGCCGAACCCCTACTTCCAATACTTCATCGAAGATGTATTTGAGGGGCCACCGATGACGTTGGGGCTTATTGGATTAGCGAACTTCTTGGCGATGGCTGCCGTTGCGTTTCCAGGCGGTTACCTTACCGACAAGTATGGACGCCGTTGGTTGATCACAACGATGACTTTTGGCATGGCTTTATCGTGGCTTTTCTTCGCTTTCGCACCGACCTGGCATTTTGTGTTAATTGGTACCATTGTGAGTAGTCTGTGTCTCATCTATCAGCCGGCATTATTCGCCATGGTACAGGACTCCCTGCCCCCTGAAAGGAGAGGGATGGGATCGTCAATTATTCAGCTTATCCATGGCACCTTTAACACGCCTGGACCAGTAATTGCAGGTATACTATACATTCAGTTTGGGCTTGAGGGAAGTATGCGAATTATTTACCTGCTTATGACTGGGCTCTATCTGACAGCGGCCGTGTGGAGACTCAGGTTGAAGGAGACGATGAAGAAGAGAGAGCCGATCCGCTTCAGATACTTCTTCTCGTCATACCCGCAAGCTATCAAGGAGAGTTTCCGCGTCTGGAAAGTCGTCCCAAGATCAATGTTTTGGTTGGCAGCGGTGCAGACGATGGTGATGTTTGGCATGTCCCTAACGTGGGTTATCAATGCCCTTTATGCACGAGACGTGCTCTTGATTCCATCCGAACAATGGTGGATCGTCCACATACCGCTCCTCCTCACGATGGTGGTCGCGTCAATCCCAATCGGCTTCGTCGTCGACCGATTTGGTAGAAAAGTCCCATTAATCATCGCGATGTTCGTCCTGGGAGCGGGAACATTCATTTTCATCAATGGAACTCTGGTCACGGTTATCGTTTCCATGATTCTCTTCGGAGTCGCTCAGCTTCTAGCCATGTCAGCACTAGTAGCCCTTTCCACGGACCTCGTCGACCAACGGAATCGAGGGAAGGTGAACGGCTTCATCAACTTCATCGGGTACATCATGATGGGGTTTGGCATGTTGTTAGGTAACTACCTCTTCGTTGAAGGTACCAACATTGGATTGCCACAACTGCCGTTCTACGGAACCCTCCTCCTAATTGCCCCAGAATTAGTGATCACCCTCTTCTTCATAAGAGAGCCGAAGACACGAGCAAGCATGGTTCAGGAACACGAGACGGACGAAGGCTTGGAGAAGGCTGCCGAGGAATAATCACGTACACAACTGTTTAAGACTCAGCGATCTTCTGCTTGAGAAAGCTGATCTTACTCTTTACGATCTGCTCCACCATCACCATTTCTTGAATCAGCTTCTGCATTTCAGCTTCAGTGAAGGTCTCAAGCAACTCTAACGCTTCATTCAACTTGTTTTCGTCGATGAGCTTGAAGAATTCAATCTCGCGTTCGGTCACTTGAATCTCCTTTCAAACCGTTAATAAGAGAATGTCTATCCGGATATTTGTGGGAGATAGAAAAATCTTCTATAAGAATCTAAAATCACCGGTTGTAATGTATCAACTGGACATTCAGTTGAAAAACTGGCAGTGAAAGAAGCATTAGTATAAAAGGCTAACTCATTGAAGCACCAACTTAAATGGAGCATGAAACGCTTATATGGATGGATTATCCATCCATGTTCGTACATATGAAGGCACTAGCATCTCGACCCCTCGCAGTTCTTACGATTCTATCAGCTTTGTGTCTAGCGATTCAACTCACACCCCGCCCCCTCCCCAACGTTGAGTTCACGTCCTTACTTGTCTTCATTGTCGGAAGTTTCTTCGGCGGCTTCATCGGATGCATCCTTGGCTCTCTCGTGATGTTGGCAAACGGGTTCTTATCCCCCTGGGGATTAGCCGGCTTGATGTTACCCTTCCAGATCCTAGGGATGGGGCTCGTTGGGTTTGCCGGGGGGTTGTATGGAAAGACGAAAAAGAACTCAGTTGTCGCCAACTCCATCGCAGAGACCGGGATCCTGGGGGCGTTTCTCACACTCGTATACGATATCATTACAAACTTCGGGGTCTCAGTCTCCCTCATGCTTACCGGTGTAGCCCCACTCCCAGCCATAATTACTTCACTCATCTCTGGGGCACCGTTCTCGCTGATTCACGTTGGCTCCAATCTACTGATTTTTTCCGCAACCTTCTTCCCGTTAACGAGGGCAATGGAAGAACTCATCGGAGGTGAACCCGAATGGAGAAGCGAACCTTTACCTACATAACGATGGGTCTCCTGGTTTGGGCTTTACTAGGAACCGTCGCCACAGGATATTACTTCGTCCAGTACGTCACATACGAGACCGAATACCAAACATTGGTTGATCAACTTAACGCATTCTATGATGTAATTGGGAATCTAACTGTTAGTGTAACCGATTATAATGAGCTGGTTAGCGAACTCGATGCGAATGTGAAGGATGTTAGATCAACCCTAGAGGGAGTTGCCCTAAAAGTCAATGTTCTTCTGGGTTTCGACGCTGAATCTAAAATGTGGTTCAACGACACAACCCTTCCATTAGGTGCAACGGCGTTTACAGGCATCTATTCGATATCTGACAGCATCAACTACACGGATTATGGCGGAGAATTAGGAATACTTGTAACCTCAATAAACGATGTAACTAACAACGCCACTCATGGATGGTTCTATTGGCAATGGATACCAACTGACTCTCAATGGATTCTTCCATCCTATTCATCAGCAAAATACATCCTTCGAAAAGGCGACACGATAGCCTTCACCTACGTAAGCTACGCGGATTGGCCACCCAACCCACCAACCTGAAGAGTACAAGCAAGATAGGGAGGATTTCCGACTGTGGTAGTGGTCAGTCTCCCATCATAGCTAACCTTTGAATGGGTCAGGGTATTTTAGAGCAGTCCCCGTTAAGTAAAGGAGTATCTTCTCATCGTTCGCGATGATGTTTTCTGTAAGTGCTTGTTCTAGGGCGGCTAGAGTAGAAGCTGCTTCAGGACAAACGTAGATCCCATTCGTCCACAGGGTCTTCATGGAGGAAAGAATCTCTTCGTCTGCCACCTGGATAGCGGTTCCTTTCGTTTCTCTGACAGCTCGGAGAACCAGGTAACTTCCGTAGGGGTGGGGAACCTTGAGACCTACGGCGATGGTGTTTGGGTTTTTCCATGGTTCTTCAACTTCGCGTTGGTTTTCGTAGAAGGCTGTGACGAGAGGTGCACATCCAGATGATTGAACGATTGTTAAGCGTGGAATGTGTTTAGTCCAGCCAAGTTCGCACAGCTCTTGGAATCCCTTCCAGAGACCAATTACGCCTTCCCCGCCTCCAGTTGGGAAGAGGATGTGGTCGGGTGGATTCCAGCTAAATTGTTCTGCAATCTCGTAGGCTGCGACTTTGTAGCCTTCATATCGGTAGGGCTGTTTGTTTGTTGATACATCGAACCAATTGTGATCTGCTCCATACTTCTTCATGGCTTGACCGGCAGCACTGATTGATCCGTCGACTAGATGGACTTTTGCACCCATATGGACGCACTCGTCTATTATTCTGGGAGGGGTGTCGTTGGGCATGAACACGAAGACCTGCATTCCGGCTCGTGCACCATAGGCGGTTAGTGCAGCAGCTGCGTTTCCTGCCGATGGCACAGCGACCTGAGATACACCGAGTTCTTTCAGCGTGGAAACAGCGACAGCCATTCCACGTGCCTTGAATGTTCCCGTTGGTAATCGACCATCATCTTTCAGCCATAAGTTGCTATATCTGCCTCGACCAAGTGTGAATTGAAGGAGAGGAGTGAAGGGTTCGCCTAAGGAAACGATGTTCTTGGAAGATGTCAATGGAAGGACTTCTATGAACTTCCAGAAGCTAGGGGACCTTGTCGCAAGGATCTCTCTCGAGAGTGTGTTTGCTACTGGAGATAAATCGTATTTAAAGAGGAGGACACCCCTGCATTTCGGGCAGATGGATGCTGGGCTGGTAGTGGATTGATGGACTTCTCCGCAGCTGCTACAAACTAGAACTTGCTTAGCCATGTATCTCCACCGCTTCAATCACAGTTCCAGGTAGTCGACGATCCGTCCTTCTTGAGTCACTCGGTACATCGAGGTGCCTTTCTCGGTCTTCTTCTCGATGCAGAAACCGTTTTCTAACATCTGCAGATGCCATTCCAAGACTTCGAAACTTAGCTTCGTAGCTACTTGGAGATCTTTAAGGGACATCCAGTCAGCACCTAAGGCACGAAGGATACTCCTTCGTAGGGGGCTGTTGACGGCTCTGAGGTATTGTATGTGGTACTGTCTAGTTTCGTCGATGGATTTTGTCACCGTCTTGGATTTTGGTTCATCTGACAACGGAATTACACACCATTTACAGCGGTCTATGTCGTCGTGCTACGATAACTGTGATGCTGAGGAGTAAATATCTTTCATTGATTATGCTGAATTCGATGTGTCGTATCAATAGGGATTGAGTAAGGTTTTAATATATCTAGAAAAAATATATTTGTAGATGACAGGTAGTGATTGAAGACACATCCCTCGACATGATCAGATCCTCCATACTCCTACTTCTCAGCGAGAAACCTCTTCACGGATACGGAATTATGAAGGAAGTCGAAGGCAGGATCGGTCGGCCAGTCAACTCGAGCCTCCTTTATCCCTTTCTTAAACAACTTGAAGAAACCGGTGTAGTGAAGGCGATCGAGAGACCAGTGGGTAAGAAGCCAAAGACGGTCTACGAATTGACAGACACGGGGAAAGAATTGGCAGCCCGTATCTACAAACGGATTGCTTCGATGGTGTCTACGGCAATAACGCCAGACACAAGTACGTGTTTTCACTGCGGCTGTAAGATCTACGAAGGAGGATACTACGAGATCATTGACGATAAAGTGAAGACCTTCTGTTGCAGTCACTGTGCCCAAGCCTACAAGAACGAGTTGGCACCTCCACAGCAACCATCTGAGCCATGAAGGAAAGAGAGGAGACATAATTGACGAAGCAGAAAGAGCAGATTAGAATCAGCGGAATGCATTGTGCCACCTGTGCACAGACAATAGAAAACGCGCTGCTGAAAACTGAAGGGGTAGGAAAAGCAGCTGTAAACTTTGCTACAGAAACCGCATACATCGAATACGATGATGCCAAAGTAAGCGAAGAGAACCTAGCGGAAACTATCAGGCAGACCGGCTACGATGTAGCCGAAGGACCGCGAAAGGTGATCGTGAGAATTGGAGGGATGACCTGCGCTTCGTGTGCCCAAACCATCGAAAATGCGCTTCGGAAACAGTGGGGGATCAAGGAAGCAAACGTCAACCTAGCGACTGAAAAAGCGACGATCATCTACTATCCAAACAAGATAACGTACGAAGGAGTCCAGAAGGTCATCGAAGACACAGGGTATAAAGCACTCGGTAAAGAGGATCAACGAGTAAGGTTTGAGGAAGAAGAAACCCGAGAACTGCAGGCCTTCTCAACTGCACGGAGAAGGATGCTCACCGCATGGGCATTCACGATCCCGATCATGGTTTGGATGATGCCCGAAATGGTCTTCGGAATCATGTGGCCGAGTCCAGCAGTATTCAACCTCGGCATGATTGCGTTAGCCATCCCAGCTCTCTTCTACCCCGGATGGTCCACCTACAAATCAGCCATAGCCGCGGTAGCCCATCGCACCGCAAACATGGATGTCCTTATCATGCTGGGGACGCTGGTGTCCATCTCGACAGGCCCACCATCTTTCTTCACTCCGTTGGCGAACTACGCGGGAGTCGCTGCAATGATCATGTCGTTCCACCTGACAGGCCGATACATAGAGGCGAAAGCGAAGGGGCGAGCCTCACAAGCGATCAGACGATTGTTAGAACTTGAGGCGAAGACTGCGAGAATTCTCAGAGATGGAAACGAAGTCGAAGTTCCTATCGATATTGTTGCCATCGGCGATGTCATGATTGTGCGACCGGGCGAAAAGATACCGACCGACGGTGAAGTCATCGAAGGTGAAAGCGGGGTTGATGAGTCCATGGCTACTGGCGAATCCATGCCAGTACAGAAGCGACAGGGCGACCAAGTCATTGGTGCCACCATCAATCAACGGGGGTTGCTTAAAGTGAAAGCAACCAAGATTGGCAAAGACACCTTTCTATCACAGGTCGTTAAATTGGTGGAAGAGGCACAAGGATCGAAGGTGCCGATCCAAGCGTTTGCGGACCGCGTGACCAGCTACTTCGTGCCAACGGTGCTGGTCCTGGCCTCTTTAACTGTGGTCCTGTGGCTCGTTCTTCCAGGAGCATTTGGGCGTGTGAGTGTGTGGGCGAGTCAGTTCCTGCCGTGGGTCGACCCGACACTGAGCGGGGTTTCCCTAGCCATCTTTGCGACTGTCGCAACGCTGGTGATAGCTTGCCCGTGTGCACTGGGTTTGGCGACTCCGACAGTGCTGATGGTTGGCAGTGGGATGGGGGCTGAGAATGGGGTCTTGATTCGACGTGGTGAAGCGATCCAGACGCTCAAAGATGTCGATGTAATCGTGTTTGACAAAACCGGTACAATAACGAAGGGGCGACCTGAAGTGACGGACGTGATTCCAAG
>CP070765.1:1411148-1425467 GCA_020345645.1 Candidatus Bathyarchaeota archaeon | reverse complement strand
TCTCATCCAAGATTGTTTCAGTTAATTTTTCCTCCTGATGCTTTGCCTTTATGGAAGTATTTAGATACTCTATTGTAGTCTTCGCCGTGGAGGCAAGTTTTCCTCTTTTTGTTCTCCAAAGGTCTGCGACGTTTTCCAATAGTTCTATTAATCCGGTTCGTCCTCGCGAACTTTTCTTTGGCAGGTATGTTCCAGCATAGAAGGGTTCACCTTTTGCAGTTGTTATTATCGTTAGAGGCCATCCCCCACTTCCTGTCATTAGCAGACAGGCCTTCATGTACAGCGTGTCTATGTCTGGTCTTTCCTCTCTGTCCACCTTGATGGATAAAAAATGATTATTCAAGAGCCTCGCTACCTCCTCATCTTCGAAAGACTCTTTTTCCATCACGTGGCACCAATGGCATGTGGAGTAGCCGATGGACAGGAAGATCGGTTTGTCTTCTCTCTCTGCCTTGTCGAATGCTTCTACTCCCCAAGGATACCAATCGACTGGGTTCCGAGAGTGTTGTAACAGATATGGACTCTTTTCATTCACAAGGCGGTTAGAATCCCGCACATCCGTAGGCAATGATAGTACCAGCTTCACTCAAGCAAATCGAAGCTAATAAGGCGTTGGAGAATTTTAACTTGCGAAAGGTCCGCGATAGGTTTATAGGTTTTGAGACTCCACGTTCTAGCTTCAGTCCAAACCTTGAAAGGTAGAATGAATGCAGTCGATAATTGAGACTCACAATTTAACGAAGCGTTTTGAGGATCTGATAGCAGTAGATCATCTGGATCTGGAGATCAAAGATGGTGAAATCTTTGGTCTATTAGGTCCAAATGGTGCAGGGAAAACGACTACAGTGCTGATGCTTTCAACCGTGATCAAGCCATCAGATGGAACCGCCGTAATAAACGGAATTGACGTTCGGAAGAACCCTGATGACGTCAGAAAATTGATAGGGATCTGCTTTCAAGAGCCAAAACTCTTGTGGGTTAGTACCCCTTGGGACGTTCTGAACTGGCACGCTAAGGTCTGTGGATTATCTACTGAAGAAAGGAGAGCCCGTGTGAAGCAGGTTCTAGAAGATGTGAACATGTGGGAGTACCGGCGCAAGAAGGTTCACGGGCTTTCTGGAGGGATGAGGAAACGCGTTGAAGTCGCAAAGATTCTGATACAGAGACCTAGAATCGCGTTTATTGATGAACCCACCGCACAGATCGATGTTATCGGTAAACATAAAATATGGGACATGATCCGCGAGTTACGTGAAGAAGGGTCGACCATTATCTTAGCTACCAATGAACTCTACGAAGCTGACGTGCTCTCGGACAGGGTCGGCATAATGCATAAGGGCGGATTGTTAGTCTGTAACACCCCCAAGAGCCTTAAAGACAGCATTCCTGGTGGCGATACTGTAGCGATCCGGCTAGAGAAAGAAGCACCAAGAGCGGTGTTGAAAAAACTTGAGTCGATGAAGGATGTTGCCAACGTTGTCGTCTTGAAACCCAACGATCTTCGTGTATATCTGAATAAAGTTGAAGAAATGGTTCCTAAGATGATGGAGTTGCTTCTCAAGAACAGGTTGCCTATCGAGTCAATCCATATGAGTGAACCCAGCCTAGACGACGTGTTCGTTCATTACACCGGGTTGACAATCGAGGAAGCTGAAAGTAAAACCACCTCAAAACCCCACAAGTGAAAACAGATGAAGCAGCTACTTTTGGTGATTGAACGCGATCTTCGGATGTTTCTTCAGTACAGATTTTTAATCATCATGAGAGCCATATGGTTTACGGCTCAAGTTGCATTCTTCGGATTGATCGCTACTCGAATGGTTGTTCCCGAACTCGCTGAAGTATACTTCGAGTATTACGTCGCCGGGGTCGTAGTTATGACCCTGTATTCTGCATCTGTCTTCATCGGTTACGACATCTTTGAAGAAGCTGAGCACGGCGTCTTCGAGTACCTGCTTAGCCTGCCAGTCTCCCGAAAAAAACTTGTTCTTGGTAGATCAATAGGCGGGGGAATCCGAAGCTTCATCTTTGTTGGACCAATCATTATCATCACCCTCTTGGTGATTGGTCTCTCCAATCCGATCAGTCTTTTAATCGCGCTCTTAGCCCTCTTTCTATTCGCTTTTGGTGTTTCTGGAATGAGTATTACGATAGCAGTTGGCTTAAAATCTGGAGATAGATTTGACATTCTTATGGGTGTCCTGAACGCATTCATAATCCGTCTCAGTACCACAATGTACCCATTAGCGTTTGTTCAAGACGCGAGTCAAATATACGCTTCACTCACCTTCTTCAATCCCGTAACCTTCGCTTCAGACCTCTTCCGTTGGGGTGTCGGTATTGAGAAATATTTGACTATGAACCCAATGCCGTTAATGGCAGTACTCGGCTTGGTGGTCTTCTTCTCGCTATTCACACTCTTAGGAGTTACAATATACGAGCGAAGACTTGAAGGCGGAGGATGGCAGTGATGAAAGCAGTCCTCCGTCTTATTGAATATGACTTTAAAAACTTCTTCCGCTACAAATGGTGGCTGGCTGGACTCATTAGCATGAATTTAACAGACTTATTCATTATGGCAGTAGTCTATAATCAAATGGTGAGTCCTGAAATAATCCAGATGATCAAAAGCTATTTCAGCTTCTTTGCACCCGGCGTCACAGTAGTCGGTCTCTTCGCTTCCGCTTTCATGATCGGTCGAGAAATCAACATGGAAGTCCGTCGCCAAATCCATCACTACATGTTAAGCTTGCCCATCACCCGCCTCGAACTCGCTATTGGCAGATTGCTGGCTGGAGGGATGAGAGGGATGATGTATATGTCCCCGCTCCTCTTAACAACGTTCTTGGTCGTTGGTTTCCCAACTCTTCCTCAACTACTCGTGATTCTGAGTGCACTCTTCTTATTAGCCACTGGAATATCGGGTTTAAGTATAGCGATTGCAGCCTCCACGACAAGCTTCGAGAAGTTCGTCACAGCGAGAGGTCTCGTGTATTATGTGCTTTTCTTCTGCAGTAGTATCTTTTATCCCCTCTCACTTATCCAAAGCCTAGGACGAGATGGCGTGATGCCTCAACCGATCGTGATCCTTGCTGAACTAAATCCGCTGAGTAGTGGAGCGGACCTGATCCGATCTTTTCTTCTGGGAAATCCACCATTTCAACTTACAATGATACGAAACCTCACTCTCTTCTCAGCAGTCTTTGCAGTTGCTGCAACATTCACGTATTTGAAGATAATCCAGCAAAAATAACGTAGCCATAAGTCCCAAAACTCTATAATGTCGTAGGAATTACCTAACTGAAGGAGAGTTAAGTGTTGGGAGTTTGGAAGAAACTCGATGACGGAACCCTTGAAATGCTGAAAGAACAGAAAACCTTCGAAGACGAAACCGCTGAGAAACTCAAACCCCTGTACAGATCAGTCCAGAATCCTCTTGTGAAACATTTTCTTCGTCGAATAATACTGGACACTAAGAAACACTCTGACACATACCAGTTGCTGATAAACCTGAACCGCCGTGCTGTCGTTGGGGGAGCCGACCGGAAGGAAATGAGCGGCGAACTTGCATATCACATCGGAAATGAGAGTAGAATGTTGGATAACGCTGCAAAAATCGTCCACAGGCTCCAAGACAAGAGCACTAGGAAGATCTTTGAAGAAATACTGAACGACGAGAAACGACACCACAAGATCCTACAGGACCTTTTCGAGATACTCGCGAAAGAAGGCGAAGAATGGAATCGGTACCTCTACGACATGTTCGTAGGGGCAGGGGTTCCCTAAGAAGAAAGGCGTAGATCCGAACCAGTCGTCCCGAATCCAACGTGACGTTCTGACATAGTACGTAACACTTGTTAAGCTCGCTGTCCTAACGCTCCACCTCTCATTGCTTCTCATCAACTCGCACAAACACTATTAACATCCACCAGCTTACTGCAAGACAGAGAGGAAAAGGATGTGGCTAAGCTCTTCGGAAGCAGTGGTATCAGAGGCATCGTGAATGAAAAGATTACACCGGCACTTACCCTGCAAGTGGGTCAAGCGTTAGCAACTAGTCTGAACGCACGAAAAATCCTCATAGGACACGATGCACGAACCTCCTCTCCTATGTTACAAGATGCCTTAATAGCGGGTGTTATGGCATGTGGGACCACCGCACTCTGCCAAGGCATAATTCCCACTCCTGTTCTTGCCTTTTTGACCAGAAAGCTAAACGCTGACGCAGGCGTCATGATTACAGCCAGTCATAATCCCCCCGAATACAATGGAATTAAGCTCTTCAACTCCGACTCGACCCCCTTCAGCGAGAAGCAGCAGGACCAAATCGAGGAACTCACCGGCAACAGAGAATATCGCCTTGCTCCTTGGGATACTGTCGGGAAACTCGGACAAGTTGATGAGACCCACCAGTATGTAGACCGAATAGCGAGCACCATCAGCCTAGAAAAGAACTGGAAACTCGTCCTCGATTCCGGCAACGGGTCGACAAGTCAGCTTGCCCCCGAAGTCTTTAGGGCATTGCGTTGCCGGGTCACCACCCTCAACTCCCACACTGACGGGCACTTCCCCGGACGCGGCTCTGAACTGACTCCAGAATCACTGGAGCCACTATGTAGAGCTGTCCGTGGTCTGAAAGCTGATCTCGGAGTGGCGTTTGATGGAGATGGTGATCGTATGATTTTAGTCGATGCAATGGGACGAATCACTGATTCTGATCGACTGCTAGCAGCCTATGCTACTTACGCGATCAGCGGACGTGACAACAAGCAGGTAGTTGTCAACGTAGAGACTTCTATGTGTATCGAGACGATGTTGGCTAAAGAGGGCGGTGAAGTCCTCAGGACAAAAGTTGGCGACGTGTTCATCGCAGAGGCAACGAAAAGAACTCAGGCTTCCTTCGGCGGAGAGCCATGCGGTGCTTGGATCCACCCCGAATACCATTACTGCCCGGATGGAATCCTCTCTTCTGTTCTCGTGCTTAAAGCTCTAGAAGCAAGACACCAGTCTCTCCCCGACTTCATCTCTGAAGTCCCAGGTTACCACATGCTTAGAAGAAACGTCGCGTGCTTCGAATCCAAGAAAGAATCGGTGATGACTCGGATTCCTGAGAAGCTGAGATCCCATTTCACGGGCGTCGCGAAAGAGTCGCACGTTGATGGATTACGCTTCAGCTTTAAAGATGCGTGGCTTCTTGTCCGACCTTCCGGCACTGAACCCGTTATTCGTGTAACGGTTGAAGCCCAGACTGGAAGAGAAGCAACTACTCTTATCGACGACGCAGTTGCAGTACTTGGGACCTGCGTGAAGGCGATTCCAACTTGAAAGCCGTAATCCTCGCCGCGGGAAAAGGCACGCGTCTCTATCCATTGACTGAGACACGTCCCAAGCACCTCGTCCCAGTTGGGGGGAGACCCATCATAGATCACGTCCTAGGGGCTATCAAGAAGGCGGGAATCACGGAAGTCATCTTCATTGTCAACTATAGGAAAACGCAATTGCGGAATTGGCTAGGTGACGGTTCGCGATATAACATGGACTTTAAATACTCAGTCCAAAAGCAACTGAAAGGAACGGCTGATGCCGTAAGATATGCTGAACCGTTCCTCTCAGAAGCCTTTCTCCTCACTTATGGCGACTGGATTCTGGACGCAAAAGTCATCGATGCTGCGATTAAGAAACATGAAGAACTGAAACCTGCAACTACAATGGTTGTTACTTCCGTTGCGAATCCACAGGAATACGGAGTTGTTGAGATAAAAGACTCGTATGTCACTAATATTGTGGAGAAACCCCGACATCTCCAAGGAAGTTCAAACCTCGTCAACGCAGGTCTTTACATCATATCCAAGGAAATTTTTAAAGCGATAGCCCGAACTGAACGGTCAATTCGCAATGAACTTGAAATCACCGACTCGTTTCTCCACCTACAAAAACAAGGCAAAAGGATAGCCGCCGTAGAGGTTGTGCCAGAAAGTATGTTTGATGTGGGTTTACTGTGGGACTTGTTTACCGCAAACTCCCGAGTTCTTTCAAACATCACTTCTGAAGTAAATGGGCGACTTGAAGAAGATGTTCGAATACAGGGTTTAGTGCGAATAGAAGAAAACGTGCGGATACGCTCTGGAACTTACATTGAAGGACCAGTTTTCATTGGGCAGGGAAGTGATATAGGTCCCAACAGCTACCTGCGCCCATTTACCAGCGTCGGCGAAGACACGAGAATAGGAAACGCATGTGAAATCAAGAACTGCATCATTATGAATCGCGTTCATATCGGTCACCTCTCCTACGTAGGTGATAGCATTATCGGCGAGGGATGCAACTTCGGAGCTGGTACTAAAGTAGCCAACTATCGCTTTGATGGCGAGAACGTGAAGATGAAAGTAAAAAATCAAATCGTCGATACGGGTCGGAGAAAACTCGGTTCAGTCTTAGGCGACAACGTGAAAACCGGTATCGGTGCACTATTGATGCCTGGAGTGCGAGTGGGTCCCAATAGTGTGATAGGCCCCAACACAATTGTCCTTAACGATGTTCCTGCAAACTCGACTATCTTCGCAAAACAAACCGTGGAAGAAGACAGATCTAAATACAACACCACAAAATCCTAAAAAGCCTCGTCTTCGATATAAGACGGCACAATTGAAAGGTGACAAGCGTGTCAACGACTCAACGAAGATATCTACGCGAAGTAGCAGCTCTACTCGATAAAGTGGTAACCGTAGTCACAATCGATGGCAAAGAATTTACTGGGTTGCTTGTCGGTGTCAAGCCTGAGAACTTGAGTGTTTGCTTATCGGGTGCAATAGATGAGAGTGGCAAATCTCTGCACCGAGTTGTATTAAACGGAAACGTTGTAGCCAAGGTCTCAGCGGTCGAGAAGCCCTTTGACCTGAAAGCCCTCTCCCAAAGGCTCGAAAAAGTGTTTCCAACAATGGTTCGACTCTACGAAGGACAAGGATTCATTTGGGTGATGGAAAAGATCAAGGTCACTGAGAAAGGTGTCGTGGAGGGAAGGGGACCTGCCGCCGAACGCGTTCAGAGCGTCTACACGCAGTTCCTTAAAGAATTAGAGCCTAAATCAACCACCTGAGTTGAGGGGCCTTCTTTCTTTCTTCTGAAATACGTTGAAGTAGCCCAAAGCTTTCAAGCAGTCGTCGAGTCTCCTCAACCGTTTTCCCTAGTCTTTCTGTGTCAATCTTTAAGTCGAACAATTCGATTAAGAGATCTAATATTCTACCGGCTCCTAAACCGTCCGGGATAACTCCGGGAGTTTCAGCCAATAAACAGAATCCGTCAAGCTCCCTCAATCTGGCCAATCCAACAAGAAGACCAGCCACTCCAAAGATTCGACCATCAATGATCTGCACTCCTCTCTGAAGCATCTGTTTACCAATCTTCTTGTCAGTGGCCGCGAAAAATAATTTTGGCTTTTTAACCTCGACCTCTCTTTTAAGACCCCCAAGAGTCACTACAAGGCGGCATCCGAGTTTCTCAGACACCGTCAGAATACGTGAACATAGCTCATATTGCCCTGTTGAGGTTAACGCTTGAGTGTTTCCATAAAGAATTATCAAGTCTCGGTCGCTTCGCTCTCCTCTGTGATAGTATAACCTGTTAGTTGGTTCCCTTGTCTTTCCCCCCTCAGCCGTTACTGCAAGATCCTGAAAAGAAGAGCACCTGATTTCAGCGAATGGTTCTGCTTTTAGCTCTTGTATCAAATGTAAAGCAACGATGTTTGCGACGAAACCGATCCCTGGTAACCCTTCAATTAGTATTGGATTTTTCAGCTTTGGCTCCTCAGTCATTAAAAGCTTGCAGACCATTCCACCATTCTCCGCTAGCTAATACCCCAAATAAGTCGGTGACTTAAGAAGCATATCTGAGATATTAAAACCTGTGTCTACGGAGCAGTTGATCAATGAGCTTCGAAGTTCACTGTCGGGACATGCTTGCGAGAATAGGTAGACTAAGGACGAAGAGTGGGTTGATTGAGACCCCCACACTCCTTCCAGTAGTGAACCCTGGAATTCAGCTGGTTTCACCAAGAACGTTACGAGAGGAATTTAAGTGCTCAGCCATCATCACGAATGCCTACATTCTAAAGAGAAGGTTTGAGGCAGAGGCCATCGCCAAAGGGGTACATCGGATTCTCGACTTTGATGGTCCAATAATGACAGACTCTGGAGCTTATCAGCTTCTCATTTACGGAGCAGTCGATGTTCATCCTGCTGAAATCGTGACTTATCAGGAACAAATCTCTGCTGATATCGCGACGATCTTAGACATCCCAACTGGTTGGGCTGTATCGAAGAAAGCTGCAGAACGCACAGTTAATGAGACAATCAAACGTGCAAAGCAGCTTCCTTCTATGGTGTCGAGACAAGACATTCTGTGGGTCGCCCCAATCCAAGGCGGTAGGTATCTTGATTTAGTCACCTACTCTGCTGAAGAACTTGGGAAATTGCCTTTTCCGATACATGCATTGGGAAGTCCAACTGAAGTTATGAAACAATACCGGTTTGACGTTCTTGCCAATATGATTGCCACTGCCAAGACGAACACTCCTCCACAGCGACCTCTCCACCTTTTCGGTGCGGGGCATCCCCTCATGTTCGCATTAGCGGTCGCTCTCGGTTGCGACACGTTCGATTCAGCGGCATATGCGATCTTTGCTAGAAAGAACCGGTACATGACAGAGTACGGAACTAAGAGGCTACCAGAACTCGAATACCTTCCGTGTTCTTGCCCAATTTGCTCAGCAATTGATGTTGCAGAATTAAAGAAGTTACCGAGTGAAGAGCGGCAGAAAGCCTTAGCAAAACATAATCTATATGTCAGTTTCGCAGAGATAAAGCGGATTAAGCAAAGTGTAAAAGAAGGCAGGCTCTGGGAGCACCTAGAAGAGAGGGCTCATTCTCATCCTACGTTGCTTCAAGCCGTGAATCAGTTAAAGAAATATGAAGCGTACATCGAGCGCCATACCCCAACCACCAAACCCAGTGGATTGTTCTTCTTTTCAAGTCTCGGATTAGTTCGCCCCGAAATCGTGCGTTACAGAAGATTGCTTAGGCAACGGTTTAAGCCACCTGAGGAAGCTGAAATCTTGATCCTTCTCCCACGACCATCCAAGAAACCGTTTCATACTTCGAGAGAAGTAATGTGGCTTATCGAGAGACTTGGTGAGGCGTTCTCATCAAAGAAGAATAAATTTCATATATGTATCTATACTGCACCGTTTGGCGTCGTTCCTTTGGAGCTTGATGAAATATACCCATTATCACAACACGAAATCCCTCAATCCCTTGATTCTGAGACTATCAATTACGTCCTTCAGCAGATCAAGAATTACGTATGTGCATATAACTACCGGCAAGTCATAATCGTTAAGGACGTAACCTTCTGGCACCACATTCCATTAGAAAAGCAGTTGACGATAGAAGGTTTATCTGTCAAGATTCTGCACGCAGAAGAAGGATTGGGAGAGGGCGTCTTGAACGACCTTATTCGTATTCTACGAGACCAAGAAGTCTGATGAAGTAATGAGGATATTGATAGATTTGCATCTTCACACAGTCTTCTCTGGAGACTCGTCAATTCAGCCCGAGACGATTGTAGAGCAGCTTCACGCTCATCCCCTCGTGAAAGGTGCTGCAATCACTGATCATGACTCTCTAAGAGGCTACCTTCGTACATGTAAGCTAGCTGAACCTTATGAAGATCTGATAATCGTGCCTGGAGTTGAAGTAAGTACTGAAGTTGGCGACCTAGTTATTCTCGGAATCGACGAAGAAACCGTCTTCCCAAAATCTTTGGCTTCCTTACTTGAGGTCAGCGAAACATACGGAGGAACCATTGTTATCCCGCATCCTTATCGCTCAATGGGCTTGCACGGTTTAGCTGAAGAAATCCATGCACACGCCATCGAAGTCTTAAATCCTACGGCGACACCTAAGGAGAATAAGCTGGCACGTGATTTGGCGAAACGAAGAAACCTGCCCGGTATTGCAGGTACAGATGCCCATTCTCCAAGTGAAATGTGGACTGTATACACCGAAGTGGAGGCTGAACTAAGTGTTGATAGCGTGTTGGCGTCGATCAGGAAAGGATTCGTTAAAAGTCACAAAGCCATTAGGATCCACCCTAATTATGGAAGGTGAACAAAGTTACTCTAGAAATAAAGTTTCTTGGTGGAACCCGCGAAGTTGGAAGAACAGCTCTTCTCGTAAAAACTGACAACACAGCGATTTTGTTGGATTATGGCGTAATGATGGGGCGTCCTCCCGGATTCCCCATGCACGTTGCCAGAAAAGACCTCGATGCTCTCCTCCTTACCCACTGCCACTTGGATCACTCCGGCGGTCTACCAATCTTCTTCATTCAAGATAAGTTACCACTATACTCCACAGGTCCGACCTTGGAGTTACTTCAGGTTCTAATAAAAGACTTCATCCATCTATCGGGCTACTACCTCCCCTTCGAATACCTTGAATTGAGGTACATGATGGATAACAGTGTGACAGTAAATTATGGAGATGAGTACAAGGTTGGCGACATCTCCTTCAGTTTTGTTAATGCGGGACACATCCCGGGAAGTGCTCAGATTCTTTTGGAAGCAGAAGATAAACGTCTGCTGTTCACGGGAGATTACAACTCTTCCCCAACCCGTCTACTCTCACCCGCATTTGCAGACTATGGCGATCTTGATGCAATGATAATTGAAACAACCTATGCAAACGAAGACCATCCTGACCGCAAGCAGTTAGAGAAAGAGTTCATCGAGGACGTGAACCACGTTGTCGAAAGCGGTGGAACAGTCCTTGTTCCAGCCTTCAGCATTGGACGATCCCAAGAGATCGCCTGCATCCTAGCAGCCCATCACTTTGAACACCCAGTAGCGATAGATGGTATGGCTCGCAAAGCAAACCGCATCATCATGGACTTCCCCGCCTTCGTTCAGGACTCTCAACTCACGATGAACGCCCTTCATGGTGCTGTTTGGGTGGAGGGCTGGAGAGATCGAAGACGGATTTCGAAGAAACCCGGAGTCATAATCTCTCCTGCAGGGATGTTGCAAGGAGGACCGGCAGCCTTCTACATCGCCAGAGTAGGAAAACAAGCGACAAATTCGATCTTTCTAGTAAGCTATCAAATCCCAGGAACGCCGGGGCATGAACTCCTTGAAACAGGGAAATGCACGATCGATGGAAAACTCCGTAAAACCAAAGCGCAAGTGAAACACTTTGACTTCTCATCCCACAGTGGTGCTCGTCAGCTTAAAGAGAGCATAGGAAATTTAAGCTCTACTCCTAAGGTGTTCGCAGTTCATGGCGATGAGAAGAACTGCGAAAGAATTGCCAAGTGGACGAAGAAGAAAGTAGGCTTTGAAGCTTTTGCGCCAAAAGCAGGCGACACGTTCACGATTTAGACTCCTTTTAAACCGAATTCCTCTGGATTGTGGAACCTTATCTTGAAAGAAAAAAGGTTCGTAGCATCTATTTCCCTGATAACTCCTCTCTTCATAAGTATTCTAATAGCCGTCATGTGCTCTGCAATCATTATGCGATCTGATGTAGAATTTACTAGTGCAACCATCTTTCCCGAAACTGGCTTAAACCCCATTTTGAACGCAGTTTTCTATTTAATCATCGTTAGTTGCAGTGCTACCTTGATATACTTCCTTTTAAAGATCGCAGTTCACCGGTTCCTTCGTGTTTTGATGACTATTGCGTTCTTCCTCGCCACGTTCGCTCTGCTAGTGGTATATCTTCAGCTTCTCCTTAAGATTCTAACAATAGAACTTTCAATGCTTACGGTTTTTTTCTTAGCATTTACGTTATCACTTTTCCTCTTGAAACCCTTAATGACCACTAGTAGGACTCTCAACGTTTTTACACTTGCATTTAGTGGATCTACCGGTGCACTTCTTGGTGCATCCATTCCCTTGCTCAGTTCAATCTATATATTGATCCTCTTGGCTTTCTACGACATCATCTCTGTGTTCTATGGACCTATCGGAAAGATTGTATCACTAGGCTTAGAGTACCTTCCTGGTGTTACCTTCTACTACAGAAATATTCAGATTGGCTTGGGAGACCTGACATTTTACTCGATGCTCGTTAGCAGATTACTACTTAGTTTTGGTTGGCTAGCCTGCAGTGCTGGGACCTTAGGAGTCCTGCTTGGATCCTATCTCTCCTTCAAGATGTTGGAAAAGAAAAAGATCTTCCCTGGCTTACCGTTTTCAATATTGTTTGGTTTATCTGCGGGCATACTTGTTTCTACAATCTAAGAGGACACTTGATGAGAATCGACTTGTGAACTCACAGCAATCGAAAACGTGAAGTCTGTATTTTGCCCTTTTGATCAACTTCGACCTTGAAGCTCTCTCTCCAAGGGTGGCCTTCGAGATCTATTGGACAGGTTCCATGAACAATCCACAGATTATCCTTCTTTTCAATAGTGATGACGCTGATGTCACTAGCATTCTTATGTTCTTTGATGTATTTACAGACGATCTCGCGTACGCTATCTGGTTCTAACATGACTTTGCTCAACCTATGATACTCTATCCGAAATACACTTCAAATAAGAATTGTGAAGGGTCAATTCGTATTTTGGTGAATAACGAATCTAAACTTTAAACTTCTCTGATCTCGCACTGAAGTTTCTTGATCGTCTCTTCAGCCCTACTTGGATCGGTCTTCATCGTTAAAAGTCGCTTAGGCATCCGTAACTTCAGCTTAACAGTCTTTGGCAACCTTTTTACAGTGCAATGTAGTGCTTCTTCACTGAGTCGAATGAATTCTTCAGCTTCTGTGATCTCTCTCGGCATCTGTCTCAACTTCCCAGTCTGATGTGACTACCGATATTTTTGCCTTACGCACAGTTGCCCGTAATAACTATGTTCAAACTAAGTGACGCTGTAGCTAGCAAATTCTCGGTACAGGGTCACCGATAGGTGTAGTAATTATTCGTTTGCCACCAACGATTGTTTTCATGGTTACGAGATTGAATTCGCCTGTTGCTTCACCAATGATCTCCGCTTCTCGTCCTTCATCAGTAGATCTAAGTTCCTCCAGAACTTCTTCAGCCTGCTCCTTTACGACTCCAATAATCACCTTCCCTTCATTCCCAACCTCAAGTGGATCGATACCCAATATCTCACAAGCTGCTCGGACATCGTTCCGTATAGGTATATGGCTCTCCTGAATTTGTATACCGACGTGTGATTTCTCACGCCATTCGTTTAAAGAGTTTGCTAATCCTCCTCTCGTAGGATCTTTCATGGATACAATCCCTCCAACTTTCAGAATCTTGCCTATCATATGGTTCAATGGTTTTACGTCTGATCTGACCTCATTCCTTAGTCCGATGTTTTCTTGGGTTGACATTATAGCTACCCCATGATCTCCGACGGTCCCAGATAAAATTATTTTATCCCCTTCCCGAAGATTCTTGTCTAGAATCCACTTCGTATCCAGCGTCTTTCTGTACTGTCTCGCGATCTTTATGTTGTGTTCCAGTGCTTCGTCACCTCGCCCAATTCCGCTCATATTTATAACTAGACCTCCTAGACACTCCTTTTCCACGACTTTAGTATCGCCCGTAATTACAGATACATCGGCTTCTTCACATGCTGACCGCACACTTGTAAGAACTCTTCTTAGGTCTTCGAACGCTAATCCCTCTTCGAGAATAAGTCCACAAGCTAGAGCTAGTGGTTGGGCTCCTAAGACTGCAATATCGTTTACTGTTCCAGCGACTGCCAGTCTGCCAATATCTCCTCCTGGGAAAAAAATAGGTTGAACAGCATGAGAATCGCTTTTTAGCACTAAATCCCCGATGACTGATGCATCATCCAACGCGTCTAAACCAACCTCGCATTCATATCCACCGAGAATTGGAATCACAAAATCAGAGACCATCTTCGCCATTACAGACCCTCCTGCCCCATGAGCCATCGTCACATGTTTGTCCCGCATCCAGTTACACCATATGGATCGTTACTACGCTCTTTCATCCAGATAAGCAATTCATCGATTCCATAAAATCGGATGGAGTTTTTTAGTGTAGGAATCTTTATATCTCCAAGCTCGATTAGGAAATTGGCTGATATACAAGGCCAAAGCTAGATGCAACTTTCGATCAATCGTTGAAAGTGAAGTAGCGAGTGAGTTTATCATCGAATTGGATGGAGCTCACGATGAACGATGCATAGGAGCAGGTTTGCTAGAAACACCTACATCAGACAAGCATCTATACATCTTCACGCCGAAAAAGCTCGACATGCCACGCCATCTGGTGGATGGCTAG
>CP070765.1:1384709-1411048 GCA_020345645.1 Candidatus Bathyarchaeota archaeon | reverse complement strand
GGAATATGACGGTAATCGAAAGCACTCCTATATTCCATCCTTACCAGACCACCATTTATGGAGCCCATAGGAGTCCTGGCGATTAATCCCGAAACAAAGGAGCAACCTCACGATTTTACTAAAACTGTTCAAGTAGCGACGAGCTATTTTCCAAGTGAAACATGGGATGGTATTGAATACCTTGGTGAAATCAATGCCAGGTGTGATGTCAGAATATTAGTAGGGAAGAGTGTGCACGAGGCGTTCCTATTCAGAAGATTGGTGGAGAAAGTCAACGTGTTCAGAAAGCGGTCTAATTGGATCAATGTACTCTTAGGAATCACAGTCAAGCCAGTTATAGCCACGCATTGGTGCTTTGATGGAATACGTTTCAAGCGAGTCAGTTATTTTGTAGTGGATTATGTTGCCAAGAGCGTGGGAATCGTTTCTTTCTACCAGGTTGAGGGCGAGTTTCCAACAAAGGTTGTCGCACATGGACTCGGTCACAGTAAAGGCTTACGGCATCATACTGAACCATTGGATGTTATGTATTCCGACCTGTTGAGGGCTTCAACATTGTACGTGGAAGGTTTCTGTCACACCTGTAAGACAGAGATAGCAAACGCCTATTCGATTGATTGATGTTGTGCCTTCCTACAGAGTGGGAGTTCGAAAAACACTCCCTTGATAAATAGCGACGCCTCTCGCTGGATCCATAAAATCAAGCTTGTCCAAGTGAAGTTCATGGTCTGACTGCGAAGCTTTTCACTTTTTTGTATTAAAACCAGACGGATACTCGTATAGATTTAGACAGTTTTTTTGTAAGAACAAGTGCTATATATGACTAATTAGAACTTGTCTGGTGGGCCGCAATGACCCTCGACGAGTTAGCCCTAGTTATTACCGCGATTGTCATACCTGTCGCCCTCCTTGCTCTCTTCTATTCCATGAAGGTCAGAAATAGAGGGAATTCTGCTGAGATTAATCTTGGATCGGAGGCCGCAGAACGATGGCGTTACCGGAGCAAACATAGTGTTTCATCAGAGAGGGTGAAAGCCGCAAGCGAAGAGCTGAGAACGCTGAAGCTAGAGAGGGAGATCCTGAGTGATTCTATTCGTCGCCTTTATGAGGCGCAAGCCGAAGGAAGGATTACATTAGAAGAGCGAGAGCAGCTTGCAGAAGAGTATAAAGTAAAGATGCGGAAAGTGAAGGATGCCCTAACGGAGAACGAATCCGTCGTAGCCCTTCACGAACTCGAGTCGATGCAGGAAGACTTGGCGAAGTTATTCGACGACCGATTCGGAGAACTTAATTTAAAGATCGAGACCTTACGTTCAAAAATCGGGCTTCAACCAGAAGAGATCCCGATAACCGTTTTACCACAGATCCAAGAGGATAAACAGATCACTCCAACGACTGAAAAACGAAGGAAAAAGCAGTCGAGAAAGACACCGCAGAAACCCCGTAAGACAGCTGCAGAAGAGAGGATCGAGAAGATCCGCGCTGAAGTAGAGAGGGTTCTAGATCGGCTTGAGCAGATGGAGATCGAAACCTGACGTGAGCTGGCAAGAACAGGCGAAGAAAAAAGCAGCCTTAGAAGCCGTCAGCTTGGTGAAAGATGGGGACATCGTTGGCCTCGGAAGCGGATCTACAGCCGCGTTTTCTATCGAGGAAATCGGAGACCGTATTCAAAAAGAAAAACTCAAGATTCTAGGCGTACCCACCTCCTACCAAGCATTCATCCACGCCTCAGCCAAGGCGATTCCGCTAACGACATTAAATGAACATCCTCACCTAGACATAATAATCGATGGTGCTGACCAAGTTGACGGAGCACTCAACCTTCTTAAAGGAAGAGGTGGAGCCTTGACAAAAGAGAAGATCGTGGCTTCCGCCTCACAGAGGAGAGTCTACGTGGTCGATGAAACGAAGATAGTCAATAAACTGGGCACAAACCAGAGTGTCCCAGTGGAAGTTTTACCTTTTGCGTATCCCACCATAATGCTGAAGATAAGTGAGATGCGAGGCATACCAATCCTTCGAGAGGCTTCGAAGAAAGCAGGTCCTGTTATAACAGACAACGGAAACTTCGTCCTCGACGTTGACTTTGGACCAATTGAAAACCCAGTTGAACTAAATTGTTACCTGAAGACCATGCCTGGCGTGGTTGAGACTGGGATATTCGCCAAAATAGCGGATATCGTCTATATAGGGAAAAGAGACCTTACTATTCAGAGACGCGAGCAACGACCCAACAAGAACACATAAATTCGTGCACGAGTATCTTTTCAATGCTTGGGGGAAAGCTTCTGCCACAGACTGTTTTCTGTCAGAAATGCCATAGTGTGTTATATGAAGGAGCAGATTTGACGCCTCCAGATGAAATCATCCAGAAACATGATGGCAAATGTCCGAAATGTGGCAAAAAACTGTCCTCGATTCCAATCGAGGTTGAAGTCAAAACCATCGAGTGAAAGAGTTTTGGGGTAGCCACGTGAGTCACGAGAAAACAAAGACTCACCTTCAAAAATTTCATGCTGCACATGGTAAACTAGTAGAATTCGCTGGCTTTCAGATGCCGATCTGGTACAAAGGAATACTACCTGAGCACCTTGCAGTCCGAAACAGCGTCGGAATCTTTGACGTTACCCACATGGGCAGAGTGTTAATCACAGGAAAAGACGGAGAACGATTCCTCAACTACATGAATACAAACGACGTGTCAACCCTTCAGCCAATGAGCGCTCAGTACTCCGTGATGTGCAACGAAAAGGGTGGAATAATCGACGATTTCGTACTCTCGAGGCTGGAAGAGACCCGGTTCTTAATGGTGTATAATTCTGCCAATAGGGGTAAAAATTTCAGCTGGTTGAACGAGCACGCAGGTCAATTCCGCGTGAGCATTGAAGAGGTCTCAGACAACATGGCGATGTTCGCGATCCAAGGACCTAACGCGGAACGAACATTAAACGAGGTCTCCTCAAGCGACGTAGCCGAGATTCAGAGGTTCAAATGTGGCTGGACGAAGATTAATGAATTAAAAGTCTTTCTCACAAGAACCGGTTATACAGGCGAAGATGGCTTCGAGGTCTTCGTTCCAAACACAACCGTCGCCAAACCAGAAAACGCAGAACAGGTCTGGAACACCATTCTTCAGGCAGGCAAGAAGTTCCATATCGAACCCTGCGGATTAGGCGCCAGAGACACGCTTCGACTTGAAGCTGGTCTATGTCTTTACGGTAGCGACATCGATGAGGATACAACGCCTTACGAAGCAAGGATTAGCTTCGTAGTAAGACTGCACAAAACAGATTTCTACGGAAAAGAAGCCTTGGTCAAGCAAAAGATGGACGGAGTGAAACGCAAGCGCGTAGGTTTGAAAATGCTGGAACCTGGCATCCCACGTGCAGGAAGTGAAGTACACCTAGAAGGAAGAAGAATTGGACATGTCACCAGCGGAACCTTCTCACCACTCCTCAAGATCGGTATCGCAATGGCCTACATCGAGTCCGAACACGCAAAGACGGGAACGACCGTTAAAGTGAAAATTAGGAACAGAAGTGCAGCAGCTGAGGTTGTGTGGTTCCCACTTTACAGCACAGAACAATACGGCTACACTAGAAAAAATTAATCAAGATTACATATTCTATCTGAATTCTGTGAAAAGAGTCCACCGCAACGGAAATAAGGACATTCAACAACCTTCTCTGGACAATCGGAGAAGCGACGCATGAAACTCAGCGGATTGAACTTACGGGAGAAGCTATCGAGGAGCGTACAAGCTATCTTCAACACCAGACTGGCAGTCTCGCGTTCCACGCTTCTCACATTCTCTGCCTTGACTCTGATCCTCTTCCTCGCGTTCTCCATCCGAATGTTTCCAACCCGCTGGGGACTGGAACTTTCCGAGTTTGATCCATACTTCCAGTTCCGCTTCTCAGAACATGTATTGAACACGGGATACGTTGATTGGGGAACGTGGTATGATACTCAACGCTGGTACCCCCTGGGGTACACAATCAACATCGCGAGAACAGCGTTTCCAGGTCTTCCGTTCACTGCAGCGGTGTCCTATAATTTCCTCTCAATTCTGGGAGTGCCGATTTCACTATATCACTTCTGCATACTCTTCCCAGCGGTATTCGGGACCTTAGCCTGCTTAATAGCGTTCTTCTTTGCAAAAGACATAGGAGGAAAAATCGTCGGTTTGCTTTCTGCATTCTTCCTAGCCCTGAATCCATCCCACATAACAAGAACTGCCGCCGGGTTCTTTGACGATGAAACAGTGGGCATAGGCAGCATTTTGCTCTTCGGTTTCCTCTTCCTCAGAGCACTGGATGAGGATCGCTCACAGAAAGAGGGAATACTCTACGCAGTTACAGCAGGATTAGCACTGGGGTACGTTGCTGCCTCGTGGGGAGCTGCACTATATCCAATTGCAATGGCGACACTCTTCGTGTTCGCCTTGATCCTGTTGAAACGTTACTCTCGCCGCCTATTTCTCTCCTATTCCCTAACCTTTGGCCTCGGGCTATTCCTCGCCATAAACGTCCCGAAACATGGGATTGATTTCCTCTCGACGTGGGCGGTCCTCCCAGTACTCGGAGTCTTCGGATTGCTGTGTCTCCACGAATTTCTAAACGCACTGAAAACCGCGAGATCCAAGATTATCAGCGTGGCAGCTTTTCTAACCCTTATCTTGGTGGGTCTGTTGGCTCTATCGTTTCTCGGATATATGGGTTCAATCGGCCCCAAGTTTATTCGAGTAGTCAATCCGCTGCAGAGGGGGGAATCAGAGATCTACCAATCTGTCCAAGAACACAGGTTGACAGCGTGGGGGTCCATTTACTACGACTACGGGGTCGGCGTGCTCTTCTTCGTGCTAGGCCTATTCTTCGCTGCAAGATACCTCACGAGTCGGCATCTCTATATCATAATCTTCGGAATCTCAACCCTCTATTTTGCGTCTTCTATGGTGCGCCTAACTATTTTGTTAGCACCAGCATTCTGCGTCTTAATGGCCATTGGGTTAACGACGCTCATGAAACCGTTCATCACCGTGATGAGGGAGACCGAGAAGTTTTCATCGAGTAAAAAATACATAGCTGGACACGTTGGTAAAGAGTTCAGTGCCTCAGTCCTGATTTTGATGTTCTTACTTCTCACATTCACCTATGTCTTTCCATCCCCACGGGTTTACACTCACGCGTATTCGCCGCCAACGATACTTTCCGCCAGCGTGCCACTCCGCACCACCCAGTCCGTAACAGAGTGGACTGAAATGCTTAGCTGGATGCGGACTAACCTCCCGACCCCTTCCATAGTCTGTAGTTGGTGGGACTATGGTTACTGGATCACTATTAAAGGAAACCAGACTTCGTTGGCTGACAACGCAACCTTCAACCAAACCCACATCGGAAACATCGGGCTGGTATTCATGTCAAACGAGACTGAGGCAGTAAGAATTCTCGAAGAAAGATTCACTGGTCCAGATGGTCCACCAACTCACATCCTTGTTTTCACAACGTTCAACAGTCTTGGTGGAGATCAAGGATACGGAGACGAAGGGAAATGGCGATGGATGGCGAGAATCGCCAACCAAACCGTTAACCCGGGATTTTACTTTGAATGGGGTGAACGCGAAGAATTCAATACTTTCGGAAACATCACTACGAACCAATGGCAATGGAACGATGTAGGAAAGAACACGACCGTCTATAAATTAATGCAGGCAGGCAAGAATAGCATCGTTCCTTCCGCCGAAGCAGTGGAGTTGGAATATTTCGAGGTTGAACATTTCTCACCAGGAAACCCAGTTGCTTCCATTGGGACAGACCAAAGTGGTCAACCAGTCTACCTCTATGCCCTCGTATGCCTTTACAAGATTAACTACCCTTAAGCAGAATGAGGTAAAGGTTGCTTAGCACAAAATTGTTCCCTAAAGCCATCGACCAGCATAAGCCAAACAAACCCTTGGTTCCAAATGGATTCGGCGTTTTCTACGTCATCATTAGCGCCATCTACCTCTTCCTCCTCTATTTTCTACCCGGACAGAATTACTCCGCAGCTCTACCACTCGCCGGCTGTATCCTATTCGGAGGGTTCATGGGGCTCCTTGACGATTGGGTGGACCTGCGATGGCGGTACAAAGCCTTCCTACCCCTATTTGCATCACTACCATTAGCGGTACAAAGAGAAGCACTTGGCCCCGAGGCTACGAAAATGGCCACCTACGTCTTCGGCAAGATAGAATTTGGACCACTCTTCTATATCATCATCATTCCGCTAATCGTAACGGTTGTCACAAACGTAGTAAATCAACTGGGCGGATTAAATGGCCTCGAGACAGTGCCTCCATCAATCGTTATGATTGGAATAATGGTTACTTCTCCAGAGAAGATGATACTACTAGTCGGTCCACTTCTCACATACCTTCTTCTCGCGGTGTTCAACTACCAAGGAAAAATTTTTGTAGGAAACACAGGGTCCTTCGCAATCGGGATCACCCTCGCTTCTTACGCCATCATCGCCAACAACGAACAAACCTTACTGATTTCCGTTTTACCCTTCATCTTCAACTCTGCATTAATATTACTTAACGCGTTTCTATTCAGACGGATCGCTCGTCTCATTTTTAAAGAAAACAAGCTACATGCAGATAACAAGCGTAGCCTACTTACACTAATCGCGTACTATAGACCCGCATCCGAACGAAGACTAGTGTTGATCGTGTCATTGCTTGTAGTACTTTCAACAGCCATAGCGGTCTTGGTATGGTTTGTTGGATAGGAACAATGAACAGAAAACTCTTACTAGCGATGAAGTTGAAACGGAAAGAAGGAGAATGAAGATGGTATGAAGATTTGGTATGACGCATGCACTGGAAATGAGTAAGGTGTTGCGTTACTCACCAGAAAACATGTGCGTTATGGCCATGCGATTGCTCAACGTCTGAGGAAGTTTGGACACCAACTGATTCTGACAACGAGGAAGCATCCAGACACATCAGGTGTCATGAATGCAGTAGGTGAACAATTCCAAATTGTAGGAGAGTATGATCCAACATCTCTCGCTTCAAGATTTAGAGCAAGTATTGAGAGAGAGCTACGATTTTATGAAATGTTCAAAGATGAGAAGCCCGATGTCGCTATATCACATGGATCAGTTGAACTCTGTCGAACAGCATTCGCACTAGGTATACAGAACATCTGTACAGGGGATACAACGTACACGAAGGCTAATTGGTTAATTGTACCATTAGCGGACACCTTATTATTCTCAAAAGCGATTCCTAAGAAAGCTTATCAAAAGTATGGAGCGAAGAACATAGTTCAGTTTAATGGCGTTGACGAAGTCGCTTGGGCGAATACTAATGAGCGAGAAGAGAACGGAAGATATAAACACCCGTTAATTGTTGTCAGGCAGAGTGAGTTCAGAGCCTCATATATGGAAGGAAGCGATGTGATGGGAGAGATAGCACAGGAACTAACTTCACTTGGAACTGTGGTCTTCCTTCCAAGATATGAAAGAAAGCAGATTAAAGGATTGGTTGTTGAAGAAGGATTCGTGGATTCTCATTCACTTGCTGGAGAAGCGGATCTAGTGGTAGGTATTGGCGGAACGATTGCCAGAGAAGCAGCACTTCAAGGAACACCAAGCATAGTTGTACCGTTATTGGGTTGGTCATATGTCAACCGCTGGGTTTCCAAGAGGGGGTTTCCACTATTCAAGGTTGATCCTTCAGACGTCCTGAAATATGCGGAAAAGTACATAGGAAGACATGAAGACGTAGCTGAAATGCTTGCTGACTTGGAGAATCCCGTCGATGTAATTGCAGGTCTTATCAACAAAACCCATTCTAGGAAAGGTTAAAGTCAACATCTTCATATGTAGCACAGATAGGGAGTTGTGTTTCATGACGGTAAACGATAGTGCTTATTTAGGCAAGGGAGTGAAAGTTGGACAACACTCCATCATCAAAGAAAACGCGAGAATAGGCAATGACGTAGTTATTTTTCCACATGTCTACATTGGAGAAAACAGCCAGATAGGCGATGGAACCATAGTCCAGTACGGTGCTTTCATCGAACATGACTGCAAGATTGGAAAAAGTAGTAGAATAGGCACCAACACAGTATTGAGAAGAGAAACCAACATCGGTGACAATTCAATATTCGGATCACTAAGTGCTAGCGAAGGCAAAAATTGGATTGGCAACAATGTCCTGATTCACAGTCAATGTCACTTAACAACTGGAATAATAGTCGAGGATTGGGTGTTCATTGCACCTTTGTTTGTCGGAGCTAATGATCCTATGATGCTACATGGAAGAAGACGCATTGAAAAATTCGTTCCAAAAGGTCCCCACATCAAGTTCGGGAGTGGAATAGCAGTGAATGTTTCGCTTCTTCCTGGAGTTGTCATAGGTCGAGAGTGTATAATAGGTGCATCAAGCCTTGTGACCAAAGACATTCCTGACTTTTCTATCGCATTCGGCGTACCAGCTCGACCCGTAAAAAACGTAGAGGATAGGTGGAGGTTACAGGAAGAACGATATCATGAGTTCAGAAAGAGAGTCAGCGAAGAAGAGTTAGCAAAGATTATGGAAAAAATCCTCAGCGACTATAATTGATTTTATGTAATTCTCGAGCCAATATGGATGGGCAGTTAGTTTGATCAAACCTGTTGTGTTGGTAGTTGGTCTCGGTGAAGTAGGGAGGTCATTGTTTGACTTGTTGATGGAGAGTGAGAAGTTCGGGGTCTATGGCTGGGATGTCGATAAAACGAAGATGGAAAATATTAAACAGGATGGTTTGCCAAAAACGGTCGATGTTTTACATATCTGTTACCTTTGCAACGATCAAGAATCATTTGTTAAGACAACAGCAGATTACGTGAAGCAGTTTAGACCCGAGTTGACCATAATAAATAGCACCATTCCGCCCAGAACCACAGAGAAGGTACACGCCCTTTCGGGAGGTTGCATGGTACATTCTCCAGTTCGAGGAATGCATGAAAGTAAAGACAGCATGAAGAGGTATTTACTCTTTTTAACTAAGTACATCGGTGGAGTAGACGAGGAATCAGCAAGGTTGGCACAGGAGCACTTCAAGGATCTTGGATTGAAAACTAAAAAATTAAGGAGTTCGATAGAAACGGAGTTAGCAAAGCTTTTTGAGACTACATATCGCGCATGGATGATTGCGTGTTTTCAGGCAATGCATCGCATCTCACGATTTTTTAGATCAGACTTCGAGGAAGTAGTTGATTTTTTGGAAGATACGCACAGTGTGCGCGGTGATAGACCGATTCATTTCCCAGCTGTAATTGGCGGGCATTGTCTAATTCCGAATGTGGAATTGTTAGCGAAAAGCTACGATTCACCGTTTTTACGTTTAATTTTAGAATCCAATGACCAACGAAAGAAAGAGATTGAAGAAGAAAGTGTCAGGAAAGAAGTCGAAAAAATTAGAGAAAGAGTGAAGGCAAAAGAAAAGAGAGCACTTGCGTTCATAAGAGAATGAGGGTTATTAAGAATTCTTGGGGTCGTTACATCTGGTGATCCTTAACAAGGATGCAAAGGTCTACGTTTTTATGCCTGCAAGAAATGAAGAGAAAAATCTTCCTGTGTGTTTGAAAAACCTTCAAAACCAAACATTGCTCCCGGAAAAAATCTTGGTGATAAATGACGCGTCAATTGATAATACCCAAAAAATATGTGAGCAGTTCAAGGTCGACGTGATTACACTAACTGAACAACACAAGAACTATGTTACGACACCCGAACTTGCTTATAAAATGGCGGGAGTAATGAATCATGCTTTTCCTCCTCCACCACAATGTGGCTACATAATGCAACATAACCCAGACACGATTCTTCCAGAGAACTACATCGAAGACGTGATACTACGCATGGAAAAAACCCCGAGTGTTATCATCGCTTCTGGGTGCATTAAGGGTGAATACAGTCGGAGAAATCACCCTCGTGCAACTGGACGCATATACAAAACATGGTTTTGGAACAAACACATCAAAAGGTTCCCGTTGAACTATACCTATGAAACATACCCCTTACTTAAAGCCCAGAGCTTAGGATTTGAAGTGAAGTGCTTTCACGATGTTAAGATGACGACGCTTAGACCGACTAAGGTGTACAAGGCAGATTATGGGTATGCAATGAGAGAACTCGGTTATTCATTTTTATATATGCTCGGGAAATGCGTCTTGGGTCTACCTAAAAACAGATCACAAGCTTTCAAGCCACTTCAGTCATATGTCACCAGTCCTCACAAACTCGAAGACGACGATTTGCGAAAATTTATGAAGTATTATCAAGTAAAGCAGTTTTTCAATGCGAAAGCCTTCTTGAAGTTGGCTGGATAGGTTTATACAGTTCATCACGACCGACTGCATGATCTATGACCTGCTTATGCAATTATCATTTACCTATTTGGGAATAGATCCAGTTGCGTAAATCTCTTAGAATCTTCGGCTTGTGCCCAAGCTTAGCATAGCCATAAGATTCAGACACGCTTTCCTCGATTGGGAACTCTGGGAGAACGATTCCTTGAAAGTCACGATTTATGGCATGTCTTTTGATTATATCAAGTGATTCTTTTAGATATTGTTTGATAAGGTTTACGTGTTTTTTTTCTTCATATGTGAACTCGTCTATTGGGTAGAGGTCTTTAAACGGGAATACTTTGCTTGGGTAGACCACTCTCTCCTTGCAAATCATGCCGATTACTCCATCGATTTTCCCTTGGTATCGGTAAGCTCGAAAAGGTGTCCCTTGAGTCAAGGCAATCATGGAAGAATGAAGACTGGTACCGATAAGAGCCTCTGAAGAGCAAATTTCAGCTATAGCACGGGAGTATTTGCTATCGCTAAAACAATCAATACTTATACAATCGTTGGGCAACATACGAGAATCTTTTGGGTTGAACAATAGAAACTTTGGACTAAGATTTCTCTTTTTAAACTCTGAATTGAGATATGTAAACTGGTTGAAGGCAATTCTTTGGAAATTCTTAGGAGTTATCGGTCGATAGCTTTTAGGTATCGCCCGAACTTGCAGGACGACACCGTTCTTTCTCTGCGCCTGTTGTTTCTCAATTAGAAAACCGAGATCAGGCAGGATATAAGAGGCCTTTTCACTCCATAGATCGGAAAAAATCTTTCGAGAATATGCATCTCGAAAGCTAACGAAACAAACACTGTCAACGAAACGGTCAATAGACCTAGAAATGGTGGAATGACCTTCACCAAACGGGATGCCAACAGAAAGCATCAATATTGGGCATTCAATCTTATCCATTAATGACTCCGGGAAGTACCATTCCGCAGTTAAATCATGAAATACATCGCCCCCACCAAAAATTAAGAAGTCAATATCATGTTCAGAAAGAGATGTCATTTCAAATGCTTTGAGGTTGTGGTTTTTCTTCACAACCTCAGCAGAAGATGCACTTGTCGTGAATACGATAGCTTGTTTTCTACCGAAAAAATCTGTTAAACATTTCAGAAGGAGTTCATCACCAAGATTCTTCCGCCCATACCAACCGACAATTCCATATTTCATTGCTTTTCCTCGAGGTGACTCAGGTCTGCTCAATTACAATTTGTTAAACTCACACTGATAGTTATGACTATAATAAAAAGACACTTTTATTCTAACATTCCTTTCTCTTACCGTATTCAAAAATTCTCATGCGGCTTTCAGCTTATTTGGGTGTTAATTTCGTTAATAATGAACTTGTAGAAGTCTGTGATACCAGTAGGGTTCCAAGCAGTCTCATGGTTCAAGCTATAGAATCCGTAATTGGTATGTTGCCCTGTGCCATCAGGCATTAGTTGCATACCATGATCGCTAACGATTAATAACCAAGCTTCTTCAGGTATTTTTCTGCTTATGTTATAGGCAAGTAAGTTCAATTTTTGATATATCGCTTTCATTTTTGCCTCAATCCTAATAAATGAGTGTGCCAAAGTATCAGCAATAGTTATCCACGCCATGAATATGTCCCAGTCGTCTTCTATACTTTCAAAAATTCGGTTTACAGTCTTCTCGAATCGATTCATGCATGCGTTTTCGAAGGCGTTCAATCCTTCATCGAGTTTTGTCTTCACCAGTCCCAAGAGTTCAGGAGCATTCAGATTGTAGGTAGGTACCTCTACTGCAATTGATTTTGGTATAACATCAAATAAGGGCATCCCTTCAATGTTACTCCTTCCAACATAAGAATGGCTGATCTGCAGCTTTGAGGCTAACTTTCGTTTCCCTTTAATCCATCTTAAAGGAATTTGTTTACTTAAAAATTCTAGAAGGCGATTATATACTAGCCAACTCCCAATTTTCTGTTCACGACCAGTGATGAAAGAACCCCACACCTGAGGTGAAAGGGGAACCCTCATGTCTTTATTAATTAACGTCGGAAATGTTCCGAATTTTCTCTGCATAAGGTGTTTCAGTTTCCAATTTTTCACAGATTGGTATTCAAGCCCATCCAAGGCAAGAATAAATACTTTTGTCATAATAGTCATCAACTGACTTGATTGTATTTCTTCGAACTTTTAGTCTCAAGTATACATACGTGTCGGTTTTAAAGCCTACATCTGTAAATTGGACATCTGGATTGATACCCAGAGTTCCGATCTTCTTCTACATTTTATGTGAATTCATGGTAAAAATTGTACGCGACCAAGGAAGATCGTTAGCTAATATAGGTGGTTTTGTCTTCTTCGCCTTTCCGCATTTTCTTGGTGTAGGTTTCCCTGCGGGCTTCGATGGCTTGCATTCTCTCAAGGATTCCATCGGATTTCTCGATTTCTTTCTCAATATCATCCAAGCTCAGGGGGATTCCAAGCATCTTCTGCAGCACAATTAGGAGGCTTTTAGCGGCTTTTGGGTCTGGCAGGTAGCCGCGAGTCTCTCCGAGAAGGCAGAGGGCGGGAAGCTTCTGAAACCTCGCCATGCCGACGAGTAAACCTGCGGTCCCAACGATCGGGTTGCCGGGGGGACTCGGAAGGGCGTCTGCCTCGATTGCTTTGCGGAGTATGGATTCATCGGAAGCGGTTGCTACAACTTTGGGTGATTCACCGGCCTCCTTTCTGTAGCCGCCAAGGGTGATTATCGCCGATGCCTTCTGTTTTTTGGCAAAATCTAAAATGGCTTCGGCGATTTCGTATTGGCCTTCCACGGTCTGGGCTTGGGAGTCGCCTGTAAACAAGATGAGGTCTGAGCCGCCCTGGTTCCTCCAGTAGTGGAACTCGCCGCGGAGTAAACGCACGCGACCTTTCTTGTTAACGACAACGTAGTAGGGGAAGTAGGGGGAGTAGAGGAGACCGAGTTGTTGGGCGTTCAGCTGTTTGACAATGTACCTGACGGCAATTCTACCCACCATGCCGAGTCCAGGAAGACCTTCAATAAGAATAGGGGATTCAAGTTTTACGTCGGTTTCTTCTTTTATCGTGGTTTTCATGAGCGTCTTCTTCCCTTAGAGCTATTCGATACCGAGCATATTTATCATCTGGTGAAAACTTTGCAGGGTGAGGAACATGCACCTTACTCTGGCAATAAGGGCACTTTTGAACGCTTAGAGTGTATTGATTGCACTTCTCGCATTTTCTCAGAAGCCAGCCCATCATCTTTCCCTTGTGAAGTCGCCTTTGCCACCTGACTTTGCTAGTTTCTTTAAAGCACGGGTTGAAGCTTTCTGCATAAGAGCTTCAGCCTGCTTATAGTCCTCGGCTTGGACTGCCAAACAATAATTCGGAGGAGTAGTTGTGTATACTCGAATACTCTCACCATCAGCCAGCGGGGTATCTTGAGCAGCTTTCAACGCGTCTCTGATGACGTTAACCCCATCAGATGTTCCACTAACAAGATTTAGAGTTCCTCGAACCTCAACTTGCGAAGGCTGTATACGTTCCTTAGCGATTTCTGTTAGGGCTTCAGCGAGGTCGGTAGGAACGCCGATCTTCGCTAAGACTTCTGAACCTCGACGACTCGCTTCTTCGAGTCCTTCATAGATACTGCCATATGTTTCTTCCATTGGGACAACTGCTTTCTCAAGAATCTCGTCAATTGGCTTCTTCAAAACCTCAGCTACGTGGTGAAGGAAGGTCTCGGCTTTTCGTTCATGTTTGAACGCTTGGATTTTCTCTATCCGTTCCCGTCTGTTGACCCGCTTTCGGGACAGATCGATGTGTCTCTTTTCGGGATTAACTCGAAGCACGCGGAGAACCAGCTTCTGCCCCTCTCGAACGTGATGGCGGATGTTCCGGATCCAACTTGTACTGATCTCACCACGGTGTAAAAATCCCTCTTTGCTGGCGTATTCCTCAAGCGTGACATAAGCACCGTAGTTAGTGACCTTGTCAACCGTAGCAAGTACAAGTTCGCCCTTCTCTGGCCACTCAGACTTGCGTAGGACAGACATTGGTCTTGAACTCTCACTCCAACTCGGATGTGATTTCGCCCTTGAACTTCCCCTTGCCACCTGTTGGAACGGCGAGGTTAATTCCACATATGTTGCATTGTACTTTAATCGTCGGGTGACTGTAGACAAACTGTTCGTTGCCGCAGTCAGGACATCGAACGCGGAGGAAGGATGACTTTGGCTTCGGAATGAGGTCTTCCCAATCAACACTCAATTTTAGGTTCGACCTCCAATAGTCAGCTTTCGTAGACGTATGCCTTTTCTCTGAAGGATGAAACCACAGTTGTTACACTTGAGTTTTAAAACCTGCTTCTTAGTGGTTTTAGCAAACTTCTTCTGCAATGGCCACCCTTGACCACCATACCCACGCTTCTCGCGTTCATGACGACGTGCTCCAACTGCAAGTGTGCGTCGCTTACCGACTTTATACAAACTCACAGCGTGTCCGGTATGAGCATGGCATTTCGGGCAGTACGTTTTAATTTTCTTCGGAACGTTCATGACGATTGCACACATGTTGTGCTTTAGCTTGACAGAGGGCAACCATATAAACCTTAACGCGCACACTCCAAGCACCCATGTGTATCTATTCTAAACCTAGGATTTTACGGAGGGTTCGAGATTACATCGACGCACACCGAACGCCTGCACGCTGCTTTTCGGACTCTTTAAAAGGTCGTAGCTAGCCATCATAGACCATGGACTTTCTTAAGGTCCTTGACGAGACTGCTGAACGTGTAAAAAATACTGTCAAGCCTCTCCTCAAGTCACCAATAGCAGGTAAAACCTACGGTATTGGAGCTGGAGGCGACGCTAAGAAGCATATAGATCTAGAAGCGGAAAAAACAATTGTTAGCACGTTGCGGAGAAAAGGACTTGAATTCACCTTAATTAGTGAAGAAACCGGTATACGACGATGTGGAAACAGACCGAGTTATTATGTGACGACAGACCCCATTGATGGTACGACGAATCTCTTGAGAGGGATTCCGTTTGCCTGTTCTAGCATCGCGATCAGCACGACAGCACACGTAGGAAGCGTTGAGGCGGGAGTCGTCGTGGACCTATTTCATAGCGTCACGTATCTTGCTCAGAGAAACCGAGGAGCATTCCGAAATTCTGAGAGAATCGAGCCAGCACAAATAGATAACCTAGATGACGCTGTTGTAGGTGTGGACATCAATTCATGTGACACATCACCGAGGCTGGCACAACTGCTAGGGCAGATAAAACACGTTCGGCATCTAGGAGCCAACGCATTGGAGTTATGCTACGTAGCTGATGGAACAGCGGATGGTTTCATCGATGTCAGAGGAAAGCTTCGAACTACAGATATCGCTGCAGCCATCCTAATCATAGAGGAATCTAACGCAATCATCACCGATTCGAGGGGTGTCCCGTTATCACGCCCGTTGAGCCCTACAACCACCATTGATTTCATCGCTGCCGGTAATCGACCACTTCACCAAAAGATCCTGACTGCACTCGGAACAGATCAAACTCATGTTGACTCCCATTAAGGATTACCCCGCTATCCTCTTCAGTAACCAAGGGCAGAAGATACTTTTAATCGCGGACTTGCATTTAGGATGGGAGATGGGGCTCTCCAAGAAGGGGATACATGTTCCATCTCAGATGCCCAAGCTCAGAGATAGAGTGGTCAGACTTGTATCCAAGATACATCCTGATAAACTACTAATATTAGGCGACGTGAAACACACAATTACGAAGACTGAGCTAGGAGAATGGCGAGACGTCCCTCAATTCTTTTCAGATCTCGTAGAACACATCCGAGATATCCAGATTATCCGAGGAAACCATGATGGGAACCTTGAGCCCCTACTCCCACCAGCGATTCCCGTTCATCCAGCTTCCGGTATAGCCTTCGGAGAGTTAGGCGTTTTCCACGGACACACCTGGCCTTCAAAAAAACTGTTGAAGTGCAGAACCCTGTTGATGGCTCATGTGCACCCGACAGTTACTCTCTTCGATTCTTTTGGATTCCGAATGATGGCTCCAGTGTGGGTTAAAGCGAGAATAGACGCTGGGGAACTATCCAAGATTTATGGACAAAAGCAGGCGAAACCCTGGACAGGAGACAAGAAATTAAAAAAAAGGTCCCTAGGTCCAAAGGTTTGTCAGCTGTTTGTGATGCCTTGCTTCAATCACTTCCTCGGAGGTCGTCCAATTAACAAGCTGAGTACAGGGCGGAAGTATATCAGTCCGCTTCTTCGTTCCAAAGCCATAGACCTTGATAGTGCGGATGTGTCGCTACTTGACGGTTCTTTCCTAGGAAAGGTAGACCAACTGAGGACGCTGGCACAATAAACCGCTGAATGAAGAAAATGAAACGTTTTTAAAACTTACGCTTTCTTATTCGCATAAGCATAACAACTTCAACCTACGGGCGAAACCACGTGGGAAAAACTTTAGAGTTGAAAATTCTCGAACGGATCTGCAGAAAAGCAGAGGAAACAAAGAAGCTTCGCGAGGGGGACTTGGAAAAACTCACCGATGTGTTTGGAGATCGGCTGACACGAGCGTTGGAGGCAGTTGAAGGAAGAAGGGTGAAAAAATACATCTTTAACCCACGAAATCGTAATGTTTGGATTGTCGTCGGAAAGATCCGCGACTATTTAATCATACCGGCTGCAGATTACTGTACATGTGACGACTTTTATTTCCGCGTAATGGACAATCAGATACACCTTTGTTATCACTTGATAGCACAGAAGCTTGCGGACGCACTTAAGAGCTACGACACGGTTGAGGAGAGCGAACAACTCTATGATACGTTGATGAAGGAATGGGAGCGATAGCTTAAATAGCCATCCTCATATTATGGACCGAGGGAACAGCATTGGGTCTTGAAGAGTTCTTTCAGATCCTAATTTATACACTGATGGGCACAGCCTTCATTACATTGATGATAATCTTCCTTCTATTGCTTCATAAAGAAGCCGAAGCCGAGTAATTATAGGTTAACGATACGAAAGATCTTAAAGATCAGGGTTCTTCAGAACTACTAGCACTTTTATATTTTGGCGTATAAGGACGTTAATATTAAAAATTTGAAGACTATTCTCTAGATTTGCATCCTAAGAACACTGTTGTTGCGTTAAGAAATGAGTGTAGAAGATATAGTGCAAGAAATCCTTTCGGAGTGCCTAGGAACAACACGTGGGGAAGTAATGAATGCGATCGAATTAAAAAAAACCCAGAGTGGTGGATATCTAACGACTGAAGCAGCGGCTAGACTTGTTGCTACAGAGCTAGGAGTCGCTCGCAAATCCTCTGCCTTCTCACCAAGTATCAAGATCAACCAATTAATGGCGGGATTTGCTGACGTAACGGTTATTGGTCGTGTCCTTCTCGCTCAAGTCGTAAAGACTTTCACAAAACCGCGAGGGAAGGGGCAGGTTGCTCGCGTAATCATTGGAGACGAGACGGGAACCGTGAAGGTGTTATTGTGGGACAAGAAAGCAGACTTGGTTCAAAAGATTCAGTCTGGGGAAATATTGAGGGTGGAACATGGATATGTCAGACTATCACGACAGGGAGCGCTAGAACTCCATGTCGGTGAACGAACAAATGTGGAGATATTCTCCAACATTACTAATGAAAAGTTACCTCCGCTACTTAGCGATTTTCTTCAAACAATCGAGGAGACTAAAGCGTCCCAACAACAACGAGGGAACCTGAAAGGAACAGTGAAAGGTAAGCAATCCATGGTTACATTCAAGCATCGAGATGACACAGAAGGGAAAGTTCTGAAATTCATTTTAAAGGATAAAACAGGAGAAATCCCAGTTGTATTCTGGAATCAGAGAGCAACAGAAGCCGACAATATCGAAGAAGGAACAACATTACTACTCATCAACGTAAAAGTGAAAAAGCACGCGAGATCTCTTGAACTCCACGTAGGAAAAGATACGTTGGTTCAGGTCCAAGGAAGTCAATAGAACCGGTGCGAGGAACGAGGGAAGGGACGCATCTGGAAAGATTGAAATAGCGGAAGCGGTGATCTGCACCACTCAGCAACAGACGGCTAGATGTGAAATTCATGAAAGCGAATCAAATAGTACTTCCTTTAGAGGAATTACCCAAAAATTGGTACAACATTGCTCCTGACTTACCTGAACAGTTACCTCCTCCAAAGGAACCAGAAGGAGGGCCCTCAAGAATGGAGTTTCTGGGGGAAACGATGATTCATGAATGCCTGAAGCAGGAGGCATCCCTTGATAGATGGATCCCCATTCCTGAGGGAATACGGGAACTTTACATTCAAGCAGGGAGACCGAGACCACTCTACCGAGCGAGGCGCCTTGAGAACCATCTGGGACTGAAAAAAGCCAGACTCTATTACAAAAGAGAAGACTTGTCACCGACAGGATCGCATAAAGTCAACACAGCACTAGCGCAAGCTTACTTTGCTGCGGAAGAGGGGAAGACCACATTGGTGACCGAGACAGGCGCGGGGCAATGGGGAAGTGCACTATCATACGCCGCGAGGTTGATGGGGCTACAGTGTCGAGTTTTCTGGGTTAGAGCAGTATACGAATGGAAGAGTGATCGCCGAACGTTTATGAAGATGTTGGGAGCAACGGTCCACGCGTCCCCAAGTAAAGAAACTGAAGTAGGTCAGCAATTCTTACGGAAAAACCCGAAGCATCAAGGTTCGTTAGGAATAGCTGTTTCGGAAGGATTGGAGAAGGCAAACTTAGAGGAAGATTCAGTGTACTGTCTGGGATCCGTCCTGAACCACGTTCTCATTCAACAGTCAATAATTGGTCTTGAGACAATTGAGCAGTTCAAGAGAGTAGATGATGAGCCAGATCTGATAGTGGGCTGCTTAGGGGGAGGATCAAATTTTGGTGGAATCGCATTACCTTTCGCAGGCGAGGTGTTGAAGGGAAAGCGTGAGTGTAGCTTTCTAGCAGCTCAGTCAGAGGCAGCCCCCAATCTCGTAAAGGGAGAATACAGGTATGACTTCGGAGATGTGGCTGAGAAGACCCCACTGCTTAAGATGTACACTTTAGGGCACCGGACGGAAATGGTCCCTATTAGAGCAGATGGCTTGCGGTATCATGCAGCTGCCCCACTAATCAGCACCCTTCGAAACCAGGGTCTAGTAAAAGCGGTTGCTTATCCAGCAGATGAGAGACTTGTGATGGAAGCAGCTAGAATTTTCTTTCAAAATGAAGGATGGCTAATTGCGCCTGAGTCATCCTATGCAGTAAGAGCGGGGATAGATGAAGCATTGAAAGCTGAGAAAGCAAGCCAAGAAAAAGTCATCTGTATGAATATCAGTGGACATGGATTCTTGGATATCGAGGCATACAGAGACAAATTGAACATAGAGTAATTCGAAGTCAGCTTAAGAATCCACAGCTATACACTTAGTTGACTGAAGCTAATCGCTCAAGATCTGTCTCTCCGTCTGCATAGCCTGAGGCAATCAATACATCGTTCGCTTTGATAATGTCACTTGGCCTAGGTCGAAGCCACCGATCTCCTCTCCGTATCGCCAGTATCCACATCCCAGTATCTTCATGAATCTGAGCTTGACGCAATGTTTTTCCGACCAATTCAGAGTTAGGCGAGACCGTGACTCGCGTGACAGTTTCTTCAGCTTCCTCAATTGCCTGTTTCAAGACTGCATGTGGTCGCAACCCGCGCAAAACAACTTCCGCGATTTCGGCACCTGCATCAGCTATCTGCTCTGTGGCAACTCCTAAACGGATTAAACCTAAGAAATTCTTCGATTCTTCGGGATTGAATCCACACGAAAGAACCAGTTGTTCGAAACGCGTGTGTTGATTATCCATATGTTCTTCCAAAGCACGGACTTCCTCAGCAAGGTGATTACTGTTCAGCAAAAGAGACGAGTAAGCTAAATCAATCATGAGCTCAGAAGTATCTTTAAGCTCAGCAAGCGTACGCACGATTAACTCGAATCTCTTTTGATCCAAAGGCATTACTCTAGTCCCAACTTTTGATTCGACCTTCAGCTATTTTTCTAAGCTCATCTACGCCATGAGGGGCTCCTCGAGCAAATAATATATCAGATTTTTTGAGGCGGATTTTCTGAGGGTTTATTATCCATCTTTCCATTCTTCTGATCGCTATAATGTCCACACCAATTCGTGAAGCTAGTTCCAATTTCCTAAGCAACTGCCCTACTAGGATAGAGTCGGGAGCTATCGTAGCACGTACAAGATGCTCCTCGACCTGCATAAATGCCTGGGTTACAATTGGGTGGATTCGTATTCTTTGTGTCACAATCGTGGCAATGTCAGCTGCTGCATCGGAAATCTTATTTGCAGCTGAGGCGACAGCTTGGACACCCAGAAGGAGCTCAGCGTCTTGGGCATCTCTAACAGCGATCATCACGTTCATGTTGATAAGGTACGTTAATTCGTCAACTTGTTCCTCTAACTCCAACACTTCCTCTGCCAATTCTCGGTTATCGAAAAGGGCAGCGGAGTAGGCTAGATCTATCATCAGTTCAGATAGGTCCTTAATCTCAACTAGCAGGTCGCGAACAGGTATCGGTCTATACCGAATCTTCTCTAATTTCACCATTACTTAAAGGACTCTCCGAAGAAGGTGCCAACCAACGCAGATACATTACGAGGATAGCTGGTATTTTTCCCTTTCTTCATAGACCGATCAAACTCGCACCTATTAACAAGAAAAATGTCGTGATCGCATCTGCAAGTGAACTTTCTATGGGAATGACGAAGTTATCAGGATCCAAACCTCTACGGAAAGTCAAAACAGCGATGCTGAAGACGAGATATACCATGACAGCTACTGAAAAAAGGTTAGTAAAGGAAACCAAGAGTATGTTTCTTAGAAGTGGCAATATACCGACACGATCATAAAGTGTTGAAATGAAGCTCAGAACCAGAAAAACCATCAAAGAAGCCCCCCACACTCCTAGTATTTGGACAGAATGGTTTCTCAGCGACCTAAATTTAGTTCCTAATGTACCAAGAGCGAGTTTTGTAGTCATTGTTGACCCAACCACAGCCCCCACATCCCCTACCGTGTTGATGAGAGCAGGATAGATCACATAAATGCTCGTCCTGTATCCTATCTGAAGCTGTATCCGAGAAAGAATCGCACCAGTGAAGTTCACGATTATGGCAACAACAACAAGCGTGTAAAAAGTCTCTTTCATAGTTCTTCTGAAACTCGACTCGCCTAAATTTCTGAAAAGGAAAATTAAAACAGTGCAGCTGAATCCAACGCATATTGCCAGTATGAGAAACAAGTTACCGATAGAAGTCGAAACTGTAAGACCCAAAACAGACACATAACAAAATGTGACAAGGATGTCCGCAATTGTGGAGATTATTGGGTACACAATTATGTCAGGGTCTAACCCTTGTCTATATGCTAGAAAAGCGATTGCGATCGTAATGGGAGAGATTAGAAGAAGTGAAAGCCCCATAGTAGCAACGACGGTGCTGAAAATCATAACCCAGTCAAATGGTGTAGTGTGCCAAAGGAAAATCCCGAAGAGAGTTGTTGTCAATCCAAGAAACAAACTACTCATAAATGCTAATACAGCAGTCGAACCCCAAAGCGATAAGAGCTCGTTGCTTTCTTCCCCGAGACATACGCCCTTAATTGTACCAAGATGCAATGCAGTTGTCAGTCGACCAGAAAGAAACCCACCTACAACACCTCTCATGCTAAGGATGCCGGGGTAAAGTGCAAGCATCCAAGGTTCAACCGAAAGTAGATCGATGAACGCAAAAATGAGCAACCCTGCAAAGATTCCACCAAGGTCGAAGCTGAGGGAGAATAGTGACTGTCTAGTAGTTTTACGAAGGTTGATTCGTGTATCTTCAATGTTGTTAACCGCCATCATGAGTCAGCTTTCTCTTCTCAAGTATCTTTGCTCGAGTTGATTTGGATGTTTGCACGACTCCCCCAGTTGATCCGGTGAGATTTAGTACTTTGTATGCCATCAGTTCATCTGCTCGGTACACTACGCGGTCGCAAGAGAGAGATTGCCTTATGATGTAGTCACAGAATGCGAAATCTGCAGGTGCAGAATGCAATGGAAAAAGAGATGTGGTGGTCTATCATCCTGCGTTTCGGATGGAGTCTTCAATGATGTCTATTCCTGCATCTACTAAATCACGCGTTATTATTAACGGAGGCGCGATTCTCAATGTTGACTTGCCACAGGTGATTACAGCTACTCCGCGTTTCCAGCTCTGGGTCATGACATCTCCTGCAATCTTAGGTGCTGGTTTCCTGCTTTTCTTGTCTTGTACGAGTTCGATGCCGATCATCAGACCTTTCCCACGTATATCACCAACAACGCTGCTAGTCTCTTTTAACTCCTCCAATCGCTTCATGATATAGGAGCCTTGTTTCATAGCGTTCTCTCTTAATCCCTCTGCTTTAATAACATCTATAACTGCGGAAGCAGCGGCACAAGATACCGGGTTTCCCCCGAATGTGCTTGCATGTGATCCCCCTTCCCAATCCATGATCGATTCTCTAGCAACCAAAGCCCCTAAAGGCATCCCAGCTGCAATAGATTTAGCTGTACAGATTAGATCTGGTTCAATACCCCAGTGCTCAATTGCAAACCATTTTCCTGTTCTCCCGACTCCCGCCTGTACTTCATCGTCCATCAATAAAATTCCGTATTTGTCGGCTAACTTCTTCAACGTTTGGAAGTACATGGGAGGAGGGACCACATAGCCACCTTCACCCTGTATTGGTTCAAACACAAAAGCAGCGACTTCTTCAGGAGGCACATATTTCTGTAAGACTTGCTCGTCTATGAAGTGTATGCACCAGTAGTCGCAATCAGGGAAGTCGAGTTTGAATGGGCATCTGTAACAGTAGCCATAGGGGACGTGGGTTACGCCGGGAACTAGAGGAGAGAAGTAACGTCTCTGAACTGGTTTACTGGCTGTGAAGGACATCCCTCCGAAAGTTCTCCCATGGAACGCACTACTGAACGCAACGAAACGTGGTCTTCGACTGTGCCACCTGGCAAGTTTTGCACCTGCTTCAACGGCTTCAGCTCCGCTGTTTCCGAAGAACACTTTTTTTCCCCAAGAGCCCGGAGTGATCTCAACGAGCTTCTCTGCGACTTCAACAACCTTGCTATACATAAAGTCCGTCACCGAATAGTGGAGAAATTGGTCAAGCTGATCCTTGATTGCTGCTGTTACGTCAGGATGACTGTGTCCTACATTGAGGCAGACGAGTCCGGAGTTGAAGTCAATGTACTCATTACCATCAACATCGGTAACAATACAGCCCTTTCCGCTGTGGATTGCCAGAGGATAGAAACGTACGAAGGACTGAGAAATCACCTTTTCGTCCCGCATTGCAAGAGCTCGTGCTTTTGGTCCCGGAGGGGTTACGACGATTTTCGGATACTTGCCCATGATGTGACCGCCTGGAAAGAAGTTAGATTAACCTAGGAGGAGTTCTTATAGTCATCGGTGGAGACGAGTCACGTATCTAACTAACAGAGAGATCAGGACAATCAGCTCCTTGATTTCATACATGATAACTAACCCCAAGTAGTGTTACGTAGAAGTTGCTTGTGAAGTAGTTTGAGTCTAGGGGCGTTCGACTTTAATCTCAATCGTTGAAACATTACTACTTCGATCTTCTTCTCTTTGTACTTCTTCTGTACCAATCGAGATCTGTGTGATCTTAAGTCCTTTCATGAATGCCCTACGAAGGAGCTCAACTGTATCAACGGCAGTGCTTATGGCACGTCCACGTGCCTTTATCGTTACTGTTTTCTCTCCCGAATTAAAGAACGTTAAGCATGCAACAACGTAGTTCATTACTGGCTTTCGACCGATCAGAACAGCATTCTCAGTTTGTTCAACATCCGCGGCATCTGCAGGTTTCTCTTCTTCAGTCATGTTCTCATCCTCTTTCTGGTCAAATATTGGTGCAACGATTCCTAGTTATTAAGCAGATTTAGTAATTAACCGCTTCAAAGTCTCTTATAGTTCTTCCGACCCAGTTAAGGACCAAGTGGTGGGGAGCCTTTGTTCCCCATGTATTTCATACCAGCTTCAAAGGCTCTTTTATTGACCTCAAAGAACTCCATCTTCTTCCCGAAGAATTCCTTCAATCCTTCGAAGATCGCGGGTTTTGTCACAACCTTTGTTTGTGAAATGTATGCACCGAGCATCACCATATTTGCAGTTCTTTTTTCCCCAACTTCGAGTGCGATGTCATTTGCCGGAATACGTGTAACTTGAATGTCTCCACGCGTGATTTCGTTAGTGACGAGGGAAGAGTTCATGAAGAGATGCCCGTTGCTTTGAAGGCGCCCTTCAAACGCATCCAATGAAGGATTATTCATAATAATGAGTGCTTGAGGAGAGGTGATTACGGGAGAGCCTATCTCTCTCTGTGAAAGAACTACCGTACAATTGGCTGTTCCACCACGCATCTCTGGACCATAGGAGGGGATCCACGTAACATTCAGCCCAGTTTTCATAGCACTATATGCCAACAATTTTCCAATAAACATTAGACCTTGACCGCCAAAACCAGCCATAGTCACGTTGGCGTAGAGAAGTTTCTCAGATTGGTTCATCTTATTCCGAAGGCTCCTTTAGCGTTTTTAGCGGATAGTAGGGAATCATTTTTTCTTCAACCCACTTTACGGCTTCAATTGGAGACATACCCCAATCAGTTGGGCATTGAGATAGAATCTCCACCATTGAGTATCCATGTTGGTTCATTTGGACGGAAAAAGCTTTTTCAATTGCTTTTTTGGCCTGGATGATGTGTTTTGGGGTATGCACACCCACCCTTGCTATAAAGGATGCTCCATCGAGTGTTGCTAGTAGTTCAGCCATTCGAATGGGAAAACCAGCTTGCTCCTTTGTTCGACCATAAGGCGATGTGGTGGTTTTCTGACCGATCAAAGTAGTCGGTGCCATTTGTCCACCGGTCATACCATAGATCGCGTTATTTATGAAAATCGTAGTGATTCTTTCGCCACGGGCTGCAGCATGTATAGCTTCTGCAGTACCTATGGAAGCAAAGTCGCCATCTCCTTGGTATGTAAACACTAAAAGATCAGGATGCACCCGTTTGCAGCCTGTCGCCACGGCTGGTGCTCGCCCATGAGCAGCTTCATACATGTCAATGTCAAGGTAATTGTACAGAAGCACGGAACAACCTACAGGTGCTACACCGACCGTTTTCTCTCTGATGCTAAATTCATCAATCACTTCTGCAATTAAACGGGCAACGATTCCATGCCCGCATCCAGGACAGTAATGAGTTGCTACGGGACGTAGCGTTCTTGGTCTTCCAAAGACTTTCTGAAGTTGTGTCTGCATGTTTTCACTTCTACTTCCTGCTAGCAAGTTTTTCAACCTCGATTATGATTTCATCGTAATTGGGGACAACACCTGTCCGACCATAGAAATGCACTGAAGTTCTGCCACCTAAGCTAAGCTTGACGTCCTCGAGCATCTGACCGAAGTTCATCTCTACCACTAGAAATCGCCTATCTGCAAACTCCTCAAAGGTCTTGGATGGGAACGGAAAAACGGTGATGGGTCGAACCAACCCGACTTTTAGACCCTTGCCTCGAAGAACTTCAATGGCAGTTTTAGCAATACGAGCTATCGTTCCATAGGCAGCGATTATTATTTCCGCATCGTCGGTCTGAGCGGTCTCAACTTGCACTTCGTCTCTCTTTATTTTTTGAATTGTCTCATTGATCACTAAGTTGTGCTTTTCGAGGGCTGATGGGTCGAGATACAAGCTCTTGATGAGATTCGCAGGGCGATCTTTAGCTCCTGTAAGAGCCCATTCCTTTGAACTATTTTGAGGTGTCAGCTTGGGGAAGGAAACGGGTTCCATCATCTGTCCCATGTAGCCGTCTCCTAATAT
>CP070765.1:1376674-1384609 GCA_020345645.1 Candidatus Bathyarchaeota archaeon | reverse complement strand
TCATAGGACTCGGAGTCCTGCCCACAGCTTTAGCCCACACACTTTTCTTCTCGTCCCTTTCTCATTTGAAATCCTTTGAAGCAGCTGCCATGGCCCTTTTTGAACCCTTATCCGCGACGCTTCTGGGCATCGTATTGTTCGCCGAGGTTCCAACGGTAGGAATTACTCTAGGGGCATTGGTAACGTTGATCGGAGTCTTCGCAGTTGCTATGGAGAAAGAACATGATGACGAGTAGAGTTACTCTGAGATTCCTTTCTTTTGTTTTATTATGAAAGCCCCTTCCCTTCCACTGATTACACGAAAATCCTTCAGATCAGCCTTGTGAAGGAACTTGCGGAGGAGAAGGCGAAGAGTAGGACGTGAAGGTGCTGTCTCTTCTTCTCCATAATCTAGTTTAATCTCGTTCCCAGTCATGTCTAAATCAATACCACCAAGTTTCTCTTCGAGGAAGTTAGCTAGGTCTTTTATAGTGTCGCCATTGGCGTTCTTTCGAAGTTCCTGGATTTCAACAGAGATCTTCGACATATTCTCAGCCCAGAACAGGTGAATAGTAAGGTATTCACATCAACACTCCTTCAGATTTAAGAATTTTGATCCTCCCATCCGCATCAGATGCGGAGTAGGTCCAATGGATGGAGCGAGAAGCGTTAAATGTTGGTGTTGGATACTCCAATCAGCTTATACGAGGACGACTCCTTTGCAGTTCTCGCGAGTCGCGGAGGTGTACGAGAACATTGAAGCGACGACGAAAAGGCTTGAGATGACAGATCTACTAGCAGATCTACTCAAGCACGCTTCAAATGAGATCATAGACAAGATTGTTTACCTAACACAGGGAAGACTTGGTCCAACATTCAGCAGCGTAGAGATGGGAATTGCTGAGAAGCTAGCGATTCAAGTAGTGGCAAGGGCGACTGGAAAGGATTCCAGTGCGATCCAGGCGAGTTTGACTGAGACTGGGGACATCGGAGAAACCGCAGAGTTATTGTTGGAGAAGAAGACCCAATCAACTCTGTTCAAAACGCTGCCTCTCGCCGTGCTAGACGTGTATGACACGCTTGAGAAGATGGCACAGGCTTCAGGTACTGGTTCGATGGAACGGAAACTTGGTCTTCTCTCGGGACTACTGTCAAGAGCTACTCCGAAAGAGGGAAAATACCTCATCAGGATCGTCACTGGAAACCTTAGGCTCGGAATCGCGGACATGACGTTGTTGGATGCGATGGCCATTGCATATGGGAGAGGGAAAGAGGCACGGGCAGTCCTAGAACGAGCATACAATATCTCCTCGGATCTTGGCAAAGTAGCTCGGATTCTAGTAGATGAGGGGCTAGAGAGTGTGTCAAAGTTCCAGGTCGCACTCGGGAGTCCCATCAGACCAATGATGGCAGAGCGACTGAGCACTCCTGAAGAGATCTTGAAGAAACTAGGCGGTAGATGCATGGCTGAGTTCAAGTACGATGGGGAACGCGTTCAAGCCCATAAAGATGGACAGCAAGTCACTTTATTCTCCCGTCGACTCGAGCACATAACAGAACAGTATCCAGATGCTGTTGAGCTTCTACAGAGACACCTCAAGGCAAAGAAAGCGATCGTCGAGGCTGAATGTGTAGCGGTTGATGCAGCAACAGGGCAACTGAAACCGTTCCAAGAACTAATGCACCGAAGACGGAAATATGGCGTGAAAGAAGCGATGGCAGAGCATCCAGTTTCCCTATTTGTGTTTGACGTCCTCTATGCTGATGGAGAAGACTTCACGCTAGTGCCATACCTCAAGAGGCATGGAAAACTGAAGGAAATCGTCCCCGTGGAAGAACGTGTTAGAACTGCCCAGAGCCGACTCGTAGGTTCTGTGACTGACTTGGAGCAGTTCTTCACCCGAGCAGTCGAAGAAGGCTGCGAAGGAATAATGTGTAAATCGGTTAATGAGGACTCAATCTACCAAGCTGGAGCCAGAGGGTGGCTCTGGATTAAACTCAAGCGAGAATATCAAAGCGAGATGATCGACACCGTCGATTTAACCGTCGTTGGAGCGTTCCACGGAAGAGGAAAACGGGCAGGGACCTATGGAGCGTTTCTTCTCGCAGCTTACAATCAGGAAACAGATACGTTTGAGACAGTCACGAAATGCGGAACCGGCTTCACCGACGAAGACCTCGCAAAGATGAAGGAAATCGTGGACAGACACAAGATTCCACATCGGCATCCAAGAGTGGAGTCCACGATTGAGGCGGACATTTGGCTCGAACCTTCAGTCGTCATCGAGGTCCTCGGAGCTGAAATCACGTTAAGTCCAGTTCACGCCACTGCAATGAATGCGATCCGCGAAGGGAGCGGACTAGCAATCAGGTTCCCGAGATTCACTGGACGATATAGACCAGAACGATCAGCAGAGGATTCAACTACAACCTTGGAAATCTTGGGAATGTACCAAAACCAGCTTAGAAAATTCAATCGGGACAAGCAGGGCACTTCAACGATGAGTTAATGAATTTGATCCTTCATAGATCACATGCATCTAGACCAAATACATGTGGTGAGTAAAGTAACGGTACAGCAGCAGTTACAGGCGTTGGCTAAAAGCACCTACATCGTTTTCGCAGCCATTTCAATAATACTGGCTTCAGTACTAACGGTTTTCCTCTTCACGCAAACTGTCGAAGGGTGGAGCGCTACGATAGTGGATCAGCTATCAATAAAACCCGAGTTCACTAACGAAAGTTTCAGCGAAGACTGCACATTACTTCTCAACGCTTCAGGTTTCGATATAGAATACTATCGTGGAGAAGAGGTAACGGTGAATTTCTATAAAACTCTCCCATCGCGAAGTGGAAAAATCCTCTTGCTGAGAGCCCACTCAGCAGTCCGCGACAATACAGACTGGGTTGACTTATTCACATCGGAATTGTTTCGAGAAGGCATGTACATTGACTTAGCGAGTACCAGACAAATCAGCAGAGCACAGATGTCCAACGACAACAAATGGTACTTTTCAGTAGGTCCAACATTCGTAACTGACAGTGTCAGTGGAAGATTCGACCCTGAATGCGTAATCGTCCTAATGGGATGCAACAGTCTTAACACGACAACAATGGCAGAAGCCTTAGTCTCAAGAGGAGCAAAAGCAGTTATCGGATGGACGAGTTGGGTAAGTGCCGATTACACCGACGCATTCACATGGCAACTCTTAAACCTACTATTAGCGGAGACCCCGCACACGATCCGGAATGCCATCAGACAGCTGAACAATAAAATCGCTGAGAAACCGAACCCTTGGAACTCGACACTAGTCTACTACCCGAAGTCCCTGGAGGTTGGTGGCTTTAAAATCCCCACTAACCTATCAACCTCACCAGAGCCAGGGGTGGATAGCCTCAATTTAGGAATAAAAGTGATGGAAGTGATCCGCCTAAGGAGTCCGGGAAGATCAGTTACGGAGTCGTCTCTTTTGGACGCACAAAGGTCACGGTAGTGGTACGAGGCTTCACAAATGACGTTGAAGATGAACCCGTCTTCTTAAGGTCCTCGGAATACTTGGAAACAAGTAAATACAATCGATCTCGAAGGTCGATCCCTATAGGTTTTGAACTTTTAAGCTCCCGGATTTTCTTCGCCAAGATGTTATCCTCTAATGCATCAGCGACCCATCTCTCAAAGTCACCGCGATAGAGATGGAACTCCAACGACTTGATCTTAACATCCAAGATCTTCTTGACAAACTCCTCCAATGAAGCCGCACTTTCACCGGCATAATTCCCGATCGAAGTGAAAAAGTAGAACGCTTTCTCACGTGAAAGAGTCCTCAATGCTTTTGACTCAGACATTCTTCAACACCTTTCTCTCTTTATCTCCCCCTAATAGTGATCTTGGCGATTTAAGAGTTAGCTTCCGAACCATAGATGACTGCCAGTTCTCGAGGAACACCTGAATTGGCTGATGCGAGCTCTTTGTAGGCAAAAATTGATAATACGAAGGGGTTGGAAGACTGTTTCAACCTTGAGAAAACATATGAATGATTGAAAGTTATGATTCCATCTATTGAGTTATGGTTCATAATGCATTTATCTCCTGAATCAGATTGCTTTTTTTGGTAATTGAACTTGGCTATCTCAAGACTAGCTATAAAAGACGCGAAAGAGCTGAACGAAATCGTCTCCCGAGACGTAAGCCTTGAGGAGATGGGTCTAACTGTTATCTGCAGAGGGCTGCCATTAGATTCGAAAACCGTCATTGACATCCTTTGCCACGACGAAGACGGTCAACTGGCGATTGTCAAGGTGAGCACTGAAGAGAATGACGACATCTTTTTTGAAGGCCTAAAGGTCCTTTCTCACGTCAACACTGTGAAGCTGCTTCTGAAATTCTCCTACAAAGAGTTTAAAATCAACGAAAAACTGACCCCGAGTTTGGTGTTCTTAGCCCCCTCATATTCAGATCACCTGACCAACATAATTGGGCAAATCCAAGGATTGCGAATCGATCTCTATACGTGGGAATACTTTGAATTCGACAACAAGAAAGCCCTAAACCTTGAACCTGTCTGGCTAAGCGAAGCAACTAAATCAAGGGCAGGCACCGTGAAGAAACGAAAGCCAAAGAAGACCGTAGAACCAGAACCAGAACCAGAGCCGAAACCAGAACCAAAGGCGGAACCAGAACCAATCGTCGAAGAAGCGGTAATTCCACCGAAAGACGTGAAGGCAGAGCCCCCAAAAGCAGATAGCGAGAATAAGTCGAAGAAGAAAAAGTGGTTCGATTAGCAGATCCGGATCTTACATTCGTACGCGTCTAGTCTGCAAACCCGTGGCTTTGCCACGGCTATTTCTTCGTCAATTCGGTGTCAATACTGCTAATCATCTACGAGCACACAGCAGGCAGCGTGCACACCCGGAAAACAAGGAAGCACTCTAAAAGATAACCTTGAAATATCCTATTTCACAACGTCATAAAGATTCAAATAAGACCTGCTCAGGGTTTTACTAAGAAACCAAACGGGCCGGTCGTCTAGTTTGGTTAGGACATCTGCCTGACACGCAGAAGGTCCCCGGTTCAAGTCCGGGCCGGCCCACCACATACCTGCTGAAAACCTCCAACGTGACATGACGCTCTTCAGCCCATTAGAGAAGTTCTCTCATAGGAAAAGGGTCGCAACACCAATATTATGTAGTCCAGCAAGCAGGTTCATCCCGCCCAATACGAAAGAAAGCAGAGTTACTAGAATAGCAATCCATCTCGAAAGCTTGTTTTCAAGTCGAAAAAGAAGAAAGTAAGTAAACAGAAAAGCAGGTATATAGTACATCAAAGCCCCCCAAGCCCCGAAGGGCCAACCTAATGGGTTAAGTTCGTCTGCCACGCCTAGGATGTTTATCACGTATAGGGTTGAAAGGACGTCAAATGCCCAACAGGTGAACGGCACGACGTGTAAATACAATAGATAGGTCTTCGTCTTTTCACGGGACATATTAAATATTAATTGAATCTTTTGAGCTATTTCTTGTGACGTTAGAATAACGATGTAGCATCTACAAAAGATCCATTCCCGACGCTTGAAGACCACGTCCACTTCTAGCTTTTACTACGTGTTCTGCAGAATCAAGAAGTTTCAGTGGTCAGGGTGAGGCTTTCGATCACATGAAAGAGTTGCTTGAAGTCACATTCTCAGAGCGTACATGGACAGAACGGAGAAGAGCGTGAAGAAGACTCCGGAAGCAGCGAAGACAGGCATATACCCGAAAGACTCAGCGATGAATCCGGCTGATAGAACAGAGGTGAACTCAGCGATCCTCATTGGAACATGGAGCAGTCCTATGTCGACGGAAACAGTTAGCTCATTCCGCGAAGCCTTCGCGATGATGGACTCAAAAAAACGGATTCCCAGACCATCAGCGATCGCCAAGGCTAAGAGGAGGATAATGAAAAAGCTACCAGAATAAGCCAACAGAAATGTTACCGATAACGCAATTGAGCTTTGAATAACGACTCTGCGAAGACCAAGCGGGATCTTCAACGTGCTGAATGTGACAGAAGCAGCAATCAAACCATAGAGCATGAATACGATCCCAATCGCCATATAACTGTAGCCCAATTGCTGAGCCATGAAAACAGGCAAAAGCAATGCAAAAAGGGGATAAAACGCAAGGCTGAAGAACAACATGATAACTGAGATAATCCAGAACGTTCTGCCTTTCCCCTTCGGGTTGAGTAAGGTAATAGTACCAGAGAATCTGACTTTTGCCTTCGATCCTTGAGCCTGCCAGATAAGAGCAGCCGGGATCACCAAGATTCCAGACACGAGAATCAGCAGGATCAGCGTAGGGGAGAACCCGAGGAAAGTCAACGCTATGCCAGAGATTGCACTACCGGTGGAGGAAGCTAACGATAGGACCGCCGCATTCCGAGTAGCCCACACTGCCTTCTCTCTGGGAGACAGGGTGAAAATGGCGGTTCTGTTCACTGCCCAGTAAGAGGACGTCTTGACCGCCTCTGTAATCTTACCTACGAGAAACACGGGAAGGGAGTCTGCAAGAAAATAGATCAACGTCGAAATCAATGTTCCAGGCCAGTTGAGTAATAAGTAGAAGCGAGCCCACCCAACTTGATCAGCAAGTGCTGCAAACACTAGTCGAACAACAAGAAAAATCAGGGGTAGGATTGAAATCACAACGCCAATTTCAGCGAGACTCACATTTCTTTTCAACAAGAGTAATGGGATTATCAGTGCAAGACCTCCAGACACAAAATTGTTCAGAAACGTGATCGCTAAGATCCGCTTCATCTAACCTCGCCTTACACGATACGGATTGATCAACAAGCACGTATTTGCGTGTTTCGTGCCTACGAATGGAAAAACTGAAAGTTAAATATCAACGCACACGAAGTGGAAAAGCATGAATCTGACTCGAACGCAAGACTTGAAGCGGAAAGCTTTGAGCGTCGGCTTCATCTCTTCGGGAGTATCAAATCCTGAAACGCTTCGAGGGTTACCTCATGGATGGGTAAAGGATGTCTGTAACTTACGTTCGCCTGAAGAAGAGCTCCCGAATGTCAATTCCGTGATATTGCTGGCATATTACGCTTGGGACAAAGCGTTCAACCTTCAAGTAGATTCAACCTATTTCCTAGATCGAGACAGAACTACGCCTAAGGTTCCGTTAGAACACTACCAACTTTACTACGAGGTGCTGAAGAATAAAGCGTGGATGATTGTCGAACACCTTCAAAAGAACGGGTTCGAGGCCCGCCTGTCACTCTCCATCCCTCTGAAAACAGCCGCGGTTAAATGCGGACTTGGATGCCAAGGGAAGAACACGCTGCTCCTCACACCAACCTGGGGACCAAACGTAAGGTTAATTTCCGTGTTGACGAGTGCTGACCTCGACGTTGACGAACCCTACACGACGGATTTGTGTGGAGAATGCGAAAAATGCATCGCTGCCTGTCCAACCCACGCTCTCGAACCCTACAAGATTACAATCAACAGGTGCCTTACTTACGCAGCTGAAAAACAAGATGCTAGGGATGTCCCACAGGAGGTGCGAGAACTAGAAGGAAAACTAATCCATAAACCGACCCCAAACAGCTACATTGAATGCTCAACCTGCATCGAAGCCTGCCCCATAGGAAGACGTCGCCGGGAACCTTAAGCTGCAGGATTCGCTTCCATTCATTAAACTGCGTCGAGAAAAGGGAACTGAGAGAAGCCTTGACAGCGAACGAAACCAAAAAGCCTACTTAGTATTGGAGTTGATTTGACCTATTGCACGAGAAGCCCAGGCTGGATCCGCTAAGAGAGCTCGCCCTACTGCGACAAGGTCCACCAGCCCCTCTCTGATGAGTCCATTAGCGAAAGCCGCGTCACTGATACCGCCCACCCCAATCACAGGGACGGTAACGGTCTTCTTGATCTCCTTCGCCTGTGGGATGAAGTATCCTTG
>CP070765.1:1346484-1376574 GCA_020345645.1 Candidatus Bathyarchaeota archaeon | reverse complement strand
TTCGTTCGTAACGCCTTCGACCACCATACGATCGAAAGCGCCTTTCTCTTTCGTAGCGCTTGTCTGATAGGTTATTCTCTGTGTTCACTTCAGCGATCGGGGATTCGTCAAGAACTTCGAGGTTACCATATTTCCCAATATTTAGACGCATGTTTCCTCGAAAAAGGTTGATATAGCCATTATTGATGCGTAGTGTTTTGCCTTCCTCAACCTCGTCGATTTTCTCTTCCCAAAGGGTCATGTATAAGCATCCTGTTTCGTCTCCTACTAGGGCATCTGCAACTCTACGGATATTGTAGTCTCTCCCAGAGACGCTTCTGATTTCTCCTTTAGAGACGACTTTAACGATCGTGTTCACAGACTTCGAGTTCGGAGTCAAAGTCTCGACTTTCACGGGCACCTCTTCTGCGACAGGTTCTTCCTCAGACATTGTTCAACTCTCTTTTTCTGCAAAGAGACCCTTGAAAGTGGGTTCTCTTAAACATAGTGGTGAACTAATGTAATGAGATAAACACTGCAGTTAACGTGCTACGATTTCTCAACGATAGAATTATATCAAATGAAATTCGCTAAAGTCGTTAGGATCCCTTTGAGTCACCAGTGGTCATTGTGAATTCGTACCTTATTGTATTGTGTACGAGGTTCTTTGGTTTCTGCAGGATGACCAATTGGAAGGATGTTCAGAGGTATGATGTCGTCAGGAATGTCGAATGTTTTTCGCACAAAATCAACACGTTCCGGTTTGGGGTGGACCCCGAGCCAGACAGATCCAAGACCTAAAGCGGCTACAGCTAGAAGTAGGTTTTCGGAAGCTAGCGAACAGTCTTGAACCCAATAAGTTGGAGAGACCTCTTTTTCTCCACAGACAACGATGCAGAGAGGGGCTTCATAAAGCATTTTGCCATAAGGGTGAGCTTTGGCCAGTGAATCCAACTTTTTCCGGTCTGTCACCACGATAAAATGCCAAGGTTGTCGGTTTGAGGCAGATGGAGCAGACATAGCAGCTTTGAGAAACCTCTCAATGTCCTGTTCGCTCACTTGTTCATCAGTATATTTACGTATACTACGCCTTCTGAAAATCGACTTTAAGCGTGGGTCCTCCATGTCACATCCTCAAGGCTGAGGTATTGATTCCTGCTTAAAAAGTCGACTGGAGAGCACTTCTACTGTGGTGGATCAGATTCATGAAACGCTCCCAGAAAGCCGCCGTTAATATTCCTTCTGAAGATCTATTATATTCAAAAGATTCTTGGCACCTTTTGCATATCTCGCAATGTTATCGATAACTTCATCCCAGCGTTGAAGGTCGTTAAAAGGAGATGCAGCCCGATGAGGAGATAAAACTACATTGTGAAGTTCATGAAAGGGTTGTGAAAAGGGGTATAGGCGCCCTTCACTATCTGGATCGGGATGATAATTATACCACACGTCGATTGCTGCGCCCGCAATGATGTTGTTCTTTAGTGCTTCATATAATGCATCTTCTTTGACAACTTGTCCACGAGCCACATTGACAAGAAGTCCTTTTTCGCCTAAGAGCTGAAGTTCCCTTTCACCTATCAGTCCTTTCGTTTGTGAAGTCAGTGGGAGAGCAATAATGAGAGTGTCAACTTCCCTCAAGAAGGGAAAGAGTTCATCTTTGCGGAATTTTTTGGCTGAAGTCGGTAACATAACTCGGGATTTCTTCCACTCTCGGCGGAGTATCGCGAATCTAGAAGTGAAGTTCGCTAGGTATTGATGGACTTTCATGTTAACAGCACCGTACCCTAGAAGGCCGATTACCCGTGTTCTAAGAGGTGAAGAGGCAGCTGCTTCATCGCCTTTTCTCCACTCGCCGTTAGTCATCCAATTGTGGTGTGGGACAACATGGTTAGTTAACGTTAAGAGGAGGGCTACAGCGTGTTGTGCTACAAAATGCGAGTTTCCATGGCAGTTAGCAAGAAGCACCTCTTTGGATGAAGCCAACTCCCGAAAAAGTGGTATTAGATGCTGAACGCCTGCCCCAGGATTAATAACCAGATCAAGGTTTTTGGCAGAGAGTAAGAGTTCCTTAGTTGGTCTCCATCCAACAATAATGTTCGCTTTCAAAGCTAACTTGGTTAGGTTGCGTAAAGATGTGTCAGATGGAAAGATCAACGTTACATGTGAGATGTGGCTCAATTTCCTTTTCAGGTACTTTTGGAGGTTGGGATCGACGTTCCAAATGAAAAGAACAGTAGCGTCTTGTTTCATCAAGAATCATCATCGAGAAATGGTTAGGTGGTAAGTATTTAACACGAATATGAGGTTACTCGGAATTTTTACTCCCTGTTTGACGATGTAATGTTTTTGGCGCCGCCGGTAGGATTTGAACCTACGACCAACTGGTTAACAGCCTCGGCCTCAGATAGATTCTATCAGAGACAGCCGCTCTACCGAACTGAGCCACGGCGGCATGATAACGAATATCTCAGTCAAAAACTGGGGTATTTAAGTCTTCATAGTGTTCTAATGCGAGCAAGGATGGTAAAGAAGCTACAAGACTGACCCGAGTAAGCTTAAATCCTGATGCCCACGTAGTGAATATGTCTGGTGAGGGCCCGTAGCTCAGCTTGGTTAGAGCGACAGGCTCATAATTTCCACCTAGGAGAAACCTGTTGGTCGGGCGTTCAAGTCGCCCCGGGCCCACTAACCGTGCACTACTAGTTTGGAAAGTAGAGGGTTGAAACGGGAGTATCCAAAACAGCCACTAATAGGTGTAGGTGCAATTATCATCACCGAAGGCAGAATCCTATTAGTTAAGAGAGGCACTGAACCCGGAAAATGTAAGTGGAGTATCCCTGGAGGTTTGGTGAAACTTGGTGAGAGTGTTCAAGAGACCGCGACTAGGGAGGTGAAGGAGGAGAGTAATCTGAACGTTGATGCTTACAGCTTAATCGACGTGGTAAATAACCTAGAGAAGGACTCAAATGGCAACCTGCTTTACCATTTTGTCATAATTGACTTCTTTATGAAGCTGAAGAGCGGAGTCCTAGCTGCAGGTAGCGATGCCCTTATGGCGAGGTGGGTACCGTTTGACGAGGTGGAAGAGTATAATCTCACTTCAAACTTCAGGGATTTCTTCCGAAGAAATAGAAAAAGACTGGAACAACTCGATTCGACGAACTGCTAGACGCACATTAAGGTTGTTTTACACAAGGCTACCCTTGTGAAGGGTATGCGTGTTCCTCACCAAGTGAGGACGCACACCATTCGCACTTCGTGCTTAGCCAGCGATCTCCAGTTGAGAGATATATCAAGGTTATGAATTCAAGGTTCATTATTACACGGCTGCAAGGTGAACGCTTATTTTCTTCGATTAGAGAATACGCATTTGGTGGGATTTTACTGAGTTGGCCTTTAAAGAATGATCTTCAGAGATTGAAGAAGTTAACAAAACGAGAATTGTTTCAACTCTTTTTCTTGAATATCAAAAATATCTGGCGAGTCGACGGTCTCTACTTTCTAGGCATAGAAAAGAAGTTCAGCACTGATGCTGCGACAGAGATAGATACTGGGTGTTGGAAAACCATGGGTAAGATTGAAGCCAGAGAACTGAAGGATATGCTAGCGTTAAGAGGAACAGGGATTAGAGATCTTCTACAAGCCCTGCAAAACACGAGTTGGGCACTTTATCAGACTGGAAAGGAACTCGAAACGTCCGATTCGCATGGGATCTTTAGAGTAACGCGATGCCGAACCCAAGAAACAAGAATCAGAAAAGGTTTGAAAGAGTTTCCCTGCAAACAAGTCCGATCAGGATATCTTGAGAGTTTTACACATGAGTTCAACCCAAACATTCATGTTACATGCCGAACCTGTCCTCCAGATGGTCACCCAAAAGACCTATGGTGTGAGTGGGAGTTTACACTGAAGTAGTGACAGTTCAGCCCGGCTTCATCACGTAAGTAATATAGTGGACTGATGGATAATACATCGTATATCCACTTTGATTCTGGTAAGTTCTTGCTTGTAAGTTCCGAGGCAATAAGCAAGATCACTATGTGCCCCACATCCACTTATATCAAACCAAGATAAATATGGAAACCTGAATTGCCGAGGAAAAAATATTGATCGAAGCACTTCGAAAAGCAGCCGAATATGGGCAAAGTCTAAGCGCAGATTACGTGGAGCTACGGGTTGAATCCCTGAACAGAAGCAATATCGAGTACGAAGATGGGAGGGTAAACAGCCTCAGCAGACAGCTTGAAGAAGGCGCATGTATCCGTGCGTTAGCCGGTGGAGCGTGGGGTCTCGTATCCACTAGCAACCTCAAGTTACCTGACTTGAAAAAATCAGTAAAAGACGCCTATTCATTGGCGTTAAGTGCCGGGAAAACACGACGTGGACCAATTGAACTGGCTGAACTAAAACCAGCCAACGATAAAGTAAGGGCTCGATTCAAAAAAGACCCAGCTGAAGTAGACCTTCAAGACAAGATCGCGTATGCTGAAAGAATATGGCATGAAGCCCGAGACCTAGACAAACGCATGTCAGCGATTACAGTCAGATTACGGGACAGCTCGGGGACAAAGCATCTAGCTACTAACGAAGGTACAGAACTAGAGATGGAGTTCGGTCACGTACATGTTTGGAGTTGGCTTACTGGAAAAGAAGGTGGGAAGTTCACAGGTGCACGACATGAATGTGGATCAATTGCTAAAGGATGGGAATACTTCGACGAGGAAAAGCCTGCCCCAGTAGTTGCACAGCGACTAGTCAAACTGGTTCAGCAACAAATGAAAGGTGCGACTCCTAAACCTGGAAGCTTTCCATGTGTCTGTGGAGGCGAAGTCATTGGGGTGTTGGCTCATGAAGCTCTCGGACATTTAGCTGAAGCTGACCTGACGTTACAAAGCGCTTTTGTAGGAAAGACTGGAAAAAAAGTCGCACCCGAAGGAGTCTACATGATTGATGATGGAACACTCCCAACAGGGTTTGGGTCAGCGAAATACGACGATGAAGGCACACCAACCACACGAGTGAATATTATAAAAGATGGTATATTGGAGCAACTTCTTACTGATCGTGAGTACGCAAAGAAAACCGGGCTCCCCCTCACAGGTAGCGCTCGAGCAGAAGATTATCGGTTCAGCCCGATTATACGGATGCGAAATACCTTCTTCAAACGAGGAGATGTGGCGGACGATGAACTCTTTGAGGACATAGATTTCGGATATTACTGTCTAGGCTTCGCAGGTGGTCAAGCTGGCACAAACGCCAGCTTTCAGGTCGGCGTTCAAGAAGCTTTCGAAATCGTAGATGGCGAAATTGGTCAACCAGTTACCAACTTATCAATCTCTGGAATCGCCACAGAAGCCCTCCTCCAGATAAAAGGAGTAGGAAAGGGAGATTTCCATCTTGGTCCAGGACGTTGCGGAAAAGGACAAGAAGCTCTGGTGAGTGATGGCGGACCAATGATACGTTTTGACAAAGGACCGATCACAATCGGGGGAAAAGAGTGAGGAAATAATATGATTGATCGAAGAAGCGAATTGCTGACTTTGGCAGAACATATTGTGACTTTAGGCACTAAGCAAGCCGATCAGGTAGAAGTGTTCGTTCAAGACTCGAAAGAAACCAACGCGGAAGTGGCTTTAGGTCAAATGAAAACAGCCGTGAATATACAGGAGGCTGGGGCAGCCATCCGCTGCGTGGTGGATAAACGATTAGGCTGTGCATTCACTAACCGAGTTGACGGCTCTATCCTTGAAAAAACATTGTACCAAGCGATCGCCGCAGCCAAGACCAGTACTCCAGACGAGACGTGGAGTGATCTGCCTATGAAAGCCAGCTATAGCAAAGTCTCTAAAGCGTGGGATGAAGCAACCTCGACTAAATCCCCGAGTTTCTTTGTTGACATGCTTGCGGATATGACTCGAAATGTCACAGATCAAAGCAAGGATGTAATTGTAGGTCAGGCAGGAATAGGTGGCATCTATGGTTGGAGTGCATATGCTAACTCAAATGGCGTTAGTGTTGCAGATCGCAGTACTAGAGTGTATGTCTATGCCGGGATCGTTGCCCCAACTCCAACGGGAGGTATGACGCCGACAATTGTTGAATTTGACTTGAGCAGAAGCTGTAACCTAGATGTTGAAGGAGTAGTGACGCGGGCAATCAGATACATTGAACTTGCCAAGAAACCAGCAAAAGGTGCAACCGGATCGGAAACCGTAATTATGATTGGAAATGCACTTGGCAACTTGCTTTACTTCTCATTCTTCCCTTCAATTCGGGGAGAAAACGTTGTTCGGAAAAAATCTGTATTAGCAGCTCGTCAAGATGAACAAATCGCTTCACGGAACCTCTCTCTGATTGATGACGGACTCTTGTCGGGCGGGTTCAGAACTTCATTATTCGATGATGAAGGGGTTCCAAGACAGACAACTCCTATCATCGAGAAGGGTGAACTCCGATCCTTTCTGTGGAATAATTATTGGGCTAAACGGTATGGTGGTCAAAGTACGGGCAACGCACAGCGTAACCTCCGAACAGGCGTGGTTGGGATTCAACCCTCCACCATCATGGTTCCAGCAGGAAAAGGATCCTTAGAGGATTTAATCCGCGATGTAGACTCGGGCTACCTGATTAAAGGGTTGCAGGGCGCTCATTCCTCTAACCAAGATACAGGAGACTTCAGCGTTGTGGGCAATCCATGCTTCCGCATCGAAGATGGGCAACTCACTGGATGTGTTCCAGGCTTGATGCTGGCTGGGAATGCTTTTCAACTAATCCAAAAAGTTGAAAGAATGGGTGAAGACAATCGAGAGTTCTTCATTCCAAACAGCTCCTTCTATAGCCCTTCGATCCGCTTCGCTGATCTTCAAGTTATCGCAAAAGGAGACTAGGCTGAGCGGACACAACGCCATAATATGGGCAAGTAGGTTCTTCAGAACCTACTTCCATAATATTCCAAATATGAATCTGCGGTTAACAAGCTAAATATGCGTAGATCAACGGACGCATTTGTGTGTAAATCTTGGAGTCAGATCAATCGGAACTGCGTCATCAGTCTCAGGGACGACTGCAGTTACCGATGGAAATGTATGGTACTCCTGCAGAATCTTGGGTAGACCAAGTAAAGAAACAGAGGTTTTCAGCACTTATTGATGGAATATTCATTGGCGTAGGTGTTGTCTTCATTCTTCTCGGGATCCTCATGCCAATTACTGATCTAGGTATGCTTGTACAGGGGTTAGTATCAATAATTGTAGGGATAGTCGTCACAGCAGTAGGAATCACGTTTGAGATTTACAATTTTGCGAAACTTCATTAGACTCACGCATTGGCAGTTGCATCGAGTTCACGCTCATATTGGCTTTCATAAAGCTGCTTAGCTTTCTCAATCGTGTCGATGTCGTCTACACTCTTATCGAGTTTGAAGCGAACGATTTTTGGAACGCGAAGTGCATAACCGCTAGTGTATTCCTCTGAAGTCTGAATTTCCTGATAAGTTACTTCAATCACAATTGAAGGCTTAACGAAGACACCCTCATCATCAACTCTGATTCTCGAGGAATCAACCACATTCTTGAGTCGCTCCATGAGTGCTTCAGAGAGGTTGGAAACTTTGCCGATTGTGAAAAGTTTTTTTTCCGTTGGGTCACGAATGGCCATTAAAACAGAGGAGTACAAGCCGGTACGTTTGCCCTTCCCAAAAAGAGCTTTTACGACCGTGCAATCCAATGTGTCACGTTCAGGTTTGAGCTTAATCCAACTGTAAGTTCGACGACCGAACTCATATAACGACTTCAAGTCCTTTATTACAATGCCTTCATAACCCTTCAGTAAACTGTGTTCATAGAATTTCATGAGCCCAACTTCATCAAAACATTCTGCACTTTCCACCAAATGCTTTTGGGGCACGACTTCAAGTAGGAACCTTCTTCGCTCCGAGAACGGCAGGTCTGAGAGTTTTCTTCCATTCACATACACTAGGTCGAAGGCTTTGAAGGAAGCAGTTATTTTCCTTCGCTTAGGTTCTGCATCAGGAGGTGTAAAGGCGGCTATACGCAGCAAGCTCTGAAAAGGCAGCATTTTTCCTTCTGAATCAACTGCGACAACTTCGCCGTCCACGATACAACTATGAGCACCTAGGTTCTGTCCTATCTTGGACACTTCACGATAGGTTTTAGTCTTATCTTTTCCTGATCGAGAATAAAGCCAGATTCTTGTCCCCCATTTGTGAATCTGAAGCCGATTTCCGTCGAGCTTAACTTCGACCAAGCAGGGGTAATTCACTTTTTCGGGTTCATATACGTGCGCTAGCTGCGGCTTCAAGAATTGCCCAGGACGTAGTTTAACCTTCTCAAGTTCAAGTGTTCCTTGGGCAGCAACCATAATTCCTTCAGTCAACCCAATTATAGCACAGACGTTTTCAATTAGAGGGACGGGGACTCTATAGGCTCTTGCAGCCGCTCGAATCACGGTTCTCTCATAATACCCAAGGTTAAGGTTGAAGAGAAGAAGGCGGACAATGTATTTTGCTTCAATTGGAGTGCTTGCATCTAGTAGACTGGAGATCAGCAAGTCGCGTTCCCGGACCCTAGTTAATCTAGGGAGTAGCCGAATAGAGTTGTAGACTTCGCCGACAGTGAGAGTGGGGTCTTTCTCCCTTAGCAACAAGAAGGCGACTTCACCGTGTTCTCCGTAGTCCATGAGAAGTTTCTTGACTTCTTTAGGGCTGGTTCCAGTAGCAATTCCGATTGCCCGCTCAACCAGACCAGGTCCGATCCCAAAGCTCTCATCGACGATTTTTCCCAATGCCAGTCTAGTTTTCAACTCCAACCCTAAATCTGTCCGTTTGAAAAATGTCGCTAATTCAGTCTCTTTCCCTCGCTTGCTCCGTAAAAGAGCTAATCGCTCAAATAGCCTCGTGATCTCGAGAAAGAGAACTCGACCTGATGGTTCGCTTCCATCCATATACAAGCGAATAAGGTGGTAGGGAATGTGCATTTTCCAAGAAATGTCTTCAGGACTATATCCAGAATCAAGTAGATGATGAATGGCTGCTTTCAAGCTACCATATGTCTCGATGAGTTTCGTGAGGGATGGTGGTCGGATTAACGTCACTTATTTCGCTCCGAATGAGCATGGTAAACTGGTAACGGGAATGCTAGACAACATAGTAATTTACTACTTTCTTCATCCGTTTTGGGGCTAATTGCTTGCTCAAGTCTTTTATAAGTCGGATCAAGTGAGGTTGGAATCGCAACAAGTCTGATAGAGTCACTAACCCTTTCAGTTGACCGCGATCGATCACAGGGAGTTTCTTAATCTTAAGCTTAAACATCAGTTTAGCGGCTTCTTCCAGATCCATCTCTGGTTCAACGACTATCAAAGGAGTAGTCATAATAGAAGATACCTTTGTTCGAGCAGGGCTTTTTCCTCTACTTACAATTTTCTTGAGAAGATCCCGTTCAGTCAGAATCCCAGTTGCCTTTCCATTCTTTGAGACTATGAGGCAGCCGATTTCAAACTTGTTCATTATCTCAGCAGCCTCCTTAACGGTGGCTTCTTCGTCCACTGTTATTACTTGTTTAACCATAGCATCTTTTACTCTCAGTGGCATTAGGATGAACCGACGGAGTCTATTATCCATAACTTTGCATATAAACGAGTGTTTACGGGAATAGGACGAGAGCAGGTAAGTCTCCTATTCAGTTGTGACGCTAGAAAAGCCCTTTCAAGGTGCCAATCGTTCTGTGACTGGCTTCTTCTCTAGGCTGTTTTTTAAGAGAGCTGTGTTGGCTCATAAGAGGTTCCTTCCCGACCTTCCACATTTTGAGCTTCTGAACGAGGCATAGTTACTTTCTCGAAGATCTTTATGATTGTAGGGGTCGCTTCGACCTCACTTACATTTTGCAGGTAGACAGAGACTAATCCAATCTTGCCAGATTTCTTTGCGAGTCGTTCCGCCAACATTCGAGCTACAGTAGAATTCCGATAGCCAAGTAGGATGGAGGAGAGTGACGTTTTGATTTGCATCGGGTCGAGTGATGGCACAGAGGCCGCTACGGTTCCGAACTGGTCTTCATCTTCGCTGATTAATACGAGAATTGCATTTTTTGTCTCAATGCTTAAAGCAAAGAAGTGCAGGTTTTTCTCAGAAAGTTCTTCTTTTGTGATTCGGGCTCGGGCCATCTGTTAACACACACGTGTACACAAATTAATCAGTTACGAGATTACTCGAGGCGCTTTATTATATGGTACCCGTATTTTGTTTTCACTATCGGGGAAACTTCGCCTTTCTCTAATAAAAAGGCAGCTTTCTCGAATTCTTTAACCATTTTTCCCCTGCTAAAGAAGCCTAGGTCGCCCCCACTCTTTCCTGAAGGACAGAGCGAAACGTTGGTTGCTATTTTTCCGAATTTCTCACCCTGCTTCAATCGTTCGAGCACAACTTGAGCTTCCTTCTGAGTTTTCACCAAAATATGCGTACAATGAACCTTGTTGGGCATGAGCCTTCATTGGCGAAGGCTGTTTATAACCATTTTGCGATGGTATTAAGCTGCAGACCTACGCTATTACTCCGGAGAGAGATCATCTTTTAATTCTTCTTCGAGGGACTACTCTACCTTTCCGTTGCCCTATTCGTACCGCAGAGTTCTTGTCTCTCTCGGTCCGTCGATGGCTGTGTTTTTTCGTAGAGCGACTCGTGCCTTCTTCCCCGACATTCTCAATCACTATATGTTCGGGGAGAGCCCAACTGAGACTTCTAAGAAGGTCTTGTGAGTAGGGCATGGCCCCATCGCCGATTCGTACATTGACCTGAGTCGCTGGAATTCGACTCAGAATAGACTGGATTGCAGCTATAGTTTCTTCAGAGCTTGTACATATTCTCGTCTCCAACGTTCTACCATCCCCTAATACAGCTAAGCCGAAGTTCTCTCCTGGATCAACCCCGATCACAAGGTTCTCGTAAACAGGTTTACGCTCAGCCTGTCTAATTGCCTCATCAACGACTGTAACAGGATCCGCATTCTCCTCGAAGACCACGATACTCGCATTTGTTGGTGGAGTCACCATTGAGCGTTCTTTACCTGTCGTTAGGACTGCCCGAACTTCAGGAGGTATTTCTTCAGCGGGAGTTAAGCTCAGAAATATAACTCTTCGTCTCTTCAATTCATTTACCAAAAGGTAGTAGGCTTTCCCGGAAACTGTTACAACAGCGATCTTCGCGGTCATTCAACCAATCCGAGGTATTAGTCGTGACAAAGGTATTAATTTTTCATAATTGATAATCTCTGTATCTCGTGACGAATATTGCAGATAACAATCCCGACTGGTTGTAGAGCGTTGGATGAAAAGCTTAGAGGGGGAGTGAAAGGAAGAAAGCTGGTTTTACTTTACGGTGAAGCCGAAACAGGAAAGACAACACTCGTTATCCAGTTAGCAATAAACTGTGCACAAGCAGGCTACAAAACGATTTTCGTTGACGCAGATAATACTTTTTTCTCGCGAAGATTGAGGCAGTTAGCCGGCGATAATTTTGAGACCATAGCTCCCCAAATGATCTTAATGAAACCCGAAAGTTTTGAGCAACAGAATATTGCGATTAACAACCTAGACGATTATGTCAGCTCGAGAGTGAAGTTGGTCGTAATAGACACTATCACGAGCTTATACCGTGCAGAGCTTGGGAAGGGAAGGGACGCGTTCAAGCTTAACCGAGAGTTGAACAGGCAGTTAGGGTATCTTGCACAAATCGTGAATACGAAAAAAGTAGCATGCATCGTGGTAAGTCAGGTTCGAAGTGTACTTCCTAAAGAAGAAGGAGTAATCGTGCCTGTAGCAGTACGAGTTCTGAGGTTCTGGGCAGACACCGTGATTTCGATGAGACCGACCTCAAAGGGGGACGTAGTTAAATTAACTGTTAGTGAAAAAGGGCTGGAAAGACCCGTAAAAGCTATACTCCTAAAGATTGAGGAGAAAGGACTCCAAGAGATATAAAAGCAGGTGAGGTGCACGTGACGAACCTTCTGATGCTTATTGCTGATTCAATGGTTTACATACTTCCAGCTTACACTGCTAACGCTGCCCCAGTGATTTTCGGCGGAGGAAGACCGTTGGACTCCGGTAAGATCTACAAAGACGGTAGACCGATACTGGGTTCTCACAAGACTCTGCGAGGCTTTATCGCAGGTATTATTGTGGGAACGTTAGTCGGAATCGGGTTGAGTTTCGTATCCGAGAATCAGAGCCCATTGTTAGGATTTATTCTTTCCTTAGGTGCCATAATAGGTGATTTGATGGGAGCGTTCCTCAAAAGAAGGCTAGGACTTGAGCCCGGTGCACTTCTTCCGGTTGTGGATCAAATTGATTTCGTGATAGGGGCAATTGCCTTTTCCCTTCCAATAACCGCTCCATCATTAAACATGGTTCTGATAATACTCATCCTTACACTGCCTGTGCATTTCCTAACAAACCTAATTGCTTATTTTCTTCACTTGAAAGAAAGTCCTTGGTAAAAGCTGAGATTGGATTCTTTGGCTATTGGAAAGGTTGGATTGTACTTGGAAAGAGGAAGTACTCTATTATAGCCCAACCCATAAGCAAAAGAACAAGACCAATTAAGAGGGTCGTGAAGGCCTCTCTTGGTCGATAAGCGTATTTCGTACTCTGATACATTAACACTAAACCAATAACACCGAGAGAATAAAGAATCATCGATGCAATACTCTCACCGAGAAGCTGTTCATTCAAGGCCTGTGGATAATATGGAATTATCCTACCTCCACTTATGAACGCTACAATTGGCTGTTCTAAAATATCGTAAATTCCGCCCCCAAGCAGAAAAATCGAAACAGCCACTGCTATTGCAGCCACCACAATGGTTGATGGTTTGAGAGTGACTAACCGCCAGTAGGTTTTCTGAAGGTAGTAAGAAATAGATGAAGCACTTGACCTTGCTCTGCGAGACAAATTATCTTCATCCTAAAGGGGAATTACTTTCTTGTATATGCGTTCTTGAAATCTATTAAATATTATGCGGATACTTAACCAAGCACATAAATATTTAGTATAGTGCGTCGACTCGATCGTAGGTACTCAGCTTATTTAAAGGTAAACCTTCTCTCTAAAGATCTGTAAGGTTGGTAAAGCCTTTGGTCACCCTGAAAGATTTTATGGACATGGCACTTGAACTCGCAAACCTGAAAACAACACCGGCGGATAGTGCCATACATATTGAAGGAAAAGACATCAGAAGAGTTCTCTTCTGTCTCGATGTAGGTGTTCCAGAGCTTTTACTCGCGAAGAAATTAGATTACGACGCCGTCATTGCCCACCACCCAATCGGAGACTCTGCGATTGTAGCATTTCACGAGGTTTTCAAGAGGCATATTCAGCAGCTTGGTAAAGCAGGTGTGCCTAGAGAGGAAGCAGAAAGTGCAGTTCGCAAAAAACTCTTGAAACTGGAAGTAAGTAACCACATGAGGAGTTACAGACAGACGATTGACATCGCAAAGCTCCTTAAAGTCCCATGTATGAACATTCACACTCCTTTAGATGAAGTGGGCAGAAGAATTATGTCCAACAGGGTCAATGGAATCACAGAAACCAACGTTACGCTTGACGATGTCGTACGCACTCTTCAAGGTTTGCCTGAATTCCAGAGAGCAGTCACAAAGATTAAGATCCGAGTTGGCTCAAGCTCAAGCCTCGCAGGAAAAACTGTAGTCTCTCATGGAGCTGGAACGAATGGAGGCTACGAGATTGCACGAACTTACTTCAAATATGGGGTAAACACAGTGATATACATTCACATAGATCCAATGGATCTATCGAGGTTAAAAAAGGAGAACCTCGGAAACCTCATAGTAACTGGTCATGTTGCGAGTGACTCTGTTGGTATCAATCCGTTCATTAAGAAGCTAGAGAGAATGGGTATTAGAGTAACCAGGCTGGGGATAATCGAAGCCTGAGTGAAGTCCTCCAAGGGCCAGCCAAACTGAGTGCAATGAACTTACAAACTCCGATGGACAGTCGATGAGATTAGTAAGGTTTACTCACTTAACCTCGCAAAAAGAAACGTATGGGTTACTGAGAGGAAAGAACATCATCCCCTTCCCAGAATTATCGAGTATAGTCGGGAGTGATGTGCCTCAAAAACTCGAAGAGTTTATCGCTTTAGGGCTCAGAGAGGGGGATATTCAAGAACTGCTTAAGAAGTCTTCAAAAGACGATTTAGATACGGTGACGATTCCAATGAAGGCGGCGAAAATTCTCGCACCCATAGTTAAACCCTCAAAAATCATTTGTTTGGGATTGAACTATAAAGACCATGCACAGGAACAGGGACGGATTCCTCCGCAAGAACCCATAATCTTCATGAAGCCACGAACTACGATAATTGGACCTGAAGAGAAGATTGTCAAACCAACTTTCGTCACACAGTTAGATTACGAAGCCGAACTTGCCATAATAATCGGTGAACGATGCAAGAACATCACGCTACAAGAAGCGAAAAGACACATCTTTGGATATACAGCTATGAATGATGTTACAGCTCGAAGCATTCAGTTCAGGGACAAACAATGGACTCGAGGTAAGAGTTTCGATACGTTCGCTCCAATTGGTCCATGCATCACAACCGTAAACCAGATAGGAGATCCTAACAATCTGCGGATTTATGCTAGAGTAAATGATGAAACGCGTCAGAACTCAACAACAAGCAATATGATGATGAATGTGTACCAGATCATACATCACCTTAACCAAGTAATGACGTTGGAACCCTGCGACATCATCAGCACAGGGACTCCTGCAGGACCAGGATTCACAATGAGTCCACCACGCTTCCTCCGACATAACGACGTAGTAGAGATAGAGATAGAGGGAATTGGAATCTTACGCAACCGCGTATGTGATGAAGGAGGTCAAGAAACCGACCTACGACACGAGAGGAATAGAAGACTTTGACAGGGTTGAAGCTTAATCCAAGAGAAGGCACATTCCTAATTAAACTCGCTAGGAAAGCCACATCTCAATATCTCGAATCTAGTGAAGTGATCAACGTGCCCAAGGATACTCCGAAGAAGTTTCTACGAAAATCGGGAGTTTTTGTCACCTTGAGTAAACAGCGACAGGAGAAGGCTGAATTGAGGGGGTGTATCGGATACCCCGCACCATCAACTCAGTTGGTTCAAGCAGTCATCGAATGCGCAATATCGTCCGCAACTCAAGACTATCGTTTCCCACCTGTTATGCTGCAGGAGCTGGAAAGCATTCTCTTTGAAATTAGCGTCCTTACGCCGCCTGTTCTCATTGATATCTCAAACCCACAACAAATTCCATCGGAGATAAAAGTGGGAATAAACGGCCTGATCATTGAAAGAGGGATGCATAAAGGTCTTTTACTACCACAAGTACCGATAGAACACAGTTGGGATGAAGAGGAGTTTCTGTGTCAATGCTGCCTGAAAGCGGGACTAGCCCCCGACGCCTGGCTAATGAATGATACAAAGGTTTTCAAATTCAGTTGCGTAATTGCAAAAGAAAATGAACCAGGCGGATCAGTAACAATCACCGACAGGAGAGCTGCGTACGCTTGAAACTAATTTAATCGGGCGAGCTCAAGAATCCTCAAGCCCTTGATTGGCATTTAGGGAGTGAAAAACTCACCAAAGGGACAATAGGAACAGTATCTTTTTCTATAGAAGGAGGAGTGACTGATCAAAATCGATCCATTCTTGGTAGAGCAGTATATGAACACGTATGAACATCATGTACAGCTTAACCTTGCCGAGACCTGTGTAGATCCTTTCACTTTGCATGAATTCCTTACCTTGGCGAGAGAAGAAGACTTCTTTGAGAAAATTGCAGGGAAAAAACTAACCTACGGCTTCATTGAGGGATCCCAAGATCTCCGGAAAAGAATCGCTGAATTGTACGATGATGCGAACCCAGATAATGTCCTCGTTACTAGAGGGGCAATTGACGCTAATTTTTTAGTATTCTACAGTTTGGTGGAAGCTGGAGACACCGTTATCTCGGTTTTCCCGTCCTACCAACAGCTGTATAGCATCCCGAAATCATTCGGTGCTAACGTAAAACTCCTGAAACTTCGTAAAGAGAATCAATGGCTACCGGATCTCAAAGAGCTAGGTAGGTTAATTGATGAGAAAACGAAACTCATTGTAATAAATAATCCACACAATCCCACGGGAAGCCTTATCAAAACAAGACTCCTGAAGAAGATCTGCACGATAGCTGAAGACTCAGAGGCCTTCTTACTCTGTGATGAATCCTACAGGGGTTTGTATGTTAGACCCGAGGACTCCACTCCTTCTGCGGCAGACCTCTCCAAGAAAGCCATTGTAACAGGATCGCTTTCAAAATCGTTCTCACTCGCAGGACTCCGCCTAGGATGGATCAACGCAAACCAAGAGATACGGGATGACTGCATGCTTCACAGAGATTACACAACGATCAGCTGTAACATGATAACAGACGCCCTTGCATCCTTAGCCTTCAAGCATTCTAGCCGAATCCTCAAGCGTAACTTAAACATCATACGCACTAATCACCGGATTCTTTCACAATGGGTGGATGATGAGCCACTCATCGAGTGGATACCTCCGATAGCAGGGAGTACAGCATTTCTCCATTACAACCTCCCCATCCCTTCGATGGATTTTTGCGTTCACCTTATCCGAGAGCAGGGAGTATTCCTGGTTCCAGGCACCTGCTTTGAAATGGAAAAGTACTTGAGAATCAGCTATGGATGTAAAACAAAGATTGTAGAAGAGGGACTCTCACGAATCAGCACCTTTCTCCGTCAGAGTCCTACTGGGCACTAAAGACGGTGTTTCAATGAAACTATGAGGACATCAACTTTTCAGTTGCATTGAAAGAAGCAGACATTTCCAAAGATGGAGTTTTCTTATCTCTATTCTGTGCAGCTTGTCTGTTTTTACCTAAACGTTTCGGGGCACTCTTCACAGGCTTCAAGCCTTGGACGGACTTCTTCAAACCTACAACTTCATTCTTCAAGGCTTCAACGTTCTGACTCAGGGCTTCCAATCGCAGAACACTACTTCGAATGTTAAAGACTACGTCAGTCAGCTTCGATAGAGATCCGCTGTTTTCTTCAAGAGTTTCGCTCATCATTTCTAAAACGCTTGTTTTAGCTTCTAACAACTCTACATCCGACGCGTTTTCTTTCTTCCCATCTTCAAGAACTCTGCCGAGGAAGGCTTCGATGGGGTTCTGAAGGGCGATTGTAGCCGTGCCACCCCAAAGTAAGAAAGTTGATGAAAGGGATAGAATCATATACAGAAGGGAGTTAATGGACTCGGCCAAGAACTGAGGATAATGACTCAGGAAGAAAGGTTCCCCTTGTATGCCTGCAAGCCATAAAAAGGCATCAAGAGAATGGAGCCCTGCTAGAAAGGTCAAAGACCCGAGAATCCATACACTTAACCCTTTTCTGACCACGGCTACGAACCTTCTGAGATTGCTGCTTTACGCGTACGCCTAGACGTTGTCTACACAGACAATTGCTTCTTGTGTCATCTGCTCGGATGCATACTCCACTAATCTCTTGAAGTCCTCGCCATTTAGCACGTTCTTGGCTCGAGAGAGGATCTCCAAACAAACCTCTTTGAAGACCAAGTCAGAACATCCAGTCTTTGCGTCGTCTACAAGTTCCTCGCACGCTTGCAGCAAAACGTTCTTCAACAGTAGACCTCCACATCTGGTGGAGAAAAATCTACATTAACGTTTTACGACTCAAAGCTCAATATTCGAAATATGCTCCAATCCTGCTAACCTATGACCTACAAAGCCTATGAAGTCGACTTTCGGTGATGAGGAACCATGCATAGAAACTTCAAAATTCTACCGCTGTCGTTACAAAAGTGATGTATCGCGTTTGGTGGGATGAAAATGGCATATCCTGGACCTACAGTCTTCTTTTCTTCTTCGCAGACGACTAGGCATTCACCCTCCAGTACAAAGACCTCATGTTCCCACTCATGGGAGTGGTGTGGCGAGGACCCTCCAGGGTTCATCTCAAAGAGTCGCATAGCAAAATTTTCAGCACCGTCCTGTTCGGTAATGAGCCACCTTACAGCGGTTCCCTGGGCTCCACCAACCATCTTCTCCGACTTGACTTCGGTATTATGAATTGCTTTAAATCCCATAGTTATCATGTTCACAATAAGAGACCTTGCTTAAATATGCACAGGCGAATAGGCATGCCTGCAAGTTCAGGATTGTGGTTTGGCTCAGCGGAGATTCATGTAGGGATAAATCGCTGATTCGGGTTACTTTCGAGTACTGTCTCCAGTTGATGTACCGATAAGCCCACAATTTTGTCTCCATAAATGCTGCAGCGTTGCGGTTGTTTTACAGAGGCACGTTTTTTCACAACGACTTCAACGAGATTACTTGATGTTGACTCGAGAAAGATGTGGAAAGAGCTCCCACCTTGGGCTCCCAGCTTCTTCGACGTGTGCTTTTCGGTACGTATTACGTGAAAGTTGTTTTCTATAAGCGTATCAAGTACTTCCTGAGGAGAGTCTGCATAAGAAAAAATATCCACATCGCTACTGTATCGGGCAGTGCCTCTCCAAACGCTTCCAGCTAAAACGGGGTTGAAGACGTGAAGAGCTCGCATTACCTTAAGAGCTTCAAGCCTCATCAACTTCAGTCTCTGAGCTCTCGCACTTCCTTCACGCTCTTCAGCGATCTGGTCGATTTCAGCTTCTATCTCGGCGTTTGTTGGAAGAAAGCTTAGACCCAGAGTCTTTGCCGCACGCAGTTTCGCCTGTTTATGTTCTTTCTCTTGCTTAGAATATAGTAGTTCAGCGGCTTCTCTTGCCAATTGAATTCTCTGGCTCTGTCGTCGCTTCACTGGTCCTCCCGCTGACCTGAAGACAAGGTTCATGCACCTACGGGTGGTTCTGGAGCAAGTTGTGTAAGCTTCGATTTCCTGATGCCGACGTGGCGTAGAGGGGCGATTTTCTTGGCTTCGTTGTATATGTCAGAAGCGATTTTCCCTAACACTACCTCTTGGGCGAATTGATCGAATGTGAGAGCAGCGGCTTTCTCTTTCACTATTCGTCTCATCAAACTGCGTACGGTGATCTCTTGAGACGTCTTAACGCGACTTAATGTGAACGCACAGACTGCAACACGCAGTTGACTACCTTCCTTCGTTGTCACGCTTAGAACATCGTCGATGCGAGTGGTTCTCCGACGGACCAAGCTACGAAGATAGTCACGACTGTATTCGTGCCCCTTGAACACGGTGTTAGCTGTTTTACCATCGATCTCGCTTATCTGGAAGAACATCTTCAGATACTGGTGTGCAAAGTCGTTGGTAATGTCATACAAAGTAGCATCGATAACTCGACCAGGAAGTTTTTCTGGATCGTCAGATGGAACGGAGCCCAACTCAACATTGCCAAAATAGTTCGGTGTTGTAACCATGTACCACTCTTTTCTTCGCCATTTATCGCGGACGCGTCCTTTTCGCTTTGACACATTTAATCCTCGTTGCGTCTGGAAGAATCAGACGTGCCAATATTAAAAGATTTAGTGTAGCTGATGTTTACATTCAAGCTTTTCAACTGTGGTTCCAACCTTGTCACTCCAGGCATGTAGCGATTTAACACCTTCGGTAAAATGACGGTCCCATCCTTCTGTTGGTGTTGTTCCAGTATTGCAACCATAGTTCTACTGGTAGCTAAGGCAGTGTTGTTTAGTGTGTGAACAAAACCCGCTGGGGATTGCCCCTCTTTTTCTCTGAAGCGGATGTTCAGTCGGCGAGATTGATAGTCTGTGCAATTGGAGTTTGAACCGACCTCCCGGTACACGCCATCTGCCATCCAAATGTTGATGTCGTATCTCTTAGATGCCAGAGTCCCGATTTCTCCTGTGCAAACGTTTACGACCTTGTAGTGGAGACCGAGTTTTTCATACAATGCTTCAGAATTGGCTTGAAGTTCTTCGTGAATTCTCCACGAATCAGAAGGATGACAAAATACAAACTGCTCGACTTTGTTGAACTGGTGCATCCTGAATAATCCCTTGGTGTATTTTCCGTGAGAACCGACCTCCTTTCTAAAACATGGGCTTAGACCAACGAGCCCTAATGGAAGATCGTCCCTCAAGAGAACTTCATTCATATACATTGCTGCCAAGGGGTGTTCGGATGTCGCGATCATATACAGGTCCTCACCTTCAACTTTATACATGACTTGTTCAAAGTCAGCTAGTGCAGTTACGCCGCTGTATGGCTTCCGTCGCATCATAAACGGCGGTTCAACCAGTCTGAAACCTTTTGCGATCATGAAGTCCAAGGCGAACCTCTGCAATGCGAGGTCAAGAAGAACCAGCTGATCACTGAGATACAGAAATCCATGACCAGAGACTTTAGCACCACGTTCTTCATCGATTATTCCCAAGTCTCGTCCAATTTCTAAGTGGTTCTTTGGAGGGAAGTTGAAAGTTGGTGGTCGACCCCAAACTTTGACTTCCATATTGTCTGCGTCATCTTTCCCAGAGGGAACAGAGTCGTGTAACATATTCGGTAAGTTTATGAGAAGTTCATCTACGGTCTGCTTTTGTGTGCGCGCTCGGTCTTCCAGCAGGGTGATGTTTTTCGCGAGTTGCTTTCCTTGCTCGATTAGATTCCGGTATTCTTTTCCCGCTTTCTTGAGGTCTGCAACTTTGTTTGTAAGTTTGCTTCTTTCATGGCGGAGAGCGTTTGCCTCAGTTAATAGTTGACGCCACGTTTCATCGTGTTTGAGTAAAGCGTCAAGTATCTCAAGGCTTTCAGCGTCACCCCTTCTAACAAAGTTCTGCTTGAACGTATCGGGGTGCTTACGAATCAGCTTGATGTCTAGCATGGTCGAGAACACTACCCAAATAAATTAACAGGCTCAAAGAATAGCAGTAACCTAAATCCCTTTAAGCTTATGCACAAGGAGTCTGCACATGCTCACTGATCCCGTATTGCTTCAAAGGTGCTCTCGGCCGTGGATACGCATGCGAGAAGGTCGTCTAGAGTTGATGCTAGTGTTGCTACAGACATCTCGCAGGAGATAGCTCCGAATAGGATGGAATCGTTTGTGGCAGTAGTAATGGTCAGACCTTGAATGGACTGACGGTTGTCGGGTTCGATGGCCTGTGCCACAGACTTGGCTTCCTTTGGTGTAGTGTATAAGAATCGGAATTTAACCTTCAGCAAAGACCTCACTCACGTCCCTGTATATCAACTCATCAACTAATTCCACGAAGTCGTCTACTGACGAAAATGGGATTTGGGCCCCTGCAGCAATATCATGTCCTCCTCCTTCACCGTGGAATCTCTTAGCCGCTAATCCCATTATCTTTCCTAGGTTGAGACCCTTCTCAGTCATCCTTGCTAAGGTGCGAGCAGAGACTTTCACAACTCCTTTCTCAGATACAGCAGCATATGCGATTATGGGTTTGTTCCAGCTTGGGAGTGTTGTCGAGAGAATGGATGCAAGGGTTCCGATCATCTTCTCATCTATGAAGCCTTCACCCTGCACCAGATATATACTCCGCATCTCTCTGATCCGATCAGGTTTCTCCATTAACCAATTCATGTTCCTGGTAATTGTATGTCGATAGTTCTCCAAGATAGTTGAGGCTTCGTCAACTGCTGCCCTTCGATCGCCTAAGGTGATAGCGACGCCTATGCTTGGTCGCCCCATTCGACCAGTACTATTCAGTAATACTGAAAATTCCCTAGCATCGCGAAGGGGAGTCCAAGGTTCTTCATTAACAAGGGTGTAGACTCTTCCGATAAGGTTGAGAACGTGCTCTGAAACCCCTTTGGCAACCATGTGATCTGACAGGGCAGAGCACAACGTTCTTTTCTCCTCGGATGAGAGATCTCGCAAGGCTCTCCATCTATCTCCGATCTTCGGTTTTATGTTGAGGTGCAAAAGAAGACTAAGGCTCTTGTCTTCTTCACCACTAATCCCCGGGATGAAGGGAGTAGTAGTGTAAGCCAGAGCTTTATGAATTGGGCGCGTCTCTCTTCCAAAGAATTGGAGATCGGTGCAAGTTTCTAGAACGCCTGATTTCTCAGCGTCTTTCACGATCTCCAAGTTCAGACCTCCTAAAGATCGCTTCTCAAATTTATCTTGTTGATCACCTAACGCACCAATTACTGCTAATCCAGCAAGGTCCATGTTACTCGAATCGAGTGCTTGTGCTACGAGGTATGTGACACCGGCACCACTGATTTCCTTTGAGCCATCAAAACCATGTTCGTGCGGGTTGACGGTCACGATGTTTTCCGTAACTTCCCCCTTCTTCTGATGGTGGTCCAGCACAATAATTCTGTACGTAGGAAGGCGGGTGGAAAGGATGTCCAGATAGCCCGCACCCATATCTGTAAAAACTGTCAAGGAAGGATGGAGGGATTGGATCTCTGCGACGATTTTTTCGTCCATCCATTGTTGAACACGCAGGTGCAGATTTGCATTACGCCGCCAGAGAGCCCCTCCGAGGATTCCTGCGGCTGCTAAGCCGTCAGCATCCAGATGGGAAATAACGTGGATCGGTTCGTCATTGTCGATTGCGTCAGAGAGGTGATCATTAGCAACTTTGACATCTTCTATCAGTTTGCGTCTATCAGTGGCCTGATCCATATTCACTCCGTTCTAGGTGACTAAGGCAACTAGGGCCTGTACCTCCAATTGGATGGCAGGACCCCTTTTCGCTTGTAGTAGTTGGATAGTTTGTAGATTTTCGCCTCAGTAAGCTGAAGTGCACGTTTGTTTGCGAGATCCGTCTTATTTCTTTCAAGATGTGTGTGAAGCCCTGAAGCTTTTCGCAAAAGAATATTGAGGTCTTCCGGAACCGAAGGAGCCATGTTCGCTTCTTTCAGGATATCGGTTACGCTTTTCCCCGTGATTGCTTTTGTTAAGGGTATTCCGTGCTGATCTCTTAGAATCGTACCGATTCTGCTACTCGTATTCCCATCCCTCGCCAACTTGACTACAAGTGCTTCCACTTCTTCTGGTTCGTATTTGCACCATTGGGGTGGTCTTTTACTCACAGGACGGATGGAATGGGATTGCCCTTTTTCTTTTTTCGTCAAGTCTATCGCCCGAGGGAAGCTCAGTTAAGGATGTAATGAAGCTATTTAAGACTTATGAGCCCTCGGTTTGAGTGCGTACCATTCTGCAAACTTGCACAGGGCTAAAGCACGATGTGACTGCTGGTTCTTCTCCTCTAAAGTCATTTCTGCGAATGATTTCGATGCGAAATTAGGCTGGAATATTGGATCGAATCCGAATCCACGGGCACCACGTTCCTTTTTGAGGAGCTTCCCGTCGACTTTCCCAACAAACACAATCGCCTTCTTCATTCTAGGCTCTGAGTAGGCTATGGCTGATCTAAAGGTTGCATTCCTGTTTCTCAGTCGGCACATTAGTTTTAGAATTGCCTTGTTTCCGATTGTTCGGAAAACGTAAGATGAGTATGGACCTGGAAAGCCATTCAAGGCTTTGATGAATAATCCGGCGTCTTCAACGAATACTGGTAAGTGGGTCTTTTGAACTGCTTCTAGTGCACTTCTTTCAGCTATCTCCTCAATTGTATCAAATTGGGCTTCAACCACATTGATACGTTTCATCATCACCGTGGATATTCCAAACGTGCCAAAAACCTGACAGGCCTCGTTGAATTTGTGGATGTTCCCTGTCACGAAGAACACCGTAGTTTTAAGATCGGGGAAAGCGTTCATTGTGCATCGACCAATAGCTCCTATGTAAGAGCGTGAGTTCAATGTTCATGTTCACTTCTTCCAGAAATATACCGTCCTCGTAGCTCGATTTCCCGAATTTTCTTAACTACTCGGTTAGCCAATATTTTGCCGAGGACGTCTACATATCCTTCTAGGATAGCGGCAAAGCAGGTTTCCGCAATTCGGAAATGCGTGCTCTGGAAAGCCCGTTTCATTAAGTGAAGATCAACACCTCGTGATTCAAGAGCAGCTGTTTTCTCTCCTAAGCCGAAATCGAGAAAGACGACTCGTCCGTCACCGGTGAGGATCATGTTGGAGGTAGTAAGATCTCCGTGTATAATGTGGTTCTTGTGCAGACATCCAATCATTCGACCGATTTGCCTGCATAGAAGTGTCCGTGCTTCTAAACTTAGAGTGATTAAGAGCTCTTTTACTCTCGGACCTTCTATGAATTCCATCAGGATTTTGGACTCGTGAAGGTCGACTGAGAAGATTACCGGTGTAGGGACACCGGCAACTTTTGCTTCATGAAGAAGCTGGGACTCGTGGAGAGTGCGATAGCTGCGTATTCTTCCGTCTATCTGAGGATGACGGTATTTTTTGGGAATGCGGTGCTTGAGGATGACCTGGTTTCCCTGCCATTCTTCAAGAAAGAGACTGGCTTCTGCTCCTTTCCTAACCAACATTTCTTGCAGCCCACCGTGCATCTTCATCGTCGAGTCTCCATTTTAAACGTACAAAACTCTCAGCAAGAGGGGTGGTCAAACCCTCTTTAAACTTCAGTATGCCAGTCCAAGCAATCATCGCCCCATTGTCCAGAGCATATTCTTTTGGAACCCCGCAGAAGAGGCTGTCGTGTTCGTCAGCAACGGCTTTCAACATCTCTTGCAGACGTTTGTTTGCTGCTACTCCCCCAGTAAGAAGGACTTCTCGTTTCTCAACATGGGCTAAAGCTCTTTCAGTAACTTCAGCGAGCATCGAGAAGACAGTCTCTTGTAGGCTGTAGCACAGATTCTCAAGATCGACAGTTCCCTTCCTGTAGAGGGAGATTGCTGCAGTAAGCAGACCGCTAAAAGATAGATCCATTCCCTTCACGCTGTATGGTAGATCAAGAAATTCCTTTCCTCTTCGACTGAGCTGCTCGACGACTGCACCTAAAGGAACGCCATCGCTTCGAAGCCCCACTTCCCGTGCAAAGACATCCAAACAATTACCGACAGCTATATCCAAAGTTTCACCAAAGACGCGATATCGGCCCGCATCAAACGCTGACACCATGGTATTCCCACCCGAAACATAAAGCGTGACTGGATCTTGTGCTTCAGTAGTAAGCTTACCGATTTCAATATGCGCGATGCAATGGTTTACTCCAACTAAAGGAACCTCACAATAAGCAGCTAAAGCTCTCGCGGCTGTCGCTCCTGTACGAAGGCACGGACCCAATCCAGGTCCTTGGGAGAAGGCAACAACGGCGATGTCTTCTGTCCAAATATTCGCCTTCTGAATTGCGAGTGAGATAACGTCTCCTGCGACCACGGCGTGATGCCTTGCAGCTTCCCTTGGGTGAATCCCGCCTCTATCGGGGATAAAGGCGTTGGACACATTTGAGAGCACATTGCCTTCAAAATCCAGAATCCCCACACCAAAGTCATCAGCAGTTGTCTCAATGCCTAAGCATACTTGCTTGGATTTGGCAGTCTGCAAGGTTCAACACCCTCATATAATTAGTCTCAAGGGAATTAAACGCTTACAATCCTAAGTGCATCTAAACCGCATTCATCGCAACACGCTTTTATCTCCAGATGCCGTTAATGTATGTGAAAGTAGGATAATGGGGCAACATGCCTAGACGTAACGATCTGGAGCACAGAGCTCTTCAATTTATCTCGAAGACTTCTGACGAAGGTGTGCTACAAGTTGATCTTTGGCATCAACTAGGCGCAAGTAGCAGAGAGGGGTCACGGATAGCAATTAAGTTGGAGAATAAGGGGTTTATCAGACGAGAACGTGAACTCTTCGATGGACGGTGGACTTACAGATTATATCCGAAGAAGGAGCCTGTCTCAATAACCTCGATAAAGAACTGTCCCTGCCTGATTTGCTCGGATAGTGTTCGATGCGGAGCATATGGTGCGATATCACCAAATGACTGTGAAAGACTCACGACCTGGTCGATAGATCTGATTCGTGAGGACAGCACACAGGGTGACCCATAAGGTTGCCTAAACAATGGCTGAGAGCCAGAAAGCAGGATCACTTTTACCAGAGAGCAAAAAGGGAACGATATCGTTCCCGGGCGTCCTATAAGCTTCTGGAAGCTGTGAAGAAGTACAAGTTCATTCAAGAAGGAAACATCGTCGTCGACTTGGGCGCAGCACCAGGTGGTTGGCTTCAAGTCTCCGGGAAGATTGTGAAAGATCAAGGATTTGTTTTAGGAGTTGATTTAAACCCTATCACTCCCCTCAAGACTGATTACATCCATACGATTATTGAAGACGTCAATAATCCAAGAGCCATGAAACGAATCAAGAAGCACTTACCTTCCCTAGCTGACGCTGTCCTCTCTGATGTAGCACCGAACACAATAGGCACTTGGGAGGTTGATCACGCAAGACAAATTGAATTGGCGAGTCGCTCTTTGGAGATCGCAATATATCTACTTCGTCCTGGCGGGAGCTTCTTTGTGAAGATCTTTCAAGGAGACATGTTCAGTATCTTCCTAGGGAAGATTAAGGAACGTTTTCGGAGAGTTGAAATTCTTAAACCTCAAGCGAGTCGACGCAGAAGCGCAGAGCTCTTTGTGCTTGGAATGGGATTCCAGAAAAACGCTGATTAATCGGACATAGCTATTTACGATGCTTTGAAAAAGTGCGTTAAGCATATACTCCTCATGGTGAATGAGTTAGTTGGCTCGAGTCCTAGGGTTATTACCCGACTTAAATAGTGATCTGAGAAAAAGAATCTTCGCAATCGTTGTCTTCTTCATCATCGCCTTAGCCTGCGTCTTTTCAGGGATAATCACAGCCAACGTAAGCATTCAAGAAGCTCAAAATTTACAGGATGAATTGAAGGAAGAATTTCAACGAATGAATGATCCACGGTTCATCTTCGGCAACAATATGATTCACACTCTCGCCATGTTCACGCCTCTTATGGGTCCGGTTTGGGGATGCTTTGTGCTTTTCAACACTGGAAGAATCATCGCGCTCTTTAGTATCGCTGAAGGAGTCCCAGCGATATTGACTTTTATGCTGCTTCTTTTCAATCCCATCTTATGGTTAGAATTAGGTGTTTATTCGACAGCTATGGCTCATAGTGTCATTCTGCTCCTACGCATAATACAACGACGTGGCGTTAGAGAAGCTATCAGAACATGTATAGTTATCACAGCATGTGTTATTATACTTCTCATCTCAGCTATCGCGGAATGGATTATTATAAACGTATGAGACGATCATTACTACGCATTGATTACGTCTAACAGTAACTGACTACGCCATTGACTTCTTTACCCGAGTTCTTCGACACCCGTCACTTCAAGGCTTATATCCAATGATTTCACGCTATGGGTAACCTCTCCAACGCTAACGATGTCGACCCCAGTTCTTGCGTATTGAAGAATATTTCGAGCAGTTATTCCTCCGCTAGCCTCCACTAAGACTCGGTTCCTAACATTCTCCTTGATCATGATGACCAGTGTTTTGTTAATCTGTGGAGGAGAGAAGTTATCCAGCATGACTACGTCAGCTCCAACACGAGCGGCTTTCAAGGCATCTTCACTTGAAGTCACTTCAACTTCAATCTTCTTTGCAAAGGAGATGGATTCTTTAACCCGCCGAATTGCTTCTTCAACACCGCCAACAACTCGCAGGTGGTTGTCCTTGATTAGAACCATGTCGTCAAGATGCAACCTATGTGTGTCACCGTGACCCATCAATACTGCTTTTTTATCTAGAAAACCTAGTCCAGGGGCTACCTTCCTAGTGCATGCAACTCGGGTTTGAAGCCCTGCAGTTCTTAGTTTCTTAACTAAGCGGTCTGTCAGAGTTGCGATACCACTCATCCGTGAGAGAATGTTTAGAATCGTCCTTTCCGCTGATATCAACGATTGGGCATTCCCACGAATACTCAGCAGAACAGAGCCGGATTCGACACGTTCGCCATCATGCTTCAGAATTTCAGTCACTAGACCAAGACTTTCACATAACACAGAGACAGTATGGATTCCAGCCACTATGCCTTCTTCCTTTGCAACGACTTTACCTTCAGCATTCCAATCTTTCGGAATTAGGGAGTGTGTCGTGATATCGCCCTGCCCCAAGTCTTCCTCTAAGATTTTATGGAGCTTTTTTAGTAAGACTGGCTTTGGGAGAAACATACCTCATCCCTTAATTTTCAAAGCTACTCGTTCAGTTGCTTCTATAGCTTCCTTCAGTCCATCGAACTCAGTTAATTGTCTCAGGGCATTGCTCTTGAATAATCCATCCCCTTCTAGGATAATTTTCTCGACGACATTATGGAGCTTTTCCATGGTTAATTTCTCCTGCTCGATAACCATTGCAACGCCTAATTCTTCACCTCTCTTGGCGTTATTAATCTGCTCCGTGTGGCTAGGTGTTGGGATCAATATAGCAGGTTTACCGTAGCAGATAGTCTGCATTAATGTTCCGTGACCAGCCCTCGAAATTACGATGTCACTCGCCTTCAAGTATTCAAAGCGGTTCGGAATCCAGTTGAAGATCGTTAAGTTACCATGTTGCACAGGCTTCGATTCGGATCTAGGGCGTCCCAAGGTCATGACTATCTGATAGTCTTCGGATAAATCGGAAAAAATCTTCGTCAGAATACGTGTGAGGTAGGCTTTCTCCTTCATAGGTCCGCTGATAGGTACAAAAATCAACGGGCGATCCAGATCTAAATCGTGTTTTTTCCGGATTGTAGTTCCATCAGGTAATTCCTCTGGGCGAATTGGCAGGATAGGCCCTATGAATCGGGTTTTCTTCCTAAAATTCTCCGGCATGCGTAGATTTGCAGAAGAGATGGTTGCAGGAGGAGGAAAATCTGGGATCAGAACTTCGGTGCTTGATGTCCAGATCTTTCCAAGAATGGTGAGACTCATAGCGTCGGTGAACTTCGCTAATCGTAGATAATGAGTCCTTCTTGGGATAACGACTTGAAATTGATTCAAGATGCATAAGGCTTGGATCCCAAGCATCTTCGCAGCGACAATGGCGGAGGCTCGCGAGTCTGAAACTAAAACATCTGGCTTGAGCACCTTCATGATCTCGATCTCCCGTGCTATCTGCCTCAAGAAAGAAAAGGAAGCTACAAATGGACCAGGATTGAATGCAGTACGTCTAAAATCTACTGTGCCATCTGGCTTGACTTGAAAATCTACAGCAGGGACCTCAAGCGTTGGAAGACCTGCCAAACGGAGATAGCTTAAAGCATCTTTGTACGTTGTAAAGAAGACTTTATTGTTTTCATCTCTATTCTGCAGACCCTTTGCTATTGGAATGCAACGACCCGCGTGTCCGAGTCCCAATCCACAAAGGGCAAACTCGATCCTCAAACACGACATCCAACCAAGTACACTGTGAACTCTAAGCCACGTTTGTAAATGGCAAGTCTCAAATCATAGCCTCGTATGTGGATTATCTAAATTCTGTCACTATTGGGGTTAGTGAAGACACCTATTAATCATTTGATTACGCAGATTTTGCTTGCGGATATGTTCATATAGTAGTCTATACATCTGCTTTCTTAACTAAACACAAAGGAGGCGGAATACGTTATGAGCACAGAACCAAACGTGATCTATGTAGGAAACAAACCCCCGATGAACTATGTCATGGCTGTCATTACTGGATTCAACACTGGCAATGCCACAGAGGTCACATTGAAAGCGCGAGGACGCGCAATCAGCACAGCTGTAGACGTTGCAGAAATTGTTCGCAATCGATTTCTGAAGGATGCGAAGGTCCACACTATCTCAATAGGCACGGAGCAGATCACTCCGAGGGAAGGCGGAAACGCGAGAAACGTCTCAACACTGGAGATCACTCTGAAACAGAAGTAGATTCTCGAGACATCTAAGACCGCCTATCCATTTTTTCTCATATCAACTAGGCTTAATTTCTTGAGAAAAATTTTTGAGCTTAGCACATGCTTTCTCTCCAATCCATAACAAAGCGCTGTTTTCTTAGGAGGTGATCCGGCCGCAGGTTCCCCTACGGCCACCTTGTTACGACTTTTCCCCTCTCGCGAACTTCAGGCTCGACACAGCCACAGAGGACCGCGCCTCACCCACAGCCCACTCGAGTGGAACGACGGGC
>CP070765.1:1325790-1346384 GCA_020345645.1 Candidatus Bathyarchaeota archaeon | reverse complement strand
ATGGCGAAGGCGTTCATTTTGTTAGAAGTCGGGAACACTCCGCTTCTTGAAGTGGATGGAGTCTACGCTAAATTAGAATGTGCCAACCCCCTCGGTAGCATTAAAGACCGCATGGCGAAATACATTATTGAACAAAGTGAAAAGATGGGGCTCCTTCATCATGGTATGACCATTGTTGAAGCATCTAGTGGAAATACGGGAATCGCTCTGAGCTACTTTGCGAGACAGAAGGGATACCCTGTCGTAATAGTTATGCCCAGAAACATGACTGAAGAACGGAAGAAGATTCTAAGGCACCTTAGGGCGAAATTAGTACTTTGTTCAGAGGGGGATTTCAAAGAGGCAGCGAGTATTCGAGACAGGATTAGCCAGAAACCTCAGTATTTCAACCCTGACCAGTTTTCAAATCCACTGAATGCAGAATGCCACTACCATACTACAGCCCAAGAGATATTGGATCAGATCCCTCAGTGTATCAGCAGGATAGATGCCTTTGTTAGTGGTGTTGGGACAGGAGGAACGTTGATCGGATGTGGAAGGCGACTTAGGAAAGCCTTCCCAGATATTAGAATTATCGCCGTCGAACCCTCTGAATCGCCGGTAATGAGTGGGGGAACGCCTGGACTGCATAAAATCCAAGGTATCGGCGATGGATTTGTACCCGAATTGGTCTCCAACGGAGTTGGAGGATTAAGTGAGTTGATAGATGAAGTCATTTGCGTCTCAAGCAATCGTGCTATCGATGCAGCAAAGTATCTTGCCAAAAAGAAAGGAGTTTGCGTGGGAGTGTCATCGGGTGCGAATTATCTGGTGGCGAAAAAAGCAGCTGCTCAGTACGGAGTGACCGTTACCGTGTTTCCGGACGGTTTCTTGAAATACGGATCCTACGGTCTCACACGAGATGGATCCGAACCTTGCCAGTATAAACGAAAATGCAACCCTTCTTGCCTACGAGAGATCGAGGTTTGCCAATGCTGTTGTGCACGCGTAAAACCTAGAAGTCGCGACCTCGATCGCAATTCGTCTCATCTACAACGTAGTCACTGATGTCTGATAATCATTCCAGTATTTGGATAACAATTTCTAACTTTTCTAGTGTTATCTCCTAGTAAGAGATCGAATTCTTTGAGGTGAACGCAATCTTCAGGAGACTTCAAGACTTCGCCATCTCCTTTATAAGTGGACCAGAGGAAATGGGGATGCGGCCTGGTGCTCTAGAAATGATGCGCCAAGACTTCAAGCAATATGCTAAGATCAACGACCGCCTTCAAGAAAAACTGGACTAAAAGTCCCTGAAATTAGGTAACTCGTCCAAGCCCTTGACTCAGCTAAAACCTGATTGACGTTTTCAGCATATGAATGATTGTATGAGCTGATGGAAATATATCCACAAACACAAATAACGTGAAAACGCTTCATAATGAATGGTGTTCCATCTTGGTTGACAGGACTTTAGTAGGAAGATGCGGTCTCTACTGTGGAGCCTGCGGCATCTATCGTGGCTACAAGGATGGCGGCAAGTACCGCCAACGGTTAGCTGAGTTCTTCAAGTGCCCTCCGGAGAAAGTACGCTGCGAAGGCTGCCAGGTCTTAACACCTGAATGCTGGGGTTCTGGATGTGAGATGGTGAAGTGCCTGAACGCGAAGAACCTACAATTCTGCTACGAGTGTTCAGACTTTGAGAAACACACTTGTGAGAGGTTCGAGAAGTTCTCAAATGAATACCTGACAGATGATGGCGTTGACCTTAGAGCTAATTTGGCGAAGATTAAAGCAGGCAAAGCCGATGAATGGCTCAAGGAATCGGAAGAGAAATTCCGTTGCCCACACTGTAGCCAGCCACTACCTACCAACTCCTTCCGGAGAAAATGCTACCACTGCGGGGTAGAACTTTCACCTAAACGTGACTAGCTGTCTACTGTTAGCTGTGTCTTTAACTGGAAAGAGAGATCGCCCGTGTCCTCGCGACATGATGTAGGATGGGACAGGATCTATCATCATCCTGAGAACCTTCCTTGGGAGCTGGGTCAACCAAGAAACGTTTTAATGAAACTTGTGGAATCCCGGCGTTTAGTTCCTGGGAAAACATTGGATGTTTGCTGTGGAGTAGGCACGAACACAGTTTACTTGGCGAAGAATGGATTTGAGGTCAGCACATTAGACATCTCTGATGAGGCAATAAGGTTTGCCAAAGAAAAAGCCGCCAACGCTGACGTTGAAATAGGTTTTCTCGTCGGAGACTTCGTAAATCTGCCGTTCAGAAGTGAGTTGTTTGATTTCGTTTTCGACTTTGGTTGTTTCCACCATGTACAGCTGAACGAGAGAGCCTCCTTCATTAAAGGGGTACAAACTGTCTTGAAGCCAAATGGAACCTACCTTCTGGTCTGTTTTAGCTACATGAATGGTGAGGCTTGGAACTACTTTACCAAGGAAGAGATTGTCAAGTTGTTTGAAGGATCTTTCACAATCGAGAAGATTAAGCACGTTTCCTCCATCGAAGGTGACGGAATTAAACGTTACTTCTACGAAGTCTTGATGGTTCGATTGAAGTAGTAAAATCCCCCCCTTTCCCTCACCAACACTCATTGTCACAACATAACCAGATGTGATGCGTCTTTCACAAGAACCTGAACACACTATTGGTCACTTTTCCCAGAATTGATATCTGCTGTTCTCAGACACGTAAAACTTAGAGGTAGATGGTGCAGGATTTGGATTCGACTTCAAGTTCTCTTACTTCTGTTGACGAGACGATGTTAGCTGAGAATGAGCAGCTCAGTAATGTGCGTTCTAGGATCGTTCAAATGGTTGAGAACGAGAGGATTCCTTCCCTAGCTATTGCTGTGGTTAGAAAAGGAAGAATTCTGTGGGAAGAAGCTTTTGGATATGAAGACATTAAGAAAGGAATCAAAGCATCCCCATTTACTATTTACCCTGTAGCCTCCATCTCCAAATCACTGACGGCTACCGGAGTGATGACCCTCATTCAACGTGGACTGTTGGACCTCGATGACCCGATTGAGAAACACATTACTCCGACAGAACTCACCGTTTATGAAGGTCATGCTTCAGCCGTCACAGTAAGGCGTGTTCTTAATATGACCGCAGGAATTCCCAACGGATACAAGGTCTGTAGAAGCATGGAGGTCTATCCTTCCCTGCAGAGCTTTATCCCCAGCTACAGCTTCACAGCCTTTCCTCCCGGAGAAAGGGAGCTCTATTCTAACTTCGCCTACGCCATTCTAGAACTGCTTATTGAGACACTTTCTGGTTTATCCTTCACCGACTTTATGACCCAAGAAGTCTTTAACCCATTGCGATTAGTGCAAACATCCGTGGGAGCGCCCTCTATCGAAAAAAACGTGGCGATGAAATATGGGACAGGGTTCACTCTTATCCCTCATAACTATTTTATACCTGCCGCAGCAGGTGGCATCTACTCCAGCATCCACGATCTGATACGATATGGTTTATTCCATCTAGGCAGCCAACTACCAACTCAGACACCAATCCTTGACAGAAAGACACTTACCACCATGCACATGGTCAAAGACACAAATCTGCAGCATACGATAATGGCTTTAGGTTGGGGGTCCATTGACATAGGCGACGAGATTGTCTGGCTCATCAGCAACGGAAGCATCGAAGGTGCGACCTCCATGCTATCACTCGTCCCATCTGAAGACCTTGCAGTCGCGTGCTTAACAAATATGACCTCTCAGTCGAGTATCGCAGACCAAGTTGCTATTGAAGTCACTGACGCTCTGTTACCAAAGTTTGCAGATCGAGTGGCAACCTTCATGCAGCGGTATGAGCAAGCATCCTCCTTCAAGAGTTTTCAGGCATCCCCGTTGTTCAACGGCATGTGGGAAGGGAAGATTAAAACACATCGCGATAAAGTCCTGATCCGGATCGTTTTCCATACAGATGGACCGATATCAATACGATTAGATAAAGGGAAAAACCAGCTACTACGCAACGTCCGCATTAGAGACCATGAGTTGGAGGGTGACTTTAGAGGCAGATTGCCTAACAGCAAGAACCTTCAGGGCGACCACACGATAGATCTCCATCTGAAAATTCGAGGTAATGGAATCAGCGGTGTTGCCACGACACGAATCGGTACAGATCAAGACTACGCCATGCTGCCATATTACATCCGCTTGATCAGAAAGTGATATCAGATTCGTCAGGGCAAAGACCCACAATAATGAAACCTGAGCTAATCAGTGCAATTCGCGACATCGTTGGAGAAGAATGGTTACTCTCGGACAGAGACCCTATTCTAGACTATTTAATAGACGAGACTACTCCAGCCGTTCTCCCTACACCTGCAGACGATGTTATAGTTGTGAAACCTAGCTCTACTCAGGAAATCTCAAACCTCTTGAAATTCGCTAACGAGAACGGAATTCCAGTCTTTCCAAGAGGAGGAGGAACTGGACTAGTCGCTGGTTCAGTCCCCACAAGCAATGGCATTATCCTTTCGTTGGAGAGGATGAATCGCGTAATTGAAGTAGATCAGGATAACCTGATGATGACTGCTGAAGCTGGCGTAACACTCCTGTCACTTAAGAAAGCGGCAGCTGAAGCTGGACTTTCATTTCCATTGCATCCAGGTGACGAATCCGCTCAACTGGGCGGAATGGTCGCTTGTGGTGCGGGAGGTGCAAGTGCAGTGAAGCATGGGGTCATAAGCGACTACGTCAAAGGGATGGAAGTGGTGCTTCCTATCGGGGAAGTTCTTACCTTGAAAGGAAAACTGCTTAAAGACGTTGCTGGCTATGATTTGATGCACCTGCTGATCGGTAGCCAGGGAACGTTAGGAATCATCACCAAGGTTACTCTTAGACTCCATCCTGAACTGAAGGAAACGATCACGTTAGTTATACCATATAACGACAGGTACCAAACCCTACAGACGGTTCCCGAGATTCTCCAAGAAGGAATCGTTCCTTTAGCCATAGAATTCGTCGAGAGAAACTTGATGGAAAAGTCGGCTCGGAAACTCGGAAAAAGTTGGTCTGTTAAAGCTGGAAAATACTACCTAATCATTGTGCTAGCTGGCAGAGATAGAAATATCCTGCTTGCTGAAGCTGAAGGAATCCATAAAATCGCGCAGAAACACAACGCAATCGACACTCTGATCGTCCAAAATAAAAGGAAGCAAGATGACATCCTCAATATACGGGGCAAGATCTACTTCGCTCTGAAACCCATCACGATGGATATCACCGATATAGCAGTCGCCCCAAGCAAAATCGCCGAATTCTTGAGCGAACTTGACAAACTGGCTGCGAAATACGGGATGTACATGCCTGTGTTTGGGCACGCTGGGGATGGGAACCTTCATACCCACATCCTGACAGCTGAAGCTGGAGGGCTAGAAAGAGCGAACTTGGAGAAGGTGAAGAAAGAGATCTACGATGCAGCTATTCAGCTTGGAGGTACAATTACTGCAGAACATGGAATAGGGAAAATCAGAAGAAAGGAATTTAAAAGATACACGGATAAGAAGCTTCTTGGGATAATGAAAGCAGTCAAGGACGCTTTTGACCCGAATAACATCCTGAATCCGGGGACTGTACTTCCTGATGAGCTGTGAGTGCTTTTCTGATTAGATTTCAGATACATCGATGAAGATTCTTCTTTTGCCAACGTTGCTGAAGGATTCGTACGTTAAAGGTTTGATTAAAAAGTGCAACTTGGTTTTGAGGTGTCTGAACTGAGACAGGATCGGCGTGACATGACTCTCAGGATCCAATGGAATGTTCAGGATCGTGATTTGGTTTTCTGCAGCCTTCTCTATCGCACTCTTCACTAACTCGGTGAGACTTTCCGGGTCTCTAAAAGCTGGCAGAAATAAATTGTAGCTTAGCAAGCGTTCGCCTGGTTGACGGATCGCTGGCATAGGCGTGAAAATGCTGGCTAACCGCAATAGCGAGATCTGGATTCTCATCTTCCAGCTGAATTTTTCCACGATGTACTTCCTTATCTTGTTGTAGTCCCAGCAGCCTAAGCATGCTGAAATGCCTTCCGCGTCATCATAGACCAGAATATCCTGAAGGTCGAAGTGGGGCATTCTATCAATACAATCAGTCAGCTCCTTCTCTGTTAATGGCTGAAAGAAATCGTGGTCTCTAAACGTTTCGTTTATGAGGTTCGTCACTGCGTTGATGTCGCCGCTTTCCATCTTTCGGATATTCTCTTGCTTGGTAACCTTCTGCTCCGAGTTGGCAATAAGATTAAGCACGCGACAGTCTCTTACCCTTTTAAACCCCATTTTCCAGAACAAGTTCAGCGAAGGTAAATTATCTTCCATGACATCGAGGTGCATTAGGTCAACGTTTTTATCGAGGGCAATTTGCTCAATCTTCTTCTGAAGGTTTGCAGCTATGCCTTTCCGTCTATGTCTTGGATCAGCCATGAAGCCATATTCAAGAACTGTCTTGATCCGTCGTCCTTCGATTTGAGTTTCAGAAACCGCGAAAGCTGCTGAGCCAACGATGGCACTGTCTTGGGTGGCAACTAAAACATGCCACTCTTCGAAAGCTCTGGAACGTGCAAAAAAATCAGGTGAGCTGTCTATTCCAAGAATGAAGTTCGTTCCCTGTGGACACCGAGCCTGTAATTCAATCAGGGCTTGGTTATCTGCTTCAGTCGCTTCACGGATTTTAATAGCCTGTTGCGACTCCACCTTTGATCCCCTGCAATCGCCTACAGCCACCATTGTTTGCATTGACTTGGGCAAATTCGGATTAGCCTAGTCCTCCCCTTTGGAGATTTAGGATACTTCCCAAGTATTCTTGGTTTGTCATTTTTTTAATCTGCAAGTGCTTCTGCGTACCTATATCCGTCTGCATTTCTACGATGTTGATCTCGCCTTCGAAGAGATCAAGTACGGCTCGAGCTTCTTGTTCAGGGTGCATCTGTGGGTTCATCACGGCGAGAAGTGTGAAGTTTTTCGACTTTAGTTCAGGGATTAAGGAAGTTAACCATCTTCTTGTATGAACCGCGTGGTGTTCTAGAAGCACGTCTGAGACGATCCGGAGGCATGCGCGTCTCGGTTTGTGTGGGGATTCAGGCAGTTTACGGAAGCCTGATGCTAAGGCGATATTGAGTTCTGTTAGGTTCTCTACTCCCTTGAGTCTGTAGATGTTTGTTTGGTCTTTGACGATTTTTTCTGCCTGAGGATTGCAGATGAAGACATGAAAGTTGGGTGTTTTTTCAGCAAGTCTATCTGCGTGTGGGTTAGTGGTGATGTAGAATACCACTTCATCTTGGGCGAGTCCGGCATTGAGAAAATTGTCTATGAGGTGATCTCTCTCGTCGCTTGAAGGAGCGGTCAGGATGACAGCGGAATTCTTCGGTACTCCACCGAAAAGCAGGGCGTCAAGTTGATCAGATCCTGTGCTGATACGGTTTGGAAGGCGAGATTCAGCGAGTTCGATGGATTCAGGTGGCGGCTTAGAGATGGTTCGCTCCCCACTCTCACCGATGTAGGTGACTTGGGGCTTTATTTCAAAGAAACCTGCATTGAACGATCGTAGTACGAGGTTGATTTCTTCGGTGTTAAAAGGATCGAGTTGTACTCCTTTCACATTGAGATTGCGGTCTTGAAAACTGAAGTGTTTTCCAGGCGTCGCTACTACTTCAAAGCCTTTAGGAAAGACGTCCTTGACCTTCTCTAGGAGAACTGCTTTCTTGCCTACGTTTCCAATATGCATCTTGAGGCTGAAGTCTTCTCCAACTCTGATTCTTCTTTTGGGTATGATGAGTTTCGTCTGAATACTTGCACTCCCAAACCGCTCTAATCCCACGGATCTCTCTGCACCCTGAGACGGTAAGGTAAAACTCGTGGTAGATGAAGTGATGGTTGGAGCATGCAGAACTTGACTTAATGAAACCGCTAACTCTCTCTCCGCTCTAACCTTCTCCAGTAGTTGTTGTGCCTGCTGACTCTTAGCTGGGTGTTTCGCTTTTAGGAAAGATCCAATTGCTGTTTGAAGGACCTTCTCAGCGACCAAGTAGAACCTAGCTTTCTTGTCGGGGTCTAGAGCTTTCTTGGCACTATCCAGATACACGTAGGCGTCGAAAAGGCGCTGTGTTGCCATAGCATATTCTGAAGCTGTCTTGAAGCCTGCTCTTACGTAGTAATTTGCTGCTCGTTCTAATTGATGGGTGGCTTCTAAGTGGAGTGCAGGCTCTCTCGTTGCTTCAAATCGGGCACCAAACTCTAACGCCCTGCAAAAGCAGCTGTGACCTAGAGCCAGTAGTCTCGCCTTTTCATCTGTGCTGAGTTCTTTTACTTTCTCGAATAGTCGAGAAGCTTCTAGGTAAAGTTCAGGTGAAACTTCCGCCTCAGCTCTTTGCATGGTGTGCCATGCGTGGCTGAGGTTGATAATTGGCAGGAATTCCTCTTGAACTTCACGTTCTGCCGTTGGATGTGCAGATTCCATGGCTTCTTGGAACGTGTTGGCTGCCAAATCGTATTTCCTCGAGCTTTCTGCTGGTTCTCCTTGCCTTGCAGAGATTTTTGCTTCCTCAATCGCCATTCTTCCTAGACTATAGTGACGTCGTACTCGAGAGGCTTTGATCAATCGGGCTATCATCAGCTCCTCCTCTTCGCAACAAGATCGTAATCCACGTTTTAACTCGATGGAATTCTCTGCCCCTTCAAATAGTGTCGCAGCTTCTCTAAACAGGTTCTTGGCCTCTTCTGGCTGCTCGTTTCTACTCAGATCTTCAGCTTGTTCCAGTCGAGCCCACGCCAAGTAACTCGAACTGAGATAGTTCCATTCGCTGGTTGACTTGTGAAGCTCTGCAGCTTTCTCATAATGGCCTTTCGCATCTCCATATTCCCTTCGTGCATGATGCCCTCTTGCATGCTCGATTTCACTCCAAGCTTCCATGTACGAAGCATGTTCTTGGTAGAAGTCTCTCAGCTGAGGTGTTCTTTGTGCTGCTTCTATGTAGCTCTGCGAGGCGACTTCATAGCTTTGTGCTGCTTCACTGAGCTCTCCTAAAGAATCCCACGCTTTGCCTATATTCCAGTGTGCTTCTGCCTCAAGACTGGCTAGATCTGCTTTCCTAGCGGATTCCGCAGCTTTCTTATGCATCTCTATGGCTTTTCGAAGGGGTTCGGTGGACCCCATTAGTGTATATAATTGTGTCAGTAACGACGCGTAGGTGTCTTGGTACTGGAATAGGACTGTGAAGAATGTGATGTCTCCCATTCTTTCAAAGTATGGGACCATCTTGTTGCATAGTGCAAGGCTCTTCTCCAGCCTTGCCGTTGCCTCTTCAAGAAGAGCGATTCTTCCGTCAGACGTCTTTTCAAGATTAGCTAGCTCTGCCTTAATCTCCCCAAGATCGCTCTGCATTACACCTTGAGCATAATAATCGAAAGGTGCCAGTTGTTCAATAATGTTAATGGTTTTTTCTCTATGTTCCAACGCTTTCTCAAGAAGCTCTCGCTTCGTGTTGGTGTTGGATTCCGTCAAGGCTCGTGACTTTAGGATTCGGCTGGATACGTGGAGGAAGTAGAGGATCGCTGTCGGCATGTCGGATTCTTCGGCTGCCTTCAAAGCTTTTTCGCTGGCTTTTCCGGCTTTTTCTAGGTATTTTCGCCGTTTTGATTGCCCAGTCTCCCACATTGACAGTTGTAGGTAGTGCTCTGCCCAGCTAGCGGGGGGTGATCGGGCTCGTGCACGTAGCCGCATGAAGACTCCGCGAGGATCTTCCTGTTTTGCTATCGAAAGATAGTGTTGGCCTTTGTCGTATTCCCGCATTGCCTTTTTAGCTAGTTTGATCCTTTTATCAGGATCCTCGACTGCCATGCTTCTCCAGTAAGTCATGTATGATAAGCCAGCGTGACCGAACGCTAACGCAAAACTATCTCTTATTATCGTTCCATACTCTATTCCTTTCTCGTAATGTCTTATCGACTCCTCCTCTCGAACAAGCCCTCCCAAGAAGGAGTGGGCGAAAGCTAGTACATTGACGTCTCCTACGCACTCAGCAGCGTCAATTGCTTTGCTTAGAGCATTTACGGTTTTAAGTCGGTTAATCTCCTTTTCTTCCGGCTCCTCGATGAACGCTTCTAAGAACATCAAGCAGCTGGCAAAAGTGACGTTGGTCTCACTTACTTCACGCAGATCATTCGTTTCTGAAAGAATGCGGAGAGCTTTCTCACCCCACTCTAGCCCTTTTTTCAGAATGTTCTCCAGATTCTGTCTATCCCACTCATACACAATCGGCCAGAAGAAAAGGAAAGGAAAACTGTTGTAGGTCTTCCCATATTCCTGTAATTCCCTTCCATTTGAGAATTCTGATAAGGCTTTGCCAACGAGCTCTAAGGATTCCCTGAAGAGTACTCTCTTTTGCTTAGGGTCTGAGGAAGCAAACGCTTCGCTGTATCTTCCGGCCGCATCGGATCGGAGTGCTCTTGCTTTCCTTTTTTCATCTGCGGATTTTTCGTAAAAGCTACTTGCAGCTCGGAAAGCATTTGTTGCTTCACCAAGTCTTTCTTTATACTCTGTATGGTTCTCCGCTTGCATTGCTGCCCTGTGAAGACTGTGCCCAATTCTCTCCTGAACCTCGCCTGCTCTTAAGAAGTCTTCTTGACCTATCAAATGTGCAAGTATCTCTTCGAGGAATTTTCGTGCACCAAGCCACTCGTATTTCCCCTCCATCTCCTCTACCTTAATGGCGATCTTCCGTAGCTCCTCATCCTTGAACATGGTTCTCACAGGCGACTGAAAAGCTGATTCGTGTACTCCTTATAATCAGAATAGGGTTTTAAAGGGCTCTGTCCGTGTATGTCCGAAATCAGAGTGTGCGATATCATCACCGCAACCATGCTCAGATGCTCGCCTACTCCTCATCCAGTTCAACAGAGTTAAGGGATGCTATAAAGGTTCTCACCCTACTAGGTTTCAAGTGCTGGTGGGCAAGCCTTTCTTAGTCGAACTAAGCCTTGATTGGAGCCGTGTGCCGACTATCACATCGGCTGTTGTTGGTGGTATGCCTAGTTGGCGAAGCGTTCTTCCGTGGCAACGGTATTGCTATGGATTCTTCTCCTGAGTGTGCCCTTAGGCTTTTACGTTAGACCCTCAAAAGCGTCGACGATCATTGTGCCTGATGAGTACTTAACGATACAAACTGCGATTGCTGCAGCCAGCGATGGTGACATCTTCGACATCGTAATAGCCGCAGGAAACTATGGCGAAAGCTGGTAGCTTGAACTCCGTCAGCCCATCCAAACGAACAATTATATGACTTCAACTGCAATCAAAAACTATGACAATAACTGGATTGCACCTACTGCAAACCTATCAATGCAACTTCGAGTGTGATCACTGTTTCGTCTACAGCCGTCCGAACGCCAACGGCGTAATGCGGATCGGTGACATCCGGCAGATTCTCGACCAAGCCGAGGACGTTGGCGACATTACAGCGATCTGCTTCGAGGGAGGTGAACCGTTCCTATATTACCAGACCTTGCTGTGGGGACTCCGGGAAGCAAAGAAGAAGGGTTTTCGACGATTACTCGTCACTAACGCGTATTGGGCGACATCAATCGAAGACGCTGAGGAATGGCTTCTGCCCATTGCAGAGATTGGCATTCACGACTTGGCTGTGAGCGACGATGCCTACCATTATAGGAAGGATGAAGAAAACTACGCGAAACACGCGTATAAGGCTGCGAAAACCCTTGGTTTACCAGTCGGTTCAATCAGGATTGAAGACCCCTCAGAGTATCTCAATGAGGTAAAGTGGGGAGGGAAACCTGTCGTCGGAGGAAAGGTTCAGTTCAAAGGTCGTGCAGTAGAGAAACTTGCTGAAGGATTACCGACTAAGCCGTGGACAGAATTCGACAAGTGCCTTGACGAAGACTTCGAAAACCAAGGACGCATCCACATAGATCCTCTCGGATATGTCCATGTTTGTCAAGGAATCACCATCGGGAACCTGAAAAAGACCCCGCTTACTGATCTGTTCTCCAACTTCACCCCTCACCAGCACCCAATTTGCGGCCCAATCCTTCGAGGAGGTCCTGCAGAATTAGCTAGAGCATTCAAAGTTGAGCCACAGGCAGGTTATGTCGACGAATGCCATCTTTGCTACTGCACACGATTGAAGCTAAGGGAGAAATTTCCAGAAATCTTAGCTCCTGGTCAAATGTATGGAGAATAACCGTGTAAGTATAGTGTATAAAACCGATGCAAAGTTTCGGCTCATATCGTTCGCTTGAGGAGATATTTTTATAGTAGGATTGTCGCCTCGAGGGTTCTCAGCTCAGTCGAAGTCCCAGATCGTGCGCCCCTTTGAGAAGCTCATGATAAGTCTGCAGTTCTTGCAGATCATCAGCCTAATTTTATGGGCAGTGAATCCCCATTTGCTGTCCATCTTACCTTCTTGCTTCTCGAAGTCTGTTGACTGACATAAGGGACATGTGAGTTGTCTTCTTTCAGCCATAGTTTTCACTTCATTCAGTGATATTCATCAAGGTCTGTAAGAGGCATATATCTTGCGAAGGTTTAATCGAGATCCTGACTAACAATTTCACACAGAAGGATCAGTAGGGGAGCTTCGAAGTGATGAACATCGGCGCGATGAAGAGTTACCTCCTAATCGCTTCAGCTTCAATTCTCTGGGGCACCATGGGGATTCTTGCCAAGTTGGCCTTCGCCGAAGGGATTGAGCCATTGGCATTGATTGCTTTACGCCTGCTTGTGAGTTCGACCACGTTGGGGGTTGTTCTTAGTCTATTTAATAGAAAGGCGTTCCAGATTCAGAGAGTGGATGTACTGTGGTTTCTCGGGTTTGGTGCATTCGCCATTGCATTTCAACGAGTTTCATATTTTTACTCAGTTGATCTGACAACGCCGGCGGTTGCGGCGATATTATTCTTCACATACCCTGTTTTCGTAGTCATATTCAGTATGATCTTCTTGAGTGAGAAGGCAAGTGCTAGTACGTTTCTAGCGGCTGTTTTGACTCTCTTCGGGGCTAGCTTGGCGGTGCGAGCGTATGATCTTGGATCGCTACGGACCAGCTTCGGTGGAATTGCGTTCGGGTTAGGTTCAAGTCTTCTCTTCGTTGTATATGTTCTGATGACCAAGAAGCTGAGACGAACCTACTCCCATTACACCTCGACTTTCTTTGGAGATGTCGTGGGTGCTCTTCTCATGTCTCCGATCATCATCCTCTCTATCCCAAACCTAAATGGCTTCTCTCTGGACCTCTGGATACTGATCATTTCAATTGCCTGGGGGCCATCCCTTCTTGCCTATCTTTTATATTCATATGCAATGAAACAGTGCGATGCGGTCAAAGGAAGCATTATTGGCGTAGTCGAACCCATATCTGCGACATTATTTTCCACTTTCCTGTTGATGGAAAAACTTGAGCTTCTTCAAGTGGTTGGCATTATCACTGCGTTGACTGGAGTAGCTATCGTGATAAGCAGAAAAGCTTCAGGTTCACGTTCGCGTTGACTGGTGGGCCCGTCTACTTGCGGGGTGCTCTAATAATGCTTGGGGAATCCAAAATATCTCTATAAATGTCAGGTCTTCGATCAGGGAGGAAATGTTTCCTAGCAGCACAGACGTGAAGTTTCTCGAAATCTAGTTCTGCATAAAGTATGTAGTCTCGTCCCTTTGGGGCTCGAGCAATAACTCTTCCATCCGGATCAGTCACAAACGATTCGCCCGCAAACGTCAGTGCATCTTCCTCCCCAACTCTGTTCACTAACGCTGTGAAGTATCCATTCTGAAACGCGGCAATCTGCAACTCTGCCTCAAAAATTCCTAGTGGCCATTCGTCAACAGCTCCAGCCTGTGGAACCACGACCAATTCTGCTCCTTTAAGAGCCAGGGCTCTCATGTACTCGGGGAAATGGCGGTCATAACAGATCGCCACTCCGATCTTCCCAATCTTCGTGTTAAAGACGCATGCTCCAAGATTCCCAGGCGCGTAGTACCCTTTCTCATGAAAGTAATGGGCCTCAATGATGTGAACCATACGCGTCTTCCCCACAATCTCTCCATTGCTGTCGATGACTGGCGAGGAATCGAAGGTTCTCTCGCCTGCTCGCTCAAAGAGGTTGAGCACCACTACGACCCCGAGCTTCTTCGCTTTTTCACAGAACTTTTTACTTGTTGGACCAGGAATCGTTTCAGCGTGTGCAAGAGTTGTTGCAGAAGCTGGATGTTGCGGAAGGAATCGATTAAAAGCTAATTCCGAATAGGCAACTAGCTCCGCACCATGAGTGGCTGCTTCTTCCAATGCTTCGATTCCCCGATCCACATTCTTTCGACGGTCCATCGAAGCGTGTTGCTGTATGAGTGCGATCTTCATTAATTCACCCTCAACACCCTTTGAATTGTTAATACTGAGTCAAGCAAGACCGTATGATATAAGGGTCCACGCTGGAAATTGGCTTAAATTTGATGGGCTGAAATAATGCGTGAAACTACAAAATTATGTCTGAGAAAACATTCCGGCTTGCAGGATTGATTGAAGTTGCATACGCAAATGTTCTCCGCTAAAGATGGTCGAACCGTGCTTCTTAGAAAACCGAGGTGGGACGACCTCGATGGTTTGCTGGCCTTGATAAACTCTTTGGTCAGGGAAGATGCCCCCATTAATAGGATGGCTGAAGTAAGTAGACTCGAGGAGAGTGAGTTCTTGACTAAGCGTCTCTCAAGTATTGAAAATGGTGCGATCATCCAAGTTGTGGCTGAGGTTGATGGTGAGATCGTTGGGAATGCAGAAATCTCAAAACTGCGTGGACGGGAAGCCCATGTAGGGCGTTTGGGAATCGGTGTGAAGCGCGATTATAGACGGATCGGTATTGCCACTAGGATGATCGAATCGCTTCTACACCAAGCAGAAGAACACGGGCTGAAGATAATCCTCCTTGCTGTTTATGCTAACAATCTCTCTGCAATTACGCTCTACCGAAAGTTTGGATTCAGGGAGATTGGCAGAACGCCAAAAGGCGTACGTTGGAAAGACGCATATGTCGATGATATAAGAATGGTGCTTGAGATCGCGTAGCTCGTTCTTAGTTGTGTATTTTAGCAGAACCCTTAAATGTATCGATATCGATATCTATTTCGACATCAATAGTGATGAGGAAAGACCGATGTGCACATGCTCTCCCCCTCCACCTCACCATCCCCATTCCTTCCGCCATTGGACGCGGCACATGGCTGCAGTGCCAAAAGGATTTTTACGATACTACGTTCTGAGACTCCTCGATGAGAAACCTATGTCCGGCTCCGAGATCATGACGGAGATCGAGACCCGAACCCACGGTCACTGGAAACCGAGCCCTGGCTCCATTTACCCCCTCCTGTCCTGGCTCCAGGATAAAGAATACTCGCAGGAAGTGACAGATCCTGAGAAAGAACCGGGGATAAAACGATACATCCTAACCGAGAAGGGAAAGGCCATGCTTGAAGAACACGTCAAGAGACGACGTGAACTTCGTAAAAGGACCGGATTCTTTCCCTCCCCCTTCATGGGTCCACCATGGCTTCCTCATATCACCGAGGAGACCAGCGGGTTACTTGAAGCAGGGAAGAGATTGGCCATGTCAAGCTGGGCGCTCCTTGACAATCTGCATGAGAAGCTCTCAGAAGACGTAGTTGCGAAAGCGACCGAGGTCCTCACGGATGCTGCAAAGCAGATCGAGAAAATGACAAAAGAACTCCACAACCAGAAAGACGATTGACTGAGGAGGTTCCCGCCTTCAACATCATTGAAGTACACGCCTTAACGAAGGTATTCAACCATGAGATTCGAGCGGTTGATGGTGTAACCTTCAACGTCGGAAAAGGCGAAATTCTCGGCTTTCTCGGTCCGAACGGAGCCGGGAAGACCACTACTCTGAACATGCTGTCTACGCTCCTTAAGCCGACAAGCGGCAATGCTACTGTCAACGGACACCGCATTGACGAGGAACCAGATGAGGTCCGTCGAAGTGTGGGATATGTTTTCCAAGACCCGACTCTTGACATCGAATTGACTGGTCGCGAAAATCTCGACTTTCACGGTCGACTATACCACCTCAATCGAACCCTCCGACGGCAGCGAATTGAGGAAATGCTGGACATAGTCCAACTTCAAGAGAGAGCCGACGACCTCGTGAAGACCTACAGTGGCGGTATGAAGAGGCGACTGGAGATTGCTAGAGGATTGCTTCACCACCCTGAAGTCCTCTTTTTAGACGAACCCACATTAGGGTTGGATCCTCAGACACGCCGTTCGATCTGGGAACACATTCATTATTTGAATCAAGAGAAAGAAGTCACTATCATTCTCACGACCCACTACACCGAGGAGGCAGACTACCTTTGCGGTCGCATACTCATCATAGACTTTGGCAAAATCGTCGCCTTAGACACTCCCCAAGCATTAAAAGCACAACTGAAAGGCGACGTCGTAAGTCTAACCTTTGAATCAGCTGCCATGATCCCCCGCATCCATCCACTTCTCGAGAAAAAGAACTGGATACGTCGTATTAATGCAGTCTCCAACACCACCAATCAGAGCTCCATAGGTAATATGATGCATACAAACCAACCAACAGCTGGTAGTCCAGGGATCCGAAATGACCCACATCGCACAAAATCTGCCACATCTACTGTTAAACAGACCAATATGACCAATCATCCTCCAACAGCGAAGCAACTGAATTTATTAGTCGATGATGGAGGGCATCGAATCCCTAATATCGTCAAACTCGCAGATGAAGCTGCAGTAGTTCTGGAATCCGTAGAACTACACAAACCGACTCTCGATGATGTCTTCATCTCAGCAACTGGGCGGAATCTCAGAGATCAACGCGGAAGCTTCATGGACATGATTCGACGTCACCGCATAATGCGACAAGCCCGAGGACGACCCACGCCTGGTTAAATCAATGAACAGGAGGAGTTAAGGATTGGTTCAGCCGCTATCTAGTCAAGCGATTTACGTCGTTCTACTCAGGGAATTGAAGCGCTATTGGAGGGCGAAGGCGAGAATCGTCTCCTCAGTCGCACAAAGCTTCTTCTTCCTAATTGTGTTTGGCTTGGGATTAGGTAGATTTGTCGGAGGCGTCAGCGGTGTCAGTTACCTCACTTACTTGGCCCCTGGCATCATTGGAATGGGGCTTCTCTTTGGGTCAGTTTTTTCAGGGGTATCTGTCCTTTTCGACCGACAATTCGGCTTCATGAAAGAGATGCTGGTCGCACCGGTCAGTCGGACCAGCATCATCTTGGGTAAAATCCTCGGAGGTGCAGTAACGGCGTCTATCCAAGGCGTGATTCTCTTGACAGTTTCAGGTCTCATGGGTGCCTTTGAACTGACGCCAACTCTGATCCTAGGTGCTTTTACAGCAGTAGGCGTGATGTTGCTTATCACCGCTGGATTAGTTGGACTCGGTGTTGCGATTGGGTCAACTCTCAACGATTTCCATGCATTCCAGCTTCTGTCAACATTCGTGATCTGGCCACTATTCATGCTTTCGGGCGTGTTTTTCCCGATAGATGTTGTACCTCTCCCGCTCCAAATCGCTATGTTATGTGATCCAATGTTTTATGGCGTAGAACTGTTGAGATGGTGCCTACTCGGAGAAGGAACCGCGATGCTGGGTCCGTTTGGGTGGGTAATCAGTCTCGGAGTCCTATTCGGCTTTATGGCATTGATTGTCTCGGTTGCTACATACCTCTTCTCTCGTGTTCAAGTGTGAGTTCAGTAGACATGAAAATCTAAGGACGTTTTATTCTATTAAGGTAGAGAAACCTCCGCCTCTAAGTATTCTTTCCCGGTCATTCTCCTTATTGCGAGATATCTTCCCTTACTCTTCGCTCTTGGCTTGTCATATATGTTGATCTCTCCCTCGAAGAGATCGAGGACTGCACGAGTCTCTTGAGAAGAATGCATTCCGAGGTCCATCACAATCAGAGTAGTGAAACCTTTTGCCCGTAGTTCTGTGAGTATCCTCGTCAGCCACCTTCTCGTTTGAATAGCCTTATGCTGCAGGAGAACATCTGACACGATTTGAATACAGCATCTTCGCGGATTCTTATCCGCTGGATTCAATTTACGCAAGGCAGTATTCATGGCAATGCTGATGTCTAGTAGATTCTCGATTCCTCTCAGTCTGAAGATATTTGGGCGATTTACCGTAATCACATCTGCACTCGGATTGCAGATGAAATGGTAGAAGTTCATCTGCGTCTTCGGTGTGACTACCTCTGTATCGAATGCCCCGGTTGAAACGAGGAAGGTGATCTGCCCAGTGATAATTCCGGTTTCTAAGAATCTTCGAACTAGCAGCTCTCTTTCATCGGTGGCTGGAGAAGTCAGTGCAACAGCGTATCCCTCAGGTATCCCGCCTAAGAGTAGATCGTCAACTGGTTCATATCCTGTTGGAATACGATCGATAAATGTGGTCTGAGCGGTTGTCACGGAGATGGGTTCAAGTCGTGAAGTTAGTTGGTTTCCAGCATTGTCGACATACGTTATTTTCGGGGCAAATTCTCGTGTACCTCGTCGCATTGCTCGTAAGACCAACTTTACCTCTTCAGTCTTCAGCGGATCGAGTTTCTTTCCTTTCATGTTAAGATGCCTGTTTTCGGGGGAACTGTACTCTGGTTTTTCAACGAGTTGGAAGCCTCCTGGCGTAGCACCCTCGATTTTTGCTAGCAGGATGCTTTGCTTTCCAATATTGGCAATCTGAATCAGTGCCTCGATCTCCTCACCCAATTGTACTTCTCTTTGTGGAAGGTTGAGGTTTGCTTGAATGTTTGCGTGTTCAAACCTCTCCAAACCGACTGCTGCTTCTTCGCTTGGGCTGGGGATGGCAAAGCTCGTTGTGGAGGATGTAATCGTGGGTGCGACCAGAATCTTAGTCAGGGATATTGCGAGTTCGCGTTCCTTTCTCACGTTATTAAGGATTTGATGAACTTGTTCACTCTTCGCAGGGTGCTTAGATTTCAGAAAGGCTCCCATAGAAATCTGCAGCACTTTCTCAGCAGCCATGTAGAATCTTGCTTTCTTCGCAGGATCTGTTTCCTTGTTAGCGTTGCTTATGTATACATAGGCATCAAAGAGGCGTTGGGTAGCTGTAGTATATTCCGCTGCAGTCTTGAAGTTAGCTCTAACGTAGAAGTTGGCTGCGTTTTCCAGATGTTGAGTTGCTGAAAGATGGAATTGTATGTCTCTTGTTTCTTCGAACCTTGCACCGGCATCAAGTGCTTTGCTGAAGAAGCTGTGACCTAACGCCAATAGTCTAGTTTTTTCGTCGATGCTACTTTCTTTTGCTTCCTCAAAGAGTTTCGAAGCATCTAGATATAAACTTGGAGTAGCCTCAGCCTCTGCTCTAGCCATCATCTGCCAGGCTTGGCAGAGAATAATTATGGGCATCAGCTCTTGGCGGTCTTTCATAATCGTGGCTTTCGAGAAACTTTTCTCCGCTTCTACTGATTTCAGGAGCCTCTTGAACGAGTCTGTAGCTACGCCATATTTTTCGGAGCTGGCATCATGGTTTCCTTTTCTACCAAGGATTTTCGCATCTTCCAACGCAATTCGTCCCCGACAATACTCCTCTCGTATTGTGGAAGCCTTGATTAGTCTCTGGGTCAGGTCTTTTTCATCAGCATCTTCAATTCTCTGCATGGCTTCTAGAAGGATGGTTTTAGTTTCAGCAAAAAATTTAGCCGCTTTCTGGAAAGAGTTGAGGGCTTCAGAAATCTGTTCTCTTCGGCTTAGATCTTCTGCTTCTTCTAGTCGAGCCCATGCCATGTAGTTAGGGCTAAGGTATTTCCATCGGTTTGTCGAGTCGTGAAGGCTGGCTGCTTTCGCGTAATGGATCTTTGCTTGATCGTATTCTCGTTTTGCGTGATGTAACCACGCTCTTTCAATCTCGCTCCATGCCTTCATGTACGTTGCGTAATCTCGATAGAAGTCTTTCAACACGAGAATTTTTTCCGCAGCTTTTCGGTAACTCTCTGAAGCTTGTTCAAAGCTGGCTGTGGCTTTCTGGTGTTCTCCCAGTTCATCCTGCACCTTGGCGATTTTCCAGTAGGACTCAGCTACTAAACTGATCAGATCCACCTTTGAAGCAGATTCGATCGCATCGCGTAAGGCTTCGACGGCTTTTTTCAGGTAGCCTGGATCGCGTGTAAGATCGTGAAGGCGTAGAAGCAACGATGCATAGGTATCTTGATAACGTCGAAGGGCAGCGAAGAGGGCAGTCTCACCTTTCCGTTCAAAGCTGGGCATCACGGTGTTGCAGAGTCTGAGACACTCTTCGATGTTGATAACCGCTGTCTCAAGCAGTTTGGTTTTACTCTCAAGATCTGGTGCGAGTTCGGCGAGTTCGGCCTGTATTCCCGCGAGGTAGTTCTGCATCACTCCTCGATTCCAGTAAAAGAAGGGAGTCAAGCGCCCAAAGATTTCTACAGTTTGTTTTCGGTACTTGAGTGCTTTCTCAAGTCTGCTCTTCTTCTCTCGTGCTCCTCGAACCGCATAAGCTTGGGCTTGAAAAGTCTTACTAACAACATGATGAACCTGTGCAATGACTAGAGGCATCT
>CP070765.1:1319513-1325690 GCA_020345645.1 Candidatus Bathyarchaeota archaeon | reverse complement strand
TTTCTCTGACCCATGGGTCACTCCATGGCAAATGGTAGAAGCTGCCGATTCTGAACCGCTCGTATTCCGGACCGAAGCGTTCTAATGCTTTTTTCCCCGAGGACCTGTGATTCCATAAGAACTCTACTTCTTCAGGTGTAAGACCAGCAGTCACAATATCCTCACGATTCACTACTGCCATCTCTCTATCTCTCACGGATATCACAACCCTCCGCCACCCAAGTCCTCGGATCGCCTCGGCGATCGAATGGAGCCGTTGATGTAGGTCGGTTGAACCGATCATCTTTACTGAACTCTTCATCAACGAAGACAGCTGATTTGAACGTCTCTCGATTTCGTTCCGCCTTTGTAAATTGCTGATAGCTGTCGAAGCATGTGAAGCTAGTATCTGGAGTAGATTCAGATCGTCATCATCAAACGCGCTGAAATTTCGGCTTTCTACATTCAATACCCCGACTGAAGTTTTCTCTGCTTCTATTGGCACAGCAAGTTCAGAACGAATTCCTTGGATTCCTTCAACGTAATCCGTTGCGTTTCTCGTATCTTGGATCAAGATGGCTTGGCGACTAATTGCGGCTTTCACCGTCACACCACCCTGTGAACCATCGAGCGGTAACGCCAGATTTAACGGGGTCGGGTATCCCCGTTGCCCAATAACCTTAAGTTGGTCTTTTTCGACAAACATGAAAGCTGCATGTTCAAAGCCTAATGTTTGCCCCATTGCGTCTAGAGTTAACTCGACGACTTCTTCTAGCGTATTGGCGGTATTCAGCTTTCTTCCATGGACATTTAAGGCTGAAAGACTCTTCTCCTTCACTCGTCTTCTAGTAAGTGCCATGAAACCAGTTGGGTGCCCTGCAGCATCCCTTAGTATACTAGCAGAAAGCTCAGCTGGAAACTTGGTTCGATCTTTCTTCAAGAAGGTGTATTTAACGTGTCGTATCGATCCCCGCTCTAGGGTCTGCTTCATTTTCTTCTCTGCTTTTCTATGATCTTTCTTCGCAATCAGGTAGAAAGCACTTTTTCCAATCAACTCGTCCTTGGCTGAGAATCCATGAAGTTCGACAGTTGCATTGCTGCAGTCAACTATTCTACCCTCCAAGTCGGTGAGTGTAATTGCATAAGGGGCTGACCTGAGGATTGCCTGTAGTCTTGCTGAGTCCTCGGCTTGGTTTTGTTGGAGCTCCTTACTTTGAGGCATGACAGATGTCCCCGTTGCATCGTAGTTGTGTGGTTGAACCTGTGTTAGATAGAGGATGGTTGGTTGAGAAGCCTTTTCTTGCCGCAGAGACGTATTCCCTGAATGAGAGGTCACCTACGGACTCAAGTTGACCTGAACCTTCACCTATTTTATTATACAGGTGTTTCATGATTAGGATCTCTAGAAAATTAGCTCCAAGCCCGAAAATCTTCTCAATTGCTTCTGCGAAGTCTTCAATCTTCAGTGGAATCTCTTCTTTTTCGATCTTGAAGGTTTTTTCAAGATGAAAATAGATCGCTTGTTTGGATGAGTCTCCCACCGAGGATAATCCTTCGTCTACGGCCTCAAGCAGAAGAGTGTCGAATTCAGGATTGTCCAATAGTGACTCCTCATTGAACGGGGAAGTAGATGTCTGGATCTACAAGTCGAACTGATAGCTTTAAATCGGTTATGAACGCCAGATTTTGATTCCAGATTTCGCGCAATACCGTGAAATAACCATGCCTTGACTAGTTTTATATTGGCTCGACTGCAATTCTCATCGGTGAGTTAAACGATAACCGCGGTAGATCACATCGGTGTAGCGGTGGAAAAGATTGAAGACCTACTGCCGTTCTACGAGAAGACCTTGGGGCTAAGTCTCGAAGAGATCAAAGAATCAAAGACCAACAAGGTTCGGGGAGCAACCTTACAGGTGGGTGAAACAAGGATCGAGCTGCTTGAACCCTTGGGGGAAGATAGTCCATTAGCGAACTTCCTTCGGAAGAAAGGCGAAGGAATCCATCACATTGCATTCGCAGTCTCTGACTTGGAGAAGGTGCTCAAACAACTCAAGAGGGGAGGCGTCGCCTTGATCGATGAAACGCCTAGGATAGGAATTAAAGGTGATAAAATTGCGTTCCTTCACCCAAAGGCGACGGGGCATGTGCTAATCGAGTTATGTGAAGAGCAATGAGAATCCGTTTCCCCAGTTATAGCAGAGTCCGAAGGTGAGTTTGAGGCCAAGTATTGATCGACTGCAATCCTCAAGACGAATTGCCCAAAATCCTCTCAGACTATCAGGTCTACTTCTTTGACGAAGTCTCATCGACAAACGATGTTTTCAACGAAATCGCTGAGATGGACACCGACGCGAAGATCTGCGTAGTAGCACGAACACAATCATGTGGCAGAGGAAGACGGAGAAGCCATTGGGTTTCATTGAATGGGGGATTATGGTTTTCGATATCTCTGCGTTCGCAAAATCCTCCCAGCGATGCGGTGAAGCTTACGTTTATCATGGGAACTGCGGTAGTTGAGGCTGTCCATGAGATCGGAATACGGGCTGTGCTGAAATGGCCGAATGACATTCTTGTTGACGGAAAGAAGCTTTGCGGAATACTATCAACAGGCAAGGTTTCTCGCGGAGTCATGGAACGCGTAATTATTGGGGTAGGATTAAACGCGAACATCGATCCCGCATCTTTCCCCTCCCACCTTCGAGGCAGCGTAACATCCATAAGTTACCTCTGCGGGCATGAAGTTGATCTGTTATTGGTACTTGAAGATATTTTGAACAAGTTTGAGGTCCGTCGCCAGAGTCTACAGTCTGGTCACTGGCTGAAACTCCTTCAGGAGTGGAAGCACCACGCATCTTTCCTTGGATCACGTATTGGCGTAGTTAGTTCGAAAGCATCCATCGTAGGTGAAGCTTGGGACATCGAGGTCGATGGAAGCCTTTTGATGAAGTTGGACGATGGGACAACCAGGAAAATTGTGGAAGGGAGCCTAAGATTGTGTATAGATAACTGAAATCTACTGCTGCCTTTTCCTTCTCAATCTAGGTCCTTGAGGTGTATCTTCTACGATAAAACCCATCTTCAGTAGTCTTTTTCGTATAGTATCTGCGACCTTCCAATCTTTCATTTGGCGTGCTTCCTCTCTCTTCAAGACGAGTTTCCTAACTTCGACTGATGGTTCCTCGAGAACCAACTCCTTCTCATACAAGACTCCTAGGATTCTTTCAATCTCGTTCATCAGAGTTCTTACGAGCTCTGCATCTGCATCGGTTAATGACTTCGAGTCGATTACCCGGTTGACATCTCGAACGAGGTTGAACACCGCTGCAAGGGCTCTGCTCACATCCAAGTCGTCGTCCATCGCCTTCTCAAAGTCGTTCTTCGTCTCTTGAACACGCTGGCGGATCCAATCACCTTCCATTTTCTGCCTAGGCGTCTTACTAGCTGTCTCGTTCAATCTTTGCATGAAATCTCGAAGTCGTTGTAGCCCGTTCTCTGCGGCCTCCAGACCTTCAAAAGTGAAGTGAAGTTGTTTCCTGTAATAGGTGGATAATAAGAGAAATCTGACTGCTATTGGATCGTGGTTTTTTTGCATGAGGTCTTTAAGTGTGTAGAAGTTCTTGAGGGATTTTCCCATTCGTTCCCCCTTTATTACTAGGTGCTCATTATGAAGCCATTGATTGACGAATCTCTCGCCTGTCGCAGCTTCGCTTTGAGCTAGTTCGTTTTCATGGTGGGGAAAGATGTTGTCAACACCACCTGTATGGATGTCCATGGTGGTCCCTAAGTACTTCATTGACATGGCGGAGCATTCTATATGCCATCCTGGTCGACCTTTTCCGAGACGCGTTTCCCAAAAGACATCTCCGTCATCAGGATCCCATGCTCTCCAAAGAGCGAAATCACGGGCTTCGTTTTTTCCATATTCATCGACTTTGACTCTTGCGCCTGCCTTCAACTCTTCAATCTTCATCTTGGAGAGTTCGCCGTAGTTTTTGAACTTGGAGATGTCGTAGTAGATTGATCCGTCATCACTGTGGTATGCATATCCTTTTTGCAGGAGAATTTCAATTAGCTTGACCATCTCTTCGATGTGTTCAGTAGCCTTGGGGAGAATCTTCGCCTTTTTAATGTTCAGTAATTCGAGGTCTTCGAAGAATGCTGTGATATACTTCTCAGTGTACTGCTTTAGCGGAACCCCTTCTTCCTTCATCCCTCGAATGGTCTTGTCATCGACATCAGTTAAGTTCATCACGTGCTGAACATTGAATCCACGGTACTCTAACCACCGTCTCAGAAGATCCACAAACACGTAAGCCCGTAAATTACCGATATGCGCATAATCGTATACCGTGAGTCCACACGAATACAAGCGGACAGTCCCATTTTCGATGGGTTTGAAAACCTCTCTCCTGCGTGTCAACGTGTTGTAGAATTGTAACATTCGATCTCACCTCAACCTCAAAGAAGTTGGATAAGTTATGCTTTATGCTCCTGATCTCTGGAGATGGCATTAACACAGAGTAAATATATGTGTTGGGAGCAGTGTAGCAAAACACAGGTGATCGCTTTGAACGTCAGTGAACCCACGACTCGAGAGAAGATAAAACAGTTTCAGGAGCTACAGGAGAAGGCACGACTCGGGGGTGGGAAGGAGCGAATAGAGAAACAGCACAAACAGGGGAAACACACTGCGAGAGAGCGGATTGATCTGCTTCTAGATCCAAACAGTTTCGTTGAGCTTGACCAATTTGTGGTTCACCGGTGCCCAGACTTCAATATGGATAAGCGAAAGTTGCTGGGTGACGGGGTCGTGACGGGATATGGAACTATCGAAGGTCGTCTGGTCTATGTCTTCTCGCAGGATTTCACCGTCTTTGGTGGTTCTCTTGGAGAAATGTTCGCAACGAAAGTCTGTAAATTGATGGATCTCGCGATGAAAACCGGTTCACCAGTGATTGGGTTGAACGACAGTGGAGGTGCCCGAATTCAAGAAGGAGTTGCGAGCCTTGCTGGCTACGGAGACATCTTCTTCAAGAACGTAACCGCGTCCGGCGTTATCCCTCAGATTTCCGCCATCATGGGACCCTGCGCGGGAGGAGCCGTGTATTCGCCAGCGATGACTGACTTCATTATTATGGTGAAGGGAACCAGTCATATGTTTATAACTGGACCCGAAGTCATCAAAACCGTTTTGGGGCAAGAGGTGAACTTCGAGGAACTTGGAGGTGCCACGGTTCACATGCAGACCAGCGGAGTCTGCCACTTCATGGTTGAAACTGAAGAGGAAGGGTTGAACTTAATAAGACGCCTCATGAGTTTTCTACCCTCTAATAATGTTGACGAACCTCCAATAATCGAGACCGGCGACGACCCGAATCGCACCGATGAACATCTGGAGGAGATCCTGCCAGATGACCCTGACAAGCCCTACGATATGATGGAGGTAATCCGAGCCGTTGTCGACAACGGGGACTTTCTGGAAGTCCAACCCCTCTGGGCACAGAACATTATTGTCGGCTTCTCCAGGTTGAATGGGCGATCAGTAGGCGTCGTGGCAAACCAGCCGAAACGTTTCGCCGGAGCATTGGATGTTAGTTCATCCACGAAAGCTGGGCGCTTCATAAGGTTCTGCGATGCATTCAATATACCAATCATAACTTTTGAGGATGTTCCAGGATTCCTGCCGGGAGTTGACCAGGAACATGGTGGTATTATTCGCCATGGATCAAAACTTCTCTTTGCTTACTGCGAAGCCACTGTCCCAAAAATCACCGTGATCGTGCGGAAAGCCTATGGAGGTGCGTATGATGTTATGGGTAGCAAACACTCTGGAGCGGATATCAATTATGCGTGGCCATCTGCGGAGATCGCAGTAATGGGTCCAGCTGGTGCGATTAATATAATCTTCCGAAAAGAAATCGCGACCGCGAAAAACCCTCAATCCCGAAGGCAAGCATTGGTTAGGGAGTACCGTGAAAAGTTCGCGAACCCTTACATCGCTGCTGAAAAAGGCTACATAGACTCTGTCATTGAACCTTCACAGACGAGACCGAAACTGATAACTGCCTTGGAGATGCTGGTGACGAAGCGTGAGTCGCGTCCTCCCAAGAAGCACCCCAACATCCCACTCTAACAAACCATCTGATGAAGTTAGGTTAAAATAAGACCATTCCGCTTTCTCTAGTCTTCAGATAT
>CP070765.1:1307143-1319413 GCA_020345645.1 Candidatus Bathyarchaeota archaeon | reverse complement strand
TTTCCTCGAGCAGTCGCTAGCACAATGCTTGAAGAATCATAACCCATTGCTAGATCTGAAAGAATCTGACAAGCGCGTTCTTCAAATCGCTAGTGAAGACCTGCTGAACTTCTTAAAGTTTCATTGGAGCCTGATCGGTCGCGAAGGAAGCGACTATGACCTTCTTCAGAAAATTCAAGACTACCACAAGGAAAACCCCCAAGAATTCTCAGAATTCCTTGACATCTGGGCCGGTCTCTGGATAAAGAAATGGAATCAACGGGTTAAACTCTTGATCTGCCAAGCCACTTCTGAATGGTCAAGGGTGAACAAGCGGCTAAGGGACGCTTCGTCTCAATGGCGTAAACTCGAGATGCGCGGAGAGATGAAGGACATCTTGGTCGAATCCCTAATCAAGAATGGGGAAATCTGTGGAACCGAGATTATGGCAGAGAATCTACTCAAACTAGAGCTTGGAGCCACAAAACCAGAACAATGGAGAAGTGAACAAGAGAAGCTTATCAACGTAGTGAACTTGACCTTAAGGAAGGCCCGTCAATTATCTTACAGCAAAGGGCCACTCATCTTCGTAAAAGTTGACAAAAGGTACTTTGCTTACCATTAATGCGAAGGCTGAGCCTTCTCCTATCTCGTTCTTTGTCCCTGAATGGTCTTAGTCCGCCACGAGTATGCCTTTATCGTCGGAGTCACACCATAGCCGCACGCAGCACATCTTTTCTTTCTGATGTGGTACGCCCGTCTCCCACATCGTCTGCATTTGATGTGGATCAGTTTTCTTCCGTGCTTCCCAAACGAAGCTGTGCCTTTTACCACTAGTCTCACCTAGGGGGAGGTGAGATGATTACCACGTTGTCGCCTCTGACAATCAGTATCCCCAGTTTCTTGATGTTCTCTTGGTCCGATGTATCTTCAGTCTCATCAAGTACTAAATTGAGGTGCTGATCGAATCCCCTCAGCTTAGCTCTGAGCGTCTTGCCTCCTTTCAAACGGATTAGCACCGTCTTTCCCAGACTTTCCTGCAGTATCTGTGTCGTCATCTCGCTCATTTTTGATCCTCTCACTGACGCGACGTAAATAGGTGAAATCCTTAATCATTTAAATGTATCTACAAGGAAACTGCCTCGCATCACATATGCAAAACACAACATTAAGTTGCCCGGTAAGCTGGAATGTAAAGGTATTGCAGTACAGATTAAGCTTTGAATATTTTGACACTCCACGAGATTTGATAGGCAGGAATGATGTTGATCAGAGCCTGCGTCACGTTGAATACACCAATCGGAATCAATAATCCAACTACAGCGGGTTCGGACATTCCGTAAAAGAGTTGGAGTAGGAAGAAGTTAGCCACGGTCATCACTAGAACTCGTGAAGTTGTGGCGCCTACTGTGTTTGGGACAATTCCTCTTCGAAGAATGATGAACGCTAGGATAGTAGCCAATTCTGCAATGACTTTCAGAACGCCACCATAGACGTTTCCTCTGAGGAAAATCACTGAACATCCAATTAAACAGGTGTAAACACCTGTTATGGGTCCATAAAGGAATAAACTGACCATTATTGGAATGCCTGTAAAATCCCATGAGATTCTCGGAAGTAACGGAAAAGGGACATCGAATGGCGGTCCAGCGATCATCTCAGACATGGCAGCTAACGCGCCTAAGACGCTGGCAACCGCAATCTCTCGAGAGCCAATCTTCATCATGTTGCATCGCTAGTAACTAGCGAATTATCTCTTCCCGTGGAAAACATTTATCACTTTCGCAAATTAATATGCCGTTATTGTAACTCTTTATTCCGATTTGGACATTAACTTCTTGGCGAATTCTATAAATTCTTGGACCACTTTTCCGCGTTTGAGAGAAATCACCCGCGAACGCCCCACTTCATAAATCTCTAGCAAGCCGCTTTTCTGTAGCATTTTGATGTGGCGGTACACTGCAGCGTAATCTCTCCCCAACACCTCAGCGATAGCTTTAATGTGTAATGGTCTCTGGGTCTCTCCCACAAGTAAAACGATTCTCATCCTTGTAGGGTTTCCAAGTGCGTTCATAAGTCCTGCAGTTCTATACAGTTCCTCCTCAGTGAACATAGCCATACCCCACGTTTACTATATCAGCATTCAATTTATGACGTTTTCGCCAAACGTCTTGAGCGACCCTGCCTTCCCACATTGAATATGCAATTCAACCCCTCGTCTCCACCGAGAATTCAAGTTTTACCTGTTCGACATTTATCGTGATGGAGCAAGAATCTTTATACTCCCGTGTACAGCGGTGAAAACGGGGTAAAGCTTGAACCTCGGTCTTCATTTGTCGATTGGCGACTCTTTAGATAGAGTCATCGACCGAGCCATGGTCAGAGGCTGTACCACATTACAGATGTTTTCCAGAAACCCCCGTGCATGGATGACCCGGAGGATAGACGCCGCGAAGATCACCCAATTCAAGGAAAAACTGAGGACCAGTGAAATATCCCCTGTTTTCCTTCACACCCCATACCTTCTGAATCTAGGTTCCCCTAAGAAAGATGTCTATGCTAAATCAGTTGAATCTTTGAGGACAGAACTCCTTCGTGCTGGTGAATTAGGCATCGGTTTCGTAGTGACCCACCTCGGCAGTCATCTTGGACATGGAAAAATGAATGGGCTTCGAAGAGTCGTGAAAGCTCTTGAGACCTCCCTCTCAACGGATGAGAATGACGTTGGGCTTCTCCTCGAGAACAACGCTGGAACAAAGAACAGTTTAGGATCCTCCTTCGAAGACCTTCAATACATCACATCGCGGATCCGAGACTCCAGTCGCGTTGGGATCTGTTTTGACACCTGTCACGCCTTTGTAGCAGGCTATGACCTTGTCCCAGAAAACGCAGTGAACACTACACTCAATCACCTCGATGAAACCGTAGGCTTAAGCACGCTCAAGTTGGTTCATCTGAACGATTCCAAAGGCGGTCTCGGATCTCGATTGGATAGACACGAACACATTGGATTTGGCAGGATAGGGGAAACTGGGTTCAGGAACATCCTAAGGAGTGAGCTCAAAACACGACCATTAATTCTCGAGACTCCTATTGACAGCAGAAGGAACGACATCGCGAACCTTCAGAAGGTGCGAGAGCTCGCGTCAGCCTGAAGCCTAATTAAAAATGTACTTGTGCAAGCTTCAGACCAACGTCTACATTTTGGGACTAGTGCGTGGACGTCTTGATGACCTCTCTCGCTTAGTCAAAGCAACCATATTGTCCACTTGCGTCGTAGCGGTCCCGGTGTAGTTCCGCGGGTCCAGTGCATCATCGATCTCCTCTTGCGTGAGCGTTGCGGAAACTTCTTCATCCTCTAGTAGCACCTGTCTAAAATACTTCTTTTCCAGAGTGCTTTTAACTGCGAGTTTTCTCAGGTGTTCATGTGCCTTCTGGCGACTGATCCCTCTCTTCGTCAGGGCGATCATGACAGCTTCAGACATCGCCCTCCCTCGAGTCAGTCCTATGTTATCAGCTAAACGTTCCTCGTCAACAACTATGTCAGCTAGCACTCGACTCATAGAAGCCAACATATGGTCTACTAATATGCAACTCATCGGAGTTATGAACCGCTCTGCTGAAGACTGCGTCATGTCTCTCTCATGCCATGTTGTGACGTTCTCTAGGGCTGGTGTCACCAAGCATCGAACAATCCGGGCTAAACCGCAGGTAGTCTCAGAGGTTTCTGGGTCTCGTTTATGCGGCATTGTAGAGCTGCCCACCCTCTTCTCCACGTCGAAGGGTTCAAAGAACTCCCCGATCTCGGGTCTCTGTAACTCTCGTATCTCCGTTGCGAAATTTTCTAAGGTCGAGGCAATAATAGCCAACGTGCAGATGAGTTCAGCACGACGGTCTCGTTGCACGATTTGGGTTGAGATGTCAGCTGCGTTCACTCCAAGGCGACGCATTACCAGTTCTTGAATCTCTTGTGCGTGAGGTTCCAAACCCGCCTGAACGCCGACAGCTCCGCTCATCTTTCCTACAACCACGCGTTTTCTGCACTCCCTCAGACGTTCAATGTGGCGCGAGATCTCTCGCATCCATACGGCGAACTTGAAACCTAACGTAATTGGCAGCGCATGTTGACCGTGGGTTCTTCCCATCATCACTGTGCTCTTGTATCGATGTGCTTGCCTCATGAGGATGCTTTCAAGATCATCTAACCGGCGTTCCAAGATCTCCAATGCTTCTTTCAGCTGCAGGGCAGTGGCCGTGTCCACAATATCGTAGCTTGTCGCCCCGAGATGCACATACGCGCCACTTGGTCCACATGCTTCTGCCAGGGCTCTTACCAAAGACGCTGTATCATGTTTAATCTCGCGTTCAATTTCATCGATGCGCGTAATCTTCACATGTTCCGTAGAAGCTTTTGCTGCTATCTCTTCAGCTGCTTTTAAAGGAATGTTGCCAACTTTTGCGTGAGCCCACGCCAATGCTGCTTCAACATCTAACATCCTCTGGACTCGGCTTTCCCTCTCGAAGACCCTCTTCATCTCCGGAGTTCCATAACGTCCAGTGTCTATCGGAAGGATAGGCATCACAGGATCCTCGGGCAATAATAGTGCCCTTCACCATTAATGCCTTACGCGAAATTAAGAAAGCCCAGTGGGGGAAAGACTAGCTCGAAAAGTAGGGAGCTCTAATCCAGCTGTTATTATCTATGAGAGCCCTATTCAGGAAGCTCTAAACCAAGCTGCCTTTTCAGAGTCTTGTACCGGTTTCTCACCGTTACCTCTGTGACACCAGCTGCTTCCGCGATATCTTTCTGGGTCTTCTTCTCTCCGTTCATTAAACAGGCGATGTAGAGTGCTGCGGCGGCAAGTCCCATCGGATCCTTTCCTGCTGCAGCACGTTTACGCTTTGCATCCCGTAGTAGTTTTATGGCTAAACCTTGAGTCCGTCCACTGATCCCTGTTCTCTCAGCGATCTTCGAGATGTAGGTGAGTGGGTTTGCAATGGGCATCTTGATATCCAGTTCACGCAATAGCAGCCTATAGCATCGAGCCACGTCCTTCTTGTCCACCAAACTGGCTTCAGAGATCTCGCGGAGTGTACGCGGAGTAGCGGTAGTTCGACAGGCTGCATACAGAGAGGCTGCTGCAATCGCCGCAATCGACCTTCCTCTCACAAGCCCCTTGTCTAATGCTTTTCGGTACGTTACAGCCGCCTTTTCTTTAACGGAACCAGGAAGATACACTTTGTCTGACAACCTATCCAGCTCTGCCATGGCCTGCGCTAAGTTCCTGTCGACACTTGAATGTACACGTGATCGAATCTGCCACTTTCTCAGTCGCCACATCTGCAACCGCGTCGAGAGAGGGAGTTTCCGTCCAAAAGCGTCTCTGTCAACCCTCCCAATCGCTGTTGACAGTCCCTTATCGTGCACAGAATAGGATGTCGGTACACCCACTCTGCTTCTTGACGCTTTTTCTTCTTGCGTGAAAGCACGCCACTCTGGCCCTTTGTCCATCATCTGCTCTCGAATAACAAGACCACAGTTACCGCAGATGGTCTCTCCACTATCCGAGTCATGAATTTGATTGGAACTGCCACATTCAGGGCACTTATCCGTTAGGCGCTGTCGCGCTATGCTCTTCCTACTCACTTGGAACCCAGATACTCTACACTAATGGCGTCAACCTGTCACAACCAAAATATCCCTCATCATCGCGCGAGCGCAATTTTGGAATAGAAATCGTCCATCCGGTCGCCGTAAATATCTTTAGGGAACGATCTCAATATATAAATCTTTAGATTTTTTCCTTTGAATTCACAGAAAAGATGTGTAACTGCTATTCAATGTACAGAGAGCGAGTGCAGAGTGAAAACATAGATATGTGCTTTATATCGACTCCGACCTCAATGTTCGACTCCTTATCTGGCTATTGGAACTCAGTAAATTTATTAGCGTAATCCAATTCTGGTCTGGTTGTAGCCCGGTGGTGTAGTGGTCAAGCATGACGGGCTCTGGACCCGTCGACGAGAGTTCGAATCTCTCCCGGGCTACCAATGAAATTCCTTTGAGTAAGACTTGGGGGATCGTTTGTAGGTGTTATAGTGATCCGCTTTCCGAAGTTCCGAATGAATTACACTTCCTCTGCTAGATCCTCCTCCGTTCTGATCAAAGATATCGCCCAGGCAAAGCTTTGTTTTAACCATGAAGCTTACAAAGCTGCAATAGTCCTCTCTGGAAGCATACTCGAACGTGCCTTGTTTGATAGACTTTCCATCCACCCAACCACAAAACAGACCTATAGTAAAATTCTGCATAAAAAAAGACCTCGTATGGAACGATGGTCACTTGGTGAGATGCTCACAATCTCTGCCGATCTCCACCTTTTGCAGGATGAGACTCTTCAGCTCTGTGGTTCGCTTCAGAACTACAGTCGCTTAATCCATCCGACCAACTCCCGTCACCCATATGAGAAGACCAACAAGAATCGAGCGTGGTTAGCATTGAAAGCCCTGCGACAATCATTGATTGATCTTGAAATTCAGTTCTCGACCCTATGGCGAGATGTTTACTTCATAAACATTAGAAATATTCGGTCTTCCCTGATCGACAAGTCTGTAGCAAGGTCTCTCCTAACCAAGATAGCGGAAAAGTATGACTTCACGGTGAAAACGATCTCATCTTACTCTGCCTTACGATCCATCCTGCGAAACCCTCCACATCAATCGATATTTATGAATCTGCATGGTGAAATCATGCCTGTACCACCGGGAAGGAGTTGGAAGGACTTCTACGTTGACTTGGGAAATGTAGTGAAGAACTACGGGTGGATCCTCGTCAATCTAACGGGATACCCTTTCTACTACCACAGTAGCCGAATTATCGGACCAGGTGGATTGAACGCTTTTCTCTCCGTAGTTGGTGCGAGTGCAAATTGCTTCAATCCACGACCGGTGAAGTTAACCTCAGAAGGAACCAAGCTTGCTCGTCGATTTGAACTGATAGACCTTCAGCCTGAAGTTAATGCATCAAACTGTGCTGACTGGCAAGGACTACCACAGAAGATAGTGTTCCTTAATGATGACCGATTCTGTGGCGTATCAGCAGTCAGAGTAGGGAGAGGTTGGTTTATCCAAGTTGGGTTGAGATCTTCCCTTGGAGTACAAAACCCAACGCAACAACAGCTAGCATTCGGAGACAGAATTCTAGCACATCTGGGTTTTACATCGAGCTTGTACATTACCGGTAGAACGTAATAGGCACCTATAGCGTCTGATGGATTCTACGCATGCATGGTTAGTCTTCATAGTCTTCATCAAGATGACCTCCATGGGGACGTGTGGTTCTATGCATGAGAAAGAGGACAACTGCAATGATGGCGATGACTAGGAACCCTCCTCCTGCCCACACCACGTATTCTGGCAGGACGAAGATGGAGACGACTTCGCTGTCTGCACCTGCACGTTCAGAATCCCCTGACCAACTTGCCTTCACGTAGAAAAGTCCTCCTCCCGGAGGGTTCCACGAGAAAACGTATCGTCCGAAAGAATCCACCTCGACTTCTCCTAATAAAGACCAATTGTCGCTAGTTGTTCCATAAAGCGTTACTGTCCCTTCCGGATCAGTAGCTTGAACCTGTCCGCTAATGATGACAGGATTTCCTTCTATCGCATAGCTTGAAGAGAGCGTCAGAGAAATTGTAGTGGACTCTAATGGACCGAAACTCGATGAGACTTGACCCGGCGAAATCACTTCGCAGTTTTCTAATGTTACCACGGTCACATCCGCTCCTTCTAACTCCGATGGTAACTCACCGACTCGCCAAGAATTCTGCCAATCATCACCTGTGCACTCAGCCACATAATATCTGGCTCCTCCATAGCTGACATAAGAAACTGGTATTCGAGCGTCTTCTGGTGGAGTTGAAAGATTGACCCCGATATTCATGTGACTCTCAGCCTCGTAATAAAACAAAACAACATCCATGTTTTGTGCCATCAACAGCGATGCTGCTGTAAATGAAAATAGGTCACAATCCCCAAAATTATCTACTATCGTTTCAACTGGATACCTGCCTTCCTCAACGGCTTGGTAGGGAATCTGACGGATGAACGTTAAAACGGCATTGACGAACTCCTCCTCATCTAAGAAGATGCTTCGGATGTCTGCGGCGACTAAACTCAATGAATACGGCGTCACAAACTCTGCAAAAGCATCTAATGTCAGTTGATGATCTTTCTGCTGATAGTACTCGTAAAGGGAATGAGTTATTGAAAGAGTGAGTCGGTAGGTTGCGTCATCTTTTATTAGAAGAAACTGCCGTTCACTGTTCTGCGCGTAGCAGACCTTAGGTAGAAGTAGAACTGCGAATAAAGTGAACGTAATAATTGTGATTGACTTGGTGGATCTAGATCGCATGGTTTCGTCAAGAGGAGATCCTATCGGTACCGTGAAAAACTCTATGAAACGAAAATCTGAATCCTAAAACGGTTACACTGAGCTTCCTGAGAATTCATGGGAGGGGTAGCGTGGATACTTTTAAAGGTGTACATGAACTCAAGTATTCCTGTCCACGGACGTAGAGAACTAAGGAAGAGCGAATCCATGGGTAGAAGAGAACGGTGTCCCAAATGCGGAAGCAAGAAGTTCACGATCCATGCAGATTCTAAGAAGTGCAAGGTTTGCGACAGTCAATGGAAGGAACGAACCCGCAGAAAGACCTCGAGGAAGGAAAAAGTACGCTTCTGATGCGACCGGTTGTGTGTACACCCTTATCCTAGACGATCCACCATCTCCAGAATCGCTTGTTTGTTCCCTAGGAACCTCCCGTATTCAGTGAAGTTATTGATAGCTCGGAGGAAGATGATTCTCTTCTGCCTGTCAACGCAGTAGACTATATGCCACGGTCCCCTTTTCGCTCGGAAGATTAGATTTCCATTCACGTTTTTCTCAAATTTATGCAGCTCGTTGAACTCGAGACTTGTGCAATCGAGAACCTTACGGATCATAGATTCCATTCTCTCCACATCTTTCACGTCTCTTCTGAAGTGATTGGAAACCACCGCCTTCTTGAGGAAAGGTCTCACCTGCATGAACCGACTATTACAATTTTTGCAGAAATCCTTCCTGTCTACACAGGGGTTTTCAACTGCGAATTCCAATTCCATCTCGAGTAATGATAACTTCAACATTGCATATTAGGTATCTGAGAAATCGAAGACACCCAATCCCTGCACCGAATTCTTGGCTGAATCCTTCAGCTACTCTACTCCAGCTTCTTTTCGGCTATAAAAATCAACCTGCTATCGCTTCCAGTCGGAGGTGAGTGGTTGAAGTCTCCGTAAACCTCCACTACCTTAAATCCACGGTTTTTGAGAAGCGTTTCTACGTCACCTCGATCGAATATTCGAACCTCTCCGAGTTCATGAAATCTCTCGGAGAGAAGACCATCGTGGTAGCGTTCAAAGAAGAGGTCCACTGAGACCACGCCAGTCTGTTGGTTCATTCTGGAAAAGATGATTCGCACGACTTCCTCCTGTTGATTCAGTTCTCTCCGATCGATCCACCACGTGGATTTACTTGCATCTTTCCGTTGTGATATGTCAAACGCGAGGAGGCCTCCATCTTGAAGTGCTTCGTACACGCAGGTTAAGCATCTGCTTTGATCTTCTTCCGAGACGCAGTGCTCTAACGTGGATGAAGGGATGTAGATGAGTGAGAACTCTTCGTTGAAGTGGAAATCTCGTATGTCTCCTAGCTGAAACTTGATTCGCTTTCTAACGGAAGCGTTTTCCTTCCTCAACTTTGTGTTAGCTACATTAAGCATATACTGTGAAGCATCAACACCCCACACTTCAACCCCTGCCCTCGCGAGCTCTAATGCAACTCTAGCCGTCCCAACCCCGAGCTCCAAAACCCTTCCTCCACACCTGACCGCTAATCGTCTGTAGAAGTCGACGTCTTCGTCTGACTTGAACAGATCGTAGAATTTCGAAGCTGGACCATAATTCATGCTAACTCACGCAGGTGTTCGTGAATCCTCATGTTGCGGGATGATGCTTAAAAGTTAAGGCATGGCGCACGTGGTCATCTGGAGTGCTTTGATTAGTAGGCAGTTTTTAAGTTGAGAACCCTATTAGAATCGGAGTGAATTGCGATGTCACGTGAATTTGGTGAAATGGCTTTAAGTGAGGCTGAGCGAGCAGGTGCATCTTACGTGGATGTCCGAATCGGAGAGATTCTCGACGAGAGTTTGACCGTGAAAAACGGCGTACCTGAAGAGGTCAACCTTCTGCAGACCAAAGGCTTCGGAGTACGGGCGATGGTGAAAGGCTCTTGGGGGTTTGCAGCGTCAGTAGACCTAACCAAGGCTGAAGTCACCCGCGTCGCCCATCAAGCTGTATCTATCGCCAAAGCGAGTGCGCGACTTCAGAAGAACCCTGCACTTCTCACCAAGACTCCTCCAAGTCAAACGGAGTATTCAACACCTATGAAGGTGAACCCTCTGAACGTCGGACTTGAAGAAAAAATGGAGGCTCTGATCGCCGCTCAGAAAACGGTCGCTGCCCAGTCAGCGTTAATTAAAGTTTCACAAGCTTTCTACAGGGCAAAGCAGGAGAAGAAACTCTTCTTGAGCACAGAGGGCTCAGAGATCCATCAGCAAATCAACTGGTGCGGTGGAGGAATTATGGCCCTGGCAATCAAGAACGGTGAAGTTCAACGTCGTTCTTATCCCAGTTCCTTCCGAGGTAACTTCGGAACTAGCGGTTACGAGTTCTTCGAAGCCCTAGACCTACAAGGGAACGCGAAGCAGGTCGGAAACGAAGCCATGCAGCTTCTCTCAGCGAAGAAGTGTCCATCGAGGAGCACTGATTTAATCATCGCTGGTGACCAGCTTGCACTTCAAATTCACGAAAGCTGCGGTCACCCGACTGAACTTGACAGAGCTCTAGGGATGGAGGCAGATTACGCAGGCACAAGCTTCCTTACACCAGATAAGTTGGGAACATTCAGGTATGGTTCTGAGCAAGTAAATATCGTAGCTGACGCGACCGTGCCACGTGGACTAGGAACGTTCGGCTTCGACGATGAAGGAGTACCTGCAAAGAAAATCTATCTTGTGAAGGAAGGACTTTTCATCGGTTATCAATCCTCACGAGAGACATCCCACACTCTTAAAATCGAAAGTAGTGGCGGCATGCGGGCAGATTCCCCTATGGCGATACCCCTCATACGGATGACGAACATCAACCTTCTTCCTGGAAGCTGGACAGCTGAGGAGATCATCGACGACACAAAAAATGGCATACTGATGCAGACGAACCGGTCATGGAGCATCGACGACCTACGACTGAACTTCCAGTTCGGTACCGAGATAGGGTGGCATATCAAGAACGGAAGCGTGGAAGAGATGGTTAAGAACCCGACTTACACAGGTATCACCCCAGAATTCTGGGGATCTTGCGACGCGATAAGTCGGGATGATTGGATGATGTGGGGAACTCCTAACTGCGGCAAAGGTGTTCCTGGACAGGTTATGTACGTTGGACATGGATGTGGAACAACTCGGATGAAAGGCGTCAGAGTAGGATTGATCGACTAGGGTGACGTGGAATGTACAAGGATAGATTGTTAGATCTCGCTCAGACCGCTGTCAAGTCAGCCTTAAAACAGAAGGCGGATCAAGCACAGGCAGCAACATTCTTGATAGAGGACGCGTTAACCCGCTACGCCAATTCGCAAATCCATCAGAACATAGCGTACAAAGAAGGCGGGGTCATAACTAAAGTTGTGGTAAATCGGCGTGTCGGAACCCTCCGAGTCAACTCCCTCGAACTGAAGGAGATTCAAGAAGCCGCCTCACAAGCTGTAAAGATCGCTCGTGCTTCTCCTGTCAATGAAGACTTTAGAACCTTCCCAGACCCAGAGCCATGGAAGCCCATTAATGGTGCTTTCGATCGCGAGACCGCAGAGTCAACACCCGACTTCAGGGCAGACAGCGTAAAGGACGTTATTGAACGTGCTCACTCCGAATCAAATCACGTCCAAGCAGTTGCTGGATCCTTCCACAGTGGAAGCTACACCTTCGCAGTCACCAATTCCCTCGGTGTTTCCACATGGGCAGCAGTCACAAAATCCTCCTTACAAGCAACCGTCATTTCTCACCTCAACGACTCAAACGGCTTCGGATCAGCCGAACAATATTCCAGAAAAATAGGAGACATCGATCCTGTTACCGTCGCAGCTCAAGCCGCAGAGAAATCAGTTCGAAGCATCAACCCGAAAAAAATCGCTGT
>CP070765.1:1299647-1307043 GCA_020345645.1 Candidatus Bathyarchaeota archaeon | reverse complement strand
CGACTGGGAAGTCATTGAGAAAAGCGTGGAAATGAGCCAGTTCGAGTTCCACGAAATGCGAAGTCACGAGCTAGATCCTGATGCCTTCGGCGAAATCGGAGGGACTTTCTTCATGATGATAACACGAAACTACGCTCCTCTAGAGAAACGCATAGCCTCCATTATAGCGAGGTTGGCGAAGCTTCCACAATACCTGGAGGAGTTCAGATCCCGATTCAAAGCCGCACAACCCGTAAAGCTATGGACCGAAATCGCCATCGAATCCGCACAGCAGATCCCTGCCCTCTTCCAGTTCGTCGCAGGGTCAACCAAAGGAAAAATCCCCGCAGAGCTCAGCACAAAACTGATGCAAGCCGTTCAGTCGTTCATGCCCCATTTCAAACAGCACATGGAGTGGCTTGAGAGCCTGAAATCCAAGACTGTTGAAGAATGGGCATTGGGAAGAGAGAAGTTTGAGAAACTGATTACGCTACGGGACTTGGGAATGACGTCAGAACAGATTCATCAAATCGGAGTCAAGTACCTCAAAGACCTGAAGCGGGAACGGGCCGAGATCGCAACGCAGATTGCACCTGGGAAAAGTGTGGAAGACGTCCTGAAAATGATCGAAGAAGACGCCCCAAAGACCTTCGAAGAAGCACTGAATGCAACGAAGCGAAGTATGGAAGACGCGAAGAAATTCATTGTGGAAAACGGCATCGCGACCGTCTACGAGGAAGATGTTCTGACGGTGGAGGAAACGCCGGCGTTCCTAGCACCACTTATCCCCTTCGCAGCCATGATGATGCCATCGCGATTCGATAAACCCATGCTGGGAGTCTACATCGTTACGCGTCCCAAGGACACTGCGAACTTAGGCAAGCACCTGAACTACGCAAGTATCCAGAATACTGCGGTTCATGAAGCGTTTCCAGGACACTTCCTGCAAGGCACCATCTCGAACCGAAGCTCCATCATCCACATCATGGCCCAGGGCACTGAGACCGTGGAAGGATGGGCACATTACTGCGAACAGATGATGATGGAACACGGGTACCTCAAAGGGCTGAAAACCCGATTGATTCAAGTGAACGACGTCATCTGGAGAGCCGTGCGAATCATCGTCGATGTCAAGCTTTCCCGTGGGGAGATGTCAGTCGACGAAGCCGTGGAGATGCTGATCAAGGAAGCAGCAATGTCAAAAGAAGGTGCGGTCGCAGAGGTCCGTCGGTACACGCAAACACCCAGCTACGCACTATCCTACCTACTTGGAAAACACTTGATCCTCCAACTCAGGGAAACCATCACAGAACAACTCGGCAGTAAGTACAGCGAACGGTTCTTCCACGACACTATTACAGCGAATGGGTATCTGCCAATCTCACTGCTACGAAAAGTATTCAACCGAAAGATAGCCGAACTCAGAGCATAGAGCGTTCCCTTAGGAGGCATCAGCGGCAATCAAACGCTGATCCTCCGCCACTTTCTCCATTATTCGATCAACAACTTGCTCTTCAGAAGCCAATCGACCGACCATGTGAAGCTTCCCCCCAGTTTCCTTCGCAATCTGTTCGGTGACAGCGAACCCGAAGGTTTCTCGCCCATAGAGTCGGGGATTAGTATTTATCACAATGGCGTTGATTCCCTCTCTCCGAATCATCTTAGCCACAAATAACGCGTCATGGATAGCAAGGTCTTCATATTCACGTACGATAATACGGGGCTCTTCAATTGTCCGCACTTCCCCAGTCTCAAGGCTTCTCTTCAACGGCACGTTTGCACTGCCATCTGTTATCAGGACCATTACGGGGATGGCAGATGGATCCCGCCTCTTCGATTCTCGCAGGACTTCCCACGCTTTCAACATCCCTGAAGCAATCGGCGTGTACCCGCTGATCTTCAACGCCATCAGTCGATTGGCAACGACGCGGAGATTCGTAATCGGGTGCTGGACAACAACGGCACCAGTATCCTTCAACGCAACGATTCCAACCCGGTCCCTAAACCGATACGCATCCCCATGGAGTTTCAGGATGGCCTGTTTCACCGCTGCGATATTCAGCATCATTGAACCGCTGAGGTCTAAAACGAAGACGATGATTAAAGGCGCCTTGTAACGCCTTAGTTTCTCACGGATGTCCTGCAGATCGATACGGAAGGCAGATTCGAGACGGCTCTTCACGAAAGCACGTTTTCTCGCCGCCGCCCGGATCGTGGCTGGGAGATGGATGTCACGAGGTTTTGCCTTTGGAAACCTCCAACCAGTAGCTCGACCGCGACCGCTCGCAGTTACGGCGTCCACTCTCTTGCCAAAAGACCCGATTCTCCGGTTATCCACATTCTTCGTTCGAAAGGAGAAGTCAGGGATCAAGCCAGAGATCTTCTTTGAGCCCTGGAAAACCCTGAAGAGAAAGAACCCTTTCTTAGCCTGAGGGGAGCGTGTTGCGGTGGCAACAGAGGGGATGCCCTTCATCTTCTTCAGGTACACATCCTTTCCTTCTTCGCCCTCGTCAGCTTGAAGGGGTTTGTCGCTCTTCACCACTGCTTTCACCTTAGGCACGCCTTTAACCTTCATCTTCGTCCGCCGCCCAAAGGCGAAGATCACCTGACCGAGTGCCCTGTTCAACCGAGCAAAAAGGCTAGAAGCAGCTTTCCAGCGTTCAAAGAGAGTTTTATGTTTGCGGAGGAAGTCCCGGAACCGCTTGTTCATGTCGCCTCGTACCATCACGACAGCACGACCCTCCTTCTTCGCGTCTTTTGAGCCACCAGAACCTTTCTTCCCACTTTCCCCCGACGATCCTTCAGTCTTCTGGGGAACGTAGCCAACGGTCTTGGCGGCACCTAGCAGTGTCTCCTTGATCTCTTCAGGAGTCGCCGGGTCTTTGAATCCACCTTCTCGCGTCCGATGGCTTAAGGTAAGCTCGGAGGCGACAAGGATGTCTCCCAGTGCCACTTCGTCCCGGTCTTCGAACGCGGCTAAGGTTACAGCGGCTTTGCTTATGACAATGTCAGGTCTGAGACCGTCGACCTTCAAATCTAAGCAGGTGCGGCAGACGGTTTCGAGAAGCTTCGGTGGCATCTTCACTGACGTCAGTTTCTCCCGAGCGTGACTGATGCGGTCTCGAAGTTTCTTTTGAATCGGTTCAGAGTCTTTGAGAAAGGCTTCGGGGTCGGCTTCGAAGTGGAGGTTGCGCTTCACGACCTCCATTCTTTCTTCAACCGATGTGATTCGCTCGACCGCGATAGAGATGGGGAAGCGATCCAAGAGTTGCGGTCTGAGCTGGCCTTCTTCCGGGTTCATAGTGCCAATGAAAATGAAGCGGGATGGGTGACTCACCGAGATGCCTTCCCGCTCAACAACGTTCCAACCTGTGGCGGCAGCATCTAGCAGGTCGTCGGCGATGTGATCAGGGAGCAGATTGATTTCATCCACGTAGAGGATGTTCTGGTTTGCTTCGGCGAGAATTCCAGGCTCCAAGGCTTCAACACCCTGTTTGATCGCTTTTTCGATGTCTATGCTACCGACAACACGGTCTTCAGTGGCACCTAACGGCAGGTCAACGACCCTCATCTCCCGTTCTTCTGCGGGTAACGCACCGTCTTTCAGGAAGGAAGTGCTGCACTTCTCGCACATGTTCGAGGGGTCCGTGGGATTGCAGTTGAAGGGGCAGTCAATCACCACTTGGATCTTCGGTAACACGTCTCGGAGTGCTCGAACCGCCGTTGTTTTCCCAGAGCCTTTGGGGCCTCGGATCAGCAACCCGCCTATTGCCGGGTTCACAGCGTTGATCAGCATTGCCAGCTTCAGCTTGTCGAGTCCAACGATTGCAGTGAAAGGGTACAGAACTCTACACTGCATGCCAATTCTCCAAGCTACAGTGGTTCCAGCATGATATAAGCTGTGACTAATGAGGAGGAAGCAGCAAGAATGGAGGGAACGGGATGAATAGTCAATCTTTTAAGACATTAAGGCATTTAGATAATCTTCTCAACACAAGAGGTGAATACTGAAGATGGTGAAGGTTAACGACGTGGAGGTTCCGGAAGGGCTCTACTACACGGAAGACTACTCGTGGGTGAAGATTGAAGGCAAAAAAGCTCGGATTGGCATAACAGACTACGCTCAGAAACAACTACGCGAGATAGTGTACGCTGAACTACCAGCGGAAGGAGATACGATCAAGCAGAAGGACCCCTATGGAACAGTAGAATCGGTTAAAGCGGTCTCAGACCTAATCGCCCCTCTAAGCGGCACGATTGAACAGGTGAACGGAGATGTCTCGAGCAGTCCGGAACTCCTTAATGAGGATCCATTCGAAAAAGGCTGGCTCTTAGTAATCGCTCCCAGCAACATGGATGAGCTAAAGAAACTAATGGATCACGCAAAAGCCGTAGAGTGGCACAAAAGTCTGTAAGAAGGCAATTGAATGCCCCGGAAAATCCTGATCATCGGTGCCCACGCCGCCGGCGTCGACGCGGCTTCAGCAGCTAGAAAAACCGACCGAAAGGCGGAGATCACCCTCCTAACAACGGAGAAAAACGCTGGCTACTCACGATGCGGACTCCCATTCGTCCTAGGGAGGCAGATAGAGAACTTCGGAAACCTCATCGTGTTTCCACCAAGTTTCTATCAAATGATGAAGCTGAACTTGAAGAAGGAGACGACAGCAACCAGCATCAACACGGATAACAAGACAGTTGATACTATCGACAGCTCAGGAAAAGCTGAGACATTGCCTTATGATACGCTCATCATCACTACAGGTGCCCGTGCTTTCATTCCTCCGATTCCGGGGAGAGAGAAAGAAGGCGTTCACTCCCTTCGATCAATCGAAGATGGACAAGGAATAGATAAGGCGGTCAAGAACGGGGCGCGAACTGCTGCTGTCGTTGGGGCAGGACTAATAGGTCTTGAAGCTGCAGTGGCCTTAAGAGAAAGAGGTTTAGACACGACGGTGGTTGAACTTCTCCCCCAAGTGCTCCCGGTGATGCTTGACAAGGATCTAGCGGGTCAGGTGCAAGAATATCTAGAGAAGAAGGAGCTCAAGATCGTTGTTGGGAAGAGCGTTGATGAGATCCTAGGAACTGAGAAGGTGAAGGCGGTTTCGATTGCTGGGGAAGAGATTCCTGCCGACATCGTCGTAATTGCCACGGGGATCAGAGCAAATACGGACCTTGCCACGAAAGCTGGTATAGAGACTGGGTCCACTAGAACGATCAAGACGAACGCGCAGATGGAGACCAACGTGAAAGACATCTTCACAGCAGGCGATTGCGCTGAAAGTACGAATATCATCACCAAGAAGCCAGCCTGTCCGCAACTAGGCACAGTCGCTGTGAGACATGGCAAAGTAGCAGGGGTGAACGCAGCAGGTGGATACTCCCTCTTCACAGGAGTCCTAGGATCAGCTGTAACGCAACTCTTCGACACGCAGATTGGAGTGACTGGACTCACTGAATTCTTCGCCAAACGAGAAGGAATAGAAACGGTAACTGGAACAATCACATCGAAAACGAGAGCAGACTACTACCCAGGTGGCAAAGCATTAAGAGTCAAACTTCTTGCAGAGAAGGAGTCGCAGAGAATCATCGGCGGACAATTCATTGGCGGAGAAGAAGTTACGCAACGAGTGAACGCTCTATCCTTCGCGATCCAGAAACAGATGACCGTACGAGAACTCGCAAAGACGGACACAGCCTATGCCCCACCGTTGAACGAAACCTGGGAACCCATGGTTTTAGCTGCCGAAGTCGCGCTCATGAAACTGAGAGGTCGCTGAACCGACCTCTATCCCTGATTTTATCTCGTTTTTTCTGTCAACAGAAAGTTAATATCTCGAACTTCTTTATGGTAAGTCAAAACCTCGAAGATAATACAGGTGAATTAAGAATGACTATGAAAATCGCAATAAACGGCTTCGGTAGAATCGGGCGTTTGCTCTTTCGAGCAGCTGCTGAACGAAAAGCCAACATAGAAGTTGTCGCAGTAAACGACCTCGCCCCTGCAACGACCTTAGGACACCTACTGAAAAATGACTCCGTGCATGGACATCCTCCCTTCAGTGTAAAAGTAGAAGCAAACAAGCTCATCGTGGATGGCAAACCGATCAAAGTACTCTCTGAGAGAGACCCCAGCAACCTTCCATTGAAAGACCTAGGCGTCTACCTTGCAGTCGAATCAACGGGTCTATTCCGAGACCGGGAAAAAGCATCGCTTAACTTGAAGGCTGGCGCTAAAAAAGTGCTGATTTCAGCACCTGCTAAGAACCCAGACTTCACAGTAGTTCTCGGAGTGAACCACGAAAAGTACGATCACGCCAACCACAACATCATCTCCAACGCGTCCTGTACAACAAACTGCGTCTCACCCGTCGCTAAGGTCTTGAATGATAACTTCGGACTCGAAAAAGCCCTTATGACGACTGCACACGCATACACAAACGATCAAAGGATCCAAGACCTTGTGCACAAAGATCTCAGACGTGGTCGAGCAGGAGCCCTATCAATCATACCTACAACAACCGGCGCTGCAAAAGCTGCGTCAATTGTGCTTCCTGAACTAACCGGGAAAATGAATGGACTCGCTTTAAGGGTCCCAACACCAAACGTTTCGATCGTAGACCTGACAGCATTACTCAAGAAAGACGCTACAGCAGCCGACATCAACAACGCCTTCAAGACCGCTGCACAAGGATCCCTCAAAGGAATCCTAGACTACACAGATGAGCCACTCGTTTCCGTAGACTACAACCACAACCCCTACTCAGCTACAATTGATGGACCCTCCACGATGGTGATTGGCGGCAACCTTGCGAAGATCCTCGCATGGTACGACAACGAATGGGGCTTCTCCTGCCGCATGGTTGAGCTCATGGAGCTCATCGGAAAGAAGGCAGGGCTTTAAACCTAGACCAACAACGGATGCCGATCAGGCATTCCCTTATTTTTTATAATCATGGTGATATCATGAAACAGATTCTAACGATAGATGATTACGACTTTCAGGGAAAAACTGTACTGGTAAGAGTAGACTTCAACTCACCAATCGATCCAGAAACAAAGCGAATCCTAGAAGACGTGCGAATCAGAGCCCATGGTGAAACGACGATTCGCGAACTCTCTGACAAAGGAGCAAAAGTCGTTATATTGGCCCATCAGGGCAGACCTGGCGAAGTCGACTTTATCCCGCTGAGAGAACACGCAGAGATCCTAGGAAGAATCCTGAAAAAACCCGTCTCTTACGTTGACGACCTCTTCGGAGAAGAGGCGAAACAGAGAATAGAAGCGCTAGAGAACGGAGAGATCCTTGTTCTCAAGAACGTGCGGACATATGAAAAGGAAAGGAAGAAAGCAACACCAGAGGAACACGCGGAAACTGAGTTTGTAAAAGCGTTATCACCTCTAGCAGACGCGTTCG
>CP070765.1:1294563-1299547 GCA_020345645.1 Candidatus Bathyarchaeota archaeon | reverse complement strand
AAGAGTTGGATTGGATTATCGGCTGTTCCTACAGAGGACTTCCCAAAGAGAAATCCTCGGTCAGAAATCCGATCGGTGCTAATATGAGCTTTAGAAGCGAAGTTCTTAGGAAAGTAGGTTATTTTAAATCTGACATCGGCAGAATGGGCACGACCCTTCTCAGCGATGAAGAAACAGAAATCTCAATGAGAATCCTCAAAGCAATCCCCAAGGCAAAGCTGATCTACGATCCCTCTGCGATCGTCCACCATAAGGTTGACACTCAGAGAACCTCCCTAACATACGTCTGGAAACGCTCATTTTATGAAGGTATCTCCAAAGCCACAATAACTGCCGACCTGAACTTAGCTACCACGAGAACAGCGTTGACTACTGAAAGCGATTATCTGAAGTATCTGATCCATGTCGCTATCCCTTCAAGGGCAAGGCGGATTCTAAACCCTAAAAGCATCCTGCAACTGTTAACGCTGTTGACATCGACTTCCGCAGTGTTTCTTGGATACATTAGCCATATGCGCGGAAGACTCTGACGAGGGGCTATCTTTTGGTGACTATTAACCAGATTGTAGACGCGGGACTCTGCTGTGGATGTGGTACCTGTGCTGGGGTGTGCCCTCAAGGTGCTGTCCAAATGGTAATCCAAGATGACCTCTATGTTCCTCAAATCAACTCCACAGACTGCACCAATTGTGAGCTCTGCGTGAAGACCTGTCCTGGTCATTTTGTAGACTTTGAGGTCTTGACTAAGACAATGGAGTCGGACATCGAAGATGCTGACATCGGAAGATTCTCACAATGTTTCGTGGGCTTTTCAACGGATCCAGGCATGAGATACGATTGTGCTTCCGGTGGGCTCGTCACTCAGCTTTTAGACTCTGCTTTTACAGAGAATGTGATTGATGGGGCTCTCGTAATTGGTATGAAAAAGGATCGCACTTCTGAACCTCACGTTTTCATCGCTAGAAATACAGCGGACTTGGTGAGTGCAGCTGGATCGAAGTACTGTCCAGTAGCGGTTAATGAAGCCTTGCGTCAGATTTTTACTGAAGACGGGAGATTTGCAGTTGTTGGACTGCCATGTCATCTTCACGGAGTTCGGAAGGCGGAATCATATTACCCAATCTTACATAAGAGAATCGTGTTGCGTCTTGGTCTTCTGTGCTCACACGCAGTGAATTTCAGCGGGACTGAAGCTATTCTGAAAAAGATGATGATTCGGAAGGAAGACGTGACTGAACTGAGGTACCGCGGCAGGGGGTGGCCTGGATTTATGTCTATCCGAACGCCCTCTGGTGCGAAATATATCCGCTTGACAGGAGGGTGGAATGCCTATTGGTCGATGTTTTCAACGTACTTCTTCACCCCACTAAGGTGTGCAATGTGTCCAGATCAAACCGCTGAATTAGCCGACATCTCATTCGGCGATGCATGGTTACCCGAAATGCGGAACGATCACTATGGCACATCAATCATCGTAGCGAGGACTAAATCAGGCGAACGAATGCTTAAGCTCGCAGAAACCTCTAAGAAAATTCAGCTAAGAGCCGTGACAGCTGCAAAGGTTCGTCAATCTCAGTGGACAAACCTGAAGTTCAAGAAATCTGATTTAGGATTACGCCTTCACCTACTTAGGGCTCTGGGAATGCATATACCGACCTTCACTCCTAAACCTGCTGGAAGTTCCTCTCCCGTCTCTCTCCTACGAACACTCTATGTCTACCTAAACATCCATTTATCCACCAAGAAGTCAATACGGACGCTTCTCACCTACGTTCCCTTTCCCCTCTTCAGACTCTACTATGGACTCTACAAACTACTGTGTATGATATGAATCTGGTGATTGAATGAATACACGGCGGCATCCTCGCATCCACTTCATCCACGTCGGTGGTATGGGTAATAAGGGGACTCAAGCACTATTCAAAACTGACGTCCTTCTGCTCCAGAATCTCTTCAAAGGGGAGGTAGCGATGTCAGCCTCCACCACCGATTACAGCGGCGTCAGGAAGCTGAATCTTCCGTTGGAAGCGATTATTCCGCCGATGGTCGACGTTCCTTACGAACGGGCTGATCAGCTAGCTCGACGGTATGGAGTGAAGAGAGCGAGTCTTCGCTACAAGGTCCTGATGCTCAGTACACTCATCTCCATGTGTCTACAGGTCTCTCTATCGCTGCTGTCCGTCATTGCCGTAAGGTTTGGTTTGCCTGCCCCTTACCGAAAAAACGTTATTGAGTGCTTGATGAACTGTGACCTCGTTATTTCTCACAGTGACGAGAGTTTTAAGGAGACCGCTTCTCTACTTCCCTTGAACCCTTACTGGGCTGCAACTTGGTGGACGATGCTGACGGCTCGGACTTTTGACGTCCTCGTCTCGAAATCTCTGAATCGCTCTGTCATCCTGTTCCCCAACTCCGTCGGTCCCTTCCGCACCAAGATCGGACGATTCCTTTCACGTCTTGCGTTGAACAGCTTCAGCCATCTACTGATACGGGATGAGATTTCGTGGGAGATCTTGAACGAGTTGGCGATTACATCTCCCAAGACCCTGACGTACGATACTGCTCTCCTCTTCCATTCTCAACATCCAGTTCAGAGCGGGTTGACTAAACCGATCGTCGCGGTAGCCCCCGGCGTGTACAGTCACAGTCTCTCCAAGAACGAGGTTGAACGCTACGTTGATGCACATGCTAAAGCGTTGGATGTAGTTGCTGAGCGACACCAGGTCTCCATTCTTCTTCTGCCACACTACGTCAGTGGATTTCGGTTCGATGATCTATGGATCTGTCAGCAGATCATGAGCCGAATGAAGCACCCTGAGCATGCGAAGCTTCACTCCGCTGAGACCGTTGAAGAGTATAAATCGCTCTTTGATCAAGTAGATATGATCATCTCCTCCAAGATGCATCCCGCTGTCTTGGGTGCGTCTGGGTTCGTACCTATATTGTGCATTGTTTACGATCACAAGCAGACGAGTTTCTTCGAACGATTGACAATGGCAGAGTGCACCATTGCGATTCGCCAGGTCACCTATAGCAAGTTACTGGACACGATTGAAAAAGTGTGGAGGAACCGAGATCGGCTGGAAGCGTCGCTTAGAACTCAGATTCCGCTATGGCAGAAACACGTGAAGCAGACTATTACGAGGACACTTGCTTCCTTCCTTGAAGAAAGGGAGCAGGAGACGGTGGGAGATTGAGGTGACCAACTACTTTCGTGCGCTCTGGTACTTGACGCATTTACTTCGACACGTGCGTTGGAGCCGTCAGCGGCTATTGGAGTATCAGAACCAGCGGCTGAGGCGGGTTCTGCGGTATGCGTACGATTACGTTCCGTTTTACCGTCGGAAGTTCAAAGAATCCGGAGTGCATCCCAATGATGTGAAGACCCGGTTGGATTTGAATCAGCTTCCGATTATTCGGAAAAATGAGATCCGTGCGAACGCTGGTGACATGATTTCACGTGCTGTAGATCGCACGCGACTGTTGTCCCTGTCAACCAGCGGTTCTACGGGTGAACCCCTCTTCCTCTACGTGACTCAGGCGGAGAGCGAGTATCGAAAGGCTAAGCATCTGCGGGCGAACATTAACTGTGGGCAGCGACCACGGGATCGATGGGTCACGATTACAGCCCCGCATCACTTCGCTGAATCATCCAAGCTTCAGCGACAGCTCGGTATCTTCGTGCCAACACCTATCTCGGTGTTTACTGACCCCGCTTCCCAGGTCTCGGAAGCTGAAGCCCTGGACCCTGATGTCCTCGATGGGTACTCCAGCTCTCTGTTTCTTCTGGCGAAGACCTTTCGGGAGCAGCGTAAGGCGACGATTCACCCCCGGTTCATCGTGGGAGGTGCAGAACTTGGGGACGACTATTCTCGGCACTTCGTGGAGAAGACGTTGGAAGCCCCCTTCTATGACCAGTATTCGAGCGTTGAGTTTGAACGCATGGCTTGGCAGTGCCCCTGTCGAGCCGAATACCACATCGACGCCGATGCGATCATCATAGAGTTCCTGGATGGCTGTGAGGACGTGTCATCCGGAGAGAAAGGCGAGATCGTCTGCACTAGCCTCTTCAACTACGCGATGCCGCTCATCCGGTATGCGATCGGCGACATCGGTGTTCCATCAAGTGGGTCGTGTCAATGTGGTCGCTCGCTGCCCCTCATGCACGTGGTGGAAGGTCGGAAAGACTCGTTACTAGTGTTGCCGAACGGTCGAACCCTCACTCCGCGGGCATTCACCATCGGGATGCACATGTTTCAGTACTACCGGCAGGTGGACCAGTTCCGCGTCATTCAGAGGCGATTAGACGTCTTCGAGCTGCAGATTAAGATGAAGCCAACCGGAGTAACGGAAGCCGTCCTTGAAGCGGCGTTGGTGTCACATTTAAAACGGGTTCTCGCATTAGATGAAGGGTTGGTTGAGTTTCAGGTGAACTTCCTGCCGGAGATCCCGGTTCATCGAAGTGGCAAGTTGATGGCGGTTATCTCTGAGTGCCACTGAAGCGGGAGGAAGCTGGGCGTTGAGGGTTGATGGCACCGGGGTTCAACGTAGGAGGGAGCCTTGAGCCAATGAGCTATGGGCATTTGCAGTCTCGTGCCAGCATGTTACGAAGCCCGTTCTGGATCGTGGCGGTGTCCGTGGGTCTCTTAGTTTTCACCACAGTCTCGACGTCAGTGCTCTGGATCAGCCCTGACACCCTGGGTCTTCCTGGGGGACTGCCTGAAGTCTACTGGATCGGTTTGGGACTGGTGGTTTCGCTCTGGTATGTTGGGCGGAGTTCGAAGCTGTATCTAACGTTGGCCTTCGTCCTCACCGTGGCGTACCTCTACGTTTGCCCGACCTTGGTGCGCGTGCCTACTTGGATCAGCAACTCCTACTACCCATTCGGGGAGAGTGCGTATATCGTGGAGATCGGGTATCTGGTTGATCGCCCGGCCACAACGCTTGTGAGTTACCTAGATTGGCCGTTGTTCCTGTACTTTTC
>CP070765.1:1286877-1294463 GCA_020345645.1 Candidatus Bathyarchaeota archaeon | reverse complement strand
AATGGATCTTATCAAGCGTCTTCTTTTCACCTACGATGTTGGCTTTTCCTTTCACTGAGATCTGAGCGACAGAGGGGTTGTAGCTGATGGTGAATACGAAGGGGACTTCTAGAGAATCGTCGCTGGATCGATCCACGTTCAGAATATTGAGATTGGTGGAGATCTTGACGGCAGGAATCGGCGTCTTGGCTTCCCAGTAGCGTTCGCCAGAAATGTGGGTTATTGATACGTTGACCCGGATCTTAGAGGGCTTAATGTTCAGTTCCTACGCCTCTCAAGACTTCTGCATGTAGCGTGTGAAGCCGCAGTTACCGCATGTGTAGCGGTCACCATGGTTAGCCATGAAGTAGCCAGGACCGCATCGCTCGCAGAATGGGCGCAACCGCGTCAACTTCCCGGCTTCAATCTTGTAGTACTGGAAGGCGCTTTCTTTGTCTTTCTTATCAGCTTTCTCGGCTTTCGAAGGACCGTCTTCAATTACAGGGGCATCTTCGATTTCTTCCACTTCTTCGGCTTCTTGAGGTGCAGTCTCCGTCTCAGTTTCTTCGTTAGGTTCAGACATTACAGTACTCTCCAATTAGAATTATTCAGATCCATCGCTTTCGCTGTCTGAAGGCTTCTTTTCTTCAGTCTTCTCGTCTACTCCGTTACTTTCTTCTTGCGTACGTTCTTCCTTGCTCTCTTCCTCACTCTCTTCGGAAGGCTCTGTTTCGATGGGTTTTTCCTGTTTTTCAGGCGTCTTGGGAGGTGTGTTTCGAAGGATGATGTGTCTGCGTTCAACGAGCTCCGCACGTTCAGGTGATTTATAGGCGTTCACTTGGCCGAGGGATATCGGCTCTCCGGTCTTCGTCTTCACTTCTTCGACGTAGACTAACTCCATCTTTGTCTTCAGTAGTTCTGCAAGTTTTTTCCGTAGTTCTAAGCGAGAGGGGGTGAGACCTTCTTTAGTGTGATCGACTGCGAAGACGACTTCTCTCCGTTGTATGAGAGGATTATCCTTGTCAGATAGAACTGTGATCTTCAAGATGAATCTCCAGCGGTAGATTATGGCACAAAAGGAAGGAAAGTCTGCACTTATAAATCTTGATCGTGTGGACGTACTTTGTTAATCAGTTTTCGTCATCGCGTCGACTATTCTTCTCACGCTTTCCTTCATTTCAGCTGTTACTCTGACGACGACGACGCCTTGAAGGGGCTGCCCATAAAGAACGATGGAGTTCAGCGGTGCAGTAAGAATTGCTACTAATGTTAACAGATCCTCTTCGCCATCTACTTGGATCTTGGTGCGTCGACGAGAACGGGTGGCGGTTTCTATGGCGAACCAGGCCTGGTCGGTGATCGTGCCTGCCGGGTTTTTCACAGTAAGCACGGCATCGGCGTTGGCGTCAATTGGAGGAATCTGTTTTCGCATAATCTTATCATCGACGATGAAAAGGTCGGGTTTAATATTGTGGCGAAACAAGTAGGCAGTGACATAGTCGCCTACAGAGACCAACATAGAGTGTGACTCGTCTCGGATTAGTTGATTCAGGGCTTCGATAGTGCTTCCAGAATCAGCTTTGAAAAGAAGTCCCAGTGGCTTCTTCAGGGCTTTTCTCTGTGGGGGGACAAGGCGGCGTATTCAAATCACCTATGAGAAGCGATGAACTTATCAATTGACCGATCGTATGTTCTTTCAGCTTCTGGAGAAAAGAGGCAACCAGGAAGTTCGTTCCGCTCCTGGTGATAACGGATGCATTCACAGCAGTTTCCCTTTCGCTGGCAAGACGGGTAGGTGCACCCACAATCCTGCAGGTTACGTTGTAGACTGGGGCAGTCAGCTGGCGTCATTCCAGTGATCAAGTTCCTAACGGACGCGTAAAGCATAGCGCCCGTTTTCTGTAACTTTCATCGCCTTAGCGATCTGGGATCCTTGAGCATCCATCACTATGACCAAGCCACTAAAGTCGTCGCTGAGAGCAGACCTGCAATTCGGGCAGACAGAGTCTGTGGTGATCGTTCGACATTCGTGACAAGCTTTATCTTTCATTAGGCATCGACCGCCTTCTCAGGCTTCGATGTACTTGGCGTCTCGAGCTCTGTTTGAAGGATCTCTACTTCTTTCTGTATCCATTCCAATTTCCCGAGGTAGGGTTGTCTGGCGGTTATTCCTACTTTACCAGATCCACCGCCACGAGGGAGGGATACTGCGGTGATTCGAGCCCTGATGCGATCGCCAGAGACGAGTTTGCGCTTGGTCTCTTTTCCCATCAGTACCCCTTGCTTCTCATCGTATGATATGAAGTCGTCCATCAACTGGGACACGTGGAGGAGAGCGTCTATTGGACCTACACGTACAAACGCTCCGAAGTCCGCCATTTCCACAACCTCGCCTTCTATGATCTCCTGTAGTTTCGGGAAGAATGTTAGAAGTGAGAAGCTGACTTTGTGGTATGTAGCTCCATCACCAGGGATTATCTTACCGACGGGGTTGACTTCGATGTCAGTGACCGCCATGACGTAGCCGAATTCAGGATCAACCATCCCTTCATACTTGATTCCTAGTTGTTCGCGACCGGCTTCGTTTAGGGGTGCTCCGAACCGATCCGGAGGAATGCGGATAGTGTCTTCCAGAGACAGAAGTTTGAACATTGATTTGCCTTCTTCAGGTTTTGGTTTACATGGAGTTAATGGATTTAAAGATTTGCTATCCAGTGTATTCTAGGGCTCCAACGGCATCGAGCTTTGTCTTCTGCCGAAGGTAGATAACAGGAACCTTCAGATTTCGCAGACGCTTTTTTAGGGTTTTATCATTCGTGGCTACAATGCACCCTATAGTCTGGGCGATTCGAACGATTACATCATCGTGGGCCTCCTGTTTCTCTTCACTCGCATCGTGGACTCGGCATCGTTCAGCGAATTTCAGGGCGATCCCTGCCTGTTTCCGAAGCTTCGTCGATTTGCTCCGTGTTAGTTTCTGAAGTTCTCGTACAGTTGCGGAGAGGACAATCAATTCAAAGGATCCTTTAAGGAGTCTTGTCAGTTCACGAAAGATATCGATTTGGAAGTTCGAAGGAATAAAGAGAAAGCTGGAATCTAACAAGACTTGTCTTACGTCGCTGGGATCGGCTTCGGCGTTACGCTTCAACGTAGGGTTTTCCATGATTTGTAGAAGAATGATGGAGGGTTATTGTATAACGCCGTAACCGATCAGTCGCCATCGCCCTGCGATTTTGCGACTTAATGCAGTCCGCATGCCTTTTTCAACGCAGACGGGTCGTACGAGTTTAACTGTAGCGTCTTCTCCTTTCACAGACGTAACGGTTCCAGCAGTTATTGCTGTGCCGACGTCAAGCAGGAGATTTTCCTTGACCCGGACCTTGCTGATTTCAGTCATCTCCTTGGTGCCTACAGCTCGTTCAAGAAAGTGGGTTTCCACGGTTAAATCGGAGACAGAGGGGGGGAGTTTACCCGGTAGACCGACGAGGTTACCTGTTAGGCTGTCGGCTTTGGTCAAAGAGGGGTCAAGAAGGGTTCCGATCCCAATTAAGCCTCCGCATTGAACTTCCTCCACGTTCATTTTTCCTGCTTGAAGACTTACGATTTCGCTCAGTAAAGGTTCATAATAAGGTTGACCGTGTTTCTCCATTCGGATGCCAGGGCGGATTTCGATCTCATCGTCAACACGGAACCTTCCCTGCATGAGACTGCCGCCTACGACGCCACCGGCTAGGTCTTGGATCTGGGTTCCTGGTTTATTGACATCAAATGAGCGTACAACGTACATCAAGGGAATCTTGTTTGGGTCTCTTTCCGGCGTTGGAAGGTATTCTTCCATTGTTTGAGTTAGGACATCGACATTGACGGAGTGCTGCGCGGAGATCGGAATGATTGGGGCGTCCTTCGCCACTGTTTCTTTGAGGAACGCAGTAATTTCGTCGTAGCTTCGCCGTATTCGGGGCTCGTCAACGATGTCAATCTTATTCTGAACCACGATTATTTTCTTTACGCCCGTAATCTGGATGGCTGCCAAGTGTTCACGAGTCTGCGGTTGAGGACAGTGTTCGTCCGCTGCGATGACGAGGATTGCACCATCCATGACGGCAGCACCCGAGATCATTGTAGCCATCAGTGCCTCGTGACCAGGGGCGTCAACGAAGCTGATGGCACGTAGGAACTCGCATTCGCCTTGGCAAGTGGTACAGGTTTGTGTGGTTGAGTAGCATTCCGGGGCATCGCATTGAGAGCAACGGTAAATGGCTGCGTCCGCGTACCCGAGTTTGATGGTGATACCACGCCGCAGTTCTTCACTATGTTTTGCAGCCCACACACCGGTTAACGCTTGAACAAGCGTCGTCTTACCATGGTCTACGTGACCGATAGTGCCGATGTTAATCTCAGGCTGGCGAAGAGGATTAGGCTGCTGCTTTTTTTTCGTGGACACGCTCAACATTAATCCTGACTCAGTAGTGGTGAAGAAGAAGAGCTATCTGGTTAAAAAGCTTCTCGACGATTCCCTGAACGGTTCAACAACCGATTGACGAGTCGGTCTCTAAGCTACTTCTCAGCCGACGGGGGTCTAGTTTCTCCAGTTTCTTCAGATGCATCAGTGACAGCAGTTTCAGTGACGTCTTGCGACGGGTTAGTCTGAGCTCCTGCTTCTTCAGGTTTTTCAGCTGTCCCTTTCTTTGGCTTCGTTTTCGTGGAGCGTGATTTCTTCGTCTGCTTCGGTTTTTCCACGATCTTCATGTTGACTTGGAGGATCTCTTCAGTTATCACTCGGCCTCTCAGTGTTTTCCGTCGACGTTGCCCTTCCACTGTTGGGTGGATGCCTACACCTTTGGAGAGGATGACACGGGTCTTTACCCCTCCTTGAATATCTGGGCGCATAGGGAAGCCGTCCTTATCAGAGCCCCCTGTAATCTTCAGTTTGTGTCCACCTAAGCCAAGGGCGGTTCCGTCGATGATTTCTCCCAAGTGTCTGCCGACGAGGGGAACCGCACGGGACCCTTCTAATTCGACGATTTGGGATGTACCGGTCTCGGGATCTGAAAGGACTATTTTGAACTTTGCCATGTGAATACCGGATGAACCGAGTTTTGATATGCATTGTTACGCGTGTTTTTAAACCTTCGCAGATCTCTCAAGCTTAATTAGGGGAAAGTTGGCTCGCCAAGAGCACGTAAAGTTAATAGGAGACTGGACTTACAACCAAGTAAGCTCTTGGAATGGAACCTGAATCATGTCGAAATTTAAGCAGATTACTACACAGGCACTGAAACTGATGGAGAATAAGAAGAATATTCGCGACATCGGGATCATCGCACACATTGACCATGGTAAGACGACGATGACTGACAGCCTGCTGACTGAAGCTGGCTTGTTGAGCCCGAAGATTGCGGGACGAGCACGGGTTCTGGATTACTTGGAGGAGGAACAGAAACGAGGCATCACGATTAAGACCGCTAACATCAGCCTTCTTCACGAAGAGAATGGTGAGAAGTACCTGATCAACCTGATCGATACCCCTGGTCACGTGGATTTCACAGGGAAGGTTACCCGGGCGTTGCGGGCTATCGATGGCGTCGTGGTTGTAGTTGACGCGGTAGAGGAAGTCATGGTGCAAACGGAAACCGTCACGCGCCAAGCGTTGAATGAACGCGTCAAGCCCGTCCTCTTCGTGAACAAGGTGGATCGGTTGATCAAGGAGCTTAAGCTGAACCCGGAAGAGATTCAGGTGAAGCTTGCCCGGATCATCAGAGACTTCAACAATCTGATTGCCTTGTATGGTGAGGATAATCAGAAGGAGAAGTGGAAGGTTGACCCCGCAGACGGCACGGTTGCCTTCGGTTCCGCTCTGCATCGGTGGGGGTTCACGGTAGATATCGCGAAGAAGAAGAACGTCAAGTTCAGTGAGATTATCGACGCGTACAAGAAGGAGCAGGTTGAGGGATTAGTTGAACATCTGCCACTCCACGAAGCAATTCTAACGATGGTCGTGCGACACCTGCCGAACCCATTGGAAGCCCAAATTTACAGGATTCCGAAGGTGTGGAAGGGTGAGGTGGAGTCCGAGTTAGGGCAGGCTATGCTGAAAGTGGATCGCGAAGGCGCGACCGGGATGGTGATCACATTGACGCAGATGGACCCCCACGCCGGTCTCGTGGCAACGGGACGCATCTTTTCCGGATCCGTGAAGGAAGGCGACCGCGTGTACCTCGTTGGGGCGAAGAAGGAATACCGCGTTCAACAGGTGTCGATGTATATGGGAGCGTTCAGGGTTCCTGTCGAAGAGATTGACGCTGGAAACATCGCGGCCCTTCTAGGTCTGGACTTGGCACGTGCCGGTGAAACCCTCGTCAGTTCCGATCATCGAGGCGGAATGGTGCCGTTTGAACGCATCAAATACGTGTCCGAACCGGTGATCACCATCGCCGTTGAGCCGAAACGCCCGAAGGAGCTGCCTCGCTTGATCGACGTGATGGAACGCCTCGCGATCGAAGACCCGAACCTCGTCACCAGCATCAACAAGGAGACAGGGGAGTACCTGCTCAGCGGCATGGGCGAACTCCATCTGGAGATCGCCGTAAAATTCCTCCGCGAATACGCTGGCGGAAACCTCGAGATCATCACGTCGAAACCTCTCGTAGTCTACCGGGAATCGACGCAGTCGCCGGGTGCGGTGGTGATGGCGAAGAGCCCGAACAAACACAGCAAGTTCTGGATTCAAATAGAACCCCTCGACGAGAAGACGATTCAAATGATCGAGAAAGGCGACGTCGCCGAGGAGATGGGACGGAAACGGATGGGCACCGTCTTGAAGGAGGCTGGGTGGCCGACGCAGGAAGCACGGAACGTGTGGTCCCTCGAGGAGCACCGGAACATCCTGTTGGATATGACGAAGGGCGTCCAATACCTCCGCGAGGTACGCGACATGTTCATCGCCGGGTTCCGATGGGCCTGCCAGAATGGGCCGCTCTGCGAAGAACCGATCCGAGGCTTGAAAGTGAAGCTGCTGGACGCCTCCCTGCATGAAGACCCCGTGCACCGCGGTCCAGCGCAAGTGATGCCAGCGGCACGACGCGGACTCCTAGGTTCCTTCCTCTCCTCAGACCCCGTCATCCTTGAACCCATCTACAAGATCGGTGTCTCCGTCGCCTCGCAGTGGGTGGGCGAAGTCACCAGCTTGATCACGAGAAAACGCGGGAAGATTGTGGCTTCAGAACAGAAAGGACCGTTGACCTCGATCACAGGCTTCATCCCCGTTTCGGAGACTTTCGGTTTATCCGCAGAGATGCGGTCTTCGACGTCCGGACACGCTTTCTGGCAGACAGCGTTCGACCACTGGGACAAAGCCCCAGCCAGCATCGCCAAGGAAATCATCGCGGAGACACGAGAACGAAGAGGCTTAGCACCTGAGGTCCCGCGGGCAAGTAAATTCATCGATGAAGCCTAATCATACGCTGAAGGAAGCTTTAATCCAAAAAAGTTAGAAACATTACAGGTGTAGGAGCGCATCCTAGGATAGGGTAAGTAAAGCTTAAGAACGGGAATGTAGCTTCCAGTTTTAGCTGGTGAGCTGGCGGATGGCTTTCGAGCATCGCGCT
>CP070765.1:1272413-1286777 GCA_020345645.1 Candidatus Bathyarchaeota archaeon | reverse complement strand
AGAATCGGATCTTATCGTCTCTTTACCTCAGACCAGCAACGACGCAACCTACGGACTCCATGAAGCAACTGGATTACGGTGGGAGCGAAGCACACGGAGACACCGGTATGTAACTGAAAGAGCATTCATGCTTCTCCCAGACGAACGGTTCTCCACTATCGATAAGAAAATTCACATTCTGAACAATAACCTCGCTGGAAAGAATGTGATAATCGTGGATGACAGCATCGTTCGTGGTGACACCACCCGAGTTATCGTTGAAAAGATGCGGAACCTAGGGGCAAAGAAGATTCATCTATTCATCACCTTCCCTCGCATCATTGGACCCTGCTTCTACGGCATCGACATGGCGACTTACGGAGAACTCATCGGGTCAACCCGAACAGCTGAAGAGATAGCTCAAGCAGTGGGTGCGGACTCCGTAAACTATCAATCGCTAGAACGATTCGTGTCCGCCACAGGGATGAAGAAACATGAACTCTGTTTCGGATGCGTTACCGGTGACTATCCAACCCCTCTCGCCCAGCGACTGGCAAACTGGATGCAGAAGCGGTTCGAGGACGGTCACGTTGAAGAAGGTCGAATATACGAAATCGACGCTCCACCCTTAATATGAGCCCAGAAGTCCTTGGTGAGAGAATTGGAGAAAATAGGTGTCTTAATTGTCTCTTACGGGGCTCGAGGAGCCGCCATGGCTGATGCAATCCATCAAAGCCTTGAGTATAAGACTGAACTCTACGTCGTTGACAAACAAAGAAACCCGCTCAACGTAAAGTTGGCAGTTGAACACGTCGTCGTCGAGGATTTAAACATCCGTGATATCGTGCGATTCGCCACGAGACGGCAGCACAAGATTGACTTCGCACTGGTTGGCCCGGAGAAGCCGATTATCGCTGGTTTGAGAGATGCAATGGAACGAGAGACGACTATTCCCGTAATCTGTCCAACGAAGCAGTGTGCAATCGAAGGAAGTAAGGTTGCTCAGCGAAACCTCTTTGCACAGAGTATTCCCTCTGCTAATCCGAGGTACCGAGTCTTCGACCCCGCTGAGAATAAGAACGAGGTGAAAACGAGGCAAGCAGTCTATGCTTGGTTGACGGAACTGGGAAACGGAGCCGTTGTGAAACCCGATGCTCCCGCAGCTGGAAAGGGCGTCGGCGTTTGGGGCGATCACTTCTCGAACAGAGAAGAGTTATTCCAACACTTTCTTGCAAACCTTCAATACGGAAAAGTGATCATTGAGGCGAAACTCGATGGCGAAGAGTCCAGTTTCCACTGCCTGTGTGACGGAAAAAACTTAGTACGTCTTCCTGAGACTCGAGACTATAAACGCGCCTTCGAAGGTGACCGAGGACCCAACACCGGTGGCATGGGATCTTATAGCAGTGAAAAAATGGTCCTGCCCTTCCTGACACAGAAGGATCAAGAAGAGGAACTGGCAATCGTCAATCGAATCTTCAACGAAATGAAGAAGGGCATCGATGTCAATGAATTGCGAGGTTTTCCATTCTACACTGCCTTCATCCATACGTCTGATGGACCCAAGATTCTGGAAAATAATAGTAGACCTGGCGACCCCGAAATTCTAAACATCTTACATCTACTCAAAGATGACTTCGCCAACATCTGCTACAAGGTGATAGAAGGTAACCTCACGAGAGTAGCCTTCCACAGGAATGCGTCAGTCGCTGTTTACAAGGCTCCTCCTTCCTACGGAGGATACCGTGATGTCTTCCCTGAAAAAATAGCTTCAGAAGTGGTTGATACACCGCTCAACTTGGAAAAAATTGCCCAACTGGAGAAAAAAACCCGCGGAAAGATCCGCGTCTTTCCTGCAGCCGTAGAACTCCGAGATGACGGTAGCTATCCTTTATCTTCACGGTCCGTTGCTGTAGTTGCAGTCGGGGACACGATTGCCCACGCACGAGAACAAGCTTTCCTGGGCATCGACGCAATTGAGGGAGGTGCCCTTTGGAGTCGACGAGACATTGCACACGAGACCCACATCCAACGAAGTATCCTGCACATGGATGAATTGAGGCAGAAGACGATTGGCGGAACCTAAGCACCTCTTTGTCACAGACTGTGAAGGTCCTATTTCTAAGAATGATAACGCCTTCGAAGTGGCAAAGGAATTTATACCACAGGGAGAGCGCCTTTTCACCCAATTAAGTAGATATGATGACGTCCTAGCTTACGTTCTGAAGAGAGGTGGCTACGATGCCGGTAACACTCTGAAGCTCATCGTACCTTTTCTCCGATCATATGGGGCTACTGATGCGATGATTAGAGCGTATTCTGAAAGAAACATTACCCTGATGCCTAGTGCCATCGACACTCTGCAGTACTTATCCGCGAAGATGCCTAGCTACATAATCAGCACGAGTTACCGCCATTATGTAGAAGCGTTGTGTAGCGCGATACGCTTTCCATTCCAGAACACCTACTGCACAGAACTGGCATTTGACGCGATCTCCCTAAGCGAAGCGGAAGAAACAGCGATCAAACGATTCGGGCAAGAGATCTGCGAAATGCCTCTCCTTGAGGTCGACATAACCCAACAGATGAGCGACTTCTCCCTTGAGGAACAACAGGTGATTGCACGCTTAGACTCGATTTTCGGTGAAGAGATTGCACAAATGCCCTCAAGCGATGTAGTTAGCAGTATCCAGGTGATGGGAGGGCGCCAAAAAGCTACTGCAGTTCGGCAGATCATTACTGAGACTCGTAGTGAGATTAGCGATGTAGTCTACGTGGGTGATAGCATTACTGATGTGGAAGCCCTTAGGTTGGTGAAAGCTGGAGGTGGACTCGCTGTATCCTTCAATGGAAACGCTTTTGCTGTGGAGGTAGCAGACCTAGTGGTCCTATCGAAGGACACTTCCGTGATGGTAGCCTTGACACAAGCGTTTCACAATTGGGGGCGTGGGCGTCTTCTTGAGATCGCGGAGGATTTCCCCACTCTAGACCCTCAGGAATATGGCATTAATCGGTTAACGAAGGATCTGCGTCCTCTGATTCAAACCTCCGTTATACGGAGACCTAACCCAGCGAACGTTCAGAAAATCGCTCAAGAAAGCAGTAGCTTTAGGAAGAGTGTGCGTGGGATTAAGATCGGAGACTTGGGGTGAATTATTTGAAAGCTGAAGTCGAAAACACGTATGCAGAAACCTTTGAAGGGCTTTATTGTAGGGTGATTGTAACCGCTGAGAACCATGAGATTCTACTCGAAGCCGCTGAACACTCGACAGCTACGCCTTCAATTGTGGTGGGTCGAACAGAAGGTGGAGTCGAAGAATGGTTGAATTCAGCGAACACACCCGATGGTCGCCAAGGTGCAGTTCTCCAATTCTGGAGCGGAATTGACGAGAAAAAGCCGATTGAAGAATCGGTAGACCGGTTCGAAGCTGAATTATCGATCAGGATTAGACAGGATATCCTCGTTAAACCTTTCACAGCATTGTTTGACGCTTCAATCCAGGCAATTGGAGAACTCGACATGATGGATCGTGTTGGTCACTGCGGCGATGGGTATGAGTGGGAGGAACTTCGGCACGGTCGTAATGTCATCATTGTTCCTTTGATGGTTCCAGATTTTGTGATTGAACGGCGTCTCGGTTACGCGAAGGGAATCATGGGTGCTAACTTCTGGTACATGTGTACGACGAAGGAATCGGTGATTACAGCTGGGAAGAAGGCTCTTGACGCAATAAACGCTGTGCGGGGCGTCATCGCCCCATTTGGCGTCTGCTCAGCAGGCTCGAAACCTGAAACGAAGTATCCTTCGATCGGACCCACGACGAATCACCCATATTGTCCTTCACTAAAAGCGAGGTTGAAGAAGGAATCAGCTGTTCCAGACGGAGTCACGTATATCCCTGAAGTCGTCATTAATGGTGTTTCACTGGAGGCAGTTATGGAAGCGATGAAGCTGGGCATTGAAGCCATTCGGACTGTTCAAGGAGTACACTTGATATCCGCAGGTAACTATGGCGGAATATTAGGGAAAGAGAAGATCTGGCTTCGTGACCTACTTTAGAACGTGCTTCGATTCAGTAGTTTTCGCACCAGACTTCGAAATAGGCTCTGTCGTGGTCGCAGACGGGGCATTTATCCGGGACTTCAGCATCTTCTAGAATGTGTCCGCAGTTTCTGCATTTCCATAGGATTGGTGCTTCTCGCTTGAACACTCGTCGCTTTTCAACATTGGATGCGAGTTTGCGATACCGAATTTCATGATTCTTCTCAACTTTCGCGACCATGCGGAAGGTTGTTGCTACTTCTTTGAATCCTTCCTTGTCAGCTACTTCAGCAAAGTTGGGGTATAACGTTCCCCACTCCAGTTTTTCTCCTTCGGCGGCTGCATTCAGATTCGCTAATGTTGATCCGATGATTCCTGCTGGGTAAGCGGCTTGGATCTCTGCCTCTCCTCCTTTCAGGAGTTTGAAGAATAGTTCTGCATGTTCTTTTTCGTTTCCAGCTGTCTCTTGAAAGATGTCTGAGATCTGCTCAAATCCTTCTTTCTTAGCAACGCTTGCGAAGAATGTGTATCGGTTTCTAGCTTGAGATTCACCAGCGAAGGCTGCGAGCAAGTTCTTCTCAGTTTGACTTCCTTTCAATTCCATGTGACCCACTTTCGTGTGTGCTTCCTAACTGCACTCGAGACATAAAAACCTGTGGAAAGTACAATGTTTCTGTGCTATTTGACAACAATCAGGAAACTATGCATAAGTTATGCAAAAATGCGTTAGGTATCGGGTGTAGGCGTAAAGTTTATTTACTTTTACGCATAACTTATCTTTGTGGGGTTGGGGAGGAACTGCATTTTCATCTCCTGTTTCTTCCCTCGTTTCTCCTTTCTCCTCCTCAACCTTACTCTACACTTAGCTAAGTCTCTCAGTGATGAGATTTTATATAGGTACATCATCCTGTACACTTCAACGGTTTGGTTAGTGGCTTGATGCTGAAGTCAAGATTTTTCCGTTCTCCCTCTGCCAGAACTCAGAGGAACTCCGAGGTTTCTCGTCTTGAAGTTTGATGCTGTTGGATTTGGAGCTCTCAATGTTGACCGGCTTTTTCAAGTGAATGAGATAGCGACTGGTGACGAAGAAAGCTTCATAACTGGCTCAAAGGAGTCCTGCGGTGGATCCGCGGCTAACACAATTATCGGCTTGACCCGCCTTGGGGTAAACACTGGATACATCGGCAAAGTAGCTGATGACCGCGAAGGACAGCTACTCGTTAACAATCTTCAAGGAGAAGCTGTGGACACAGCAGGCATCATCGTGGAGAAAGATGGACGGACAGGTACAACTATGGATTTCGTCGGCGAAGAAGGCGACCGCGCACTTTACGTGGATCCAGGTGTCAACGATGACATTCGCCTAAGCGAGATTGACGTAGACTACGTCCATGAAACTCGCTTCCTTCATCTAACTTCCTTTGTCGGCGAAACCTCCTTCCAAAGTCAACTCGCACTCATCCAGCAGTTACCGGACCACGTCTTGGTGAGCCTTGATCCAGGAATGTTCTACGCCAAGAGAGGATTAGCTTCCTTAGCCCCTATCATGCGACACGCCTTCGCAGTCCTTCCGAATGCGACTGAACTTAGGCTGCTTGCCGGTGAAGAGTATCGCGATGGGGCTCAGAAACTGATTGAAGTAGGTGTCAAGGTAGTCGGAGTGAAACTGGGGAAGCAGGGCTGTTACGTTACTGACGGTCACGAGGACGTTGAACTTGGAGCTCCTCGGATGCCCGTTGTTGACACTACAGGGGCTGGGGACGCGTGGAACGCAGGTTTTCTATATGGTCTTGTGAAGAAGAAAAGTCTCACAGATTGTGCAAGACTGGGCAACTGGGTTGCCTCTAAATGCATAACAGAATTAGGGGCAACAACAGGACTGCCTACAAGCGATCAACTTAACGAAGTACTACAATGAGCATTCAAAGTGTTCAGTAGTAGATAAATCAGTGGTTAGAACTTCTTCTCGAGGTATTCTGCAGCTGACTCGAACAATAATCCGCCATCACCATACGGTGCGGGTTCCTTTCCAGTTTCCATCGTCCAGTTCGGCGATTGCCATCCAAAATATGCTCTTTCGGGATGCGGCATCAAACCGAAGACAGTACCACATGGACTGCAGATTCCAGCAATGTCGTATAGTGAACCATTTGGATTTATAGGATACTTTCCATCAGCATACTCTCCGTCTTCGTGACAGTATCTAAAGACGAGTTGTCTGTTGTTGATCAGTTCTTCAAGCTGCCTATCGGCTTTCTTTCCTTCGAAAAGGAAACGTCCTTCAGCATGTGCAACCGGGATTCTTAGAGTTCTCTTGAGAATCCGCTTGGTGAAGATGCTGGTGTTTGCGGTTTCGAGTCTCAGATAGACCCACCTGCAATTGTATCCTGACGGTGAGTTCGAAGCCAGTGCGGCTTCAGGAAACCGACTCACGCCCTGTGATTGTGGAAGGAGACCTGCTTCAATCAAGACCTGAAAACCGTTGCATATTCCGAGGATCGGGCGTCCTTCATCCATGAATCTTCGGATATCCTTCCCCATCGTAGCCATGAGTTTTTTCCCCCAGATCGCACCAGCACGGACGTAGTCACCATGTGAGAATCCTCCTGGAACAACGAGCATGTCGTACTCCATCAGGTTCTCTTTCGTTGAGAGTTGTTTGAAATGTACAACTTCAGCAGTCATTCCAACGTCTTGCAAAGCAGTTTTTGTTTCTCTATCGCAATTGGTACCAGCAACCCTGAGTATGCAGACACGTATCTCGTCTCGGTTCATCGTCCTCCCTCCGACCCCATGTTCCATCGAGCTAGAAGCTCCCGTGTATCTGCTGTAACTAAAGGACGACCTTGGAGCCCCTTAACGAGAAAGTTGTCATCTTTGAGCACTCGACCGATAGAAGCGTGAGGTACATCGGTGACGATTGACTCGAACTCCTTCGCGTGTTTCTCTGGGACCTCGACAAGGAGTCGACTATTTGATTCTGAAAACAAGAGAAGATCATTCCGGTTGACGGTCTTTTCCCTAGGAACATCCTTCAGGTCAAGGCTCAGACCGCCTCTGCCACTGAACGCCATCTCTGCTGCGGCAACTGCCAATCCTCCTTCTGAGATATCGTGGCAAGCCACCACGAGTCTTCTGTCGATTGCTTCGACTATGGTGTCCATTATGTCCTTGGCTTGCGGAAATCTAACTTCGGGGACGGAACCGCCACGGATTCCCTTTAGTCTGAAGTACTGTGAGCCACCGAGCTCTCGAAAGGTCTGCCCTACGATGTATACTGGGTTTCCAGGGACCTTGAGATCCAGAGAAATCGCGTTTCGAATGTCCGGTATGATGCCGATAGCGGTTATCAGGAGGGTTGGCGTGATTGGACCCAGCGGAGATTCGTTATAGAGGCTGTCTTTACCCGAGATGAATGGTGTCATGAAATTCTTCGCTGAGTCGTAGCAGCCTTTACAAGCTTGGACAAGACTTCCCAATCTATCCGGCTTCTCAGGGTTCCCCCACGTGAAATTATCAAGCAAGGCAATTCGTCGTCCCCCCACTGCAGTGTTGTTCCGGATCGCTTCATCTACCGCTGAGGTGGCCATCCGATACGTGGCAACTTTCCCGTATTGCGGATTCATACCGCACGAGATCACAAGCCCTCTCCAACTTTCATCGAGGGGCTTGATCACTGCAGCATCGTTTGGTCCTCCAAACTCTCCATGCAATGGCTTGAGGACTGTGTGCCCTTGGACCTCGTGATCATATGTGCGGACGACTGCTTCCCGGCTAGCAATATCGGATGATGCTAATAGGCGGACAAGTGACTTCTCCAGGTCATGTGATTCTGGTGGAGTAGCATCCTCATGTTGACTTTCATCGTAAGTCGCTATACGTTCAACTGGAGGCGGAGCGAAAAGGAATGTGATGTCTAGATTGGCTACTTCGACTCCTTTTGAGACTATTTTCAGTTTCCCGTCTTCCGTCAATTCTCCGATTGGCGTCGCTTCAACGTCTTCCTCGTCGAAGACTTCCAGCACAGCTTTCGCGTTCTCCGGTGGAATGAGAAGCAGCATTCTCTCCTGCGATTCAGAAATGTAAATCTCCCAAGGTGCCAGGCCACGTTGTCTCAGGGGAACAGCATCGAGGCGTATGTGTGCTCCGCATCGGAATCGACGGGCCATTTCTCCGATAGCGCTCGATAATCCTCCCCCTCCAAGGTCAGTAATCCCGGAACCGAGACTGCGATCACGGATCCTGATGATCGCACGTTTCAGTTTTTCTTCTTCAATAGGATTCGCGATTTGAACTGCGGGTCGCGACGCTTCTTCAGACTCTTTCGTTAACTCGGTTGACGCGAATGTGACTCCATGGATGCCGTCTCGCCCGGTTCGTCCCCCTGCCAAGAGAAGAATATCGCCCTTTTGCGCGTTTTGAGCGTACTTCGTCTTCGGGAGGAAGCCGATACATCCGCAGTAGACTACCACGTTACCCACGTAGCTTTCGTCAAAGTATATTGCACCGTTTACCGTCGGAATCCCCATATTGTTTCCATAGCATCCGATGCCGGCAGTGACTCCTCTGAAAAGGTACATGGGGTGCTTGACTCCTGGTGGTAGGTTTTCGTGGTTGAAGTCGAGGGGACCGAATCCTAAGACGTCAGTGCAGGCTATGGGATCAGCCCACACTCCTAAGACGTCTCTGATGACGCCTCCAACTCCTGTGGCTGCACCTCCGAAGGGCTCTATCGCTGATGGGTGGTTATGGGTTTCAACCTTCGCGGCGATAGCATAGTCCTTGTTGAACTCTATAATGCCGGCGTTGTCTTCGAAGACGGATATGCACCATGGTGGGTTCAGTTCTCGCGTGACTCGACTGATGTAGGTTTTCAGCAGACTCCGGATTTTTCCTTCCGGTGTGTGGATTGTTCCTTTGAAGACTTTGTGGAAGCAGTGTTCTGACCAGGTCTGTCCCACGGTTTGGAGTTCAAGGTCTGTTGGGTTTCTTCCCTGTTTCGTGAAGTAAGCTTGTACTGTTTTCATCTCGGTTGGGTTTAATCCGAGTTTGAGTTGACTGCTGATTCTTTGGAGTTGGTTTTCAGTGGCGTTTATGATGTGGATTCGGAGTGCTCCGGAGTCTTCTACGGTGTCTGCGACCTCGGTGAGGTTCATTTGGCTTCCGCGACCTGATAGGTGAAGTCGTCTTTGGTTGGGTTGGCTAGGAGTCTCTGGCAGATTTCTTTGATCTGCGACTCCGCGTCTGCCTGAGCTTCGGCTTCCAGCGTGATTGTGTAGATCTTGCTGACGGCTACGCTTTTAACAGGGTAGGTGAGGTCTCGGAGGGATTGGCAGGTTGTTTCTCCTTCGGGGTCGACGTGACCTGGTTTGAGACTGATTTCGACGCGTGCTTTCCAGTGCTGCATGGTTGAAGATAAAAAACAGTTAAAAATTTAAGCCTTTTGTACGCGAAATTTAAATAAAAATATAAATGTTCTTGCCTTAAAGGACGAGGGTTTCTCCCCGGAATTCAACAACGATTTCCTTTCGTGATGTGACTTCTCCAATGACCTCGGACTCTGTCCCCCTCTTCTCGAGGATTCTCAGCACGTCGTCAGCACTCACCTTGTCGACGACGATAGCGAACCCCCATCCCATGTTAAACGTCTTGAACATCTCAGTCCATTGAACCTTCTCAGTCGCTTCCGCTGTCTCCCGTACGAGGTCGAAGATAGGCTGTGGCTTGAAGTTATGGAACATGAATCCGATTCCAGGGGAGAACTGCATCAATCTGTTGAACTTCAGGTAGGCGTCTCCGGTGACATGAACTGCCCCTTTTACGTTCTGGGTCTTCATCACCTCTGCAAAAGCTTTCACGTAGATCTTAGTTGGTTCAAGGGCTTCATAGATCAGTTCTCTGTCCAAGTATTCTGGAACGTCGAATGGATCGAATCTTCCGCCCCATTCTTTGAAGAGGGTTCGCCTGACTAATGTGATGCCGTTACTGTGGAGACCTGTACTTCGGAGTCCAATCACGACGTCGCCTGGAGTTATGGAGTTGCCATGGATCACGTGCTCCTTGGCGACTTCACCGATGCACGCTACTATCAGATCAAAACCTTTAGTGGCTTGTGTTCCCTTGATGATGTCTGCGACGTCGCCGATTTCTCCGCCTGCGATGATGCATTGTGCTTCCATTGCCCCGGTCACCAATCCTTTGAATAGTGCTTCTACCAGCGTTGGATCTGATCTCTGCGTGTGGATGTTGTCCACAATGGCGAGTGGAGTTGCCCCTGACCGTATCGTATCGTTAACTGCCATGGCCACGGCGTCAACTCCGATCGTGTCGAATTTGTCCGCTAACTGTGCAAGAAGGACTTTAGTTCCAACGCCTTCAACAGCGAGGTCAAGATAACCCTCTCGATGAGGGAAGATGTTCCCGTACGGGAGTTGCAGAACCTCTCCATTCACACTGAACCGGTACGTCTCTTCCAACGTTTTCAAAGCGTTCTTCGCCGTTTTTCGTAGTTCACGGTCGACTCCAGTGTCCGCGTACGTTAATCCTTTCGACACCAGATCCCCTTCCTACACTCTCGGTTCGTGACTAGTCGGAGCAGGAGCTAAATAGCTTTACGGGAAACTCGTTTTTCTGCAGTAGCAAAGGCCGATCTTTTGTCTCAGACGGTACGTGATTGACTGTGATGCTTGATTAGGATAAATACGAAGAATCGGTTACACGAAAACACTTTAGGTTGATTCTTCATCTCAACAGGCGGTGATATGTTCTGTGAAGATACTCGTCTTATCCGATTTCCATGGAAGCTCTCAGGCTTTCAGTCATGCTGCAGCAAAGATGGCGGAGCCTACGATGGACTTGGCCATAATCTGTGGAGACGTGACGCACTTCGGATCAGTAGAGGAGGCGAAGAGGCTCCTTGCTCTTCTTTCGAAGACTGAGCTTCCGGTGCTTTACGTGCCTGGGAACTGCGATCCTCCTCAGTTAGCCCATGAAGAAATGGGTCACGCAACATGTATTCACGGTACTTGCGCAAAAGTTCAGGGTGTTCCTTTCTTTGGAGTAGGCGGCTCTCCTCCCACTCCTTTTCGCACTCCGTTTGAACTTGGTGAGGGTGAGATTGATCTCCTTCTCCACCGTGGTTTCGATCAATGTTCACGTAATGGTAAAACGTCACGACCAGTCTTAGTTTCGCATTCTCCGCCTCGAGATACGCGTTTAGACCTGACCTCGAGTGGTGAACATGTAGGAAGCAGTAGCGTAAGGAGATTCGTGGAGGCGAAGTGCCCCGTGCTAGTATTGTGTGGTCACATCCATGAAGCCAGTGGTCTAGACAAGATTGGACCCTCGGTCATCGTTAACCCAGGACCCACCCGACACAATCAATGTGCTATTATCGACCTTGGTGACGAGATAGAAACAAGTTTCTTAGCTTTGCACGGTTGAGAGTGCTTGCACATTAACCGTAAAATATGTAACAGTTGACAGCTCCTAGTTGCCTAGCACAGGTTGAATTGGATGCCTACGAAAGTTCTCTTTGTGGAACCGCCGAAAGATGTCTGGTTTGTAATGGGGGAATACCTTCCTCCACCTTTCGGTATCATCCAACTCGGTGCTTACTTGGAGCAGGAGGTTGAATCTATTGATGTTGCGGTTATCGACTGCAATGCAGAGCAGGTTGAATGGCGGGAGTTGGCAACTCGGATCGAGGTCTATCACCCTGACATTGTCGCCTCCAGCGCCCTCTCAACCTGCAACACATACGTAGTGGCTCGAACGCTGGAACTCGCTAAGAAGCTTGACCCTAGCATACTGACTGTTGCAGGCGGTCAGCACTTCACGGCTACTGCTCAGAAGAGCCTTGAGACATACCCTGAAATCGACGTGATTGTTCGGGGTGAAGGCGAAGTGACCCTTGCAGAACTTGCAAGAGATCCGTCGAAGTCCACTCTCTCCAACTTGAAGGGTGCTTCATACAGGGCTGATGGACGAATAGTCCATAACCCTGAGCGACCGTTCATTAAAGATCTCGAGCGGCTTCCGCTGCCTGGGTACCACCTCGTAAAAGATAATGTTCGGAAATACCACTTCGCGGCGATGGCTGGTCATAACAACCCGTATGCTCTGATTGAAGGTTCACGGGGGTGTGCTCACAGTTGCACCTTTTGTACTCAATGGCGGCACTGGAGAGGTTCTTGGCGAGTTAAGTCTCCGAAGCGGATTGCGGATGAGATGGAGTACTGTTATCAGAACTACGGAAGTCGATTCATCTGGTTGACCGACGACAACTTCGGATCCGGCGACCGGGCTAAGCAATTGGGTGATGAACTGCTTCAACACCAGGTAGGCGACGACATGTCATGGTTTCTGCAGATGCGGTGTGACGACGTCCTCCGAAATGAAGCCGCGTTTCCAACGCTTAAGAAGGCTGGGCTTCAATGGGTGATGGTCGGTGTGGAGAGTTCGCACCCGTCCACGTTAACGAAGTTTAGGAAGAACATTTCACGAGAAGCAGCGAAGAAGGCGGTTCGACTGTTGAGGGCACATGACATCTTCGCTCACGTGATGTTCATCATTGGTGAACGAAGCGATACCTCAGCACACATCGCTGAGTTGCGACAATTCGTGAACGAGTTGGATCCCGACTTCGTGATCTTCACGGTCCTCACGCCCTTCCCCGGCACTGAAATCTACGAAGAAGCTGACCGAAACGGGTGGATCGAAGACCATAATCTCGCCCACTACGATATGGCCCACGCTATCATGCCTACGGAAACGATGACGATAAATGAAGTCCAAGAAGAACTGTACGAATGTTACAGGAGCTTCTACGGTTCCTGGAAGAGAAGGCTTCAAGGTATGTTCGCGCGGAACCGGCTCAAGCGAAGAATCAACCTGTACATGGCCCGTAGGGGCATCCTGAGGGAACTGAAAACCCTCTTCTAATCATTGAATCTGTCAGCTGTAAAGCGTCAGGACTTTCCTGATTCCTGACGGTGAGACATGGAACCTGTCTACGGTGCTCTCATGTATCGCGGCCACGTACCCGAGTTCCTCAAGTTTAGTGAGGTTGTATTGGATCTCACCTGTCTCCCTCTCCGTCCACTTCGCAATCTCTTCGATGGTTATGGCTCTCTCCGTATTGATAGCACCGATATTGTGAAGCATACATAGGAATAGGAATTCCTCAGGCACCTTGCTGGATGGGGTGACGGAAGGGTAACCACTCATGAATATTCACTTTCCATGGCTTTCTTATAAACTTCAGCAGTTTGAGTCGCGACAGCCTGCCAACTGAATCTCTGCGTCACGGTCTCATACGCATTCTTCACGATCCAATCTCTGAACCCTTGATCTGAAAGGACGCGTTCGACTCCCCACGCAATTGAATCAGGGCTTCGGGGGTACACGTAGACTCCGGTTCTATCGTGCTCTACTACTTCTGCCAACCCTCCTACCTGACTCGCTACGACGGGGACCTGTGCGGCCATCGCTTCTAGAGCCACGATTCCGAAGGGTTCATAGACTGACGGTACGACCATTACGTCACCGCCCTTCGTCAAGGCGACCAACTCGTGGTCGGGAATGAAGCCTGTGAAGTTTATTCTCCATCGTTGCCCCGTCTGGTTCGCTAACCACTCTAAGTGGCTTCGCATCCAACCGTCCCCGACGATGACGAATCGGGATTCGGGGAACCGCCAGCCGATTCGTGGTGCGGTGCGGATCAAGTACTCGATTCCTTTCTGCGGGACTAAGCGTCCGACGAAGAGGACCAACTTGTCGTGGTCGCCTACACCGTAGCGTCTTCGTGTGCCCCATCTGTCGATGTCGAGGTCGTATTTCTCCACGTCGATCCCGTTTGGCACGACATCTGTCTTCTCTCGGGGCACGTGGAAGTGTCCGCAGACCTCTCCCAGCATGGAGTTGCTTGTGACGACGATGCGGTCTGCTTCATAGCACGCCCACCACTCCAATCCATCGATCATGTACGAGTCGGGACCGTGCAGGGTCGATCGGCCATGTTCGGTACTGTGCATCGTGGAGACGAGTGGTCTCTGGATGAGGTGCTTAAAGGCGATGCCTGCCGGCGCGACAAGCCAGTCATGGATGTGGATTAGGTCGAAGTCCATGTCTCTGTGAGCTACAGCTAGGCGCTTTTCTAGGAAGTGGTTGAAGAGGAAGGTCCAGGTTAAGAAGTTCGGGTGCCCGATTTCAGTTTTGGAGCGGTAGATTCTCACTCCGTCGATCTCTTCGTAGTCCGGGGTTCCTGGAAAATCGAGTGTCACGACGCCGACTTCGTGCCCTTTCTTAACCAACGCTTTTGCGAGGCCGAAGACGTGGCGTGC
>CP070765.1:1269597-1272313 GCA_020345645.1 Candidatus Bathyarchaeota archaeon | reverse complement strand
ATGTCGAGTATGGAAGAGAGTGCAAGCTGTAAGAACTCAGGCTGCAGAAGTCGATGCATGGCAGAAGTGAGGTAGCTCCGTTCTTCGATAACCTGCCACGATCTCTCTGATTCTATCAACTGAATAGCCGAACGGGTTTAGGATATTGAAGGCGGCGGAATACAGAAGAAGAACGTATTTTTTGACGTCGGCTTTTGTTCCCGTCTCAATTAATGCTTCTGCTCTCACTCTTCGTTCGTAACGTCGGTTCGCTACATCCGTGTAGATGAATCGGACGGTTTTGCCGGCGGGGGCTTCGATCCCTGCTCTTCGCAGCTGTTTAGCGGCGATCCGTTGACTCACGTGCGCGTGATACGTTTCAGGATCCTTTGATAGACGTTTTGAGACGACGAGATCTTGAGTTGGGACTTCCCTCTCCAGTATTCTTTTCCGGTACTTCTTCACTACGTCCAGAGCGTCAGGGATTTTCTGTCTGAAGGCTTCAGCGTTTCGTGCTGTCGCCAGAACCTTGATCATCTCCAGCTGGGCATCGTGCAGGATCTGCGGCGTGTCCCTCCTTCTTACCTCAATGCCTCTGACTTTGATTTCTCCATCTTCTTTTACTCCATAGTAGCGATTCAATACTGGGACGTTTGCGTGGACTTTCGAGGGAAGGAACACTATCCATTTGTAGCGTCCTACGAAATTCAGTGGCACTCTGTATTCTTCAGTTACTTCGTTGCAGAAATCGGTGAATTCACGGGTTTGTGCGCCTTCCTTTTTCAGCCAGAGGGCGTCAACGATGCCATGGATGACGTTGAACCCTCGCTGTTCAGCTAGGTGCACCGTTTTCAGAAAAACGTCTCTGCCAAAGGCACACACGCCGATGTGGCCATCAACAGTTCCGAATTTTGAGTTCCTGTATCCTAGGTAGCCAAAACACGTTACTAGAACCCATTTCAAGGCTGCTTGGCGTCTTTCGTATGTTTCCTTCAGTTCGAGGGTTTTCGCCGCTTTCTTCAGCCGTTTGTATTGCAGTCTTTTCTCTAGTGTGAGCTTCAGCGTCTTGGGTACAATTCCGCTGTGTTTCTCGCAGATGTTGTAGTTCAGCTCCGAGACGCGTAGCTGTGAGTCTGGACAACACTTGCAGAGGACGGTCTCAGCTGAGATGTTCTTCTGAGCCATCAGAGCGGGGTACATTGAAGAGAAGTCTACTTCTCCCACCTCATCATGAACTCCGACGATCGGCTCGTAGACGAAGCCTCCGCGGTCTCCTACGAGAAGTTCATAAGCTGACTTGAAGGATTCAGGCAAGTCTTTGTTTCGTGGAATCAACACCCTATCTTGCACCGCTTGGTGAAACTGAAGAGACGTCATGCTTGAGCCTATGGAGGAGCGGGAGGCTCGATGCAGGGGCACGCGGCAGGTCCGTGCAATCTCGAAAATCCCGTCTAAACCGCTTTCTTTAATGAAGATGTTCTTCAAGTCAACGTGGACTCTGCCATAGAGTCTTCGTGTTGGAGCCCGATAGTAGGTTCTGCCGTAGGAGAAGAAGCTCGTTCCCTGTTTCCGATCTGTGAGAAGAGGGATGTTCTCCCTACTTAGAACGAATTCCTGTGAGATCCCGTGGACTGATGCTCTCTGTGCAAGATAAGGGAGCGTATGAGCGTCACCCCCGTTCGTCAGGAGGATGTCGGGATCCACTACGAGAACTTCATTGATGAATTGGCGTAGCTTCTCTCTCTCGTTGCCAGAGTTGAAATGCTTTTCACGCGAGTCTTCCGTTGAGACCCATATTTCATCGACGGGGTCGTTGAAGCTTGCGACTTTGTTTCTGTGTGCAACGGCGACGCTGACCTTCATGATTCGCAGGGGTGGAATTGAATACTGAATGCTTTCCACTGCGTCATGAAGATGGAACTGAAGCTTCTGCTTCCCAATTTCTACTTCAGTGAAAGCTAGCGGAAAGATATTTCGCTCATACAGGTAGGCTTGAGTGTGCTCTAAATCGCAGTTGTGAACTTGAAATTGCAGGTATCCGCCCGTTTCGAGGATCTGTCGTGTAACGAGTGGAATCTTCCTGCAGTCCTCTAGAATGACCTCGAGGATTGATGATTTCGATGCATAGCTGAATTTGACGTTTCCCGAGGCATCGTCTACTGATTTGACGTCTCTACTCAAGCACAACTGACTAGAAAGTCTTTCCAGATGTTTTTCTGTGCCTGAAACATAGATCTTCGGCTTGAACTCGTCAAGCAAACGAAGTCGTTCACCGTTCTCGCAGATGACCCAGACAGTCATCTGTCCTCTCGCTGAAGGATAGAGATCGAATATCCAGCCTTTGGCATGTTCAAGGGTGGATCCGTTGTTCTCTCGCTGCATCAAGTTCCTTCTCGATTCGGGTCAACGCTCTCTGGTGGTGGAGAAGGATTGAGATTACCATTGGTTCAAATAGTATGGGGCGTGTGGCGTTGCTTCCGGCTGAAGCATAGTTTCTGCAGGCGTTCATCATGTTTTCAAACGCCTCGCGGTGCTCTCTTCGCAGGGCCTTTTTGAACCCACTCCACTTTCTCAGCTCTTTATCCAAAGCTCTTCGATACGATTCTACAGTTTTCCCCATATTTCCGCCTCCACAGAGGCTGATGAATCCAGGAAGCGCTCTGAGAAAGTAGTGCCACCTAATTCGTGAAGGTGATGTTTCTCCAAGATGAATTCGTGAAACCTCTCGCCTCGTTTT
>CP070765.1:1252500-1269497 GCA_020345645.1 Candidatus Bathyarchaeota archaeon | reverse complement strand
TTTTGACACACCCGAGAATATTAAGCGAGCTGCAATCAAAGCAGTGAACGATGGTAAGACAGGGTATACGCCTTCAGCCGGTATTCTTGAACTGCGCACTGCTGCAGCAAATAGGTTCAGTAGAACACGAGGCGTCGACATAAAACCTGAACACATCGCGGTAGCGTGTGGCGGCAAGCCCTTCATCTATTGGAGTATTCTGTGCACAACGGACTATGGAGTAGGCGACGAGGTCATTTACCCCAACCCTGGGTTCCCCATCTATCAAAGTCAGATTGTTGCTCATGGTGCAAAGCCGGTTCCGCTTCCACTGGTGGAAGCCAAGGAATTCGCCTTTGATATGGAAGATCTGAAGCAGCGGATAACCTCGAAAACCAAGATGCTGATAATCAACTCCCCTCAGAACCCTACGGGGGGAGTGCTGAAGCGGGACGGCCTGAAGGCGATTGCAGACCTCGCGAGGGATCATGACTTCTGGGTTTACTCGGATGAAGTGTACTCTACGTTAGCCTACGATGCACCTTTCCAATCGATTGCCTCGATCGAAGGGATGCTTGATCGAACGATCATGGTTGACTGCGTCTCCAAATCGTATGCAATGACCGGCTGGCGATTAGGCTACGCTGCGAACAAGACGTTGGCCCTCCATTTCGCCCGGTGGATGACGAACACCGACAGTTGCGCCAACCAGCCGACCCAATGGGCTGTTGTCGAAGCCCTAAATGGTCCACAGGACGAATCGGAAAAGATGGCACAGAGCTTCCGAGAAAGGCGGGATCTGATAGTAGGATTACTGAATGACATTGATGGAATTCGGTGCCTGAGCCCAGGCGGCGCCTTCTACGTTTGGCCAAATGTCACCCGAGCCTGTAGAAAAGTCGGAGCAGAGTCATCTGAAGAATTCAGGGAAATGTTGTTGAATAAAGGAGTCGCGTGCTTGGCTGACATTCATTTCGGAGAGAAGAACCCGGGTCAAACTGACGAATACATAAGATTCAGCTATGCCACAGCGAAAGACGAGATTGTTGAAGGGGTGCGACGGGTTAAAGCGTTTGTGGAAGGCTGAAAGGTTCCTGATTCCTAGTGGACTACCATGGGTCCGTGCACGGTCTTTTCATAGAACATTTTTACTACAGTCCTTTTAAACAAATTTCGACCCAGAAATAGTTCGGGTGTAAGTTCAGGGTCTTCTGCTTCCAACTTCTCCTTCTCTTTAGCAGAATGGTTCTCGATAGGAACTTACACTCCCAGCCCCCTTCGGGCACGTAAAAGCTATACTCGTCTCTAGCGTTGAATCCTGTGGGCACGTGAATGAGCGACTACCATTTTCACACATCTCAATCGAACATCTTCAGCGGTCATCAAACGCCCTACGAAAAGGCTCGTTACGTGGTCGTTGGGGTGCCATTCGACTTCACAAGCTCGTATAGACCTGGGGCGAGGTTTGCACCGAACGCCATCAGAGAAGCATCGGCAAACCTAGAAACCTACAGTTTCCGAGGTGGGATCGATGTGGAAGACCTACAGATCCATGACGTCGGCGATCTTCATGTGAGTCAGGATGTAAGTAAGACCCTGGAACGTGTTGCATTCACCGTAAACAGGCTGGTGAAAGCAGAGAAGCTGCCGATATTGATTGGGGGAGAGCATACACTCACGCTGGGCGCAGCCCAAGGCGCTTCTGCGGAGAATCTCGCAATAATAGACTTTGACGCCCACTTGGACCTGCGAGACTGCTATCAAGATCTGACAATTAGCCACACCACGTTTCTGCGAAGGCTGAATGAGGAGTTGAAGCCGAAGAAGATCGTGTTGATCGGTTCACGGGCTGCATGCAGAGAAGAACTCACCTACGCTGAAGGGGAGGGAATAGAGCTCTACTCAACCCGCAGAATCCAGGAAGAAGGAGTGAGAGAGACGGGGAGGGCGATCTCGAAAGCACTCTCGGAATGCGAGCATACGTATCTAACGGTTGACATGGACGTCTTAGATCCCGCTTTCGCTCCCGGCGTCCAGAATCCAGAACCCGAAGGATTGACCACGCAGACGTTACTGGACCTAATCTATGGACTGGTTGACACGCGCCTAATCTGTGCAGACCTCGTGGAAGTCACACCAATCTACGACAACGGAACCACCGCGATCCAAGCCGCCAAGACCCTATTTGAGATCCTAAGCGCTCACGCAAAAGCTAGCTAGGCTGCAGTCTCAGCGATCCGATCAAGCACTAGCCTGCAGTTTTGCTACGAAGAAACCGTTACTCCGGTGGAGATTGGGGTAGAGGCGTTGGCCGAATGATTGGCTTCGAAGTGCAGGGACTCCGAGCCACGGACTCGGTTCAACCGGCTTGAAGTCGGGATTCAGCTTCAAGAAGCGTTCAATGATCATCTCGTTCTCCTCCACTGTAACGCTGCAGGTGCAGTAAACTATCGTGCCTCCGTCAGCGACCGCTTCCACGCAGTTGGATAACATCGTCCACTGCAACTTCGCCATGTTCGAAATGGAACGCTTCGAGATACGCCACTTAGTCGAGGGGGCTTTTCCAATCACTCCCGTGCTGGTACACGGTGGGTCGAGGAGGATCAAATCAGCTTCAATCTTCGTCATCGGCAATGGATTGCACAAGTCTCCAACTAGGGGCTTGCAGATTTCCACCCCTAACCGGTTAACTTCCTTGCACAGGAGAGCCATCCGTCGCCGTGAGTAATCGACGGAGTAGATCTCTCCGCGATTTCGCATCAGCTGAGCCAGATACGTGGTCTTGCCACCGGGGGCAGCGCAGGCGTCGATCACCGTCATCCCTGGTTCGGGGGCGGCGATTTCCACAGCTAAGGAGCTGGCTTTATCTTGAAGGCTGAAAAGCCCCTGCTCAAAGCTGGTGGTTCTGGTCAAAAGCCCTTGCTGATCAACCACCTCGTAACTGTGGGATAAGCCGCCTACTTTGGTCAGAGAAATGCCGTCATCGGATAACGCCGTGAGAATCTCGTCCTCAGACATCTTCAGAGTGTTAATCCGCACGTACGTCGGTGGGGGCATCATGCTGCTTCTGAAGAAATCGAGGGCAACGCGTCTGCCGAACAGTCGAAAGCAGTATTTCACGAACCAAGGGTTCTGAAACACCGTCAGAGACGTCTTCTCAACGTTGCCAAGTCCCTGCAAGACCATTGACTCCTTCAACCCCCACAACAGACCAAGAGTGGACTCGACTATCATCATTCTACGCCAGCCTAGAATCGAACGACCGATCTCCGCGAGCTTCACCACCCGCTCATAACTGACTGGTTCAGACGTCTTCGATTCGTATGTGAAGAGGCGGAGAAACGCGCGTAGGCGAGGGTTCAGGGTTCCCAATGAAAGCTTCGGTTCAGTCTCCGACTGCCGCAACGCGGAGTCGATCAAGGCGTCGATGTAATTCTGCCTTCGGACGGTTTCAATCACTAACTTGTGGGCTAACCCTATCGCTGTAGCAGTACGAATATTCAGGTGTTTCGAAGCTTCAAGCAGGGCAAGCCGTTCATTCAGTCTTCTCGATTCGATATGATAGAGGGCTTCGATGGCTAAAGCCCATGCCTCAGATAAGGCGCCCATATACCATCGATGCGGTAGATGGCTTATTAAAACCTTGACATGTATATAGACTGGCTGAGAAAGGAAAAGATGGCTGACCAGAAGAGGCTTGACGAGTACTCCAAACGCGAAATAGCTTCAAAGAAGCTTGAAACCCCCCGTAAACCAAGCTTCGAGATCTCAAATGCCCGTGAAAGGACTTCTGAGAGAATTGACCCCGCACAGATCCCTACTTCGTACCTTGTCTCAGCCTCCTATGACGGAAATCGAAGCTCAGCCTGCCTTAAACTGTATGAACCGAAGACCGGTACAATCTTTTTCTGGCATGACACCTACGGTCACAAACCTTACCTGTTAACAAACCTCTCTCCCTACGAGCTAGATAAAATCGACCAGGTCCGAGAACACGCAGGTTTGGATCACTATGAAGAGGTCCAGAAGACCGATCCGCTCAGCGGAGAAGCCAGAACGCTGACGAAAGTTGTAGCCAAAGACCCGCTGGCGATTGGGGGACGTCCAAGAGGCTGCCTTCGCGACATCATTCCAGAAGAATCAGCGAAGGCGATGGGGGAGGGGCGGCTTGAACCGAAAGTGTGGGAAGCCACCATCAGATACTATCAATGCTACATCTTCGATCGCGGTTTCATCTACGGCATGCCATATAGAATTGAGAACTCGAAACTTACTCCCGCCTTCACGGACGCAGTAAACACTGGGACTGTGCAGATCGGCGAAACGGAAGAAGAGAGAGATTATGCCCAGAGATGGATGCAGCTACTGGAGTATCCAGCTCCTCAATTCAGACGCGTTGCCCTTGACATCGAAGTGATATCGCCCGTAGCGACACGGGTGCCTGATCCCGTCGAAGCTCCATATGAAGTGATCTGCGCCTCATTCGTCTCCGAAGATGCCAACGCCGTCTTCATGCTCAAGCGGGAGGGGCAGAGGGATGGATTAGAGCGATTACCACCAAACACGGAGACCCAGTTCTTTGACGCTGAGAAAGACCTGATCGAAGCGATCTTCGACGTGATCTGGGGTTATCCGTTCTTAATCACCTTCAACGGGGACGACTTCGACCTGCGCTACTTGGCGCATCGAGCAGAGAAACTCGGGATCCCGGAGCACAAGATCCCTATCGAGGTCCGGCGGCGCGTTTGTCTGCTTAAGACCGGAATCCACATCGACCTCTACAAGTTCTTCTACAACCGTTCAATCCAAATCTACGCGTTCAGCAACCGATACAAGGATGTCACCCTCGATGAGGTCGGGAAGACCCTAATCAATCGCCCCAAACTCAAACTCGACAAGCCGTTTGCAGAGCTGAGTTACCTCGAACTCGCTCGCTACTGCCTGCGCGATTCCGAAATCACCTACAACCTGACCAGCTTCAGCAACCACCTCGCATTGAAGCTGATTCTCGTACTCAGTCGAATCAGCAAAATGCCAATGGAAGATGTCAGCAGGCAGGGAGTGTCCCGGTGGATACGAAGCTTTCTTCAGTTTGAGCATCGCAGACTCGGTTTACTCATACCCAACACATCCGACATCCTAGCCCAGAAAGGGGAAACCGCCACAACCGCGATCATTAAAGGGAAAAAGTACAAGGGTGCCATCGTCGTCGAGCCCGTTCCAGGCGTTCACTTCAACGTAGCTGTCATGGACTTCCCCAGCCTATACCCCTCCATCATCAAAGTCTGGAACCTCGGATATCAGACGATGCTCTGTCCACATGAGGAGTGTAAGAACAACCTGGTTCCAGATACCCCTCATTGGATCTGCCAAAAAGAGAAGAGCTTGGAAAGCCTGCTGATCGGTTCGCTGAGAGACCTAAGGGTGAACTGGTATAAACTCAAAGCAAAAGACGACACCTTACCATCAGACCAACGAAACTGGTACAACGTAGTTCAGCAAGCAATGAAAGTAATATTGAATGCAAGCTATGGCGTCTTCGGAGCTGAATCCTTTGATCTATACTGTCCACCGTTAGCTGAAGCTACAGCTGCCATCGGACGCCATCTCATCACTTCAATCGTGAAAAAAGCTGAGGATTTGGACATCCAAGTGCTTTACGGGGACACAGACAGCGTCTTCCTGAAGAATCCAAGCAACGAGTCCATCAAGGAGCTTGCAGAATGGTCTGAGAAAGAGCTTAAGATCGGTTTGGATGTCGACAAAGAATACCGCTATGCTGTCTTCAGCTCTCGAAAAAAGAATTACCTCGGCGTCCTGAAGGATGGCAGCGTTGATGTAAAGGGGATGACAGGGAAGAAGAAGCATATTCCAGGATACATCAAAGACGCATTCAACGAAATGAAGGAGAGACTTGGGAGAGTTACATCGTCGCTGGAGTTTGATGCAGCAAAGAAGGACATTAGAAGAATCGTTTTGGATCGCTATATGAGATTAAGGAGAAGAGAATGGGATTCGCTGAATGATCTAGCGTTCCACGTTAGCTTGGGAGCTTCGCCTGAAAGCTACCGGAAGACGACCCCGCAACACGTGATGGTGGCGAGAATTCTGAAAGATAAAGAGCTTGAGATGAAGGCGGGTGATCTCGTAAGTTACGTAAAAATCAAGCCACGTGAAATGGTTGTTAGAGGAAAGAGGGAGTCAATCAGCGTAATGCCAGTGCAGTACACAACGGACAGCGAAATCGATGTTGATAAATATGTGGCTTACTTACGCTCCACGTTCGATCAGGTTCTAGATGCAGTAGGTTTGGAATTCGATGAAATAATCGGATTGACAAAACTGGAGAGGTTTATGTAATTACTTATCTTTTCCCATCTTTCCATGTTTAAGATGCTGTGCCAGCACGGAAGCTTCTCTCGCAGTGTCTGCTTTCCCCAACCGCTTCGCTTTCATCAAGCGCACTCTTGCAGTGCAGAAGGGACACGTACGACTCTGTTGACCCGCTGCGGCTACAAACAGGTGCCCACATTTAGGGCAAGCGACCACCAGGTACACGAAGCAACCCTACGAAATCCTTTTGCGTATTGACTGATAAATAAGCTTCACGAAGGATCAGACTAATGGTAGATTCCACCTCTGCCCTTTCAGAGAAAGCCGCGAAATACTTTCGCAAGAAAGGTTACCGAGTAACCAAGGACGCGGTGCTGGAGGGGAACTCAGGAATTCCGCGTAAATTCGATTTGCTGATCGCGAGATCCAACGAGCAGAACGTTGTGAAAGTGCTGGACTGGAATCGGACAGTGGGCATCAACGTAATCATCAACTTAGATAAAGCCTCGGAGGACGTAGGTCTAAGAAAACCCTTCGGTGTCTCAGAAAAGTTCAGTAGTCATGCTAAGGCCTATGCTAATCGGAGGGGAATCACCCTCCTCACCAAAAGGGACCTGAGAAAATACTAGTAGGCTGGTTCTTCCACTTAACGCAAGTGTGGGTTTGGCTTCAGATGAAGCGGATTCTGGTGTTGACAGGCACTCCGGGCGTAGGCAAGTCAACGGTCGCCAGACAATTAGCCTCTGGTCTTCCAGGGCTACATGTCGACGTAAACGATGTCGTCGCAGCGGAGAAATTAATCATTGGAGCAGACGAGGCTCGAAAAACACAGATTGCAGATATTCCCAGAGCCGCCAGACGAATAATGGAGATAGTAGCGGAGACCAGTGGTTACGTAATCATCGACGGGCACTACGCTTCAGAGCTAGTCGAAGCTAAAGACCTCTTCATGGCGTTTATCCTCCGACGTGACCCAGTTGAACTCCAATTAATTTTAAGGAAAAGAGGGTATGATCCTAGCAAAGTCTCGGAGAATGTCGCCAGCGAGATCCTCGATGTCTGCCTTGTCGATGCATTGCAGGCGTACGGGAAAGACAAGGTTTGTGAAATAGACTGCTCAAGCAAAGATTCTACGACAATTGTAGAGGAGATAGGTTCCATCTTGAATAAGAGAAAAAAGTGCAGAGTCGGCATCGTCGATTGGCTGACCAAGTTGGAAACAGAAGGAACTCTTGACAGCCTGCTAGCTTCAAAACCATGAACTCGGAACCTTGGAATTCACCCGCACGCCCAGCATCTCCAACGGAACATATATCGAATCTCGATATATGACGTCGGCTGAAAGAATGGATATATGGCCTTCAGACGAAACAAAGTGTATGCTGGTAGTACAATGACACAGTACTACAACAATACAGAACCAAAGGGTGTAGAAATGATGAGTAATCAAATCATGGTTGAGTCAAATAGCCCATTAGGTGCTTCAAGCGGGGAAGAGCAGAGCTGGAAAAACCCACCCCGCACTCCCTGGATGTCACATGAAGCGTTTGCGGAACTTCTGCTTGAAGCCGTAGACGAAAGTCTCTCGCAACTAAAAGGCACCTCACCGCAGGTAATCTACGCATTGCTCGAGAGATCCTTCCATCTTAACCGAGTTGAGATCCCGATGAAGGTCGAAACGTTTGTAGAAGGCTTGGAAACCATGTTTGGGTACGCAGCAAAGATACTTGAGATCCAGATAATAGCCTACCTTAACCGTAAAATCGGTCCGATCCCCAAGTACCCAAGTGAGGTCAGCGACCTTTTCCTAAGTGCGTACATTAAGGCAGCACGATCAGCCATTCCTGAGTAACGTATCCTGTTACAGAAAAGATATCAGGGAAACAGGAGCTACTGTCTCCAACACCTGCTCGAAGCAGGAAACTTGTCGTGAATCGCGTTGAGAGACGGCAGTTCGAAACTTCTAACTAAAGAACATAGTGATTGGAAAGAGAAAACGCTGACCAGTAGCCTGAAGAAGTTCAAAGAGAGAAAAGGGAAGTTTGCGACGAGCTCTAACATCGTAGTCGAAAGAGTGTACACTCCACTGGACCTCGAATCCAGCTCGTACCTACGCGATGTGGGATTCCCAGGAGCCTACCCTTTCACGAGAGGAATACACCCTACAATGTACCGAGCACGGTTCTGGACAATGCGACAGTACGCAGGATTTGGCACTGCTGAACAAACAAACCAAAGATTCCGTTACCTCCTCGAGCAAGGACAGACAGGGCTAAGTGTAGCCTTCGACTTTCCAACCCAAGTCGGCTTAGACTGCGACCACCCCTTAGCCTTAGGCGAAGTTGGGAAAGTAGGCGTAAGCGTGGGCTCACTCGAAGAGATGGAACTTCTATTCAACCAAATCCCCCTTGATAAAGTAACGACGAGTATGACTATCAACGCGCCTGCAATCGTGCTCCTCGCCATGTACGTCGCGGTAGCCCAAAAGAACGGAATCACGCCATCAATGCTTGGCGGTACGACTCAGAACGACATTCTCAAGGAGTACGTGGCACGAGGAATGTACATTTATCCACCCACCCCCAGCATGAAACTCGTAACTGACGTCTTCGAATATTGCAGTGACAACATGCCCAGATGGCACACGATCAGCATCAGCGGATATCACATTCGTGAAGCAGGCGCAACCGCTGTACAAGAAGTTGCATTCACACTCGCAAATGGCATCGCGTATGTTCAAGCCGCAGTCAATCGTGGACTTAACGTGGACGAGTTTGCCCGAAGGTTATCGTTCTTCTTCGCCTGCCACAGTAACTTCCTCGAAGAAGTAGCGAAATTTAGAGCGGCCCGTCGTTTATGGGCACGAATCATACGCCATCGATTTGATGCCAAGGCTCCAGCATCATGGCAGATGAGGTTTCACACACAGACGAGCGGCGTCACATTGACAGCCCCACAACCTGAAAACAACATCGTCCGAGTCGCTCTTCAAGCCTTTGCAGCAGTCCTCGGAGGAACGCAAAGCCTGCACACGAACAGCTATGATGAAGCTTATGCTCTACCAAGTAAGAAAGCCGCCACGATTGCCCTGCGTACACAGCAGATCATCGCCAACGAAACAGGTGTATCAGACACCGTTGACCCACTCGCAGGGAGCTACTGCATAGAAGCCCTGACCGTGCAGATCGAGGAAGAAGCGACACGCTACATCGAAAGGATCGATCAGATGGGAGGAGCCGTAAAAGCAATAGAAAGCGGTTTCATGCAGCGGGAAATCACTAACAGCGCCTACATTGCCCAGCAAGAAATGGAGAAGAACGAACAAGTAATCGTCGGGGTCAACCAGTACATCACCGATGAAGGATTAGAAATCAAGCCTCTCCGGGTCAGTAAGGCGTCAGAACTCAAAGCAGTGAACAGGCTGAGTCAAGTGAAGAGAAGGAGAAACAATGCTCAGGTGAAGAAAGCGCTCCACAGACTTCAATCTTCGGCGGAAGATGGAACGGAGAACCTGTTCCCACTGATTCTAACCGCCGTCAAAGAATACGCGACACTCGGCGAAGTCTGCAGCATCCTCAAAGAAGTCTACGGAGAACACAGAGCCTTAACGATATTCTAGCCACTCGTCAACTCGACCACGAGGATCATCGACGGACATCGCGTGGATCGTAAACAGGTTCGAGCCTAGTCAAGAGGTGAATTTGCATCCTACTCAGCATACGCTATTACGGAGATCTCGACCAAAGCACCAATCCCCAGCTCCACGCCGACAGTAACTCGTGCCGGAGGATCAGTGCTGAAATACTTACTATACTCGCTATTGAAATCGCTGAAGAGTTCCGTGGATGAAAGGTACACGTTTGTTTGGACAACATCATTCAAGCTACAGTCTTCAGCTGCAAGTATTGCCTTTATATTCTCCAAGGCTCTTCTGGTTTGCTCAGTTACACCGTCGGCAACTATTTTTCCTGTTTTAGGATCAATCCCTAATTGACCAGAGACGAATAGGAATTTACCCGCTTTTACAGCCTGACTGTATGCTCCGAGAGGTTTTGGTGCATTCTCCGCGTGGACTGTTCTCTTCAAGAGCCATCAACACCTACACAGCAAAGCGATTAATAGACTGTTCACTTCTCACGATACCCATCGTAAGCGTTCACGGGGTACTTCGTTGAGCATGCTGACATGACCGGGCAATCAGCTGTCAAAGATTGCTGAGGGCTTCATTCGTTCGTGCGAGAGCTTTCTCGAGGTTTGGTATGGAGTTAGCGAAGGAGAATCGAACATAGCCTCCACCGAATGCACCGAAGGATGTTCCGCCCAACGTAGCTACGCCTGCTTCCTCAAGCAAGAAACCCGGAAGATCTTCGCCGGGTATCTTGACATTCTTCACGTTTGGAAAAGCGTAGAAGGTGGCCTTCGGTTTCTTGCAGGAAATGCCATCGATTTTGTTTAGACCAGTGACTATGGTTTCACGCCTTCTCCTGAACTCAGCGACCATATCGTCAACCGCGTTCTGGGGACCGGTCAAGGCTTCGACTCCGGCCATTTGCGAGAACGCACAGGTACAGGAATTGGAGTTTATCATGAGCTGTGCAATGCGCTGAGCAAGGGGTTCCGGCATCACGCCATACCCTATCCGCCATCCAGTCATTGCATAAGTCTTCGAGAAACCGTCGATGACGACTGTCTTATCTCTCATTCCCGGCAGAGAGGCAATGCTACGATGCTCTCCCTCGTAGATGATCCGACTGTAAACTTCGTCCGAGATCACGATGAGGTCACGTCGATGCTTCACTTTCTCAGCGATCGCTTCCAGGTTCTCGTTGGTGAGGACTCCGCCTGTAGGGTTCTCTGGGAAGTTTAGGATGATCATCCTCGTTCGGTCATTTATCTTGGCGAGGGTGTCTTCGGTATCTAAAGCGAAGTCGTTCTCCTCTTTAAGCTGCATGGGTACAGGTTTGGCACCAACGAATTTGATCATTGATTCATAGATTGGAAAACCTGGGTTAGGGTACATCACTTCGTCTTCGTTTTCGATGCAGGCAAGTATAGAAAAGAAAATGATTGGTTTGGCACCTGGTGTAACCACTACTTCTTCAGGTCGCACATCGATCTTCCTCGTCTTTGAAATGTGTTCAGCGATCGCTTGTCGAAGTTCGGGCAGACCTGCAGCAGGAACGTAATGTGTATAACCTGAGTTCAAAGCTCGAATCGCAGCGTCTCTGATGTTCTTGGGAGTATCAAAATCTGGTTCACCGATCTCAAGGTGGACAATCTCCCGACCTTGCCGTTCAAGGGCTTTTGCTTTTGCGAGCACCTCGAAGGCAGTTTCAGTTCCCAGTCCATCCATTCTTTCAGCCAAAATAGGGGACATTTCTCATTTCCTCTGAAATAGAGGATTTGACCGTTGTCAGGGAGTGGATAAAAGCCTTTCCCACACCATCTCGTGGTTGACATAATCGGTAACTTATATGTGAACTTGTCGTATACTATTGAGCGAGGTTGAAGGTTTGAGCGATGAAGAGTTTGAGAAGGTGGGGACCATTTCTCACTTCTTCGCCAAGATCGCTGTTGCAGTGATTGATCTCTCAGGAACGTTGTCCACAGGAGATCGCATCCTCATCAGAGGAGCCACCACAAGTCTTGATCAAACCGTTGATTCAATGCAGATAGATAGAGTAGACATAAAAGCAGCTTCAGCTGGTCAAAGCGTCGGACTGAAGGTTAACGATCGGGTGCGAGAAGGAGACATAGTCTACAAGATAAATGGCTAGAGCTTTACCAAGTTCATCCGATGGACTGGTTGCTAATTACTTAACTTTGACATCCTTGTTGACCAAGTTCGGGGGGATTCTGCCTTCGAAGAAGGCTACAAGGTTCTCTGCGACCATCGCAGCCATTCTTGATCGGGTCTGATGACTTGAACTCGAGATGTGCGGGGCGACAACTACGTTCTCTAGCGTGAGAAGAGGGTTCTGTTGCGGGGTTGGTTCTTCCTCAAACACGTCAAGACCTGCCCCAGCAATCCAGCCTTCTTTTAGAGCCGTGAAAAGAGCTTTCTCGTCGATAACGGGACCTCTCGCGTTGTTTATCAAAATCGATGTCTTCTTCATCTGCTTAAGTTTACCTTCGTCAATCAGGTGAAATGTGTCCTTTAGAAGTGGCACGTGGACGGTTACGAAGTCGGCCTTCTGGAGAAGGGTGTCAAGGTCAACGTATTCGATACCGAGTTTATCTTCCAGATCTTTTCTCCGGGAAACATCCGAGTACAGAAGCTTCATCTGAAAGCCTTTTGCACGCCTAGCAATAGCCTCACCGATTCGCCCGAGTCCAACGACGCCCAGTGTTGACCCATATACGTCTCTGCCCTGAAGCATCGTTGGGTGCCACCCGACCTTCCACTTTCCCATGCGAACGTATTTGTCAGCTTCCACCACGCGTCTCGCGACCGCCATCAGAAGTGCCCAAGCGAAGTCTGCGGTGGTTTCAGTAAGCACACCCGGAGTGTTCGTTACATAAATACCCTTCTTGGTAGCTTCCTGAACGTCGATATTATTATAACCGACAGCAAACTGTGAGACTATCTTCAGTTTCGTGCCCGCAGAAAAAACCGCACTGTCAATCTGATCCGACAGAATAGTAACCAACGCGTCAACTTCAGTTGCTTTCCGAACAATCTGCTCTTTCGGTGGAGGTGCATACTCAGGCCAAATCTCCGCATCAAACCGTTCTTTTATAATGTCTAATCCACGGGAAGGAATCTCTCTAGTAACGTAGACTCTAGGTTTTGCCATTCGTAAACCCTCGATCATTCTGCAATGTAGGTGATTAATTAATCTTCCAGTCTTCCTCACCTACATGCCTAAAGCCAAAGTGACCACTTGACTGTAAAGTTTTATGAAGACTTCTGGCAGTCTAAGTCATAGCGTCTTATGAGGTGGAGATTCATGCCTGACCAAGTGAATCAGTTGAGCATTAAGAATAAAGAGGCACTAATCGACAATGCAGAAACTGAACTGACTGCAAAGGCTAGGAAGGTTCTCTTAGAGGCGTTGGAAGCTGCATTGAATGCAGCAAACCCGAAGGCGATTATGGAAAAACAGCTGTGCTTAAAGGGAGATGTTCTCGAGATCTGCGGAAACCAGACTAACCTAAAGAAATTCAACCACATCTTTGTCGTCGGCGGTGGAAAAGCAAGTGGAAACATGGCAGAAGCGTTGGAAGACATCTTGGGCAACAGGATCTCCAAGGGAACGATCAACGTTCCCTACGGAACCACCGCACACACACAGAGAATAGAGCTTCATGAAGCAGGACACCCCACACCTGATGAAGCAGGGGTAACCGGAGTCAAGAAAATCCTCAATCTAGCTCAGTCTGCTGACAGGAACGATCTGGTGATCTGCCTAATCTCAGGCGGAGGATCCAGCCTGATGCCGTCGCCTCGTAAGGGAATAACCTTGGCGGAGAAGCGAGAAGTCAACAGCCTTCTACTTCTGTCCGGAGCCACCATAAACGAGGTCAACGCAGTCAGAAAGCACATTTCGGACTTCAAGGGTGGCTGGCTCGCAAAACACGCTTCTCCAGCAACCGTCATCAACTTAATCTTATCAGATGTCGTCGGGGACCCAATCGACTCCATTGCGTCTGGTCCGACCGTGCCTGATACAACCAGCTTTGAGGACGCCGTGGAAATTTTACGAAGGTACGATCTTTGGCAGACAATCCCCGATTCAGTTAGGCAACTGCTACGTGATGGAGAAAACGGATTAATTGAGGAGACTCCGAAACAGGAAGATCCAGCGTTTCGAAGAGTCACCAATCACATCTTAGGAAACAATCGAACCGCAACAGCCGCAGCCCACCGAAAGCTTAACAGTTCAGGGGTAAACTCGCTTCTCCTCACAACGTTTCTCGAAGGAGAAGCGAGGCAAGTCGGTAGAGTCTTTGCCTCCTTCGCAAGAGAAATTGAAGCTTCAGGAAATCCGAAACCGCGTCCATGCAGCCTCGTCGTTGGTGGAGAGACTACGGTAATGGTTGTTGGTGATGGGAATGGTGGGAGAAATCAAGAGATTGCATTGAGTGCAGCGATGGCGATCTCTGGCAAAGATGGAGTTGCGATTGGTTCAATGAGCACTGATGGCGTGGATGGACCTACAACTGTAGCCGGAGCGTTGGCGGATGGATCCACGTTAACAAGGTCGCTCAAGCAAGGATTGGACGCTAGGACCGCTTTGGCAAACAATGATTCAAACAGCTTCTTTTCAAAATTAGGTGACTTGATTGTAACTGGACCCACTGGAACGAATGTAAACGACATTTCGATAATAGTAGTGATGTAGGGCGCATTCAGGGTTACTGTTTATCTCGCGGAGAAATCGTCATCATTTTATCTTAATCAAGACATCCCTTTCGTTAACAGGCATACCTTCAGTAATGTTTACTTCTTCAACCACTCCAGTTTTCGTGGCAGTAATCTCGTTCTCCATTTTCATCGCTTCGAGAATGCAAACGACATCGCCATCATGCACATTCTCACCTTTCTTCACTTTTACAGAAACGATTTTACCAGCCATTGGAGCGATTATTTCACCTGCTTTACGTCTTGGCTTCGATGAATCATCCACCACTTGCGTGGTTCTCTCTTCCGACAAGCGAGGTGGTTCTTTTTTCCTGCCTTCCAGCAGTTGACCTGTGAACGGTTCACCATTGACGCGAAGTGAGAAAGGCTTGTTTCTGACTGGTTTCTCTAGCTCAATCCGGAACGCGTCCTCTTCAACTCTGATGTTCAACGTGAAGGGGTGATCCTCGCGATCCACTAATCTCAGCTGCATACATCTGCCATTTATCTCTGCTTCAAAGACGCCTTCCTCGGGCTTCTTAATCAAGGTGATCTGGTAAGTCTGGCCACCAATGCTAACATTGTATTCTGGCATTGATTCACCCGGTCCGTCGAATTTGCTCTCGTCGAGCTGTTAAAACCCAAGCGGAGATTCCGGTACGTGTCCGTCTCACCGGAATCACTGCCTGGGTAGTCTCTGTACTTTTTAGAAAGGTGGCGATCGCAATGGAGACTGCTGCTACTTCTTGAAGCCTCTTCTTTTCGGGTGTTAAGGTGTCGGACGCCTCTCTTCCACGACCCACTCTCTTCTTAAAGAAGTCTTCCGCGACTGTGGGAAATAAGGCGTAGGTGACTTCGTCTTCATCACTCTGGATATAGGGCTTCAGGTCCTCCGGGATTTTATCAAGCTGAGGTTCAAGCAAGTCAGCGGGACGGCGTTTGATCGGTTCTTCGTCCCCGATGATCTTCCTTTGAATCGAGTCTTTTACCGGAACAGGTGGGGTCCCATAGAATCCTTTGACATAATTCCTAACTTCCTTAGGGACCATTTTGTAGCGTTTGCCAGATAAGACGTTGAAGACTGCTTGAGTGCCCACCAATTGGCTGGTGGGAGTGACGAGAGGGGGATATCCGAGTTCTTCTCGGACAACCGGGACCTCCTTTAGAACGAGATCGAGTTTATCCAAGGCATTCTGTTCTTTCAGCTGTGAGATTAGATTTGAGAACATTCCACCAGGAATCTGATGAGTGAGAATCGCAGTGTCAACTCTTTCCGCCAGCGGATTTATTAGATTCAGTGGGTCGAAGTATCTTTCTCTCAGCGTCCGGAAATACTCCGCAATCTCAGCTAGCCTATGAAGATCGAGTTCAGTGTCAAATTCTGTGTTCTGAAGACCAGCCACTATGCTTTCAATAGGTGGCTGAGATGTTCCTAAGGCGAACGGAGAAAAGGCTGCATCAAGAATATCAACCCCAGCTTGACAGGCACGCATATAAGTCATCATCACTGTCCCGCTTGTACTGTGGCAGTGAAGGTGGATGGGCAACCCCACTTCTCGTTTCAGAGCAGTGATGAGCTCAAATGCCTTCTCCGGCATAAGCATGCCTGCCATATCTTTGATACAGATAGAATCACATTCGAGCTCTGCTAACCTCTTAGCCACCTTCAAGTAGTATTGGGTCGTGTGGACAGGACTTATGGTGTAACATAATGAACCCTGTGAATGAGCCCCGACAGCGTTCACTGTTCTTATCGAAAGCTCAAGGTTTCGCGTATCGTTAAGAGCATCAAAGATCCGAAAGATGTCGATTCCATTTTCAGCCGCTTTCTCTATGAACTTAATCAGAACATCGTCCGGGTAATTATGGTATCCAACGATGTTCTGTCCACGAAGGAGCATCTGAAGAGGCGTCTTGCGGACATGCTGCTTCAAAACACGTAGACGTTCCCAGGGATCCTCGTTAAGAAACCTCAGGCTGACGTCGAAAGTTGCACCACCCCAAACCTCCAAGGAGAAAAAGCCAACGTTGTCGACCTTCGCTGCAATTGGGACCATATATTCAGTTCTCATTCGAGTCGCCATCAAAGATTGATGGGCGTCCCTGAAGGTGGTATCCGTGATCCGAACGGGTGGGGTCAACAGAAATCACGAACGGAAATATCTGAAGACTAGAGAAAGCGGAATGGTCTTATTTTAACCTAACTTCATAGCGTGATTAATGGTTGCTAGAGTGGGATGTTCGGGTGCTTCTTGGGAGGACGCGATTCACGCTTCGTCACCAGCATCTCCAAGGCAGTTATCAGCTTCGGTCTTGTCTGTGAAGGTTCAATGACAGCGTC
>CP070765.1:1246181-1252400 GCA_020345645.1 Candidatus Bathyarchaeota archaeon | reverse complement strand
AAGGGTATCAGAGAATCCGCTTCCTTCTAATATGCCTGTTGTACTGTTCGAGGAACTTTTATGAGCAAGGTGACAGTGAAGCTTAACCGCACGTGGAAATCTCATTTGACTAAGTCTCGTAGAAAACGCACTTCTCTCGAAAGGTTTCGCCTTAAGAAAGCATTGGAAACTCTAGCCAAGAAAGAAGGACGGGGTACAGAATTAGTCAGTCTCTATATCCCTCCAGGAAAACGGATAAGTGAAGTCATCAATCAGCTGAGGCAGGAACATGGCACAGCTGCAAACATAAAATCTGACACCACAAGAACTAATGTGCAGGACGCTATTACGAAAACTCGGCAGCGTCTAAGACTCATTAGAAAAGTGCCCGAGAACGGGCTTGTGATCTTCAGTGGAGCCATTCCGCAGAATGGCCCCGGTAGCGAAAGGAATGAAACCTATGTGTTGACGCCTCCAGAACCAGTGACGATCAACTTGTACCGTTGTGATTCCCGGTTTCATACAGAGCACTTACAGGAGATGCTGAAAGAGAAAGACACCTACGGAATTCTGGTAATGGATTCAAGTGAAGCTACCTTCGCACTCCTTCAAGGGAGACGCCTAACCCTAGCGAAGGACATCACATCAGGAGTCCCTGGAAAAATGCGGGCAGGCGGTCAATCAGCACAACGCTTCACGCGGCAGAGAGAAGCAAAAGTCCTCGACTTTTTTAGTCGAGTAGGAAAGCATGCTACTGAAGTCTTCCTTGAAGTACCAGGGTTGAAGGGTCTGATAATCGCGGGACCAGGCCCGATGAAGTATGATTTTGAGAAAAGGGATTACCTGCATTATCAATTGAAAGATAAAATTGTGGCGATAATCGACACTGCATATGTAGGTAGACAAGGAGTAAAGGAAGTAGTAGGAAAAGCCCCAGAGATCATGAGGAAGATCCGGTACATTGAGGAAGGCAAACTTGTGCAGGATTTTCTGTATGAGGTCGGGCATGACACAGGTTTAGCAGCTTATGGTGAAGTTGAAGTTAGACGAGCCCTAAGGATGGGGGCTGTGAATGTCCTGCTTCTTTCAGAAACACTAGATACTATTCGAGTAACCGTCGAGTGCGGATCATGTGAATACCACGTGGTTGAGTCCATCAAACGAACAGACTTGCTTGGTTTTGAAGAAAACTTGTCAAAGACACAGTGTTCAAAGTGCAATTCCTCATCGCTGGCGATAACGAAATCCGAGGATGTTGTCGATGAACTAGCTGAAGCCGCGATGCAAGCTAATGCAGATATAGAGATGGTATCTGTAGACACCGAAGAAGGTCAGATGCTGAAGAATGCTTTCGGAGGAATCGCGGCCACTTTACGCTTCAAACTTTAGAAGCCGGTAAGTTTTATCGATGGATGCCTCTGCACACCTGTACCTTCTCCGCTTTCTGGAGAGACGTTTAGCGTGTCAACCTTACATGTACCTTTAATGGTGTCTAAAGATGATAAAAGTGAATCAGCGATTTTGGCGTCTCCGGTGTAGATAGTCAATTCTTCTATTGCGGCATTCAGTGGCATCTTTCTTCTCGCCTTCTCCCGTCGGACCTCCCCTATTACGGCTACAAGCAGGTCTCCGTTCTCGATGATTGTCTCATCAATGTCATCTTCATTCACGTCGGGCCATGGGGAGGTGTGAATGCTCTGATGTTGAAGGTGATCAGCGAAGACACACTGATAAATCTCCTCCGTGATGTGAGGGGCGATTGGGGCGAAGAGCTGAAGGAAACCGTATAGTGCTGTGTATAGAGTGTGTTGAGCTGCTCGACGTTTCGCTTCCCCATAGATCTCACTTCGGTAGAGCCGATGCTTCACGGCTTCAAGGTATTCATCGCAGAGTTCGTGCCAAGCGAAGTTTCGGGCTTCTTCGACAGCGATGTTGAATTGGCATCTCTCAAAGGCTCTTGTGACCTTTACAGTAGTCTTCTTCACTTTCTCAAGGAGCCACTTGTCGAGAAGGGGTAGTTCTGGAGTCGATTCGGGAGAATAATCTTCGAGTACGAGACTGACAAATCTTGATGCGTTCCAGATTTTCCTTAGGAAACGCCATGCGTATTCAACGTCTGGCCAACGGAATGGGATGTCAGAGCCAGTTGTACCTCCACCTGTCGCCCATTGTCTGCTGGTGTCGGAACCGTATTTATCGAAGACGTCAGAAGTAGCAACGTAGTTGCCAAGACTTTTACTCATCTTTCGTCCGTCGCGACCTAGAACCATACCGTTGATGAGACAAGCTTTGTAGGGAGTCTCATCAAATAGGGCAAGGTGGCGGACCATCAAGTAGTAAGCCCATGTTCGGATAATGTCTGTCCCAGATGGGTGGAGATCTGCGGGGAACAACCGCTTCAATTCTTTCTCTGGCTTATCTGGCCAACCTGAATGCACTGCACAGGTTATAGAGGAATCCATCCAAGTATCGAAGACATCTCGTTCAGGGATGAAGGTGGAGTGTCCACACTCAGGGCATTTATCAATTTGAGGCGGGTGTAGTTTGGGGTCTATAGGAAGCCAACTCCGCTCTGCAAGTATTTTTACTTGACATTTCGCACAGTACCAGATGGGGATAGGGGTTCCGAAGACTCTTTGACGGCTGATGACCCAGTCCCAATCCAAGGATTTAGCCCAATCGATGAGGCGTGTTTTCATGTATCCTGGGTACCAAGTCAAGGAATTAGCTGTCTTTTCAACGAGGTCGGTGAGAGTACGGGTTTTCATGAAAAACTGTTTGGTTTCAAGTATTTCTATAGGAGTGTTGCAACGGTCACAGAGACCAATCTCTTGTTGTATCTTTTCAACTTTGAGTAATCGCTCCTTTAGATCGGTAACTATGGAGCGTCTCGCTTCTTCGACGGTTAGACCCTGATATTCTCCTGAGTTATGATTCATTTTCCCGTCTTTAGTTAAGACCTCAATAGATGGGAGTCTGTATTTAGCTACAGTTTTCACGTCGGCTTTATCGCCATACGTGCAGATCATTACGACGCCAGTGCCGAATTCAGGATCCACCATGTTATCAGCAATGATTTTAACGGTTCTTGACGTAGTTGGAACTTTGATTTCCTTGCCCAAGTGTTTCTTGTACCGTTTGTCTTCAGGGTTGATGGCGACTGTGACGCAGGCAGGTATGAGTTCGGGACGAGTGGTAGCGATGACAAGGGGATCTCCGTCCTTCAAGGAGAAGCTGATGTGGTAAAGAGAGCCTCGTTTGGGTTCATAGTTCACTTCGGCATCTGCAATGGCTGTCTGACAGTCTGTACACCAATTTACGGGGTGTGTGCCTTGGTAAATGTATCCTTTTTCGTGGAGGAGAATGAAGCTTAGCTGTGTACGGCGCCAATAGTCTGGATTCATTGTCTTATATTCAGTCGTCCAATCGGTGCTACACCCGAGTCGTTTTATGGCAGTCTTCATGATGTTGATGTATTTATCGACAAACTTTCGACAGAGTGCAATGAATTGGGCTGTTGGTATCTCGGACTTCTCAACATCGAATTCTTTCTCTGCCCTTCTTTCAATCTGCAGTCCATGGCAGTCCCAACCTTGAGGGAAGAATACGTTAAAGCCTTGCATTCGCTTGAAACGGGCAACGACATCGAAGTACGTCCAGTTCAGGACGTTGCCCATGTGGAACTCGCCACTAGGATACGGAGGGGGAGTGTCGATGCAGTACACTGGTCTGGAATTATCGACTCGGTCAAAGTGGTATATTCCCCATTCTTCCCATTTACGTTGCCATTTTTTTTCAACAGCTAAGAAATCAATTTTCTTTGGCAATGTATCCATTGACGAACCCTCCAGACAGTTTTGTTCTATGCACAATAGAGAAGGAGATAGATAACGATAACTATTAGTGTAAGGAGGGATTGCAGGCTAATCTAGAAGCTTCAATCCGTTATGATTGACTTCGATTATTCGGTAAAAGGAGATTGATAATAGTTAGGTGTCCTTAGTTTCAATGCTATACTTACGTGCCTTGGAATTGATTTTTCCCTTCTCGAAGAGCCTTTTCAGCGTTCTGTAGACAGCTTTCTCTTGAGCTCCGAGGTTCGAAGCAATCTCCGATAGTGACAGGGGTTCTGCAGAGGCTTTCAGTAATTCCAACACGGGTCTATCAAGTTTCCCCAATATCAGTCTCCACCGAAGACAAAAATTAGTTCGCTTGCTTATAATTTCTTCCACATGAACCTAAGATTTTCAGAATTCGCCATCATGCGTATAACCAGTCAGATATTCTGAAGAGGGGTATTATGTTCCATTAACTCGTCGCATTTCTGACTTGGTCAATTAGCTTTATTATCACAGAAAGAACCTACATAGCTCTGAAGTGGCATGGTCACCATCCTTAGAATAGGGGGATCCGTTATAGCTTCTTCTCGAAATCCAAAACCAGTAATCCAATATGCAGATCTTCTTCGAAAGCTCAAAGTAAAAAAACGGGGTGTCATTGCAGTGGTAGGAGGAGGAAAACTGGCAAGACAGTTCATAAATCTAGGGAGAAAACTAGGTTTAGATGAAGTGTCACAGGATTGGCTTGCGATCCACATATCAAGGCTTTACGCACTTCTATTGACTCTGAAGTTAGGTGAAGATGGCATCGGAGTTGTGCCTACTTCAATTGAAGAAGCAATCAAGATGTCGAGAGCGGATAAGATTGTGGTAATGGGTGGTTTAGAGCCCGGTATGACGACTGATACGGTTGCAGCACGTCTTGCAGAAGAGACTTCTAGTAGATTGCTTGTGAAAGCTACTGACCGATCAGGTATCTATAACAAGGATCCTGCACGATACCCTGACGCCGTGAAACTGGCGGAAGTAAGCTATGGGAAACTGTCTGAAATACTTGAGATAAATCAACATGAAGCAGGAATACAGCAGATCCTTGATCCTGTAGCTATTGGAATTCTTAGCGAGGCGGGAGTCAAAACGGTTGTTGTTGACGGTAAGTACCCAGAGAACATCCTTAGGGCAATCGCAGGAGAGCGACTTGGAACTACGGTTACGACATAAGGAATAAATAATATGATCTTCAATGCTAAGTACGGTGCGCTGGAATGCCCTGCCAATTTTCTTAAAGTATTGTGGAATCGTCTGGACTCCTCCAAAACGCAGAAGGCATTCGACGGATCGCCATTGGCTTCTAAGTCAAACCTGCTCTATGCATATAGAGAAAACCAGGAGAAATGAATCCTGATTGAACTTCGGAAGAATGAGCAGAAGACGCTACAGGTTCTTAGTGACATCGGTGGGATAGCTACTGTTGATCATCTGATCGAAGTCAGCGGACTCGCTCACTCAGCGATTATGAGAGCTACGTTGGACCTTTCCGAAAAGAAGCTGATACAGATCCATGAACAACCGCGGAAGATCGTGACTCTGAATGAAGAGGGGGAAGAATATGCCGTCCAAGGTCTACCCGAACGCCGCTTGATTGAATACATAATTGAATCAGGGTTCAAGGGGAAACTTGAAGAGGCGGGGAAAAACGTGCAACTGGCAACTCGACAGATTCCTATCGCTGTTGGGTGGCTCCATCGAAAAGGCTGGGTCAAGATTGAATCAGATGGTGGAGTCATCATCCCTTCATTGAGACCAAGAGAGGGAGATGACGAAAACCTCCTCAAACAACTGCATAAGAGGGGAAAGATCACCGTCAAAGAATTGGGAGTAAAGATGTCTCATGTAGCGGTGAATCTGAAGAGAAGGAAACTCGCTGAAATAGAAGAGAAGACGGTCCGAACCTTAGAACTTACCAAGAAAGGGAGAAATCTTGTACCTCAGTTAAGTGAATGGGTTCCTGAAGAAGCAAGTCAGCTTACGCCAGAGATGATCGTTTCCAGAAAATGGCGAACAACGAAACTCCGAAAGTTTAATGTTGTTGCAGAGGGCCCACAGACCTACCCAGGAAAAGCTCATCCGCTGCAGCAGATGATTGACCGTACCAGAAAAATCTTCCTCAGCATGGGGTTCACAGAGATACGGGGACCTTTAGTTGAAACGGCTTTCTGGAATTTTGATGCACTGTTTCAGCCACAGGATCACCCCGCTAGGGAAATGCAGGACACATTCTATCTATCCACCCCAGAAAAAGGCCGATTGCCATCAAAGCAAGTTGTAGACGCAGTCTCAAAGACCCACGAAAACGGTTGGACTACCGGTTCAAAAGGATGGGGCTATCATTGGAAAGAAG
>CP070765.1:1236093-1246081 GCA_020345645.1 Candidatus Bathyarchaeota archaeon | reverse complement strand
TACTAACAGATTGGTTGTTGCACTTTAATTTTTGGCAACTTAATGAATACGGAAAGACTCTTAGAATCGTGCAAAATATAGAATAATTGCTTCACCACTCTATGTCTTACGTCGTTTTGAGAGAAAGAAGTTGCTGGAGATCGATGGAAGCAGGAAAAGCGGAAGCGGTACAATTCTTCGGGTATCGATAGCTTTAGCGACCGTTCAAGGTAAGCCTCTTCATATATTCAATATCAGGGAAAAGCGTCCGCAGCCAGGTCTTAAGCCTCAACATGCAGAGGCTGTCTTAGTCGCAGCCAAGATTTGCGGTGGACGAGTTAAAGGGGCGACTGTGGGTTCCCGCGAACTCTGGTTTTACCCGGGAGAAATCGTGGGGGGTTCAGTTTATGCAACTATTGGGACTGCAGGAAGCATACCAATGCTTCTCGTCACAATTCTTCCCATCTGCAGTGTTGCGAAAAATAGAGTCCACCTTACGGTTGCTAGAGGAGGAACAGATGTAGCACATTCACCAACTATAAACTACCTGCGGTACATATTCTTGCCAGTTCTCAGCAAGATGGGATTCAAGGCAAAATTAACAGTGAAAAAGTATGGCTACTTCCCTAAAGGCCTCGGCGAGGTCGCGATTGAAATCCAACCAAACCTACATCTGACGCCGATATGTCTTGAGAATTTTGGGACGATTAAGTACTTGAAAGGTATCTCCGTGTGCACATTTCTTGCGAACCGGAGAGTTGCTGATCGTCAGGCTCAAGCAGCAGAGGAATTTCTAGATCGACATCGCCTTAAAGCAGACATTCGAGTCGTGAATGACTTTTCAAACAAGCTCCAGAAGGGTAGCTCTTTAGTTCTCTGGGCTGAGACCGACACAGGTGTCTTGCTGGGAGGAGATGCGATTGGGGAGCTTAGAAAGCCCAGTGAAAAAGTTGGTGAGGAAGCAGCGATCACTCTGTTCACTGAAGTATCCGCCAAGGCAACAGTGGACTCGCATCTTTCAGACATGCTCATACCATACCTTGCTTTGACCAACGAACGATCTGTTTTCCTGACTCGTCGTATAACCGAACACTTAGAGACGAATATTTGGCTTGCTCAGAAAATCCTCGATGTCGATTTCCGATGCACCAAGTCCAATGGATTGTGGAAGCTGGAAAAGATGTGATTCCTCAGGTTATCTTTCGTTACAAAATGGGGGGGAAAAAGTAAAAGATTATTAACTCGAGGCAGTGCTGAGTTGTTCGGATTAGGATGCCTTCACTCCTTAAATTAAGAGTGTCAATGGTAGGAACTCTGGCACTGATCATTGGATTATCAACGCTGTTTTTCACCGTCTTACTGAGCCTGACGGGTGTCTTCAGCTTCTATTGGCTGATCATCTTCGTAATTGGATTTAATATTCTTCAATGGTTAATCTCCCCTTATCTTATCAATCTGGTTTACCGTGTTCGCCCAATAACTGAAGTTGAGAATCCAAGCCTTCATGCCGAAGTAGAGCAGATGAGCCAGTTGAGCGGGATCAAGAAGCCGAAACTGATGCTCGCTCAGATTTCGATCCCGAACGCTTTCGCTTACGGTTCTCCATTAGGGGGAAGCAGGGTTACTGTGACCAAAGGTCTGCTGGACACCCTGGACCGTGAGGAGGTTGTTGCAGTGATCGGACACGAACTAGGTCACCTGAAACACAGAGATGTTCAGACTATGATGTTCGTTTCCATTCTTCCCGCGATATTCTATTACGTTGGCTACTCTTTCCTTTTTTCGTCCATGTTTGGGGGAAGAAGTAGGGATGGAGAAGGTGCAGGAGTCGCAGCGTTGGTTGGAGTAATCAGCATCGCTCTATATTGGGTTCTCACACTCTTTACCCTGCACCTAAGTCGATTGCGAGAGTACTATGCAGATCGGCACAGTGCTTCCATTGTTAATGAGGGTTCCAGAAAACTTTCTGAAGGATTAGCAAAGATAGTGGACTCCACTAGCCGAATGAAGAACCGACGGGGAATGAAATCGCAATTAAATCAACTCAGCTCTTTCAAAGCTCTTCTTGTAACAGATCCAGATCACTCGGTAGCGGACACCAGGGCGTTGTCACGGTATGTGGCAAGCGACAGACAACTTGTGGACAAAGTTCTTCAGAGAAAGGTGACGGGACTCGACAGATTCTTGGAGATTTTCAGCAGTCACCCGAACATCGTTAAACGACTTCGAGCTCTTCAGGGACTTGAGAACGAATTTTCTCCGCTTTAAAATTCCCCTCGTTTAATCATTGCTCTTACAGCTTCAACATCTTTGTAGAGTGCTCTATCCTTAATCAATTTAGGAACTTTTTTCCTGATCAATCGGTAGGCGACTTTCGTCCCATCCCCCATCCTATCTGTTCCCCGAAACTCAACAGCTTGTGCTGCGCAGAGGAGTTCAATCGCAACAATATATTCGGTGTTATTCAAGATCTCCTGAGCTTTCCTAGCAGCGATTGGTCCCATGCTGACGAAGTCTTCAAAGTTGGCAGAGGTAGGAATAGAGTCAACACTTGCAGGGTGGGAAAGCACCTTGTTCTCGGAAACCAAAGCTGCAGCAGTATACTGAAGTGTCATAAAACCACTTTGTATCCCTCTTTTTCCCTCCTCAGGTATTAGAAATGCAGGAAGACCCCGATTCAATCTTGCGTCAATCATCCTTGCTGTTCGTCGCTCAGAAAAGTTACCTATGGTCGCTAGGCTGATGCCGAGGTAATCCATCACTGCTGAGATTGGTTGACCGTGAAAGTTTCCACCCGATATGCATTCTTTCTTTTCTGAGAAAACCAGAGGATTATCGGTCGCTGAGTTGATCTCAACTTCTACGATGTGTTCTGCAAATTCCAAAGTATCGTGGACGATACCGAATACTTGAGGAATGCAGCGTAAGGAGTATGGATCTTGAGGGTACTCGGTCGCTTCGACTGCTTCGCTGCTAGATTGCACTAATTTACTCCCCGATAAGATTTCACGAATGTGTTCTGCGCATTTCATCTGTCCGCTGTGCGGTCTCACTGCATGAATTCTTTTATCAAAAGCATCGATGATTCCAGAGAGCGCTTCAAGACTCATAGCAGCCGCAACCTCCGCAGCTCTTAGAAGGTTTGTCGCATCATGCACAGTGAGTGTAGCGATGCCTGTCATCATCTGCGTTCCATTCGTTAAAGCTACACCTTCCTTCACATCAAGTTCAATGGGCTGCATCCCTTCCTTAGTGAAGGCGTCTAACGCGTCAGTGTGGACTCCTTTGTATTCAACCAGTCCTTCGCCGATCATCGCCAGTCCGATGTGACTTAGCGGTGCAAGATCTCCGCTAGCACCGACGGACCCCTTCTCGGGTACAATTGGGTGAATGTGGTTGTTGATCATCTTCATTAACGTGTCTAGGATGATGTATCTAACTCCTGAATGACCCTTCGCCAACGTGTTTGCCCGAAGTAGCATGAGGGCTCTGGTTTCATCCCTCCTCAACGGGTCTCCTACACCCGAGGAATGGCTGCGGATTAGATTCATCTGTAGATCTTTGAGGTCGTCTTTGGGAATGTTTATGTTTCCGAATGCTCCGAATCCTGTCGTTACACCATAGATGATGTCTTTCTCTTCCAGAAGCTGTAGTAATTTCTCTCTAGATTGATGGACATTTTGTTTTGCTTCCTCTGAAACTTTCGCAAGGGCGTCACAACGAGCAACTGCTATCACATCTTCGATTCTCAGATGTTTTCCATCAATAGTTACTGTCTGCTGCACGATTGATACTCTCTTTCTAAAGGTTCATTTGATTGGAATGTACTACTCAAGTCAGCATCGGCATCTTGATGCCTTTCTCTTTCGCAATCTCCTTAGCTTTCTTGTATCCGGCGTCAGCGTGTCTGACGATTCCTAGTCCAGGATCCGTTGTGAGGACTCTTTCGAGGCGTTTTTCCATCATTTCTGTCCCGTCTGCTACAAGACACATGCCGGCGTGAATGCTGTATCCAATCCCTACTCCTCCGCCATGATGAATTGATACCCACGTCGCTCCTGCTATGGCGTTGAGAAGAGCGTTTAGGATAGGCCAGTCGGCGATTGCATCGCTGCCGTCTTTCATCTTCTCTGTCTCACGGTTTGGGGAAGCGACGCTTCCGCAGTCTAGGTGGTCTCGTCCTATCCAGATTGGACCTGAGAGTTCTCCTTGACGGACCATTCTATTGATTATTTTCCCGAATCGGGCTCGTTCTCCGAATCCGAGCCAGCAGACTCGTGCCGGTAAGCCTTGGAATTTCACTTTTTCTCGTGCTTTTCGTATCCAGCGACATAGTTCAGTATTGGATGCGAATTCGTTGAGGATTACCTCGTCAAGGATCTTGATGTCTTTTGGGTTGTTGGTTAGTGATGTCCAGCGGAATGGGCCTCTCCCTTCCAAAAACATGGGTCGGATGTATTCCGGGACAAAGCCTGGATAGGAGAAGGCTTCGGTGAATCCTGCATCGTAGGCTTGTTGGCGTAGGTTGTTGCCATAATCAAAGACCACGGCTCCTTTCTTCATCATAGTGACCATCGCTTCAACTTGGGTCCGCATGCTGATCATCGCTTTCTTCAGGTACTCTTTTGGATTTACTCTCCTTAGTGCGTCACCCTCTTCTTTCGAAAGACCGGCTGGGTAATAGCCATTAAGTGGATCGTGAGCCGCCGTTTGGTCTGTCACAACATCTGGAACTACTTTTTTCGCAATCAACTTTTGATGTGTTTCTGCAGCGTTTCCTAGGAGTCCGATGCTGAGGGGTTTCTTCTCTGCTTTCGCTTTTACCGCCATTGCTACTGCGTCTTCAAAATCATCTGTCCAAGTCTCAAGGTATCTGTGTTTTAACCGCCTTTTTATGGCACTTCGATCAACTTCTACCACAAGGGCGATCCCCTCATTCATCGTGACGGCGAGAGGTTGAGCACCCCCCATCTCTCCTAAACCAGCTGTTAACACCAACCGACCCTTCAAGCTTCCACCGAAGTGTTGTTTAGCGACGGCAGCCAAGGTCTCGTATGTTCCCTGCAGGATTCCTTGGGTTCCAATATACGCCCAAGAACCGGCAGTCATCTGACCAAACATGATTAATCCTTTCTGCTCAAGTTCATAGAAGTGATCCCACGTTGCCCATTTTGGGACTAGTAATGAATTGGCGATTAGTGCTCTTGGAGCCCACTCGTGGGTCTTGAATACTGCTACAGGTTTACCGCTTTGAATCAGCATTGTCTCGTCGGGCTCAAGCTCTTCTAGCGTTTGAACGATTTTCTTCAAGCAGTCTTGATTACGGGCAGCTTTCCCAGTTCCACCATACACAACTAGGTTTTCTGGGTCCTTTGCCACTTCTGGGTCAAGAACGTGGTGAAGCATGCGGTAGATTCCTTCGATCTGCCAGTTCTTACAGTGCAGACTTGTTCCACTCAAAGTTTTTTCCAGATTGGTCTTCACTTTAGAGCCACTGATCCCGTAATCATACCTAAGTTCGGTGAAAGAATAAGAGGGTTCCCATTAGGTGAGTAAGACCACTCTTTTACGCGTACACAGGCTCTAATTTGATAGGTTTTCAGTGCTACAGTGGATTTGTGAACTTGCTTTCCTCAACAAGAAATTGGTTTCGATCGAAAGAAACTATTCTGACTCGTATTAGGCGTAAAGGGCATCCGTTTATAATGAGATCGCTGTATGTCTGTCTCTGTTTGTCCATTAGGTTAGGGTTACGTCCGCTTTTTACTTCAATAATTTCTAATTCACCATTAACTATCGGCACATGAGTGTTTCTTTGCTCATCACAATTTAATCCTCTTGTTTCAAGAAAGCGTGTTGTTCTTTCATCAATTTTCTTTTTCCGACCAGTTTCCTTTAGTTTTATCAACAAACCATCTGGTGTACAATGGTTTTGAATGAGTACAGCGACGACTTGTGCGTATTTTGTTAGCAGTTGCTGAGTTGCGTAGAAGCCGTGAAGCAGGAAGTCCTCTCTGAATTCATCGAATGTGAAGAGCTTTCTGGTCCATAATAGCGTGTGCTTCTTGTGTTGTTTATAGTCGTTTCTACTGTAGACTACGTGACTCCAACCTTCTTCTTTAACTATTTTTGGTGTCAGTATATGGCGGATGAATCTTCTTGCTAGTTGTTCCCCAATTGTGCCCTTCAGGCCGTTGTGTTCCAGTTGTTTGAATTGGTAAAGCATGTAGAATCAGCTTAGTTTTGTTAGGTCTTCCATGCGATTGATCGAGCGTTTGGTGGAATATCATAGGGTCTATTTGTTAGATGGTGGCTGCATACTCTCTCTTTGATGATCTCCCAGTATCCAAGATCTGCGTTTCTGATTGTACATGTTAAGAGCTCTTCGGAGAAGAGTTCTCCGTTTCTAGGTGGTCCGCGAAACCTCTTCTTTAGATGCTTGCAGTTCCAGCATCGTACACGGCTTCTGGTTTGTGGATTAACTGATGGAGGAGTAATCATGCATGCATCCTATTCGTTATCTGTGTGCTCAGCGTGGATAATTTAGAGGTTGCTTCATGTAGCTAGCGTTGTTGGGTGGGAGGAAAGTGAAACTGAACTTCTAATCCCTCCATGGTCTGTAAAGAGTCTTCTGATCGGCTTTGTTAGGATACATTCTTGGTTGCATTGCAGCCAACGTTTAAATATATCAATATCGATTTCGGAGTCGGCATCAAAACAGAGGAAGTATCAACCTGCACAGTGGTTTCTTCATATTAAAATTCGTTCGAGCCAAGAGGAGACTCGATGGAGCCTCTTCAATCTAGATCGTTTGAAACATGGAGGTAATCGCATGGGATTGAAAGCGAGCGTGATGATTGCCCGCAGAGCCTTGGTGAGACGGAAAATAAAAAACCTCAGCTCTATACTTGCGATTACGTTAGGCGTCACTCTACTGGTTGGTATCCAGATTACGACTGATACGCTAGAAAACACGTTTCTCACCACCTTACTACAGACTGAAGGAGAGGTTGACATTCGTATTTCCAATGCAACAGTCGGAGGTTACCTATCGGCGACAGATGAAGCACACATTGAAGCTCTTCTTCCAAACGCAGTTGGTCTTATGGCAGAATTATCTACACAGCTTCCAGTAATGATGGGGTCTCAGTTTGATCCTTCTGCTGCTGTCGCAGGAATTCCCGTCGATTACCCCAATGTCTTTGGTAGATTCTATGAATGGGGATTTGAGAAGGAATTGCAGATCGGTAGCATTCTTACTGATAACACTAGTGTTTTACTCTCAAGTCGTCTTGCAGAAGACTTGGCAATTGATCAAGACATCAGCCTTCCTGTTCCCCTGAACACTGAATTCCTGAACATCAGCGTATCGATTACTATCGACCCTGTGACTGGACAACCAGTTGTCAACTCCACATACACCCTTGAGCGAGTGCAGCTGTCAATCGTCGGAATTTTCGATTCAAATCGCCCAGGGATTGGATCACAATATCGTGGAGTTGTCTTTGCCTTAGAACATCTGCAAGAGTGGAAAAGCTTGGAGGATCCAGTTCACAGTAAGGACAGAGTAAGTGCCTATCTTGTGGCCCTAAAGACTGACCACTTTCTCCGTGAAATCGAGGAAGAGTTCCTTCAAGAAGAAGTAGATGAATTAAAGCAGAATGTTCCAAAACGCGTCGATCCAATCACCGGTGTTTCATCTAGAGTTTATCGAGTTGACTCACCGAGACTGACATTTTTCAGTATCGCTGAATTATTCATTAACTTATTATCTACCATGTTGACAGCTCTTGGTCTTCTGATTATGATCACTGGAATTCTCCTTATCAGTAATGTTCAGCTCATGAGTGTGGAAGACCGAGAATTCCACATTGGTATTTTGCGGGCAGTAGGTGAAAATAAACGGGGTGTTTTCCAATCAATGCTGCTCGAGAACTTGTTTCAAGGAGTTCTCGGAGGAATAATCGGCTTGTTTGGTGGCTTAGCATTTGGTCAAGCTGTTGCGTTCTACCTTGTAGGCTTGTTTGGTACAGGTGAATTAAGTGTTCGACCCGTGGTTTCACAGCAGGTTGTGGTCCTATCGGTCATTGTGGGTATCGTTCTAGGGATTATAACCGGTCTCTTGCCAGCTCTCAGGGCTTCACGAGTCAATATTGTGGAAGCCCTTCGAGGAATTAAGGTCTCATTTCGAGAGAAATCGAGTCGCAACCTCGTATTTATCGGTATTCTAATCATTCTTCTTGGGTGCTTTTTCCTCTCGATTAACGGGGTTTTAGACGATAGCTCTCAAGTTTTGTGGATAAGTGAAGGCTGGGATTCACTAGGGGAATGGAGAAACATCCTGATGGGAGTTGGATTACTAACAACAGGGTTAGGTTTTGTAGCTTCACGTTTCGTGAGTAGGTTGAAGGCAATTGCTTTCATAGCCATGGCGCTTTGGATCTTACCGAGTCTTTTCTTTGGCCTAGTCTTGGGAGAGTGGGTGACGGACTTTGTTGGGTTAGCACCAGATATTCTCATAGTGGGAATCGCTGAGATCATGATCGGTGCTATACTGTTCGTGGCGATTAACTTGACACCCATTATGAACGCTCTTAGGAGAAGTCTGGTCAAAATTGGCGGTATGAAAGGAGTTGCGCAGGTGGCACCTGCTTTGATTTCATCGCACAGAACACGTTCGACTTTGACGTTCGCCATTTTTGCGGTAGTTCTAACATTGAATGTGACGGTTGCAACATTGGTCACCAGTAGCTTCGAGGGCACAATTGCCCAAGCGGAGGAAGATTCTCGAGGAGTTGATTTGTACCTATCTTTAAGCAAACCAGAGATTCTTCTGAACGGTTCTTCTTTCACAGAGGAATTGTACAGACTGGATCCAGAAATATTGGACATAATCGGCTTCAAGACCTTCAGTTCAGTGACTGACTTTTCCAAGTTTGCCGCTCTCAAGGATCCATATTCCCTTGAATTTGATCCGCAAGCGGATCTACTTCCGTTTGGATATGGCGAGCTCCGCTCTCATCAGATTCGCGGAAATGCTTCTGATTCATCTGATCCTACCTGGCGCTACGATTTCCACTTGAGTAGCTTTCCTGATGGAGTCCGTGAACAATACACGCTTGATAAAACCGACGAGGAACTCCTCGACATGTCGAAGGACGCATGGGACTCCTACTTCGATTCCGCGTATCGAATGCCTGCCTACAATGTTTCAATGATTTCCTTCTTAGCAGAAGACATTGATTTAAGCGACTTTCGATCGTTGGGCACTCTGACTGGCAATGAATTGAAGGATGCCAGTCCCCTCCAAGACAATACAGGTGCACTTATCGAGAACCCAATCGTCTTCACAGACTCTCTGTTCATCCCAGTTGGACTTCAAGTCTGGATCCCCATGAATACTTCTGCCTTTGGGGTACCTGTCTATCAGGCCTTCACTGTAGGGGGACGGTTGGATTCTGAGCGTGCAGGTGGCTTTCCACTGTCGACCTTCGCACTCGGAGGAGGTGAAGGCAACTTCGCCCAGGTTCTGGGAAAACTCTACCTTTCTGACAACTGGTCGAATCAGACTAACTTCCTTGGCGAAGCTGATGGTCCGACCCCAACGTCGAGGGCACCCAACCAATTCGACTTCTACCTCATCAAAACCAGCTATAACTTTGATGATGAACGTGTAGGTTCACTTGCCGCGATGATTGAAACTTTCACTAACACAAATGACGAAGGATACCGGCTTCTGGCAGGGGACAACTTCATTGTCGCAAGTACTCGAGTCCTCTACTTGAGAATAAAATCTTCCTTGGAAATGGTAGAGCGAATGATCTCATTCCTTCAAATATATGTAACATTCGGTCTGGTTATTGGAGCAGTCGGTCTTGCCGTGATATCCATACGAAATGTTGCAGAGCGAAAACGTGAGATCGGGATGATGCGTGCAATTGGATTTCCCAGAACACAAGTGATGTTATCGGTACTTCTAGAATTAGTTGTCCTGGGTCTCATCGGATTG
>CP070765.1:1208128-1235993 GCA_020345645.1 Candidatus Bathyarchaeota archaeon | reverse complement strand
GTAGTAGTGCGGTTTCATGGTCCACTCCCATTTCATGATATCTAGCCATTCGACAGCGTCCCCGTAGATTTTGTCTCTGGCATGTGTCCATAACCTGGCTACAGTTTCTCCATCGAGTAATTTCTTCTGTTTAATAGTGTTGTACATGGCTTTTTCGAAGAAGACTCGGGCAGATACTTGGAATGCTGCCATCCCGAATTCGTCGAGAACGTTTGAGAGGATTGCCTGCTTCTCGGCTTTTGTTTTCGCTTCTGATAATAGCTGCTCTGTCAAAAGCAGTTCAGCGAAGATGCTTCCTGTTTCTGCGATGCAGCTTCCGATATCACAGTTGTTGGGTTTCTGTGCTCGTGAAGTGAGGTATGCATGAATGGCGTGACCTAATTCATGTGCCTGGGTGTAGACGTCTCCCATCCTGGCGTTGAAGCTTTGTAGTATGTAGGCGCTTTTCCCTGACATCCAACCAGCGCAAAAGGCTCCAGACTCCTTGCCTCTTCGTACTTCTCCATCAATATGTCGTTTCCCATACATTTCCGTAACCCAGCCAGCGATTTCCTCGTCGAATTCGTGACAAGCCTTCAGGATCTCCGCTTTGGATTTATCCCATGAATAGGCCATTTCTGGCGCATTTGGCAGCGGGGCCACGATGTCATAGTTAGCGAGTTTCTCCAGATCCATCAGGGTTGCTTTCAATTTGAGATATCTCTGGTAAAGATGGACACTTTTCTCAATCGTTTTCATTAAACTGTCAATAGCCTTCTGATCAACGTCATTCGCGATCAAGCTCTGAGTCATCGGGGTCGAATACTTTCTCAGCTCACACATCTGCATGTGGTCTTCGCAGACGGCACGAATCGCACTTGCCCATAGAATCTCATCCTTACCTAGAGTCTCGTAGACTATTTGATTGGCTCGTCGCCGAAGGTTTCGATTTGGACTTTGATAAAAACCGATTATCTTTCCATATGGAAGCGTCTTCATCTCCCCATCGACCTCAATGTTAAAGGTCCTCGTTGAGAGCCAATCATTTTGAAGCTTCTCCCAAGCCTCAACGCCATTTCTGTCTTTTGCAATGATCAATCGTTCTTCGGTCTCAGAAAGCAGATGAGGTACTCTGCGTTGTTTTCTTTCGAGGAAATGTCGATACTCCGTCAGGACTGAGTCAGTGATTAGCGAAGGTTTTTTTGCGAGGAGTTGCCCTAGCTCCACATCTACAAATGCTAGAGCCTGTCCAACTTTCATGTCAGCCCTACGTACCGCATCGTTGAGCTGTTTGGCTGTTTCATCGGTGGAGTTTGCTGAATAAGCCAGATAACAGAATTTCCGTACGCCCTCGAATTTTAAAATCCAGGCATCACTTAACTCTAAGAATTCTCGGAGTCCTTCACCGTTAAGAGAACCTACCTTGCCATGGTATTTTTCCCGAATCTCTTCAGCTTCTTTAACCATTTTCTCCAGTTCGTTTTGAATTGAAGCAGGATTAGAACTCTTTACTAGTTGCGATAAATCCCAAACCATGTCTTCAGACATAACTATCCCTTTCTTCGGTTCCAACAGTAATCCCTCATTAAAATATACTGCGGTGTTATCCAAATACCGCACGCACGCGAAACCAGAACTATTCGAAAAGCCCATGAAACGATGCAGTTTCTGAAAAATATCCACGGGCATGATTCTGAGTGATTAATTCAGGAACTGCATCTGAGGATTAAGAAGATCTAAAGTATGTAGGCTAAGTGATAGGTAACCTTAAGCAGAGTTTTCACATAGCGTGGGTCTCTGCCGAGTGGATTGAATGGTTGATCCGCGAATTGCCAAACTCGCTAAGCTTTGTGTGAATTACAGCGTCTCTGTGAAGCCGAAGGATCAGGTCCTCATCCGAGGCAGCGAGCTCTCCTTTCTATTATTGAAGGAGATCTACAAGGAGTGCCTTGTGAACGGTGCTCATCCTATGGTGATGCCTGCGCTTGACCTCGACTACACGTTTTACGATCACGCGAATGAAGATCAGCTAAACCACGTCTCCCCTTTCACTAAATTCCTGGTGGAGAACCTTGACGTGTCCATCAGCGTCTGGTGTCCGCACAATCCGAAGGGTTTGACGAATGTTGATCCTGAAAAGATCCGGATGCATCGGGCTGCACGGCGAGAGCTGGCAGAGATCTTCAACGCTCGTGCTGCCTCTGGGGAACTTCGATGGGTGGGTCTACCCTATCCAACAACGGCACAGGCTCAAGAGGCGTCGATGTCCTTATCTGAATACGAAAACTTCGTGTACAGAAGTTGCTTTGCTGACAAAGACGAACCTATTGAAGAATGGAAGAAAGTCGATCGAGAGCAGACAAAGCTGTGCGAGTACCTCACTAGTGCGAAGACCCTCCATATCGTTGGACCAGACACCGACCTGACTATGAATGTTGAAGGTCGAAAATGGGAGAACTGCAGCGGGAAATACAACCTTCCCGATGGGGAAATCTTCACAGCCCCGATTGAAGACTCTGCGAACGGAAGTATCCGATTCACGTATCCTGGGATTTATGCGGGACGAGAAGTCGAGGACATAACCCTCACGTTCAAGGAAGGAAAAGTTGTAGACGCTTCTGCGAAGCGAGGGAACGACTTGCTCCAGCAGATCCTCGAAATCGACGGAGCTGATCGAATCGGTGAAATTGCTATCGGCACCAATTATGGCATCACGACTTTTACCAAGAGCATCCTCTTCGACGAGAAGATTGGTGGAACCCTGCATTTAGCACTCGGAAGCTCTTATCCTGAAGTAGGGGGCAAGAACAAATCAGCGATTCACTGGGACATTCTGAAAGATATGAACGAAGCCAGTCGAATTTCGGCTGATGGCGAAGTCTTCTATAAAAACGGTAAATTCCTGAAATAATGGTAAAGGTCTTTAACGTAGGGCTTGTCTCAGGTCAGAGATGAAGCCATCTTTGTCGTCAACGAGTCTCTCCTTCACTTTCTTCCATGTCGCGGAACAATTCTTGTAATCGACTTCCATGATCCCATGGATTATTTTATCGATATCTCGTCGGTTCTCTTTTGTAACCTCTATTCCCGCTTCATTGAAGGTTGCTGTTAGGTGTCGAAAATAACACGTCATCTCTGTCCACTATTTTCTGGTAGCTTCGCGTATTTTCCTTTTCCGTTTAATGATAATTAATTGTCGCTGTTGTTATTTCCATTTTCGCTGTCTGTTTTGATGAAGAAGGCTGTTAGAAAGAAGCATGAGATCACGACCACTGATGCTAGTATGAAAGACAACTCTGAACTCACGTGTTCGTAAATGAAACCTCCGACTAGGCTTGCGGGGATGGTGAAGGCTGACCAAGCGACGCCGAAAGCAGCAAATGTTCTTCCCCTTCGCTCCTCAGGGATCAGATCTGCCTCGAGCGAGGAATATGTCGGCTCATAAAAGGACCAGATGAAAGAACCGACTGCAAATAGGGCTAATACCTGTAGGAACACGCCACATCGAATGAAGAGTAAATAGGTGAATGTATCCAAACCTGTGATGGTCAGAAGAATCTTCCTGCGTCCGAATCGATCGAGCAGTCTTCCGACTAGAAGGGCTTTTGAAGCAATACTTAGTGTGCTGCCGACTCCGGTAACGATTCCCCACTCTGCTGAAGATAGACCTATTGTTTCCTCTGCGTAAACGATCCAGTAGGGTTCAACGAGTCCGAATTCAAAAGCCCAAAGGATGTAGCAAGCGGTCAGTGCAAGGGCTGAATGAGGCATCCAGTGCCACGTTTGGACATGTTCCTTGAAGGCCTGTCGCGTTATTTCTGCGAGCTGTTTCAGAGGATGCTTTGATTGGTTCGCTTTCGCACGTTCAGGAGGCGGTGGAATCGTCTCAGTGAGTAGCCGGAAACGCACTAGACCAGTGATTAGACCTGTAGCCGCCAGAGTCACATATGTCCATCTCATCGTAGTCAGTATCCCAGTTTTGTCGATGAAGTACCCGCCAATATAGGGCATCACTGCCCATGGTAGGAAACTTAGACAGCTAAAAGCAGCGAAAGCGGTCCCTCTCTTCTTCGTATTTATTGAATCCGCAAGCATTGCCCAGAACGCTGGTTCGAAAACCCAGCAGATATTAGTGACGACGACTGCAAAAGCGAGGAATTGCCATGTAGGTGCTGCTGCCACTAGGAGTTGACTCAGACCGAGGATCAGCGTCATCGTGCTCACGATTTTTCGTCGACCATATCTATCGGCAACGTGACCTCCGATTATCGCGGAGAAGACAAAGGTGACTCCACTTAATGCCGCAATCAGGCCGATAACTGTCTCTGTTCCATTCAACCCAAAAACGTAGAGTGAGAAATAGGTGTTAGCTATGCTTGCCGGGATCCCCCAGAGCGTCGCCGTCAGCGTCAGCACTAGGTAATTCTTCGTCATGAAGCCAAAGTGCATCTGCTTCTCTTCCTGGTTCATTTTTCATTTCCTCACATGGAAGCCCTTTAAATCTCAACAATGTTCTCTGGAACATGGGGATCTTCACGGAGGACTGATGAAGCTCCTTAAAAACTTTAGTGTATTCCAAGAATCGCACATGGGTTAGGAGATGCAGTTTTCCTACTCGATCAGTGCCAATAGATCTTCTGAAATGAAGTTGATGAAATCCTCAGTTGAACTCTTGCTGAAGAGCGTCACTACACAGTTTCGGGTGATTCCGACGACCATCCCTCTTCTCTGGACTTCGAAGACTACATACCAGATTTTTCCATGGTTTAGATACTCTTGGTATAGTGTAGTGTCTACTAGATCCGATCCAGCTAGGCAGAGTTTTTCCACTCCCGGTATGTCTACATCATCAAACCAGATCAGCTTCGTAGCCATAGGATTGGATTCATGAAGTTCTTGAAGGGTGGAATGAGGAATGTTGATTTCAGCGATTCCTTGACGAATAATGAATAGGATTCGGCTCAGTCTATTTGCCACAAAATTAGTCAGCAACTTCTTCACTCCGCGTGCAACAGATGGGGCTGAGACGATTAGGAAAAACCGATCGCTGTGTTGCCGAATCCAGAAATGAGATTCTTCTGTTGTAGGTGCTTCGATGAGTTCGCGCTTGTAGAAACGTTGTCGAATGAAGTCTTTGCTGAAGACGCCGGATATTGAATCGTCGCCAAGCTCGAGATCCAGTATCTCTGTCGTCAAAGTAATTGCTTCTCCATTCTCGGTTCGATATATCTCTTCTTCGCGAAAATGCTTGAGCTTTGATACGATAAGTCCTAGGTCAACTTTCTCCCTTATTTCAAAGATCTTTGCTGGAAGTACCATAAACTACACCAGAGCAACTTTCAAGCTCGGATTTAGCTAAGATGCATCTATATTTCGATGGTTCAAAATAATATTTTCACCATATTTCTGATAATTATCTAATGCAGAATTTACGCAGTAAATAAACTATTGAATAATTTTTGATATTCAGCAAAGATGTTCATGTCCATATGCGAGAACTGAACCGAAGAACACACACTTGTGCACACATAACGAATTTCTTTTAAGGATGGTTACGGATCCACAAATTAGTGATCGCCTTGAAAAAAGCTTTGGTGCTTCTTGCAGAGGGATTTGAAGAAATCGAGGCATGCACGATCATCGATGTCCTTCGTCGCTGTGATGTCCACGTCGTTACCGCAGGCTTAACTCCTAACCCCATCCTGGGTGGACATGGCGTGAGTATTGCTGCTGATAAAGGTGTTGATGAGGTCTCTTCTGAGGATTTTGACGCCGTCATTTGTCCAGGAGGTGCTCCGGGCTTCCAGAACTTGAGAAGCGATAACAGGGTTTTGAATTTGGTTCGATCAGCCTTTCAGAAAGGGAAACTTATCGCGGCAATCTGTGGGGCTCCAGTGGTTCTCTCAGATGCAGGTGTTCTCGTTGGAAAAGAATGCACGATTTATCCCGGGATGGAGAAAGAACTTGAGAAAGGGAGGGGAATCCCTAAGAAAGACTCCGTCGTAATCGATGGAAACATCATTACTAGCCGAGGACCTGCTACCGCCTTCCAGTTTACGTTGACTCTCAGTGAGAAATTGGCTGGAAAAGAGCGACGAAAACAAGTCGCAGAAGCAACTTTGGCTGATCTATATATCAAGATGTAAACTTTTAATTTTCATTCCTGTGTTGAATCTCCTTTCATGAAGGAAGCGACCTCAAGAGCCACATCAATATTCTTCTCAAGCTCCTTCATGTCAGGGTTAACGTTTCTGTAAAACTCTATTGATCCGCGGTCCGAAGTCTTTACCAAGATCGAGTTTGTAGGGTAAAAATAATGTCCCATAGCATCTTTGCTGCGTAAGGATTCCTCTTCAGACCCCTTACTATACGCGACATGCACGCGTTTAAAAGAAATGTTATCACCATGTGTCTTCAGTAGTTTTGAAGCTAGCTCGTTGAATTTTGGTTTCTGTTTTTCACATGCACCGCATCCGTCACGTGTCACGGAGATGACGTAAACTTTTCCTATTTCAGGTGCCAGCAGATCTAAAAGTCGTCTTGACTCACTCACTGCTTTCTCAAGATCGCGGAATTTGACAACTTCAATCGTCACGGAAAATACTCACCTACTTTAACATATGCCTAGACTGTAGACTGGGCAAGTACTGAAATATGAGCGTATTGCTAGAATCCACTGAAATGCTTTCAAAGCTTGAAACGCTTCTGAAGACGCCTGTTCTGGTCACCTTCGCCTTCCTTAACACAATCGATCTGCTTCAATCTATCACCCTCTTGAGGATTGGAATTGAATCAAACCCATTTGCTGTGAAAACGCCCTTCTTATGGTTAATGGTGAAAGCAGCTTTCACATTTGGGTTTCCTATTGGTCTCTTTCTCCTTGACGTCATCCTTGCACGTAAGGAAGATTCAGAATTAGTTCGATTCCTCCGATCTTTCTCCACTATCGGATATATCACGCTCATCATGGCGGATGCATTCTATCTTTCGGTGGTTCTTCGAAACACAAGTAGACTTGGAAGGCTATTCTGATCTGGTCGATTAATGAAACCACAATGGATTTTACTCAGGATCGATACAATGCGGGTGGTTCAACATGAACGACGTTCTGGAGCTCATAGTTGCCTTTAGCACGGTCCTCTTTGCCTTAGTCGTCGTCTGGCTTTTAGCTCTAGAGAGCTTTCCCTATATAGCAATACTACTCGCGATCTACTCATGCTGGGTCGTATTTCGGTGGTTCTCACGTAGACGAAACAAAAAGGAAGCGGCGTAAAGAATTCTGTCGGTGAACAGTAAGAGTCTTGCAGCATTACGTTCTTTAGTAATCAGGATAACTTCCTTCCGACAAGAAATGTTCCGTGAAGTCAAGGCAGCCTATGAACGGATAAGGAACGTGGTCAACACCACGCCTGTGATGACCTCGTCCACTTTGAACCAATTGGCAGGTTGCAGTTGCTTTTTCAAATGTGAAAACTTTCAGAAGACAGGATCTTTCAAGTTTCGCGGAGCCTACAATGCCCTCAGCCAGCTGTCCCACGAACAGAAGAAACGGGGCGTGATCACTCACTCATCTGGAAACCACGCTCAAGCTCTGGCTTTAGCCGCCAGAATTCTCGGGATAAAAGCCATTGTCGTAATGCCGGAAGACGCTGCAGCTACCAAAGTATCGGCGACTCGTAATTATGGGGCTGAAATCGTAACCTGCGGATCTCATCCTGAAGACAGAGAGAAGGCAGTTGAACCTCTCAGAAAGCAATATGGTTACACGCTAATTCACCCATCCAACAATCTGAGCATAATCGCTGGTGCTGGTACGGCAGCGTACGAATTGATGAAGCAAGTCGACGGATTAAGCTACGTTTTCTGCCCAGTGGGGGGCGGAGGGCTGCTCAGTGGAACCGCCATTGCCACAAAAGGCTTAACTCCAGACATTCAGGTGATCGGGGTTGAACCGAAGAATGCTGATGACGCATATCGATCTCTCAAAGCCGGAAAGATCATTCGAGTTACCAACGTGAAGACAGTCGCGGATGGTCTGAGGACATCATTAGGTAATCACACATTCGATGTGATAAAGCGGAACGTGGATCACATCATAACCGTCTCTGAGGAAGAGATTATAGATGCCGCTCAGCTGATATGGGAGCGAATGAAGCTCGTCGTTGAGCCCTCAGGAGCCGTATCCTTTGCTGGCGTGCTTTCACTGCGACGCCGACTCCGATCAAGAAGTGTAGGAGTAATCCTCAGTGGTGGAAACATTGACACAGCGAGCTTCTTCGAGACGTTCAAGCAGCACCTAGGCACAGTAGAATCTGAAACGAAGTCTACACCCTAACGTTTTTCTTGCACAGTCGTGGTTTTGTAAGCGAGGTTCTATGGAAGCTACGGAAGCTGCAAGAAACGCCTTGGACTGTGTTCTGGAAACCGTGTCAGGTGAGCGTGTTCTCGTAATCTGTGATGACGAGAAACTCGCCATTGGAACTGCCTTCGGTGAAGGCGCAGTGAACTTGGATGCTTGGATCCGTCTCATCACTTTAAAGACCTCTGAGGCACCACGGAGCGAGGTTCCAAGACAACTTATTGAGGTCTTAAGCTCTCAAAAACCTGACGTTTATGTGAATCTTCTTCGAGGACGCGGAGATGAGACTCCATTCAGACTGAAGCTCATCCATCTGGAGACCCGCGAGAAACGAGCGAGGCTAGGACACTGCCCTGGAGTTACATTGCGGATGTTAACTCATGGTGCACTGGCATTAACAATTAACGAACACAGAACCATGCAGGAGTCCGCAGGTGAACTGATGAAGGTTTTGAACGGAACCTCAAAGATAATGGTGAAGTCCGCCCTTGGCACAGACTTATCGCTCAGCGTACAGGATAGAGTTTTCTTCACGGACACTATTCTCGATTGGGCGAAGATGAAGTGGATGAATCTGCCCACAGGCGAAGTGATTGTAGCACCACGAGAAGACTCCTTGGAGGGAAAGCTTGTGTGCGATTCAGCAGTCGGCGGTCTGGACTCCTTAAAGCATCCGGCTGAGTTGACAGTTGAAAAAGGTGTGGTGAAAGCCGTGCACTCCGACGACAAAGAAGCACTTACGAAGATTAATCAATTTTTGCAGGTAGATGAAGACGCCGGAATCGTCGGAGAGTTTGCCTTCGGAATTAATCCCAAGGCGAGGTTATCAACGAATTTTCTGGAAGCAGAGAAAACCTTGGGCACCATCCACATCGCCTTCGGTCACAACACCGATATGCCCGGTGGAAGGAATCCGTCGAAGACTCACACAGATTTCCTCATGACTAATCCCATTGTAACGATAGTCACACGAAATGGCAATGACATGACAGTTCTGAGCGATGGCAAGTTCAGAATCTAAGTCTTGTCTACGCATAGAGAATCCACCCGTTATACCTGTGACACAGATCCACCTTCGTGGTGAAATTGGCGTAATCGAAAGGTGACTTGGTTGAGTGAAGTAGTCCTCCTAAAAGGACGGAACCCGGTGGAGACATGCTTCAAAGCTTTAACGATGATAAAACATCATCTTAAGCCCATTCTTCAGACAGACTCGATTCTTGTGAAGCCTAACTACATCAATGCGAAACACCCTTCGACCGGAATCACCACCGACAGCAGAGTAGTGGAAGGTGTGGTGAAATTTCTCCTGTCTAATGGAGGAAAACGAATCCTGATAGGCGAAGGATCTGGGTTTGCTGACACGTTTGAGGCGTTTAAAGTAGCAGGAATCGACGCTGTCGCTGAAAGATACAACCTTCAGCTAATTGACTTGAACAAAGATGACTTCATCGAAGTTTATCCTCCTAACCCACTTTCATTGAATAAAACCCGAGTCGCTAAGACTGCCTTAGAGAGTGCTGTCGTTAGTGTGCCAAAATTGAAACTTCATCGGTTAGCCACCGTGACGTTGAGCTTGAAGAACATGATGGGTGCCTTGGCGTCCAAAGGATCGATGCACCGTGGAAGGCTTAGTCAGAAAATCGCAGACTTGGTCGCAGTACTTAAACCGAGCTTGTCAGTGATTGATGGGATTATTGCTGGCGAAGGCCATGAAACCAGCGGAAACCCGGTGCAGATGGACCTCGTCATCGCAGGCACAGATCCTGTTGCAGTGGATGCAGTCGGCGCTTCAGTTATGGGCGTCCAGCCTTCGAGAGTCAAGCACCTTGTACTGTGTCAGGAAAAAGGACTCGGAACATGTGATTTGAGCAAGATCAGCATTTTAGGACAGACAATAGAAGAAACGAGAAAAGAATTCAAGAGATCGCTTTCATCTAGGTTCCTAACCCATTTCGGATAAACCAGAGAAGTTTCTTGCCTGCGAATATTCTTCATAATAAGAAGATTATTTTGCATCCCCAAGTTCTATTTCTTCAGGTGATACGAATCGTGATTAGAATAATTTGCGGGACTTCTGCTTCACTTCAAGATCCATCTCTTTCGCCAACTCAGCAAGTAAGGTCTTCTGTCGTTTTGTTAATTTTCTCGGAACCGTGACATCAACCTGAACGAGTAAATCTCCGCGTCCATGTCCTCTCAGCCGTGGCATTCCTTTCCCCTTGAGTCTCAAGACTTCCCCTGGTTGAGTACCCGACCGTATCTCAACTTCCGCCTCTCCATCGAGAGTTGGGACCTTAATGCTTGTACCTAAAGCGACTTGCGGAAAACCCACTTCCAAGTTGAATAGAAGATTGTCTCCATTCCTTTTGAACTGTCTATGCGGCATCACATTGACAAGCACATATAGATCTCCGGGGAGAGCTGTTCGGCTGTCTCTACTCAGCGGCATCTCACCCTCACCTCGGAGCCTGAGTTGAGACTGATCCTCGATGCCTGGGGGGATTTTTACCGTGATCTTCCTGTCTTTCTCGACTAACCCAGAACCTCTGCAATTCGAGCAGGGTTTGTCAATGATCTGCCCTCTGCCTTGGCATGAATCGCAGGGGATGACTCTAACAAACGTCGTGAAACGGTTTCTTTGCACGTTTCTGGTTTTTCCTGTTCCCCTGCATTTGGGGCATGTTCTGATAGTCGTCTCTGGGTCTGCCCCGCTGCCACTACAGACCTCGCATCTTTCCCTTCGTGAGACTCTCAGCTTCTTCTCCACTCCTCTTGCGGCGTCTTCTAGTGGGATTTGGAGCTCGTAAACTAGGTCTCGACCCTTGGCAGTTCGTCTGCTGAAATCCTGTCTGCCGAAGAAGTAGCTGAAAAAGTCTCCAAAACCAAAGCCTCCTATATCACGGAAGATTGATTCAAAGTCTGCTCCTCTGAAGATATCCTCCGTGGTGTACCGTTGATCGAATCCTGCGTGGCCAAGCACATCGTACTGCCTGCGTTTCTCATCATCCGACAGAACCGCATAGGCTTCGGAGATCTCTTTAAATTTCTCTTCCGCTTCAAGGGACTTGTTCCTGTCAGGATGGTACTTCAACGCCATCTTTCGATAGGCGTTCTTAATCTCTTTATCTGAGGCTGTCCGAGCGACTCTGAGAACCTCGTAGTAATCTCTTGGCATTCTCTGAAACCTTAATCAGATGCAGAGGAGTTCTTAACGCTTCAGTCTTCCTCTACTTTGTAATCTTCTGAGTCCACGACATTCTTGTCTTTTTCCGGCTTCTTGGGCTCTTCGGCTTGTTTTGCCTGTTGCGTGGCTGTCTGCTGATATACTGCAGTTCCAATCTCTTGGAGGCTGTTCTTCAGTTCCTCCATTTTTACTTTGATGGCGTCAATTTCCGTGCCCGCTAAAGCTTCTTTCAGCTTCTCAATCGCTTGGTCAATGGTTCCTGTCTGATCTTTCGTGAGTTTCTCACTCAAGTCTTTCTTGGTCTTCTCTGCAGTGTATATCATACCATCTGCGTTATTCCTGACTTCAGCTTCCTCAAGCTTCTTCTTATCTTGTTCTGCGAGTTCCTCAGCTTCCTTCGTCATCCTCTCTTTTTCTTCGTCAGAAAGTTTCGTCGATGCAGTGATCGTAATCTTCGCTTCCTTTCCTGTCCCCAGGTCTTTTGCGCTAACGTCAAGTATCCCGTTAGCGTCTATATCAAAGGTCACCTCAATCTGCGGAACACCTCTGGGTGCAGGCGGGATCCCTCCGAGGTTGAAGGTCCCAAGCATTACATTATCAGCAGCCATCGCTCGTTCTCCCTGAAGGACATTGATCGTGACAGCCGTCTGAAAGTCCGCAGCAGTCGAGAAAATCTGGCTCTTTTTCGTTGGAATCGTGGTGTTCTTCTCGATCACTTTAGTGAATATTCCTCCAAGTGTTTCTACCCCAAGCGTGAGAGGTGTAACATCTAGAAGAAGTAGATCTTTCACTTCGCCAGTGATCACACCTGCTTGAATGGCAGCCCCTGTTGCTACACACTCCATGGGATCTATTCCTCGCTCTGCCTTTTTCCTCATAATCTCTTCCACGAATTGTTGCACTAGGGGCATTCGGGTCATTCCACCGATCAAGATGATCTTATCGATGTTTTTTGGGGTTAACTTCGCTTCTTTTAGAGAACCTAGAAGTGTCTCTCTGGTTTTTTGTACGATCGGTTTTGCTAACCCCTCGAGTTTTGCACGGGTCAAGGTTAAATGAAGGTGTTTAGGGCCTTTCTCATCTGCACCTATGAAGGGGAGATCTATATCAGTCGTGAATAATGTTGACAGTTCAATCTTCGCCTTCTCCGCAGCTTCCTTTACTCGTGTCATTGCTGCTTTATCACCTTCAAGGTCAATGCTTGACTGTCTCTTGAACTCCTCAATGATGTGTTTCATGACCTCCCGGTCTATGTCTCCTCCTCCAATCTTCGTGTCTCCACTTGTGGATACGACTTGAAATACGCCTTGTCCGAAATCCATCACCGTTACGTCATGTGTACCTCCTCCGAAGCTGAAGACTAGAATCTTCATATCTTGGTCAAGTTTGTCTATTCCATAAGCCAAGCAAGCGGCTGTAGGTTCATTCAGTATTCTCTGGACTTGGAGACCGGCGATTTCACCAGCGTCTTTTGTCGCCTGACGTTGGTTGTCGTTAAAATGAGCTGGGACTGTGATGACTGCTCCATTGACGTCGACACCTAGGAAGCTTTCAGCGTCCTTCTTTATCTTCTGAAGTATGAAAGCTGAAATCTGCTGAGGTGTGTATTCCTTCTCAAGTATCTTCACTTTATAGTCTGTTCCCATCTTTCGCTTTATTTCAAAGATCGTGTTCTCAGGGTTCGCAGACGCTTGTCTCTTCGCTGGTTCGCCGACTAGAAGTTGTCCGCCCTTGGTAAAGGCTACAACAGATGGGAACATCTTCCCCGCCATGGTTGGGCCTTCTGCACTCGGAATCACAGTCGTATGCCCACTCTCGAAGAGGGCTGCTGCTGAATTGGTGGTTCCTAGATCTATCCCGAGTAGTTTTCCACTAGGTTTCGATTTACTCATTGCTCTCTACAACCTCCTTGCGAGATGGTTTTACTGCAATTTTCACTATGCTGGGTCTAATCACTTTTCCTTTCATTATATATCCCTTTCTTATTTCTTCGATGATTGTTCCTTCCTCAACTTGTTCTTGTTCAACCCTCTCTATAGCATGATGTTTTGATGGATCAAAGATCGTTTCAACACAGTCGATTGGTGTCACTCCCTCATTCGCAAAGGCTTTGATCAGCTTCTTCAAAGTCATTTCTACACCTTCAAGTAGCATGGCATTCGATGTAGTGGTTGTTGCAGCCTTCCTAGCAGCTTCCAGTTCATCAGCAACTTCCAATAGACTAGTAGCAAACGATTCGCAGCAGAAATGCTTAATCCGCTCTTTTTCACGTTCTGTCCGTTTCTTAAAATTTTCAAGGTCTGCTTGCAGGTACCGCAAGCGAACTAAATACTCTTCAGTCCGTTTTTTCTCTGCAGATAACGCTTCGGATAGTGTCTTGATCTCGGTTTTACTGGATGTTTTCTTTGTTGTCTTTACTGCCTGAGGCTTTGTCAAGGGTGAGTTCTTCCGTTTTATCTGAAAAAAGAAAATTCAGAAATATATACTTCTTCCTAGGTTCGATTGACTTTCCTTGGATCTAATTGTCGAATCATCTGACGGTTTAAATAGAGGAAGAAAGGTTTATCGTAGGACGAGGTCAAAGCATGGGTTCGAAGTCCCCTGCCGGTGAATTTGCCGCAAGACAACTGATTAAGAAACGGAAGAAGCTTCGCTGGAAAGAGCAGCTTTACAAGCGAAGAATGTTAAGGTTAGATGTCAAAGCCGACCCCTTACAAGGCGCCCCAATGGCCCGAGGTATCGTTTTAGAAAAGGTCGGTGTTGAAAGCAAGCAGCCTAACAGCGCCATTAGGAAATGCGTGCGGACTCAACTCATTAAAAATGGCAGGTCAATAACTGCTTTTCTTCCAGGAGACGGTGCGTTGAACGTGGTTGATGAACACGATGAAGTCGTTGTCGGAGGTATCGGTGGGGCTCGTGGACGAAGTATGGGCGATATTCCTGGTGTGCGATGGAAGGTTATTATGGTCAATGGAGTCTCGCTGAAAGAACTTGTCTATGGCAGAAAAGAGAAACCAATGCGTTAATGGTTGGCATAGGATGAGTAAGACGAAGAAAGACATTCAGCTTTTTGGGAAATGGAGCTTTCAAGGTATAGAAGTGAATGATCTCGGTCTAAAGAAGTACATTTCACTCCGCCCCATATATCTTCCCCATAGCATGGGTAGACATGAACATCGTAGGTTTCATAAATCTGAAGTGAATGTTGTTGAACGCTTGATCAACAACCTTATGAGACCTGGAAAGAACGCTGGGAAGAAAACATGGGCTACTGGTGCATTGAGAAACGCCCTCGAGATAATTCATCTTCAGACTGGAAGAAATCCTATTGAAGTCTTGGTAGAAGCTGTGCAGAACTGCGCTGCAAGTGAAGATACAACGAGAATCAGCTATGGTGGCGTTGTTTACCATCAAGCAGTCGATGTCTCTCCCCAGAGAAGAGTGGATCTAGCACTCCGTCTCCTTGCGGAAGGCGTGCGAAAAGCAGCCTTTGGTAAGACCCGACCCTTCGAGGAATGTCTTGCAGAAGAGCTTATTCTCGCTTCGGAGAATAATGTTCGAGCCTACTCCGTTTCAAAATGCAACGAGATGGAGAGAATCGCTCGATCGTCACGCTAACCTAGCAATCATCTTAGGTGTAGTTCAACAACATCCTTATTCTCTAATACAAAGGATAATCCAACCTTCTGAGGACTAAACTGAAGTCTTTCTGACCATACTTTGGCAAAGGAAAACCGATCCAGAAAATCGCTGTGTATCTGCTTCGCTAATTCAGCTATAGTCGCCCCTCTCTTAAGAATGAAAGGGGCCTTGGAAGGATTTTTCTCCCGAGGCTCTTTTGTGTAGACCTTTACTACATCCAACACTTCAAAGATCTTTTCACCGATCTTTTTCAATCCAACTTCAGTCTTGCACGAAACAGGTATGACCTTCAATCTATCTCTGTTCGAATCTCTAAGGTCTGCCAGTCGCTTTCTTGCTCCTGCAACATCAGATTTATTCGCTATGATAAGAGTTGGTCTGAATATCGCGTTTTCAAAGATCGCCTCTTCTACATCGTCGAGGGTTGCCTGCCCATAGATTCTCACAACTGCATTATTGACCCGATAGCTTCTCAACGTTGTCTGGACTTCTTTAGTCGTACAATCGAGAAGTTTCCCGATGACGACGATTCTCAGACCTGTTCCCATGTGTGTTTTCTCAATCTCTACGTTTGCACTCGGTTTACTGGTGTAGATACGTCCCTTTTCAAGTTCGCTGAGGATGAGGGAAAGTTGTTTACTGGGATCTCGAAGTAAGTCAACCATCAGGATCAAAGCATCCGCGTTCCGGGCAATAGCCAAAGTCTTCTGTCCCATTCCCTTGCCTTCTGCAGCTCCCTCAATGAGTGCTGGAGCTTCAACAAACTGAAACTGTAGATCTCCAAATTGGAGCATACCTGGAACTGGTTCTCGTGTTGTGAAGGGGTAATTTGATATCTCGACTTTTGCATGTGTTAGTGCTGCAAGTAGACTGCTTCGCCCAACGTTTGTTTTCCCCAAGATTACTATTTGGGCTGCTCCTTCTTTTTCGACGAAGAATCCGCCTCGTTTCCCACCTACTCGTTTCTGCTTTTTCTCCTCCATCTCTCGACGCAGAGAGGAGATTTTCGTCTTCACCTGTGCCCGTAGTCTTTCAGTGCCCTTATGTTTCGGAATGAGGCTCAGGAACTCTTGGAGAAGCCTAGTTTTCTCACGTGGATTCCTAGCCATTGTTGCATCATTCCACTTTTTCTTCGCTTCTGCAGGCAAGTTCGTGGGCAACTGGCTAGAAACTCCCTTCGTTTGATGTCTAAGTTCAGATAGAGGACAATGAGCCATATTAGATATTATTACGCAAAACCCCATTTCAGTTTGCCAAACATAATGAAAGCAAACTTAATATTACTGAAAGAACAGTGGTGTAAAGAGATTTCCATATTTGAGGAGCTAAAATGAGCAAGTCTACGAAACCCCACATGAACTTAATCATCATGGGTCATGTTGATCATGGGAAATCCACAACGACCGGTCACTTGTTATATAAGGCTGGAGCGATCGAAGATCGCATCATAAAATCATATGAAGAGGAAGCCAAGAATTTAGGAAAGGAAACATTCAAGTTCGCTTGGGTTCTAGACAATTTAAAGGAAGAGCGAGAACGAGGACTTACAATAGACCTTAGATTCCTAAAATTTGAGACCCCGAAATACTTCTACACAGTAATTGATGCGCCTGGCCACCGCGACTTCGTTAAGAACATGGTTACAGGTGCAAGCCAAGCTGATGCCGCTATACTCTTTGTCTCTGCAAAGAGAGGAGAGTTCGAAGCAGGCATTAGTTCTGGTGGGCAAACGAAAGAACATGGATTCCTCGCTTTCACCTTAGGATGCAGTCAACTTGCAGTTGCAGTCAACAAGATGGACGATCCCACCGTAAACTGGAGTCAAGAACGCTACGAGGAAATTAAGAACGAAATCGGTAGAATGCTTAAAACCATCGGCTTCAAAGTAGACAAGATCCCGTTTGTACCGACCTCCGGCTGGACTGGAGACAACCTTGTTGAAAAGAGTGATAAAATGCCGTGGTACGATGGACCAACTCTATTTGAAGCCCTCGACACCTTCACGCTTCCACCAAAACCCTTAGACCGACCACTCCGACTTCCAGTACAAGATATCTACACAATCACAGGCATTGGCACCGTTCCAGTAGGCCGGGTCGAAACCGGGGTTCTTAAAGAAGGAGACAACGTAGTATTCATGCCCTCAAATGCCAAAGGGGAAGTGAAATCCATGGAAACCCATCACGCTAAAGTCCCCAAAGCTGAGCCTGGCGACAACATTGGATTCAGCGTCCGTGGCATCTCCCGAGATGACATCCAGCGAGGAGATGTCTGTGGGCATGTGAGTAACCCGCCAACTGTAGCAAAAGAGTTCATCGGACAGATTATAGTCATCTATCACCCAACGGCTGTTGCAGCAGGATACACCCCCGTTCTCCATTACCACACTGGACAGGTTGCCTGTAAATTCACAGAACTGATCCGCAAGATAGATCCAAGAACGGGACAAACGGTTGAGGAGAAGCCAACCTTTCTAAAAACCGGCGATGGCGCTTTTGTAAGAATGGAACCACTCCGACCAATCTCTGTAGAGGCTGCCACAGACTTTAAGGAACTGGGTCGATTTGCAGTTAGAGACATGGGAACCACAGTAGCAGCTGGAATAGTGAAAGAGATCACTAAGAAAGGTCCTTAAGGAACCTACTGTAAAGACAACATTCCATCTCTCTCCTTATTTTCAAGGAGATCTTGGTCCTTCTATAGCACAACGAATAGGTGAGTGAAGTTGATATCGAAGACCTTAGACTCATTTGCAACCGAACCGAAAACTGGGTTCCATCCAACGATCGTCGTTGATAGCCACGAGGCTGCATCTGCATCAGGAATCGTGAAGAAACTCGTAGAGAAAGGCGTTACTGTCACGACCAAACACCTTGAGAAAGGAGATTATGTAATCTCTGATAGATGTGCCATCGAACGAAAAACAGTACGTGATTTCGCCTACACCCTCACGCGCAGACACCTTTTCGATCAAATTCTGACTCTGAAGAATCGCTATGAAACCACAATACTGGTCCTAGAGGGTTACCTTCCAATGATCTACAAGTTCACTCGAGTGAATCCAATGGCGATCTGGGGGGCCATGTTTTCGCTAGCTAAAAACGGGATACCATTGATTCACACATCGAATCAAAAGGAGACCGTAGACTTTCTCGTAATAGCCGGAAAACAGGAGCAGTTCGTTTCAAAACGGATTCCAACTCTGCATACTGTCAAGAACAAACAGACTCTTGTTGACTCGCAACTGTATCTCATTGCTAGTCTCCCAAATATCGGTCATGAAAAAGCAGTCGCAGTTCTTCAGACCTACAATACTCCCATAGATGCACTATCAAACTTAGAAACATGGTCCAAGCGGGTTCATGGAATTGGTCCTCTCATCACGCAGAAAGTCAGCAAAATACTGAATACACCCTTCGCTAAAGACCAGAACCTTCAAACTAGACCTTCAGAGACTCACTCTGCCTCATCGCTTGGAAAGAAGGAAAAAACATAGAACCATCCTTAACAAAAAACAGTAACTACGACGATAAATCACTAAACCTTATAAATAGGAGCAGTCGAATACACTCTGCAATATATAAAGGGTGAGGCTAATGTCAAGACCATTCTACGTCACTTTTGAAACACCTAAAGAAGTTTCAGATGCAGCCTATGAAGCCCTCCAGATTGCGACCAGGACAGGTCGGATAAGAAAAGGTACAAACGAAGCCACCAAGGCCATAGAGCGAGGAATCGCAAAGCTAGTTGTCATTGCAGAAGACGTTGAACCTCCTGAGGTCGTAGCTCATTTACCGATTCTCTGTCAAGAAAGAAAAACACCCTACATCTTCGTTCCGACAAAGAAGGGAATTGGTGAAGCCGTAGGTATTGATGTTCCCGCTGCATCTGTGTGCATCATTGAAGAAGGAGAAGCTACAAACCTCATTAAGGAGATAGCAAACCGCGTCGCCGCGCTTCAGCGAGGCAAAAGCTGAGATGAGTGATACTCCGACAACCGAAGAACCAGAAAACACTCCAGCAGAAGTGATTCAGATCATCGGTCGTACAGGAACTACGGGTGAAATCAACCAGGTGAGAGTGCGGATTCTTGAAGGACGAGAAAAAGGCAGGATCATCACCAGAAATGTGAAGGGTCCAGTTCGTGTAGCCGACATTCTGATGTTAAGAGAGACGGAACGAGAAGCCAGAAAACTCAGGCGATGAGCCTCAGGAGACAAGAAGATGCCAAGATCGAGACCATGTTCCTTTTGCGGGTACGAGTTTCCTCAAGGTTTTGGCCAGATGTATATCCGGAACGATGGAACAGTCCTCTGGTTCTGCTCTGGTAAATGTCGAAAAAACAGCCTTAGACTAAAGAGAGACTCTAGAAAATTACGATGGACAAAATACTATGGAAAAGAGGAGCGAGGCAGAGCTTAACTGAAATCAGTCCGCGTTGACTAAGCAAAATAGTTTATAATAGTGATGCAGCAATCTTTGTAAGTTCCCACTAAAAGGGAAGAATCTCTTCTAGAGGTGTGCTGTGACTCTTGCCGACCCGACAACCCATCGTTTGTATTTTAGGGCATGTCGATACTGGGAAGACACTCTTACTTGACAAAATTCGGAAAAGCACGGTTCAAGCAAGAGAGGCAGGTGGGATAACCCAACACATCGGGGCAAGTTTCTTTCCTCTTGACACACTTCGAGAGATATGTGGACCCTTACTCCGTAGCCTCAAAGTGAAAGTGAAAATCCCTGGTCTTCTGATAATTGATACTCCGGGCCATGAAGCCTTCGCAAACCTAAGGAAGCGCGGAGGAGCGGTTGCAGACATTGCGATCCTAGTAATTGATGTGTTGAAAGGCTTTGAGCCTCAAACACATGAATCTTTAGAGATACTCAGAACCCGTAAGACACCATTTCTCGTAGCTATCAATAAGATCGACAGGATTCCTGGGTGGGCTCCTCACGATACTGGATCATACATACAATTGTACCGGTCTCAAGCACCATCAGTCAGAGAGGACCTCGACAACCGTCTTTACACTGTTATGGGAACCTTTTCATCGCTTGGATATCCATCCGAACGCTTTGACAGAATACAGGATTTCACCAAGACAATCGCTTTAGTTCCAACTAGTGCCAAGACAGGAGAAGGAGTTCCAGAACTGCTCTCAGTCCTGGTGGGGCTAACACAGCAGTTCCTCCAGCGGAAACTGCAGGTTACCAAAGGTCCTGGAAAAGGAACTGTGCTTGAAGTTAAGGATGAACCAGGACTTGGAATGACGATAAACGCAATAGTTTACGATGGAATGTTGCAGAAAGGTGATACGATTGTTGTTGGTGGAAAAGAGCAACCTGTAGTGACAAAGACCCGTGCACTTCTTTTGCCAAAAGCCCTTGACGAGATAAGAGATCCACGGGATAAATTCTCCTCAGTACGCTCTGTCACTGCAGCCTCAGGTGTGAAGATAGTTGCTCCTAGCCTAGAACTAGCCCTTCCGGGAGCTCCCTTATATGCCGCGACATCCGAGAAATCAATCCCTGACCTTGTTAAGATTGTCGCTGAAGAGGTTGAAAGTATCAAAATCAGTACAGACATAGATGGTGTAGTGTTAAAAACCGATACTTTAGGCTCTCTAGAAGCTATTGCAACCAGCCTAAACCGGGAGAACGTTCCAATAAGATTGGCGGATGTCGGAGACGTGTCGAAAAGAGATGTAACGGAAGCTAATGTTGTTAAGGAACATGAACCGTTACTCGGATCAATTCTTGCCTTTAACGTAAGAGTATTGCCAGACGCTGAGGTTGAAGCCAGCGATCGAGGAATAAGAATCTTTCAGGGTAATATCATCTACAATTTAATTGATAACTTCGTCGAATGGATGCAGAATAAAAGTGAGCGGCTAGCCCATGAAACCATGGATCGACTCGTCAAGCCTGGAAAAATCCATGTTCTACCTGGATATATCTTTAGAAAGGCAAAACCCGCTGTTGTCGGAGTTGAAGTGATTGCTGGGCGGATAAGACCGAGAATCAACCTTGTCCGAGAAGACGGGGAGGATGTTGGGGTAATCCAGCAAATACAGGACCGAGGAAACCCTGTTTCAGAGGCCACTGTCGGAATGCAGGTCGCAGTCTCGCTTGACAGGCCTATTGTCGGTCGACATATTCATGAGGACGATATTCTTCATGCGAGTATTCCAGAAGCCCACGTGAAGGTTTGGATGACTCAATTCGTCAAACACCTTACGACTGAAGAGAGGTCAGCTCTTGAAGAACTTGTGGAAATCAAGAGAAAGAAAAGTCCATTTTGGGCTACTTGATTTTCATCATATGCCCTGCATAGAGCCTACTCTACCGATATATGCGTATCTCTGTGTGTCGTAAAAACGTCGCGTGATTATTAATAGTTTAGTTACTATTATGCAAAAGAAACGCTCTTAGTGTCGGATATCTCGAAAATTAGTGATAGGAATCCGACAATTTTATATAGTCCTCTTTCCCTAGGAACTCTTTGAGTTGCAATGTCCCGACTGTCAATGAAGAGACCTGCTTCAAAAAGCGATTTCGTCCGACAATTAAGTGAAGCAATTGCCGAAGAAACTCGCGCAAAATTAGGAGCCAGACCGACAATTGCAGGCGTCGCGAAACGAATGGGAATACACCGAGACACCCTATACGCGTGGATGAAAGAGTTCAATGTGAAATTTCACACTGTAACCAAAGAGACATTGTCTCCAAAGATAGAAAGCGATGTCGGGAAACCCGTTTACTTGATCGGCGAAGCTCTCCTCGGAGAAGGAAACGAAGTAGCGCATGTCGACCTACTGATTGGCGACAAAGCCGGTCCAGTGGGTGACGCATTTGCCTCTGGGATCTCAAACCTATCGGTTGGGCATACTCCTCTTCTCGCCGTCATTAGACCGAATCTTCCTCCAAAACCTCATACATTAATAATCCCCAAAGTCACGGTTAAGAACCTTGAACAGGCTGGTAAGATATTCGGTCCTGCTCAAGCTGCAGTTGCAAAAGCTGTAGCTGACTCGGTGGAAGAAGGAGTCGTACCAAAGGAAAAGATAGATGATTGGGTAATCGTCTGCAGCGTATTCATCCACCCAAAGGCGGACGACTACCGAAAATTATATCATTATAATTACGGAGCCACAAAACTGGCCTTGCGTCGTGCATTGACAAACTATCCTTCACTAGAAAAGATAAGCTATGACAAAGATCGGGCTCAACACCCAATTATGGGCTTCAGAGTGCCAAGACTCTGGCGACCTCCCTACCTCCAAATTGCGTTGGACAATCCAAGCCTTGAAGGTGCGAAAAGAATCATAAAAGCACTTCCCGAGAGTGACCGCATCATATTGGAGGTCGGAACTCCTCTCTTGAAGAAATATGGCGTGAAGGTAATTCGAGAACTCAGAGAAGTCGTAAAAGACGTGTTCATAATCGCAGACTTGAAGACCTTGGATGTCGGAAAAGTTGAAGTCGATCTTGCATTCGAAGAGACTGCTGACGCGGTAGTAGCTGCAGGGGTTGCGGCGAACGAGACGCTGAATGGCTTCATATATGAAGCGAAAAAGCTCGGAATCTACGGCGTAGTAGACATGATGAATATTCAACACCCTGTTCAAAAACTAAAGACGCTGAAGGATCTACCGGACGTAGTAATACTGCATCGCGGTATTGATGCAGAGAGTGGACGATCCTTAGGATTAGAACATGTAAAGAAGATCAAACACAATTTCCCAGAAAGAAAACTTCTTGTTGCAGTCGCAGGTGGCATAATTCCTGAAACAGCTAGGGAAGCATTGCAGGAAGGAGCTGACATAATAGTAGTAGGAAGATATGTGACTCAGTCCAAGGACCCAAAACGGGCAGTAAGAGAGTTCTTAGAACTGACTAGGATCATGAGAGAAGACGTTGACCTCTACAGAGTCCATGTCGAGTGAAACCTCCGCAGATTGAATTGGTGAATAGTTGAGAAGGATTCACGCGTTCACCACGTTAATTCGCCCATTCAACTGCATTATGATGGGACTTGCTGTCATCGTAGGAACGTTTCTTGCAGGGGGAAACATCAGCTTCACGATGGTGCCTAATCTCGTCCTCGGATACTTCACTGGTTTCCTTATGACCGGTGCAGCGATGGCTGTAAACGACTATTATGATCGCGAGGTTGATGCGATAAATGAACCGCAACGCCCCATACCGAGTGGAGCAGTCGCTCCGAAGGAAGCGCTAGCGGTAGCCTTCGCCTTTACATTAGCAGGTCTGACCATCGCGGTTTCGACTGCCAACCGACCAAACTGGCAGTGTTTAACTGTGGCAACTATATCGTGGTTGATCGTTGTACTCTATGTTACTAAAGGAAAGCGAACTGGTCTACCTGGAAACCTCTTGGTAAGTTCCTGCATTGCCTTACCATTGTTCTACGGAAGCCTAATTGTGGAAAAAGGAATCAGTCCGACTACGACGCTGTTTGCAGCCATGATCTTTCTGTCAAATACAGGACGCGAAATCACGAAAGGGATCGTCGACAAAAAAGGTGATAGGCAAGCAGGAATTAAGACAATAGCCGTAATTTATGGAGAACACAGCGCCGCCATCGTCGCCACCATCCTGTTTCTCTCAGCGATCATCCTCACCCCGCTGCCCTTACTCTTAGGTATTGTAAACTTTTGGTATCTTCCACCAATCATACTGGTAGATATTACCTTAATCTACACCGTTATTCAACTTGTGAGAAACCCGACACGAGAAAATTCAAAGAAGATCAAAAACAGAATTCTCCTATTGTTCCTCATTGGACTAATCGCTTTCATCCTCGGAACTCTTTAGAGGAAAGAAACATATCACAAGTAGCGAACATAACGTTAGAAAATCATGTTTGAATTGGGACAGGTAAGCGATGTCGATGGACGTAACATCAATTCAACAAATCCTAACTAGCGATCTTGCTACGTCTCATGTAAACGTTAGAGGGTGGGTTTACAGACGGCGAGAGAGTAAAAAGACCGTCTTCTTGTGGATTCGGGACGCCACTGGCGTAATCCAGGCAACGATTAAAGATGACGTAGTTGCTTGGGAAAACGCCAAGAAGGTGACGATCGAGTCCTCAGTAATCTTGAGTGGAACTGTGAAGAAAGACAAACGGGCACCAGGTGGCGTTGAGATCGTAGCTAATGATATAACGATAATCGGGTTAGCTGAGAGCTTCCCCATTGCGAAAGATCTTAGTGAACCGTTTCTCAGGGACATCAGACACCTCTGGCTCCGGAGCCGAAAGATGAGCCTCATAATGCGAGTTCGAAGCGAGACTCTGTGGCTTGCTCATAAATTCTTCAGGGAACATGGTTTCGTTGAAATCTCTCCCCCGATGTTCATCACCAGTGCCTGCGAGGGCGGATCGACTCTTTTTGAAGCGAACTATTTCGACAGAGAACTGTATCTAACGCAAAGCGCCCAGCTCTATTCAGAGGTTCTCATATACCCGCTAGAAAAAGTGTACACCTGTGCACCTTCATTTAGAGCGGAGAAGAGTCGCACTATTCGGCATCTTTGCGAATATTGGCATATTGAACCTGAATGGGCCTTCGGGGACTTGGATGATGTAATGCAGGTTGAAGAAGACTTCGTTAGCTACATCAGCCAAGGAATCGCGAATCTATGCAAACGTGAACTTAGCGAATTAGGAGTTGACGGAGATAGCCTGCTTAAGATCATCCCCCCCTTTCCCAGAATCACATACACAGACGCTATGGAAACACTCACTCGGAAAGGATTTGACATGGAGTGGGGAGAAGATATGGGCTACGACGAAGAGAAATCACTAGCCGAGGAATTCAAAGGCCCCTTCTTTGTCTATGATTACCCCAAGAAAACGAAAGCTTTCTACTGCAAAACCTACAGGGACCGTCCTGAGATAGCAATGTCCGTAGATATGATGGTACCAAGGGTCGGTGAGTTAACTACTGGAGGAGCTAGGGAAGACGATAAAGACGAACTGATAAAACGAATAAAAGAAACTGGACTAAATGTAGAAGACTACAGCTGGTACATTGACATGCGACGGTATGGTACTGTACCGCATGTAGGATTCGGGCTCGGTGTAGAACGTCTTCTGATGTGGATGTTGGGTCTCGAGAACATCGTGGATACAATTCCCTTCCCACGAACTCTGCGAAGAAGCTTCCCTTAAACTACATAACCCGCTTCTGCCTTCCATAACTCAAGTTGCCGTAAGAGTGATAATTTTATTCATTAATCTCTAAAAGCAGATTATTTAACTGTCAAAATTGAAGACTAGGATTGGAGAGATACCTTTCAATGAGACTACTACCCCACGCCAAGGCAGCAGTCACTCCTCATGGACACATCCCAGTCTTGACACACTGAAATCGCAAATGTCTACACAGATTGTGATAAAAACTAGAAAGAAGACAGCGAACCTATGCGTATCCTGCAAAGGATCCCGAATGCTCTGCGGTAAAACCCAATGTCCGGTGCTGATCAGAGCGAAAACCTTCTCACGAACTATGCCAATGACAGATGGCTTAGAGATCGATGGCACCTGTCCACCAAGCGTCTTTGTCGGCAGAATCGGGTATCCCTACGTCAATGTTGGTCCATTAGTACCTCCAATTCATGCTGATACATCACTATTTGATATGCCGGAAGAATGGTTAGGTCGAACGATAGATGAGATCGTCAGTTTTCGCTCTATGATGATCCGCGGAAAGCACCGCGTTCACGTCAATGAGTTCCAAGAATCTGGAAAAATCATGGACTCCACCCTTGAGTTAGCCCTCGCATCCAGATCCACCGATGTTGAATTGATGCTGAGGAAGAAACCCACAGGATTCCTTTTCTTGGACGACGGAGTCCAACCCTTCGGTCCATCAGCTCCACTTCAGAACCTGAAGATAAATAACACGAAATGGGATCAACGTCTCGAGAAGGCATACTACGATTCAGATCTTAAGGCGTGCCCAGCGGTCATAGACCTCTACAGAGATGGTGTACTCGTAACTCGGATTCAAAGAGCTCTCAGTGCAGGTGCGTTCGGAATCGAGGAGAATCGACGATTGGTACCTACCAGATGGAGTATCACAGCCGTCGATAGTATGATCTCAAAAAGAATGATGAGAGCTATCAGAACATACCCGTTGATAAACGAATACCGTCTTTACGAATCTTCTTACCTCGATAACCAATTTGAGATTCTGATGATCCCTGACGCTTGGAGCTATGAAGCCATTGAAGCTTGGTTCCCCGGAAGTACATGGAACCCAATTGGTAGTAACATCGTACTTTATGGAGACTGGGAGGATCGTCAGGATCGCACAACTTATGCAAAAATCGGAGGATGCTATTACGCTGCCAGATTAGCCGTCTGTGAGCTTCTAGAAAAAGAGAGACGTCAAGCAACGGTGATAGTCCTTCGGGAGGCGAGACCTGGATACGTCATGCCTCTAGGCGTCTGGCAGGTTCGGGAGAATGTTCGAAACGCGATGCTTCAGCGACCTCATAAATACTTGACTTTGGACGAAGCTATGGAAAGAATATCAACTCAATTCCAAATCCCTCTGAACCATTGGATGAAAGTGAGTCACCTTATCAGCAATGCTAGAAAGCAGACGAAACTCGCTCTATACTTCTAAAACGAACCCTCATCACCCAGTGATGCACTTGCTCTACTTCTTAGAAGCCTACTAGACCAAAAGATGGTAGAATAGAACTCTGTTCATGTGACTTTTTAGCGTATTTCTTTCCCACATTTAGGACAGTATTTCCTTCTTTTAGAGGTCTGCGTTCCGCACCGCGGACACGTCAACATAGGTTTGGAAACCCGTTTAATCTTGAGATCTTCTCTCTTGGATGATCTAGTGTTTAGCCATCCCCACACTATCGCGAACGAAGTGATGGCTGTACCTGCAAGAAAGATGATATATCCACCAATAAACAACTCTTGAAACGGGGAGAGTAAACCTATAGCGGAGATCCCCACACCAATTATCAAACTCGCCAGTCCTATTCTTCTCAGATTTCGAGCTAGCATAAACCTTCGGTTCTGAGCGTCTTTCATATGCATGGTTATTCCTGCCTAGATTGGATCTGATTTTACGTGGGGATGATTAGAGAATCAAGGTCTCTTGGGTAGTAAGTGAGTACTTCCGCACCTGAATCGGTGATTAAGATCGTATCCGAGTGTCTGAAACCACCGAATCCCGGTTCGTAGATGCCGGGTTCACAGCTTACAACCATACCTGGCTTGAGGTATGTGTGATCTCCTACGTCTATCCACGGTGATTCATGTCCCTCTAAACCTAATCCATGACCTGTGTGGTGACGCATCAGTTTCTCCATTCTCGCCTGTTTAAACACGGCTTTAACTGCTTTGTCGACAGTACTGCATTTGACTTCTGGTCCTAGAACCTCAAAAGCTTCATCCTGTGCTTTAACCATTGCATCAAAGTATGTCTTCTGTCTGGTCGTTGGTGTGCCTAGGAACATTGTGCGTTCGAGTTCGCAGCTATATCCTCCAACATCAGCACCTGCACCAGTGATGAGTGTATCTCCTTTCTTCATTGGAAGTTTTGAGGATATTGAATGAGGGATAGCTGAGTTAGCTCCAACCTGACCACGAAACCGCGCAGAAGCAGGGGTGGATCCTAAACGTTCAGGTTCGTACTCTCTACCCA
>CP070765.1:1188151-1208028 GCA_020345645.1 Candidatus Bathyarchaeota archaeon | reverse complement strand
TAGCGTGAAGAAGCCGTCGGTGTCTCCGGTGCGTGTGAGTCAGGCGGCATCTCGTAGCGTGAAGAAGCCGTCGGTGTCTCCGGTGCGTGTGAGTCAGGTGCCAACCCGAAACTTGCGTAATCGGAAAAGGCTCTCCAGCAAAGAGTTCCTCAAACTTGCCGAAGACCTTTGGCAATCTGGTCCAACGGTGGAATACCGGAACCCGAACACCTGGCGCACGCCAACAGGTTGAATACTTCATCTACTACGGAATGAGATTTACTACCTAACAGTGCGCTTTCCCAGCAACCCAATAGATACTGTGGCTGATAGAAACACGGAGAGAAGGACCTCAACCGAGAATTCTGGTACAATTGGGTACCTGTCCTGATTTAATTCGTCAATGACATATGGGTGATCCCAGATGCCATCGCTTCCTGTTTCATTCTGATAGGGACCTCTATGGATATCCACGTCGATGTAGTCATCCCAGAAATTACCTCCCGATGGATGCCCATCATCCCATGTGTTGGCTAACGAGATCCGTGGGAATACGTGGTTTGAGTTATTCACAAACCAGTTATGAAATAGTACATTGCCTGAAACGCCGATCGTGAGTCCGTTGAGGTAAACGCCGTACATGTTCCCTGTTATGTTGTTTTCAACGACATGATTGTGGTTCGAATTATTGCCGAAGTTGATTCCGAATGTCTGGTTCAGAATCACGTTTCTTCTCGCCATGTTGTACTTCGACTGCGACTCAAACACGATCCCTGCCCTACGATTGCTTGTGATAGTATTTTCTTCGATCGTGTTATTTGTAGATGCGTAGAGTTGCACCCCATTCCACGTATTGAACTCTATCCTGTTCTTAGAAATCGTGTTATTGTGCGAAGATAGAAGGTAAAACGCTGTGGTTCCTCTTTCCACAGTGTTGTCTAGGATCGTATTGTTCCAAGAACCCACAAGCTTTGCTCCACGATGGCTTCTCGTCAGCTGGTTGCCTTGAATGACGCAGGCTGATGTGCTGTTCAGGTAAACGCTGAACCAGAACCTCTCGATGTTCGTGTTTCTCACGGTGACGTTGTATACCTGCGATAGGTGTATTCCCTTGGAATCCCACACGTTGGTTCCTCGTATTGTGTGTCCTTCACCGTCAACCACAATGCTATCGCGTTCCACGACGATTTCATGCTCGACTACCCCACCTAAAACGTAGCGATCTCCGCTTCTTGTGATGTTTGGATGCGGTGGATCGACTTCACCTCCGACTCGGATGAAAATGACCTCTCCTTCTGCCGTACAGTTGTGACTGGGGCAAAGTATTAAGAGAGAGATCACGAAAAGACCGGTCAAGAGTAAAGTGAACGATGGTTTCACCATTGGTGCCACCCTCCATGTGCTGGATGCCGTTTTAACGCGACCGCCGTCCTCGCCTCCACCATATGAACAGGAGAACGCTGATCACCATCACGCCTGATCCTCCTAGAAGGATCATTCCACCATCCCAAAGTTCAGTTTCTGAGGAATGAACCTCCACAACTAGGGACGTTCCGTTCTCGTTTCCTGCCGCATCAGTAATTATCAACGTGACAGTGTAGTTACCTGCCTCCGTGTAACTATGGTCGACTGTGATTCCAGAGGCTTCAGCCTCGTCGCCAAAGTCCCAACGGTACTCAACGATCGAGTTTCGACCAACCGAGTCATCACAAGTCGACGCGTCAAAGCTCACGTTTTCGTTCACAGATATGTCTTGAGGAGTGAGGGTGAAGCTTACTGTGGGTGCATCAGTGTCGATCTTCAGGTAGGCTGCGTTGATGAAGGGCTGCATCAAAGGGTACTCATCCTGTTGTCCAGTCATCTCGTCGACAATGTAGGGTGTGTCACCAATTCCATCATGGTCCCGCTTGTCTACTCCCCTGTAGTCTGCCCAGTAGTTGCCTTCAGAATTGGAACTCCAATTGTTCGTAGATGTAGTGCTTACAACCTGTATTCCATTACGAAAGACGTTGTTGTGAAAGATCGTGTTCATGGACGAAGTATCGATCCAGATACCATACAACACGTTGTCACTGACGGTGTTCCCTTTCACCGTGCAGTCGGAGGATCCCAGCAGCCCGATTCCGTCGAAGTGATTCTTGCTTACACTGTTGTTTTCGATCAAAATACTGTGCGACGCGTTTGCATTGATTCCATACCCCTCAAAACTCTCTTCCACGTGATTCTCGAGGATCGTGCAGTTATTTGACTCGCTGACGCGGATACCATAGTTACAGTCCTCCACCCGGGTTTCACTCACGGAGCATAGATTTGATCCTTTCACGTAGATGCCGGTGTTACTGTTTCTGATGGTAAACTTTGCTATGTGGATGTCGGATCCGACCACGGAGAACGCTGCCCCTACTCCTCCTCCATCGACGACGACGTTGTCTCCATCTGTACCAGATATTGAAACCGATTTATTCACTAGGATATGTTCTAGGTATATGCCGGGGTCGACCTCTACCCTATCCCCCTCTTGAGCCCTATCTACTGCTTCCTGAATTGATCTGAAATCATAGGGCACTTTGACAACGTGTTCAAGCGACACAACCTCTTCGACTGCTAACTCGGTGACAGCCTCACAGAGACCGATAAGAATCAATGCGATGCAGAGCAACGTCGTGGAGCGCAATCGGTTCATGCTTTTGCTCCCGTTTCCACGGTCCCTAGGGGGTTAGGTACTTGCAGGCTTTCTCTTCTTCCATACGATAAACGACACGATGCCTCCTACAACCAAGATGACCGCTACGAGAACGAGTAATGCATAGTCTCCATCCGCGGGGTCTGCTGTCACTGCAAACTCCTTCTCTGACGCTGCAAGTGTAGTAGATCCGTCAAAGACGGTTTTCAAGATATGTTGCCCCGCTGTTGGAGGCACATACGTAAATGTTACCACCCCGCTCTGGTTAGTTGTAGCCTGTTCTACAGTCTCCCATCCACTACCATTATACACTGCGAGTTCCAGATCAGCGTCGCTGAGCAGATTGTTGTTTTCATCAGTCAAAGTTACGTGGATTGTTGTTTTCTGACCTTGAATCACAGTGTCTTCGGTTAGGACATTCATAGATGTCAGTGTAGGGTGTATTACGATCATTACTTCGGTGCTGATCTCTTGGTAGTCGCTGTTTCCTTTGAACACTGCGTTAACTCGATATTCTCCTACTTGATTGAGCGAAAAGCTTACTCTAGCCATTCCATTCATGTCAGTTATGGCGTTCTCACTTAATGGTGCCCCATTCTGGAATACATGGAACTCTATCTCTGCAGCTTCAACTGGGTCGTCGCAGCCATTTATGAGCGAGGCGTTTACTTTCAGTAACTGACCTAACCTTGTCTCGTTGGAGACCTCTAACTGAATGCTAACCCGCCCCTTTACGACAGTCACGTTTTTCGTAACCGAGTCTGGTACCCCATCTGAATCGTACACTGTCAAGTTTACAGTGAAGGTTCCCACGTGATCGAAACGATGAGATACGGTCACCGCATCTCCAGTAGCCACGTCAGATCCATCTCCGAAATCCCACTGAATTTGAGAGATAGATCCGTCCAGGTCATTACTTCCCGAAGCATTGAACTCCACAGCTTCACAGACCTCCGCTTCAGCTGGTAGAACATTGAAGTCAGCGTTTGGTGGCAGGTTCCTGATCGTTACAGTCTTCGACGTAGAATCAGACAGATTGTTGGCGTCCATCACGGTAAGTGTCACCGTGAAGGTGGATTTCTCAGCGAACTGGTAAAACACCGATGCTGCTGTAGTGTTCTCTGAACCTCCGTCGCCGAAGTCCCATTCACGCCACTCAATGGTCCCATTGGGACTGGGGATGGAGGTGTCCGTGAAGTTAACGAGATCCACAATTGATGGAGCGGTCGGGCTCCATTCAAACCGCACCGTGGGAGGATACACACTGCTAACGCTCACTCGAACACGATTCCCACCCGCTTCAAGTGCAAATCCAAAGTGAATCAGTGTTGCGTTTCCGTTTTCTTCCACTATGCTGTCTGTGGCTTCCGCTCGTATCATCACGAGCCACTTCTCACCTGGCTCCTCGATGCTGATCAATTCCTTTGGAACCGTGATGTTGCAGAACCCGCTGGATCCTTCTGGTCCAGTAATCTGGAAACTGAGTTGCTTAAGCGATTGGTTGAGCGAAAAGGAAGCAACGGTGTAGTTGCATGTTATGACCGTGGTATGAGAATTTATCAAGTACAATCTCGTTGGACGCCACTCTTCAACTAAGGGATATTCATCAACTCCGTGATCGGTGTCGCCAACGCCGTCACCATCGGAGTCTACACCTGAATAGTCGCTCCAGTAGTTTCCTTCTGCGCCATTATCCCATGTGTTCAGTACTCCGAACACGTCCAGCTGATTCAGGTTATCAATTATGTTATTCCGGTAGAACGTGTTATTTGAAACTGAAGCTCCCGGAATGTAGATGCCTGTAGGATTATCCGCGATCCAGTTATTCACGAACAGGTTGAAAGTGCTTTCACCTCTCAGTACAAGCCCATAGGCATGGTTGTTGACAAATCGATTACCTATTATTCTGCAATCGCTAGAATCTCCGATTGAGAAACCGAAGTAGCAGTCGGTACTCAAGCAGTTCTCAACGAGTAGACCGTCTACTTCCCAGGCTAAGATTCCGCTGCTCCCATCAAAGTCGGAACTGGACGTGTTCTGCACTTGGAGATTTCGGATCTCCACGTTCGTTGCGTTAAAGATGTGAAGTACCGGTGTGAACCCCAGACCTGATCCATCAATTATTGTGGCGACAGGGCTTTCTCCAATGATTGAGATGGACTTGTCCACGAAAACATGCTCGAGGTAGGTTCCGTTACGGACGTAGACCGTGTCTCCTTCACTGGCGACGTCCACAGCCTCCTGGATGCTTTCGTAATCGTCCGGAACCGTGATTGACACAGCCATTGGCTGAAATGAAGGCGAATCGATGATGTTAGTCTTGGAGTGGACTGAATGATCACGAGGGAGGAATCCTGCAACTAGGGTTAAGCACAAGACGATTATTATGGTCTGTATCTTGAACATTTCACACTCTCCGTCACGCCACGTACAATGTTTCATCATGAACCCTGAAATATAAACCCTAGTTTCGCCTGAAATCCTGTTCTCGTCCATAACTCAGCAGGACCAAGTCGAACTTAGGATCCATCAATAAGCTTAAATGACGAAGTTTTCCAGTAAATGCAAGGTGCCAAAACATGGCTAAACAACTAATCAAAGTATCACTTCTCTCTCTACTTTGCTTCAACATCATCATCAGTGGTATCATTATTGCTTCTCACGGAAGTGCACAATCGTCAATCGCCCCAAGAGCACTCCCTCGAATCTACGTTGACCCACAGAACGAAACAGCAAATGTAGGCGACTTCTTCACAATAGACGTCAAAATAGCCGACATTGAAGACCTCTACGGTTTCGAGATAGGGTTCAGGTGGGCTCCTGCAGTCTTGAAGTATGTGTCTCGCACCGTAAAAGTCCCTGTTGACGATTACCCAGACGGCGTGCTTTACGATCCTGCGTTCAACGTCAAAGATGAACTCAACGAAACCCATGGAGTCTCTGGAACCGATGAACAGGGCACACTCTATAAACTCACCTACGCTTGTCTCGATCCGGCTCCGTCGTTTAATGGTAGTGGAATAATATTCAATATGACCTTCCAAGTGATAAGAGACGGCGAAGGCAACCTCAGCTTCACCCACACTGCACTCTCAGATACCAATTCGATCGAGATCAACCATAAGACAGAAGCAGGTTACTTCTACCAACCAGGGCTAGGCCAGTTGCCTGTAGCTGACTTCACAGTTGTCCCAAACCCTCCTGTCGCAACAAAAGACACAGTCTTCAATGCTTCGATGAGCTATGATCCTGACTTTGGAGGAAACATCGCCCTCTACATGTGGATCTTCGGTGATGGCACAGTAACAAATTCAACTTCTCCACTGATCACTCATAACTTCACCGCTACCGGTCGCTATAATGTTGGCCTTACTGTACTTGATGATCAAGGCGAAGACCCTGTGAAAGGCTCACAAAGTAACCCAATTTACAGGCAGTTGACCGTGATCAAGCCAAACCCGGTTGCAGAATTCGATGTTACACCAGAGGACCAAATTGGAGTCGTAAACGGAGCTATCATCTTTGATGGGTCAGCGAGTTTTGACCCCGATCCCGAAGGCGGCGTGGTCAGCTATACTTGGGACTTTGCCGACGAAAACACAACGACGACACTTGACCCAATCACCTCACACCGATTTAATGCAACTGGTGACTACCTTGTCGGACTAATAGTCAACGATACTGAAGGCTTACTGAGCAACCCCTACAGACTTTCGATTGAAATCGTGAACCATCGGGGGCTTCAGGTGGTCGATGTTTCTGTCTCCCCAAGTGAGCTCAAACAGGGAGAAGAAGCTACAGTCGACTTTACGGTTGCGAACCGAGGTGAAGCCGATGAATCTTTCAACGTCACAGCCTACTACAACACTTCAAGTACCGAATGGGTACCAATCGGTCAATTGCCCATTCAAGATCTACCTAAGCAATTGGGAGCCCGTTGGGAATTCACGCCTTCGTCTGCTGGTGAGACCGTGAACAAAATCCTCGCTGATTGGACGGCTGGAGCCCGTTCAAAGTTTGATGATACCAGAATCACTGTTGGCACAGACACAGGTTTTTGGACAGTAAACCCGAGAGAGACCAATCTGAACAACAGCTCGCCTGGTTTGGTTACAGGAACTCCGTTGCAGACTGGAGGCTGGATCTGGGGTAACGAAGGAATTCAAACCGCTGAGACATTACATGGTGATATGCCCGCAGGTAATTGGACCTTCACCTTGCGACTGTATGCCACAGAGGCAAATGTCACTGCCACTCTCTGGACACGGGTACTCAAAACCAATGCTCCTGACCCTCAGGCAGCTGAAACCACATGCACAGTTGTCAAAGACTGGACGAGCATCCTCTCCCCCATCCTGCTTCCTACAGTAAACACCACTTTCACCGGGACTGTTCCAATGCCTGCACTCCTCCTCACTCATGAATATCTATACATCGAGTTCCAACTGGAAGTCACTGAGAACCTCGCAGTAAATAACGAAACTACCGTCATAGTTCAGATCGGCGGTCCGACAGGAGCCCAGAAATTCCAGATTGCTGGCACAACTTTCAGTTCAAGGGGACAACACACCCTCTACTGGGACACTGAATTCGCGTCAGTCGGTAATCATGTAGTTCGCGTGACAGCTGACTCGGTTCCCTTTGAAATAGACACTAACGACAACACTGCTTTCAGTTCCAGCATACTAGTCACTGAGCGACCAGCAATTTCCCCCCTCGATATAACTGTCGATGTAGGATCAATCCATTTCAGAGGAGAAATCGCTGAGTTCTTCACTTTGGTGACCAGCTCAGGGAAAGCCGTGAGCGTGACGGAGATTAACGCCACCCTGCTCTATAATCATGAAGTCTCACCAATCAATCCTGCGGACATTGAGGAAATAGCAACTGGTGTATACTTAATCCGTTATGAGATCCCGATAGATGCATCTCCTGGAACCTATGCAATGTTGATAGAGTCAACCAGAGTAGTCGCGGAAAGAAATACAACCCAAGACGGAACAGCACTCCGCACGTTCTTGCTAAGTCCCACTCTGAGCGGATGGAACGCTACACTCATAGGAGTCAGTGATGAACTTGCCACGTTAAGCAGCCTCGTTGGGGAGATCCAAGTTAATCTCACCGCTATAAACGCGACTTTAACTAGCATCTTCAACACAGGTAAAGGCGAAATCTTAGCTGAGATCGATACCGCTATTGGCTCACTTCGCACTAGGCTAGATAATATCAACGCAACGGTGATTGCGATCGACGGGAACACGGCGACGATCGACTCAACCTTGGGCGAGATAGAAGTATCCATCGGCTCCTTACAGTCCGTGACAGCCACAGGTCTAGTAGCCTCATCGATCCTCTCAGCCATCGCTGCAATTGCTGCTGTACTTTTGCTGTTGCGCGCACGTGGATAAGTTTATGAAGTTAATGTGCGCATCCACCCCCTTTTTCTCTGTTTTTATCTAACGACCACAACTCTCTTTTCCTAGCGGTTTCCTTTTTTACACGTGCTACGCGATGTCTAATCGTGAGAAGCAATGGAGAATTCTCATCGGGCTTTTGACTATGACTGAGGCTATAAGCCTCATTCTCCTTGACTCCTACGTCCTCAGTGTTTTTAATGCCCTATATCCCTTGTCTCCTCTTGACTCTCTGCGTTTTCAAACGTACTTGGGGGCTTCCTTAATCGCAGTCTCCAGTGCATTGTTGATTCTAGGAGGATTCTTCGCTATTCGATCAAAGGCTTCTCTAAGCGGAATGATTGTACTCGTCAGTGGAACCATGATTCCTATGCCGATTTACCTCTACTTTGCAGAGTTCTCAGAACCCCCGATTCTTGGGTGGCTAGGAACCTTCGGGATTCTCCTATTTCTCCCTGGTTTATTAAGTGGCGTTTTAAACATCCTCATTCTTCTTCGGAAAAGAAGAAAAACAAAAAATGTGGAAGTCGCTGATTTCTAAGCGTTTTATCGTGAGCGGCGACGGAGATAGACGACTGCCAAGGCAATGATGACGACAAGGATTACGACGAGTACAATGTTGTCGAGAGTGAACAGTCCAGGTCCAGTCGGTTCACCGATCTCGAGGGTCTTTTTCGCCCGCCATGGCTCCGTAGCAGGTCTTGCCGGGTCAAAGGTGACTCCGTAGTTGTCTTTTACGTCGAGGGTTACTGTGAAGTTTCCCAACCATCCATCCTCGGTCTCGAATGTAGCCTCGCTTCCAGTGTCTTCTGACCTTGGTGCAACATCACCTGGACCCCAGAGACGCCACGTTAAGTTAAGTAGGTCTCCATTAGGATCGGTGTGTGTACTACCTTCGGACTTATACGACACTGTTTCGCCTGCTGCAACCGAACTGGGGCCTTGAATCGATAGGTTTGGGACATCGATTACTCTGAGGGTCTTTTCAGCCGTTTCGGAGGTTCCTCCACTCGCAAGGAGTGTTGAGGTTAACTCAACTGTAATCGTTTCACTTCCAACGCTGAGGTCATCTTTGTCTATGGAAATGCTATAGGACGTGTTCTCCGTGGGTTGCAGGGTTACGTCATTCCATGAATTCAATACGGTTGTGTCCTGGTAGATGGTGATGTTGTGAGTGTCTGGCATTGTGAAGTTGTCGTTTATGACGAGGACTCTGATTTCAGCGTCTTCACCTGTAATGACAGGGTCTTTAATTTGATCTCCAACAGGGGCTCCAACTTCTACTTTGTCTATGCGTGTGGCCAATGCAGGTGTCTGGAAGAATCCGCTTACCCTCCAGTGAGGGATGTCCGCGTTCGCATCAGCGTATTCTGGGTATGACCGGGCAATAGCGAGGTCCGCGTTTGCTATCGAGATTTCTGAGACTCCTCGCTTTAGAACGGTGAATGTCATGCTGAATGCCGTAGAGTTATTATCTGGACGATTAAAGGCATCGGCCGGGTGCTGAGATGACTTGCTGAGTAAGTAGGTTCCTGCCTCAGCGTCTACTTCGTCTTTTACGTCGACGAGTTCGGGTTCAGCATGTAAAAGGCCTTCTGGATATGTCTCCACCGGCATGGTTACTGTATGTTCCACGTATTCCAGCACAGTGGGATCCCACTGCAGTTTAAGGTCCAATCCAAAGAGACCGCCTAGCGAGTAGTTATGCCTTACTCCGGGTGGTCCTAGGGGTTCACCGTACTCCCATTGTTCGTCTGTCACGTGGAAGTTGTTACTGAGGTTGAAGATCTTCACATATATTGTGAAGGTGTCGCCAGGGTCGCCAATTATGTTCTGGGGGTCTACGTGGACTACTGGCATGTCGCTGGGTAACGGTTCAGCAGCTACTCTCTCCACCGAGTACAACGGGATTGTCAGCATCGCTGACCAGATGAGAATGAGAACAACGACCACAATTTCCGCCGTGTTTTTCAACTTAAGCATTACAATTTCCTACCTTTGGTTTTCTTTTTATTGAAAAAAACGCGGTATATATGCTTTTACATCTTGTCACGAAGCTAAGGCGAGACCACTGTACGTACGACGGTGCCAATTACTACGCCGAGGAAACTCAAGATCACCCCGTTCGGGACCATAATTTTAAAGACGTTGACCACTGACCACCAGATAGCCAGCTCCCAACCAAAAGCGATCTGTGACAAGTTCGCCTCAAAACCGAGGTGAAACCATATGAAGAGATAGACGTAGACGCCGGCTAGAACCGATGAACTGATCATCGTCATGAAATAACTGTAGACCAATCGTTTCATGTCCGAAAGAAACGTTCCGACTATTATTCCCACCATTATTAACGCCAGCAAAGCTAACTCAGAAAACGCTGGTCCCAAGTAAGAAAGGTACGGGATATTATAGGTGGCAAACCTAATGTCCGTAATGTAGAACGTCCGATGAGTCGCAATAATCAGCACCGTAACAGCTGTTATCCAAGCAAGGGTTAATAGAACATCCCTACGTCTCTTCACTAGTCTCGCTTTTAGTCCATTCACCATCTCCCACATCTACTTTTGCCACCCAACGATGGTTAGAACAGAGTCTTTAAAATATTTAACATTTGACACAGCTCTCGCTTCACCATCATTTGGATAAGCAAAGAACCTATTCTTGGTGAAATCACACATAATTCCACAATTTTGAGGTCCTTAAGATTGTCACAGTCAACATGTAGTAAGTCTCTACCCTAATAAGAAGGCAATAACTGAATATAGATTGGGAAACTGAATATGAACTCTTGGACACGTTTGATTAGGGCCACATTGTCATGTTGGATTTTTCTCACCGCTTTTATTCAGACAGCGTTGCCCGTCTACGCTCAAGTTGATCAAATCACGGTTTTCTCGTCGGCTGACGCGTTCATTGACTCCAGTGCCCCCGACGCCAACTTCGGCACTGGAGACCTAACGATTACAAATAGTAGTCTTCAACGGATGATTATCTGGCTGAAATTCAACCTATCCGATGTCCCTGATGGCGCCGTAATTACCTCAGCAATTCTCCAGCTCAAATGCAACAGTGCCCCCGAACCCTTCAACGTATCATCACACTTCTGCTCCGATAACGATTGGACAGAAGCCTCAATCACCTACAACAATGCACCTTGGTATGACCCGACGCCGATGCCGGATATGTGCCCTACCTGCGGCTCGAAAAACTGGGCTCTCGTGGACGCCCCACTACAATGGTATCTTTGGGACGTAACCTTCGCGGTCAATCAGACCCTTGACGGTGTTCACGGGGGACCAGATGTCGTCACCATCGTATTAGAAGAACGCTGGGAGCATCCTCAAGGCGTTGTGGCTGCCTTTGTCTCCAGAGACGGACCTTTCCAGGATACCCCTAAGATGCGTGTTGCCTGGAGCCACATCATTCCCGAGTTTCCAACCTTTCACCTAGCTACCTTTCTCTTAACCACGACACTTCTACTGCCATTCATGATCCGAAGGAAGCCCGAAACCACTCACCCCGCTTAGAGTCTTACCCGGATCTACCGATCAGGGTCATCCCTGCTTCTCTAAACATTCTCATCACCATCCTGACACTCTGAACAGCCATCTGCGTGAGAACTGAGTTTGAGACACTGCTCAGTCGCCCACTTCTCTATCTCGTGCAAGTAACCTTCTCGCCTGCGATGGGTCATACTTGAGTAGAACCGCCTCAGATACCCCAGAGCCCATCATCCTGTCAGGTGGATCTTCCATCTTCATCGGCACTAGGTACTTAATTGAGCAACGCTAATAAGATTACTCTGGTTAAAACGACTTCAGTCCTCTCCATGAGTTCAAATGCTTCCGACCCTGTGACACCTCACTCAACGAGGAAGATTCAACGAACATCTCTTCACCTTCCTCACGGTTAAGGATCTTACAGGTCAGAGAGTAAAGTGACATGATTCTCCGATTGACACCCAACCACGTTGCACTCTTAAGGCAAGAGACTAGGCGAGTATACCCTATCGAAGCCTGCGCACTACTTTTCGGTCACCTGAATGAGACAAAGACAGTAGTTAGAAGAGTTTTTCCTGTCCCGAACAGACTCGAATCCGCGTCACGGTTTGAGGTTGATCCTGAAACCTTCGTAAGACTCAACGAAGAAGCTGAAGCAGATGGAATGAGCTTTGTAGGATTGTTTCACTCTCATGCTGCACCTGCAACTCCATCACCAACTGATCTGAAATTCATGAAGTTATGGGGGACCACTATCTGGCTCATCCTATCTACGATCACCGATGACATAGCAGCCTTTCAGATCGTTGAAGGAAATCTTTCCTCACTAGCAATCGAAGTTGACGATTAACTTTGAGATAGGCTTGATACACTAACTTATCGCATGAGACACGGTCAAATGCACAACTCGTTCAGGCCAATTTCAGTTTAGTATTAGTATCGAAGCAATAATCGAAGGGCACTGTAGGAGATGACTAATAATCCAATGACTACGATTTCAAACGCTAAAGTCAACTGCCACGATATAACATCGTTTCCATAGAGGTAGAGGAAATACGCGAACCCGACCAAAGCAATTCCTGAATGAATATCTGACAGTGCTTTTCTTCGTGAACTGTCCACTCCAAGTCTTAAGGCGACTTTGATGAAGTCTGATACGCCTAATAACCCAAAGAATACTACTCCGCTGAAGATGAGTCCGTCAGGCGGTCGGACAACGTTCCCCTGATCCGCCATCCGCTCTACCCAGGTTCCCAACTCAGAGAACAGATTTGGGTTGGAAATTAGGATGACTCCTACGACAATAATGAAGATGCCGAAGGATAGTATTCCAAAATAGTCTTTGGTCTTCCTTCGTTCTCCGAAGCAGAACTCTCCTTCGTTACTCATTGACACCACAGACTGAACATTTTCAGTCTTTGACCTCTTAAAATTTGCGTGATCACGGTTTTATTATAACTCGCCATTCCATTCTTTTAGGAACCTTTCAAGAAACGCTTCTATAAATTGATGTCGATTTTCCGCAATTCTCTTTCCCGTGCGAGTGTTTATCGTATCCTTCACCTTCACCAACTTCTCAAGAATATGGTTGACTGAAGTCAGTGAATCCCCATCATACACCTGCTTTGGTGCAATTTCTGGGTTATATATTGGTTTGTTGCTCCATCCTCCCCTTGAAAAGACTCTCGCTATCCCGATTGCTCCGAGAATGTCAAGCCTATCTGCGTCTTGCAGAATTTCAGCTTCCAGAGTTCTAGCGGGTAACCTCGCTCGAAACCTGTGAACTTTGATGCAGTGAATGACGTCTTCTATCTTGTGTGCAGGGAACACGACTTCCTCGAGGATTCTTCTCGCCATGTCCGCACCTACGACTGCATGATCAGAGATCTTTCCTTGGTCCTCCATCGCCCTTGCGAGGTCGTGAAGAAGTGCAGCAGCTAGCACCACCTCTTGGTCAGCGTTCTCTTCCCGTGCAATCCGCCAGGCGAGAGTGTAAACTCTCTCGGTGTGGGCTTGGGCGTGGTGTGCGAGTGTGTAAAATTCTCGGCTTCGCTCCCTGATTCTTTCAAGAATCTGTTGAGTATGCTTCTCCATACTTTTATCTCCGTGTAGCGGTAGTTTAAGGAGTGCGTATCAAAACAATTAGCCTTTCATCGCCATATCTTTCTCCCATCTGTATCTGAGAAAAGTTTTTAGGGTCGCATGTTTATGCAATTCGGGAATTAGCGAATTAATGAAGGGAGTGACATGAGCCAGTTTGTCAAAAACCTTGGAGAGACTCTGCTTAAAGAAGGGGATCACGTCCGGTTTAGGAATGAAAGAAGACAGTTTTCTCAATTCCTCGAATTGATTACGACAATGCTTCCGGAGGCTCTTGGAAACGACAGAACTTTGAAAGAGCCATTTAAATCTCTGACGTTTCTGGTTGCAATTGGACAGCGGCCTGTCACCTCCTTACTGATTCTCAACGCTCTTCTAGATGCAGAAAAACAGCCTTTGAAGGGGAAAGAGATCGGGGCGAAGATCGCGCAGACGCTTAAGATCTCCCCTACCTTAACCACTCAGGGAGGCAACTATGAAGATCGCATTGGAGTGTTTCTTACAACCCTAGTGAAAGTCGGAATCCTCGAACGCGTTTTCTCCGCAAAAGGTCAGCGCGAAGAACTCGGATTCAGAATAAAGAAAACCGAGCGAGAGCCTGTACAAACTTTCATAAATGTCCTTCAAGTCGGTCTCCTACACCGACTTAGACCATTAGGGATCAACGAAGCCCTCAAGACAAGATTTGATCGGAGAATTGAACATGTAATTAAATCAGGCAGTAACGAGAAACAACCATTCAGAATCGGAAAAGTTCTCAAATCCCTTTTAGATCCCAAACTTGGCGCTGACTTTGACACCGCGATTGAAGCCGTTGAGGCAATCGAGGAGAAACTGAAACCTGGCGTAACGACTCTCGAAATCCAATCGCTGCTATACAAAGCACTCAGAAAGTACGACCAGAAAGTCGCTGAAAACTACCGACTGAACTACCCCGAGATACTCTCAATGACTCTTAGTGATGGCTCCCAGCGACTCGTCAACTATGGATTAGTGAAAACACTCATCAAGAAAGAAGCTAAATTAAAATTGTCAAGTAGTTTTCTGAATCGATTCGCTTCAACTGTATACACAACGATCAGTCGAAATCCCTCAAACTACGAAAATGAGACCGCAATCCGAGAATACATCTCTGCGCTGATCTTCGCCGAGTGCCTCCGAGTGAAATCGCGGAGGAGCTTTGTAAGCAGTCACTTGATAGACGCTGCATCAGCACTCGAAGGATGCAGAAGCGCTCTGGAATCTGACGAGGTCGACTCAGCGCGAGATCTTCTTTCCCAGTTTCTTGAGCAGATCTGCCTGGTGATCTTGGTGGAGTTTGAGTACCTTCCTTTCAAGAGTTTCGAAGACAACGTGAATCTAATCTCAAACCTTTTGAAAGCGGAATCCATCAGACAGGAATTCCAAGTCAAGTTCCAGTTGAACGAACTGGATCTCTCTCGTCTACAGCGGATTAAGTTCATGGCTCAAGAGAAAGATACCGCGAATCGGAAATCCATGGATCGAATGCATCAGAATGGGTTAGATATAGTAGACATATGTGAACGGATTGTTCAGGGGTTGGATCTACAAGTCAGACCTGAGCCCGCGACGCCTGTAGAAATCCCACAGATGCTCTCGAACAGGATCTCAACGGGATTCCAGGATCTTGATGATCTGTTGCATGGAGGAATACCGGAACGGTATGCTATGATTCTGGCTGCACCATCATGTGATGAACGTGATCTTTTAATCAAGAGGTTTCTCGAAGTTGGAACCGAGCAAGACCAAGTTATTTTTCACATCACCGTTGACGCGAGGGGTGTTGAAACGCAGGCTGCGTTGCATCCATCCCGCTTCTACGTGTTCATCTGCAACCCTGAGGCTGACGCCATCATGGAGAGCTCTCCCAACGTCTTCAAGCTGAAAGGCGTGGAAAACCTGAACGAGCTTAATATTGCATTATCATCTGCCTTCCGTAGCCTAAGCAGACTTCCGAAGACGAAAAAAAGAGCCTGCATTGGAATCCTGTCAGATGTATTGCTTCAGCACCAAGCCCTTACAACCCGCCGATGGTTGACTGCCCTCCTGCCACGATTGAAGTCTCGAGACTTTACAACTCTTGCCGTTATTAATCCCCACATGCACTCTTCTCAGGAAGTGCAGGCCATTCTCGACCTCTTCCAAGGAGAGATCGACGTCTATAGGAAGAAGACGGAGAAAGGCTTCAGACGATTTCTTCGGGTGGAAAAATTACAGGATCACCAGTACAACGAAGAAGAAATCCGCCTTAAGAAGGAGCGGATACAGGAAGCATGACACTCGGTTTACGCGGTGCGTACGACGTCATCAGTCTGATGTAAAAAATTCTCGGCTCTTGTTCACGTAGATTTTCAGTGCTTTTTCAGAGAATAGGACGAATACCACTTCAGCTATACTGCTCTGCTCCTTGAGGGCTTCGCCCACTGCCTTTAGTGCCACAGTGGCAGCCTTTTCTAAGGGATAGCCATAGGCTCCTGTGCTGATTGATGGGAAAGCTATCGTTCTAAGACCTTTGGCGGCTGCGACCCTCAAGGAATTCGCATAGGCTTCTGCCAAAAGTCGTGCTTCGTTCTGTTTTCCCCCTTGCCAAACAGGGCCAACTGTATGAATTACGTATTTAGATGGCAGGTCTCCTCCGGTTGTGATGACAGCTTTTCCTGTAGGTAATCCCCCCGACCATTGTCCTGTGTGCATCTGCCTGCATTCTTCGAGGATTTTTGGTCCTCCTTTCCTATGGATGGCACCGTCGACTCCACCCCCACCGAGTAAGCTCCTGTTTGCTGCATTCACGATTGCGTCTGTGGTCTGCTCGGTGATATCCCCTTTTACGATTCGGATTTTACTTTTTTGAATCGTGAACTCCACGAAAGACACCTGAATAGTCAGAATTCAACGGTCAATTCATTAAAGCGTTTTGAAGCGTTTCCTTAATATGTCTCTAATTACTTCAACCGTTCTCCTCTCTTTTTCAAAAATCTGCTCAGTCAACTCTGCTCGAGTCTGCGAAATTCGAAGCTCACGTGCTTCAACTTCTCTGTTGAACTCTTCTACTTTTACGTTGGTTTGATCTATGATCTGTCGAACCCAGTCAAGTTTTTTCGCCATCTCGTCAGGTGGGGTGACAAGTCGCAGTTTGTCCCCGACGACGAACAGTTTTCGCTCCCAAAGGTGCCGGCTTGCCTTCCAATGTTGCTCGAAGATGTCTTGCCATACATGGTCAGGAATCGAGTCTAATGGCAGGTCAACCGTATAAGCGTTGACGAAGTAGCTGTCCCTCTTGATCTCAACGTCTCTCGCTTCGATTATCTCAGACAGCCTAGTTTTCTTAACCACCACAATCTCCCTGTCTCTAGTATAGGGGGATGGTTAACTAAAAGCCTTCAGCTACTGATCGAGACCATGGCTGCGTAGAGCACGCGATTGTTTTCGGGTTCTAGGAGGAGCTATTCCAGCTACAGATGTCCTCGAGCTTTCTCTTCGGAACGTGGATAACCCCGTTTTCATCCAACCAGTATTTGATGTCTCCATTTTTCACCTTGTCTGTGACGGGATCCTCTGCGGGACGTCCTAGTGCAACCGCTAAAACGATCTCTAGCTCTTCGGGGACCTTCAGAATTCTCCTCAGTTTCGGTCTGTCGATTGCTCCTAAAATACAGGACCCTAACCCTTCTTCGTAGGCAACCATTGATATGCTCATTACGGCGATGCCTGCGTCATGACCGACCTCCTCCTTGATTCTCTTGTCGAGAAGTACAACAACGTATGCACGGGGCATCTCCTCCCTACTCGGTTCGTAATCAGGAAGATATCCCGCCCACCGCGTTGTACTGAAGACTTTTTCCAGCAGTATCTCCTCATTAACGATGATGTACTTCAATGGTTGACGGTTCATTCCTGACGGAGAGAGCCTTGCTGCGTCGACACACCTCTCTATCGTCTCCTTCGAGACTGATTCGTGCGTAAATTTCCGGATTGTTCTGCGTTCCACAATTTTTTCATAGATCATGTGACCATCATAACTCCAGATCAGTTGATGATTATCTCTGTTTGTTTCTTAAGAATAAAGCCATTTCGTGAGACTGTTCCTCAAAACAGTAATAGGTAGTCTTTACGTGAGCGGTTAGCCCTATTTTTATGAAGTATTACGTCCGATTATTGGATTGCACTCAAGTATGCGATGATCAGCAAGCTACCGGTTAAGAGGAGAAATCGACTCGCACGGTGGAAGCCTTTCGGTTTCCACTTGTCTCTCCTCATCAGTTCAGCTGGTCCTACTGCATCTGTCCCGCAAACAGCTTCTGCTTCAGCTGAGAGCAAAGCAGCGCGAAGGCTTGCTAAGCTCATTCCTCCTCTTCCAAGTAGTAAGCCCACTCCGAGATTCAGCAGCACAACTCCTTCAATGAATAGTCCTTCTGTGGGAGAAATGAAGGAGCTTGATTGTAAGATGAGTAAGTTAAGAAGATAGAATGCAAGCACCGTCACTAGCGAGATAAGCCCGTACAGGGCGACTTTTGCCAGTCTTCCGTCAAATTGCATAATGGTGAACCTAAGCAACCATCTGGAATTAAGTTTTGGTCTGCCAACGTCATTCCATTTTACCAGCACTCTGAACACATGTTTTTAATTCCAGACGTGGACCACTTTGATTGAGAAAAACTCTAATGATACCTCCCATTTCAAAGCAGAATGGAAAAGAATATTTCATTTTCTCTTGTGGTTCGAAGGAATAAATCAAGAGAAAAAGCTAATAAAACGTCAAAGAATACACGAAATGTCAAAGCGTTCTGCAGGGCGGGATTTATTGAAGTGTAAAATCTGCAATTCCTCATTCAAACCTGAAGAGAAAGGTTTCCTGGTAAAAGGAAAGAATGGGAGCATAGTTGCAGTCTGCCCAAAATGCAACGGGTTAATTGTTTTAGATGGCGTCAAATACGATGTAGATATAATGGTGGTGCCTGTCAAAGAACCTTCATTCAAAGAGGCACTGGAAAACCGTATTTATGTCTGCCCATCTCAATATGTTAGAAAAAACCCGAAACTCGTAGCTTTTTATCTTGGAGGCGACGTGAGAGCCATTACTCACATGGCCAAGGTTGGGAGAGTTCAAGACAATGTTTCAGCTAATTCTGTAATGAAAAACCAGAATTCGGAGGGCAACGAGGAGTGGAAAAAGTATGAATTCTACAAGATATTCGAGCTGGAAGACATTGTGGAACTAGAGATCCCCATTAAGCGTGAGGAATTCCCTCCAATACAAAGTAGGATCTATGTGGATTTCCAAACATTCTCAAAGGCTGAGAGAGTAGAAGATTTCTTTAGGTAACATTGACATCCACAAGCGATGTTGATATACCCCGTTATCACATTTGCGCGCGTGCGACTATTTTGCGTAGCAATTCTAAATTCTCAGATGCAATCCTGATGACTTCGTCCAGAGTATTAAGATCTGTTAGATCTTTGATCAAATCTTCACCGAAGATGATTTACAGCGAGTCTCAGTTTGAAGCCTTCTAGCAAATCTGCACCGGTTCTTTAGGGGGCAGAGAAGGCATTCCGGTTTTTTTGCGTGGCATAATTCTGCAGCAAGGTCGATCAATCCATAATAATACTCTCTGCATTTCCCATCCGGTACAACCTTTCGGGCCAGAGCCCAAAGGTCTTTGTCAGCATATGCTGGTTTATTGGATTCCACACCGAAATATCTCTTTAGCACCTTGGCTATATTGGAGTCTACAACTGGCAGACTCTTGCCAAAAACAAAGCAAACAACTGCGTTAGCAGTGTATGGCCCTACGCCCTTTAATTGAAGGAGATTATCGACATCTTTCGGGATTTCTGAATTCAAGTCATCGACAATTGTCCTAGCCAACTCTTTCATGAATTTCGCTCGTTTTACTAGTCCTAACGGTCGCACAAATCTCTCAATTTCCTCTATTCGAGATTTAGCAAGACTTGCTATCGTGGGAAACTCTTTGAAAAACTCTTCATAAACATCCAAGACTTGCTTGGCTGTGGTCTTCTGCAACAGTATCTCAGAGATCAATATGGTATATGGATCCTCGGTCTCCCTCCAAGGGAATCTTCTTCCCCTACTCAAGTAGAAATCCACAATAATTTCTTGCACGGTTCTGACTTTTACAGACTCTTGGCTCAGATTGTTGTCGTCCAAGGCACTTGACT
>CP070765.1:1180289-1188051 GCA_020345645.1 Candidatus Bathyarchaeota archaeon | reverse complement strand
TCCTGAGATGCAACACAATAGAGAAGTGATTCTGCAGACGCTGAGAGAGAATGCGGCAAAGGGTAAGAAATCGGGGATAATAGTGGCTGCTGAAGGTGTCGAGGACACCGCAGAGCTTGCAAAACAGATCGAAGCAGAGACTGGGGCTGAAGTCAGACGGAGCATCCTCGGCTACGTGCAACGGGGAGGAAATCCGACCGCGCGAAGCCGGCTATTGGCAAACCTCTTCGGAGAGAAAGCAGTTGAAACGTTAGCTAATGAAGAAGGTAAAAGTATGGTGGGGTTGCTGAAGGGGAAAATAGTCAGCGTCCCTCTTACCAAATCCTGTCAAACTCGCAAAGAATTGGATCTAAATACTTTAAAGCTGGCAGCAACACTGGCAACTTAAACCCGTGTTCGCTAGAGGGTTAGTAATGAAAATCCTACTCGACGAAATGTATGCAGGATTAAAAGAATACTTCGAAATCCTCGGATGGACTACTTTAACTGCCCAAGAAGCGGGGTTGCAGGGAGCTAAAGATAGAGAGATCGTAGAATTCGCGAAGGAAAACGATCTACTTCTTGTTACGCAGGACCAGAAACCCGCTGAATTAGCTGCTTTGAAAGATGTCAAACACGTCCTAATCTCTGCCGCAACTATTGCGAAGATCGCTGACGCTAAGATTCGAGAGAAGTACAGTGATCTGAAGTAGCAGACTCGCAAAATGCTCAACATGGGAGACCTGCACATGTGTTCACTCCACGCCCATGAGAAGTCATTTGTGAAGGAGAGAAAGGAAATCTGAAAATTAGACTCAACGAAATGAAGGATGAGAAGGAACGCCTTTACGATTTTTTAATCAGTAAACTTGGTGACAGTGTATCCAAGAAAAGCGATGAAATCACCGTGGACACTCGGACCATTTCAGTAGCTAAATTCAAGCAGCTGGTGAATAAATTTGATTATCGCCGAAACTTCATTAACAGATACTGGGTTGAACTTAGAAAAGATGAGATTCGGATAAACACATTCACACGTCGTGAGGAGAGTAAAGAAAACAAGAAAGGAACACTACCGTCAATCATAAAACATGGCTTCTGAAGAGTCAGGCTGAATATGTGGGAATTTAAGAAAAAACAAGAGACGTACGAGATTGCGGGAATCCAGGTTGGTGGAAATCCTGGAGAACTTCCTACAATCTTAATGGGAAACCTCTTCTACAGAGGAATGCCTGAAGTCCGCAATCACCAGAACGGTGCATTCGACAAGAAAGCTATCAAGAAATGGGTAAACGAAGCTGAGGGGCTTTCAGAAGAAACGGGAGTTCCTCACCTCATAGACGTAATGGCGATGTACCCGAATGCCATCGCTAACTACATCAGCTTCGTCGCTGACTATGTTACCTCACCATTTCTTGTTGACGGAGCTAATAAGGAGACACGCATCCGAGCACTGAACGTTGTCTCCGAGCTTGGTCTTCAAGAACGCGTGATTTTCAATGGCATAACGCCTGAGACCTCAGAAGAGGAGTTCACAGCGATTCAAAATGCAGACGTTAATACTGCAGTGTTGATGGCGTACGATGAGCAAGATTATTCTCCTAAAGGACGAATCAGTAGCCTATTGGGTGCAACCGAGGGAGAAGGGCTTCTTACACGGGTTAAACAGTTGGGAATAGAGAAGATTCTTGTAGACACGATCGTCTTCGACATTCCCAGTATCTCCTACGCTGCTGAGGCGATAAAACTCATGAAAGAGAGGTTAGGATACCCGTCTGGGTGTTCACCGGCAAATGCAACTTTCTCGTGGAAACACAGTTCAAAAAAACCCAAACTCATTGCCGGTTTTCCTGCAATAAACGCATCGGTCCACACAATCGCCCAACTGTGGGGTGCTGACTTCCTCATCTATGGTCCGATTAAGCAAGCGAAATTCATCATTCCTTCATGTGCGGTCAATGACGCAGTCATCGCCTACTACGCTATGAGACGGTTTGGTGTAAAGCCGCTGAAGGATACGCATCCTTTGTTCAAGGTTTTCTAGGCGAGTAGAGCCTGCACCTTCTCCAAGCAGTCACGGGCGTCCACAGCGTAAGCATCGAGTCCATATTCCTTTCGAACGTTCTCGGATACCGCGTTGCCTCCTATGACCACCTTAATCTGATCTCGCAGCTTTTCCCTTCGCAAGGCTTCGACTAGATCTTTCAGGAATGGAACGGTTTCTTCCATTGACACGGATATTGCAATGATCTTCGCAGCTTCCTCTTTCGCCTGCTGAACAAACTCTTCAGGAGCCACGTCGACACCTAGGTCTACAACCTGTAGGTTTGCGGATCGCAGAGTTGCAGCCACAATATCCTTTCCCAGATTCTGTATGTTCCCTTTCAAGGATCCAATAACGATTTTACCGCTCATAGACGCGGATGCAACCTCCAAGTGGGGTTCAAGGACCTTGAACGACTCCCGCATCGCAGAAGCCGAAGACGCGACTTCAACGAGGAAAAACTCCTTTCTCTCATATCGATCCCCTACAACCTTCATAGCACTCATTAAAGCCCGTATCGCTTTGGTTGAAGGAACCTCTTGATCTACTATCTGCTCAGTGATTCTTTTCGCTCGCTTCACGTTGCCTTCAATGACGGCTGCTTTAAGCCTCTCTAACATCCTCCGGCTCAACTTTCCGCCTCAAGTCATCCTGTTATCCTCGTGGAGGATGGGTTCCCTTTACGGTGACCTTCTCCGTATTGATACTCCCGACCCCGGTTCTTTTCCAGCTTCTTGAGGAACATGGCATCCATGTCGATGTTGGAGCACGCTAGGCGACTGGCGTCCAACACGTAGAACAGCACGTCAATGAGTTCTTCAGCGATCTTCTCTTCCGTTGCACCTTTCTTCCATGCATCGCTTGCTTCACCCAATTCAATGAAGGCGAAAAGCAGCTTCTTCGGGATGTCCTTTTGATCGTTATAGAACCCTTTCTCACGTACCAAAGCATCGATCTGAGTTTTCATGTCTTCAAGATTCGTTAGATATCCCTCCATTGGGAAGTTATCGGTTTCTTAACAGGAGTTGGGTCATATAAGTAGAGTTTGATTCTAGAGCTTTAACTACTCAACGCTGGAAGACCCTGCTTCTAAGGACTGTAGTTATTTCATCGACATGAAAACGAATCTCATAATATAGATGGGAAGTTATGATTCTTATATTCAAGAATTAAACCTAATGTAAGCGTCAAGACAACGACTGGGAGGAAGCTGTGTGAAGATCGCTGTTTCAGGGAAAGGCGGAGTTGGAAAAACCTTGGTAGCGGGAACTCTGGCTTGTTTTTTCGCTAATCATGGCTTGAAGACCCTGGCTATTGACGCGGATCCGTCTCCGAATCTGGCCTTGACTCTAGGGATCTCTCCAGAGGATGCGAGGGAGATTGTACCGGTGCTTGAAAACGAGAAGTTGCTACAATCGAAGACAGATACTGGAGTCCCAGGTGTCTTTCGTCTCTCTTTTACGGTAGATGATGTGGTCCGAGATTTCTCCATCAAAACACCCTGCCACGTGAATCTGATAGTAATGGGTACAGTGAGAGTAATGGGTGCGGGGTGCACCTGTCCTGCAAACGCGATGATTAAAAGTCTGCTTCGCCACGTTGTCGTGGAGCGTGATGAGGTCGTTCTGCTGGATATGGAAGCAGGTGTAGAGCACATCGGCAGGGGAACCGCGAAGCAGGTTGAAGTGATGTTAATCGTGACGGACTCCAGCATAAAATCCCTTGAAATCGCTAGGCACATTCACGATCTAGCGCAGAAAGCGGGCATCCGCGAGTTGTTTATCGTAGGCAACAAGATCGCCAATGATGGTCAGAAGAAAGCAGTTGAGAAATATGCAGAAATCCACAATCTCATCCTCCTCGACGAAATCCCGCACGATGAAGTGGTTACGAACGCCGAGATGGAAGGAGAAACGCCTCTTAAACGCAAGGAATCAACGGCGATTAAAAGTATTGAAAGAATCGGCGGAAAACTACTGAATCACCTACAACCTAGTTAACATGTGTATTTCCGAATAGGGTGCTCAAGCCTAGGGTACGCACAAATATAAGATGGGAGCTGGAAATCCTTGGCAGGCAAAGAACATGAAACGTATTGTTACAATGGGCAGGGGAGGAACAGGAAAAACAACTTTTGTGGCTCTAATAGCAAAGCATTTCATAGAAAGCGGGATCACGCCACTTCTACTCGTCGATGTTGATCCAGATCAAAACTTGGCGGAAATGGTAGGTCTTGACCTTAGCGACGAAGGAAAATACACCATTTCCGAGTTGATGATGGAAACGTTCCTCGAAGGTGGTGGAACAACTGTAGGGGTTCCACCATCTGAGAGGATTGAGAGCAGAATTTGGGAAAAAGGTCTGTACGAGGGGAGCACCTTTGACTTGATTGCAGTTGGCACGAAATTCATTGAAGGATGTTACTGTCTTCCCGACGCAGCCCTCAAGAAAGCCTTAGAAAACCTCACGAAGAACTACGAGTATGTTCTCATCGACTCACCAGGCGGATTGGAACACCTAAATAGAAGGATAATGACACATGTCGACGATATCTTTGACGTAATCGGCCCATCACAGAAATCGTTTAAGCATGTCGAGAGAGCACGACGAATCGCCAAGGAAGTCGGTATAGGCTTCAACAACTTCTACATTATAGCCGGTCACCGCGTCCCAACCGAGTTCGAAGAAATGGTGCAGGAGCAGGTGAAACAATACCTTGGCAAAATCACATACGACAAGGAAGTTGAAGACTATGTCTTCAAAGGAAAATCCATACTGGAGCTTCCATCTTCTTCACCAGCGTATGCTTCTGCAAGAGTCCTTCTGGAGAGAGCTGGCTACAAATAACAATTTAGTCAATTGACCCAATAAGACTTAGCAGTATTCTACATGATCGAAGACGCTTGAAGTAAGCAAGAAAGGTTAATTAACAGTCTAGGCAATTGGTTAGACTTCTACTAATATTGAGGTTACCCAAGGTTGCCAAAGAAAAACCTGGTCGTAAAAGCCAAAGAGCTGAAGACTAACACCGCCCTCTTCCAAGATCTCGAAATCTCCATTGGCAGAATCGTTGACGAAAGCTGGGATGAACCAAGCGGTCCAACTCCTTTTCCATCTATGACTGACCTCCGCGATTGGGATCTAAAACTACTCAAGAAATACAAGCCGTTCTATCTTCCATTCTGCGATGTATGCTGCCTTTGTACATTTGGAAAATGCGATCTGAGTGAAGATAAGCGGGGTGCTTGCGGACTCAACATGGCTGCCCAACAGTCTCGGATAGTTCTCCTCGCCTGCTGTATTGGAGCCGCCACTCACATCGCCCATGCAAGGCATCTCATTGAACATCTGATTGAGAAACATGGAAGAAACAGCCCAATAGATGTCGGTGGACTGGATATCAAGATTGAAGCCCCAATTACACGATTAGTCTGCGGCGTCAAACCAAAAGAGTTGAAAGATCTAGAGGAAGTGCTTGACTACTGCGAAGAACAGGTCACCCAATGTCTATCTGCTACTCATACCGGGCAAGAAGGCAGCAATTTAGACTTTGAATCGAAGGCTTTCCATGCTGGTATGGTAGACCATATTGGACTAGAAATTGCGGACTTGGCACAGATCTCAGTCCTAGGTTACCCCAAAGCCGACCCAGAAGCACCTTTAACAGACCTAGGCTTCGGAATCGCGGACGTCTCAAAACCCACAATTCTTGTGATCGGTCACAATGTTCCCTCATCAGTAGGCATCATCGATTATATGACAGACAAAGGCCTACTTGGAAAAGTTGAAGTTGTGGGAATATGCTGTACAGCTCACGACATCACCAGATATAGTTCCATGGCAAAGGTAGTAGGTCCTATCTCATGGCAGCTTCGCTACATACGAAGCGGATTGGCTGACGTAATTGTAGTCGACGAGCAATGTATCCGAGCAGATACACTAGAAGAAGCACAGAAAGTGAAAGCCCCAGTAATCGCTTCCAGCTCGAAAAACTGCCTTGGTCTAGAGAACCGAACCGAAAGCGAACCCAAAGAAGTAATCTCAGAACTTGTAGAATCAAGAGCTCCAGGAGTGCTAATACTGGATTCTGAGAAAGTGGGCGAGGTTGCTGTTGAAACAGCAATGACAGTTGCACCTAAGCGGAAGAAGATGAAGATCATCCCAGAAATCGAAGAGATTGTAGCAGCTGCACAGGAGTGCACTAGCTGCAACGAGTGCATGAGAGCATGTCCAAACAACCAACCCATACCTGACGCTGTCAAAGCAGCAGCTAAAGGTGACCTGAACCCATTGGCTGAAATCCTAGAAGGATGTGTAGGGTGTGCGAGGTGTGACAGTGCCTGTCCAAACGATGCCCCACTCCATAGCTTCATGGTAAAAGCTGGTGAAAAGAACCTAGTAAATGAAAAATACAAGATGCGTGTTGGACGAGGGGCTATCTCAGATGTGGAAATCAGGGAAGTCGGAGGACCAGTAGTTCTGGGGGAGATCCCCGGAGTTCTAGCGATAGTAGGCTGTTCGAATTACCCTCATGGAGGAGCGGAGGTTGCTGAGATCGCTGAGGAATTTGCTAAGCGCAAATTCATAGTAGTGACATCAGGTTGTGCAGCTATGTCGATCGCAACGGTGAAGGATGAAGAAGGAAAATCTCTATATGAAAAATACAGTGGCGGCTTTGAAGCGAGTGGTATTCTTAATGTAGGCTCGTGTGTAAGCAACTCGCACATTGCAGGAGCTGCAATTAAAATCGCGAACATATTCGCTAAAAGGACGCTTCGAGCGAACTACGAAGAAATCGCAGATTACATTCATAACAGGGTGGGAGCTGTAGGTCTCGCTTGGGGAGCATACTCCCAAAAGGCGGCTTCTATTGCGTCTGGTTTCTGGAGACTCGGTGTACCAGTAATAGTAGGACCACATGGCTCTAAATATCGACGAATGCTGCTTGGTAGGAAAGACAAAGACGAAGACTGGTACGTGTACGATGCCCGAACAGGCGATAAAATCTATGGAGCCCCAGCTCCTGGGAACCTCTTCACGACCGCAGAGACGAAAGAGGAAGCCATGGTCATGATCGCGAAGCTCTGCCTAAGACCAAATGACACCGCAAGAGGGCGATCGAAGAAGCTGACTCACTACATCGACCTGCATAAACGACTCTACGGAGTGATGCCGGATGACATACACCTCTACATACGAAATAAAGCCGACATCCCAATCACGATGAAAGATGAGATTACGAAGATTCTTGAAGAGAAACATTGGAAAGAAAGGCGGATCCCGGATCCTACACTCCTCCCGCGAATGATAAGGAAGGTGAAAGGTGAGTAGAATGGGTGCGAGAGCAGAGCCCTGGCAGAAAGCAGAGATTGCTGGACCTAAGAAAGCTCTTCTGATCATGAAGCCTGAAGTCATCGCAGCATTGATAAAGAAGTCAAAACGTGCACTTCTCGTTGTCGGGCATCAGGCAGCTGAAGAGTATTCGGAAGACGTTAAAATGCTGGACTTCGCCATTCGCCTAAGCCAAACCACGAAAATTCCGATAGTGGCAACAGGCCATACATCCATCGAGTTAGGCAAGAAAGGCATACAGCCTGACGCCCTCATGTCCGCAATGGACATCGGCAGCAGACTTACTGATCCCGAATGGAAAGGACTTGACGGAAAAGGACCCTACGAATTGGCACTCTTCATCGGGTTACCGTACTACATGGAGTTCGTCATCCTTTCAGGCTTGAA
>CP070765.1:1154806-1180189 GCA_020345645.1 Candidatus Bathyarchaeota archaeon | reverse complement strand
CCAAGCTGATCTACCCGCCCTTCAGGATAAATTGGGTAGGTTCGAGATACTTTTCCGGGCTATTTGATGCTTTTGGTGAAATGTGGCTATTCAGTATTGATGTGGAGACCGAAGAGTTTATTACATCTTAATAGTCAATATACAGGAAGGGGGTTCTAGCCTTGTCCCCGTCCGTAACACAACTGTTAAGCAAGGAAACTGAGAAAGGGTTTTCGTGCACCGAATGCGGAAGATCATTTGAAGTTCCATTGCAGGTCACAAACCGCTCGGTGCAGCCTGAGGAGAGCTATCCTGCTTGCCCCTTCTGCTTCACGCGAAGCGAACCCATCGGCATGGATAATGAAACGGTTGAGGAACCCATAAAGAAGTCATCACCCCTGCCAAAGATGCCTGACTTTTCGAGCTTAACAAAACCCGAACCAGGGCAAGAGCCAGAACTTGAGATGGATTCGGTCAAGGAGACGGAGTCAGATCAAGAAGCTCCTGAAGAGTGTCCTCAATTCTTTGGATATTTGAAAACCCGACCGAGAAGTGAATCCTTCCCCGATACATGTTTAACCTGTAGAAAGATGCTTGAATGTTTGATGAAGTAGCACGTGTAGGCATGGATAAATCTGTTTACGTGTTGAACAAGTAAACAATAATGTTTATTAAGAATCCAGATACTGGTTCAGTTCAGCAGAGTTTTGAAGCGTAATCGAGATGATGAATGTAGCGACATTCTCGGTGTTTTTCGCGATTTACGCAGTCTCCTTGCTTATGTTACAGGCACCCCTGTTCCCCGGGAGTGTCGTATGTCGTTTCCTGCACGTTTCAGAAGGACTTGCAGCGATCGCCGTCAATGCTTTTGTCAACGGAGTCTTCTACGGGGGATTAACGTGGCTAATCTACTACATAGGTGCAAGTTGGATAAAACGAAATTTGCAGAAATAGGATTGGGATGGCGAAGACAGGCTTAGAGAGCTGTGAATCCAGTGATGTGAATAATGGTCTTGCATTTGTTGCATTGTATGACGAGTTCCTCGAGTTGGTCATTCCTCGTCATCTTGACGTTCTGAATGATGTACGTGTCTTCAGACTCGTCTTCCGGTGAGATGACAGACCCACATCGCGGACACGGAAAATCGCCGCTTCCATCAATCTTGGTGAGATCGATGACATGCATCGTGGAGGATCCCTTCATGACACCACTTTCCTGATTCCTGTTGAGCCCTTGTGCATGAGATGTATAAATAACATTTGTGAATCACGGATCAAGAGGACTCGTGAAACTGCACGCTAGAGTCAAATAACGGAACAGCCTATACTTCTATTTCACCTATTAGCATGCGGAAGTGGATGGAATTAAGCATTTTACGGTGACGGCTTTTGACTGCCCTAACGCCTGGCACAAGACATTGAATGTTATCTGGGAACATGGGGACACATATGAGGTCTCCTATGGCTCAGAATGTACAGAGACAAAGAAGCTCAACATCTCAATTGAGATCGCGAAGCCGGGAACACGACCGCTTGTAGATGATAAAGCGCCTTGCGACATGAAGTACGTCCAATGGTATGCACTAAAGTACCTCTGGTCAGGGCTCGTTGAAGATGAAACCTACACTTATGGCAGTCGACTCAGAGAACCCGTGGATCAGATCGAGAAGGCGATTGAAAGGTATCTGGAAGAACCTCGCGATAGGCAGATAACACTCGCCATCCGACTTCCCGAAGACATTTTAAAACAAGTCAATGAGAGGAAGCATGAACCTCCCTGCTTGAGCCTGATCGACACCGAAATCCTTGAGAACGAACTTCACTTGACCAGCTACTTCAGATCTTGGGACGCTTATGCTGGTCTCCCTGCTAACATCGCCGGGATTCAGCTCTTCAATGAAGCATTGGTCTCAGAACTCAACAGACGTGGAGGGCTCTCATTACGGTCGGGACGATTGATCTTCCATTCGAAAAACTGTCATATCTATCAAAGACAGTTTAAAATCGTGCAAGAATTACTGAACCCAAGTAAGAAGACGAGAGAAAAACCCTACCACAAGCTCAGAGCAGGAGAGGCCAACGTAGAAGACTATACGTGAGCATAGACGCGTTCGTTTGAATACCGACCGGTATTCATCTCCTCTTCAATTTCCCGAAGCAAAAGGATCCTACGATAGGTGGGAGGATGTGTGGACAGCCACCGATTCGAAGAGTAGATGGCTGAACCCGCTTCACGCTCCATTGCTAGCTGCAACTCACGTTCATCGAGAACACCATCGCGATCAAGATCGTAAGCTTCCCGCTTTTCCACGATACGGCGGAACTCAAGCTTCGCCATCGCCGGGTCTCCAATGTAGAAGGTTCTAGCGTGCGTCGTTGGCTTCGGAGAGAGAGACAAACCATACGTGATCTTGGTCAAGGCACTCTGAAGCTGTCGCGGTTGTCCAGTGATATACGCCGAAAATGCATCCGCGTAATGTTCACGCAACCTGCTCAAACCCTTAACGAGAAGGAGGGTGATGATGTAAATCGCGTAGGCGAGGACCGCTACAATGAATAACGCGGCTTTCACGCTCCCGCCTTTTTCATTATTTGAGCTGCTTCCACCCCATCGAACTGTTTGAAAGATCCCCCACGCGATCCAGTAGGCAAGAAGCGGTAAGGCGGAGAGCATCGTGACTACGAAATAGTCTTTGTGCTTCAGATGCCCTAATTCGTGTCCTACAACTGCACGCACTTCATCTTTATTTAGTTGGCGAAGGAGCCCTTCATGCACTGCTAATGTAGCGTCCTTGGAAGTTCGACCGAAAATGAACGCGTTAGGAGTCCTATCTAGAACTATGGCGAGTTTCGGTGGTTCCAAGTCACTCTTCTCACAGAGTTCGCTGACGATGGATTCAAGCCACGGATTCTCTCCTTGGTCCAGATAGCGGAGATGGGTAGATCCTCGCACGATGGCTGGGCCAATCAAGTATTGAAGTAGGAGGAACAGGAGAGTCGCCAAGAACGCCAATACCACGGGCAGATTAAGCAGCAGAGTGACAGCGACCAAGAAAAGCGTGAATACGCAGCTGACCAAGAGGATGGCGGAAGTCATGGAGAATTTCAGTCGCGAGAGTCGAGCCAACAGATCCCCTAATCTGGAATCTAAGAAAGCAGCTGCGTGATAAGCGTTCTTCTCAACTTTCGGAGACGGTGCTCCGCGATGCTTCTCACCAATGGCGTGCACGAACTCATATATGCCTGTTTCATCCCGAATAGGGGGTTGGAGAGTGAAATGGGTAGACCACATTTAGGACTCTTGACTCTCGGTGTTCTGCTGATTATTCTTGCAGCCTGGTCAGCCGCGTGGATTCTTGAAGCCATCTTACTACAAGACATGCTCCCCGGAATCCTTCTCTCAGTCGGAATCTGGATGATCGCCTTAGCAGGACTCAAGGCATCCCGTTCAGGCGTTTCCGACAGCAATGCGTTCAGCACCTTCGGTTGGGGAATGCTCATTCTCGTACTCGGGGGTTCATGGTGGCTCAGCAACAGTGGAATGCCGATGGAGATGACCCTAGTCTTCGTACTTCTGCTACTCGGGCTGCTAGCCATAGTAACCGCCCTCCGCACAACAATGAGCCGGAAAGAATAGTCGGCTTGAACTGACATAGAAGGGAATCAACCATGACCATCGTCCAAGGAATCAGCTGCTCTACTTGCGGGGCTCCCATGCATCTGAGCCCAGGAGAAATCATCAGCACCTGCCGCTATTGCGGCTACACACAGGTGGTCCAGACAGGAAAAGCGTTCACCTTTGAACACTCCATGCTTCTCAATGGGTTCACCACAGAGGGCAAAGGTCGAGATGGTGCGTCTTTGCCTGGCATCGAGAAGACCGTTGCTCAATGGATGTCGACAGGGTTCACTAAACCGAGTGATCTCGCTCGAAGTTCCAATTTACGGGAGAGAAAGCTGGTTTATCTTCCTTTCTGGGTCATCGACGTCAACGTTGAAACATCTTACAAAGGGGTCTTTGAGAGGCTTCAACCACCTGTCGTTAAGAACGGGCAGATCAAGAAACATTACGATTGGCTAATCCTCGCGAGAAGAGCCTCGGAGTTTCCCGTCAGGGAGTACGATGTTCCCTTGGAAGGAAAGATTCCCTTCGACTTCAGGAAGATTGAGGACTATGCTGAAGTCTTGAACAGCGAACTTGAAAGAGACGATGCAATGGAGAAGGCGGAAGAAGAGATCACAGCCCTTCACGAGTTTCACGCAAAACAAGACGTGGATAAGATCTTGGAGATCAAGACAGCGTTCCACCATAGCGAAGCAGTGTATCTTCATTCCCCGATCTGGTTCATCACCTACGAATACAAGGGAAAAACATACAAAGTGACCGTGGATGGTGCCAAAGGGACCGTGATCACGGGAGACCTGCCACCGGTCAAACTTGGACTGCTCTAGACGTTCCCAGATACATCAGCTTAGATCAAGGAGGACATAGTTTTGAGGAAATCAACAGTCTAGTCCAGATTTCACGCAAAACGGTTTATTTCACGAGAGGCAATTAAGGGGTGGATTGCACTCACATGGGAGAAAAGATCATCGGACATGGAACATGGTACGATAAGATGGCTGCCAGGATCGTGGAGAGAGAACGGAAGCTGAACCGCAGCCTTCGATTAATCAGAACAGAGATGGGGATAGGAGCTTCCGGGCTTCCCCACATCGGTAATTTTGGAGACGCAGCGAGGTCCTTTGCAGTCACGTTAGCGTTGAGAGAGCAAGGATTCAACTCCGAGTTGATCGCGTTCTCCGATGATAAAGATGGACTCCGGAAGATCCCATCGGGATTCCCTGATTCAATGGAGAAATACATTGGTTTTCCGGTGACGGAGATACCTGACCCCTACAAGTGCCACGCCAGCTTTGGTGATCACATGAGCTCCCTGCTCTGTGAAGCCCTTGAGAAGACTGGAGTGGAGTACAAGTTTTACTCAGCGAGAAAGGTTTACGGAGAAGGTCGATTCAACGAGGAGATTAAGCGGATTCTGCTGAATGCGAAGAAAGTCGGGGAGATCGTGAAAGCGGAGGTCGGGCAGGAACGGTACACGGAGGCTCTTCCGTATTTCCCGATCTGTGAAAACTGCGGTAGAATCTACACGACGGACGCCTACGACTACAAGCCGAAGGAGGAACGAGTTCTTTATCGATGCCGCGGAATGGAGATTAAAGGGAAGGAGTTGGAGGGGTGTGGACATGAAGGAGAAGCGGATTACCGCGTGGGAGAAGGTAAACTCAGCTGGAAGAGCGAGTTCGCCGTTCGGTGGAAAGCCTTAGAAATCAAGTTCGAAGCCTACGGGAAGGACATTGAAGACTCGGTGCGAATAAACGACCGAATCTGCCGAGAGATCCTAGAGTATGAACCACCGCTCCACGCTAGGTATGAGATGTTCCTAGATAAAAGCGGGAAGAAAATTTCAAAGTCAGCGGGAAACGTGCTGACTCCACAGGTCTGGTTCCGCTACGGGACCGCGCAGTCCCTGATTCTCCTGATGCTGAAACGGTTTGCCGGTACACGCGAGCTCTCAGTGACCGACGTTCCTCAGTACATGAACGAATTCAACGACCTGGAAGAGCTCTACTTCGCAGCAGGGAACATGAAGAATCCGAAAGAACACGCGAAACTCACAGGGCTTTACGAGTACTGCTACTGGCTCACACCGCCGAAGGAACCAGGGATCCACGTACCGTACAACCTGTTAGCCTACTTGGTGAAGATCGCTCCAGCTGACAGGAAGGTCGGATACGTGCAGAAGAAGCTACAGCAGTACGGTTTCCTAAAGGAAGGCACGTCTGCAGAACGCTTGGAGGACCAAGTGAGGTTCGCGGAAAATTGGAATGAAGATTTCGCCATCATCAAGGAAATCCCGTTCACGGCCTCACCAGACGAAGTTGAAGCCCTACAGGAGCTGATTGAAGTTCTCAAGTCAGAGACGCAGGCGGAGACCCTGCAGAGCGAAGTCTTCGAGATAGCGAGGAAACACGGCATACAACCCAAGAAGTTCTTCAGATTGCTGTACCGAATCCTTCTAGGAACGCGAGGAGGACCCCGCCTAGGTCCCTACATCATAGCCATGGGGACGCAGAATGTCATCGACGCCTTGACACGAGCAATCAGCGAGAAGCGTTGAAGATACTTGACGAAAGCTGACTGATTCTTGAGAGGTAATCCATAACCGAGAAAAAAAAGGGAGATGCTCTCCTTCAGCTAGGGTGGAGGACAGGGTGGGGGGATGTCCCATTCAAGGCCATATTTGCCAGTCACGGTGACGACGTCGAAGATGTCCACCCTACAACACTCGGGAATCAAGTCTGCACCTGGGAACCAATTGACGTCATGGACACCACTGCCCTGTGAACCATAAGCGGACGCGGCGATGACGACGTCGAAGATGTCGATCTTATAGCAGCCACTGGACTTTCGGACAAAGTCGATCTCACCGAGAGGCGGAGTCTCCATGTAGTAGAACGGGTTCCGCCGCAAATCCAAGTAGCCTCCAGGACCAGGCTGAAAATCAACTGCGTAATACATACCGGCTCCTTGAAGACAAGTCTGCCACGGGAGGTCCCCTGGATAATATCCTCTTCCGTCGTTTGCCACCCAGTACTCCACATGGAGGGTACCGGCAGATGTCGGTCTAATTAACCGCATGTCAGCGTCGCCGCCATCGCCTTTGCTTGGGTTGTAAATCTCGTAGTCGATGCCCTGCACCAGTGGAACTCCATCGAGTGTCACGGTTCGTTCAATCCAGAAGACGCGTGGATTGGCTAAGCCGACCCAGTCCATAGCAGCACCGCCTGACCACGCGATGTCTTCTGTGTGGAAGACGCTAAGCGGATCATTACGGAGGAGGTCGAAGGACAGGATGGCGGTTCCTCCGAAGTAGGTGTTCCAGTAGCTCAAGTCATCCCAATACATCTCGAGAGTACAGTCGTTGTCGGTGATGTTGAGGTGGTCGATGTACTGTACCCCGCTGAAGTCCCATGTGGCAGGTGTCTGGTAGTAGTACCACATGGACTGGTATACATGTGTAGCGTTGTAGTTCTCGACAGGGTTTCCGGTGATAGGTTCAACGGACCATGTGTCCGACCGATAATGGAAGGTGTTCTTCGATTGCTTTTCGCTAGTGTCGTGGTCGATGTAGGTGCCAGTCTCCCAAGCCGTAGCGAAATTACCTTGATCCGTCGAAAGATCGTATGGTGGAGCTGTGATGCCGTTGCCATATTGGTTTATCCGATCAAGATTCTGGTAAGTGTAGTACCAATCTCCATAGATGATGTTCATACATACAGGATGACGTATCGTTCCGTAGACGAGTGTGGTATTGTCGGTCTTGTACATGTTCATGAACGAATAGCCGTTCTCTGGACCCGCACCTTCAGCGTTCACGACGGCTTTCACGTTACATCTCCATGCCCAGTAACCGGCTGTACTCCATAGGGGGATGTGGATGCAGTAGTCATAATGAGCCAGACCGCTTGACTTCTTCACCGCTGCTTTCGCAACTGCATATGATAGTGCGGTGTATCCTTCGATGAGGGAGTCGTCGAGGTCGGGGTAGTTCGGGTTGCCAGCTTCATCGACGCCAGTGATGTAATTTGAGCCGTATGGATACCATTGGGACGAGTGCATCAAGCCATACTGGTAGAGTGGAGGGAACCGTCCGAGGCTCCAGCCACCAGTATAGATGTGGTAGTCCATGTCGCCCATGACCTGATCGTAGAGCTCGGTGCTCGAGCCGTAGATAGCGTCAACTGTGAAGCCGATCACTTCCAAGTGGTTCCTCAGATGATCACCTGCACAGAACCGCCTCAAGTCATCTGTCCGGATAGGCATGACAATAGGGTGCACGTCTTGACCAGCGTGGGTTGGATGGTCGTCCGGGTAAACTCGGAGAAACCTTGCTGACCAAGAGAGTGCTGGGTTGTAAGCAGGGTTTAAAGTTGAGCCTTGAACAAAACCTTCACTATCCAAAAGAGCGACAGCCGCGACAGGGTTGTACTCGTACGTAAAATCGCCATCGCCCCAACCTGGATGCGTATAGTTTCGCCAGCTTTTATGAGGAGCCGCTAGTAACTGGTCGATTCGTTCCACGAAGCCCCTGCAACAGTTGGATACGATCAGTTCTTTGTCAACTAGGCAGGTGATAGCCTTTCGAACTTCGCTACGCTTCTTCCCATAAATGAAGGACTCAACACCAGGGTAGGTTTGGATCGTGTAGTTATTGTTAACGTCGAACTCGTACATGCCTTGATCGGCAACTTTACCGAGGCAGATGTTCGGGTCGGTAACGGCGTCAGCGTACAGGATATCGGTGAGCTCGTACCCAATCATATCGATCTCTGCTGCTTTCAGAGCGGTATAAGCAGCTTCAACTCCAGAATAGTATTTTATCAGCAACCTTGGGTTCCTTGGACCTTTTACCGCGAACGCTGAAGGTGACAGGGTGATTAGTGGCAAGGCTAAAATTAGCATCAGGCAGCAAAACAGATAGGTCCACTCTCTCCCGTTCATAGACCTCACCTTAACAATCTCGTATTGACCTCTTCAGCGATTATGTAAGCTACTAAGTGTGCACACGCGCTCATGCCAAATAATTAATGCCTCAGCGTTGGTCTCTACAGCAATTCCATCACCTTCAGTGAGGAGGCTATCTGGAGTCACATCATCTAGGCTGACTATTGCGGTCAAAACCGGGGTTGGCGGTGCACGTATGAATGTAAAAGCCCCAAAAGTGATTGAAGCAGCGAGGATGGAAATAATGGCCAGAACCATAGCATTGCGGGAGTGAAACTTGCGAACCTTGATCTTGCTTGGCCTCGGGCACCAATCCATGAAGCGCGTCCATTGGTCCATACCCTTACTCCTCCATGATTTTCGTAAAGAGGATCTCGGACAGCTTGGAGGGCGACATATCCTCCGCGTCCTCAGGCAACGCGATGCCCCTGTCCTCCGCCTCTATCAAGAGCTTCTGCTTGCAGCTGCGCAGCCAACTACACTCCGAACAGCCCCCCTCTCCCCTGTACCAAGTCAGAATGCCGTTTCTATCCGAAAAGGTGACGAGCACATCCATCCCCAAACTGGGAGACCGACCGAAAAGAAACCCCCTCTTCGGGTCTACCCGGCTAATCTCGACCCGGTTTACCTGCGCAGCCTCCAACAGGGCCCTGGACACCCCCGAGTCGATAGCGTTAAACGTCTTGTTCACGGTCTGACGGGTAACGTACATCTCCCGGGAGATCTCAGCCTGAGTCAACCCACTACGCCGCAAACCCCAATACTTTCGCTGCTTAGGCGTCAAATAACCGAACCGAAAGCTCATGCCCACACGCTCCTAAAGCTTATGTAAGGTTATATAGTCTTACATATATATTACTTTTTTGGCCTAGAAGAAGATGTCACCATGCACACAGACAATTACAGCACAAGCGGGGAGCTCCAGTTAGCGTGCTTAAAAGTACGAAGGCATCGCGTCGTGCATAATGGTTATTCAGTATATTTCAACGTGAGCTTCTTTTCTTATGGATCCTTGTTGCGATTAGTGAGCTGAGGATGAGGAATGGTAGGAGAAGTAGAGATGGGAACTCGGGGATCAAAGCGTACTGAGAGGATTCAGCTTCTAAAGCGTAGCTTTCGATGTCTGCAATAGGGTAGGGTCCGATGGATGCTAACTCGGTTTGAAATGGCAGGGTCTGACTTGGTTCCATGCTGCTAGGCTCAGTGTTAGTAAAGCTGAGGGCGATGACGTTTCCGCCTGCGTCGTAATAGGTTGCGATGATGTTGACTGATTCCGCGGTTTCTGTGCCTGTGTTTCGGATGGTGCCGTTGATGATCATGTTTCCAAAGGCATCGACGCGGGAATGGTTTGCCAAGATCGTGAGACCGAGTGGTTTGGCTGCTACGGAGTTGTATAACGTAATAGTGACTGAGTAATGATCGACTTCACTGGAGAGGTCGGTATCCTCGAGCACTGTTTCAAAGGGTGCTTTCCGTCCGGGATTGATGGTATTTAATACGGCATATGGAGCCGATTTACTTGAAATCAGGACTTTTGTATGGATTAGGTCGTCGCTTGAATTGTAGAACATGGTGGTGACCACCCAGCCTTCAACCGCTTGGTCTCCAACGTTCTCCAGTTCACCTAGGACACGGTAGTATCCGGAGACATCGATGTATCCTGCGTCATTTGAAATCGTCAGGGTAGCGTCCGCATAAACAGTTTCGATGTTGAGAGGTGAGATAGAAAGAAGAACGACCGTCGCTAGAATTGCGATCAATGGGAAAACTGGGAGCTGAGGTTTCATATTAATCCTTATGAAAACAGTAAAGCTTGAGTGTTATAGGTTTATTCCCGTAATTCCGACGACCTTTCCATACCGTGCGTGTGCACTAGTGATAATTCCGCTAGGGATTCCTTATGATTCCTTCAATAACAGCCAATGTTTCCTCGATGTGGGATTTTTCGATTCCGAGGTGGGTGACCATTCTAACGGTACTTTCGTCAAGAGTTAGTGCCAAGATTCCTTGCTCTTTCAGCTTAGAAACGAATTGGGTGGATGTGATGCCTAGCGCGTAGATGTTGAAATACACGATGTTTGTTTGGACGTGATCTAGTTCAAGCTTAATATCAGGAGTTTTGGCTAACCCCTCAGCGAGTATCCTCGCGTTTCTGTGATCATCTTCCAGTCTAGTGATCATCTTCTCAAGGGCGATTATCCCAGGGGCAGCGATTACCCCAGCCTGACGCATTCCTCCGCCTAGAGTCTTTCGCGTCTTTCTCGCTTTCTCGATGAACTCGTTGTCTCCCACGATGATGGATCCGACTGGGCAGCTCAAGCCTTTGGATAGGCAGAACATTAGATTGTCGACGTGTTTACTTAGACGCTTCACATTTATCTTCTGGGCGACTGCAGCGTTGAAGATTCTGGCACCATCCATGTAGAGTTTCAAGCCGTGGGTCTTCGCGACCTCACTTATCGCTTCAATCTGGCGAGGAGTGATCACGGTTCCCCCGTGTCTGTTGTGCGTATTCTCAATACAGATCAAGGTGGTGTCGGGGAAGTGGATGTTCGCAGGTCTTAGGGCTGCTTGGATCCGCCGAGGATCCAGTGCTCCTGAAGTACTCCTAATGGGCCATGGCAGTAATCCGGCCACGACGGAAATAGCTCCAACTTCATACCAGTAGATGTGTGATTCTGCTTCCAAGAGCACCATATCGCCTCGCTTGGTGTTGCTGATTAAGGAGACGAGGTTAGCCTGCGTGCCACTGGTGACCAGTAGCGCTGCGTCTTTACCGAGGAGTTCAGCTGCCGTCTCTTCCAGCGTGTTCACTGTGGGGTCTTCTCTGAAAACATCGTCACCTAGTTCCGCATGTCGGATAGCTTCACGCATCTCATCGGTAGGCAGAGTAACTGTATCACTTCTCAGATCGATGAGTTTCGAAGGTTTCCCCATTTCTGCCTTCCCACCCTACTAATTGGGATACGGCGAATCACAATTTAACCTTATCAAGTGGTTGATCGCACGTGCTGAAACCGTTGGTATACACAAGCATCCTGCACATTTCTCCTTCTTCCACCGGTTAACTGCCCTTCTGTCTGGAGCCTTTTTTCATTCGCTGAGTGAGATCGTCTCGAATCTCAGGACTCACTTGGTCGAATAGATCCCAGATCTTCCTAAACCGGTGTTTCTCGCCCGGATTCTCCCGTTCCATTCTCCACGTCAACTGCCCGATGTTCTGATGAAACAGATTCTTTCCCGTAAATTCATCCAGTATAGCTTGAATCGTTTCTGTGAAAACTTCATCAGTTAATTCCCCGGTCAGGTACTGGCGTAATGCCGATTCCACATTCACCTTTAGCTTAGGCATTTCAAACCACTAGACTGAATGTGCAGGTGCTTGAAGCTATCCAGAGGGGGTTATTGTGCAGCGTTTTAATTCGAAGATCAATCTCCTGCAGCTTCTTCATACTACGCATTAACGAATGTATCAAATAAGAGGAATCCTATGCCACCTCACCTACACGCGGAGAATTCATATAAATACCGGGTCATGAAATGGTCCCTAGAGGATTTTGAGATGATCAAAGACATTGATAATGCATCGATAGTAGTGGATGACTTGAAGTCTGCAGTTGAATGGTATAGAGATGTGTTGGGGTTGAAGCACAAGTTTACTGAAAAGAGCATTCAATGGGCGGAGATGGATGCAGGTGGACGGAGTACGTTGGCACTGAAAACGAAGGGAACGCCATCAATATGCTTTGTCGTATCCGACTTGGATGAAGAAATGAAGAGGTTGAGAGAAAAGGGAGTAACCTTTGACAATATTATGGAGCTTCCGGGCGGTGTTGGCAGAACTACAAGTTTCAAGGATCCTTGGGGAAACGAACTAGACTTTTATGAACCTCCACGAAAATAGATGCATGCTACGTGCAATATCCTTTTTTCTTCAAGACCCACGAATAGAAGAACATATGCTGATGGGATAGAACTTTCCTCCACAAGCCTGAAGAGTCTTTGAAAGGTAATAATTTCAGGAGATTCAGGAGTAGATGCTTGATAATTCGAGTCAGGGAAAGAGAGTAGCCCGCAGAATAATCGCTTTTCTAATGGCGTTAATTGCATTCCTGGCTTTTACGAGGGGTTTTCCGTTGATCAGGGGAGTGAACTGGCACATTGAGACTGTGCAAACGGGGGCACATATGGAAGAGGGTACATCGATCACTGTTGATATTTGCGACAAAGTGCACATCAGCTATCCTACCTGGTCCGGTGTGAAGTGGGCTAAACGTGTCGGTACAACGTGGCATATAGAGACGGTGGATTCGACTCCAGATGCAGGGTGGGGAACATCCATTGCCGTGGATGGCTCCGGAGCACCTCACATAAGCTACACTACTAGTGTTTCTGAGGTGAAATATGCACGATGGCTGGGTCCCTCCTTATGGAGTATCCAAACACTCGCGACAGAGACTTACTTGGGTCTCGCGTATTCATCTATTGCGTTGGATTCCAGCGACAACCCGCACATAATCTACTGTAATCGGTGGAAAGACGCCCTCAATTACACATACTGGACGGGTACGACGTGGGTCAACGAGACTATTGATAGTGGAGGAAGTCCTTCCTCGTCTCTGGTATTGGATTCCAACGATCACCCGCGTGTCGGCTTCAGCTCAGCTGAGGGGTTGAAGTTTGCTTATTGGAATGGGTCAGCATGGACCGCTGAAATTGTTGACGACAGCGTAACTCCTACCCGGCTGTCGTTGGCGTTAGATTTCTACGATAATCCGCGGATCGCTTACTATGACGACGACAGCGATGTCCTGAAGCATGCCCGGAGAGGGGGACCCAATTCTTGGGTTCTTTACACCTTGGTTAACACACCTGGTGTCGGGAATTATCCCAGTCTCGACATCGACTCCGCGAATAACTCGCACATCAGCTTCTTCGATGGCCCAAACGGAGCATTAGAATACATCGTTGGAAAACGGGCAGTTTGGACCCGCGAAACCGTGGAATCGGGCGGGCTAGGCACCTTTACGTCCCTCGTCCTCGACTCTGAGGATAATCCGCACATCAGCTACTGGAACTACATAGATAACGAAGCGAAGTATGCCGGGATCGCTGACAAAGTCTACGATTTTGTTGTCCTCGGCGCCGGGCTCTCCAAACCCGTGGTTGGGCAGGGGTACAACGTCACGGTGAGTGCGACACTGCTGAATCAAGGGACGGGTACGGAAACGTTCAACGTCACACTATACGCCAACAAGACCGAAGCTATGTCACAGTCGTTTTCAGTGGAGCCCGGGGAGCCGATCGCCGTCAACCTTGTTTGGCCTACGGGATCCGTTCGGAAAGGAGTTCTCAACATTGAAGTCTTCGTAGCAAGCCATCCGTGTGAACCGAGTGTGGAAGACAACCTGTTCTCCGCGGGGTGGTTGATGGTGAGTATTCCAGGAGACATGGACGGAGACAAGGACGTGGACATCTTCGACATAGTTCCCATCGCCAGCGCCTATGGTTCATCGCAAGGCAAGCCGGAGTACGACCCGGTGTGCGACATCGATGGTGATGGCGACGTGGACATCTTCGACGTGGTGATTGCCGCAGGCAACTATGGTGCAAGCTGGATCCCGCAGCCAGCTCCAAGACGCATCTACGTCGTCAACGCGGGAGACAACTCCGTCTCCGTAATAGACAACACAAAGGTGTCGGATGGCATCGCAGGAAATGAGGTGATTGATGTGATCGACCTTGCTTTCGACGGGCGGTCGGTGATGGTGGATGTCGATGGGTCAAGGAATCTGGTTTACGTAACCAGCATGATGGTTTACGGTGGTGACCATGACAAGGTGTCGATAATCGATGAACCGACTGTCAGCGATGGGATTCCTGGCAATGAAGTTATCGATACGTTGACCATTAATCTCGATATTTATCCACCCGGAGGAGCCGGGTTCTTCGGAGTTCACGTTTGCGAATACCATCAAGTAATCTGGGTAACCGCTGCAAACTTGTTCGGTGTACTAGCGTATGATGGGTATTCTTACGATGTGATGCCAGAAGGCGAGATCCGTCTCAGTCTGCCACCTGATCCCGACGCATTACCGTTAGGAGTCGACGTAGATGAAGCACGAAACCGCGTCTACGTGGCGTCTACCGTAACCGACAAAGTGTACGTGATCGATGAGTACAGACTGGTTGATAGTATCCCTAACAACGAAGTGGTGGACTCAATCGATGTGGGTCATGGACCTTTCGGAATCGCGGTGGATGACGCGAGAAACAGGATTTACGTGGCAAATCAGCTTGATGACACTGTGACCGTAATCGATGGCACAAAGGTGGATGATGGAATTCCTGCGAACGAGGTGATGGTGACGATAGCGGTTGGTAACAAGCCCTCCCACATCGCGTTAGATGAGGCAAGAAACATGGTTTATGTGACAAATCAGCTTGATGGCACTGTTTCCGTTATCGATGGTTCAAAGGTGAACGATAAGATCGGAGGAAACGAGGTAGTCGACACAATCACGGTCGGTAATGTACCTCTCGGGATCGCCGTGGATGAGATGAATAACAGGATCTACGTCGCAAACAATGATGACAACACGGTTTCCGTAATCGATGGCTACCTGGTTGACGATGGCACACCTGCCAACGAAGTCGTAGCAACGATCGATGTTGGTACTAACCCTTCCGGAGTAGCGGTATCCACCTTCTTGCCCCCCTAAACCCAGTGCACGTGAGTGCGTTAATTTCGTCCTGATTCGTGCGTGCATCTATGGTGGAGGATATGACGGTGGGCAGTCCCAGTCGAGACCATAGTTACTCGTTATGGTGACGATGTCGAAGATGTCAACCCTACCGCCGTCAAGGACCAAGTCAGCACCTGGGAACCAGTTGCTGTCAGGTAAACCTCCGCCAGTCGAGCCATAGGCGGAGGCGACGATGACGACGTCGAAGATGTCAACCCGATAGCAGCCGTTGCTCTTCCGGACGAAGTCGATTTCCCCGAGTGGTGGCGTCTCCATGTAGTACTGCCTGTTCGCTGCGAGAGCGATGTAGCCACCTGCGCCGGCGACGAAGTCGGTGGCGTAGAATGCCCCTGCCCCTTGAAAGGACGTCTGCCAGGGGAGGTTGCCTGGTGTGTATCCATGAGCATCGCCGACGACCCAGTACTCCACATGCAGGGTTCCAGCCGCTGTTGGCGTAATCAGTCGCATGTCACCGTCAGCGATTGAGCCCGAGCATGGTGTGTAAATCTCGTAATCGACGCCTTGCACTAGCGGTGTTCCATCGAGGGTGACGGTGCGTTCAATCCAGAACACGTGTTGATTGGCTAAGCCGACCCAGTCCATGCCAGCACCGCCTGGCCACGCGATGTCCTCGGTATGAAAAGTGCTGAGGGGAGACGTCGTCAACCAGTCAAAGGACAGGATTGCGGTTCCTCCATAATAGGTGTTCCAGTAATTCAAACTGCACCAGTACATCTCGATCGAGCAATCGTTGTCGGTGATGTTAAGGTGGTCAATCATCGATGGGAGGTAAGAGAAGTGCCATGTGTCAGGTGTCTGGTACATGTACCAGATGGAAGCGTAGACTTGTGTTGCATTCAGGTGTTCCACAACGTTGCCGGTCACGGGCTCAACCGCGTAACCATCTGATCGATAGGTGAAGGCGTTCATGAACTGCTCTGCACCGGTGTCGTAGTCAATGTAGGTGCCTGTCTGCCAGCTGGTGATGAAGGCGTTCTGGTCGATTGCTAAGTCGTATGGTGCAACGGTGATGCCGTTGCCGTAGAGTTCCATTCGATCTAAGCATTGGTAATCATAGTACCAGCTGGAGTAGATCTTGTTCATGGCAACAGGAATGGTTTTTAAGCCATAGACTAATGTCGTGCCATCGGTCTTGTACATGTTCATGAACGAATAGCCGTTCTCTGGACCTGCACCTTCTGCGTTCACCACGCCCTTCACGCTACTCTTCCACGCCCAGTAATTGGCTGAGCTCCACAAGGGAACGTTGACGCAGTACTCAAAGTGAGCTAGACCGCTAGACTTCTTCACTGCAGCCCCAGCAGCCGAGTGCGTAGTGGCAGTGAGACCTTCAAGCAAGGAGGCATCGAGGTCTGGAAAGTTGGGGTCGCCAGCGATATCAACACCAGTAATGTAGTTGGAGCCATATGGGTACCACTGAGACGAGTGCATCAAGCCATACTGGTAGAGCGACGGGAACCGCCCAAGGCTCCAGCTCCCCGTGTAGATGTGGAAGTCCATAATGTCCATGATTATAGGCCACATCTCCATGACCCAATAAACTGGACAGGATACTTTGAAACCGATAGTTTCAAGGTGATACTTCAAGTCGTTACCAGCACAGTTCCTTCTCACGTCGTCAGTTCTGATGTACATTAGAATCGGATGCACGTCTGACCCAGCGTGAGTTGGATGGTCATCCGGATACACCCGCAAGAACTCAGCTGACCAAGAGATAAGAGGGTTGAAGGCGGGGTTAGGGGTTGTGCCTTGAACGAAGCCTTCTGCGTCCAAGAGAGCTGCAGCAGTGTCAGGATTATACTCGTATACAAAACTGCTACTGCCCCAGCCGGGATGCGTCTGGTTCCGCCAGCCCTTATGAGGGGCTCCTAGCAGTTGGTCGATCCGTTCCGCGAAACCCCCACAGCAATCAGACACAATTAGGTCTTTGTTTACTAGGTATGTGATCGCCTTTCGGACTCCGCTACGCTTCTTGCCATAGATGAAGGACTCAACACCGGGATATGATGAGATGGTGTGGTTGCTGTTGAGGTCGAACTCGTACATGCCTTGGTCAGCGACCTGTCCGAGGCAGATGTTCGGGTCCGTGACAGCGTCAGCGTACAGGACATCCGTGAGCTCGTAGCCTACCACATCGATTTCCGACGCTTTCAGAGCATCGTAAGCGGCTTCAACCGAAGCGTAGTACTTGATCAGCAGGTTATCCATCCGTGGACCTTTAGTCGCAAAAGCCAAAGGTGGCAGAGCGAATAGCAGGAAGCCCAGAATTAAACTATAGGACAGATAGGTCCTACGCCTCCCCTTCATAAACCTCACATAATAATTCCATTATCTGATTCATTAGTGTTTACAAAAAGTCACTCCTTTGCGTTACCCGTGGATGTGCACATCATCCACGAGTTACTGCCATTTAACTCGTGGTAGTCCACGTCTTCTCAGTTCAGCGTTGATTTCACCTATATGTTGTCGGCAGTGTGCAAGCAAGTACATGACTCGACCAAGTTTCGTTTTACCCGTCCACGGAAATGCTTTCTCGGGTGACAGAAGACCTGCGTCGGATAGCCCTCGAAGCCAATCACTGCTCTTCTTCATCATTTCATTGAGATAAGTTGTGACTTGTTCCTTACTGGGTAATTACTCCTGTGAGATGCTTTCCCAATCGATGGTGAAGCGGTGTCCCCACGCGAACCCGTCGGTTGTAGAGTTCGAGAAGTCAACACATTCAAGGTCGTGGTAGACTATCCGAGCGGGAGTAAGATAAAGAACATCACCGGCTCTCCAATGTTCATCGGGGATGTTCTCCGATACATCGTGATACATCAACCAGTTCCAAGTAATGCATCAACTAATGTTTCACTAAGTGTCATGTCCAATTCGCTGTTAGTAATATTGCACGCTCTGCACTTTTAGCTAAGTTATGACAGATCTAAATGTACGTGAGCGTGCAGTGGAATTCGTGATTGTGAATGCTGGATCAACTAAAGAGAGAACTTTCGCAACTGAGTGATCCTGATAGAGCGAAGAAACTAGCTGGATTCTTTAAGACGGGAAAAGGTCAATATGGTGAAGGAGACCGCTTCCTCGGAATTCCTGTTCCTGCACAGCGTAAAGTAGCGAAAAAGTATAGTGATTTATCATTAAATGATCTCCAAGAATTACTTAATAGTAAACTTCACGAACATCGCTTCACTGCATTGGTAATATTGGTTTCCAAGTTTCGAGAGGCTGAAAAAACGGGTAAGGAGAGGATCTTCAGTTTCTATTTGCAGAATACAGAAAGCATCAACAATTGGGATTTAGTTGATTTAAGTGCACCAAGGATTGTGGGAGATTACTTGCTTGACAAGGATAGATCCATCTTGTATAGGCTTGCGAAATCAGAAAACCTGTGGGAGCGAAGGATCGCTATCTTGTCAACCTTTGCATTCATCGATAACAACGAGTTTGCAGACACCTTACGCATTTCAGAGGCACTGTTACAGGATAACCACGATTTAATCCATAAAGCAGTGGGCTGGGCGCTCAGAGAGATCGGAAAGAAGGATCAAAACGTCGAACAACGGTTCTTAACCATGCATTGTGCACAGATGCCGAGAACGATGTTACGATACGCGATTGAGAAATTTAGCGAAAGCAAGAGGAAACACTATCTAGCCCAAAGAAGAATGCACGGTTAAACACGGACAGCGAGAAACACGAAAATCGCCACGGCTACTACTAGAATCGTGAAAGCGTAGAAAGGTGCCACAGGTCCCAATGTACCCCATAGAACACCTCCAATGAATGGACCTGGCAACGAAGCTACATTCCGAAGCGATTCAAGGGAACCGAACTCTGCACCCCTTTTTCCTCGACGGGTCGCCTTCGCCATGGCTGCGTCCATCACAGGCCAATAGAATGTGGCAACCGCCCCCCACACCACTGCGATCACCATAAACTCCCAAAACTCTTGTACGTTAATGAGTAACACAACTGAAACAGCGTCTGCTAGCAACCCAGAAACAAGTAGAATGCGGCTGGAGTACTTTTCAGCGAGTCTTCCAGCCAAAGGGGCTGTGACAGCACTCGATACAGCACTTACTGCGAAGATCAAGCCAATCGCATCCTCACCGAGACCCACGATGCTGTTCAAGAATAATGTGAGGAATGAGTAATTCATTGACATGGCTAAGAAGTAGCCCATCTGCGCCACCACAATTGGAGCGATCTGCTTGTTCTTCAAGGGAGAAAAGACTCCCTTGAACACCACGCTGGCTTTCATTTCTCCTTTAGATTTCTCAGTCTCTTTCAGAAAGAAGCGCGAAAGACCTCCAATTAGCGTTACCGCCACGATGATGAGAATCGTCATTCGATACCCCTGAGAGACGATCATGAAACCTACAGCGAGTGGCGTGATCACGCCGCAGACACTGAACATGGAAGTGATTAATCCAAAGGCGCGTCCAAACTTCTCCTCCGGTGTTATGTCCGCGATGTAGGCTTGAAAGGAGGGTACGTTTATGGCTGGCGAAAGGTTGGACAGCATCATCCCTACGGTAGCTATGCGCCAGTCTGGGGCAAGTCCAATGATTAGCAAGGATGCTGATGCAATGATAGGGCTCAAGATCAAGAGTCTCTTTCTCCCAAAAACATCCCCGATCGCACCTCCAATCGGTGAAACCAACACGAAGACCAAAGTAGATAGCGAGAAGATGACGCCGATAATTTCAGGAGAAGCTTTCAACTCTTCCAAGTACGTAGATGTGAACTGCCCCAGACTAACCGCATTAACCAAGAAGAGAGAAACCATCAGCAGCCAATAGTTCTTGTCAAGCCCGAGTAGCAAACGCAACCCCACGCTATCGTGCCACTGCGAAATATAAAGAACCCCATAGACGTGCGTACGCGTGCAACTGCAATTGGCAAACTTATCTAGCAGTTGGTGAAGTTCCGTAACTATCTTCATGCGTGTTTCAAAGTAGAAGTTCGTGATCCAAGTACTTCTGATCGGTCATCTTGAAGATTTTCAGAAACCTCTGGAACCCCTTATCGCTTTCCCTCTCGAAGATCCGGATTTCCCCCTCGAATACGCCTGTAACAGCCCGGATCTCCTGTTGCGGATGTATCGCGGAGTCTATTACAGCGAGTGTGGTGAACCCACTGGATTTCAATTCGGGGATGAGGGCATTTAGCCACCGTCGGGTCTTAGCAGCATGATGTTGCAGTAGGACATCGGACACGATGTCGAGGCAGATCCTTCGGGGTCCTTTGAGCGTTTTGTCGAGTCTTCGAATGGCGGAGGTCAAGGCGATGTTGAGTGCAGTCAGGTTTTCTAATCCGTTCAGCTTGAAAACGTTGGGTTGGTCTTCTACGAGTTTATCGGCTTGAGGATTGCAGATGAAAAGGAAGAAGTTGGAGGGTGATTTCTCAGCGAGGGGTGCCAGTCCGGTTGTTTTCGTAGTAATATAGAAGGTGATGTCACCTGTTTTTGCCCCTGTTTCAAGGAAACTCTGGACTACCGTATCCCGTTCTTCACAGGCAGGGGCTAACATGATGACTGCGAAGTTTTCAGGTATTCCACCTAACAATAACGAATCAAGTTTTCCGTATCCTGTCGAAATCCTATTTGGGAGAACCTCAGGAATCGCGATGGCTTCAGATTCGATTGGTCCCCGTGGTTCCTTTTCCGTGATGGAGCGGAAGGTGATGCCCCAGCAGCTGAAGTTGTGGTGAAACGGTTCTTGTAGAAGATGGGAAACCCATAATTCCCCATACGCGAGAAAGCCCAGCATCTGCGTGGACGAGAGGGCTTCTTTCAGAATTTCAGCTTCAGTCTTAGACTTGGTTCCCGAGAGGATCTCCGCTAATCGTCGGGAGATGCAGGAAACAATCAGCGTGACATCTCGTTCCCCAAAGCCGCGATCTTCGCGCAGGGATCGGTAGAGTTCTCGTGCCCCGTCGTGCACTTTGTCGCAATCGATTTCAGCGATGTACCCCTTCATCGTCGCTTCGTAACTTCGCACGGGATGTGCGAGGTCCACGATACTTTCATCCTTTTCTTTGAAACGCTTCGTGGCTACTCGTATGGGGCACACCGGAGCGTAATTCCCAAAGGGAAAAGCAAAGGCATATTTTCCAATGAAAGGGTGGACGGGTATGCCTTCAAAGTTCGAAAAACACGCCAGTACTTGCTTTACATCACTCCAGGGATTTCCCTGTCTCCCGAGTCTTCGTTCTTCATTGTTGAAGATTACTTCAGCAAAGAGTTCCGCGGGATCCCTTTTACCAATCCGTGTGATGTCCATAAACTTGGGCTGCGTCGTTCGATCAAAGTAGAACTTGAGTGGTTTTCCAACGTGTCTCGTTGGTGTAACATCGCTGCCAACGGAAGGCTCAACGAGGTTCGGGATTAAGATGCACACAGCTTCATTACTCATGACTTTAAAACCAGATCCCTTCCCGAGTTTACCATGAAATTGACGAAACATACGAGCAATCAGTCCATCACCCGAACTTCCACCAATCACTTTAGAGATTCTTGCTTCACGCGTATTTCGCATGAAACCAGCGATTCCTTCAGCTAAAAAGTGTTCAAACCCTCTTTTTCCATGAGCCTGAAGATCTCCCACAGTGGGTCCTTGAGTCAGAACGAAAAGGGTCTTACTCAAATGAACGTGTTTTCTGTTGATAACACCTTCATTGAAATCAACCCAAGCATCATGCGTCAGCTCCCGCCCTTGGGCTGTTGCTTCTCTCTGGGTTTGGAAACCGAAAGTCCGACCCACTCCGATGGGAAGATTGGTGACCACAGCCAAGAGAGATAGGCCATTATACCCAATTCCCGTAACGTCCGTCAGCAGGAGATCTTCGTTTTCTACTTCGCCGGCAGTAGTGTGACCGACAAGTCGAAGATTGTCAGATTGATTCCGAAATCGCTCCTCGATAGTCTGAAGGATCGTTTCGCATATACGCCGGTCTTTCTCATCACTGTCCCCCCGGTAACACGAATAGAGAATCAGCAACCTTACATCGCTCAGAGCGTATCCAGCGGTCGAAATGTCGGTTTCAATCTTGTCTAAAACGACCTCGGCAAGTTTCTGAGCTTCTTCCCGGGTATTCTTTTTTCGTAACTCAGTCTCCTTGCCTGCATCGGTCTCAAGGTGGTTTTGGGTATGTGCATGCGCCGCAAAACCCAGAAAGAAATCATTAACCATGAAGTTCCTCCCCAAAACAACGAACAGTAGCGTGTCTACAGTTACTGCTGAATCTTAAAAGCCTATCCTGTTCGCGTTCGTAAGGAGATCGTGCACACGTATGTTAGTTTATATGGATTTTTCGGGATAGAAGAAGCTGAGATGAACGCAGCTGAAGAAGAGCTGATTGAGCAATTCGCGGAAAAAGTGTTCACCGATACAAGTGGGCTCGCAGTAACCATCATGGCAGCCCTTGGCGACCGGTTAGGCTTATTCAAGGACCTAGCCCAGAATGGCGCATCATCATGTTCCAACTTTGCCCAGCGAACGGGTATCACGACGGACTATGCAAAGGAGTGGCTTGCAGGAATGACGAGTGCAGGATACCTGCATTATGATCCGGCTAGCCAACATTTCGCGCTGCCAGCTGAACATCGCCCTGTATTGGCTGAAGAAGAGGGCCCGTTTTTCATTGGTGGAACCCATCAAATGATCCTGGGACTGCTGACAGTCGTAGAATCGTTAGAGAAAGCATTTCGCAAGGGGGAGGGCATACCGATGGAAGCGTATGGACCCAATACGTGGGAAGGGATGGAAAGAGACATGATCGGCATCTACAAAGCCAAGTTGCTACAGGCGTGGATCCCGGCGATGCCGGATGTCCAGAGAATGCTTGAAAGAGGCGTGCGGGTAGCAGACGTCGGTTGCGGAACTGGACGAATCCTGACTCTTCTCGCCCAAGCATTCCCGAGGTCTCGCTACGTAGGATTCGACATATTCAAACCAGTGCTTGAACGGGCTGAGTCGAATGCAGAAATCGCAGGTGTCGCTGACAAAGTCGAATTCAAGGTCCTAGATGCTTCGTCAGGCTTACCAGATCAATTTAACCTGATAACCGCCTTTGACGTCATCCACGAGACCAACCCTCTTAAAACGTTGAAAGCTATCCACAGAGGTTTAGAACCGAATGGGCGCTTTGTTTGCCTCGACGTCAAATGCGAACGAGCACTGGAGGATAACATTAACCCCCGCGCTGCTCTCAGATACGGTATCAGCCTACTATTCTGCATGTCAATTTCATTAGCTAATGGAGGAACAGCCCAAGGCACCATGGGAATACCTGAAGAAAAAATGAAACAACTCTGCCTAGACGCAGGATTCAGTCACGTGAGACTCGTCCCACTCGAAAAGTCGAACCATAACCTCTATGAGGCATTTATTTAACAAGATAATGCTCCCACACTCCAGAAATATAATCGAGGCTCTCCCTCGGATTGCACGCACGTAAACATGCCTAACGACCACGGGATCACCTCTATCCAGATCCTAGGGGAGAAGATTATTCCGTTGGTAAGTGAGGTGTGATAACACAAATAGGAAAAGAATGATGTATTCGTGAACACTGGCTGTGATGAGTAAATGATCAATGATTCATCTTGGAAAGGAATATACAAAGTAGGAGGACTGTCATTATTAGCTGCGGGACTTGTCTTATTCTTGTTCTTTCTTGCTTTGCTCATTCTACAGACATCTCCGACGCTAACGCCAGAGATGGTTCTTGATGACCCCTTACCGTCCGTCTCACTCTATGCTTTAGCTGCCTTTGGAGAATTGCTTCTCATGCCTGGGGCGATAGGACTCTATTATTCGCTGAAAAATATCAGAAAGACCTGTATGTTGACAGCGACCTCGCTGTGGATGATGGCAGTAATCTCGTTTCTCATATCTCGCAGTCAGATTATATCTCTCGGTCCAATAAGCAGCAGTTACCAGACCGCAACAAGCGAAACTATACGAGCTGCATATCTGGTTTCAGCTGAACATGCCATTGAATTAGGAAATGTTTTCACAGACATGGCACTGATGTTTTTAGCAGTCGCCTCCATCCTCATCGGTTTTGTGATGAGGAATGGAGTTTTTGGCAAGGGCGTCAGCTACTTGGTTGTAGTGGCAGGCACGTTAATTCTCTTAGGCACAATGGGAGTCTTATTAGAACCACTTATGGTCCTAGCGCCATTTGGACTAATCCTATCGGCTATCTGGCAAATAATCATTGGTGTCAGACTCTATAGACTTGACTAGGCACACTAGCAATCCTGTGGACCATTTTACACGTATGTATGTGTGCTGAATCGGTGGTCAATTTTTCAGGAAAACCAACAGGCTGAGAATAAAGTAGTAGAGTTGATAGGGATAGACCCCTAATCTTTCCAGCAAACCCCTGTATTTGCTTGTGATGAACACCCCTGAGATGATCACGAGAACGAGTGCAACAATCGCAGAAATGAGCGAGTAAGCTGCAAAAGTACTCCATTCTTCTACCGACTGCAATCGAAACCACAGTGCCACCATTCCCGCGATTGTCAATAATCCAGATCCAATCACAAGAATTAGGTGCATCTTCCCTCTGAACGTGATTATTCGACCTCCAGCATCAAGAGGGAAGAAGAGTGCAACAAGGATTCCCAGAACTGAACTGATTATAAATAAAGCAGGTCCGACAATAGAACTGCCACCGTTCCCTATCGCTTCATGTAATCCGACATAAAAGACAAAGAGGAACACGCTAGAAATTACGATGAAAGTTTGCATGAGACCTTTGTTCGGGGCGTCGATGGCGAATAATGAACTAATGTCATCTCGAATGTGACTGTAATCGGGTCGTAAAATGCCTCCAAGAACCCACATAAATGTATAGACGATTGGGCTAAGCATTCCGCAGATTGCTGAGAGTTGAAAGATGTTCACATTGTCACGGGCTGATTTTAGGTCAAGTCTTGATTTTAAGCGTCCGTATTTACGGGATTTTCCAGAGTTTCGCATACTTTGGCTGCAAAAAAGGCGAGGGTTAGATCCATTTAATCTCGGGGTCGACGTAGTTCTTATGTTGATCCAT
>CP070765.1:1141223-1154706 GCA_020345645.1 Candidatus Bathyarchaeota archaeon | reverse complement strand
ATCCATGCTTCTCGACGTAAAGATCGAGATCGGCTCGGATTCCTGAAGCGTTTACGTCAAGATTGAAGACGCCATCAGCTGAGAAGGTTAATGTCCAGTTTACGAGCCTAGACTCTCCGATCCCAACGAACCCTAAATATTTCGGGTTTTCACCTGAAACTAACGTTGCGTCCTCAGGGATTGTTAACGATGCCTGCATATCGCGGACACCGTATGCACCTCAGCACGACTTCACTGTGATGTTTGCTTCTACGAGAACCGGTTCGTTTACGTATGCTTCCGAGGGTGAAGCGGTGACTACTGGGTTCTGGAGCTCACTGTATCCTTCTCTAATAGTGGTAGCTGAGCAGAGCACTGCGATTAAGGTGAGGAAGCTAAGGATTAAGGCACTGTGGTGTTTCATTACTTGATCACGATGAAATGGGGTCTGCACATCTTAAATGTAGCGATGTTGCAGCATAGTACTGATTTATGCTTAAAGTTCTAGGGAGGAACCTCGATTACGCGACTTCGCTTATGAATCTCAACTCCAGCGGGACCTTTCTTGACGATTCCGACCTCGTATCCTTCGCAACCCCGTTTCTTGAGGGATGTGAGCAATCCATCCACTTTTTCGTCAGGCAACGAAATGAGGAGACCGCCAGCAGTCTCAGCGGAGTGCCCTGTCATCAAAGGATAGCCTAGAAGCTTGGCGAGTTTCGGAGCCCATTTGATCACGGGGAGAGCGGTGATCTCAAGTGAAACGTGACTCTCTTCAGCCATGTTGGAAGCGTGGCCGAAAAGCCCGAAGCCAGTTACGTCGGTGGCGGCGTGGACGCCGGTCTCTAACATGGCTAATGCAGCGTCGCGATCTGTTTGGGTCATTATGTCGATGGCTTGAGTGATGGCTTGTGAGATTTCGTCTTCCGGTATTACTCTCGCGATCTTGTCTTGCTGATTGCTGGGAAGTCTGAGTACTTTCATCAGGGGCTGAATCCCCAGAGGTTTAGTCAGGATCAGTCTGTCACCGACTTCGGCTTTCGAAACTAGAATCGTGTTCTCGCGGTCAGCGATCGCGGTTACGGCACCACCCATAAGTGGCCATGGGCAGACGATTGTGTGACCTCCGAGAACAGGGGCTTTCAAAGCCTTACAGAAGTCGCAGAAACCTCTTAGGGTATCTTTATGCACGGTCAGAGGCAGCGTATCAGGCATCCCCATTAAGGTGAGAACGGAGATAACGTCTACACCGCCCTTTGCATAGACGTCGTTAGTCGCGTTGCAGGCTGCAATCTTCCCTTGAAGGTATGGGTCATCGATAATTGGAGTGAAAAAGTCAGTTGTCGTAATCATCACTTTCGATGGAGAGATCTGGACGATTGCTGAATCGTCGCCTAGCGAGGCGACTATGTCCCCACCACCATTCCCGTGGAGAGGGCATTGACTGAGGAGCTCCTTAAGCTCTCGCCTAGGGAGCTTGCAGCTTCATCCATGCTTCTTCGCGAAGGCAGTAAGCTGATACGGTAGCTTCTGAAAACGTCGCACTTCCACCACCTCCACAGAGTAATGACCGACAGAAAGAATAATCCGACGACTACCAATAAAAGCTAGCAGGCAGATGCAGATGCAGACGCCCTTTCTACTCATCTTCTGCGGCATCCCGTCCTCAGGGAAATCGACCTTGGCGAGGAAAACCGCTGAGATTCTTGAAGAAAAGTATCAACGTTCGACTGCCATAATCTCCTCCGATGCATTTCGGAGAATGTTGCCCACTTACGAACGAACATTCGAACCTGGACTCGAGGATTTCGTTCGAGGTGCCACGTACAGGGCAATTCAAGAGGCCCTCAGATGGAAGCTGACTGTCATAAGCGATGATATGAACTACTTCAGATCGATTCGACGTCAACTGAAGAGAATCGCTGAGCGCACGAATGCACACTTCGGAATAGTCTACTTCACCACACCTCTTGAAATGGCTTTGAAGTGGAACCGTCAAAGAGGGTCACTGATCCCTGACTCGCTGATTGAAGAGGTTTACCACAAGCTGGACAGACCCGGAGAGAAGTATCGATGGGACTCACCTATGCTGACCCTTGACCCAAGCAAAGAGCAGCTCGCAACGCTCGCAGCCACCATTGCCTCAAAAGTTGACGAAAACGAAAGAGAAAGCAGTCAAGCACTAATCAAACCTCGACAACAGCCACAAGCATCAATCTCAAAAGCTGAATTGGAGAGGGAGACGCGACGAGTGGTTGGAGAGGTTATCCGAAGATATGGAAACCTCGACTTGGCTCAAGATCTAACCAGGTTAAGAAGAGAAACGGTTGCAGATGCATTAAGGAACGAGATCTCTGTTCGGGAAGCCGCCAGCCTTCTTCGCAAGAAAGCGGAATCACTCCTGAAAAAGGCACCTGACATATCGCTGTCTACAGGCGGAACGATACACGTAGGCATCTTCGGACATGTTGATCACGGAAAAACACAGCTCGCTCGGTGCTTAACTGAGATCGCTTCCACAGCGGCGTTGGATAAGCATCCGCAGGCACAAGTGCGAGGGATGAGTATCGACATAGGTTTCTCCGCGTTCAGTCTTGGGAAGAATCTGATCGTCCTCGTTGATCTTCCAGGACACCATTCTCTCCTGAAACACGCATTGGCAGGTGCCAACATCGTGGATTCAGCCATCCTTACCATCGCAGCTGACGAAGGAATGAAGGAGCAGACGATTGAGCATCTGCAAGTTCTCTCCGTACTCGGGATCAAGGGGCTGCTAGTTGCATTGAATAAGATTGACTTGGTGAATGAGGCGCAGCTTCGAGAGGTCAGAAGTAACATCCAACAACTTCTTTCGAAAACCCCATTCAGGTACGCACCGATTGTTGAAGTATCGGCATTGAAATGTGAAGGGATCGATGAATTAAGGAAGAGGTTGCAGGAGACGACGACACCGCCAATAAGAGATTGGGCTGGAAGCCTGAAGATCCCTATCAGTCATTCATTCCACGTCACAGGAAGAGGCTCTGTGGCGACTGGCACCGTACTTAGAGGAAAAGCCCATGTAGGTGACGTTGTTGAAGTCGTACCGCAACGACGCGAGGCTCGAATCAAAAGCATTGAAATCTTCGGAAAAGACGTGAAGGAAGCGTCAGCAGGAGACCGAGTAGGCCTACGACTGAGCAACATCAGGTCTCGAGATCTGTCAAGAGGAGACTTCGTCATCGCACCTGGAACCATGGAGGAAGCCGATTTATTGGACACACGATTTGCCCCTACACAATTGTACAGCGAAGACATCCGGTTTGGAGAAGCATTACATGTTTCAGGTGGACTCAGAACCACTGTTGGGCAGATTTTTCCTTACTCCGAGCGCGGACCGCTCCGAATTAAGTTAGGTAAGATTGATTCGAACATCGATTGTAGTGCACTAATAAAAACTCGAGAACCACTCGCTTTAGAGGTTGGAGACAGGTTGCTTTTAGCCAAGCTTGATCAACCTCACCAGTGTAATAGGATCGTTGGAATCGCAGAGGTAACCAGTCTGCAGGCAAGTCCAGAGATCCATTCAGCAAAGATCAAGAAAGGACAAGTGAAAAAGAAGACCGCTAAAGACCTCTATGCTGTATCAGGGTTATTCAGAACTAAGCAGGCTGCTGAACATGTGGCGGAGAAGCAGAGGAAGGTTTATGCAGTATCTACTAAGACCACAGGAATAATCCAGAAAGAGTATGGTGAAGATGGAGATGTACTGGTTAAGTTTAAGGATGCTCCAAAGGAGCATGAAGAAGTCCACTATTACAGGTTGAGGAGAATCAAGATTGATTGACTTGGACCGTCTTTTACAGAACACTATACCCGACCACATTCTAAACCGTTCTATGTTGGTTCTAAGAACTAAACTCAAGCCGATACGACTTCTGTTGGAACAGAGAAGGCTTCCAGAAACAGGTTGGGAAGATGACCTCATCCAATTTTTCCTCACTCTGTTGTCTTGGATGGATACTGACAAGGATCGCGAGGGTGCAAGAATTGGAGAAAGAGAAGGGCGGGTGGCTGCACCAGTTGTCTCTGACTTGGCGTCTGGATACTGTCATGGGGTTGGTCGATCAGGGAGTCTCCGTGCCCCTCAGCCCAAGGCGGGAGGAGCATCGATAGCTCATTTCTTCGCAGATAAATTAGCCTTAGACATGCTTCGAAGATGTGGTGTCCCGAATTACGAGTCTGCTGCAGTTCTTCCCCTAGCTACAGGAATGGCGATTGGTCTCGCAGCAACGGTGGCGAGAGAGGAAACTGGAAAACGTGGCGTAGTCTATCCACGTGTTGATCATAAGTCGCCAATGAAGGGGTTACTCCTCAGCGGAATGAAGGTGAAGACAGTGGAGAGTGTTGTCTTTGGAGATGCTGTGAGGATTCCTGTAGCAAAGGTTGCTGAAGCGTTGGATGAAGAGACCGCTGCCGTTGTCTCCACGACCACGTTCTTCCCTCCCCGGGAATCTGATGACGTTAAAGCCATAGCGAAGTTGGCAGAAGACGAGGGTGTCTTTCACATCATTAACAATGCTTATGGTGTGCAGAGCCGACAGATCATGAACCAGATTCAAGGTGCAATTGATGCTGGACGGGTCGACATAGTCGTGCAGAGCACTGATAAGAATTTTCTCACTCCTGTTGGCGGATCAATTGTAGCCTCTCCAAGCTTTGAATCTGTGGAACATGTTGCTCAGATCTACGCTGGAAGAGCATCAGCAGCACCTATAATCCAGTTCCTCGCGGCAGTCCTATCAACAGGCTTCACTGGATACGAAACCCTCAGAGATAAACAAGAAGAGAACCGCAAGCTCCTTCAGACGAAGCTGAAAAGGACTGCGGAAAGACATGGTGAAAGAGTGCTTAAGGTAGATAACCCGATTGCTGCTGCAATGACCTTGCAGAATCATAACGCGAAGGAAGTTGGCTTCAATTTGTATTCCTCTCGCGTTACAGGACCCCGAGTACTTGAAAAGACCGACTTCGGCGTGTGCTGCGAGAGGTACCATTCACCATACATCACCATGAACGCAGCAATTGGAAGTACTGAATCGGATATTTTGCAGGCGATAAGGAGACTTGCTAAAGTTTTGAAAGAGTCGAAGTCATGAACGCTCAAGGGACGGCGGAAGTCAATTATAGTTGAAGAAATCAAAACTTCAGTGGCGTCCAGCAGTGTTGGTGGTCCGCACCTCGGACTTCAAATCCGACGCAGCCCGATAAGGACTGGGAGTTCGATCGCAGATTGTCTGCCGGAAATCTCCCTGGACGCCGCCAATTCACCCAGATTTATTATTAAGGAAAAAAGGATGCTTGTTCTGCTCAACAAAAGCACATTGAGAAGGGGTGAATCTTTACGCTTTGTTGTTTTCAGCGTCTTGCTCGATCATGATGCATTTTTTTATAATGTCTTTTTGTGAGTCTACTGAATCTTCGTTCGTATGCTATTAGTGTCTCGGTAGTTGCAACCCTAAGTTCTCTAATTCTAGTGATTACTTCTCTGAGTTTCGCCATACTCTCTACTTCAATTCTACAGTGGATATCAAACTCTCCATAGACAAGTGAAGATTCCGAAACGCCCTCAATATCTACCAGACCTCGAAGAACTTCGTCGTCAGCACCATGCTCGGTAACTATCAACACATAGGCTTCAACATTTTCGACTTTAGGCATAAATAATCCCTAATGCTGAAAGAGATATTATTAGTTTAAACCTTTTTTCAATGTAAGTTACTAGGACAAGCTAACTACGCTGTCAACCAGTCAACTATCAACGCATACGCTTGGTTAAATGAACTTTGACTGTGGCTTATCAGCTTGAAATTTTAAGTTCTGATTTTAGCTGTTCTCAAACAGTATTTTCATTATCTTGAATCGGAGTTCCTTTTCACGTCGCTTCATTATTGCTTCGAAAGTGTTGTCAACTTCAATTTTGCCATCCATAGTTTTCACTTTAACTCCGAGCGATTGGATAATCTGCTTTGCGACGGTCAGTTGAGTCTCTACACCCGTCAACTCAGTTATGACCGATTCCAGCGACGTGAGGTTTAGTTGTCGGGAACTCTTGTTTTCGTTCATTATTATCTCCAAGTTTCCCCCGCCCAAGGTCGAACAAGCGTCTATTACGAGCTTTTCAAGGATTGGGATATAATCCTCTGACTCTACTAACTTTAGAAGTCGTTCCATCACTTTTTCAAAAACGATGCTTGTAAGGTTCTCCTTCTCTGACAAAACCTTCCAATGAGCTTCTCTCTTCATTTCCATCGTAACTTTTCCTACGATGATCTCGGCTTCTCTTCTGGCGTTCTTTATGCGAGCCTGTGTTTCTTTTTCCGCGTTTTGAAGAGCCAAATGCTTCCGCTTTTCAACTAGGACATCCACAGACCTTTGGGCATCATCTACGATTGACTTCGATTCTTCCATAGCATCGTCAAGAATGTGCTGAGCGATTTTCTGAATCTTAGATTCCATATTTCTATCCCTTTGGAAGAATCTCACTCAAAACAGAATCAACAGCTTCCTGCATTTTTTTCTGGGCTTTTCTTCTGATCTCCTTTATCTGTTCCTCAGCCTGACGAAGGAATACTTCAGCTTCAGCTTTTGCATTCTCTCGGGCCTTCTCCTTCAGTTCGGAGCATTGATGTTCGACTTTGACAATCTCCCCTTTCCATGTCTTCTCGTAGGTCATTTCGGCTTTTTGTTGTGCTTCACTTCTGATTCTTTCTGCCTGTGTCTGGGCTTCCCTTATCATTCTCTCAGCTTCTTTTTCATTATCCTTAATGATTTTGAAAGCTTCAAGCAAGCCTAACACCAAGAACCATGACTTTGAGAGTGGAGCTTTAAGAGTTTACCTCTCTGTTGTAGAGGTAATCTTTATACATCTCGATATATGTGAATCAAACTCGAAAAGGGAGTCTGAAAACATAGATGCGAAAGCTCAAGGCTGTGCTTCTCAAAGATCACGTTGATGGAGTCGTCCGATCTTTAGGCGAAGCGGGAATTGTTCAATTTGTCGATAATGGAGCAAGGTCGGAGGAATGGGAGGAAATGCTTGTTCCTCACAAAGTCTCCCCTGAGATCTCAGAAAAAGGCTCTCAGCTTCTCACCAAAATTGAGCGGTTCCTTGAAGCTCTTGAGGTGGAAGTACGCTTTGAGCGAAAAGTAAAGACTCCTATCACAAGAGAACCGATGGAGGAGGTTCTGAGAAAGGTTGAGCAACAACTGGAAGAGTTGCCAGTTGAAGCACTCACCAAATGCTCGACACTTTCCGCGAGAATTGATAGTCTGCTTGAAACACTGGGAGCAGAATCTGAAGAAGTTGAAGAAAAACCCATCACCCTTGAAAAACCCATAGAGGATTCACTCACCGAGATCGAATCACAGGTCGCTGAAATCGAGAAAGAACTGGATTTGATTACCCGTGAAACCCCCAACATCCTTATTAGCAGAATCCAGACACTACGCGTCCAAGAAAATGTTGATCCCCGCAGAAGACTCGACCAGAAACTTGTCAAAGAGATAAGAAAGCCCTTCAAAAGGCAGAGACAACTACTTGAACTAAGGAAACTTGTCAAAGAGATAGAAGAATTCTTCCTTAATCAACTTCTGACACAGAGAAAAATCGTGTTGGAGGTTAGGAAAAAAATCGAGAAGGATGTCCAAATTAGTGATGTTAAAAGAAGACTTTTGCATCTCCGAGAAATCGTAGTTAAGGAGAAGCAAGTTGAGGAAGAACAACGAAAATTCGTTGAAAGTGACAAAACCGTATATCTAGAGGCTTGGGTCCCTGAAGACGATGTGAAAGAAGCCACCAGAGAGATAGAGATAGTGACGGAGGGCAATAGTGTTGTAACAGTGGAACCGGCTAGTAAGGAAGAAAAGGCACCAATCGTTCTGAAGCCAGCTCCAAATTATATTGCAGCTTTTCAAAAACTAGTGTGCACATTTGGATATCCATCATGCGGGGATCTGAATCCTGCTCGAATTCTAGCAATAACCTTCCCTATACTTTTCGGAATTATGTTTGCTGATGTAGGGCAGGGGGCGATCTTCATACTACTTGGCATCATTCTTTTCTTCGCACGACGGAAGATCGACATGGAGAAGGTCGGAGACATTTTCCGGTATCTTTTCATCAGTAGCGAAATGTTTGTCTTTCTAGGAATTTCAGCCATGTTCTTCGGATTTATCTTTGGGGAGTTCTTCGGTCCTTCGGGAGTCATTCACCCAATATCTCTGGGAAGAATCGGTCCTTTCTACATAGGTGGATTTGAACCCACAGAAGAACCTATGAAAATGCTAAGGTTCGCGATATTGGTAGGAACAATACACCTCGGTATAGGGATGACTTTACGATTCATAAATGAAATTAGGCATCAACACTACAAGTTAGCACCAATTCCAATTTTCTGGATGTGGCTAATGTTTGGTGGACTATTCAATTGGGCGTATTGGGGTGGCATTTCTAACATATCACGATGGTTCTCTGACGGCAGCCTCATGCTCATAGGTCTCATAGTACTGCCATTGGTTCTAATACTTGCATTCACAAGCATAACTGAGGGATTTATGGAGGGCGTAGGTTTCAGCGTCGAAGTATTCGCAGAGACTCTGAGCCACTCAATGTCGTACAGTCGTCTGATGGCATTGGGGTTGATTCACAGTGCGATGAATTATCTCTTCTTAGTCTTGGGAGGAGTGACACATGGTCACTTTCCTTTAAACAGCATCCCCCTTATTGCGGTAGGCACAATTCTCGTAATGATCATTGAGGGGCTAGTAGTATTTGTGCATACTTTACGTCTTCATTGGGTTGAGTGGTTCTCAAAGTTCCACGCGGGAGAGGGTATTCCTTTTAAGCCTTTCAAGTATACCTTATAACCTCTTGTACAAACAGGAACGGGTTTGAAATGGATCCCAGTCTGATCAGCCTGATGGGCATCGCGTTGTCCATAGGAGTACCTGTTGTAGCGGCCGCTATCACAATCATAATCTGTGGAACAGCACTTGCTGGAATTGGCACAGAGAAACCGGAACTCCTGAGTAGGCTTATCATTACTGTTGTGTTGGGAGAAGCATTAGCAATTTACGGGCTGTTGATTGCTTTCATGCTTTTAGGGAAGTTACCAGTCATAACAACATTAGAAGCCGCAAACAAAGCGCTCATTTCAGGAATCGTCATAGCCGTCGCAAGTCTCTCAGCAGGAATAGGAATTAGCTACTGCGGAACTTCATTAATTGGCGCAACTGCCGAGAACCCAGACACTTTCTCCTCAAACGTCATAGGTGTCGTCCTTTCTGAAGCCCTCGCAATTTACGGTCTTCTGATCTCATTTATGATCATCGGCCAGATATAGTACTTAGACTCTTTCAAGGCGGTTCGATATAGTGACAAAGGACTCCGACCGCGAAGATCTGCGTAGAAGCCAACCACATTTCGCTGAATCGTTGAGACTGAAAGAAGAAATAAAACTACTAAAGGAGCAACTGAAAACAGAACATAGACTGTCAGCAAGGCTTGAGATAAAAAGGCGGATGTTATTCGCAAAAACGAGTCTGACCAGAGAACTCATATACAAACGTCTTCATGGAGAAGGAAAAAAGAGCATCGTTTCCAAGGTTAGATCTGCGATCGAGCCTTGGATGAAGCGTGTACAAAGATGGGGTGCAAAACTGGAAGATCGTAGTGAACGCATAGAGAGGAAGCTTCAGTTTTCTCTTCGCATAAATATCCCACCTTCAGTCTTCAGCTTAAGCTCCTTGTACGCCTCTGAGAAAGGTTCAGATACTAAAGAATGGGTAAAGAATCGACAATCACGAGCACGAAAACTGCATAAAAGACCCTCGTCAACAATAGAAACGCACGTGCACCAGAAGGAACCTCAGGGAAAGATTAGCAGTTCGTGAATTCTCTTTGTAGACAATCTACCTTCTTTTCCCCTTGCACAGGCTACGAGGTTTCTAATCTCAACCCCCTTCAAGGTTAAGAACGTTAAAATCAATCCAATGTTAAAAAAAGGAGTGTATCTCTTCAGCATCCTCAGACTAACCCTTAACAAGCTTCTTTCGAGAGCCAGTTCCAATTGGGGCAACGATCCAGAATGCCTATATTCCTCAAGGATGTCGTCCAATACGTACCGATAATCTCTAGCAAAAGCGAACTCCGCATCTTTTGAAAGTGTGGCAATAGCTGACGGAATGTCCGCAGACTCCAAAGCAGCCTTAAATTCACTCTCTCTGAAGACATCAGACACCGGGAGGAGGTTCTGTTTCGTCTGTCCTTTGTCAATCCCAAGCATTTTACATCTTAAGAGTGTTCTGATATTTACTGCATCTACTTCAAGACCGATAATGGTCTTCCCAATCTTCCTATCTAACCCCTTGAGGTTCACAGCAGATCTCCACAACCTCTGGCAGACAAATTTATCAAGAGACATTTCAAGGAATAAGAATATTCCAGTTCTATCATATTGCTCCAAGGATTCTCGAAGTGTTGGTCCATACTCTAAACCTGATAGAGCTGACACAACTTCATTGACAGTTTGGGAGTTCGCCAGTATTCTTCTGCATTCCACATCATTCAGGCTCCCCGCTGGGACTAAGAGATCGGAAACTTCCTCTATCTTCAGATTAGCCTCCGTTGCTCTCAGTATCGTCTTGACAGTACTGATCTCGAATTTCATTAGAATAGAGGAGAGTAAGAAGGCGATGTCATTTGGTGAATGGTGCATGATTTCCATACAAGTCCGCATGTAACTCTTGACGAAAGCTCGCTCCAATGAAAGGGAACTCAGTTGCTTTAAAGGGATCTCAGATATTTCCTTGCGATATGTTGAATCTGCCAACGCCAAGCCAATATCTTGGGGACTTCGACCAACTAGGTCCTTGATAACCTTTGGTTCAATCAGTCTATGTTTTTCGGTAAGGACCTTAGGCATTATGGACTTATACTTCCAAGCCTTCACTCATAGCCCTTCAGATGCTTTGATATCGCTTAACCCGCCTTCAAAGCGCGCTCCTTTCTCTTTCTCTGAAGTACTCTCACCCTAATAGCATCCTGCCTTTCGGTTTCCTCAAGGATCAGCTCAATGTACCGAATCGCTGAATCGAGTTGTGGCAGTATCTTATATTGAATTCGATTCACCTGCCGTTTCTTGATAGCCATCAGATCTAAAACCTCATGCATCGAAGCTTCGATCTGGGCGAGTTCGATAGCTTTACTCAAGACGGCTTCAATTTGAGAAGCTGACGCATCCAACTTCGCAGGGCTATCCATCAAGCTAAACCGTGGTCTCAACTCTGAGGATGTTTCTTTCGCCAATTCAAAGGTCGGAAGCGAAATACCGAGGATCCCTTTTCTTTCACCTATGTCCACATGGAAACCAGTTGGTTGAGCGATTATGGACAGTTCCTTGATCTTCCTTGGTCCAACAACCATCTCGGATTCAACATAGAGATCGTAAGCTTCACTCAGACCACTCGTCATCTGTCTACGTATTGAAGGAACTTCTTTTGCTAGGTCAAACAGGGCAACTGTCAATGCATCTAAATCTTTCTTCAGAATGTCCACAATTCCTTCAGCCATCGCCTTCCGGCGTTTCAGCTTCAGAAGCTCTAAACGAGTGGGATGAACGTTGGCAATCTCAACCGACAAGGTGTTACTCCTCACTACCATCTCTATACCGAGGATGGTACTTTCGAATTATGTCAGGGTCTATGCGAGCAAACTCAGTTTCTGGAAGTGTTGATAGGAGGTCCCAACCAAGATCTAATGTTCCTTCAATATCCCGATTTTCATCGGGTCGTTGGCTAATGAACTCTTTCTCAAATCTGTCTGCAAAGGTGAGATACAGTCGGTCAGTGGTCGTTAGTGCCGCTTCACCAGAAACCAAGGCTGTCTCTCGAATGACTTTTCCTTCAGCATAGGCGTAATAGAGTTGATCGGAAAGCTGTTTGTGGTCCTCGCGTGTCTTTCCAGGACCGATTCCTTTATCCATCAATCGAGAAAGGGAGGGCAGTGGGTCGATTGGTGGATATAGACCAGTTTTATGCATCTTTCGATCAAGGATTATCTGACCTTCTGTGATGTAGCCTGTTAGATCAGGGATCGGGTGGGTCAAATCGTCGTCAGGCATTGTCAGAATGGGCATCAATGTTATGGATCCTTTCTTCCCTTGTATTCTTCCAGCTCTTTCATAGATGCTGGCTAAATCAGTATACATGTAACCAGGGTAGCCCCGTCGACCTGGGATCTCCATCCGCGCTGCGGAAACTTCCCGTAACGCTTCGCAGTAGTTTGTCATGTCGATGAGAATCGCCAAGACATGCATACCTTGTTCGAATGCAAGGAATTCTGCTGCTGTAAGTGCAATGCGAGGAGTCAAGATTCTTTCGATTGCGGGGTGCTCAGCCAAGTTGATGTACATAGCAACTCTGGCGAGAACACCCATGCGGGTGAAGTCTTCTCGAAAGAATCGGGCTTCTTCCGTCGTAATTCCCATCGCTGCAAAGACGATGGTGAAAGCTTCTTCTTCGCCTCTCACCCTTGCTTGCTGAACTATCTGGGAGGCCAAGAGTTTGTGTGGCAAACCTGACCCGGAGAATAGAGGTAGCTTCTGTCCTCTCACCAAAGGGTTCATTCCATCAATAACTGAGATCCCTGTCTGGATGAAGTCAGTAGGGTGAGTTCGCGAATAGGGGTTCATTGGCAGGCCATGGATGTCCCGGTAATCCTCTGGGATGATGGCGGGTCCTCGATCAGCTGGATGACCTGCACCTGTAAACACTCGTCCCAATATGTCCATGGAAACTGGTAATTTCACGGTGTCTCCGGTGAAGCGGACCGTCGTCTTCGTTGTATCGAGACCGGATGTTCCTTCAAACACCTGGACAATTGTGATCCCTTCGCTTACATCAATTACTTGACCTGTTCGTTCTTCGCCCAGTGGGGTCGTAACTTCAACAAGCTCTCCATAGCCGACGCCTTGCCCAGCTTCCACGAAAAGTAAGGGGCCTAGCACCTCTTTGACTGTGGAGTATGTTCGACTCGCTTGAGTTACTGAACTCAAATTGGCTCATCCCTTGACGTCTCTTTTACAAGCTGGTCGAATTGCATGTCCATCTTTTGACCGATTTCCGCGCTGACTTCGTCGAAGTTTTCGGGTTTGACGAGTTTCATACGTGCAAGATCTTCCTTCACGTCAAGGGCGAGAACCTGAGCTAAGGGTATTCCATCGTTTACTGCTTGGCGTGCTTTATCGTAGAACTTCAGAATCAAGTGCAACATGTGGTAGGTCTTGTTGATAGGGCAGTGCATGTCAACTGGGTGGAACGCACTCTGGAGAAGGAAGTATTCTTTAAGCATTTTCACAGCTTCAAAAACGCAACGTTGCCTATCACCTAGAATCTCTGCTCCGACAAGTGAGACGACCTCTCTAAGTTCCTCTTCCTCCTTCAATACAGCCATAGCATCTTCACG
>CP070765.1:1108454-1141123 GCA_020345645.1 Candidatus Bathyarchaeota archaeon | reverse complement strand
TTCCTTAGCTTGTTCATACCGCTTCTTTGAATGGTGGTCTCTTGCTTTTTCGATTTCACTCCAAGCTTTCATGTATGAAGCGTAATCTTGATAAAACTCCGAGAATTGATGGATTTTTTGAGCAGCAACCATGTATTGTTTGTAGGCTTCATCGAAGCTTTCTGATGCATCAATGTATTGACCAAGTAAATCTTCATCTCTAGCTATCTTCCAGAGTGATTCAGCGACGCGACTTGGCATATCGATTTTCTTGAATTTCTCTACAGCTTCAGAGTAGACCCTGATTGCTCTAGTCAGGTTTGATTTTTCTCCAGTTAAAATGTAAGATTCATAGAGTATTCGACCAAAAGAGTCCTCAAATTCAGCCGTAAACGCGATATACAGTTGTGAAGGGCGAGACTCTATCCATTTTTGGCAATGGGAGATGCCGTCATCCATGTCTGCAACTGCATCGTTGAAAAGTGCGATTTTACTGCTGTGACTTGTTTCGAATTGGCTTAGCTCTGCTTCGATCAGTCCCGCATAGTAATGTCCTACTCCGAGGATCCATCCACTTGTGGAGAAGGCTTCTTCCGCGATTCTAATGTAATGTTTTCTATGAAGTAAGGCGTTTTCCAGTGATCTTCTTTTTCCATCTTTCTCAGATTCGAAATTTGAGTTGGTCTGTAATGTTTTACTTAATGCGTGGAGAATTGATGCCGTGGCGTCTGGTGAACCGGATCTTGTTGCGTGATCTAACCCTTTTTCTCCATTGTTTATTGCTTTCTCAAGTAAAGTCCGTTTGTTATCGATATTCATTTCATCGTTGGCGAGGTTAACTTGGCTCTCAATATATAGTCTGTAAGTTTCCGCGATGTAGTAATCCTGATTTGTTGATTGAAGTTTGCGTATGGCTGCTTCGGCGTAATCAATGGCTTTTTGATTTGTTTCCCGCTTCTTCTCGGGATCTACTGCTTTCCAGCGTGTTAGGTTTGTCACAAATGAAAGGAGGTAATTGGCGATGCCTTCGATATAGTGGTCGTTTTGTGTGGTTCCTTGCTGTAGCATTTCTTTGGCATATTCTAAGGAAGAGGCACTGTTTTCAGTGAAGAAAAGAGAGCTAAGAGTTGCTGCCCATCTCGACATAGCATAATAATAAGGGTCCCGCGTCTGTTCAGAGAGTTTTAATGCTTGCTCAGAAGTCGTTAAGCACTTTTTTGCGTAATTCTTTCGCACTTCTTCTTTGTCACTGATATTTGCAGCATACCAGTATTGAAGACTCGCTAATGAATAAGCTAAAAGAAGGTCTTCTTTTTCCTCCGTTCTTTCTAAATTGTCAATTGCTGCATCACTAAATTTTATTCGCGTAGTAATCAGTGTCTGTTTTTCTTCAATATCTGATGCGATGAATATCTGTTCCAAAGCAGAAAGTGACAGGATGTTGTATGTTCTTCCAGATTGAAGTTTTTTTTCCTCTTTCTTGAAAGCCTTCAGAGCTTTTTCGCAGAATCGGTCGCAGGTCCTCAAAAAAGTAGTTTTCTGCGAAGGATCTTCTGCTAACCAAGAGCGAATATATTCAGCGTTTGCCTTCAATTGATAGTTTCGGTCGTCATTTACGCTGTCTTTATCCCTTTCGAGGACCTCTGCAGCGTTACTGTAGGCTTTGACAGCCAATTCGCTGAGTTGCTTGAACTTTTCAGGGTCTTCAGCTTGTCTAGAAGCTCGAAAATAGGAGAATCCCAGTTTCTCAAAAATCTCAGTGTTAAATGAGAGGGAGTGTGTATCAATGTGTAAAGCTTTTTCATAGAGCTGAGCTGCTTCACGCCATTGAAACTTTTCCTCTTTTTCAGTTGCTTTCTTCAGCAAAGTTGTGACTTGTGGATCCAGAGTCTGCATGACACCCCTCTATAATTCAGAAATGAAGATCGATGCACATATCTTCGTGGCTATCAGGAAGATCTTTGATATTCCAGAGACACGCTGAAGTAAGGCTAGCGAATTGGGCACTAAAATCACGAGTCTTCACCATGCATGTTTTCTTTAAGAATTTAAAGGTTCTTTGTAAGTCTATATTGCCTGCGTATGCTTCACTCACTGGATACTCTTAGAGTAGAAAAAAAGAAAGCGAGGCGATGTGTGCAGGAGTGTATCTATTAATTTCTTCGAGTAACGCCGAATACTGAAAAGTGGTCAGTTATGCCGTAAACATAGACGAAGTTGCCTTCCATATGAGTCCATGATTCGAGCTGTTCCCAAATGGATTCTAAGCCGTGGTTATGGGCTACAATGTTCACATCATCACTGTTAATAACGCCATTATTGTCTAAGTCGAGGGTTGGATCGTAATCATCGGGGTTAGCATTAGCGACTATGGACTGATCAGTCCCATCGACTACTCCATCAAGGTTAACATCACCGAGCACAACTTCAGTTCTCCATAATGCCAAGTCACCTGGGAAAACACCGTCTGGTAGATCATTAATTGAGAGCACAAGGTAGACTGTCACGTTCTGAACGAAAGTTGCATTTGTATAGATGTCCCAAGACTCACCAATTTGATCGTACTGTTGCAGCCCAATCAAGTAGGCGTACGCAAATCCATCTGCGAAAACGTTGTGGAATACGAGTCCTACGTCAGGATCTGGATATGCTGCAATATAGGTTCCGGATTCCACATCGTCAATTCCGCCGTTCTCAAGGAAAGCGACAGAGATCACACGTTTAACTTGGACGTCGATAAGGCTGTATCCATCTTCATCCAAGATTTCCTGAGAAATGCCATCAAATAGGACAATTTCGATGTGCCAGCCATGGTCAGGAGTAATTGCTATACTTTTCAAACCACCCAAATTTACATTTGTATTGTTTCTGAACGTCGTCGACTTTCCAGAGTTCCAAGTCAATTCAACAGATCCATCACCGTTGATGTAGACTGTTGGATCTTTAACCGGAGCAGCATTAACACCCGACGTGATCGCCAAGAAAACATTCAGCGATAACAGAACCGACAAAGCAAGTACTGCCAGTTTTTTCAATTGGATGAATTTCAATGCACCTTCTCCTCTTGCTATTTTTAGAGGAAATTAGGCAAACCCCTTGATAAAACCATATGGTACATTTTTCTACTTCTTCGCGTGGTGGGTCTGATGGAATAATTTATCTCTTCACATCGACTGGTATGTAAGGGGCTTGAAGTAATGAAGAAGGATTTTGATTTAAAAGATCAAGACATCATCAGATTAGGAAGTCACCTAGAGAATAAGAAAATCGCCTTACTCATTACAGGAAGCATAGCTGCGTACAAGACCCCGTCCCTGGTCAGGCACTTCCGACAATACGGTGCCGAAGTACAAGTTTACCTCACTGAAGAAGCTGAGAGATATGTTGCTGAAGATGCCCTGGAATGGACTAGCACAAACCCGGTCATAAAGAACCTAACTGCAAAAGCAGAGCACCTATACGAACATGATGCCTACGTAGTGGCTCCAGCAACACTTAACACAATAGGTCAGATAGCTGACGGAAAAGCAACCAACGCCGTAACCACCACCCTTGCATCAGCGTTAGGACGACTGCAAAAAAAGAACACGTCGATTCTGGTAGCCCCCGCTATGCATGGGACGATGGAAGACAATCCTGCCTATCAGCGTAACCTGGAACGGCTGAAATCCTTCGGCGTAGAGATCATCAAGCCTGAAATAAGATACGGTAAGGCAAACCTCTCATCTCCCCACAACATAGTAATTGAAACCATAAGGAAACTGAGTAAAAGTCCTCTGAAAGAAAAACAGTTCCTAATTACAGCGGGACCTACTCCCGGAAAAATCGATAACATCCGAGTATTGACAAACAGGTTCAGAGGAACACTAGGAATCATGATCGCTGACGAAGCGTATATGAGAGGTGCAAACGTCACATTAATACTCGGTTCAACCGGGATCCAAGCTCCTAAATACCTTAACACGATCTTAATCAAAGATTTCCATGACTATCACTCGAAAGTTCAGGACGTTCTGGAGCATGAGACAGTAGATGTCGGTATCTTTTCGGCAGCAGTGGCAGATTATGTTCCAAGCGTAGTATTCGATGGAAAAATTCCTTCTCGTGGCGATATGAAATCAATTCCCTTGAAACATACAACGAAAATCATCGAGGAAGTCAGAAAGCAGTTTCCGAAATTACTCATGGTCACCTTCAAGTATGAAGAGAAAGTCTCGTGGGATGAGCTAAAAGCGATCGCCCAAAAACGTGCGAGGCAAGGTTATCAACTTGTTGTAGCGAATAGAGGTGAGGATTTAACGCCTGAAGGCAGTTATCGTGGAATAATAATGAGCAAAGATGGTGAAGCTGCAGAATCACACTCAAAAGAAGAATGTGCAGTTCTACTGTTGAATCTTCTAGAAACCTGAGTTAACAAGTCGATGTCGGAGATCGAGTCCCACGTACGAGTTTCAGGAGTACTGAAAGTATACGGATGCAAAGCATGCGGGATCGTGTATTCAGTGAATTTTCAATACTGACAGCCCATTCATAATTCTTTTCCAATTCGTTTGACACGCTATGCAATGTCGAGTACGTAGACACGCAAAGTTACGGTAGGCTCAACATGGGGAACATTCCTCGAGGAAAGAAAGCAGTCAGCAATGTGATAGTGACCGTGCTGAGTCTGGTCATTTTAGCCATTGTCTTCGCCAATGTTATCCTCTGGAATTACGACATGAACCAACTCGACTGGGAGAAGATCAGAGAAGAGATTGAAATAACTGACGTTTCACGCGTCACTGGTTCTCCATGGTTCATGACCCAATCCGAATACGTGGTGAATACAGGCGGTCGAACCAGCGGTGACTACACGGGAACCCAAGCGATTGACGCGGAATATGAGCGCTTCACAGAGGCAGGTGCGTACACGGGGGGGTTGAGCTGGTGGAATTCAAGCTACGGAAACCGCCAACAGATGAATATCACCAACAGTTTAACTTCTAGACTTGACGCTGGTTACTCTACTCTCCTAACCATGGACACAGCTAGCCTTGTTTCATCAGGTAAGATTCTTTCAGATGGAAAGGACCTGAGAATAGTATACTGGAATGGCACATCTTCAGTCGAAATCGATCGGGACATCATTGAAATGAACACAACCACGACACAAGTCTGGTTCAAAACTCATGCAGGAATCGATCCTACGGAAACGGACTCAAACTACTACCTGTACTACAGTAATCCTTTAGCACAAAATCCTCCAGGGAACAGGAGCAACGTCTATCTATGGTTTGACGATTTTTCAACGAACACAACAGACAATTACGATGTCGATAGGCATGCAGCCAGTTGGTTTGGTTTTGGGTCTAACGTCTACGAGCCTTACTGGGATCCTTCACATGAAGCTGTTTACTTCGACACAGGTGATAATTATGTGGGAGACTGGATGCCAGTCACGATTAGCGAGACTGATGTATACGCTGAAATGAAGATGAACATAACCGGTAGCTATTCAATCAATTCGACTAATGGCATCTTATTCAGATGGCAGAACTCATTTAATTTCTATGCTGGTCACATATCTGGAGATTCATACTCATCTCCATGTATTGCGAGAAATACGCGGACTGGATACATATCCTGCAAGATCCCGAGTGAATATCATACGTGGAATCAACCGTTTACGATCAGTGTTGCTGTGTATAGCGATGATCTCAGACTTTGGGTCAACGGAGTTTCCAAAGTAAATGGAACATCAACGCAAATAACGGAAGCTGGTCGAGTTTCGTTCCTGGTCAGTCAGTCCACTGGGTGGATGGATGACTTCAAAATCAGAAAGTATGTTGAACCGGAACCAACAGTTACCCTTGGCACTGAAGAGAGTCAGAACGACAACAGATTGGACATCACTGGTCCATTCATCATAGACATCTACGCAGCCCCTCTAACCTATATTCAAACGATTGAAATCCAGATGAGGTACCGAGTAAGTGATGTCAACGAAAAATGGTTCTTGAAGACCCTCAATTGGACAGCCTTGGAATACTCAGACGCAGGCTTCAACTTTACTGAAGGTCACAGTTCATCCATCGGCTGGAACACCTACACAGTAAATCTAGCAGATGACTGGAACAGCTACATCCATAGTAATGGCACCGTCAAGGTGAAAATTGTTGACGAAGGAGAGGACGGAAATCAGACGACACTGGATGTTGACTTCCTTGCTGTGAGAGCAGCACTTGATGGTTCAGCCTTCACGTTGAAGAACAAGGGATCTGCGACCTCTCACTTTGTTTCACTGTGGGTCAACAACGCGACGCACCACAGAAGATTCGATGTTAACATCTTCATCAACGCTGGCGACACCGAATCATACATCCGAATCGACATCAGCCACGATGAGAACTGCACAGTCAAGTTCGTAACGGAAAGAGGAAACATAGCAGTCTATTCATTGAGCAACTGAGATCCGCTTGCACTAAATTCAGGAAGAATCTAAGATATCAGCTTCCGTCCTTTTGAGAACCGCTCATATTCCTTTGAGTCAATGATTTCCTTAAGGTGTTGGACCACTCTCCAGACTTCATTATACGTGCTGTAGAGCGGAGATGGGGCGATCCGGACTATGTTTGGTGGTCTGAAATCTGGGATGACGTTTCGCACTCGAAGGGCTTCACTTATCCTTGAACCTTCCTCGTGCTCAATGGCAACATGTCCACCTCTACGCTTCGCTTCTCTCGGCGTTCCTACAGCATAATTGTAGGGGTCCTCGGAGAGTAGTTCGTCTATGAGAAACATCAGATACGAGGTCATCGTGAGAGACTTTCTTCGAATCGCTTGGATTCCCGCTTCCAGAATGATCTTGAGGGACCCTTCAAGAGGAACTGAACTCAGAATCGCAGGGGAGGAAATTTGCCATCCTCCTGCACTCCTCGCGTGTTCAAAATTTGGAGCCATATCGAATTGCCGTTCTTTAACGTGCCCAAACCACCCGGCGAGGGCGGGTTCCACCGTAAAGTGGTTCTCGTTCACGTAAAGAAACGCGGTTCCACCAGGACCCCCATTCAGATACTTATAACTACACCAGAGGGCGAAGTCAACCTGCCACTCGTCAAAGAAGTGGGGGATTGCTCCAACAGAGTGGGAGCAATCGAAGCCGATGGGGATTCCCCGCCTATGAGCTTGTTCAGTCAGGGTCTTCATATCAAGGAGCTGACCGCTTCTATACAGCACAGAAGGAAGGAAAACGAGAGCGACGTCGTCAGTCATTAACTCGACGATTTGTTTCTCGTCGAGTGTTCGCCCATCGCGACTCGGGGCAAGTATCAGGTTCTTGTTAGGATCAAGTCCCCTCAGCTTAACGGCACTTGTAAGGGCGTAAATGTCGGATGGAAAATTTAGTTCATCTCCTAAGATCTTCGTCCGCAGGTCATCTGGCTGATAGAATGTGTTGACGAGCGAGTGAATGTTCACAGTAGTAGTCCCAGTAGCGACAACCTCCGTAGGAAGAGCTCCCACGATCTGTGCACACTGTGCACCAAGCTCCTCTGCCATGTGAAACCATGGAAGATCTGCGTTCAGCCAACCCTGAATGCCGAGTGTCTTCCACTCGTTGAGAGCTCGCAAAACACAGTCTTCAGAGTTCTTGGCGAGGAGCCCCAGCGAATTGCCATCCATGTAAATAGTGTTGGGGGGGATGTGGAACTTCAGCCGGTAACCTGAGAGAGGATCCTGTAAGTCTAACTGTTGTGAATATTCTTCAGCGACCTTAAAGGCAGAGTCCATGCACCCATCTCCTTAAGCAACGGAGCTGTCGCTGTTCTTCTTGTTTGGCTGCCGTTTGAATATGGAGCTTTTCTCAAGATCCAAGCCGCTCCACTTCACTCCGTAGTCAAGTGCAGAGAGGACATCGTAGGGACGATCGACGCCTTCCTGTTCCAGCAAGTTGATGACTTCTGAAAGGAGAGGGCTTTTGAGTGACGCGATCTTCTGACCCAACTGCTTAAGTTTGCCATCGCTGACGAGAAGGTTCCCCACTATTCGGTATCCCTCCACCTTGTTCACCTTCATCTTCCCGACAAGCACTCCAATTGGCACGTTGCTGCGGTCAGCGACTGCCTGTAACTGAATCACGTCGCCCTTAAAGTGCAAGTGAGAAGGATCCAGGCGGGTCATCTGCTGATTGAGTAGCTCTTCTTCCCTCTGCTTCAGAAGCCTCCAAACAGGTCTGAGGGGCACTTTTCTCTTGTAGAAGATCACTTCTCCTCGAATGCGCTTCAGGCGTTCGCAGGCATGTTTCTCATCTGCGACGATGATCAAGTCGACATTCGGGAGCTGCTGGAGCTTTTTAAGCTTCGTCGCCAGGTATTTCTCCGTCCAGAATCCGGCGATCTCCATGTAGACGCGCATTCCGTTCTTTTCGAAAATGAAATCCGGAATGAACACGTGCCTGCCGGCAATCAATGGAGTGGGTTCTCGGGCGATCGTCCAACCAGAGTTCAGAGTCTGAAACCGTTTGAAGAACTCGTACTCCACTCGGCTATCGAACTGGTCATTTAGCTTCTTCGGTGGGATTCGTGACTCAGCGGGTTTGATTAATTCTCCAACTTCTTCACTAGACAACCGGAGTTGCATAATTCTCTTTCCGAATTGCCCAGTTCTAATAATGCCCCCGAAGATATTCCAATGTGGGGCCTGCACGATGGATGGAAGGATCTTCGCCATCCGTGTACCGTACCGTTGAGTGAGTTTGAAGATTGAATGTGGACCATCGACTGTGATCTTGAAGATTCCGTCCTCAACCTCTGCTGAGTATATTAAGCCTTGAAATTTCACTGCTCGAAGAATGTCTTTCCAAGAGTCGGAGACTCTGATCTCCATAAAGGTTGATCTGAAGAGGAGTGTCTGTGTCAACGCAAAGTTGTATCGCTTTAGCAACTCAACAGGGATTAATGGTGAAAATTCTCTGAGAAGCAGTTCATCATCTAGATCAGCCTGAAAAGACTCTTCAAGTTCACTTGCAGTAACGCCGAGTTGTGTTGCCACGAAGTTCATTACGCTTCTGCGGGATGCATCGTTGATCACTGGACCTCGTCTGGCAGCTTCTTCAAAGATCAGGCGCCTTGCCAATCGCGGGTTGACTGCGGCATCGATCTTGAACACGCATTCTCTCTGCAGGATAGTGGATAAGCCACGGACGAGTCTATAGTCGAAGCCTGCGTCCTCGTAACGCGATATCTCCCTCAGTAGTTTACCTTTCTTTTCATCGACGTTTGCCTGAAAAGCTTCAATAATCCGAGTGCAGAGGTCGAGGTTTAGCTGTGAAAGGTCTGCGTAAATGGGTTGAATCTGTCCCCTTCTTGAGCGAGCACGAAGTAAATCAAGCGGAAGCATCTGTTGGCTTATCCTCTCCGTCGTTTGCTGATGTGTGGTTCCTGAGTCTCCTTGGACAGTATCTCGACCAGTTTCGCTTCTTTTCCTTCTTTCTTCCTTAGGAGTCGCCCCAGTCGCTGAATGAATTCCCGTGAGCTTCCTGTCCCACTTAATATAACTCCCAGGGAGGCGTCTGGAACATCGATGCCTTCGTCCAAGATCCTTGAGGTTGCAATTCTAGTGTAGGACCCTGCTCGGAACCTGTCCAGAATCTCAGTGCGTTCCTCTTTAGGAGTTTGGTGTGTGATTGCCGGAATAAGGAACTCTCTGCTGATTCTGTGAACCAGCCTGTTGTGATGAGTGAAGATCAATGTTTTTTTCTCAGGTTGACTGGCTAAGAGGTCTCGGAGAGCGGTCATCTTGGATGAGGAGTTCAGTGCAGTTTCAAGGGCTCGGTTTCTGGCAAGTAGGGCTCTTCTGGCCTCAGGGTCGGCACCAGTTCGGATTATGAAGCGTCGAAAATCACTGGAGTTTCTAAGCTTGATCCGTTTCTTTCTCAGATACGCCGTAAAGACGCGGTGGTTCTCTGCATATTTCCGCTGTTCTTCCGATGTAAGTTCTACATACTTTCTCTCAAGCGTATATTGAGAGAGATGGGTTCCAGCGAGATCATCAGGTTCAAGTTCATAAATCACGTTACCGAGTAAACGTGGTAGAAGCGTATGTCCTTCATCCTCCCTCACAAAGGTTGCAGTTAATCCTAGCCTGAAAGGGGCTACGAAGAACTCAGCAATCTGACTGTAGCTTGGAGCCGGGAGATGATGAACCTCGTCGAAGACAACCAGCATGAATCTGTTTCCCAACTCCTCTGCTTTCAAGTAGGCAGAGTCATACGTTGACACTGTTATTGCTTGAAGATCGCTCTCGCCACCACCAATTGCACCAACCTCCACATTGAACTCCTGAGTCAGGTTCTTAATCCACTGCTGCATTAAGTCAATCGTGGGAACAACGATAATCGTAGGTGCGTTTACGTGGGAGATGGCTCCAAAAGCTACGAACGTCTTCCCCGCCCCAGTTGGGAGAACGACGACGCCTCGACCTTTAGCGTTGACCCAAGCAGTCAAGGCTTCCGTCTGATAGGAACGGAGTTTTGATTTTCCTTGCAATTCAGGGCAGGGAAGTAGGTCAAACACATTATCTCTGACATCAAACTTACTCACCTGCAGGAACCTGAGTACTTCAGGATAATGAAGACCCATGGTCCTGAAGGCTCCGACTCGAGAATCCCAAGTGCTGCTGGGTACCCGTACATCTCCTGATATCAGGATTGTACCTTTATCGTAGCGCAGAAGAACCAAGCTGAATTCCTTTTCTTCCTACCATCCTCTGTAGAGATGTGCTTATAATGCTTCGAGTGCTCATAGGTTTCGGAAGAGCTGGAGAATGTTGAGAGAGGAATTGATCTCGTTAGAAAAGGGTTGTTAATTATTGTTCATTGACTAGAGACTACGCTAGATGTTGGGGAGAGCCCATTATGTCAGCTAGACGTACGAAGGGTGATTACTCGTATCTCTTCAGGTATAGGGGTCTTCGGGCCTCGCGGACCTTCATCTCGATGGTGATCTTCTCAGGATCAGTCTTCACGCGAGGTTTCTTCAAGTAAATGCATTCGCTTCGTGCTTTGGACGTTGGCTCTTCAGCTATTCTCTTGATCAGTTGAGCTTCTTCTATGCGACTCATTCTTACTCATCCTTCAGTTTCGGAGAGACTATTCATTTTCCCTTTGAAGCCTGCTTCGTGAGAGTGTAGGCTTCAGCTCTTCTTTTCGTTGGGCGTTTGATATCGTGTTTCTGATCATCTCAAAATACTTCTGGGCACGTAAGGCTTTACAGACTGCGAGACCTCTCTCGGTGATTGTGTAGGCAGTCTTCTTTGACGTACGAGACTCCACCACCAAGTTGTGAGACATAAGAAATTCAATACATTTCTTGAGAACTGTAACGTCTAGGTTGGTCTCGTAAGCGATCTTCTCGAATCGCTTAGGTTTTGCTGTAAGGACGTTTAAAATCTGTAGATATTTCTGCAGTCTTGAACGTCGCAATAGCTGTCTCTCCTCTTGAATATTCGAAGACGGTTGGAATAAATCTCTTCAGAAACCAGAGTCAGGATTGAGGATACATAGTGGTGAACAGCGTGTGAGGAAAATCTCGGGGTTTACCGGTGACAGAAGTAGGCTGTAATCATTTTACGACTTTTCGCGTCGATTCGTACAAATCCGAATCGGGTAAATTGCACGATCCTTCCAACTTCAATCTTACGTATACTGGGTTCAACAAGACCTTTTGCGATAGTCGCGTCAGGTAAGATCACGCGGCACTTAACGCCAACATCATTAGGGAGCCAGTGAATTAAGGGGGCTTTTACAGCTCTCGCTTTCTCGTATTCTTCGCTGTGAAACACCGCGGTCACACCTTTGCTGCTTGATTGTTGGATCTGGATGTTGAAGAGTTCCATTAAGCGGATAAGCTGACCAGCAACCATCTTTTCATGGTCTCTCGCCGCGATCGAAAGATGGGTGATCCCAGCTGTTTCTTTCACAGTGAAGACGCGGACTCCTCTGTCCTCGTACTCGGGGTGAACGGGGACCTTCGCCGTGAAATCTTTGACGGTTCCATGAACCGTCATCTGGACTGGGTGATCGATGAAGAAGAACCGGTCTGCATGTGGTTCGACCAATCGTCGGTTATGGGCGTAGAGGTTCTCCCAACTTAAGGTAATATCTTGAGTTTTAGGTCCTACGTCCAAGATGAGGTGCTTGATCGCTTCAGGCTGGATACCTCTGCGTCTCAACGCTGAAAACGTAGCCAGTCTGGGGTCATCCCAGTTCTTGTAGGTCCCAGCGTGGATCTGTCGCAGGATCTCAGATTTGCTCAGTGAAGCTCCTACTATCTTCATTCGCCCGTAATGAATTGTTTCAGGATACCGCCAACCAAAGTGTACGTACATGAACTCTTGCCGTGTTTGGTTAGTGAGATGTTCTTTCCCACGGATTATGTGGCTGACGCCCATAAGATGGTCATCCACGCCACAAGCGAGGTTGTAAAGTGGCCACACACGGTACTTGTTGCCAGTTCTAGGGTGGGGATGCTTCTCGGTGTCGATAATTCTCAGGGCTGGCCAGTCGCGGACTGCGGGATTTGGGTGATTCAGGTCCGTTTTCACACGGACAACAGCTTCCCCTTCTCCGAAAGTTCCATTGAGCATCTTTTCCCAGCGGATCAGATGTTTGTTAACGTCCAGAGGGCGACACGGACAAGGTTTCTTCTGCATAACCACGTCTCGGAAGAGACGAGGTTTGCAGGTACAGACGTAGGCGGTACCCGCTTTCAGTAAATGTTCAGCGTGCTCGTAGTAGATTTGGAGACGGTCGCTTTGGTAGTAGTATGCATCTGGCTGGCTGTTCAACCAATTGAGGTCCTTTTTTATCGCCTTGTAGAATTCTAGTTGAGGTCGCTTCCCTTTCGGGTCGGTGTCCTCGAACCTGACTAGGAATCGTCCATCGTAGACGTCAGCGTACTCTTTGCAGAGAATTATTGCTCGGGCTGAACCGAGGTGGATTGGGGCATCGGGGTTTGGGGAGAACCGGGTAGTAATCACGTCGTAGGCTTCAACATACTCGAGGGGCGGGAGAGGTTTCTCTTCTCTGCCTGGTTTCTCTTTCGCCGATTGTGAGAGGGCTTCAGGCCATACTTCTTCCAATCGGATCCGCTGAGCTTGTGGACTTAAGGCATTGACTTTTTCGGTTATCTCTTCGACTAATGTTGAGATTTGCTTGATTTTTTCCTTGAGCTGAGGTTGTTCAGAGAAAAGTTTCCCTATTACGGAGCCTTTTCGAGCTCTTCCGTTGTGAAGGTGTGCATTCAGCAAAGCAATTCGTTCGATGTGGTTCTTGAGTTGATTGTCAAAGGACAATGAAGCCACTCGATTAGCTTAGAGCTCTCGTTCAACAAGGAGATCAGCGAAAGCTCGTAGTTCTTTCTTTGCTTCGGAGGGCGGTAGCAGGTCGTCGATTGCATTCCAGCTTTCTTTGAGAATTTTCTGGGCATAGTTCTGAGCATACAGGATGGCAGCGTACTTCTTCATAATCGCTATCGCTTCGTCACGTAGAGACTGGTCAGTTGTGTGCATTCGCAGGATCTTCATCAGTCGGTTTCGATCGGTGGGTGATGCTTTCTGGATTGTGTGGATTACAATCAGAGTTGTTTTTCCTTCGGTGATGTCTGCGCCTATAGTTCCTTTCGCCTTCGCAAACGTTTTTCCAGTCAGGTCCAAGATATCGTCCTGTATCTGAAAGGCAACGCCGATCGCCGCGGCGTATTCTCCCAATCTCGCGATCAGCGTATCATCGGCTTGAGAAAGGATAGCAGCCATCTTAGCCGCCATTGCAGCGAGGGTTCCAGTCTTGTAGGCACACATCTGCAGATACTGGTTTTCAGTGATCTGGGTGAGATCCACCTCTCCTCTGTGCCAGGATATATCGATGGCTTGTCCGAAGCTTAGGCTGATCATGTGCTGGGCGTATGTGTCATAGAGTTTGACGAGAACGTCCGATGGAATCCGCTTTTCGTTGTGGATAAGCGGAAGGAGTGGAAGGAAATACATGGCGTTGCCTGAGTTGATTGCCACGTCAAGACCATAGGTTTTATAAGTGCAGGGTTTCCCTCGGCGGAGTTCCGATTGGTCTTCCACGTCATCCACCATCAGTGTTCCGTTATGAATGACTTCAGGGATCATGGCGTATTCTAGGTAGTCATCTGGGTCTTTTCCAAGAGCCTTGCAGACGTGGAGGAACAGCTTCGGTCTCCATCGTTTTCCTCCTCTATTTAAGAATTCCCAGATTGGTTCGGTAAGGGCACTGTTCAAGGTATCTAGATTGTACTCATATCTCGGAGTGTTGAGTATAAAGACTAAGGCATCTTGGCTGAATCTCTTCGGAATATACTTCTCGATAGTCCTATCAATGCTGAAATTTTCCACCTCCGGTGGAGTCTCTTTTTGTGAGGACTCTCGCAGAGCTGTCATCATCACTCACTGTCTCACGTAGGAGCCTGACTTGAAACCTCTTTTTTCTAGCCATTCAGCCGTTCTTCCGAGCAGTACTAGAGGGGTGTTCTTAAGGCTGTTTACGTTTCTTGCACCAACCAGAAACATCGCGGTCTTCAGCTCTTCGATAATCAACTTCAACTCCTGCTTTACTGATTCTGAGCCTTTGGTGGCCGGTTCTAGGATTGGGGTCGAGAAACTGGCGAGGTCTGCTCCGAGGCTGAGGGCTTTAGCTACGTCCAAACCTGAGCGGATCCCACCTGAAGCGATAATCTTCAGGTTCGTGGACTGGCTGACTTCAACAACGCATACTGCAGTCGGGATCCCCCAATCCCAGAAGCACTCTCCTAGTCGAGCACGGGACAGGTTTCGGTGTTTCTTCGCCCGATAGAACTCAACAGCAGCCCAACTTGTTCCTCCCGCTCCTGCAACATCGAGAGCGTCAACCTTTATGTTCTCGAGTCGAGTCGCTGTTTCTGAAGATATTCCGGCACCAGTTTCCTTCAAAATTATCGGGACTTTAAGGACTTTTTTTAGCTGTCGTATCTTCGCAAGGACTCCTTTGTAATTGGTCTCACCTTCAGGCTGAATGGCTTCTTGGAGTGCGTTAAGGTGTATAGCTAGGGCATCAGCCTTAATCATCCTCACGCTTTCCTCAACTTCATTCAGACCATAGCCGTTTACCAGTTGAGGAGCACCGATGTTGGCGATTAGAAACGCATTAGGAGCATTCTCCCTCACAATTCGGTAGGTCGATGCAAGTTCTGGGTCTTCTAATGCAGCTCTCTGGCTCCCGACACCCATCCCCAAACCAAGTTCTTCAACAGCTTTAGCGATGGACGTGTTGATCACCATGGCTTCTTCTGTTCCACCGGTCATTGCACCAACAAGAATAGGAGCAGAAAATTCATGTCCTAGAAAGTTTGATGCCAACGTGATTTCATCGTAGTTAATTTGAGGGAGAGCCTGGTGTACAAAGTTCACATCTTCGAAGCCAGTTGTTACGTGGCGAGCACGGACATCTTGCTGTAAAGAGATCTGGATGTGTTCAGATTTTCGGCTTTGCGTTTTATCTTTCACAAAACTCACTTCGCGATCAATGTGCCAGAGGTCTCATTAGTGGTTAAGACCATACGTAGATTGTTATCTTTTTTAGCGTTTATTATCAATGTTGGGATGCCTGCTTCGACGGCGAGGAGCAGTTCAGCTACTTTGCCTAGCATTCCCCCAGTAACATCCAATATTTTAGCGTCTTCGATTTTCCCAGTACGATTAATGATGAAGGTTCGTAACTCTTGTGGAGTCAGCCTTCGAAGTAGTTCAGCCGAAGTGTTAGTCTTAGGGTCATCGGTGAATAGTCCGTCTACATCAACCGCCATGATAATTCTGGCAGCACTGAATCTTGTCGCGACGGCAGCGATGATTTGATCACCAGAGATAATAGTGAACCCTTTTTCAGTATCCAACACGACATCTCCAAAAAGGACAGGGACAAGGTCCATTTCAAGTAGTATTCGGAGGGTATCGGTGGCGAAGATGTTGATTCGACCGTCCTTCGAAATCATACAGGATGCAGGAACCACAGGAAATGCAGGGATATTATGGTGTATTAGGGCTTCAACTACAATCTTATTCAACTGAAGCATGGCGTGATGTGTCTTGTTGATGCCGATCAATTGGGACGGATCCGTGAATCCCTCTTGAATTGCATACTGTTGTGCTAGAGGATGCCCGAAACTGCCTCCTCCGTGGACAATCATTAATTTTCTAACTCTTGATTCAGCTATTTCGTTCGCTAACCGTCGGATGGCTACGATGTTTGCTGTAAGGACCTTCGCTTTCTCAGTAATGACCGATCCTCCGAGCTTAACCAGAGTTAGGCTTTTAGTCATGTCCCTCAAATCTCACTCATCCAGAAGCTGAACTAGCTGTTTTGTCCATGCGAGAGACACGCTGATTCTGATTCATCTCCTGAAGACAGTTAGGCTGCGATCTAGCGTGCAAACGTTAGATCATACTCGAGCTAAGATCTAACGAAGGTTAGTCCCTGCGGGACACTCTTGCTTCAAAGTCGTCGATTGACAGATTAAGGTCTTTATCTGGCTCTAATTCGCCTTTTTCCCTGAGTGTTTGTCTGGCGAGGAGCCAATAGATTATCGCCAGTGCCCTTCTTCCTTTGTTGTTGGTCGGGATCACAAGATCGACGCCTGAAGATTCATTGTCGGTACTACATAACGCAATAACAGGGATACCCATAACTCCTGCTTCTCGTACAGCTTGAGCGTCTGCTTTAGGATCCGATACGATGATCACAGATGGTTCGATGTGATCAGGATAGAGAGGGTTGGAGAGCATTCCTGGGACAAATCTTCCAGTTAGAGGTGTAGCTTTGATGACTTCGCTGAATCTCTTTGCGGGGTGCCTAGCGTACAGTCTGGCTGCTACGACACCGATTCGCTCTGAGTCAAACCGCGAAAGGAACTTTGCAGCAACACGGATCCGTTCGTCAGTTTTTTTAACATCCAACACGAATAGACCATCAGGTCTGACACGGTAGATGAATTGATCCATGTTCTTCGTTTTCATGCGAGTTCCGATGTGAATGCCGGCAGAGAGTAGTTCGTCGCGTGGAAGCAATAAATCGTCTTCTTTCTCCGTTTCTGCATCATCGTTTAGTTCAACCTCGGCTGGGCTTGGTTCTATTGCGGTATCCTCTGTTTCCTCTGGATCTACATTTAGGTCGGTCTCGGTCCCGGTGTCTTCAGCTTCCTGAGTGGCAGGGTCTACAGGGTTAGGTTCTTCGGCTTTTAGTTCTTCATCTTTCTTTTTTCTCGGCAACTATTTGTTCCTCCGCGTCAATGCATGCAACGGTATCTCAGCCATTCTGGCTCTCTTTCGAAGAGTATCTTCTATCCTAATAAGCTCGTCGATCTTAGCGATTCTGGCACCTTCGATTACGCCGGTTTTGATTATCGGGCAGTGGAAGGCTACTGCTAGGTGTGAGATCTCAGCATTCACCGTGTCTCCAGATCTATGTGAGACTATCGGTGCATAGAGGGCTTCTTTAGCAGTCTTGGCAGTCTGCCAAGCGTCGGTGAGAGTGCCAATCTGATTGGGTTTGATTATCACGGAGTTCCCCGCTGACTCTTCTATTCCATGTCTTAGTCGTTCAACGTTCGTCACAAATAGGTCGTCACCGCAGATTAGGCAGCCATCTGCTGTTTTAGTAAGCCACGCAAAGTTTTGGTAGTCTTCCTCGTGAAAGGGGTCTTCCACGTAGATCAAGCTGTATCGTTGGATCAAGTCGAGAACATACTCAACCTGTTCTTCAGGAGTTCGCTCGGTTCCTTCATGAGAGTACCTATAGCACTTGTGTTCTGAATCCCAGAGTGTTGATGCAGCAAGATCGATACCCACGCGGCAGGTGAACCCAAGCTGGTTTGAGACTTCCTGGCAGGCTTGAGCCATGAGTTCAAAAGCCTCGTCGTTATTGATGTCTGCGATCCACGCACCTTCGTCGCTTCTTCCACTGGTGAAAGTTTTGCGTGTTTGGCGGAGAATCTCCCCTACTTTCTGGTGGAAAGCGACATTGGCTTTTGCGGCATCCCAGAAAGACTCTGCACCTATTGGTAAAACGAGAAACTCCTGAATATCGGGTGCACGGCCGTGTGCATGTCTTCCTCCGCTAAGTACGTTGCCAAGAGGATATGGAAGCTCATAGGCAAGGTATCCTCCTAAATACTCGAATAGAAGGGCGTGGTGGGAGTCAGCGGTGGCTTTGGCTGCACAAAGTGAAATTGCGTAGGCAGTGTTTCCCCCAATCTTGCTGAAGTTGTCTGTTCCGTCGATGTCGTGAAGAAGAGTGTCGATTTCCTCCTGCTGAGAAGCATCCATTCCAACAAGTCTGTGGGCGATCAACATCTCGACGAGTCGAACAGCGTCAAGAACACTGTCTTTTGGAAAATATTTAACTTCAGCTAAGCCTTTGCTTGCTCCAGCTGGAGCCGCAGCCCGTCCGAATCCTGAGCTGGTTTCAATATCTACTTCAATGGTTTCGTCGCCACGACTGTTGAAGATTCGACGTGCGATTACCCGCTTGATCTCAGTGGACAAGTGGAGAGGTCTCCTAGGACCCGGAGCGAGGCTGTCTTTTCTTCCCTGTCTCGTAGAACTGGATGATTTCGTCTATGATTTCAACATGCGTCAGCAACATTCTTCTGCAGCAGTATCGTGAGACTCCGAGATCATCCAAGACGTGGCCCGCGTCTTCGCCTTCTTTTACTCTTCTCGCAAAATCCTCCCATTTGTCTCCAACGAGTTTACCGCACGAAAAACATCTGACAGGGATTATCATTAGAGTCTCGTTCCTCTACCTGTAGCTTTTCTGCCGTTTCGCTCGGGCTCCTGGACCACCGAACTTCTTGGATTCTTTTCTTCGAGGATCGCCAGCTAACATGGTTCGGTCGTATTCTGTGAAGACGGATTGGAGGTGCTTGCTTTTACTCCATCTAACCATTCCTCTGGCGATTGCCATTCGGGCGGCTTCTGCTTGACCCATGTAACCTCCACCAGAGACATTTGTGTCGATGTCGATCTTGTTCAATAAGTCATCGTCGGCTTGGAGCAGAGCTTCCATTATCTTCTGTCGTGCAGCTACTGGTTCATATATCTCTAAAGGAACATTATTTATTCGAAATCTTCCTCGCCCAGATCTTACTGTCGCTCGAGCGATGGCCGTTTTTCTTTTCCCGCTCAACGTGATTACTTTTTTAGGACTAGGCATATCAGTCTCCTGGTTGAGACCATCCGATCTCTTTGACTAACTCACCTACCGTGATATAAGGGCTCTTCAGCTTCCCAAGATGGACTTCCGGTAGGAGTTCCTTCGTTTCGCCTTCAAGTTCTGGGGGAACTCCAATGAAGACTCGCAGTCGTCTGTAGGCTTCGATACCCTTTGGTTTCTTACGGGGTAGCATTCCCCGGATCGATCGCTTGATGAATCGATCAGGTTGACGAGGTAGATAAGGACCTTTTCTCGGGTGTCCGATTTCAAGTTTTTTCTTCAGTTCTTTCACTCTGCTCTGTCTCTTGCCCGAGACGACTGCTTTTTCAGCGTTTAAAATTATGATTTGTTCTCCTTGAAGCAGTCGTTTCGCTATTACGGTTGCCATTCTCCCAAGGATAAGATCGGTTGCATCAATTATTGCCATTCCATTCACCTTGCTATCTGAGGATTTTTACCTTGGAGCCAGAAGGGTTTCTTTCAAGGATCTCAGGGAGAGTCAGGCATTTTCCTTTAGCCATCATGATCTTTTCCCTCGCTTTTGCTGAAAAGGCAAAAGCTGCTACTGTGACGGGGTGGCTGAGTGAGCCAGCTCCGAGAACCTTACCCGCAACAGCGACTACGTCGCCTTTAGAGGTATGCCGGTTTAAGCGACTTATGTTAATTGATGCGAGTCTCTGTCGAGGCTTCGAAAGGGACTCTGCCATTCGACCCCACACATCTGCTTTGTTTATTCGCCCAGTTTTCCGTAACTGTCTGATCAAATCCCGTAGCTGAGGGTTATCGGTCTTCGAATGTCTCATTCTCGAACCTCCTGCAGTTGCTCGAGAAGTGTGTTTAATTTTCCATTGAGGATTGTGATGGCTTCTTGCAGAATTCTTCGAGGAGTGAGACTCTCTGTCGATTCAAGATTGAATGTGAAAGACTCATCGTCCCACGTCGCCTCAATAGTTTTCGGCGTCTTCTCGCACGCGTCTACGCAGTCCCCACAGAGACTGCATTCTTCAATATGATTGATGGAGATTTCATCCCCACTCTTCTTTAGGACCTTTCGTGGACAGACCTTCACGCATTTTTCGCACAGATCACAGCTTTTTTTGTTGATTTTAATGATTGGCAAATGACGATAAGTGCAAACTGAGACAGGCTGCCACCTAGCGTGATCCTTGCCTTTTCCAAGTCGAGCGTAGGCTTCTAACCTAACCTTCTGCTCGGGTGCCAGTTTAGTTATGGGAATTCTGGTGCTTACGGGAGCTACCGCAGGGTTATCTGACACGAAGTCACCTGAGTAAACCGTGATCGTGCGATCTCCCGATGTGGCTTCGAGCACTAAGGACACACGGCAGAGATTGCAGCCGAATTCGCTTCCACATTTACAGTCTTCTGGAAGGTTGTAGGTTTCGAGATCCGTCTTCAACGGCATAAGACCTATTCGATGTGCAAGAAATTCATCCCTAAGCACTGAAGAGTTCTCTATGACCACGACTTCATCGATCGCCATTGTAGGAACTTCTGTGAGGATGATTCGCCGCAGAGTATTCATGAATGCAGCGTTCGTTCCTCTGATAAGCAGCTGGATTGAAGTATCATCCTCTTTTAGGGTTTTGATGTTCATGCCACCCACCCATTTCTTTCAAAGCTGACGGTCGTCTTCTCCCATCGATAGGTCTATACTCTCCTACCTCTGCGGCCGCCTTTTCGACGGGTTCCATCATGGGGAACGGGGGTCACTTCTTCAATACGTCCTATGCGAAATCCTGCTCTCGCCAGACCTCGGATTGCAGCTTGTGCACCAGGACCAGGTGTTCGAGCACTGGAACCTCCAGGAGCCCGTACTCGAATGTGGATGGCGGTGACTCCTTTCTCTCGTGCAGTTGTGGCAGCTGCACTGGCTGCACGCATGGCTGCGTATGGAGAGGATTCCAACCGGTCTGATTTCACGAACATGCCACCACTCGCCCTGGAGATGGTCTCTGCTCCAGAGACGTCGGTGATGTGTATGATGGTGTTATTATATGAGCTGTAGATATGAACAATACCCCATTTCTCAGGTTTACTACTCACGGCATCCTTTCCTCCGCGTGGTATTCAGCTTCAAGTGGGGATGTAGCAAGGTTCTGTCGTATGGGGTGTTCAGGGTTGGAGAGGGGACTTGATGGAGCATACAATATGTGGGCTTCTTCATCTCTCGGCACAAGATAACTAGGAGATGTCACTTTTCTGCCTCGAATTGTTATGTGGGCGTGGACGATAAGTTGACGGGCTTGTTGGATGGAGTGAGACAGCCCTTTCTTATATACAAGAGATTGGAGCCTTCTCTCCAAGATATCCATTAGTGTTAGATCCAACACGTTATCTAACTCAGCTGTCTCTGAAAGCATACCGAGTCTCTTCAGGCGATTTAAAAGCTGCTCCTTGAGTTTTGCACCTTCTTCTTCTGACAACCCGAGGACGCTGCGAGCGATTCCACGGAACTTGGAGAGCATCGTTTTGTGACGCCAGAGTTCTCGCTTATTGCGAAGCCCGTATTGCCCAAGTAAGTTCAGTTCATTTTCCAAGGTGTCAATTCGCCAAGGAAATCGTGGTGTCTCGTACTTCTTGCGTTGTTTCTTCGGGTCGCCCATTACTTCTCGCCTGCTCGGACTCTCCGTTTTCTCACGCCGATAGCTTTGCCCTTTCGCCCTGTGGCTTTGGTGCGTTGACCGCGAACCTTCAATCCATAGGAGTGGCGGTATCCACTCCAAGATCTCGAAGTTTTCATACGGTCGATGTCCGTCTTAATTTGCAGGACGAGGGTGGAACCTGTACGATGGAGGTTCTTGCCGGTTTCTAGGTCCTTTCTGTAGTTGAATAGCCACGTTGGGATATTCTGGTCAGCGGGGTTCTGCACGACCTCCTCGAGCTTCTTCAGGTCTTGTTCAGCGATGTATCCTAACCTAGTTTCAGGATTTACCCCACTTCTCTTTACAATAGCATTGGCGATGCTAGGACCAACACCTTTTATTTTGGCAATTGCATGAACGACCTTTAAGGATCCTTCTAGGTCTGTTTCAGCAATGCGTGTGATGTGGCGGAACTCTTTGGACATTTTTGAATCCAGTTTTTAAGCTTCCTACCGAAGATAATGGGCAATTTATATAAAGTTTCCTTTAGTACGCGTGCGTGATCTTTGTGACGCTTTTCCCGCATACTCATTTCAAGGAAGCAAAACATATAAGGTATGCTACGAGGTATACCAAATATGCACGATGGAGAGGAGCCCCCAGACTTCAAGAAACGCCACGTTCGACGCACAACCATAATTCTCGAAGACGACGAACGGAAGTACATAGACGCCATCATTGAAGAGAAGAAGGAGCCTGGCATAAAGCAACTCTTCTCAAAGATGCTTGACGTCTACAGAAGCATGATGGTCTACGACTGGAAGTACCCTGGCGAATACTACATGGGCATCAGTCGCGTTGCTTTCATCAGCATAGAACTAATCAACCTACTCCTCTCACAGATTCCGACGGACCAACATCGAACCTTAGGCAGAAGGGCAGGTGAAGCCGCACGAATAAGCATGGAGACCTCCCTGAATCTTGATCCCCGTGATAAAGAGAAATGGAGCGATGTCTTCAAACGCCTTCGAGTGCAAGGTTTAGGAGACTTCTACCAGAGAGATCGGTACATCATTGTCAAAACCCCTTTCATGAACAGTCCAGAGGTTCTACGAGGCTATTTGGAAACTCTGATTGATGTAGGTCTTACTACGCGGACCATGAACCCTCCATTCATTTACGAACTTACGCCTGAACGCTAACCTGAACGCTAGTGCGAATCAGCATAGTGTGAATTTTGGGTTCATATCTGTTAAATATCGTTGGGAAAGAGAAGGTGGTAGTTTGAGTGAATTCCATGTCTAAACCCAACTTCTTGAAGGACAAAAAGGGGATTTCTCCGATTCTGGCAACGCTATTGTTGATCGTCATCGCGGTGTCAGCGATCATCGTCACGTATGCTTGGGTGACCACGTTCATTGGCAGCCAGACGACTGCTGGAGGTACGCGTCTAGAGGTGGAGAACGTGTACTGGAACTCATCGGCGTCAACGACGGTGTTCACCGTCCGGAATGTGGGGACGAGTGATGCCCAAATCGAGCGCCTTTACGTGGGTGAACGAGCGTCGAACCTTGTGGAGGTCACTGCGTATACAGACCTTTCAGACGGAAAGTTGCTGTCTGTCGAGCAGACAGTGATGATCACATTAGATTGGCCTAACAATCTCGCCGTAGCTTGGTACAGCGGTGAAACCTACTACTTTAAAATCTCACCGGAAGCTGGTGCAGCTCACGAATTCACCTGGAAAACGCCTGTAGCTTAATTCTTGGGGTTCATTGGAGCCTTCTTTCGTTTGAGATCGTTGTGCAAAGGCTTTTGCGTCCGCCAACTGAATACGTAGGATTGGAGAAACAGATGGAAGAAGCACTATCCATGGCACGGGTGGCGATTTCGCTAGTCTTCCTTTTTTACTCTGCTTGGAGTGATTTGAAGACTCGTGAAGTCAGTAACATGGTGTGGGTTTTCTTTGGACCCATAGGACTAGCTTTGACGTTGGCTCAATTTCTTATATATCCACTTCGTGGCGACCTTCTCCAAACACTTTTATTTTATGGCGTCTCGGTTGGATTCACTACAGCATTCTCGTTTGTTCTATTCTATGCAGGAGCTTTCGGTGGTGCTGATGCCAAAGCATTGATGTGCCTTTCTCTCGCTCTACCTGTTCCACCCCGCGTAGTGAACCCGGTCTCAGGTTACCTTCCGGAGATCTTTCCGATCGCCATCTTCAGCAACGGGGTGATTATTGCTGCAGTCAGCGTCTTCTATGCCCTATTTCGGAACATAGGTCAGCGGAAACGATCTGGAAAGAAGCTGTTCGAAGGTCATGAAGACGAATCCAAAGTACGGAAGTTACTCGCGTTGTTGTGTGGATACAAGATTCCAGCCGATGAGCTAGTTGATTCGTTCCTTTATCCCCTTGAAGACGTTGAATTCTCTAAAGAAGGAGATGCGAAGCGTAAACTGGTGCTTTTTCCAAAGGACGAGAGTCGCGAAGCGATTCTGTCCAGAATTGTTAAGGCTGAGAGTGAAGGCAAGATTGATAAAATGGTCTGGGTTACCCCAGGCTTGCCAATGCTTGTTTTCCTGACGATGGGATTGGTCCTCGCCTTAACACTTGGAGATGTCGTTTGGATTATAGTAAGTAATCTACTATAGGCTGCGATTTGCGTAGACCTATGAAGCTTCGACAGTTAAGGATGGCGGGACCTCTGCAATTACCCATAGTCCGATTTGACCGGATGCAGGGTATATTGGATCAGTTCCGTCAAAGCTGACGATAGCTCCATGAAGTGTGAGGTCGAAGAAACTTTGGAAGGAGACATCGAACCTAGCGACTGGCTTAAGCTCGATTGTTACCCTGTTTGCACTCGAATGGTCAGCGTTCACAGCCCCAGTCTTCTGTCCTCCAATAGTGTCAAAGGCGTATAATTGCTGGTTTGCGGTGGTTGCGAAGAGCAGACCCGCACCTTCACCTGATGCAATGAACTCGCTCCAATGATGCATCCACGTAGTTCCTTGACTGAAGTTGTAGAACAGGTTCTGCTCGTAGTCTAAGGTCTCCGCTACAACCGGGTAGTCACCGCTTGTCCCGTTTTCCGTGTAAGATTTCAGACCTGAACGCCAGGCACTTTGAAGCCGAATCAGGTTCAGGTCTTCAACAGTGCGGGTTCTGTCCGTGGGTACAAAGATTGTTCGTAGGGCGTAGGTGTAGTAGGTGGCGTTCGCCGGGAGAGTGATCACGATCTGCGAGTACATGTTGGGACAATTCGGTATACCGCCGGACCATTCAGCTTCTTGATGGATGATGTCTCGCACCACACCATGGTGTATGATGTAGGCGAGGTTTGAGCAATAACTTGGTGGATCGTTGTTGATTCGCATGAATGTGGCTGTGCTCGTGACACTTCCTAATGTGGAAACCACATCGAAGTTTCCAATTGATAGTGTAATAACCCCGTTTGTTAGAGTTCCTGATTCAGGATCGTCTCCGACGAAGTGTGTGTTTTTATACGCGTGCCAGGTTTGGTTGGCGATGTCCCGTCCATCCCACCAGAGAGTTGCTTCTGTCACGTGGTGATTCACATTGAAAACCACCATTTGCCTGTTTCGGAGAATCGTCCCATTGGCAGTTAAACCTGCTGGGACTTCGTAATTAGAGTTCCAGTCTTCGATTTGGAACTGGACTTCGCGGTTTATCCCGTTCATTGTCTGATTCAGGTGGAACGCCTTCACAGGGATGGGTGGAATCGGTCTAGCTTCATCTAATTCAAGCTGCTGTCCAAGCCACCTCACAGTGCCATTCTGAAGCAGTTCAACTACCACAATATCCTGGTTTAGCGTGGAATAGAGATTCTGGTCCCAAGTGAAGCGATAGGTGTAACTTGAAAACGTGGACGCTGTCACCATAATACCGCGGTGGTCCACGGCTTTGAGTAGATAGGAGGAAGGATCGACACCTTCGGGTACAGTAAGGTTGTATGAGGTAGAGGTGTCAGAGGATGTGATGGAGTTGATGGCTTCGGCTCTTACGAGTTCCCACGTAGAGGTGTTATGATTGTAACGATAGAAGTAGAAGTTGTTATCACGGAGTGTGTTCTCGGGAAGCCCTGTGTCGCGAGTTACGTTGACGAGGACATGACTGGTATTAGAAGGGTTCACGGTAATCTGGAATTTTGCTGAAGTAGAGTATTGTACGCCATAGACTCCGAGACCTTGAAGCGAGTAAGTTAGATTCATCAAACCATGGCTGAAGCTGGTTTGGTGGAACCACGTAGCTCTAATACGGGAGTAGTTAAGTTCAAAGGTTGGGTTCCAGTCAGGATGTGTATAGGCGATGTTTTCCAGACCGCTCAATAGGTAGTTGTGGGCAAGGTTCTGAGCGTACGTGAAGTTGCCAGTCACCTCGAGAATCGACCCATAGTATCCTACGATGAATTCGAGGACACGGCTGGCTGCGATGTTCATTTCTTCAGTTGACCCGAGGACTTGAGGGTGTCCTTGGATTGGACTGTTTCTCACAATCGAGTAGGTCGTGAATAACGCTCCGATTAATACGGTCGCTACAAGAACTGCTGCGATTATTGAGAATTGTCCTCTTTTATCTGAAAATTTCCTCAATTCTAGCTTCCTCCCTGTTGACTGAGTTGCAGAACAAGAAGTCGCTGAGTGGGTCTTTCGCCAGCTGTTAAAGTGAACTCAGACTTGTAGAGAACTGGTTTATCGTGAATGAGTGTGGCTAGGGCTGTAACTCTAATGTCTGGGGTTCTTGTTAAACCGATGGCTGTCAGGGCTCCTGTGCTTTCATGTTCAAAGGTTGCTGCACCATAGCACTCATCTTTCAAGTCGAACACTGCTGAAACAGCGGTTAGGTGGTATGTGGCCTGAATTGAGGCGGGTAACGCACGCGTAGCTGTCTGGTAATACGCGGGGTAGATTCCATAGTAGTTCGAGTAATAGGTAGCTTCATCCGAGAAGTATACGAGATTCACGTCTCGTGCGATCGAATCATCATCATAACCGTAGGAAGAGTAGTGTTCAACGTCTAAACCTCTGAGAAAACAGTTCAAGCCAGCAGGACCTACGCGGTTCATGCCATAGATACCCCAACTATTGTGGCTGTCAGCCAACTTCACCGTATTACTAACATAATAGAATGGATATCCTACTATGCTTACCCAAGTCCAGTCGTATTGATTAACCCTCTTCCCCAGTTCATAGCAATATTCAGCGTAGGAACCTCGGGAGTACAGATCCGCATACGATGAGGGAATAGGCACTGACTCACCGAACGTGTTGATAACGACAGCGTGAGAGACGCTTTCATGCGGAAGACCAGAAATCTCAGCACCATCCAGTAAGCTTTCCAGTTCAGCAGTGCTTTGAACGATGACGGTTGTGTTGAAGTATGGGGAAAGCAGATCGACCACGTCCGCTGCTAAGCTTTGTCCAGTGTATCCAGTGATCCACCAACCGTTTGAGTCGCTACAGTTGAGAACGTACAGTGTCTTCCGGATTTTCTGCTTAATCGTTGCGAATGAGGAGTTGGTAGAGGTGACAAGATATGTGGCGGCCTCGGAACTTCCTGCAAGACCGTACACGGAGCTTGTGATGGAGTGAAATTGCCTGTAGGTTATCGTATCTTGTGTTCGGTAGATATCGTATACTGTTAAGTTGTAGTCAATGTTAGGAGGTAGGCTTGCCGCAAGGGCTATCTGCAGGTCTGTCCAAGCTGAGTCTTGAGACGGCTTAAAGACTGTTTTGCTTAGAGACTTGTCGGAGTCCACGATTTGGAGTGTGGTGAGGGCAAGTTGTCGAAGATTTAGAGGAGAGATCTCCTGAGGTGAAAAGGTGCCGAAGAAGGATGATGCTATGAAAGCGGTTGTCAGGATCACGATGACGATGGAGACTTCAATTGTGCGCATCATTGTGCTTCACTCTCAAACAGGCGATTTCCATATCTCGTAGCCTTGTAGACTCCAGCAAGTGAGTTTCGCCTGGTATGCAACCAAGTCTACTGTTATCTGACGGAGGTCGGAGGCTGTCCAGACTTCGCTGGGAGATAGATTCCCGAATAGAACTGGCACAGAAAGGGTGCCGACCCCCCATGGCATAATCGACATACCAACATCGTTTCCCGAGAGGTATGTAACCAGCAAGAATCCTGGCTGACCAACTGGAACAACGGTCTCACCGTATAGATACTTGCCGCCACCGCCACCGTAGTTGACTGTGCCAGTCGAGTTGGCGATTGGCCAGTTCTCAAACTGAAGGTCTTCTGTTAGAATCATAAAGGAGGCATTATAGAAGAAGTTGGGTACGGGAGCCCCTTGATCCTGAACATCCCAACTATGAGCCAAGTACACCTTGCCCTCCTCGTAGTTCACCACGAAAGGCATGACTCCTGCACCCTTTGAGAAAGTCTGCTGCGTGAAGTATCCCGAGCCTGTGAGCCCACTTAGGCTTGCATATGCAACGATAGTGAAGGTCTCACGAGTTCCATCGAAGGTGAAGTTGATGTAGGCGACACCCGCTGAATCGGCTTTAGCGGTCCCAGTATCTAGTTCAAGGTTGGGATAATTCGTACCTTTGATGGATTTGAAGAAGTAGTAGCTTATGTCAGCACCTCCAAGAGGGAATCCTGGACCGGCGACATCTACTCTTAGCTTTAACGGGTTTTGCTGGTGCACTGATATTACGACCTGCACAAGAGGTGCGATGTTGAGCTCGAATCCGTAGGTTCCATTGATTCCGAGTAATCGTGAAGCAGTCGGGTAATCTATCGAATCTGCTATTGGAATGAACATGAATCCTGTTGGGCCAAACGTTACATTGTTGAAGTACCGACCAGACCCAATCGGGTACTCAATTGGATCATCGAGGAGGGTTGTCAACCTCATAAGGGCGAAGGCGTCTTCAACGTAGCCTGTAGCACCAAGCTTCTGAAGACCGAAGCAGGAGAGCGTGTCGTTAGTGGTTCCCCAGTGGTACGGGTAACCGGGATTAAGTAGGATGTTGTCAAGGATATCGCTGGCTTTAGAGGCGATGTGCCGGTTCTGCTGATATAGTATGGCGGCTTGAAGGGTTTGAGTGAATAAGCCTGTAAACAGCACAATCGCTGCAATGAATGCGGTGGTTGAAATTAGGTGATCAATCGCTACTCCAGCCAACTTCACCGCCCTCCAAACGAGAAACGAATAGTGCCATTTACGAACTTCTCTACGCTCAAATGAATTGTAGGTGAGTTGCTTGCGAACGATGATGGATTTAACGCTGCATTTGATCCGAGGATATTTCGCACTCTAACAGTGACATCCTGCTGGAATAATTCAAGGTGTAGATCGATTGCTGTACTGTTCTCGATTTGCAGGCTGGAGGACGTAATCGTGTAAGGAGTAGACTCGATATACTCGGGAATGTCCAAGGTGTGGATTACTTCTCCAGGGAGAACATCATCACGGTTCAGGGAATAGTAGAGTTCCTGAACTGTTGTTCCTAGATGACTGGCTACGTCTTGAAGTGTAGTCTCCATCCGTTTAGTGCCCCAGTAATCCATCATCCAACCTGTGGCTACTGGTAAGAAGAGAACCTGCAATAGGAGTATAGGGGCCATTATGGCATATTCTATGTTGGAATGGGGCATCTAACGTACCTCCTTTTCCTAGGGATGGACTCCGAACCCAACTTCAACACCTCCGGTGTAGAGCTCTAGCACGGTTTCTTCTTCGAATTGCATGGAGAACGTGGTCCGAGGGTAGTTGAAGAAGGAGTTGTCAAAGTCAGTCAAGGGAAAACTCACTTCGACAACAATGCCAGTCACGGTCTTCCTGATAGTTGAGAAGGAGCGACCGTTCAAGGTGATTGATTGAGAGCGTCTAGGTGTCTCGCCTCGGAGCAAGATCGGGAGGTAGAGTCGAACGTAGTCTGTCGTGCCTATGCTCGTCTCCACCTTTCTTATCGAAGGGGCGACCACGATCCTTGCGAAACTTCCATCCGCCATTGGAATCTTCTCAACGACGAAAACTCTCGATACGGGTTCAGATGCACCTGCTACCAGAAAATCCATGCTGGTAGAGGGAGAGATCATTTCGAAGTAGTCGCCTCCCATCGAATGGTGTTTTGTAGCCATCTCAAACGTTACGATGCCGGTGACGTTTGAGTAGAGGAGCTGGTTGGTCGCTGTGGTAGTATTGATATAGACGGAGTAGTTCAGGGCATACTTGAAGGCTGTGTCACCATACCTACTTGAAAATCGGACAGTCTCTGAGCGACCAATGATCCATGCTACGTCGTCAATCTGAAGCCCAAGAGTCGTCATCGACTGCTTCGCTGAGTTGAATTCACTCTCCGCTATCCTGTAAAGAAGGGTATTGCTGGCGAAGGTCAGGGCAACCGTGACTAACATCACAATGACGGCTGTCACGATGACCGAAGAGATAGCTGGGCTGACGGCTTTCCGACAACGCCTTAGCGAGTAGGAACCAGCAGCCATGCGCTTGTTTAACCTCCTCCGAAGCTGATCAGGGTTGGCGCAACCTTCGCGGCGATTATTGCGATTAGGGTCAGAAGTGTCGAGTGTTTAAAGCCCGCGGCTATCGATTCCTCGCTGATCTTTCCTCCTACGAGTCCAATCAGGTAGCTATGGATAATGACCGACGTGGAGAAGATGACCATTAAAGAGTCCAAATCAACAGGAGAGGAACCCGCCTCTGTGCCTGCCATTCCCACCGTCTGACTGGTGAAGGTAAGCATCATTATAGTCGTAGCCACCAACATGAGGGCAGCAAAGTAAGGCATCATGATGTAAGGTTTAACAGCCATCTTCTTCTCCTTCTCAACTTCCTGGGTTGTCGTGCAGAACCTGGCAAGTGATTCAATCATGGCGATCGTCCCTCCACCAACGTCAACTGTCTCGACTAGGAGAAACATGACGATCTGCGTTGTCCAGCTCTTTGTACGTCTAACGAAGTCCATGAAGACTTTCCTTAAAGGAATACCCCATGAGAGTTCGGAGGTGATCTTTCTCAAGTGTTTACTGAAGGCACCATACTCTCGTTTAGAGAGGGTTTCAATGCATGCTTCGGGAGAAAGACCGGTCTTACGGGTCTCGGTGAGGTCTTGGAGGAAGAGCGTGACTCCTTTCTCGGTACTCGCTTTTTCCCGGGATAAGCGCATTTGGACGATGGCGGGTGGTCCAGTCGAGATGATCAAAGAGATGGCGACAGCTGTAGGAGTATCTATGATGGTCGTGATGGGTGCGAGGAACCCAAGTGGCATCAGACCCACGAAGTTAGTTAGTATCATAAGGACAGCTGTTGCCGCAACTAGACAGATTCCAAAGACTCTGTAGGGTCTCCAGTCGGTGACGGGGGACTTTGGCTGCATTCCGTGTGCGAGATAAATGAAGACGAAGGAGAGAAGCGGTGTGAAGACATATGTGTAGAGGATGATCCCTGAGAAGCTGCCCATGCCAGTGCTGTAGATGGATTCAACGCTGAAGAGAATGTAGAAGCAGAGAGACATGAGAACCATGATGATAATGAAGGATTCGAGGAGCATTCCGAGTCTTTCAGCAGCTGCCCGTACCCGTGTAGCTCTAATCTTGAAGAGCTCCTCGGATTTAGTCTCAAGAAAACTCGTGATGTCCCCACCGATTATAACGGTTGAAGCGTACCCACCGACAAACTCTCGATAGATGTCCAATGGGTTTCCTTTTGCCGACTGGTTCATCGCGCTGAGCGGGTCGACCCCAAAGATCTCCACGTCACGTATCAGGTTCTTTGCTTCCCGGCTCATCGCAGGCAGAAGATTCGCCTCTGAGAGGCGTTTGAAGCTCGTATAAGGAGGGATTCCTCCCGAAGCCATTACAGCAACGTAAGTTGCGGCAAAGGGCATCTCCCTCTCGAGCCGCTGAGACCGTTCACTAGCCCTTGAGATTGGTGTTAAGACGAAGAAAAGCATGATGTACAAAGGAGCCGGCACGAGGAAGATGAATGGAAGAGTGCCGATGAAAATGGTGAGGAAGACACCGACTATGCTGACTGGAACCGTGAGGAATGCAGCGAAAATCATAAGGGAGACGTAGGCTTCTGGGTAGATTTTCATATCAGCTCTTTGGAGAAGATCACTCATGCCGAAGAGATGTTTCAGAAGAGTCGGAGCGAACCTTCCGAAGAGTCGGTATGAGAGGGCTTCAAGAGCGTTTAGCAGTGGCAACGGCTTTCGCCTCTCTTATCTGAATCCGCTGGAAGAACGAGTCAGGTCGAGCGTAGTACTCTGCGATGATTGCAGCGACATCTCGGTAGCTTCGAATGTTCTCTTCCCGCATCCAGTGAAGCACGTAAGTCCGTCGCTCGATCTCTTGTTTCAGCTGGTACTCATTTTGGTCGGTGCGTTCCGAGATATGAGACAGCATGACTCCTTTATCAACGGTGCAGGTGTGCTTATCGCCGCCTGGATTCCATTTCGTAATGTTACGGTAGTCTTCGTAGTCAGCCACTTCGTTTGCTTCAAGAATTCTCCTAACTGCCTTTGTCTCTCCATCTTTCTTCAGATGCACCCGCTGGACGGACAGAACGATGTTCATCAGCGGGATGTAGGCAGGTGCAATGTTCATCGGCTTTTGAGTCAACCGTTTCACTGCGGAGTCAATGTCTTCCGCGTGCATTGTACTCAAGCCACCGTGACCTGTCGCCATTGCCTGGAATAGGACATAAGACTCGTTACCTCTGATCTCCCCCACTATCAGGACATCAGGTCTATGTCTCATAGAGGTCTTGACCAAATCAAAGAGTGTGACTTCGCCGGTTCTGTTCTCACCGAGACCGTAGCTCCTTCGGGCAATGAGA
>CP070765.1:1099789-1108354 GCA_020345645.1 Candidatus Bathyarchaeota archaeon | reverse complement strand
GATCCTCAATCTTGTTGTTGTTTAAGTCAAGGCCTTCATAAACCATCTTCCTGAGCATGTAGACAAAACCAGCGGAATCAAGATCAAACACAGGTTTAGCTTGAGGAGTGTCCCCTACAGTTGTATGGTCTCCAGTCAGGGCTAGGATGTTTTTGATGCCTAGAGTGCCGGCTGCGAGTACATCAGAGATGAGCGCTAAGCGATTTCGGTCTCGAGTAGTCATTTGATATACTGCTTCTACTCCTGCTTCTCTTTGAATGAGATAAGAGGGCACGAGGGCATTCATGTATCCGAAGGCTGTGGGGTTATCTGTAATGTTAACCGCTACTACGTGATCTTTCAGAGTCCTTGCTCCTTCAAGAACTTCCTCAAGGTTTATGGTCTTGACGGGTTCAAGTTCTCCCGTGAACACGAATTTACCTTGGTTGATCTGTTTCATCAACTTTCCAAAGGCTTCACTGGTCATTGGAGTCCTTCCCTTTCTCTTCATCTACATCTATGCTCGTTTCTCGGGGGTGCTCTGACACCCGGAAGTCTCTTGGTGCCCTAAACTTTGTGAACAGGTCTAGTCGACCCCTCTCTTTCAAGCGGTTGTAGATGAGGATCCACGCGCAGTCATTCGTCCAACCTCCAACTTCGCATTTCCCTTTCGCTTGACCTCCACAGGGTCCATTTAGGAGACTTTTCGCGCATCTGGTTATCGGGCAAATGCCTCCTGTCTCGAAGAGTAAGCAATCGCCGCAAGCCTTGCACATTTCATAAAATTTGTCTTCTTTCGTGTCATGCATACCTAGGAACTTCGTGTCAGTTCCTGGAACCACAGGAGTAGGTTCGCAGATCTCGGCTAGAGTCTGAACACCAACTCCACAGCCGAGGCAGACAACCCCATCGTAGTTTGCGATTGACGACTTTAAGGCATCTGCTGAGATCTCTTTGTCGCATTGACGTAGGATTGATATTGCTTTCACTGCAGCAGGTCCGTCACCTTTCGTTTTTCTTCTTAATTCAAGAAGAGATTTCAAGACCTTTGCCTGCCGTTCTCCCCCAACCTTGACGACAGAAGCACATCCATCACACCCAATGATCAGAAGTCTCTTGTAGTCCTTCGTCATCTCTAAAATTTTATCTAAATGCTTCTGCTGAACAATTATCAAACAAGACCAACTACCTGAAGAAAGGCAGAGAAAGCTGAACCTTCGATATAAGAATTCCTCTGACGGGATTTCGGGGGCGATTTCACTTTGTGTACGGAAATTTTAATATCGTCGTTAACTTCCTGTATGACTTCTTCCGTTGGAAGATGGAATTAGTCAGATGAAGGATTCTGAAATGTCTACCCTGCAAAAACCACAGAAACATCCACCGTGCCGTAAAGCTTGCCCAGCGGATGTGAATGTTCAGGCCTATGTCGGTCTTATTGCTCAAGGGCGATTTGAAGAAGCCCTCAAAGTCGTAAGAAGATCAATTCCTTTTCCATCAGTATGCGGTCGGGTTTGTTTCAGTCCTTGTGAAGACGCTTGCAGAAGAAGAGACGTCGACGGATCCGTTGGAATTCGCATTCTGAAAAGACTTGTCGCAGATAAGGAATTCGAGGCTGAAACCAAGACTAAAACGAAATCCATCCCGAAATCCCACAATGAGAAGATTGCTGTAATTGGTTCAGGACCCGCAGGACTAACTGCCGCTTATGAATTAGCAAAAGCTGGTTACCCTGTCACCGTTTTCGAAGCTTCAAAAGAACTCGGAGGTTGCCTAAGGTATCACATACCAGAATACAGACTCCCTGAAAACGTACTCCAATCCGAGATTGAGCACATCCAGAAAACAGGAGTCGAGATCAAGACTCAGACTACCTTTGGAAAAGACATCTCTTTTGAAGAAATAAACAACAATTATGCAGCCATTTTCATCGCCACTGGAGCTCACAAGTGCATAAACCTGAACTTAGAAGGCGGACAACTGAATGGAGTCCTTCACGCCATCTCCTTTCTTGAAAGAGTACGACAAGGCAAACCTCCTGACCTTGGGAAAAACGTGGTTATCATCGGCGGTGGAAACGTGGCAATTGACGCAGCTCGCACAGCTCGAAGACTAAACTCTGGATCAAAACAAGTTATGGTAGTCTACCGAAGATCAGAGAAAGAGATGCCCGCTCATCGTAAAGAAGTCGAAGACGCAAGATATGAAGGCGTCAACTTCCAATTCCTTGCAGCCCCTACCAGAATCCTGGGAAAGGACGGGCATGTGACTGGACTGGAATGCATCAAAACATCCTTAGGCCCTCCCGACAAAAGCGGTCGTCGACGCCCAATTCCCATCAAGAATTCAGAATACGTGCTTCCTACTGACTCCCTTTTGATGGCGATAGGTGAAGTCCCTGAGACATCCTTTCTGCCAAAGGAGATCGAAGTTGCTAAAGGAAACCGCGTTGTCGTCGACGAGATAACTCTACAGACCAATATCCCAAACGTCTTCGCTGGGGGTGACGCAGTCACAGGTCCTGCTTCAGTAATAGAAGCGATTGCAGCTGGGAAAAAGGCCGCGGTTTCCATAGATCGATACATTCAAGGTACTGACCTTAAGAAGGATCGAGACTCAGCAGTTCACGAAACCACTTGGTTTTCAGAGGACAAGAAGATCTCCAATAGACCAAGGCAAACCATCCCATGCCTTGACAAACAACAACGTCTATGTGGCTTTAAAGAAGTCGAACTAGGACTACCTACAGCAACCGGGTTAGCTGAAGCTCGCAGATGCCTTTTCTGCGGTCCTTGCACCGAATGTCTTGAACCGGAAGAATACTGTGAGGCAGATGAACCGGTAATAGACGAAGACAGATGTATCGCATGTGCTAACTGCCAGAAGATCTGCGAATACGGGGCAATAATAATCGAGAAATCAAAGGCAAAGGTGGATCCCACACTCTGTAAAGGATGTGGCACATGCCTCGTAGAATGCCCAGCTACAGCAATCACCATGAAACACTATTCAGACAAAAAGGTTCTTGACAAAATCCGAAAAGCTGTTACCGGAGCAGAAAAATCTGATATCCCCCAAATCGTTGCCTTTTTCTGCAAATGGTCGTATAACCAAGAAACCGAGTTACAATGGCCTAAAAACGTACAAGTAATCCAAGTGAAATGCAGTGGACGAATTGACCCTCTTCACGTCCTCGAAGCATTAAACCGCGGCGTCCATGGAGTACTCATCGTGAGTTGTCCTCCAGAGGACTGCCACTATATCTTTGGGGGAAATGCAGCTCATAAACGATTGAGAAGCTTAAAGAAGCTAGTCCAAGTCGTCGGAATCAATCCCCAGCGAATACACTTCCAAGAGTCTTCTGTAGGAGGAGAACAACACATAGTTTACTGTTTAAACCGTTTCACAGAAGAACTCAAAAAGAGTCCCCTTGCTCCAAAATTAGTCGAAGCCTAGGCAACTCGAATCACTCCCGCGAAACTTATGTAGCCCATTGCTAAGAACATACTGTTTTGAGGAGTCTCATGAACAAGCGGAAAATAGGCTTCCATGAAACCTTAGGGCAGCACGTGGTCTCGTCCAACCGATGCGTAGGCTGTGCAACCTGCGTTGTTGTATGCCCATTCAACTGCCTTGCCTACGAAGGTGGGCAACCTGAACTCGTGAAGGACTGCGAAGAATGCGGAATCTGCCCTCGCGTATGTCCAAAAAACGACTGGTCGTGGTCCGAGACAGAGCAGTTTGTCTTCGGGAGAAGCCGCGAAGCTGACGAAGGTTTCGGGGTAAACCGACGGTTGATCCTGGCTCAAGCCTCCGATGGAAAGATAAGGAAAAACGGCCAAGACGGAGGGTTCGTGACCGCTCTTCTTATCCACTCCCTTAATGAAGGAATAATCGAAGGCGCGGCAGTGGCAGGGCATGCAGGGGAAAAACCGTTTTATCCTTCACCTTTACTCGCCACGACTCCAGAACAGCTTCTGAGAAGCGCAGGAACCCGCTACACTTACTCCCCTAATATGCTTGCACTGAAAGAAGGGATTGCAGAGAAAAAGAGAAGTTTAGCTTTTGTTGGAACACCCTGTCAAATCCACGCCATTCGAAAAATCCAGATGTTTCCCCTAAAGAAGTACGCCACTCCCCTGCAGTACAACGTTGGCCTTATGTGCACCGAAAGCTTCACTTACACAGGTCTTTTCGAAGAGGAATTAGGGCGAAACCTAAACGTGCAGCTTCAAAAAATCGTGAAAATGAACATTAAGGGAAAAATCCTGATCGATCTGAAATCAGGAGCTACTGAAGAGATCTCACTTTCTGACGTAAAAAAGTACGTTCGACCAAGCTGCCATAATTGCAGTGATTTCAGTGCAGAACTCGCTGACATCTCCGCTGGTGGTTTAGGCCTGAATGGATGGACGTTCGTCGTGGTCAGAACAGAAAAAGGAGAAGACGTCTTCAACAGTGCCCTTGAAGCAGGAGTACTGGTAACGCGACCAGTTGAAGAAGAACCCTTCGCCCTCAAGCTCCTATCGAAATTAACTAAAAAGAAACTAAAGAATTCCCCACGATGAGTAACGGATGTACGCACTCGTCAGCAACGATTCGCAGAAGGAACTGACATTTAATGGTTGAGGATGAACCTTCATCAGACGGGATCTTTGACCTACTTCAAGAGACGGATCGAAAGCGCCGGAAGAGTCAGCGAGCTGAGCTTCTCGAGACGATGAAGGTCAAGGAGTTCTTCGATGAAGGGGAGATCGCCATCAATGCACGGACATGTCAAGGTCTTGAATGTGAACTCTGCATCAAAGTGTGCCCGACAAATGCACTTTACTGGCACGATGGTAAAGTCGGCATCATCCATAACCTATGCGTCTACTGCGGTGCCTGCGTTGTAGCATGCATCGTAGATGACTGCATCGAAGTGAAGAGGGTGCGCAAAGATGGTAGGGTGGAGCGATTTAGCAAACCCGTCGAAGTCGTCAAACTTTTTTGCACGATAAATTCGGAACAAAGGCGAAAGAGATTGGAATCCATCTTTCCATCTTCTGAAACTTACCTGACACGGTTCCCCTTTCAGGAAAAAAAGACGGAGCGAAAAAGCGAAGAATAGCGAACAATTCGGCACTTACGCTGTTGGAGCCCACTTTTCCTTCAGAAACCTAGGGATATCTGAGGAGTCTCGGGGGCCGACCAATACTTCCCACTTACTGCTTTCTTCGATTTCTCCACTGAGTCGGGCTGCTTTGCCTGGAATAATCAGTTTTCTGTGCTTCACTTTCTCCTCAACCTTTGCTTCTCGTATGGCTTCAGCAACTTTATCAGCTGTGATTTTTCTTCCTGCCACGGCACAATCGACCGCGATTCCTTCTGAGTCAACGACAACAAGGTAAGAGTCTATACCTGCAGATTCTATGTCTGAGGCTACGGTGTAGTATGTCAGGGCAAAGTTTGTGGTGAACATCACTGGTGAATCTTGACTTGGGGAGCCAAATATTCGGAGACCTGGTTCGACTGCCACTGGTTTCCGTGGATCTGTGTAGATGTTCTCTCTCAGGACTACGTTCGGTAAGAGCGCCCATCCTTCTACACTGTGCATTAGTAGAATGTCTGCGTAGCGGTTGATGAGGGTCGCTGCTAGGTGTGCTTCATTCCAATTTCTGAGTTCAGGTGGAGAGTCAGCGTTCTCGAGCCAAGCTGTGATTGGGATTCCGATCAGTGGATGACCAAGAAGTTCATCTCCTCTTTTGGCAGCGGCTCGTCTGATCATTGTGAAGTTGCCAACGGTGTCCGCCAGCCCCTCGCCTGGTATGGTGCCTGGATCTAAAACCAGATTTTTCACGCCATACTCTGAAACGGTCTTCGATAGAGATCGAAGAAGCTTTAGGTCGTTTGGTGCGAAGACTGTGAGGGGACAATTGTACATTAGGGCCAGTTCAGCCATATCTTTCCAGTTATCTTTTGTAGCAGCGTACAGTAGAGGGCGGGCTTTCGGAGCCGCCATCAATCCTGCTTCAAGGACTTGCGGGTCAAATGAGCAGAAGACGAGCGGGAGCTTCGTTTTCTCCACGACTTTCTTGACCGTTGATTTGAAGGTTTCAGGATTCCCTGAAGTGGAGCGGATGGAGACCATGTTCAATTTGAGTGTTTGGCCTATGTAGACGTAGTTAAAGTCTTCCGTCTTCTTCAGTCGGTGGAAGACTTCTTCGTCGGGCATCTCATCCGTGATGTCGATTGCGATCGCTGTTGGGTTGGTGTATGTGAATTCGTGACGGTACATGACATATTTGCCACCGATTTTGATCGTGTTCGGTTCAGAGCCGACTACGACTTCTTCGATAGGGGGTTTCAGCATTTCCCAGAGTTGCTTGTAGACTTGTTCGTTTTCCTTCGTGAGCAAGGGCTTGCATTGGCTTAGGGAGACCTCGCGATTGACGAGTTTGGTGGCAAAGGCCATGCAGTTTTCTTCACCGCATTCTTTGCAGTTAGTCTTTGGGAGTAGCATGTAAACGTCGATTGGGCTGATTTCTTTGAAGCTGATTTTCTTTGCTTCGCTTTCAGACATGTACTTCGATCTCCTAGAGCTTGGTTGTGACCCAGTCATCAATCTTTGCTGCGTTGCCATGGCTGCCTTTGGTGAGGTTCGCAATTATCTGCTTTAATGTCTTCACGGCTGCTGGGTGCATCATCATGAATAGATCGACTCCTGCCAGCAGGAGGGTGATGGCCGTCACAGTCTCCCACATCGGTCCTCTGAATTCTCTAGCTCCCCATTCAGGCCCCATTTTCTTCCACGCCTCCCTCGCAGCCCAAGCATTTGTGGTGCCGGAGGACATTGGGTGCTGGAGTTCTGGGTCGCCCATCAGTGCCGCCAGTCTCGCTCGTTCCATTATCGTGAAGGCGTAGTCAAGACCGTAACCTAACGCTGCAGTCGTCGTGTCCATCACAATCTGGTTTTTAGGGAGAAATTCGTATAGGCGCCGATTCAGCTGTCTGGCTTGGTTTAGGTCCATTGGTGTGAACGAAAGGACTACGTGACCGTATTTCTTGGCGGCTGTGCATGCACGTTCAATATCCATGTCTTGGGTGACTGAGCTGAGCATGAAACGTTCACCAGCTCCCATCTCCGCGACTTTCTCGAAGACTTCTAAGTCTTTCTTAGGGTCGCCACAGCCTCCGATAATGAGGGGAACATCCACGGCTTGCAGGACGTTTTCAACGGTTTTCACCGCGTCTGCAGGTGATGTGTCTTTCACCAAGGGATCGATGCTGATGAGGTGCAGGGTCACCATGTCTGCCTTGTATTTATCCACGGCTAGCTTTGCCCAAGCAGCTGGATCGTCCATCACTTCAGTTACATGCATCTTTACAGGTTTCGCGAGAGGCACACGGGTGTCGAAGACGTCCAGGGAAATCGCGGGTTTATGTGGCGTCGTGGATTCGAAGAGGTAGAACGCAGGAGCCTTCTCCCCGCCGATTGTCACTGTCTTCCCACGCGATCCTCCTTCACTTTTCGTTGCCCCAAGAGTCACTTCAGCTACTGAACCAATGTACTCTTCAATAGGTGCGGTGAAGTCAACGCTTAGGAGGGAAGTTGGCCTTGCCTTGACCGTAGGAGCTCTTGCGACAATAGGCGGAGTCGCAAGCCTCGGGGGAACTCCTTGCCCCGTGATGATGCTTTTTGCGGATGCAATTCCAGCTTCAGCAGTGTTCAGGAAATGAAGTAGTCCGCGGAGAGCGAGATCTCGGCTACTCTCTGACCGTAGCAGAATTTCCAGTTCTTCTACATCGATTTCAACGTCTTCAAGTTCAACTTCTTGAAAGTTTGTTAAGCTGCGAAGAAGCTCTTGAAGTTCTTCCTCACTCTTCTCGTCCGCCAGCTTTCTCACCTTTAATGGGCCGGATGATGACTTTGTTCGCGTAGATCTTGGCGTTCTTAAAGATTATCTTGTATCCGCCAGAAGTGATGGGCAGGGTGGGAATGGCTGCAACCGGCATTCCTGCTGGTGCTTGTAGCGGAGCTTCTGCTTCAACTGTGGTTGGTGGTGCTTCGATGGTTGGAGGTTTCTTCCACGTTGCCACGATCGGGTGACCGCGTTCTTCAAGGAAGGTTTTGAGTTCGCCGATAGTCTTGGCATCGTTCTCAGTGGCGACTTTGTCGACGATTTCTTTGGGAATGAAGTCTTTAACTCTCTCTTTAACGGCACCCGGAAGCCATACTACGCGGTTCCATCCTCCGTCGGCTTTGAGGAACTTGGGTGATCGCATGTATTCGATTGAGATGCCATGGAAGCCGTCGACCTGTCTTCCGCCGGCTGTGGAATCGGCGATCGTTGAGAATGGTAGGCCGTTGACGGTTTCTCCTTGGAAGCCTCTGTGGACTAGTCCGAAGCCGTCGACTTCTGGAATGTAGAAGGCCGCTCCTTCGAAACATCCGCAGGATGTGTGGGGGTAACCGAAGGTTGTGTAGAGGCAGACCTTCGTGACTTCACCTAAGGACTTCTGTTTGACTGTGTCGTTCACTCCGGAGAATTCTCCTTTCTCGGTGTCGACCATGTCGCCTTTTTCGATCTCGAAGATCGGTCCTTT
>CP070765.1:1098271-1099689 GCA_020345645.1 Candidatus Bathyarchaeota archaeon | reverse complement strand
GGTGCATAATCTATAAATACGACGTACTTTATGTAAGTCGTCGGTGAGATACTTTGTCCGGTAAAGTTATTTCAGGGATCCCTGGATTGGATGAGTTAGTAGATGGCGGTCTCCCCGAAGGAAGAGTAATCCTAGTAATTGGTGGCCCAGGAACTGGTAAGACCATTTTATGTGGACAATTCTTACACAGCGGAATCTACAATGGTCAAGAGAACGGGGTCTTTGTAACATTAGATGAAAGCAAAGAACACTTCTATTCAGAGATGAAGCAATTCGGCTGGGATTTCCAGAAAGCTCAGGACGAAAGAAAATTCGCCTTAGTTGACGCAACCAGAGTCTCAAGAGTAAGCATGCTAAAAGAAAAATTATACAAAGAGGAGTCCCGCAGCCTCAGAGGAAAGCAACTACCGATAGACAAGCTTGTAGAGGATCTACAAGCAAAGATCTCAGCTGTAGGTGCGAAGAGAGTTGCTGTTGACACTTTAGCTGCGCTGACCTTTAGATTCCCAGATCCTATAGAACGAAGATCAGCTATGACGGATTTGATCGAGTCCCTATCGGACTTGGGCGTAACAAGCCTAGTAACGACTGAACTCGGGTATTTAGGGCTCCAGAGGAAGGCGTTGGAGGAGGAGTTCCTTGTACATGGAGTAATAATGATGCAGACATTATTCTCAGGAGCAACAACAACTAGAGCAATTCAAGTTGAAAAGATGAGGGGAGCAAAGGTCAACCCTAGCCTAGTGCCATACTCCATTGACCAAAATGGTATTGAAATCTATCCAACTATGCCCTTGTTCGGCGACAAGTAACTCTTACAGTTCAAGCGCGTTCTTCACTAGAAGGAGTTCGTCTTCCACATATCTGTGGTTGTACATTCTCTTTATCTTCAGATACCTCTTCGCTCGCCTTTTTTGCGACTTCTCATATATTGTGATCTCCCCTTCAAAGAGATCAAGGATCGCTTGAACATCCGCAGGATGGTGCATTTGGGGATTAACAGTTGCCGTCACGGTGAATCCGTTAGATTTCAATTCTGGCAGGAGACCAGTCAACCATCTCCGTGCCCGAGTTGCCCCATGTTGGAGTAAGATATCCGAGATTATTTCGATGTGAGCCCGTCTCGGTTTGGATTGAGATGGAGGTAGGTCACGGAACGCGGACCTCAATGCTATATTAATTTCCGTCAGGTTCTGAACGCCCTTTAATTTAAAAACGTTGGGAACATCCTCGATCAAGCTGTCAGCTTGAGGATTGCAGATAAATAGGCAGAAACGGGATGGGAATCTCTCGACAAGATCTTTCACACTAGCTGCTTCGATTGTTAGATAGAAAGTCTTCTGGTCGTTTTTAACTCCATTTTCTATGAATCGTCTGAGAAGGAGGTCTTTTTCGTCACACGAAATTGATGTGAAAAT
>CP070765.1:1092689-1098171 GCA_020345645.1 Candidatus Bathyarchaeota archaeon | reverse complement strand
GGCAGGTGTCGCGTCCGCAATGCCCGCAGTTCAGTCCCGGAAGGCTCCCGAGGATGTCTTTCGTCAGCATCTCTTTCACTACTGACACTGCGTCTTCGAGGTCAAGAATCTTGATTTCGCGGTGTTTTTCCTTCAGGATCTCTTGCTCCTTTGGTCTGCCTGCGATTGGACCTGTAATCGTAATGATGTTTGAGCTGTCTTTCATGGCTGCAAGCGCTTCTGCAGCGGTGTTCGCAGCGAGGATCTTCGGGTACTGTGACTTCTTGTAGCCTTCTACAAACACCAGATCCACAGCAACGTCAATGGTCTTCAACACCTCGTCAAGTGATGGAGCCGCTCTTCTTCGCATGGTAATGATTTCGGTCGGCGTCGCTGCGACGGTGATGACTGCTCCAGCTTCGAGGTGGCGCCAGGTGTCCTTATCGGTCGAGTCAAATTGTCGGTGGAGGTGTTTGACTGTTGCGACTCTAAATGATTCCGACGTGAACTTTTCGGTTAGCGTTTCTACCAGATGAGTCTTTCCACTTGCTCTGCCTTTACCAACTACGCATATAATCAGTGCCATCCTCAACCCTCGACTTGATAATTCTTCTTTATCGTGTACGTAAGAATGATTCCTCTAGATTTGTGTAGCAATGCTTTCTCGCGGTGCCCTTCCGAGACTTAGGATCAGGTTTCTGACGATTTCGATGTCTTCAAGGTACACGAATTCGTCTAATCCGTGGTATCGGGTGTCGGCTCGAATTGTCCCGTAGCAGACTACGGGGATGTTATGTTTGGCGAAGAAGCTTCCGTCATTTCCCCCGAGCTCAGCTGCGAAGAGTGGGGGTTCACCTCTAAGTTCAGCGATCTTCTCGGCGACCGTTTTTACAAACGGGTGGCTTTGTGAGGTGTGGTAACCTGGCAGTCTGTTGGTGATAACGAGTGAAGCTTGACTTCCTGACTCCTCTACGGCTTTGTTGAAGTATGTTTTTAGTTCTGCTTCTGCTTCTTCTAGGTGTTCTTCTGGGTGGAGTCGTCTATCAAATCGGAACTCGCAGGTTCCGGGGATCACGTTCTCTTTCTCTCCTCCTTTGATCATAGTGACTGAGAACCTTCCCCAGACTCGTTTCCTCGGGGCTTCTGGGGGTGCCGGTAGTGCACTTTCCTTCGCTTCAACGATTTTCTTGTACGTGTTGAGGGCGCTGATCACCCTTGAAGCCTCGCTGATGGCGTTAATTGATTTGAAAGGGTAGCCGGCATGTCCCTGTTTACCTGCAACTTCCACTTTTCCCCATAGAATGCCACTTGCGCCTAAGAAGAGTCGTTCGATGCCTGAGTCTACCACGAGTGCAGCGTCACCTTTGAGTCCTGCATCCGTCATTACGTAGTCTACGCCGTATCTTCCTCCGATCTCTTCGTCTACTCCGGCGATGAGTTTTATGTTTATGTCTAACGATTCCTTCTTTAGCCTCCGCATGGCCCCAAGAGCTGCAGCTATTCCGGACTTGTTATCCGCTGACCCTCTGCCGTAGGCTCTATCGTTTTCAACAGTGAGTTTGAAGGGAGGATACTTCCAGTTTGCCCCCGGTGGTACAATATCAAAGTGCGATTCAACCAGCAGGGTCACATCTGATCCTGAGTCTAGGGTTACGATGATATTAGGGCGTGCTAACCCGTCTTTCGCTCCTTTTTCTCCATCAATTATCTCTACATCGAGGGCGTTCTGTTCCGCTTCGTCAACGATTACTTTTGCACATTTCTCATATCCTTTCTTCGAGACGGATTCGGTGTCGATCTCAACCAGTTTCGATAGCAGACTGACCTCATATTCCAACGAATTCAATTATTGTCCTCCAGTGCAGTTACTCTCAACAGCCCTCTAAATTAGGGTTTTTCGTCAGAAGGAGGAATTGGACCGTTGGAGGTTCAAGATCTGTGGCAAGAGCCCCCCCGGCTCCCTTGGGTTATGCTAGTGCATTGTTTACGAGTACTACAGTAGATCAGCAATATTTATTAAGTCTTAATATAAGCTATAATCTTCTCCAGGAGGTCACAGATGAAAAAACCTAAGCACAGAAAGGATCACGATTACATTAGAATTGAAGATACCGATCAACTTGAAAATAAGGAACCCACCCTCCCGCTCATCCACATGTATATTTAGTCGAAAACCCCGCTCATCTGTTCTCTCACTACCTCCCTTCCCACTTTTCCCAGGTTTTACAATGATTCCACGCTTTCTTCTCGGCTAGAATTCTCTCTAACTCTTCTCTTTCTATATTTCCCCCACTAACAATGATCACTACCGTCTCTCCCTCAAAAACATCAGGGTTCTCCATTAGGGCTGCAACACCGACTGCCCCGGCACCTTCAACAATCTGCTTCTCATTCTCCCAGAGCATGTAAATCGCTTGTCGAATAGATTTCTCCTTTACCAGTATGATTTCGTCAACGAGGTCGCACACGATTCCGAAGGTTATAGATCCTGCCTCGATTCCTCCGTAGAGTCCATCCGCAATCGATTCCGTCATTTCAGGGTGCACAATCTCGCCTGCTCTCAGAGATTCATACATAACGGGACAGGCAGTCGATTGCACTCCCGAGATCCCAATGGCGGGGTCGATGGCCTTCAAGGCGATACTTACTCCCGAAATTAACCCTCCTCCGCCGACAGGCACAAGGACGCGCCTTAAACCTTCAATGTCCTCGTGGATCTCGAGTCCAATTGAACCTTGCCCAGTGATTATGGCGTCATCGTTGTATGGCGAGATGTATGTGATCTCTCTCTCCTTTGCCAGGGTGATGGCTTTCTGCTCTGCCTCGTCGTAGATGCCTCCTTCGAGAAGTAGTTCAACGTTATGTCGTCTAATTCGGTCGACCTTCACTTGAGGCGTGGTTCGTGGTACAACGATCGTTGCGTGGATCTTTAACCGTTCAGCACTCAAGGCTACTGCCAAGCCATGATTCCCCGCAGACGCCGTGATTACTCCTCGTTCAACCTCCTCCCTCTTCAATTGCTTCAGCCTATTGTAGGCTCCCCTGATCTTGAAGGAGTTAGTCAGCTGCTGATTTTCAAGTTTCAGGTAGACTTCGCCTCCGCAGAGGCTACTCAGTAAAGCAGAACGCTTTAGCGGTGTCTTTCTCACTAATTCGGAAATGGATTCTCTGGCTTGCTCTATGTCTTTAAGGTGAATCATTCTTCCATCCGGCTGTAAGTGCACGTGCGTATAGGCTTTCCGGGTACCATGGATTTCAGCGTAACAGGTTGATGTTTCCAATTCGTACGTTTTTCAGAGTTTTCTTTGCAGTCCTGTAACATTCTTCAGCTTGTTTTTTGGGGGTTGCAGGTATGTCGTTAAGGATGTATGTGGGGTAGAATGCTAGAAGGGTGTATGGTATACTCGGATTCAGCTCTGCTATGAACCTGCTTATCTCCCGGATTTCCGTAACGTCGACATATCCTGGTACGAGGAGTGTGCTAGCGGTGACAAGGGGCACTTTCGGTCTCTGTGCATAGTACTTCGTGACTGTGGTCTGGAAATTGTCCAAGGTTATTCGGTTCGGTGTCCCGCAGAGGACTTCGTGTAGGTGGGGGCTCCACGTCTTAAGATCAAACTTGATGTTTCCTCCTGAGCGGAGAGAAAGACCAGCGGCTTGTTCAAGGTACCCTGGATTCATCCTGCCATTAGTTTCCCAGCAGATTCGGAAGTTCCTCTTTTTAGGGCGCCCTTTCAGGATGGTTTCACTCGTTACCAGCGCGTGTGGCATCTGCGTTGATGGATCTCCCCCGAAGAAGCAGATACATGACGTTTCTGAAGTCGCTTTTGTCGCCAGTTCCCCAGCTGAAACACTTGCAGCAGTATCCTTCGCCATCCTTCGGTGGTGCCAGTTCTGACAGAAGAGGCAATCGGTACTGCAACTACCATAGAACACTGCAAGGTTTCTGTAACCAACCTCGGGTCCCGCAGAATCGGTATACTCGGGGTATCCTACCCCCGTACACCCTGGGCAGGACCACCATGAGACGCAGTTAGTCGGAAGGGGGTCATAATACCATTCCAAAACTCCTTTATCAGGGGTCCCTCCATGTCGTAGAAGTCTTCCCTGACAGTTCTCCACCAAGCCACAATACCCCTTGCACCCCTCTAAGATGCAGCAGTTGTTGGCACATTGACCGCAAGGTAAGCCTTGAGCGGCTCTAGGTGGAGCTTCTGGCAGGTCGAAGCTCCTTCTACTCCTACTGTGGATTTCACGAGTGATTTCGAGTGCTTCTTCGGGCTTTGAACGGATGCAGTTCAAGCAGACTCCTAAAGTGCTAGATATTACAGGGGATCCCGTTTTACAGATCCTGCAGTTACCCATCGATGCCATCGTGAGAAACGTGTGAATCCTTATAGGGCTATTGGAAGCCTGTTTGAAGTCTACTATAGATGTTTAGAGGGGGAATTCTCAGATACGATGTCGTAGACGAATCCAGCGACTTCTTCGACATATTGGTGACACTTTGTGGTCCAAATCTGCTCTTCTTCGTACTTGAGCTGTCCTGCTTCAGTTGCTAGATCGCATCCTGTGAGTTCTCTACAGGTTACAGTTCCGAACCTTGCACTGAATCGTCTTATCAACTCTTGGGCAAACCAGTACGGTGTATTCGTTGTGGTGGGCTTATCGCGACCATATTGTATCCCGAGTGCCATGATACCTCCGCTAAGCGCACCACATATCGATCCCTGTCTACCAACTCCCGCACCGAATCCAGTAGCTATTCTCGGGATCAGTTCATCCTGTACTCCCCACCATGCCTTGACTGCGAGAAGTACGGCTTCGGAGCATAAATATCCTTGACCAGCAAAGAGGCTTGCTGAATGCATGAGTTCCGTCTTCGTTACCGATTCTTCCACCTCATCTTTAGAAGACGCTATTGGTGGCACCGTGGATATAAAGCCTTGATTCCAACGCTGTTGAATACAACGTAACGTATGGTTTTTAGCCAAGAACCTCTAAATTCAACCAGTGTTACGTGCTGGAGTTTTTCGGTCAGGATGCGAATAGTGCCTTGGACTCAGGTTCAAAGTTGGAACTGCGTACGATGTGGTCTCTGCTGTAGACATTACGATATCGTGCTGAAGTTCCCTGAGTGGCTGCAGATCGTTAAGAATTTTGGACCTGAATTCACGTCGCCAAACGTGAGTAAATTTCTTCTCAGACGGAAGCAAGATGGATCTTGCGCATTCCTTCGTGGCACTTCAAACACCTCGGTCTGCAGTCTTCAGCATATGAAACCTGTAGCCTGCAAGCTGTGGCCCTTTAAAATCCTGGACAGACCTAAGTACGGTGAACCAGAGCACGCGATTTTCAACTATCGAGGTCACGGTCTATTCGTGTACGTTGATAAGAACTGCACGGGTTTGAGGTTTGGCCCACCTTCATTTGATTTTACCCATACAGTTGTTCCGGAATTTGTGGAAATCGCGTTAGGTCTGCGTCAGAATCAATATAAGAG
>CP070765.1:1089752-1092589 GCA_020345645.1 Candidatus Bathyarchaeota archaeon | reverse complement strand
CAGAAAGAGAGAAAACAAGATTGGAGTAATCAACTCCGGGATGATCAATATTTCCTTGGTCGAAAGCTCGTAGGCGAAGTACAGATGGCTGTGTGTCTCATTAGAGATTGCTAATAGATCGTATGATACTATGGTTCCGTTCACGAATACCTGATATGGTTGATCTACAAGCGATACCGGAACCCGGACTCTGCAGAAACCGAAAGTCCCATTTCTCCCAACGAGGTTGAAATTTAACCCTGTTCCATTGAACTGGAATCCTGAGACAGAGGAGTTGCAGATCAACCCTACTTTAAGAGCTGCGTCCCCTTTCTGCACCTCATACTCCGAGTAAGCTCCCATTAGAGGATAGTTATCCTGTTCCAGTCCAACGTGATATGGAGAATCTCCCACGCCATCATTGTTCAAGTCGGTTCCCTGATAAGCAGTCCAGTAGTTCCCTTCATCTCCATTATCCCAGATGCAGCCTTCCACTTTGTAGACGAAAGGTTCAGAGTTGTTGATGAAGTTATTGTGAAAGAATAGATTTCCTACTAAAGTTTGGTTTCCTGGCATCGCTTCAATCATGCCATCATAGGAATTGTTGAATACTATGTTCCCCCGTATTCGATTATCCTGACAGGGAGAATATAGACGAATTCCCTGCCCATTCTGAAAAACGTAGTTTCCAGTCACCACGCATCGGGTTGCGTTCTCAAGGTGAATTCCACCAATATTATTTGAAACACTGTTCCTTTCAACCAAGCAGTCAACTGAGTTCTCCACCCGAATTCCGTAAGCTGACTGCGGATAAGGATCTCTTGGCGCTGTAACTACGTTGCCCAGAACTTTCGTCCCACGGGACATATCTACTCTGATCTGGTGAGCCGTGTGATTCAGTAAGTTGTCCACCACCGTGCAGTTGTCTGCTCCATAGATCTCCACCCCTGCGCGAGCCCAAGCCCATCCAGTCTTCCGTAGTTCAAACCCAGAGACTATGACGTCGTCAGCTGTAACTCTGACAATCGTTTCTAACCTGTTCTCTCCGTCAAGGATCGTTATCCCCCCTCCTTCACCAAGCAGTGTGACCGATTGGTTCACGACAACGCGTTCGTAGTAAGTGCCAGCAGACACTTGTATCGTGTCGCCTAACTCAGCACTATTAATAGCCGCTTGAATTGTGGGAAAATCGCCTGGCACATGGAGGATCGAGGTCGCCCCAGTTTCCTCCACGACATAACCAAAGATTGCCAGTTGCACCAAAAGTAGCAGACTTGTAGCTATGATGAGGGATTGCTTCACGTTCACATCGATCCTCGTTATTATGAGCACGGTCCCATTTTTGCCTTAAGGTTTGTTATCTTCCACGTCTATTTTCACTCTATCCCTCCCAGAACATCACTCTAAACAGACACGAAACGTTAAATTCCCCCCGCGTCGAAGAGGAAGGAAGCTAAGGAGAATCCTTCATGCGAAGCCTGTTCCGTGACGAGAGTAAACTCGACATCAACTACACACCTCGCCACCTGCAACACCGAGATTTTCAGCTTGAGTTGATGAGCCAATACTTCCGCCATGCCCTCGAGACTCCGGGGAAGATGACGCAACGCGTGATCGTGACTGGGAAAGTGGGAACGGGAAAAACCGTTTTGACTCAACACTTCGGGCAGAAAATCACCCGCGAAGCTCAACGACGCAGTATCCCCCTCCGTTACATCCACGTCAACTGCCGACAGAATAAAGGCAGCTTCTTCCTCGTGTTGCAGCGAATCGTCACCGAGTTCCACCCAACTTTTCCGAAACGAGGCTACTCCGCTGAAGAACTCCTGCAGGTTCTCATGCAGATCCTTGATGAACAAGACGCTTACCTGCTCATCACCCTCGACGAACTCGAACCCTTAATCGAAAACGAAGGATCCGACCCCCTCTACAAGCTGACACGCATAGCCGAGAGCCACCCAAAGGAGCCTGGGCGCCTATCCCTCATCTGCATCCTCCGCGAACTCCGCTGGCTCAATAAACTGGATGCAAGTACCCGAAGCACCCTTCAAAGTAACATCCTTACCTTAGACGACTACACACAGAAGCAGCTTCAAGACATTCTCAACGACCGTATCCCCCTCGCCTTCAGAGCCGACGTTGTTCCCGAAGAAACCGTGATGCTGACCTCCGAACTCGGTGAAGAAGAAGGCGGCAACGCCCGATACGCCATAGAACTCCTATGGAGAGCTGGAAAATACGCTGACGCCGAGAAATCTGGCGAAGTCACTCCAGAACATGTTAGGAAAGCAGTGGGCAGCGTCTACTCTACTGTGCGGCGAGATGAAATCGCTACCCTCGCTCCACACGAGAAACTCCTCCTCTTGGCGCTCGCCCGACGGTTTCAGCAGACTGCCGCCGCCCATCTGTCGATGGGTGACGCAGAAGAATCATATCGAATCGTATGTGAAGAATTCGATGAAGAACCGCGTGGACATACCCAGCTGTGGAAATATGTGAAACGACTCTCCAACCTAGGAGTCATCAATGCAACCATCTCAACCAGCGGCGTTCGAGGTAAAACAACCCTGATCGGGCTCCCTCGCGTCCCCGCATCCGACCTAGAGAACGAATTAACTGGTTTCTTAAAACCAGAAGCAGGAAGAATCTAAGATGATGGTTGAAGACGTGTTCTCCTCTCGCGGAAGGGTTCGCATTCTCCGTTTACTCTCCGAGATTGAAGAACTCAACATTTCTGAAATCGCACGGCGCGCAGGATTAAACTACACAACTACCAATGAACATCTCCGCATCTTGGAAGAAGCCTCGATTGTCAGACACAAGTCCTTCGGGCGAATCCGAATATACCGCTTCAACGA
>CP070765.1:1087935-1089652 GCA_020345645.1 Candidatus Bathyarchaeota archaeon | reverse complement strand
GCACGATTGGGTAGATCGGGTTCTTGGCCATGATCCTACCGACTGCGCGTGGAGATGTGGAAGCGACGTTGGCGAGGTTTCCGTAAGTCGAGACGAACCCGATTGGTACCATAGCAGCCGCCTTGAGGACGTTTGCTGTAGGCTCAGAGAAGTATTCGGTGGCTAGAGCGAAGACCTTATTTTCTTCGATTCCATTGTTGAGATCTCTAAGCATCAAGATGAAGTTCTTGGCAAAGTCTGAACCCGCTGTATCCATTTTATATGCAGCATGGCTTGGGAGGCTTCTGATGAGGTTCCTTTCAGCTCCTTCTCTGGTGGTTTCTAGGGCTGTGGCAGCAATCTTCTTGTGTGTGTAGGCGATTCCAAACCATGTCCCATCAATTTCCTTGATAAAAGTGGTTAACATGTTCCATTCTCCAGGGAATTTTTCGAAGGTCTTACTGTGTACCTCACTACTTCAAGATGAGCTGCGATTCTTTAGTCTTTAGGCAACGCTGACACAGGCTAATGGTACATCGCTAAATCCTTTCTGTCGGTCACCATAAGGATTAAGTTATTCGATCTTCCTAACTCTTAGATGAAGCTGAGTGGAGAAGGGAAGTTGAAGAAGCTACTCGTATCCATTATTCTATCAGTGTTATTGCTGGGTGCTTCGGTTCTCGTCATGGATATTCAAGTCTTCGGAGAGACGTTCACTTGGATTAGGTCGGATGGAAGCATTGATCCCCCAATCGCCCCAATCAAAAGAGTTGATGACTTTAATTTTCGTCTGGAAGGCGATATTTTTGGGACTCTTGTTGTTCAGAAAAGTAACATCAGTCTGTATGGTGACGGGTATGGTGTATTTGGGACTCCTGCGGAATTATGGGGCGTTTTGCTTGGTGGAGTTCATGACGTTGTGGTCACGAACTTGCACGTCAATGGTTTCGCCAACGGTTTTTACGTGAATGGTTCAACGAATTGCGTTCTAGCGAGTAACAACGTAACTGGAAGTAATTGCAGCATCACCCTACTCTATTCTGACCAGAACCTGATCGTTGGATCGTTCTTGTTAAGCAACTTAGTCGGCATTTCGATGGTTGAAGCCTATCAGAACGAGTTATCTGGAAATGTAGTAGTAGACAGCCATGCAACCAGCATCTCTGCGGTAGCCTCTCACGATGGTTTCATCGCTCACAACATTTTAGAGGCTTGCATTTCAGGTCCAAGCATTGAGTTGAACCTCTGTAGTAACAACACGATTGTTGGAAACAGCATCGTGGACACTGGCGGAACCGGACTCTTTCTCAATCAATCCAGCACTAACATCATTTTCCACAATAACTTCATCAGTAACGTCGCTCATGCAGTCGCTCTGAACTCTCATAATCTGTGGGATAATGGATATCCTTCTGGCGGTAATTTCTGGGATGACTCTAACGGCACGGACATTTATCGCGGTCCAAATCAAGACATTTTTGGATTCGACGGAATTGAAGATTACCCATACATCTTGAACGAGAACGAATCGGACACGTATCCATTAATGGGAGTGTTCGGGCGATCAACACCTGTAGGACAGAATGTAACGGTCTTCCCGATGGAGGATCTCGGAATAATTTTCGGGAACATCACCGTAGGTGGAGAAACTGAAGCGGAATACCTTGATGGCGGTCCAGAACTACCGGATTTACCTGAAGAATATACGCCGATTAAGTTCTTGGGGATTCTCACGACT
>CP070765.1:1082866-1087835 GCA_020345645.1 Candidatus Bathyarchaeota archaeon | reverse complement strand
GAGCTGAGTCTAGCTCTAGGTCAAATACATATGCCCCAGATATTACAGCACTTTTCCCAATTTTCAATTTGTCTGGTCAACGGGCTTAAGGTTAACCTTTCTTGAGAGGGATACTATTCTCATGACCCTCACAACACGGTCATGTATTGGGTTCTGTTATAACTTTCCCTTCACTGCCCATTGCCTCAAAAAAAGTTATGCGTGAACGCACATTTTGTTCACCTCATACCTAGCTATGTCAACGGAAATCTGCGCTTTAAATAACTCTTTGCGAATTCACGGTCATACGATAATTCTGTATTCTTTACAATTTGACCTTCAAGCCTATCCAAAGCTAATCTGAACGTCTGCTCCACATTCCAACCCTCACTTGAACTAAAAAATGAGCCCTTCCTTGTTCTAAATTGCAATCGACAGTGAATCAACTGGTTACCCTTGAAGTTTGTACCATGACTTTTCATGTAAACGAACAGTGTGCCAGACTCTAATGTTTCTCCGTATCTGCCCGTGAAAGATTCGAAATCTGCCATAATGAAACCTCGTTGAATTTCATTAATTTCCACATCTTTAACGGAAAACTGAACCATAAGCCTTCGCACCGGCTTTTCCATTTGAGCTAAAATTTCAAGAAAGTCCCGTTTAGTCATAATACCGACAGGTCTTCCTTTACTAACAACCACCAAAGAGGAAATTTCGAATTTGTGCATCTGCTTTGAAGCTTCTCGCAATTTAGCTCCAGGCAATACAGTGACCACGGGTGCTACCATTATACCCTTTGCTGGAATATTCAGAACAGAAACTTTCTCACCTCCTTTTTCGCCAGTTGCTTGCCTCTTTCTCGGTTGAAAGATATTCTCAATAATATCATATAGACTAACAATTCCTACGAGTTTTCCATCTCTGACAATAGGCACGTGGGAGATTCCCTCACCTCTAAAAAGGCTCAGTATTGCCCCTATCGATTCATTTTCTTCGATAACAAACGGGCTCTTAGTCATTATCTCTTCAACACGAGTACTGCCCATTTGCTTCATTACAACTCCATGAATGACATCCTCATCGCTAATGAACCCCAAGAGTTTCGCCCCACTGTAGACTGGAAGCTGCCTAATCTCGCTCTCAATCATCAACTTAGCGACCTTGCTGAGTGAATCATGCAGAGTAACTGCAGGCGCTGACCGCATCAGATTCTTAACTTTGGTTTCAGAGGCATCAAGACTAGACCGAATTATCCATCTACGAGAAATAACCCCTTTAAATCTGCCTTTGCTATCTAGAACTGCTAAAACAGGCGGCATCTCTTCTTTGAAACGTGATAAACAAGAAGAAAGCGTATCATTCTCATGAACTTCTAGGAAACCCTTTGAAAAAACATCTTCTACAATCTTAACCAATTGAAAAACACTTCTATACTAATTATGTTCATGGCGTAATTTAAGGAATAAATTGAATTCCAGCCACCACTTACGTCAACGAGGATCATTACCGTTTCCTGCAAAACAGACACCATATGCACGCTCTTTAAAAGATGGGGTTAAATTAGCTTAAGGAGGAAGGATAGAGTTGGATCCAAGGATTGCAATTGAGGTAAAGAATCTCGGAAAAGTGTTCGGTGATATTAGAGCCCTCGACGAGTTCCAGCTGCAGATTCGGACAGGCGAAATCTATGGATTAATTGGACCTAATGGGGCTGGAAAAACGACAGCATTACGTATTCTCGCTACTCTGTTACTTCCCACTTCAGGGACAGCCACCGTTTTTGGTCTCAACGTTGTTGACGAGGCAGCTGAAGTTCGAAAGCACCTGACTTATCTTCCGGAGGAAGCAGGGGCGTACAAAAACCTCTCAGGACATGAGTATCTCGAGTTCATGACTAAATTCACCATTCGGAATCCTGCAGAAAGAAAAGAGGTCGTGGAGGCTGCTGCGAAAATTTCCGGATTAGGCGATCGCCTTCGAGATAAGGTGAAAGCTTACAGCAAAGGAATGAAACGGCGGTTACTGGTTGCCCGGACGCTTATGACTCGACCCAAACTCGCGATTTTGGATGAACCGACCAGTGGATTAGATGTGCTACATTCCGTGCATGTCCGTGGGCTCATCAAAGAATACGTTCAACGTCACGGAGTCACGGTGCTCTTGTCGAGTCACAATATGCTGGAAGTCGAGTACCTCTGTGATCGTGTGGCCCTCATCAATCAAGGTCGAATTGTTGCGGAAGGCTCTCCCTCGGAGCTGAAGACCCGATACAACGCACCAAATCTCGAAGAAGCGTTCGCGAAGGTGGTAAGCGTTGCTTAAAGGACTATTCAACATCGTGGTTAAAGAAGTCAAGGAATTGGTGCGAGATCCTAAAATCCTGTTGGGTATGATCATCGTTCCGCTGATTATGTTTCCCTTAATGGGATTCGCCATTCAAACCTCGATGGAAGCCGTTGAGGAGACCATGGGGAAACTTGCCCTAGGCATCATGGATCAGGATCACCAATCAGGCGTGGAGAACCTCACAGCCTTCTTGAATGCGTTAGATGTTCCTACGGTCATCATTGAGAAACCGGATCTTGCGACTGCTATCACTTACGTTGCGCAATCCAATCTCACAGGATTAATCGTGGTTCCTCCAGGGTTCAGTCAGAACCTCACGGAGACCAGAAAAGCTCGCCTCACAGTCTATACCGTCTTTCGAGGTGGCGGTATTGCCGAGTCATCTTCTTCCTCGGTGATTAGCAGCTTATTGCAGACCTTCGAAGCATCGCTGGTGACTCAAAAGGTGAGTCAAGCCATTCCAGATGATGATCCGTCAGTAGTGTTGGATCCAATCGAGATGTCAGAGCAGTCGATCGTTGGAGGAATAGGAGTAAACGTTCGCCCTGACGTCTTCTTTGGAGTCATGATGTCGCAGTCCACTGGAATGCCGATTGGCATCATGATGTTGCTGATCTTTTCAATGCAGCTGGCTGCTACTTCAGTGGCGTCAGAAAAAGAGGAAAAAACGCTGGAAACTCTCTTAACAATGCCTGTCAGCCGATTCACAATTCTTGCAGGAAAATTAACAGGATCTATCCTGGTGGCTGTAGTCGGAGCGATCGCCTACATTGTAGGTTTCAGTTTCTATACGAGTTCTCTGACAGGGTTTATGCCAAATGCTGGAGTCGATCTAGCTGCGTTAGGATTAGCTCCCACGCCACTCTCTCTGATTCTGTTAGGCGTCTCTTTATTTCTGTCACTACTCTCCGCGTTAGCTTTAGCGATTTCTATCTCGATTTTCGCGGAAGATGTGCGAGGCGCTCAAGCCTTAGTAGGCCCATTGAGCATCATCTTGGTCTTTCCCATGATTTTCACGATGTTCACCAACATCTACACCTTACCGCTTCCGCTCATGATCCTGCTTCTGGCAATTCCCTTCACCCATCCGATGCTCGCAGCCAACGCAGCTTTTTCAGGAAATTATCTGACCACACTGCTGGGTATTGCTTACGTGGCAGGCTTCACCGTCATCGTCCTTTACATCGCTGCACGGATGTTTGGCACGGAAAAGATACTCACAACGAAGCTGAAATTAAGGCGATTTCGCCTGAGAAGATCCAACTAACCTAATGTCTCAGACGTCTTGTGGTGCGTGCGAGTACCTTTATTTTCTGTCGTAACAGAGCTCTGAGCATGTCCGATAAGAACGAGATCCTTAGACACTTCCTCGCCGCGATCGCGTATCGAGGTACCAAGGCGATCAAGAACGCTCCAAGACCATACTCAGATGTTCACGTCGGTAAAGGCGTCAGAACTCCCCGCGAATTACTGCACCACATCACGGGTGTACTGACATATGCGCACAGCTTCTTTGCACATTATGAAACGACTCACTTCCAGTTGAAATCGTGGGACGCTGAGGTCGAGGCGTTCTACGACGTCCTATCCAAGCTGGACAAGTCTCTTCAGCAGTCGAGTCCGAGAGAAGTTACAGAAGAGCAGCTTCTCCAAGGCCCCTTCTCAGATGCCATGGCACACATCGGTCAGTTGTCGCTGCTGAGGAGGATGGCTGACTCCCCTATTCCCTCTGAGAACTTCATCTGTGCAGCTATTCAAAAAGGTGCAGTGGGTCCTGATCAACCAGATCCAGTTGCACCCGACGAATAACGCTGCACCTCTATCCGGTTTCCCTGAATGAATGAAAATGTGTGTGCTCAGTCTTTTGGCACTTCAGCTCTTTCAAGCGCTCTCTTTGCTAAGGCTTCTCCGAGTTGCTTGCAGACTTTCAAGCTCTCTTCGCCAGTCTCTCCTTGAGAGACCACACCATCAGCCACTTTCTCCAGTCTGAACGAGGCGATCATCTTTTCCAAGCTCAACAGAGCCGAGTTGCTTGAACCACCGCCTGAAGTGAATGCTGCACCTGGTTTACCGGAAACCCTTTCTCGTATGGTCAACGCTCTGTCAAAAAAGTCCTTCATGAGTCCAGCCATATAACTGAAGTAGTTTGGGGACCCGAAGGCTACCGCATCACAAGAGATGAAGTCATTAACAGTTGCATAGTCAACCCGCTTCACTTTAGCTGAAGCACCCTCAAGAGTTTCAACGCCCTCGGCGACAGCACGTGCTAGCGCTTCAGTTCTACCGGTTCTAGAATAATACAGAACTAAGACTTCAACCATAACTTCGTCCTTCCACGTCATACCCTAATTCACTTAAAAATATAATTTGCACACGCGACAAAAAAAACTACAGGACAAATGCGTATAGGGGATGGAAGAGAAATTGACCATGAAAACATTTGAAACGTATACTGTTTCATTTAAAATTACCAAGGAGAACAGAAAAGAACTTCTTGCCTTAGTGAAGAACCTTGCGAACAAAGACGAGACGTTCCGCTACTGGACGTATCCTAGAGGCAAACAGCCAATGTATATCGCCATACGAGACCATGACAAGAAGAGGGTCTTTCGACGAGCTATGTGGATAAAAGAGAGGCTAGAAA
>CP070765.1:1074232-1082766 GCA_020345645.1 Candidatus Bathyarchaeota archaeon | reverse complement strand
AGCCTATGAGACTGCTTGATGCAACCGATTAGGTTTCCCGCATTTGGAGCAAGTCTTCATCTCAATGTTTACCCAATTTCCACAACTGGGACACTCTTCTCGCAAGAGAAGACCACATTCTACGCAATAATAAAAATCTCCTGCATTCTTTCCGCATTTTGGGCACTTAGCCAATCCATTCACTCCACTATTCCTTTATAGCGTCTAGTTCTTAAGCCTAAACGTTTTTTGATCGGGATTTTCCTTAACGATCTTCATGAACACTGATTAGAAAAACATAAATCATTTTGTAAACGGATAGCGATGAGGTGTCAAAACTCGTGAAAACATATCTAAGTCTATGGTTCAATAGCGAAGGAACCAATCCTACAACAGTCGCGGAAAAACTTAGAGCCATGGGCTTCAAGCCAATTAAGGGTCGATACGATCATGTTTATGACTGGGGTAGATCAGTCGACCTACAAGAAATCCTGCAGATAGGAACCGCTGTACATGAGACACTCAAAGGTCTTCAAGTACTCTACAAGCTTGAAACAACTTAGCTCTCTTCACGCAATGAGGAAATTTCCTCTAACGGAATACTTCGAATTGCATGAATTTCACATCTGACTAACCACCACCAACAATTTGAGGAGACTGGACTTGACATCAACTCCTTCAGAAGCAGAACTGAAGACCACCTACTTCGACTCGCCTGGTCCTCATAACACCGAATATACCCTTGAATTGGCGAAACAACGTTCGCTCGAAGGCAGAATAAGGAATATTGTAGTCGCCTCTACTACAGGCACTACAGGGGTGAAGGCTTCGAAACTTTTCCAAGGATTCAATCTCATCGTTGTCACCCACGTAACTGGGTTCAGAGAGCCGAACATACAGGAATTACAGCCTGAAAATGAGGTAACAATTGAGAAAAATGGAGGAAAGATATTAACGACTACCCATGCGTTTGGTGGACTAGGTCGAGCAGTTCATAGAAGATTTGGGGCTATTCAAGTTGATGAGGTTGTGGCGAATGTGCTCCGTCTCTTCGGAGAAGGCGTGAAGGTAGCGATCGAGGTCGCTTGCATGGCTACAGATGCAGGTTTAATCAATAAAGGCTCCGACGTAATTTCTATTGGAGGATCGAGCCGAGGTGCAGACACAGCTATTCTAATAAAACCTAGCAACACTCACTCATTCTTTGATACAAGAATCCAGGAGATTATATGCAAACCTCGCCTTTCAATTCCAACATAAGAGTTCATCAGAAAACTCGGAGTCAGGTCCATATCTCAGATCTATCTCAGCGTGGCTCATACATTTTAATCCTTGACATCAAAGAACAAACTCAGGTTAAATTCAGAGTTTTAAGAGAGCAGACTTTTTGTCCAGGGCGTTACGCTTACACAGGGTCAGCCTTAGGCATTTACTCTACCAATCTTTCACACCGACTTCTCAGACATCTGAAAGGCAACAAGAAAAAACATTGGCACATTGACCATCTGCTCTCTCACCCTAACGTAAGAATAGCTGGAATCATCGCCATTCTATCTGACCAGCGACTCGAATGCAAGATAAACCAGTTTATCGAGAGCAACTTGGGTGGTGCCATTCTGGTTTCAGGATTTGGGAGTTCCGATTGTAGTCATTGTCGAAGCCATCTTCTACTCCTTCGAAATGATGTTCAAACTAGAACATTACTAACCAAACTAAGGGTGTTCATGCCTACGGTTACTGTGATCGAAGTAGCATTTTGATGGTTGTGTTACTCATCTATTTCTCGCACTAAGAAATAGTATCTCGAAAGGCAGTATGTGTTTACTTATTCCATAACCATAGATTCATAGTTTCATCGAATTTCCTTTCGAGTTTGCCTGATTCAACAACATGTAATATGAGTTCCACGGTTGCAGCGACTATACATCCTTCCATGACATGACCACCATATGCTACTCCTTCGCTATCACTGACTACAATATGCCCGTGAACGACGAGTTCGCCAGCGTCTTTAATGGAGATATTTCCTGAACAAGAAGCGATTTCCAATGGACCTGTTTTGCGAATAGGAATGTATCTTCGATCCTTGTAGAATCCCAAGACAGCGTTTTTTAGTGTTCCGATTAGGAGGAACACTCCGGCGTTGACATTATTTTGTATGGCAGTTATCTCTATTGCTTTAATCAAGTCCTCTCCTTCAGAGAATCTTGCGAAAACCGTCTTTGTGATCTTCGAATCAGAAATCTGCATGTCGCATCGTTTGATGACTGGATGAAGTTTCATAATAAATAGTTGTTGTAGAGTGATGGAAAAACTGAGAAAGATGGGAGAAAAAGAGAAGAAGTGGCTATTTTTCCACTACTTTTCTCTTGGCAATTTCGATGTCTTCAGCCTTCACTGTTTTGCGTCCCGCATGCATAGCGTATTCAATAGCCTCTCTTGAAATTTTTAGCCCGATTTCTTCGAGGGATTCAGCCAACGCTTTGGCTGCACTTTCGCTTACTCGATCCGCTTTTGCTTTCTTGATAATTCGGTGCATAGGTGCGATAGACAACTCTAAATTGGCCATTTAACATCTCCGTAGCTTCTTTTGATATTTAAGACGGTATTTAAGGTTTTCACTAGGTAAACGCTGATAAACCTCAACGTTTTTCAATTTGATAATTCATGTTCCTTCTCTGTCAGAATGAGAAGTGGTTATTTCTTGCTTGTGGATACCCATGCACATCTGCAATGGACATCTTTTGACAAAGATCGTGATCGAGTAATTCGTCGAGCGAGGTCGACGGGAGTCAGCTATATTGTGAATATTGGATTCAACGTAGAGAGCAGTAAGCGAGCTGTTCAGTTAGCCAAAGAAAATAGCGGATTATTTGCCACAATTGGAGTGCACCCCCACAACGCAGATGGATTCAACGAAGTTCAATTGAAGAGACTGAAAGAGCTGTTGAAGGACGAGAAAGTTGTCGCTGTCGGCGAAACAGGTCTTGACTACTACCGTAACCTTTCATCAAGAATTGCACAGAAGCGAGTCTTCATAGCTCAGCTTCAACTTGCAGAGCAGTTCAACCTTCCTGCTGTTATTCATAATAGAGACGCACATCAAGATGTCTATCAGATTCTACGGGAATTCCAAGGTAAGCTCCGCTTCATAATGCATTGTTATTCCGGATCTCTTGAGATGACAAAAAGATTCAACGCCTTGGGATGTTATTTCTCATTTGCGGGGCCAGTAACTTTCCCAAATTCACGGAGGCTACAGCAGACTGTTAAAACAATCGACCTTCATAGAGTCCTTGTTGAAACCGATTGCCCGTGGTTGGCACCGCAGAGCGTACGAGGGAAAAGAAACGAACCAGCAAACCTCCCGTATGTCGTTAAGAAAATTGCTGAGTTGCGGGATCTCTCAGTCGATAAGTTCTCGAAAGCCACCACGGAAAACGCAAGAGAAATCTACAAATTAACTACACTATGAACGGATCTCCTAGGGATCTTTTTGCGGATCCACCAAATTCCTTTTATGACAGCGTTAAGTATTAAGAGAAACCTTGACCTACAACCTAAAGAAGTGTAGGTGACTAGATACTTTGGGAAAAGTACGCCCAGAACATGTTAAGAGAGTTGCACGGGAGCTAATCGAGAGATATCCAGACTGGTTTAGTCCAGATTTTCAAACCAACAAAGAAGCTGTTGCATCTCTCGCGGAGGTTGAATCTCCGAAACTTAGAAACCGAATCGCTGGGTATATTAGCAGTTTAATGGCGACTGCTTCAAAAGAAGATGAAGAAGAAGCTGAAGAGTCTTTTGAGGACACGGAAGAGGATACTGAGTCAGAATAACGGTGAAGCCAGGTGTACGGAATAGGCGACTATAGAAAGGGCTGGGCGCTTCGTTACATGAGAGAAGCACAGGCTGAAGTCTTAGCCGCCCGGAAAACACCATCGATTGCGCAAAGTTTGATCCTTGAAGCGATGCGGAAAGCTCAGGCTGCCCTCTACTACAGTCTTGGAGACCCTTCGTTTATCGAGGGTATAGTGATCAAGGAAGTCTTTGAAAAAAGTCAGGCTTCCGAGGACCCTATTTTAAACTTCCTTGTTGAGATCGAGAAAGCGATTCAGCGTTTTTCTCAAAGTGTGGATTTCCGTCCTGAGGCGATTGAGGAAGTCGACGACCTCGTTCAATTTGCATCTGATGTTGTTGAGCTTTTCACAGGCGAGAAGGCCTGAAAAGTTGACTGTTGTCAACATAGAGTTTGTGGGAGTCCTTCAAACACTCGCTGGAAAGCGGATAATCGCCCTAGACATCTGCTCATCAGGTTCATCCTTAAAGGTTAAGGATGTAGTTCGCAGGCTAACTGAACAGCTTCCTCATACGTTCAGTCAAAGCCTGATTGATCCTGAGTTGCAGAATCCTAAACCCAACGCTCTCATCCTTGTCAATAACCAAGAGATTAGTGCGCTAAATGACATGAATACCGAAATCCAAGAAAACGATCATGTAGTTTTTATCCCGGTCTCTCATGGAGGATAACTGTTATCGGTGGTTGACTTGCCTAAATTCCTCTGTAGCCTAGGTTTACATAAATGGCGAAATTATGGAGAACGCGTGCTCGTAGTATGGAAAGAACCAGGACTCCTTCCAGGCACAAAAGTCAACAAACGAAAACACGTATTCTCTGAAAGAGAATGTCTTAGATGCGGAAGAAAAGAGAGAAGACAATTCTCCGAAAATATCGATGGCTCATACGCGATCTCTGGAATAGAGACAGTCAATGGCGAAGAGGACAAAGATTAAAAAACATCGACTAGATGTGCAAACTTTTAAGCTGATCCAGTCGAAAGAGGCTTGGAGACTCTATCAATGCAGGACTTTAACCCAGCGAAATTTATTGACACGAGCGTCCCAGAAATTCGGGCACTTATTGGAAACAGGAAAGCTCTCATCGCAGTCTCAGGAGGAGTTGACAGTACAGTCTGTGCAGTTCTCGTGAAAAAAGCGATCGGCGAGAACCTTCTCTGTGTAATCCTTGACGATGCCTTCATGCGAAAGGGTGAACCCCAGCATATCGCTCAGATTTTATCAGCTTCTCCATTAGGCCTTCCAATGAAAGTCCTCGATGTTCAAGCTCGATTCCTACAAGCACTCTCAAACCTCCGAGATGCTGAAGAGAAAAGGAAAATGTTTCGCGATACTTTCTACAAGGTCTTAGGTGAGACAGCAAAGAAAGAACGGTGTGAAATGCTTGTTCAGGGCACAATAAAAGCCGATGTTCTGGAAACAACAGGCGGCGTAAAAACGCAACATAACGTCCTCAAACAAATGGGAATTAACACTATTGAAGAATACGGCTTCAAGGTTGTTGAGCCAATTGAGACTCTCTTCAAGAGTCAAGTACGCATCCTTGCACGTCACCTTGGAGTACCTACCGAGATCGCTGAGCGACAGCCTTTCCCAGGACCCGGTTTATCGGTTCGTGTTGTTGGAGAGATTACTCCCGAGAAACTAGCATCGGAAATAGAAGCTACATCTGTCGTTGAGAAACACTTCACAAAACATGACCCAAGCCAGTTTTTTGCAGCCACAATAGACAATAACGCAGTCTCTTACCCTAGAACAAGCCAAATCAAGGAGACCGTAGCCAGGGTATTGAATGTTCCCGCAAGACACGTTCTAGTAAAGATTCTAGAAGCCAAAGCTACGGGTTTACAGGGTGGCAAACGTGCCTATGGAGGAATCGCAACCATCAGAGTTCAGACTGAGAACCAACTGCTCCATCAACCTCCACTGGCACAGTTATCATCTCTACAGGCAGAAATCACAGGAAAAGACCAATTCCCAACTCGGATTCTCTACACCATAAAAGAGAAATTTAACACACAGCCTTACATCACCGTTCTTCGCGCAATACAAACCCGAGATTTCCTTACAGCCAAAGTCTCAGATATCCCATGGACGACCTTAAACGAAACTGCTGACGAGATATTACAGACCTGCACGAACATCGCTGCCGTCTACTATGACATAACTTCAAAACCCCCAGCCACCGTCGAGTTCGAATAGATACAATAGCACGTTTCAATACATCAGGGAAACGCTAATACCCAACCTGAGAAGATAATCTTCGAGGCTGTTAACTTGGTTCTGGTCAGAGTTCAACGCATCGAGTCAATACGGGACCCAGCCGGTCTTCTAGGGAAGCGGATAGAGCTCGTAGAGGAACGGACGATTCCTCACTTCGCAATTAAGCCAACAACTGAAGAGGCGAGAATGGTTCAAGGCGTGGTACAGGCCCTTCAACAGCAATTACCGATACAATCGATGCGAACAGGAATGAACGTACCAAAGATAATACTCTTCTTAACTGAAGAAGAATACGACCAGTTGGAAATCAAGTTCGACGTGAACCAGGTCTACGAGGTTGAATTATCCAACCATAAGTTGAAATTCAGTAAAGCACCTTAGGCTGAATGAACCATACTTGTCCGAATTCCCCGGAGATTTGAGTGTTTAGGATGGAAAGAAAGGACAAACATCATGCTTCTTATGGATCGCGAAACTTCATCTGCCCCCAACTGCTTTCCCCAGTCGCAGTATAGCGGAATCTCGTCGCCAGAAGCTCCCTCATAGTAAACGTAGATCGAAAGTAACTCCTTCCTGTTCGAGTGCTCCAGCTCGAAGTTTAGAGAACCTGCCACGTTTGAAACTGCAGTATCGACAATTCTTAATCTATCTAATCTTGGGGCATTGGATGAATAAATTTTCAGCTTTCCATTGACTGCCATCATACTCACGTTCAACGCCTAAGTTTTGCTGACTTTTATTCTGATTCAGCAACCGTCACCAAGGAAGCGTGAGAGAGATGACTGAAAATATTATGTAACAACCTACTTGCATACTTCAGCATTATAGGTACTTTGTTACAAGAAAGACTCCAAAGAAGATCAAGGTCCCACCAAGGGCTAAAGGAGCTGTCAGTCTTTCACCAACTAGTAGGGCTGCCATCACTGAAGTCACTACTGGTTCAGCGAAGAGAAATGCACTTGTGACAGCAGGTCCCGCGTCCCGAAGGACACGAAACCAGATGCAATATCCGATTAGAGAACATGTGGTTGAAAGGAAGAGGACTGCCAGCCATCCACTTGTGCTCAGACTCAGAAAATCAAAGAAGGAGTCTTCGAGTACGGAGATGGGGATCAAGAATAGTCCTCCCATGACTGTGACATTTGCTACGAGGAGAAAAGGACTGTACTCGGATAGTATTCGCCTTCCAAGAATGGTATAAATTGTCCAGAGGACTGGTGTTATGAGGAGTATCAGGGTTCCCAATAAGTAGTCACTATCGGTTTGGAAGTCTAGCACCCCACCTGTCACGACTGTCAGAGTTCCGAAAGCAGCGACGATAATCCCTAATGATTGCTTTCGGGTCAAGTTTTCGCCAAGGATTTTCGTAGTAATTGCTGTTATCAGGAGCGGTGATAGAAGGCAGACAAGAATTGAGGCCATCGCAGCCCCAGCGAATTGGATCCCAGTGTATTGGATGCTGAAAAAGAGGGTTATTCCTGAGAGTGCCAGTGCTAGAACGATGGGGGCATCTTTTCGCTGTATTAATATAGTGTATTCAGGCTGTCTTGCCTTATTCAGAAGAAGAATAATGGAGAATAGTCCGCCTGCAATGAGGAATCGTAAGGTCGCTACTGCAATCGGCGTTAAGCCTTCTTGCAGAGCAATTTTTACGACCACAAACGAGCTTCCCCACAGGCTGATCAACGTAAGCATGAGAAACGTGTTAAAGAGGCTGATTGGCTTGTTTGGCACATTTAGAATGCTTGAGGTGAATCTATAAAAGCATACCTCTTATCGGAAGTCAGATATGCGAGGATGATACAGCACTTGAACTATACCCTATAGGTCTGATTTCCCATGAAAATGAGAGCTCATATGGTTATCCAAGGTAGGGTTCAAGGTGTTTTTTTCAGGTGGGAGACACGTCGAAGAGCGCAAAATGAAGGCGTAACAGGATGGATAAGGAATCTTCCAGATGGAAACGTGGAAGCTGTTTTTGAGGGAGAACAGGTTCAAGTAGATAGAGTGGTGGATTTCTGTCGAAAAGGGCCCCTTGGAGCCAGAGTTCAGAGTGTCCAGGTTACATATGAGAAGTTCCTAGGCGAGTTCAGTGATTTTCGGATAAAGTTGTAAATCTCAGTTTCCTTATTTCGGAATTCTGAAGTGGGAATCCCTTCCTGCACTAATGTATTCTCCTCCTGATTCCCGGATCGCAGAAGCGATTTTTGCGAAGTTATCTGAACCGAGATATTGACGTGGAGTCACTTTGATAAAAGACCCTTTATCTTCAAAGATCAATAACTCCTCCAGTTCACTACTGAACATCATTCTAACGTCTTCAATCCCTGTCCCTGCTGATCGAGTAGTAGGCTCTATCGAAGCTGGTTGTCGAATCGGGGGTTTCTCAGGGCTCTTTGCTTTTCGAAGAGACGATGCTATGTCCCGTAAATCATCGGAAATCTTGCTGAGGACATCCAGCACTTCACTCAATC
>CP070765.1:1064042-1074132 GCA_020345645.1 Candidatus Bathyarchaeota archaeon | reverse complement strand
AACATGGTTGCGAATAGATATCGTAAGTGTGCAAGGAGCGACTGTGATATTCGATATAACGCGAAGGCTTTCTAATGGAACTAAATATGTCGATAGAGAGACCGTGAATCTCCAAACCGGTGAACTAGGAGACGGTTTCTTCATTCCGGCAAACTTGAGCGTTAGGGACACCTTCTTAGAGGAGCATGAGGGTGAGTTGACGGTTGGCGGGATACAGGAGAGCGACTACGCTGGAGAAACTCGAACGATTCTTTACACAACTACCCTCGCAGAAATATGGTGGGACCAGGCTACTGGAATCCTGGTTGAAGTAAGATTCTCCCGGACTGAATATACAACCGTGATCGAGGTAGACCGGACAAGTCTTTGGGGACTTAGCTTCTGGGATACTCTTGATTCCACCGTTCTCTACGTCCTGATAATCGTAGTGCTACTGGTTATTTCGGCTTTAGCCATCGTCTTTACTCTTCGACGAAAGCGCACAGCCGAGTAACTATCGCGGTTAATAATCCTACCTTTCCACCTATTGTAGACATTGAGCCCCGGATAATCTGTTCATCTACTTTCTTTAGAGAAGATGCGGAGTAGAGAAAACCATAAATGCTCAACTAAGCGACCTAGGCGTCATGGATAATCCAGAACGGTTGAAGATCATCGCAAGTTCACCCATTTCCTTCGGGTACCTGAAGCGGTTCAATGCGATTGCAGGCGTTCTTCATCTAGCACAAGGAATAATTATGCTCGCTCTGGGGCTTCTATTAGATTGGAGCCGGGATATCTACACCTTCTACCTCGACATCGACATCCTCAGCACTGAACCCTTCCTTTTCGAAGTAGTTCCAAACCCGCAGATCCTCTTTACAGTGAGTTTCCTTGGTGCTATCCTCGCATCCTTTCCTTTGATCTCCGCGATCGCACACTTCTCTATCGCTTACCTGAAAAACGCGCACTACATCGAAAACTTGAAGAAAGGCATCAATCCGTACCGATGGTTCGAGTACGTCTTCTCTAGCTCCATAATGATTGTACTCATCGCCACGTTCGTAGGCGTTTGGGAACTCTGGTCTCTCGTCATGATTTTCGTGTTGAATGCCATGATGATCATGTTCGGCTACCTGATGGAGCTCCTCAACCAATACAGCAAGAAGACGACGTGGTCCCCGTACATCTTAGGATGCATCTCAGGTGGCGTTCCCTGGATCGCCCTCTTCGCTTACTTCATCGCCGCCATCGGCTCAACAGGAACCAACCCACCTACATTCGTCTACCTCATCTTATTTGTCTACTTCATCTTGTTCAACAGCTTCGCTCTCAACATGATTCTGCAATACCGCGGCGTAGGAAAATGGAGGGATTACCTCTACGGGGAACGTGCTTACATCATACTGAGCTTTGTGGCAAAGACGCTCTTGGCTTGGCTCACCTTCGTTGGAGTGTTTGCACCCTTCTAGCCTCGCCTACTGACGTTCTTGAACGCTTCGATGATCACCGATTGCGGTCTCTTCAGGACTGATTCAAGTAGCGGTGTCCTTTGCACGGCTTCCGCTGGTAACCGCGGTTCAAGCAACCTGGATACTGCCAGCCCTGCCGCATTTAAAGCAGCAAAGTAGTCAGTCAGTGTTCTATGGAAGCTGATTGTGCGAAAGGGAATCGTAAGCCGCTCCATATTCCAATTCAATTCATACTTCGTTTCCTCGAAATATCGCTCGGATGCAGCGATTCTCATTCCGTTCACTGAGATCTTCTCGAAACATGGATGAGGAATTGAGAAGACAAAACGTCCATGGGTGTTAAGAACCCTCGCGATCTCTGATACGGCTTTTCTATAGTTCTCGACGTCCTGCAGTGCCATGAAGCAACATGCAAGGTCATAGTACTCGTCTGAGAACTCAGCAAGGTGTGTAATATCCCTGACGTGATATCGGATCCCGAGTGTCGCTCGTTCCTCTTCTTCGACTGCTGCCTGAATCAACTTTGATGAGAAATCCACACCTGTGACATCTGCCCCTTTTTCAGCAAGGAGCCTTGTGTTGGTTCCTTCACCACACGCTACGTCCAACACTCGCAAACCAGCCACATCGCCGATGAGGTTGAACATCGCTGGATTGTTAAGCCCATCACGCGTTACATCTTTCCCGGTCCTCACGAAATCTACCCAAGCTTCAGCTGAAGTATCCCATGAATCTCTTACATCTTCGGTTTTCAGGAAGCATCTCTCCTCGTGGTATCTGTAGTAGCTTCGCAGGATATCAGTCTTCAAGACTTTTCAGTTAAGATTATGCGATTGAAAGTTACGAGGATGCTTTGTTAAATAGCAGGTAGTGGCTGATCCAGATGTCGCGACCGGTCACCTGGTACGTGTGTAAGCTCCATCCATTCTTCTGAAATTCTTGGATTGTTCTTGCTACGTCTTTGTGATGACTGACTTGCACGCAGATCCATTCTTCCATTCAATCACCGAAGTTAAACTAAGACGGTGAATTATGTTAAGCTTTTACATCGATAATGAAAACATATGATAGGTCCTTGAGAAAACACCAAGAAGAGAAGTAGAGGAACATCGATAATTATTATTAGGATTAGTGCCCAGATCAAACTGTTGTGCCCGTGCTTTGGTCTGAATATTCTGTCCAAACTACTATCCTGAGAACACGCACAGGTGACTGCAGATGAACCTCGCGTGCAAGTGCGGTGAACAGATAAACGCTTGTTTAAGAACGGCCTTTGAGGTCAAGAAGGCAGACCTGGGCGTGTCCCTTTGCCTTGACCTTCCGATATATCTTCTGTACAATGCCTTCCTCGTCGATGAGGAATGTAGTTCGTTCTGTGCCTAAGAAGGTTCTACCATAGAGACTTTTCTTCTTCCAGACTCCATATTGGTCCAGTGTTTTACCTTCTGGGTCGCTTAGCAATGTGAAAGGTAAACCATGTTTCTGCTTGAATTTCTGGTGCGACTTTACACTGTCTTTACTCACTCCCAGTATGATCGCGTTTTCTTTCTCAAACTCGTTAGCGATGTCCCTGAACTCTATTGCTTCTGTCGTGCACCCTGGAGTTCCATCTTTTGGGTAAAAGTATAGTACAACTTTCTGACCTCTATAGTCTGTTAGAGATACTTCGCGTTCATCGTCAGCCTGTAACGTGAAGTTTGGGGCTTTCTCTCCAATTTGGATCATTTCTATCCTCTTCTCAATCTAGACGCTTGTCGGATTTAAGTAGATATTTCCACGATACACCTTTGAATCGCCGGTCTTTCGATGCAATCTCGATCGCTTTGAACGCACTCTTTTCCTTGTCTTTTATCTCTAACATGACGTCGAAGTCATGGGGTTTTGATGCATCTAGGAATTTTTTGAAGTGAGTCACGTCAATGGTTTCAGCGTGTTTTCCTTTGCGGCATCCCGTTTTCTGCGAACTGTAATCTACCATAGGTAATCCGTCTTGTTTGGTCCAGGTCTCTGTTATCAGCGTGAGAGCTTCTTGCAGAGGTTCACCGGAGCAGTTAATCGTGTGATGAAATATATCCAGCAGCATAGGAACCCTTGTTTTGGTAGCTATTCGAAGGCAATCTCCAAATGTGTAGTTTCTTTCATCATTTTCGATAACTAATCGCCGTTTTATTTGTTCTTCGAGCATCTCAACCCGTTCTATGAATCGCTTAACGCTTTTCGCCTTATTCTGGTACACTCCGCCTACGTGGATCTGAATCTTCGCCGAAGAATCAAGTTCCATCAAATCTAAGAGCTGCGCATGATAACGGAGTTCCCTTACGCTACTATCGACGACACTTGATTTCATGGAATTTAATATGGTATATTGCCCAGGGTGCATGCATGACCTTATTCCACGTTTTTTCATGAAATTACCAATCTCTTGAAACTGGTTCCTGAAGTGCCTTTGCCAATTCAAATCACATACCCGATGAGAGGCAAAAGGAATGAGATCTGATGTTATCCTGAAGAACGATATGTTGTGTTCCGCATTAAACCAGAGGATTTGAGCTAGGCATTCCAGATTGCTTCTGATCGTCTCCGTCAAACGTTTTCTGGAATAGGATTTGAGCCGAAATGTCCGGTTGCTTCTGCATCCTAAAGTAGTGTTGATGCAGGGATAACCTATCCTCATTTTTAGTTTTTCAAGGCGATTTGAGTCCTATCTTCTCAGTCACCTGTGCGAGTTTGACTATCACCATTGGTCTTTCTGGAGTTAATGAATCCCATCCTTCTTCCTTCGTCAAACCATGAGCTGCGAGAAAGTTTGTTGAGAGTTTTTGGTTTCCCGCGTTAGCGATTCTACGGATCGCGTCAGCTCGTTCATGATCGTCTTTCACCAGCTCCAGTTTCCCCCTGATCACAACAAACTTGTACTCACTTAGGTCTGGTCTGTACGTTTCGACTTCAACACAGACGCGTTTATCTTTGTCGAGAAGCTTCATCTTCTTCCCGTAATCAGTGAAGTGAAAATAAAGCGTTTCATTCATTACAATATATTGGAATGGGGCGATGTACGGGTGTGTGCTTCCTTTAAAAGCTATGCGACACAGGTTCTGCTGAGCCAACAGGTTCTTGATTTCTAGCTCATTCATCTTTGGAAGTTTGAAGATTGTCACGGAAGGAACCTCTAGAACTCCTGCTAGCCTTAGCATACGAATATACTTGAACTTTTTGCAGGGTTGTCATCCGCGTCCCCAACGTGAGTGCATAACCCAATCCATCATTTCATCCCTACCGTTTTTCTGAAGTCATTGACATGCACATGTACAAGTTGAAGTCCACAAGTTTACTGGGTCTAGTGGTGGAGTATACCGTATCCTCCAGTGATTGGGTCCTGAAATATTGGTAGTCGTGGCGGGTAAAACGTGAAGATTACAAAAGCAAGACCTAGGACAATCACTGGGATCAGGGAAAGTTTCTCGTACGTTTGTAGCGAACGCTTCAAGGTCAGAAGCTTGTAGCTTATAAGTTGCCCGATGATGACGGCCAAGATGAAGGTAAGGATATCCAATATCAACAAATCTTCGAGAAAAACAGTATAGGTGTAGAAAAAGATGATGATCAGAGTCGGTATAGTATAGATTCCAACTGCTTTAGCGGTCATAAAACCATTTGTGCTTTTTTTCATGTAACGATACTCAAAGATGGCATAAGCCAACGCTGGCCAATACCCCAATTTTAGATGCTCCCATACGCTTTCATTTACAGCTGAGAAGACTCCGACGATCGCATGGTTCCCTGATAACTCGAAGGTGAAATGAAACAAACTACCGAGAAGGATGATGAAAGGAATCCCCATTACCTCATACATAAGAATACGGCGATTTTCGTCCATTTCAATCACCCTATCCTACTTTTTCTCTGATGCTTTTTTTCTATACAGCGATCCCTAAAAACACACTTCGGGCATTTGGGATCCCGGGCAGTGCAGATCAACGCTCCGAAGTCTAAGAGCGCCTGATTGAAGCTGAACGCTTTCCCTTGTGGAATCAACGTCTCTGCGAGATGCCAGATCTTCTTGTTCCCACTCACTCGGTGAGGATCGCCATCGACTCCGAAAACACGTTGGATTAATCGGCGAATGTTAGTATCGACAATCGGCACGTCTTGATCGAAGGCGAAACTGAGGATCGCTCCGGCGGTGTACCGACCAATTCCAGGGAGCACAACGAGTTCCTCAATCGTCTTTGGCAGCTTTCCATCCAGTTCATTAACGACGAACCTCGCTATTTTCTGCAGCCTTTCCGGTCGGAAATTATAGCCTAATGGGCGCCAGAGTTCCTTCAACCTTTCCAGTGGAGCCGAAGCAAGTGCCTCAAACGTTGGGTACGCAACTAACCACTCCTTATACTTTGGTATTACGCGGTTAACCTGTGTTTGGTGTAGCATCATTTCCGAGACAAGAATGTGGTACGGATCACGAGTCTGGCGCCACGGTAGATCTCTTCCGTACTCGGTATACCATCGGAGCAGTCTATGTTGAAAGGTCTGAATCGTTTTTGTATCCGGCATCTCATTCCGATTAGAGGCATCTTGCCCTTTTAACGGCATCTGAATTTTCATCGACCTGGTTCTAAACCACTGTGGGGAAACGTACTCGGGCAGATTTAAATCAGAGTTTTTGTCAAAGGCTCATGTGCATGAATACTCAGGCGATGTTGTCATGGGTGATGGAGACCTCTCGTTACTGATTCTCGGTCTGCTGTTGTGTCTACTGGCAACGATTTCAATGGTTGCTGACGTGTTAGGAGACAGAACAATTCCAGGAGCAATCATTTTAGGTGGTCTCGGACTTGCTCTGATTGTGTTCTCACGAAGACAAAGGCAGTAGAAAACCGATCACTTGGCCTCGATTTCTTACTTGCGTACGCCTGATTACCAACAAGTTGAAGTCGTGGAAAAAGAGTAGGAATGATTAGTCTCTTGGTTCTATCGGAGTGAAGTAATCCAGATTATGGCTATGATCCCGCAGTCTATGAGGCAAGAGACCATGAGTATCGCTATGTTCTGCCAGAAGTCAAAGTTACCAGCGAAAAACGCTAGATGGATTATGATGAAAACCAGCCAGCCGATACCTGCAACTACTGTTGCAGCCAGTCTCGAGGAAATGGATCCCATAGAATCTAATCATGGGCGAATCGGATAAAAGGCTTGCCACTCGGAACGTTCATGTTAAAAGACCTCGCAGCCACTATGATCTATGACTCCCACGAAGCCTCTGGCGGTTGAAGAAGATACCTATGGACAGGAGATAATGGCCTTTCACCAAGGTCGCAAGGTTTCTGAGGTAGTTGAACGGGATGATGGGTACATCGAAGACTCCATGAGTTTGAGTACATACTTCTCTAACTATGACGATTGGGCTCCAAAGGAGCAGCAAGCGATCTCATTCGTGCAAGGCAGGGTTTTAGATATTGGCTGCGGTGCAGGTCGCCATGCACTCTATCTACAGAAGCAAGGATTCACCGTTCTTGGAATCGATATCTCTCCCTTAGCGATCGAAGTCTGCCGACAAAAAGGTCTCAAAAACACTGAAGTCACTTCAATCGAAGATGTCGCCTTCCCCCCCGACTCGTTTGACACCATCCTCATGATGGGCAACAACTTTGGGCTCTTCGGCAACTTTGAGAAAGCCCGAAAACTGCTCAACCGCTTCTACACGATGACATCTGAGGAGGCTTTAATCATTGCCAGCTCCCGCGATCCCTACCAGACCGAGAACTCCGCCCATCTGCAGTACCATGCCCATAACAAGAAGAACGGCAGGATGGGGGGTCAAGTAAGAATTCGGATTAGATTCGGGGAAAACATAGGCAGATGGTTTGACTACCTGCTAGTGTCACAAGCAGAAATGAAAGAGATTCTTTCAGATACTGGATGGAAAGTGAAGCAGTTATTGGAGACTGAAAACCCCGACTACTTTGCGATAATCGAAAAAGCAAGTTGATTCTACTGTTGCGATCCCATCATGGTCTCAGCCCATCTTAGCGTTTTTCTGATCCGAAGATACTTACTCAAGTAGACGTTCTAGTGTGCGTGTGCATCTACAAGCAGATACTTCGTGATTTACACGGAATTTAAATGAAACAATGGCGTGAAATATGTGCATGAGTTTCTACCTCTATCTGAACTTACTTATCATCGCCTTTCCTCTCGCCTTTTCATTTGAGAGAAGGTTGCGATTCTTCTCGAAAATCAGGTCTGTTCTGATCGCAATACTCTTGATTGGATTTCCTTTTATAGGATGGGATATTCTGGCCACGCATAGAGGGCATTGGTCATTCAATCCCTCCTATGTAGGTGATGTAAGGCTATTGGGTCTTCCAGTAGAAGAACTGCTTTTCTTCTTTACAGTACCCTATAGTTGCCTATTTGTATTCGAGTCACTTAGACACTTCTTTAAAGACTCGCAACTGTTCTCTCCAAATCGAAAGGTTTTTGCAGTTGCTGGTATTACGATTGTTGCATTAGCGTTCGGATTTCTTGATAGGGAGTATACGTTTTTAGCGATTCTATCAGTTGGATTGACGATTATTTTCGTGTCACTTGTCAGAAGTGAAGTTTTTTCTTCTCGAGTGTATTGGGGCTACACCCTTGCGACGCTGCTTCTCTTTCTTATTTTTAATTTCATCCTCACATCCCTTCCCGTAGTCGAATATTCTTCGATGGCAATCTCGAATGTTCGAGTAACCACGATTCCAATCGAGGATTTTCTATTCAATTATTCCATGCTAACAGCCTATCTCGCAGCTTACTTGTCAGTTTTGAGAACTCGAGGGGCTCAGTAAATGAACGCTACCTTCGAGAAATAGCGTGGTGATATTCCTTGGATATCAACTCTGCCGTTACAAGTCCAGAGATGTATATCGTAGGTAGACCGCTTCCTGGATGAGTTCCTCCTCCCACGAGGTAGAGGTTTTTCAGTTCCTCAAATCGGTTATGAGGTCGGAAATAGAGCATCTGCGAAAGGTTGTGTGCTAGGTTGAATGTTGCTCCCCTGTAGACGTTGTATTCTTGCTCCCATTGAATGGGTGTGATTACTTTTTCCACCTCGATGTGATCTCTGATGTTGCCCATGGGAGTTCGATTCTCAACGGCCTCCAACAGCTTGTCTCTATAATTGTCCTTTTCCTTGAGCCAGTCGATGTTGCTGAAGTTGTTCGGAACGGGTACCAGCAGGTAGATAGTTGACTTTCCTGCTGGGGCCAATGTATCATCAGTGACACTTGCATTCTGCAAGTAGAAGGAGAATTCTTCTGAAAGCCTTCCTTGTGCGATGTCGTCGAGGTTGGCAACGTAGTCCTCTGCGAATACTATGTTGTGGTGTGGTGCATCGTATTTCCTATCGACACCTAGATAAAGCATGAACGTTGAGCACGAAAACCTTTTCTTCTGAATTCGTGCTGGAGAATATTTTCGGAGAAGGTTGGGCTCAACGAGGTTGTTCATCGCATAGCAGAAATCGGCATTCACAACTACTCGGTCGAACTGGATGTTCCTGCCGTCCTCCAGCTGTACGCCAGTGGCGGTTTTTCCTCGCGTGGTTATCCTTCGCACTTTCGTGCGAGTGACTACGGTTCCCCCTTCTTCTTCAATGACCTTAGCCATCGCAGCGGAGATCTGGTTTAGGCCACCGATGACATGGTGCATCCCGTACTCGTGTTCAACAAAAGGTATCATGGTAAAGGCGGCAGGGCACTCCCACGGGGACATTCCCAGATACTTGGACTGAAAACTGAAACAGACTCGTATTTTTTCATCTTTGAAATAGTTGCCTAAATTATCGAAAACGGAGCCATCCAGAAAGAGTGAAGGTAAAGCGGTTAAGAGTTTAGTGGAGAGAAATGATCGCAGACTCGAATAGTCCCTGTAAAGAGCACGAATGATTTTCTCGTATCTTCCCTTCTCTCTTGAATAAAAATCTTCCAGCCCTTTTTCGTTTCCAGGGAATACTCGGCTCAGTTCCTCCTTCATCCTTTCTTTGTTGCTGCTGATCTGAATGTTGAAGTCTGGAAAACTGAGTTGATACATCGGATCGATTTCTGTGAATTTCAAGTAATCTGTGCTTTGTCGATCGCAAAGTTCGAAAAGCTCCTCGAGCACGAACTTCATCATAAGAAACGTGGGTCCAACGTCAAAGCAAAACTCTCCAAGTTGCAGACGGGCATTTCTTCCTCCTACTTCGTCTCCTTTTTCGAGAACTGTGACATCGAATCCCTTGTGTGCCAGAAGCATTGCGCAGCTTAATCCTCCAGGTCCTCCTCCAATGATTCCAATCTTCCCAGCTTTCGTGGGCGTTTGTGCCTGTTTCATAAATAACCCTGACAAGTTGGTGACTAATATAGCTCGTATTCTTATGTATTTTTCAGGTATTAGGTGAGAGGTCTGCGTCAAGATTTAAATATGACGCACGTCATACTTGACGTGTGGAACCATGCCTTATAGTTTCATCTATGATTTGACGCACATCTCACAAGGCGTATTAAACAGGATAATTAACTCCGCTTACGAAGCGAGATTACATACGTTATTAGGTGGTCATGTTAAACGGCTTGTTAAAGCCTTCAAGATCAACGAAGCTACAGGATTGAACCTCG
>CP070765.1:1060327-1063942 GCA_020345645.1 Candidatus Bathyarchaeota archaeon | reverse complement strand
TCTTCAAAGGGATGCGTGGCTTAAAGGCTTTTTCCGCTAGGCGACTGCTGCGATCTTGGTTTTTCGCTGATTCTCCCATTCCTTGAGTGGAATGCCCATCTCGCGTTCTATCACTTCTCGATGAATGCTGTTCATGGTGCAGAACGGAATGATCCGACCATCTGGAACCGCGTAGTGAATGCAGCAACGCTGAACGCGCTCGATGTCGAAGTTGTAGGGGTCCATGAAGTGCATGGAAGAGAGGAGAACCGTCTTCCTCTGAAGCTCACCTAAGGCCTCGTAACTACCGCTGCTTAGGAGCGGAAGCAGGTGTTTTCTCAGGAGACTGAAAGATGCATGTCTGAGGGCGCCGATCAACCGCATTTTCGCACGTGTCGTGTGTCCCTTCTGAGCGGTTTCATACGCTTTCTCCATCGCACCGAGGAACTTGTCAACGTTACCATACCGGGTGATTGGCGTTATCTTTCCTTTCTCGACGAATAGGTAAGTGGCCATGCCGCAGTGAGGATGTGCGGTGAATTCGACGTATCGGCGGTCTCTCACTGCACCGATCGCTCTCGCGATGGGCACAACTGCTGGAACAGGGTAGAAGTCGTCGACTTTCACGTCTCCCTCTGTCTGCTCTTCGCAGAGACGCATGAAGTCCGGGATGGTGATCCGCATCTTCTTCCGTTCCTCCTCCGGAAGCCTTCCACAGAGGCTCACAGGTTGAACATTCACGCACCGAACAACGTCAAAGTTTTCCACTGCAAACCGGATAATGTCCCCGAGTTGGTGGTCATTCACCCCCTTCACAAGCGTCACAACTAACACGATGCTATCCAACCCTGCCTCCCGACAGTTCTCGATGGCTTTCATCTTGGTTTCCAAGAGGTCGACGCCACGCGTGAACTTGTAGACGTCGCTGGTTAACCCGTCGAATTGAAGGTAAACAGTACTCACTCCTGCTTCATCCAGGGTTCGACAATACTCCACACTCTTCGACAGGCGAACGCCGTTAGTGTTCACTTCCACATGGCGGAAGCCTAGCTCCTTCGCCTTTCGGATCAAAGATGGTAGATCGTCTCGGATCGTCGGTTCACCACCACTAAACTGCAGGGCTGTTGTTGGAATGGGGCTGTTAGCACGCAGGTTTTGTAGCATCTCTTCGATCTGCATTGCTGTCGGTTCGTAGACGTATCCGGCTGCCGCCGCGTTTGCAAAGCAGACGGGACACTTCAAGTTGCAACGGTTTGTCACGTCGATAATGCCGAGACCGGTGTGGCTTTTGTGTTCTGGGCAGAGTCCGCAGTCCTGGGGGCACCCTTTCAGGGTTTTGGTGCGGGGATTCTCCACGCCTTTACCTTCGACTCCGTATTCTGCCGCCCGTTGGTATTGATCGTAGTCGCTCCAGTAGAGGGCGGTGAATTTCCCGTGTTCAGGGCAGGTCTTCTCAAGGTAGACCTTGTTGCCTTTTTCGTAGATTCTCGCGTCGAGGACCGAGAGGCATTCAGGACAGATACTCGTAGTTTCCTTGATGAAGGGCACGTATTTCACCACTCACAGTTGTGAAAGCTTTTAAGAGAGGGACTATTTGAGGGTTTTCCGAAGTTTCAGAAGGTGAAAAGGTTGAGTCCCGAATTCAACATGGAGACACGGAGAGTTCTGAAGGAGTTAGGGCTAACCCTCTACGAGTCCTCGGTTTACTTGGCGTTGATTGAACGGGGGGTGCTTTCAGCGAGTGAAGTCAGTGAAGGAACGCAGGTTCCATTCTCCAAGGTGTACGAGGTTCTGAATAGTCTGAAGCGGAAAGGATGGGTGGATGTCGAGCAGGGAAGACCGAGACGGTATTTCCCCAAGCCACCTTCTGAGGCTTTTGAGGTCGCGAAAAGGAGGTTTGAGGAGAAGATTGAGACGTGGGGGAACGCGTTTCACCATGAACTGCAGCCGCTCTACGAGAAGAGAGAGATGCGTGAGAGACCCGACATCTGGATCCTCAGGGGAGAAGCCAGCGTTCTAAGCAAACTTCACGAGATGCTAAGTAGAGTTCGCAGCGAAGTGATGATCGCTGCACCACAGTTCGTCAGCGGTCTAGCGAAGAAAGCAGCACCCCTCTTAGGCAGCCTTGGAGTCGGAAACATCAAAGTTTCTATAATGATTACAGACCGCGTTGAAGGCCTCAGCAGAATCGAGCACCTAGGAAACGTTGAGGTCCGTAGAAGAGATCACTTATTCGGAGGAGGAGTGATTGCGGACCGCAGAGAAGTCTTACTGTTCCTTGGTGAAGAAGAGAAACCTGTCCTGGTTGTCTGGAGCAACCACACAGGGTTAGTGAAATTCGCCTCAGATTACTTTCAATACCTATGGAACTCCAGTACTGAATAAGTTGGCAGAAGCCCTGATCGTATACTTGGGTGGATTACTTGTAGTTGCCAACGACCGTATTTTCCGGAATTTTACATACAAAGGTTAATAAAGAGGAGAGAAGGTAGCGTGGTTCAGCAGTTAGGCGCTTTCCCAAAGGGTAGAACGGTACCGACGGTTTTACTTCCTTTCCAAGCCATCTAGCTGACGGAACAATTGAGGTGATGCAATGACATATGCCAACCATCGAGAGAAGCCGGTTGAAGTTGACAAAGAATATGAAGCCAAGATCGAAGACGTAAGCCGAAGAGGCGATGGCGTCGCGAAAATTGAAGGATTCATCATATTTGTGCCCAACGCTAAGCAGGGCGAACTCGTTAAATTCAGAGTTACAAAAGTTGGAAATAGGTTCGCAACAGGCGAATTAGTGCAAGCGTAACCGACAACATACGGAAATGAAACAATAGAAGAACTATGAAGGAGGTGTATTGCATGGCAGAGGACGAAAAAAAGGAAAGCGAAGCTATCCCTGAAGCGGAAAGCGAAAAAGTCGTTGAACCAAAAGAGGCTAAAGCCCCTAAAAAAGCAGCAGACGCACGAAGCCCCAACATCGTTTACATCGGAAACAAGCCCCCAATGAACTACGTTATGGCCATCATCACAGCGTTCAACATGGGCGATGACAACACCGTTACACTGAAGGCACGCGGTCGCGCAATCAGTACAGCCGTCGATGTCGCTGAAATCACTCGAACCCGATTCTTCAAAGACGCTAAAGTGCACTCTATCTCAATCGGAACCGAGGAAATCGCACCCAGGGAAGGCGGAAACCCGAGAAACGTTTCAACGCTGGAGATCACCCTTCAGAAGTAGCAGATGTTCAAAGGGAAACTCTGCGATCTCCCATCCTATTTTCTTGCGTTAGCAGCGTTAGCGAGAGCACTGGACCAGAACGAAATTCCACGATACTGAGTATGGTAAAACCTGAACAAACAATGGATAGTCTTTCATGCTTCAGACGCAGCTTCGTTGATAACATTTAATTTGTTTGGACATTATCAGTAGTCTCTGCATGCGGGGGTTGCCAAGCATGGCCAAAGGCGTAGCCCTGAGGCGGCTATCCCGTAGGGGTTCGTGGGTTCAAATCCCACCCCCCGCACCAAGACTTGGTTCGGAAGATCATCTGATTCAATCATGGTTTCTCCCGAGACCACATGTGTATTTTTTGAGTAGTATAAGCATTAGCATATACGTGGCTGCCTATTTCGTGCT
>CP070765.1:1033046-1060227 GCA_020345645.1 Candidatus Bathyarchaeota archaeon | reverse complement strand
CACTACATCACCAGCAGGAAAGAACCAACTAGGAAAACTGCAGCTCAAGAAACCGATTGCAGACATAATGGTTGCCCACGAAATCCCATATACCGCAACTGCATCGATCGCCTACTGGCAAGACTTGATGTCAAAAGCACGGAAAGGGTTGGAAGTAGACGGACCTGCATTTCTTCACGTCTTTGCTCCCTGTCCCAGAGGTTGGCGTTATGAGACAGATAAAACGATCGAAATCGCAAGGTTAGCAACTGAAACTTGTGTATTTCCCTTGTGGGAAGCAATAGAAGGAGAATATAGCCTGTCACCTTATAGTAAGATAGTAGCAATGAAACCTGAAAGGAAAAAACCAGTCACAGACTACCTTAAAACACAACGTCGGTTCGGACACTTGTTCAAAGAAGACGCGGAGCATATGCTTCAGAATATCCAAAAGATCGTGGACAAGCGGTGGGACAGATTACTCCGAAGAATACGTAAATGAAGGTGGCTAGATAAGAGTCATAAGAAAAGCTAACACCACCCCGGTGGCTGCAAAGAGTGGAAATGCGACATTCCTTGCTCTTTTGCGAGCTTCATCTGCCAGAGAAGCCAACTCCTCAATTTGCTTCTCACCTATCACACACACATCAGTAACCCGCTCGGTGTACCATGAGGTGCGACTTACCTTAATGTTCATTATTGCTTCCTTGACTGCGTTTTTACAGTGGCTGATCAGCTGCTCATGCGGGATCGCTTCGCCCAACGGATGGTACCCCATACGCGTCATCACAACAGCGTTCACAGAGTGGGTGTCAGTAGTAAACACTTCACCAATATCAACACCCAAGTCCTCAATAGCCTTCAGAATTTTCTCCCGCAGCCCCGAGACCATGTTGTTTGCGTCAATGGTGATATAAGCAGCAGTCTGATTCTTGGTCCTAATGACTAAAGCCGAGATCCCGCCTGCACCCATCCCTTGTTCTAAGCTGAACTCACTCGGCGTAACTTTCATGGAGCCCACTTTGAACTCGGAAGGTTCTTGTTTAGAGGCTTCCTCAAGTGCAGTCAGAGCAACGTCCTTCAGCGGTTTCACAACTTTCGCGACATCGAACTCGTGTCTAATTGCATTATGAGAGTTAATCACCACAACGTGTTCGAGGTTGAACCGGGAAGCTACTTCTAAGATATAGGAGCCCACCTCTTCTGGAAAATCCTCAGTGGTTTCAGGAGCTAACGAAAGGCTTACAACGGCACAATGCCCAAAAATCTGACAACTCGCAGAAGCAGAGTCTCTCTCAACTCGTACAAAGGGTGTTGCTTTCCTTGAATAATCACTGAACGCAATAGTGTCCATGATCCGATTCAAGACCTTCTGGTTCTGTTCTTGAGAAGCAAGATCAAACTCGTGTCCAAATAAACCGTGAGGTATAGCTACGGTACAATCGAAGCGTTTCTCCAAAGCGTTCTGTATCAAGAATGGTAGCATACTGCTTCCGACGTTCCTAAACGGTCCAGGATGGAAAGAAGGCACTACAATCAACGATGTTATTCGATCAGCTGACTCAAAGGCGATCACAGAGTAATTGATCACCTGTTTTGTCCCGAATTTCTCGAAGATACGTTCAACGTGGAATTCTATATCCTCCATCCAATTAGCCAGAAAAGCCTTCAGAATTGACATTGTAGGAATACCAAGGTTCTTGACACCAACGATGTCCACTGAAGAAGTGAAAACGGAAGCGGAGACCATAGATATGAGTACGGAGACCCCAAGGAAAAGAAATAGTGCACCAAGATTAAAAGTGACTCCGATGAAAACAGAGGTGAATAGCATTGGAGAAAGATAAAGAATTGGCTGCATGACCGAGGAGAAGAAGTTTTTCCAATAGGACATGAAAGAGGTAGAAAGAAAAACGATCATCCGAAGAATACAGACAATGCTAAACCCGATCAAGAAGAAATAAACCCATAATTTCGCAGAATTAAGAAACACGGCAAGCACGGAGCCAATCCAGAGTGGACAGAGCCACAGTAAGTTAGAGAGCATAGACAAAGCAGCTAGTCGACGGAAATTATAGATTAGATCAGAACTAAAGACAGCGTAGCACACGATGAAGTCTGAAACCGCGGATAGACAGAAAAGCAGCAAGACAAGTTGGACCCATAGAAACAAACTAGACCCCAAAGGCACAATCGGGATCGCGGAGGCTGCACTTAGGCAACACAACAAGAAATTTAGGGCAATGATTTGCGGCATTGACGGTAACGAAAATAGTGAAGAGTAATGCTTCTCCGCCCTCTCTATAGAGTAGTCTAAACTTTTCAAGGTTAAACAGATCGATTCTCTGATAAGTTTAAAAGTGTTTATCTACTCGTTTCTAGATGAGAGCCAAGGGTAAAGCTTTATCCCGAAAAAAATCATAGTTTGTTGTGACAATGCCTGTCGAAAACATACCACCCTCAATCTTCCACATGTTAGAGAAGAACGTGGGAAGAAAACTACTTGTTGTCTTAAGTCAAACGTATGGTTTTGAGGGGACCCTCACCGCCATCACCCACGATCCCCCAGGAATCTGGCTGTCTGACGCGGAGGCGGTCATCTTCCGAACAACCATAGCAAACCCCCTTCCTCAGATAGCAGGTAGGGAAGACCGAAGCGAGATATTCCTTAATCTAATTTCAGTTCAGAGGATAGAAGTACTCCATAAAGGGCAGGAGTAGTTGCTTCTCAAGCACCAGCAAAGAAGTAGACCTGCGCTAGAACGCACAGGACAATGAGACCAACTGAGAAGATTACAATGATTTCTGGTCTTAGTTGGATACCTTTTGTCTCTTCTTCAAAGAACCGGAGCAGCCCCGCACTTGCAGCCGGCATTGGAGCCCCACTTTCACGCCTCTTTCTTCTACTCAAACTGCATCATCTTCGCACTTATGTCGATATGCCTACTAGCCTACTTGACTATTAATGTTACGCGACTTATTCCAGCCCACATTAAAATTTAATGTCTGTAGGTTTCCTTAGCTCCTAGACAGTAGTAAGGTCGGTGTCTTACTAACACAAAATTAAAGCCCGAAGCTTTATGTCAGCGCACCTGCTTTTTCATAGAAACGGAGATTGATTCATGTCAGCTTTTGAATCCTATAAAGAAACAACTAGACTGCTTCAAGCACATGAAAGATGGTTTCAAGAGAGCATTCCACTTATAGCTAGCGAAAATGTGTCCAGTCCAGCAGTACGGGAAGCGTTGGCTAGCGATTTTGGGCACCGTTATGCTGAGGGTTGGCCAGGAGAGAGAGTCTATGCAGGATGCACATACATAGATGAGGTAGAACTCCTTTGTTTGGATTTAGTCAAGAAGCTGTTCAAAGCAGAGTTCGCAGATGTACGTCCAATTTCAGGAGTGGTCTCAAATCTCGTTATTTATACAGCTTTCACAAACCCCGGAGACACGATGATGGCACTGTCAATACCTTGTGGAGGTCACATCACTACTGGGAAAAAGCGGTTAGGAGGAACTGCAGGAGCAGTCCGTGGTTTGGATGTTCAATACTTAGCATTAGATTACAGAGAGCTAAACATTGATGTTGAGAGAACAGAAAAGCGTGTTAGAAAGTTGGTTACTGAAGGTAAAACGCCTTCACTTGTGATGTTTGGAGCCAGCGTGTTCCCTTTTCCACATCCAATCAAAGAGCTTGCTGACGTATTTCACGATGTTGGCTGTACAATTGGTTATGATGCTGCACATGTAGCAGGATTGATTGCAGGTGAAATATTCCAAGACCCTCTGAAAGAAGGAGCGGATGTGATGAGTTTGAGTACGCATAAAACGTTCTTCGGTCCACAACATGGAAGTGTAGTTTCATGGGAAAAATTCAGTGAACAAATTAAGAGAGCAACGTTTCCTGGCATGGTCAGCAATCACCACCTACATGCACTGGCAGGCGTAACATTGGCCTGCGCAGAGATGCTGCAGTTCGGAAAGGATTACTCAAGACAGGTCGTGAAAAACGCGAAAGCTTTGGCACAAGCACTCCACGAGGTCGGGTTCAAAGTACTGGCTGAACACAAGGGTTTTACTGAATCTCACGTTATTCTTGTGGACGTGACGGAACAAGGGGATGGAGGGACCATCGAAAGAGGTCTTGAGAAAGCGAACATCATCATCAACCGCAATCTCCTGCCTTGGGATATACGAGAAGGACGCCACTTCATGAATCCGGGAGGAATACGGTTAGGTACATCTGAAGTAACAAGACTTGGAATGAAGGAGAGTGAGATGAAGGATCTTGCTGAGTTTATGAAACGCGTTGTGCTTAAAGGGGAAAATTCTGCAACAGTTAAGCACGATGTCACCCAATTCCGGAAAGAGTACTCCAAACTTCACTACTGCTTCTAATGAGTGGAAAACGTATCTGAGTAGGAAATCAAGGTTAAGAACCTTCAGAGGGACAGAATCACGGCATCTTTAACGGAAATTCAGGAAATGATGCAGCGTCTTTATTTTCACAGCGATTCCAGACGGGGAGCAGAAAAAACCTTCAGTTGGTTAAAAGAGGAAATCAATGAGCTTGGGGAAGCAATGGAGAGTACGGATACGGAGGCGTTGAAAAATGAATTTGCAGATGTCATTGCTTGGGTTGCATCTCTTGCCAACTTGTTGGAAATCAACTTGGAACGAGCCGTTCTAGAGAAATATCCTAATCGGTGCCCTAAGTGTAATTTATTGCCATGTAGGTGCCATTTTAGATGAGGCGTTGTTGCCCAGCGCCAGTCAGCTTCCAGATGTAAGGCTTCTTTTCCTTACGTCTCATAACAATCTTCTCGAGCGTTAATAGGTTAAGGTGGTGAAGAACCACGCTGTAATTCAGTTTTGTTCTCTTCGAGAGAAGGCGTGCTGTCGTACCTTTCGTCTCAAGGATCCTGAGAATCTTGCTTCGGGAATCAAGTCCGCGTCTAACATTTCTTATACTCGCGAGATAGGCTTTTGGGTGGAAGACTATGTCCGCCTTCTCTGATGTAGGCATGGATAAGACTGGGGCTCTCGAGCTGAAAAGGCTTAAGTAAAATTAAAAAGGTCGACCTGCTTCGGTTTCTTGCCTTCGAAAAGGGAGCTGGCTTCTTTTTCAATCTGATTGATCCGGTTTCGGTAATAATCAGGTAGCTTATATTTATCTACTAAGAATCGGGCTGCAGAGATGTATTTCTCGACGCCCCCTTGGTATACAGTCAAAGTTAACGCTCCTCCGCAGGTCGGGCATTTGCCTTTCAATGAAATGCGTCGTAATCGTTTATTGCATACTCGACAACGGAAACCTTGCGTTGCGAAAGCACGGAGATTTCCAGAGATATCGCGGAGGAAATGTGTGGTTAAGACTTTTAGTGCTACTTCGCGTGCGTCGACGGCGAGTATTCGATCAGCAAGCATCAGTTGCTCCTTTAGCTTGTCTTTCATCTTCCCAATTGTCTTATATCGACTTTTTCGATTTCCGATGTTGATGTCTGAGACAGGGGTTGTGAACCGCAACCCTCCAAATTGTGCTTCTGTTCCAAGGCGATCTGCCATTAAATCAATCAAGTGAATTGCTTTCCGAGGAGGAGGTGCCTGCAAAGTAAGGTCATAGAATTCTTTACAATAATTTCCAGCTACATCTAGTTCATGAGCTTGTCGTTGGACCTCTGCCGGATTGACGGAAGGGATGATGAAGAGGGGTGCATCCATTATCCCGCCAATTTTTGATGGAAGGTAGCTCTGTGAGAAATTTAATAATACATCGATAGCCAACATGAGAGCATCTTCGTCTCCGTCGCAATCACGGCGCTTTGCTGAGTGCCATAGTGGGTGGGCGTAACAAATATTGAGCTCAGTAAACCCGATTATTCTCCCAAGAATACCAACGCATGTATGTGGAGCTAAACCTATTACGAGGTGACCGACCAAGTCTGCTTCCTGCTGGAGGTTATAGAATTTCTTCAGACCATATAGTTTCTCAAGGAGTTCGTCAAGAAAGCGTGCGACCCGAAGAAAATATTTAGAATTCGCCCGGGGGATGAGCACATCCTGAATTTTTAACTCACAGATTTGCTCTTCTTGCTGTAAGGGATTACCGTTGAAATCAGCATCATACCCCAACTCTCTAAGAATTTCAACAGAAACCCCTATCTCGGATGGTTTGAAGTGAGTCAAGGGAGCATTTGTGGAGTCGAAACGCGTTGTTCCATCCTTATAAACGGATAGGTCTTCTCTAGCACGCAGGATTCCTTTTGCTAGTGCTTCAGGAATCTTGTCTTCGTTTGAAAGACCTTTGACGCCTTTCACGATCTTTGGCAGATTCACGGTTAGAGAGTTGCAGGCGTTCTTGATTGTAGTCTTTAAGTCGATGCTTTGGCGTCTGAAACCTTGGGTAGAGACGTTGCATTTTCTACATATGTCACTATCAGAGGGTTGCCCACAACGAGGACAAACCCTGGAAATTATAGTTTCAGCTTGACAAGATGGACACATGCTTAGATGTGATCTGCCTTGGCATCGTGGACAGTATCGGTTGACTAAGTCAATGTGGATAACGCCTTTTTTTGAGGCAGAGATTAAATCTCGTTGAGATCCACCGGCTAAACCCACTGGGAAAAGCAGGTGTACGGCTGGTTTCATCTCTCTCCTTTTCGCCTTCTCTGGGCGACCCATTCTAGCACCAACAGTTGTTGGTGCTTTAGCACGAATCGGTATGTTAGATAGGCGTCTTAATGCTTCGAGAGTAGGAACTGTGGGATCAACTTCCTCTTTGTCTGAATCCACGTTTAAACAGCATGCTAGCACATAAGCGAGTCCTTCTTCAATCACGATTGTGTTCTTGTCAATATTATGTGGTAGGAATAAGCGTTCCAACATTTTTTTAATCTTGGCTTCAAACTTGATTGTTATTCGAGTAGTTCTTCCATTCTTCCGTGAAATTTTCGAGTTACAGATAACCTGACGTAATTCACCAAGCTCTTGAGGCGTTATGTTAGACCAAACGGGGCTGTGTGTGGGGTGTAGGGGGAGCGATAAAGTTTTGGAAAGCTGTACAGCTTCGGTTGCATCTGGCTGATTCTTAAAAGGGTTCTCTAATAAGGTGGTCAGTCGCGGTATAGGGATTCTGGTGGTTTTGGCAACTGCTTTGAAATCTCCGTGAAAGCGGGTAGCAATGATTTCCTTCAATTCCGCGACCCACCACTCCTCAGTGTACGCAGATAGGCAGAGAACATGGTTGTTGTAGAGAAAATCGCCAAAGCTAATCAGTAAGTCACCGAGCGAGAGGATTTTGTCAATTTGTCCATCCTCGATCTGTTTTTCCTTCGATAAGAGAATGACCGAGCCATCTTTGAGTAGGACCGTTGGAGGAGTGATAGAGTCTACTGGCATAACGATGCCCCCCTTGCCAGGTAGCTCAAGGCGCATCTGTGTGCCTGCAGCTAGAAACCTCTTCAAAGCAATCATTGTTGAAGGGTGCACGCCTACTGCAGAGAGTCCAGTGTTTCTTGCACGACCGTATCGAAGTCTGAAGCCGCCTGGTTTTGAAGGAAAAGAAAAGACGGGGCGTCCCGCAATTATGTCTTCTAAGAAACCAACGGATTTCTCTTCCTTCGGATTTGTGACACCCCTCACCTGTTGTAGCCAATCCCAGCCATCAAGTCCTAATTTCTTCACGATTGTATAGACTTTAGCGGCACGACCGATGACTCCGTCGTTCAATACTCGGAGGGCTCCTCCTCGAACACAATTTGTCTCGATTCGTGGGAGATTACGGAAAGTCTGAACCTCAACAGGGTCCGATTCGATTCCTGTTACTTCTACAGGTATTGATTCTAGGGCAAATCTTAGTTGGGAGTCAGTCACGTGGTACTGGAAACGCCCCCGAGGGACATTTCGTTCATAGGTTCGGATTTCCTCTATGAATCGGTTGATCTCTTCCTCAGTAGGTCTGTATCGTGACAAGCCCAGAAGCTTCCGAACGAAGTCTGCAAGCACTAATGTGAGTGCTTGGTCGGTACCTCCCGCGGATCGGATTGGTCCTGCGTAGTAGATTGCTAGGTACTTTGAGCTATCAAAATTCTCCTTTACTAGAACTTGGGATACTCCTTGGAGTGGAGCCGCAGTAATTCCTTCGGTCAATATACCAAGTGCAGTGCGTAGTGCTTGTTCAGCTGCTTGCTGAGCCTCCATGTGTCCAAATTTTCCATAAACGATTTGTTCTGCAACTTTGAAAGCGAGTTCTTCTCGTGGAAGCTGGTTGGATAACATCCTAATGCTACTTGAAACGTTTGTAGGACCAACAAGCCCTTCAACTAATTCAGCTAAATCTGCTGCAATGCACGATTCTGGTTTAGTTTCGGGATCAAATCCTTTCTTACGAGCTTTCTCAGCGATGTCATATAGGTGTGAAAGACCTTTCTCAAGCACCATCAGGTATTGGCTGTAATCGTTATGCATCGCGACTTTCAAGAAAGGCACCTAGCTACAGCAAGACTGCGGATTTGGCTTTGAATCTTTCTCACTGAACTATGCTAAGAAATTCTATACAAAGGTGGTAGTTTTGGTGCCTTGGAGTCTGAGGTTAACAAGTACCTTCACTTCCAGGTGATATTGCGTCTACCAGTTCTTTCAGTTTTTTCTGAGGTCCAGCGTTCTCAGTAATGTTCCCCGTGACAATGATGTCTGCTCCTGCACTTACAGCCGATGCCGCTTGACTTCCATCTCGGATTCCGCCACCGACGATGAGAGGGATATTGATTATCTTATTTACAGCCGTGATCATTGGAATTGGCACGGGAGTATTTGCACCGGATCCAGCTTCCAAGTATACAAACCGCATACCGAAATACTCAGCTGCTAAAGCATGAACCGCAGCTAATTCAGGTTTTTCATATGGAATTGGTACTGCCCGACCTACGATCCCTGCGGTTCCTCCTTCTCCAACGATAATGTACCCCATCGGTAAAGGCTCTAGACCATACCTCTTGATCATAGAAGCACCTAGGACTTGAGCACCAATTAAGAAATAGGGATCCATCGAGTTCAGAAGAGACATAAACCAGATCGCGTCAGCATGTTTGCTGATACCAGTAACATTGTTGGGGAACAGGATAATTGGGATTTCTACGGTTCGTTTTATGGCTTTGATTACTTTATCCAAGTGGTTTGTGAGGGTCGAGGTTGAGCCACCAACCATAATTGCAGTAGTGTTGTAAGACTCGGCGACTTCTGCAAGCTTTGAAGAGGAAGAAGCGGTCACTTTTTCAGGATCAATAAGGGTAAGATGGATTGCTCCTTTCCTTCTAATACTATCAAGAAGATAGTCTTCTATGGGGCCAACCATGTGAAACACTTAGAGTGTGGTTGATCAGATTTTTGATTTTCGACGGTCATAGTATTTATCTGTGAATCGGCAATAAACATCGATCTCTTTGTAGGTAGGTGAGGTGAAGGGCAGGTGATCGGCGAGGCCGCAGGCACCACAGCCAACACTTGCGGTGCCTTCTTCCTTGGAAAGATCGATACGGATCGCTTCTTTGCCACATTGTGGACAGAGAAAGACCTGTGGTAAACGTTTTTTAGGGATTCTTGCGACTTTTCTTCGGCGTCGACCCATATGTTGAACCACAATTTTCTAGGCGTGCTTAGGGGTACTATGTGATTTTACCTTAAATAGTTACGAGGATACAAACGTAAATGGTTTTGGTTTCGGAGGACTTCGTAAATAAAAAGGTGCCAACGGATGAGTAAGTCGGAGAGACTACAGAAGGCGGTCACGCTCTTGTTCAATGCAGGTTATCATCTTGAGAAGGAAGCGTTTGATTTACTCAACGATGTCTCCGAAATGACGGATCCAATCAAGCTCATTGAAGTAATGTTGAAGCAGTTAGATGAAAGGCACAAGCTTACGATGATTTCTAAGGAACGTCTTCTGGAAGTAGTAGACGCTCAGCTACCTGCATGCGGTGATCCTGTGGATTATCCCTTATCTCTCACGACCTTGACTCAGGGGCTTACGCCCAAACATCGGAGATCTGAAAGAGCGAAAAACGTGAAGAGCGATGTCGAAGTGATAATGGATCCAACTGCAGAAGTCAGTTCCAATGGAGTGATTGAAGAATATCTGAAGTACTTCCGAGATCGGTTCCATCGAATAGAGAAACTTGTGCGACAACGTATGGATTGTAAAGGTGCAAATTCGCTGAAAGACGCCTTTAGGGCAGCCTCAAGGACAAAAATGAAGGCGATATGTATGATCACCGATAAGCGCGAGACGAGATTCGGAACACTTCTAACCATTGAGGATCTGGAAGCGAGTACTACTGTATTGATTCCTAACTATGGGGCGTCTGGACTCATAGAGAAATCTAAATCGCTAGTTTTGGATCAGGTAGTATGTTTAGGGTTACAGAAAACAAGAGGAAGTCGCCTTATCGTCGACGAGGTCTTTTTTCCGGAACTCCCGCGAAGAAGTCCGACATATGGAGATTCATCATTAAGGGTGGCACTCATCTCTGATCTTCATGTAGGAAGTAGACAATTCATGGAGGACGCATTTAATCGATTCACTCTTTGGCTGAATGGAAAATGTGGGGAGGAAAGTAGGGAAATTGCTGAACAGGTGAAGTATGTTATTATTGCAGGAGACATTGTGGATGGAGTAGGCGTGTACCCAAGGCAAATCAACGACCTTGTGGTTGAAGAGCTTTCGGAACAATATGAGTTGGCTTCAAAGTTCCTTGAGCAGATTCCTGACTATATTGATGTTATCATTATTCCAGGTAACCATGATGCGACTAGAAGGGCGTTACCTCAACCGGCACTTACCAAAGAATACATTGAGCCTTTAATGGAGAATAGAAATACCCTATCGTTAGGGAACCCCGCAAACATACGTATACATGGAGTTGAATTTCTTTTATATCATGGTAGGAGTTTGGATGATGTATTGGCAACGGTTCCGGGGATGGAATTTCACTCGCCAGAGAGAGCAATGCGATTAATGTTACGAAGTCGTCATCTCGCCCCGATATATGGCCAACGAACTTTGATATCCCCAGGAAACCGCGATTTTCTGGTGATAGAGCGAGTGCCTGACGTGTTCCACTCTGGGCATGTTCATGTTATGAAATATGAATCCTATAGAGGAACGGTTATAGTGAATTCAGGCGCTTGGCAGAGGCAGACGAATTACCAAAAGAATTTAGGCTTAGAACCGACACCGGGGATTATCCCAGTTCTCAACCTTGAAGACCTATCAATCACGCCGATGGATTTTAATTAACTCTTTTTCAATCCGTGTGTTTGTAGACAGGTCGGAGTAAAATTCTGCAGCATACTAAGATAGTCGTCTTTTGAATATGTCTCTCTGACTGGTGTTCGAGGTATTGCTAGGCTGATCTTCTTTGTACGTCCGTATCGACCTCTGCTCACGAGCCTCGCGTTTAGCAGACCTATCGTGTCGAGTTCGTTTATGAGACCACTGACACGTCTCTGAGTTAAGGACGGTGATCCGATCTCATTGCAGAGTTCACTATAGACTTCGTAAATGTCACCGGTGATCGCCGAGTGAACGTTAGCCTTTCCCAACAGGTACACACTATATAGAACGAATTTTGAGTGTTTAGTTAGATTTGTTAAGGTTTGCAGGGTTTTATCATGCTCGATTCGTTCTTCAGCAATTCGAACATGCCGTTCAGTTATTGTCTGGAATCCATCTCGTTCAGCAACTTCTCCTGCCACCCGTAATAGATCAAGAGCACGGCGTGCATCCCCATGTTCTGCAGCAGCAAGGGCTGCACAAAGGCTAACAGCACTTTCTGATAGTACGCTATCTTGAAAAGCAAGGGCTGCACGTTCCCATAAAATGTCTTGGAGTTCAGATGCATTATAGGGTCTAAATACAACTTCTTCTTCACCCAAGCAACTTAATACTCGTGGGTCAAGCAAGTTCTTGAAACCGTGATTATTTGAAATCCCTACAAGGGATATCTTACTATTCTTCAAAGACTCATTAATTCGAGTTAATTCGTATAAGAGGTCATCACCTCTATTCTTGACAAATTCATCTATCTCATCAAGTACAACAACAAAAAGGACTGCTTGTTTATCCAAGACGTTTTTAAATCGGTCGAAAACTTCGCCCAAGGCAAGACCTGTGAAAGGGATCTTAGTCCGTAGAATTTCACATAAATTAGTGAGTACTCTGTATTGAGTACCAGCTAGACGGCAATTCACATAGCCAACTTGGACTGCTGCTCCCAATTCATCTGCCTTTTCTGCGAGTTTTTTTAACACATATTTCATAACTGCGGTCTTTCCAGTCCCAGGTTTCCCATAAATGAATATGTTTGAACACCTTTCTTTTCGTAAAATGGGAGCTACGATCATTCCAAGGAATTTTATCTGAGTTTCGCGGTGAGGAAGCTTACCTGGAACATAATCATGACGAAGCACATTTCGGTCCTTGAAAATTGGTGTGTTACAAAGGAAATTTTCAAAAATTACATCAAGTGTGTCAGCATCTTTCATCGTCATATCTCTTTTTCTCCCTCATGAATGCACTGGTAAAGCCAGCACTTCAATTGGAAAAAATAAGCCCTTTCCTACAATTAAATTAACAAATACTACAGAAAAAAGGAACCTAGACCTCGGCAGGTCCACTTTGGTTCGTATATTGAACAACGAAGGGTATTGTCATAGCTAGTTCATTATAGGAAATAACCGAATTTGGCACTCACCCCTCTATTTCCTTTGGAAAATATACTCTGATATTTCTAGAAATATTTTATTTTTATTAGAAAATATACTCTGCTTTTTATTTGGAGTTTTTGTATTTACTACTGTTCATCAATTTTTTTGTTGTTTTTCAAGTTTTTTCTGTGTAAAGCAACATTTTCACATTAAGTATATCTTTTATATGCAGTGGAAAATTAGGGGTCTCTGGTTAATCCTTCTTTTTCACAATATTGTGAAATGCATGTAAATACCATTCTGTTTTCTCAAATATTTCGCTTCCTTTTGCCTTTTTTAGGTCATTTTATGTCAAAAAGGTGTGAAGAAGAGACCCCTTCATTTCCAGTCGAAAAATAAGAGCAGTCTACTACTTATCTGGTTGCATTGTTTTAGACTATTAGTGAATTTGTAGAGCCAAAAGAATTCGAGAAATGCACTGTTCAGTTCTCTAAGTCTCTTAAAAAGGAGGAAATAAGAGTTTTCAAGTTACATAACACCTATAATTCTGAACTTGAAAATAATGACTCCTTCGGTGTAGAAATGCCTGCAAGGAAAATAACCGTTGAAGTACTAGATGAAGTAGGCAATCGATATTCGATTACTTTTGAAGGTGAAGTAACAAGAGATAAGGCTCTTAACATTCTTGATATTGTTGAATTACTGGGTGGTGTTACTAATAATAGAAAACTCGAGTCACACATGAGAATGCAGTCAAAATATAGTAAAACAAAACATGTTGTTGAGAAATGCTTTCCATTCAATTGGTTTTCTTCAAAAGACTTGCTTGATGAATATGAAAATAGGTTTAATGAGAAAATATCACTTAGTACGATTTCAACTTACCTTGCACGGATGGTAAGCCGTGGGTTCGCAGTGAGTAACGGTTCAGCCCACAATCGGAAGTACCGAATGGCTACTGAATTGATGAAGAGTATGAGCGTGAAGACTAAAAACGTAAGATCATCGGGTTAACTCCTCAGCTGCTCTGTTCAGTCTTTCTGAGCAGCTTACGCATCTCTTCCTTTAATAAGTAAACAAAAGGCATTTTTCCAGATCTACGATCCACATAACCTTTTTCGTAAAGTTTTTTCATCAACCGTGCTGTATGTTCTCTACTAAGGCGGATGCGTTCTTTGACTTCCGGGGCAGACTTCTCTCCCTCAGATGCCAGAAGCTGGAGTACAGCCAATTCAGTTGGGGTCAATGGAGATAACGCTCTCTCACGACCAATTGGGATGGCAGATTCGATTTTCAGATCTTGTCTTCTAGTGGATTGACGTTGTTTTTTTAATGAAGAAATTTCATCCAATATTCTTTCTCTCGAATTCTCAATCTCCTTAAATTTGGCTTCTAAGGAGTCAATCCTTCGAGTTGTTTGTTGAATTTCGGGACTTGAGTTGTCAGTTTTCCTTAGTGCTTTAATCTGAGTTCCATAAGCCTTGAGTCTTTCTTTATTCTCCTCATGCTTTCTTGAAAGATCTGACGCTTTATCCACGACTTCATTAAGTTTCGTTTCCTGGTCCTTAAACTGTTTATTGAAGCTAACTAGTATGTCGCTGATTACTTCCCTTGCATTTCTGTAATGTTCTGTAGCTTCGTGGATTCGTCTGCCGTAGATTACTAGTGCTGTGATACTTAACGCACTGAAGACACCAAGAAAGATCATATATTCAATCATATAAATCACATGTGATGTTGGTGTGACCTGTTGTGATCTATGAGACCAATGTCTCGGATCACATTAATGGTTTCGTAGCAAGAAAAACTTTGTGGTTTGAGTGGATTCAAAGATGTGACGTCACGCATCAAGAAGACGAGGTTTCATTAGTCCTGTTTAAACCCTCCTTGTTATACGGAATTAAAAACACTACCCTATCTTGGAACCTTATTATCAATTTAAGCGTTAATTTGGGCATTAAATAAAAGAAGCTTAGAAGAAAGGTCCTTTTTTTATGCGTTAGGTGAAATAAATGTGATGTGTGATGTCACGATAGTTCCAATCTATTTATGACTAAATCTCCTTTAAAATCTCTATTTAAGCAACTTTTCAAGCTCTTCTCTTAAAAGATTTACAATTTGTGCTTGTTTATCTAAACCATCAACTTCGTTTGAGCTTTCTGCGAGCTGTTTAACCCCCTTTATATACGATTGTAGTGCACTTGAAACTTCTTGATAATGGATTAGGCTGTCATGATTGAGGACACCAAGATATCCGAGTAATAGGATTGTGTACATTGAGCTCCTGATATTGTTCTTTGCTTGACTAAGTGTTCTATTGAAGGCACCACGGGTTATTTTTACGCTTCTTCTTCTGAATGTGGCTTTTTCATCGTATTTTATGTGCTTTTGAGCAACATTTTCAGCTAAAACGTCAATTAAAAGTGTTTCAAGCTGTATAACTGTTAAATTACTTCCTTTCATGAGTATTTTTGTAATCGGATCTTCTAGCTGGGCTTGCAGCCAATTTTGAACCATTTCCTTTAAAGACAAAGCAGCTTCCAGCTTCTTCTTCTGTTTGGATACGTTTTTGTATACACGCGTTTTATGTTTTGTCCCTCTTGGCACAAATTACTAACGTATCAAGGCAAAGGTTTATTGCTTCAACGGTAAAACAGGGTTGTGGACGATCCTTCTTGCACGGGAAGAATGAGAAAGCGCAGAGACTACGCAATCTTAAGACGTCTGGTATAAGACGCCTGTTTGCTCTAACAAAACATATGCCTGATGTAATCAACTTAGGAATTGGTGAACCAGATTTTTCACCACCTCGGCATGTTCTAGAAGCAGCAATAGTAGCAATCCGAGGGGGGAAAACGCACTACGCGCCCTCAAACGGAATAGAACCATTGCGAATAGCCATTGCTGAAAAATACAAGAAAAAATATGGATTGGCCTACGACCCTACCGATGAAGTACTAGTGACTGTTGGAGCGACCGAAGCTGTATCTTTAGGATTATTGAGTCTTCTCAACCCTGGGGATGAAGTTCTAATTCCAGACCCTGGTTTCGTGTGTTATCGTCCAGCGATTACCATCGCAGGCGGATCGCCTGTCTCAATACCCCTTCGGGAAGAAGACGATTTCGGAGTAGACATAGATAAAGCTGTGACATCACTACTCACAAAAAAATCACGTGCGATGATCGTTAATTCACCCAGTAATCCAACTGGAGCAGTCCTCGGGGATTCAGATTTATCTAAGATAGCAAAATTCGTGGTCGAGAACGATCTCATAGTTATATCCGATGAAGTTTATGAAGAAATCCTTTACGATGATGCTTCCCACAATTGTCTTGCTACCTTTCCTGGCATGCGGGAAAGGACAATCGTCGTGAGCTCATTTTCTAAAACCTATGCCATGACAGGATTCCGCGTTGGGTATGCAGTAGGTCCTAGAGAGTTAATTTCCAACATGTTGTTGGTTCATCAATTCACTCTTGCTTGTGTTGATGGTCCTGCCCAGTATGCTGCGACTGCGGCTCTGAATGGTCCTCAGGCATGTGTATCTCAGATGGTATCTGAATTTAATAGAAGACGTAAACTTATCTGGAAAAGGCTATGTGAGTTCGATGGGTTTAATTGTTCTCTCCCTCGTGGGGCATTCTATGTTTTTCCAGACATCCGACCTTTCGGGAAAACCTCTGCAGCCTTCACCGAACTCCTTCTTGAGAAAGCTAGAGTCGTAGCTACCCCTGGTGAGGCTTTCGGTCAACATGGTCAAGGGTTCATACGATTCTCGTATGCTACATCGTATGAAAAAATCATTGAAGCATTAGACCGTATAGAAACCTGCATAAAGAAACTAACATAGTTGCGACCTGAATCTTTGCCCCCTGTTGCTTTCGAAGATAATCACCCTCAAAATTTGGTCTGCGTGACATCACAACTCTGTACTGTGACTCCTGAGTGACTCAAACAATTCTGGTCGGAGATCTCGCAATGTTGGTACAAACGCCTCAATCGGGTGAAGTTTGGAGTAGTCTACACCTCCAAAAACCAAATCTTCGTCATTATACTTCGCTTGAACTGTGACTCTTCCGTTTGGAGATACAAGGCGGCTTCCTCCCCAGAACTGAAGACCGTCTTCAATTCCTACGAGGTTAACATATGCGAGATAACAAGTGTTTTCGATCGCTCTTGAAATCGTTAGTGTTTCAAAGAAATGTCTTCTGACCGCTGGTGAAGCTGAGATGCAGATAAGCATTTTTGCCCCTTGAATTCTCAGTAAACGCGAGACCTCTGGGAAAAAGATGTCATAGCAGATGCAAATTCCGAGTTTTCCAATGTTCGTATCGAAGACCGGTGCGTGATATCCTAGTCGAAAGTATCGTTTCTCTTCGAAAACACTGTGTGTCGGCAGATGCATCTTTCGGTATTTCCCAATGTAGCCCTCAGGTCCTATTAAGGTAGCAGTGTTGTAGAGGACGAAGTCACTAATTTCACTTCGCTCTGGTTGACCAGAGACTAAGTAGACTTGGAATTTCTTCGTCAGCTTCTCTAACGCGTGGACAGAGGGTCCTGGTATCGGCTCAGCTAACTCGTATACGAGGTCTCTGGAAGCATATCCAGTTATACAAGCTTCGGGGAAAATGATTATACGGGCTTTTTTTCGGTGTGCTTTCTCAATGAATTGAGCCATTTTTTTGATGTTATGCCGTTTGTTACCGATTCTGCAGGAGATTTGTCCAAGTGCAACCGTGAATTCATCTTCCATGATTATCAAACGTCCTGAATCCAAGGAAGTCGGAAGTCCCGTCCTACCGTTCGGTAACCTAGTTTTGGAGTCATTGGCATCCGCCTTTTATGTTCAGACATCAGCCACCTGTTCCTGATATTTTCGACCTTATCAACGGAGATTCCTAAATCCTCAGCAATAAGGTTGGATGGCATGAAGTGTTCCAAGCCGTATAACACCACATCCAGAGTTGCATAGTCCATGCCTATCTCTGCTTCTGCAATTTGATCTGGCCAGAGAGCGGGTGTCGGAGGTTTCTGGATTATCATTGAAGGAACTCCTAGATGAGCCGCTAGAAGATAAACTTGAGTCTTAAAGAGATCCATTATCGGACAGAGGTCTGCTGCATTATCTCCCCACTTAGTGCAATACCCAATCATTGTTTCACTCTTATCACTACTCCCCACGACGCTTAGGTTTCTGCTGTTTGCATAAAAGTAGAGAATCATCATACGGAGTCGCGCCTTCAGATTCCCTCGGCTCACTTTGTCTTCCTTATCGAAGTTTGGGACGATCCTATGCATGGTTTCCAGGAGCTTTGTCAAATCTACCGCTTTCAGTTGAAATCCGAATTTCTTAGCTAGTAATCCAACGTCTCTATTGTCAATTTCTCGTTGGGTTTCCCTTTCAGGCATGTATAAAGCGAGGACGTTTGCCTTCCCCACAGCTTTAGCAGACAACGCTGCAGCTACTGCACTATCCACTCCGCCAGACACCCCCAACACGATCCCTTTCCTATTGATTTTCCTACAAGCATCTTTTATGAAAGCGGTGATCGCTGTTTCAACACCATCTGGATTGATATCAAGTGCCTTGACTGATAGTTTCATGTATCTCACTTTCTCTCTTTGTGTTCATCACCTTTATTTCTGATGCCTTACTTCTATTAGCTAATTCATTCAAAGAACCGGTTGGTTCCTGCTGTTGCCGGGGTGGCAGAGTGGTAATGCGCCGGCCTCGAGATCCAAGGTTCAAATGGGCCAGTTAGCCGGTGGGTCTTGTACCCTCAGGGGTTCAAATCCTCTCCCCGGCGCCAATGTTCCGGAATCAGCGAGGAATCCTTAAAAGTGCCTTAGAACGAGAATCCCTACTGAAACTTGCGTAGGAGTGTCGCTGAAATCACCTATGAAGATTACCAAACGTATCCTAGCAGAAGCTCAATAGGGACTTTTGTAGCAATCGCAATTGTTGTCTTAGCGAGTTTTGTAGTTCACATCTATACGTATCAACTCTTCTCCGCAGACGTAAGGAGTCTGGAAAACGAAATTGCTTCGCTTCGAACCCAGATCTCTGCTTTGACAGAGAGCCTGAAAGATTTTAACTATACGACTTTCGGTAACATCTCTCTCTCCCAGCTCTACCTAGACGTTAAAGACTCCGTCGTTTTGATTCGTGGGGCGTCTTCTTACCATTCTGTAGCGGGCTCAGGATTCGTCCTTAATTATTCAGGCCAGCTTGTGATCTGTACAAATTATCATGTTGTTGAGGACACGGACAGTCTGTCGGTCACCTTCTCCAATGGTAGTGCGTACGCTGCTCACGTATTGGGTACTGATCCGTATGTTGATTTCGCGGTTCTCGCGGTAGACGGTGCTCCAGTCACCCAATTCCATTCTCTTCCCATCGTCAGCTCTTCTTTATTGAATGTAGGTGAAATGGTGATTGCGTTGGGAAACCCCTATGAGTTGGTGGGCTCGATGACTACAGGCATCGTGAGTCAGCTAGGGCGGGCGATTCCGGAAACCTTGACTGGCGGGTATGCGATTGCTAATGTAATTCAGATAAGTGCACCTATTAACCCGGGCAACTCGGGAGGTCCCTTACTGAATTCAAAAGGGCAGGTAGTCGGGATGACCTTCGCGATAATAGAGAACTCCACAGGCGTAGGATTCGCAATCCCCTCCGATACGATTCTTCGGGAAATCTCTTGGCTTGTGAATGGCGATCAATATCCTCATTCGTGGATCGGCATCCTGGGCAGAGACATGACTTATGAGTTGTCAGAAGAACTTGGTACCGAAGCCACTTATGGCTGGGACATCGTTGACATAATCGCATTCAGCCCCGCATCTCGAGCAGATTTAAGAGTGCATGACATCATCTTAGCAATAAACGAGACCCAGATTGTCAACGGTGATGCCCTCTCCAGTTATCTCGAGGACTTCACGATGCCTGATCAAACGATTACTATTCTTGTTGAGAGAGATAGATCCGCGCTTTCTATTCCACTTACGCTTGGAACCAGACCACCGCCTGATTGAAAAACAGTGTCCTACTCATTACACTTGGACTTTATCAACAGGTTTTCGTTTAAGTATCGTACCGCAGATACTGCAACTCTTATCTCGAACATCTCCTGGAAATTTTCGATGACAAGCTGGGCAGTAGATGATCCACTGAAACCGATAGCGAATACCCAACGTCATAAGTGCAGAAAACTTTACTCCCAACTTAGAGGCCACATTCTGCATTGAATAATCATCTGTGATTATTGATGGATCCTCCCTTGCCTTCTTGAGTTCAAAGGCTAGAGCCAGTATCTGTTTATCTGCATCTGACAGAACTCGAAGATCGCCAACTGTCTTTGACACCTCTTCGATTTTCCTTACAACTTTGGATTTCGGCTGTTGAATTCGCAACCTTCCCCCTTCACTAGCAGTAATCAACCGGATCCATGGTAAAGAACCTGGAATTAATTCGTTTTTGACTGCGGGAACTGTATATTGCGTCTGGTGAACAGAAAGGGGGTCAAATCCACTAATAAAGGCGGACGCGTCTAAAATGATGACCTCTTTCTTTGACATTCAACTCCAATCCTAATTGAGTGAAGTGCAATTGTACATAGACCTCAATCTATTTATTCAAGTTGGCGAGAATCCTCTAGGCACTTGACATGATTTGGTGTTTGACGGATGAGTAAACCTGCTGATGTTGGAACTCTGCGTGTTGGCGGCTATGTGATTATCGATAATGAACCCTGTCGCGTAGCCAGCCTGACGAAGTCAAAACCTGGAAAACACGGTGCAGCCAAAGCACGAGTTGTAGCAATAGGTGTCTTTGACGGGACAAAGCGAACTTTTGTTAGACCTGTTGACGCTCAAATAGAAGTTCCCATGATCGAGAAGAAAACAGGGCAGGTGCTTGCGTTGATGCCAAGTACGGTTCAGATTATGGACTTGGAGAATTATGAAGTTTTTGAGGCGACCTATCCCGAGGAAGAGACGCTGAAACAGAAACTGAGTACCGGTATTGAGGTTGAATACTGGAAGATATTAGAGAAAACAAAGATAATGCGCGTCAAGAGCTAATCATTTCGCTTTCTCCAGAAGATGTTTCCACTTTGAGAGACGTAGAACAGATTAGAATTAGGAAGGGCATCACTGTCTCTGAACTGGTGAGAGAGATGGATGCCTGCGGTGTCCTAGGTGCAGGAAGAATCGGGAAAGCTGCACGGCTTTTGAGAGAAATCTTCACCGATTCTGATTACACGGTCTTTCTCACGTTAGCAGGTGCTTTAGTCCCTGGAGGGATGAGACACATCGTCTCACATTTGATCGAAAGAGGCTTTGTCGACGTTATTATCACGACTGGTGCTAATATGGTTCACGATGTAATTGAAGCCTTGGGCTATAGGCATCAAATCGGTACGTTCAAAGCCAACGATGATCAATTGCGACGCCAAGATATAGGTCGCATTGGCGACATCTACGTGGAACACCAGACGTTCCGGAGTCTAGAACGCTGGCTCTACAATTTACTCGATGGAATGCCGCCTAAAACATTGAGGAGGATTCCTCCCTCTCACATCCTTAAGGAGATTGGCGATCACCTTGAAGACAAGAACTCGATTCTAACCACAGCTAGTCGGAAAAGCGTACCAGTGATATGTCCTGGGCTGCCTGATTCAATCCTCGGATTCCAGCTTTGGACTTACGGTCAAGGTAAAAAACTAGTGCTAGATCCCCTAGGTGATGTTACCACACTTGTGGACGCCGTTTATGAAGCTGAAAAATCAGGCATCGTTATTTTAGGAGGTGGCTTGCCAAAGCATTTTGGACTATTTGCGAACACTTTTCGTGGCGGAGTAGACGTAGCTATCCAAATTACTATGGATCGTGCAGAGCCTGGCGGATTGAGTGGTGCGCCTCTTGAGGAATCAGTGAGTTGGAGTAAAGCGAAATCTGAAGAGAAGACAGTCAGCGTTGTATGCGATGCCACAATCGCTTTTCCATTAATTGTTTCCGCGGCTTTAGATTGAAGCATCAGTTCTAATCCTCCACTTTCTTTAAGAGCCAACAGACAAATCCTATTTAGGTAGGGTGCTGTAGGACTAAGCGAAAAAGTGAAGCTTGAATGGTGTTGGAGCGCCTCGGGTCTTCGATCTACGACGCTTTGAGACGCGTTTTCAAAGCCCCAGTCGTTGACGAAGCAGTAGTAAAAGAACTTGTGCGCGAGATTCAGCGAGCCCTTCTACAAGCGGATGTGAATGTGCAGCTCGTTCTCACAATCTCCAAAAGAATCGAGGAGCGAGCCCTAAGCGAGGAGCTTCCACCTGGAATTTCACGAAAAGAGCACGTTGTAAAAGTCGTTTATACCGAGATAACGCGGTTTCTTGGTGAGAAAGCTGTCCCATTCAAGGCTGAGTCAGGTAACCGTCGTGTCGTTATGCTTGTCGGAATCCAAGGCTCGGGAAAGACTACTGCGTCCGGAAAACTTGCCAAGTATCTACAGAAGAGAGGCTTGAAGCCAGCCTTAATTTGTGTAGACACCTTTAGACCCGGTGCCTTCGACCAACTCAAGCAATTAGCTGCTAAAACAGGTACCCCAGTCTTCGGAGATCCCGATTCAAAGGACCCCGAAAAGATCGCCCTAAAAGGTCTTCAGATATTCCATAACAATGACCTTGTGATCATCGATACTTCAGGACGCCATAAAGAAGAACAGGGACTGATTGACGAAATGAAGAAGCTCGAAAGATCCATCAGACCCGACGAAGTTATGCTTGTGATAGATGGAACAATAGGTCAACAAGCTGCTATCCAAGCAAAAGCTTTCCATGAAGCTACACCAATTGGGTCAATTCTAGTGGCTAAACTTGATGGTTCCGCTCGAGGTGGTGGTGCCTTATCTGCTGTCGCTGCAATAGGTGCACCTATAAAATTCATTGGAGTGGGTGAGAAACTCACAGACCTTGAAACCTTTGTGCCCTCTCGCTTCGTAGGGCGTCTCCTCGGAATGGGTGACCTAGAGAGCCTCATTGAACGTGTTCGGGACGCAGAGTTCAAGGTTCCAGAGAAGAAAGCCCGAAAAATTCTCTCTGGAAAATTCACGCTCACCGATATGTACGAACAGTTTGAAGCGATGAAGGGAATGGGGCCCTTCAAACGCCTTTTAAGCATGTTACCGGGCGTGTCGTATAACCTTCCTGAGAACATGGTTGACATGGCTCAGGATCGTCTAGAAAACTGGCGTGTGATTATTCAGTCTATGACTTTGCAGGAACGTGAAAACCCAAAGATTCTTTCTTCGTCTAGAATCCGAAGAGTTGCTAGAGGATCTGGCACTTCAGAAAAAGAAGTAAAAGAGTTACTAACTCAGTACAAGAATATGCGCCGACTGATGAAACAGCTTCGGCGAAGAAACATCCCCTTTCTCCAGAGGGGAAAACTCCCCAAAGCCTTTAGTGGGTAATTGAGCTAATGACCCTTCTCGATCAAGTATTTTGCATGTTAGCTACCTCTCTATGTAACCATTGCTTAGGCAGACAATTTGCTCTCCTCGGTTACGGTCTGAAAAACGATGCACGTGGCGAGATTCTACGATCCCTACTTGCTCTAGAAGCATACGATCTCCTGTTCTCAGACCCCGAGAAAGCATTATCCTTGCTCAATAGAGTAGTCGCTGAAGCCCACTCTTGCGAGTCACTCAATGACACCTCTGTAGATACCCAAAAGGTCGTAGAGTTGGAACTAACCTGCTATCTCTGCAATGGACGCTTCAAGGCAATACCCGTGCTTTCTTCTCGTGTGATGGAGGCTCTGAAAGATTATGAATTTTCTACTTTTCTCGTAGGAATTGAGTTACCCTTTGTTGTGATTGAACGCGAGGACGAATTTAAGGGGCGCTGTCAAGTCAGTCACAGCGAGAGTATGAAAAGTCACTTCAGTCGGGTAATCGGGAAACAAGTCGCTTTCGCTACAGAGAAGCTCGTCGATCACCATACACCTGACATCGTGGCTCTTGTCAACCCCTTCGTGAATAGTATTACGCTTCAAGTGAATTCCCTTTATGTAGCTGGTCGGTATCGTAAACTCGTTCGTGGAATACCCCAGTCACGATGGTTATGTAGTGAATGCCATGGTGCTGGTTGCGTGAAGTGTGACTGGGTTGGTAAAAAATACCCCGAGTCAATTGAGGAACTCATCGGCATCCCAGTTTATAGGCATGCTAACGGTCGAGAGATCGCCTTTCATGGTGCTGGTCGAGAAGACATTGATACCCTCATGCTTGGTTCAGGGCGCCCGTTTGTGGTTGAGATAAAGGAACCGAAGAAGCGGTTTATCAACCTGGCAACAATCCGGAACGAAATTAACGCCTTCGCTGAAGGGAAGATCGAAGTTGGAGTACTGGTTTTCGCTGACAAGGATGTTGTAAGACGAATTAAGAAGGCTGAGGCTTCAAAGAAGATCTATAACGCAATTGTCGAGTTTGCGCGGGACGTTACTGCTGAAGAATTAAGGCGTATAGAGGACGTGCTATGTGGCTCGGTTATCCATCAGCAAACGCCATTGCGTGTATTGCAACGTCGTGCTGATCTTATCCGAGAAAAGCACATATATGCCGCGAAGTTAAGAAGGTTGTCGAAAAGACGTGCTGAGTTGAAACTTCACTGCCAAGGAGGCTTATATGTTAAAGAGCTGATCAGTGGAGATGAAGGCAGAACCAAACCGAGTTTGGCAAGCATCATCGACACTGAAGCGAAGTCTATCCAGCTGGATGTCTTAGGAGTAATCGATTAAAGAGAGTTGAGAAATGAAAAAGTCTAGGGGTTTGAGGAAGCGAAGTCGCTCTTTACTCAAGAAAAAAGCTAGAGAACGGGGGAAGACTGGACTCAGCTCAATGCTTCGACAATACGAGGCTGGTGACAGAGTACTTGTAAGGCTAGACTCTAGTATTCACAAAGGCATGCCGCACACCCGGTTTCACGGCAAAGTCGGAATCGTAGAAGGACGTCGAGGCGATTCATACATTGTAATGATGACGCAAGGCAAAGCAACGAAGCAGATCATTGCCCGTCCAGAACACCTTGAACCGTTCCGAGGATGATGGGAGGAAGTCTTCTGTGTCTAAAAGAGCACTCAAAGAGAAAATCTTGACAGTTCCCGAAGTGAAAGAGGTCTTGGAAGCAATTGGAGAAGAGAACCTAGACCAGTTTCAACGTCGGGCATACGATTACTCCTCGAAATTTGCGAAAACACAATCTTCGGACGCTCGACAGTTATTAGCCGACCTCGTCAGTAAATTTGAATTGGAAGATGAAGAAGCTGTACAGATAGTTAACTGCATGCCTGAGAGCATTGCTGAAATCCGGGTTTTCTTAGCTGGGGGTCGAAGGATTGTGAAGACCGAGAAACTTGAGGGGATCTTGGGTTTCTTGGATAAGCACCGTAAGAAAGAATAATCTTTGCTATATTACTAGATGTCCTGCGATCCAAGCTTGGAGGTTGCGGTTATGGAGAAGCGGTACGAAGAGTATGCTTATGTTCTTGACTTCCTACCGTATGGTCGGACTGCCACAAGACCAGGCTATCGTGCTGGGCCAGTTGTCCAGCTGATCGGCGAAGCGTTCTTCACCTTGCTTGAAGCAACCGTTAAGGAAAGTATAGTCCTCAAACCCCATGACCGTGTATATGTCGGCAAGGAACGACGGGAGAAGATCACCTACATCATCGGTAGAGTGACTGCAAACGAACTCACTGCAAATGCTAAGATGGAGTTGCTTGGGGTAATTGAGAGAATGGTCATTAGAGGAGAACAGCACTTCGTTGACTTCTTCAACAAAGCTCAAGCCATAACGCCTCGAATGCACGCCCTTGAACTCATACCCGGAATCGGCAAGAAATACATGTGGCAGATAATCAACGAACGTGAGCGGAAACCCTTTGCCAGTTTTCACGACCTTCAAGTCCGAGCAAACATCCCCGAACCCTCGCACTTAATCGCGAAACGAATAGTGGAAGAGCTTGACGAACACAGTAAATACCGGCTGTTCACGCGAGCCCCTTAGTGCTAAGGCATGAATCTTGTTAGAGCGGCACGTAAGCTGTTACAGGAATACAACCATTCTCCAAGCCAGCGATTAGGGCAGCACTTCATGGTTAATGAGCACTTCTTATCGTTGATAAAACGGTATGCTGACCTTCAACCCACTGATATTGTCTTGGAAGTGGGCCCTGGCTTAGGATTCCTCACCCGATACTTAGCTCAGACAGCAGGACAAGTCATCGCGGTAGAAACTGATACATCGTTAATCAAAATATTGGAGAACGAGCTAGCTGCTTTTGACAATGTTACCCTGATTTCAGGCGACATCCTGAAGATCCCCCTTCCACACTTTGATAAAATTGTATCGAACCCTCCATTCTCGATTTCATCAACTCTCCTTCTCCGAACACTAAACACACCTTTCCACACCGCTGTCTTCACCTTTCAGAAAGAGTTCGTCCAGCGCCTCACCGCTACAAAAGGTGAGGAAACCTATGGGGCTTTGGCTGTCATAGCATCGTGCTTAGCTGATGTTGAGTTATTAGATGAGGTTCCTAAAGAAGGGTTCTTTCCTGCACCAGAAGTCGACTCGAACATCGTACGAATGCGATTGAAATACTCACTTCGACTCGAGGTAAGTACTACTACGTTCTGTAATGTCGTACGAACCTTATTCATGAAACGCAACAGAAAAGTACGAAATGCAATCAAACCACTCATCGAGACGTCGTGCTCGGAACCTAGGCCCCTAATAGAAGGAAGCCGCGTCTCCAAGTATCTTGACAGAAGGGTTCGAGATTTGTTACCTCGAGATTTTGAGGTTATTGCCGATGCCTTCTCTGGATAGGAGCGTCACCTTCCGCAAATATAGGTTTCTTGTAGATCCCGAGGTGTATTTTCCTGCAGAAGACACGTTCCTCTTTGCGGACCACCTTTCAGTGGGTCTTAATGAAACTGTGATGGACATGGGTACTGGGTGTGGGTTCTTCGCCATCCTCTCAGCTGAAAAAGCCAGCGACGTTCTAGCTGTCGACATAAACCCACGGGCAGTTGCCTGCACGCGGAAGAACGTTGTGCAGAACTCTGTTGGCACGAAGGTTGAAACTTTCGTCGGTGATCTTTTTAATCCAATTAGATCTGGCGTTGGATTTGACCTCATTCTCTTCAATGCCCCGTATCTTCCAGTAGAGGTTGATGAGGGCGATGCTTGGATTCAGATGGCTTGGGCAGGGGGTTCCGATGGACGATGTGTTATCGAGAGATTCATCGATCAGGTTCCCAACTACTTGTCTAAGGAAGGGCGAGTGTTGCTGATGCAGTCAACGCTATCGAGTCCTGAGGCGACTCTCCGTCGCTTCAAGAAACAGGGATTGAACCCTCGCATTATCGCTGAAGAGCATTGTTTTTTTGAGAAAATTGCATTAATCGAAGCCTCTAGAAAATAATCCGCACCACTTC
>CP070765.1:1018449-1032946 GCA_020345645.1 Candidatus Bathyarchaeota archaeon | reverse complement strand
CAGGGACCGTACCCCCTTCTGAGCTCAGTTGTAGTCGTTATTGCGATCGCAGACCTGATGGTGCTCACGAGATTCAGGAGACTCCACGTCCTCTGCAAGGAATACGAGTCCTCGGGTGACCCGGACTCTATCGCTCAGGAGATCATCAGTTTCTCCGCTAATAATCCGAAGTGGATCATGTTGGTTACTCAAACGTACAGCCTTGTATCGATTATAATGTTGGCAAGTAAATTTCTACGCTAGACCAATGCATCTAGGCGGTTTTTGTCGCGTACACCTGATTACTGAAGGTGAAACGGGGTACGTCAGCGTGAGTTCGCATCCATGAAAAACCATAAAAATACACGTCGTCAATGTACTCTTTCTCCGTGGAACATGAAACGAGAGGTTAGGAGACAGTCGCAGTATGAAAAAGAAACTTAGGTCACATACACGTGTGGGTAGAACTGGAGTAAGTGTCATTATTATCTTCGTTTTGTTTTCTTCATTCTTTTTGGTCTTTGATATTGGTGTGGTTGAAGCTTCGGCTTCAAACGTTAACACCTACATGAATCCAGAACAGCAGAGAGAGACCAGCATCGCTGTGAATCCTCTGAATCCTAACAACATTGTCATCGGGTTTAATGATTTTTCGACGGGTGAGTGTCGTCCCGCGTACACATACTCAACGGATGGCGGTGAAACGTGGACTTATGGTGGTGCACTGCCACAGGGCACGCTTACTGCTGCACCGTTTTGCGATCCGTGGCTGGCTTTTGATGGTGCTGGATATCTGTATTACGTCGCCTTAAGTCACTCAGCGAACCACGAAATCTTCGTCTGCATAGGAGAACCTGACATCAGCGGAAATGTTGGTCCGTTAGGGTTCGGAGATCCCCAAATCGTGGACGACGGCTCCGCAGGGAGGAATGACAAACCCGTGATCGCTGTAGACACTACTGGGGGCGTCTTTGATGGCAACATCTACGTTGTCTGGTGTCACATCGCCGGAGTGGGCCACTATAAAATCTGGTTAAGACGCGGCACCAGAACCGATCCCACCACCTTAACATGGAGTGAAGAAGGGTTCCAGGTTAGTCCTCCCGGCGAGTTGTATACGCACGGTCCGCAAGTTGCTGTAGGACCTAGCGGTTGGGTGTATGTAACCTATCAACGGATGCCTTCGGCACATATCACTGACGCTGACGAGCTTCTCCTGTCTCGTTCTGTAGGCGGCGGAGCACCAGGAACGTGGTCCATGGGTACTCCCATATCCGATGTTGATTCTCCCGAGTGGTTTGTGCGTAACACCGACCACGGCGCAAGACACAGCAGTGCACCAACTCTCTGCATCAGCAGCGACACCGGCGCAATCTTCGTAGCTTGGACCGACGACCGCCATGGCGACGATGACATCCTCTTATCTCGGTCAACCGATGGCGGAGATTCGTGGCTTACGCCACCGATACGAGTAAACGATGACGCCATCAGCAATGATAAAGATCAACTGCACCCGGCAGCCGTCGTCTCATCCGCGGGGGTGCTCGACATCATCTTCTACGATCGACGGGACGACCCGAATAACCGGCTCTTCAACCTCTACCTCGCCCGATCGTGGGATGAAGGCGACTCTTGGACCAATTACATCATTACTGATGAACCCACGGACCCAAACGTATTTCGATGGAGTGAAGGCGGGTTAGGCGATTATATTGGCATTGCCTCCGCGAAGATCGACACGTTTCAGGATCGCACTTTCATGGCGTGGGCTGACGCTCGTGTCGGCACTTCTTGGCCAAGTGACTTCAACACCGATATTTTCTTTGAAGGCCAAAACGTCTCCGCGTACACCTTTGACCCCTACTTCGTGATCCACACGGGGGCTTCTCCGATACGATCGTGCGTGCCCCCTGCGAGTTGTGCCGTCGAAATCCCTATCCAGCTCATTTCCATCTACGATTTTGAGAACCCAGTGGAACTCTCGGTGACAGGGCTCCCCACAGGGTCTGAATACTCCTTTGACACCACTATCGGTGTCCCACCTTTCGAGACAAAACTCCAAATACTCTTGGACTCTGGGACCGGAGCAGGCAAGTACGAGTTCACTGTAGCAGGCACCTCCTCCAACCTCACCCAGTCCAAACTTCTGACTCTAGAAGTAACACACGACCCCTACATCGTACTTGAGACGATCTACGCTGACCCAGATGAAGCTGTTGCCCTCGTAGGACACGGGTTTACTCCCAACGCTTCTTACATTGCGCTCCTTGGCAGTAAAACTCTTCAGAGTGGCACCATCGACTCCGTTGGTAGCGTCGCTACCGTATTACTTATTCCCAGTGATACGATCGCAGGAAACCACACGGTCACCGTCGACGACGGCGAAGGTGTGTTGGCGAGTACCTACCTGTCTACGCCTCGACCTCACACCGAAGAAGAAGCTCCTCCAGCTGCCCTCCAGGTGGATGCTGACGGTCCTTACGTTGCTGACATTGACTCGCCCTCAATTACGCTTGAATACACCGTTTCCGGCGGAGAACCACCTTACAGTATCCAGATCAGTTGGGGTGATGGTTCACCTCTCCTCGTCGAAAACCAGACTACTGCGGGAACGTACACGTCCCTTCACACCTATCCCCCTGGACTCGCCGCCAATTACGTTATCACTGTAACCGTGAACGATGGGTTGGGATCTGAGGACACCGACCAGACCACCGCTTCGATCACCCACGCCGACTATGCACCTGACGATTGGCCGATGTTCCGCCACGACCTCGGTCACACCGGCTACTCTACAAGTCCTGCTCCCAACACCAACCGCACCCTCTGGAAGACCTACATTGGTTCCTCCGCCACCGATCCCGTGGTTCATGATGGACGGATCTACGTTCTCTCGCAGGCTTCTCCCGAACTGAATTGCGTGGATGCCTTGACGGGGGAAGTCCTATGGAAGTATTGGCATGGCGGCACCTGGATTTCTTCACCAAGCGTTCTAGATGGACGCGTCTACTTTGGCTCCGATTCTCGGGTCTATTGCGTCGACGCTTCCACTGGAACCTATTTATGGAACTACACAGCGGACCACCTTGTCACTTCGTCTCCTGCAGTAGTCGACAACCGGGTGTATGTCGGATCTGGATCGTTGGGTCCAAAGCTCTACTGTTTGGACGCCCTTACTGGGACGTTGATCTGGGACTTCACCACCGGGATTGCCCCTGACTTGGATCGTGGCGTCTGGTCATCTCCTGCGGTTGCCGAAGGCAACGTCTACGTTGGCACGGATGGCTGGGAAGTTCTCTGCCTTGATGCATCGACAAGTACCTTGATCTGGAACTTCACTATTGATGCCCGTGTTGGTTCTGCTTCTCCAACGGTGGCTGATGGGAAGGTCTACATCGGCTCTAGGGGTGGAAGCCTCTTCTGTATCGATGCGTTAACGGGAGCCAGTGTTTGGAACTACACGACCCTCGGCTCAGTGCGTTCTACTCCCGCTCTTGCTTCAGGTCGACTGTATATCAGCACCTACGGAAATGCCACGTGCTGTTTAGACGCTTCAACTGGAGCCAACATCTGGAACTTTACGACTGGAGGGCACATCTCCTCGTCTCCGGCTGTCGCGGATGGGAAACTCTATGTTGGCTCTTCCGATCGTAACCTTTACTGTTTGGACGCGGTGACTGGAGTGAAGCTCTGGAGCTATGTGACTAAGGGTGAAGTCGAGTCCTCGCCAGCAGTAGTCGGTGGCATCCTGTACTTCACTTCAGCAGATGGCTACTTGTACGCGGTCAGTGACAGCGGTGGTGGCGACTGGCCGATGTTCCATCATGACCTCACTCGGTCGGGAAACGCTACTTCCTCAGCCCCCGCTCAAAACACTACTATCTGGACGTACACAACGGACCATCACATCTCTTCGTCTCCTGCAGTAGTCGCTGGAAAACTCTACATCGGCTTATATGGAAAAATCTCCTGTCTCAACATGTTCACCGGATCGACTGAATGGACTTACACTGTCCCCTTGGGGTTTGGTGCGGTCTCCTCTCCAGCCGTGTGGGATGACCGAGTCTATGTAGGAGCGCTTGATCGATACATTTACTGTCTCGATGCTGCAACTGGCACAGTACTATGGAGCTACGGAACTGACAATGACGTGAACACGTCACCAGCGGTGGCTGATGGTCGCGTGTATGTTGGTTCTTGGGACGACTATCTCTACTGTCTCGATGCATTAACCGGCGCTCTCCTCTGGCGGTTCAAGACAGGCTATGATATTACGATGAGTTCAGCAGCCGTCGCTGATGGTCGAGTTTACGTCGGTTCCATGGACAAAACGCTTTATTGCCTTAACGCTTCGACTGGAACATCGATTTGGAACTTCACTGCAGGCAGTTTTCCCATTGGCTACATTTACTCTACTCCAGCCATAATCAGTGACCGTGTCTACCTAAGTTCGAATGATTACAGGATCTACTGCTTGGATGCCTTTACAGGCACTCAAATCTGGAACTATACAACTTACGATTCCGTGCTGTCTTCTCCCGCCATAGCAAATGACCGCGTCTATGTGGGTTCTGGGGACGCTGATCGAAGGCTCTACTGCTTGAACGCAACCACTGGAGCGTTGATCTGGGATTACAAAACAGGAGGCGCCATACAGTCTTCTCCCGCGGTTGCAGGCGCCAAAGTCATAGTTGGCTCGGATGATTCCAATGTCTACTGCTTCGACGCAGTATCTGGCTCGTTGCTCTGGAAGTACACTACAGGGGGACGAGTACTCTCTTCCCCAGCCATTGCAGGCGGCCAAGTCTACATTGGCTCAATGATTGGTTCAACGAACGGCACCCTCTACGCCTTTGGCAGCAACACCTACCGTTTTCCGTTCGAGATCGGCGGGGCACCAGGTGATCTCTCGATTGTCTCGAACTCAAGGATCTCCTACTTTTCATACGACCAGCCCTCCGCCACCCTCAGCTTCAACGTGTCAGGGACTCCGGGTACCCCCGGCTTTGCCAACATCACGTTTCCAACTCCCCTGATCGACGCTCCATACACGGTCCTCGAAGATGACACTCCGAAAACACCAGTTGAATCCTCCAACGATACCCACACCTCCCTCTACATCGACTACGTGAACGGTCAGCATGTGATCAAGGTGATTGGCACCATTACGACCCCCGAACTCCCTGCAATCTCGGTTGATCCACTGACGATCACCTTCCCACAGGGCTACCCCATGGACTACCCAGCAGTCCTGAATACGACGACCATCTCTAACATCGGCAATGACACGTTGACTATCAACTCCGTCACCCTCACCCTCAACGAAGGAGACGCGTACACCATCGACGCGATCATTCGAGAAGCCCCCCTTGGCGCCTTGTTCCCCATGACACCGCCTTTCACCCTTGCCCCCGGGAAATCAGCATACGTTCAACTGAAGTTCAACCCTATAGATCTGGATCCTTACCATGGAACTCTCAGAATCGTGAGTAACGACCCCAACAACCTTGTAGTCAACATATCATTATTCGGGAGCGGTGCACCGCCCTCATGCAATCAAACGTGCACGTCGACCGTTGAATGGTATGAACAAAGAGCATCCGACTCGGATGGAAGATGGGTGTTGCCAATCGAAGCTGGTGGTAACATCACTGAATATACTGTGATCAGCGTTTTCAACATTCTTGAATACAACGCGAGCCTGACCGAGGACAATCGAGGAATCGCCCTTGAAGGAACTCTGGAGCACCCGAATTTACCTGGACAGATGATTCTAGAAGTGAAATCTACGAATTCCTCTGAGAAACTCACAATCTACGACATCCATATCATGCCATATCCACATGCGATGAATGTGTACACTGTAGAGTGGGGCGCGTCCTCGTTTAACGTTACAATCCAGAGCAATTCAACGATAACCCACTTCGCCTTCAGTCAACCTGGGAAGCGCATCAGCTTCAACGTCACGGTCCCTCCTGCTATGCTCGGATACTGCAACGTCACTATTCCGAAGGCACTGCTTGGAGCCCCATACACCTACCTTCTTGACGGTGAACTCATCGAATTCACTGAGACAAGTAATGCCACCCACACCAGCGTGCATTTCACCTACCCCCAGGATGGTCACGTTGAAGTAATCGGCACCACCGTGATTCCGGAGTATACGACCTCAATTGTGATCCTCCTCCTTCTAGCCCTCTCAACGGTAGCATCGCTGTACGCATTCAGAACGAAGACCGTGTGGTGAGAGACTTATTACACACGTGAGAATGCATGGCCAACATGGTGTTTGGTTCTTCACATAAGAAGATTATCGATATCACGACGGACGAAAAATACGAGACCTACCTCTACAGGTGCTTGACCGGACCACTCTCCAAACGCTACAGGAAGAGAATGGAGTATCTGCAGCGTGCTATTCCCGTGGGATTTCATAAAAAACTCCTTCTCAGCAAAGGCGTGCCTGTGGGCACGATAGAGTACGCTCCAGCGGAATCCTCCTACTATCCCATACTCGGTAACAACGTTACTGTCATGAACTGCATCTGGGTTCTAAGAAAAGCCAAGGGACACAATCTCGGGGCATTCCTCGTCCAAGACATGACCTCGAGTGAAAGCCAGGCGTCAGGCTTCGCGACAGTGGCCCTCGAAAATCACTGGAGCCCATGGTTCAGGAAAAAGCAGATAGAGAAGCTCGGTTTCAATCCCCTAGACTTTGTTACCGTAACTAACAAAGCAAAACCCAACAGGGGGGCTTTCACCATCTATCTGATGTGGATGCCGAACAGACCTGACGCAAACCATCCAACATGGAATCCACAAAAATTGCTGGAAGGCATCACCTGCTGTACAGCCCACCCTCTCTATCACCCTCAGACCTACGCTCCAACACAGATTCTAGCGAGAACCTAGGCGTTCTCCTACGGAAATCTAGACCACGATCAGAATATGCGGATACAGTTAAAGACTGAAGTTTCCTCGATATCTATTCCATATAACAGAAGTGAGGTAGCCGGCTACTGCTCCGTTGAAAGTACCCATGGCTAAGATGGCTACTTCTAGCCCGATGTTCCGTGGGATCACGCCTGTCAGGTGCGTAGTAGTGTAGTAGCTGGAGAACCCAACGATCGCGGTTGCCAGCGTTAACCCAGCCACGATTCTCCATGCATCCACTCTTCTCTTTTCTCCGTCGACTCCAAACGCGAAGAACAGTCCGTCGACGAGGAGGCCGAAGAGCAGGGCAAAGATCAGCGAAAACGGGGCAAGGGAAATGTCCCACATAGCTGTTAAACAACCTCCAACGAGCCCTGTAAGGGTCGCCCCGAATCCCCGTGCATGTACGCGTAACATTAACGAACTGAGGGCGAGGAGCAGTGCCTGGAACACTATAAGCATTTTGTTTATCGGCGATGGAATCAAGCTCTTAGACAGGAAGATCAACACGCCAAAGACTATGGCAATAGCGATTCTCCTTGCACCCCACACTCCCTACCGCCTCTGCATATGCACTCTACGCGATCGCACGAAAAGCGTGCTGCCACGCTGCCGGCACGTGGCGGGTGTAGACGACTTTCTCGGCTCCGAGGAAGATAGCTAAGCTTTCGATGGCAGCCGAGACGGCCTGTCCTGTTTCTTTCGATGCGTCGGCGGTGGGTTCAGCGTAAACTGCGTTGATCTTCAATTTTCGTTGTTCTCGGTCCATCACAGGGTCGATGCGCCCTATTAAGCGATCTCCCTTTAGGATCGGCATCACATAACACCCATAGCTCCGCTTGGACTGTGGCACGTAGACCTCAAATCGGAACCGGAAGTTGAATAATCGTTCTGCGCGACTGCGATCGCAGATCAAGTTGTCGAACGGAGAGAGCAGGGTTGTGCGCGGGTTCCATTCATCGCTGTCTACTAGCTTTTCCAACAGTGGAAGGTCACTGGTATGGATGTACCATGAACCCCGCCATCTGTGCCCGTCTTCGTTGATCCCCACTCGGGTGACGCGATCCGCTTCTTCTAGTTCAGCTAGAACCGCCTCAATATTGGGGCAGCACCCTCGGATGTAGTGACGCTTGACCTGATTTGGAGACGCGACCCCGAGGGCTTGAAGGGACGTTTCAGCGACGTGGTGAAAGACTTCTCGGTCCGATAGCTTTTTTCGGGAGACCCAGGCTGGCAGGTGATGCTCCGTGAGCGCCCACCGCTTTTTACCTCCTTGGCGTCCCGCGATCATGATGTGCCCCTGTGCCCGAAGAATGTTGAGCATCATGGCAACGTTGCGACCGGCAGTCCACCCGGTGGACTGCCAATCCTCAACCGCTTTGTCGACAAAGTCCTTGGAAAAAAGCGGACCATTTCCCAGTCGATCAAGGATGTAGTTGCGAAACTCCACGTTCACCTCAGTCCAACCACGAATCCGTTTCGCCCACGGTGTGTTGCCCGTAGCGAAACTGCGTTTGAGGGCAGAGAAAATCGGGTAGGTATCAGTTGGGACGATTGAGGATGTCTGTGCCCAATCCTCGAACAGGCGACGCTCTTCCCAGAGAAGGTGGTCCAGATCGGTCGGATCGTACGGGCCCAGTCGGCTCCATAGCACCAAGCGGTGACTCTGGTCGACCACTCTGATCGGGTCGAACTGCAAGTAGCCCAAGCTCTCAACGACATCCATGATCCCCTCCGAACTCGCTGGCGGCCGGTTTCCAGCTAACCGTTGCTTGGTGACTGCAATGCGTCGCGCTGTTTCATTGGATAGCGTCCGCAAAGTCTTCACCCTTCTCTAAAGGCGAATGTATATTGGTGATCGTGGGGATCGTGCGATCCTAGTCAGGACGTGTGTTGAAGCTCTCTCCAGCTTTCGACTACACGGGTCGCACCGCGATCCAGGTAGTGTTGAACCGTGAACTTTTTCTGCAGGAGTCCAATTCTCTCCGGAATCTCAAATTCTTTGAAGATGGGGAAGTAGCCAGGATAATCATCGATCGCCCGAATCACTTGGGACCTTTCACAGATCTCTGCCAGTAGCCGACGTTTCGTATCTACGAGCGTTGGACCTGACGGGTCCTGACCCTTGGGACGTGCGTAGTCGTCGGGGTTAAACATGATCAACCGAGTCCCTTCGACTGGGAAGCCGAATCGCTTCAACTCCTCCATGGTCGCTGAGCGCATGTTCTCCGTGCGACCCGTTAAGTACACGATTTCTGAGTTTAAAGCCCACGCTTGAACGACCTCTGCGGCAAAAGGAATCGGTCTATGGAGCTCAAGCGACGCTCCTCCAGCGTCCTCCAAGCACAAGAGAAGATCCCAGAAACGGCTTTGGAACTCCGTCACCCGCTTCTTCTGCTCCGGTGAAGCGAACTTCATGAAGATCTGCTCCAAACTCAGGGTCTCAAGTGCTTCGTGCGGAATTTTTCGACCGAGTAGTTCACGCCAGAGACTCTGCATCCGATGCCCAGTGTACACAAGCGTGTCATCAACATCAACAATGATACTTTCCATGCTTTGCCACTGAGTGAGACGTACTCTCCTACCGTTCTTATGGATTGTGGAAGAGTGAAAAAATTAGTTAGAAACCTATCTCATTCACGTTTTGCTTCCCCACTCATAGAAACGCATTTGATTTGTGCTATTCAAGTACTAATCCAGCAATTAAAACACATGTAACCAATGTTATGTATGAGGAAAAATCGTATAGGTGAGATGGAGATGACCGAGCGATTCATTCGAGTCGGAACAAGAGCGGTTATTTTCAATGAGGTTAACGAAATCCTAGTTGTACATCTTCTAACTCAGGAGGCCAATTATTATTATCTTCCCGGAGGCGGTGTTCGGTTTCACGAGAAAATTGATGACTGCCTTGTCCGTGAGGTTGAGGAAGAAACAGGGCTGCAGGTAAAGGCTGAACGTCTCCTCTGGGTGCGAGATTTCTTAGAGGGCTTACCGGACCCCCATGGAATTGAAATATTCTTCTTAGCCACCATTACCGGAGGCAAATTTCAGCCAGTGCACGATTCTTATTCACACGCAGAAAACACGTTCACGAGTGTAGAAGAGCTTGAACGTATCCGTTTCTATCCTACATCACTCATTTCGAAACTGAAGCAACTCAGAGATAACCGAGACTGGTCGGAAACAAACGTGTACATGAGATCAGCACCTTAGATGCACACACTTTGAATGATCTCTGGGACGTCAACAAGAGATTTGACTACATAATCTGGTTGGAGATCACTCTTACGATTAATTCGCATCGTTCTTTCTACCTCGGCAGATAGACCCTTGTATAGGTGTTGGCTGTTCGTCTGTTCAGGTCTGATGACAAGGATAGCCACCCCATCTGCACTTTTCGCGGCAATGACGTCAAACATCAGATCACCAACCATGAAGAATCGGCGTGCACCCAATCGTTCAAGAGCAAGCAAGACCCCTTCTGGATCAGGTTTCATTCGTCTCACACGCTCTCGCGTTATGACAACATCAAAAAACCGTGCAAGATCAAACCGCCTAAAGACGTTCTCTACAACACGGGCTGATGTGTTCGTGACAAGCCCAATCTTCACTTCGCGGTTCCTGAGGTTCTTTAACGTCGGGATTGAATCGGGAAACAGCTCCGATTTTCTAGCTGAATCACGTTCATAGCCTGCTAGAAAGTTATCGATTTCACGCTTTATTCGGTTTGCCTCCTTCTCGCCGCACTTCTGTTCAATATATTCCGAGGCCTTATTCCGCATGATGGTTGAGCGTTCGATTCCGCTGAGTACGGTCGATGGAACCCCTAACTCGATAAGTATTCGTCTTGTTTTTTGGCGGAAAATAGTCACTTGTTCAGGATCTGCCCATGGAGTCTGAATTAATGTATCCTCCAAATCGAAAAGCACAGTTTTGCTGTAAGTCAGCTGACCTCACCACTGCACGTGGAATATTGCATTATTATAATGTAATACATTGTGGTGTGGTTTAGTTCTTGGTGTGCGTTTGAGGGGAGTAAATTTTACTCCCAAACCCAAACCCAAAAATAGACATGGATCTCTGATGTAATGCATTACATTGTAGTATAGTATAATATAGTGTAATTCGCGTGACTCGCAGCATACTGTAAGACTAGCAAGATTTTCCGTAGTTCCCTGCGGGTATGATTACGTCGAAGATGTTAATTTCACCATTTCCGAAGGGAGGGGGATCCAAGTCACATTCCGGTCGATAAGCAGGTTCACCCACTACTGAACCATATGTTCCTGTGAGTATAACGATATCGAAGATATCTACGTCTCTATCTTCATCAAAATCTCCATTCAGAGCGTAGAACTCGACACTGAAAGAAGCAACCATCTCCAAGGAGCTTGCATAGATGGTTAAGTTATTGTAACATTGGACGAATGTAATGGTTGTATTCGCTATGAAGTCTGTGTTGTTTCCTGAGTTTATAGTGAACCACCAGTGGTCGATGGGAATATTAGCTGTCACATTCAACCAGAGAACCTCTCTAGAATAGTTCTTCGCGATAGGTGATTGAATTGTGAATATCACGCCGGATTCGAATCGAGAATGATATGTAGCGTTTTCTACGAAGTGAGGTAGCGGAACTCGCGAAGCACTGTTGTTCCATGGGCAGTAATCTCGTTCCGGGTGCTGATACCCTTCAAGAAAGACCTGCGCCCCAATTCCGCAGATAGTCGGGTGGGGAGGGGGGTTCTTTAAACCGATGGTACATGAGGGCGGTGGCCACGTTGATGACTCCTGAAGCGATTTAAACTCTACAGTGAAGATAGGTCCTGTGCCAAATGGTGGTATGTGTAATTCGTCATCAGATGCGTTGAAGGCTACCCTGACTGTGCCAGCTGTGTTGTTGATTTCCTTCGCGATCTCATTTATACTGGTTGTCCAGAAGGACGCAAACCAGCCCCATGGGTCAATCGTGATGTTTAATGCTTCAATCATTGAAGAGTTAAAGTGCAAGTATACTTCAGCACCGCTGACGTCCCAGAATGCTTGAAGGTCACTTCCACCGTTTCCTGTCAGCCAGACACCGACTGGAAACGTTTCATTCACGTGTTTCCCACCTATGACTTCAGGCATTACCTTGAACATTGGATAGAGAGCGGGGATTGGTTTAGCGTAAAGTCGGACTTCTCCATCTTCGCATGGTGTAATCGCTTCATCAAGAAGTAATGGAAACGAGACATAATTATTCGGGGGTAGTGGAACTTCGTCCCAGTAAGGCTGGTTCTGGACCATAAAGGTCATCTCAAATACTGTCCCATTGCCATTAAACGGGTCTCCACCTAGAGTGGCAACAGTGAGCCAATAAGTACCAGCAACGTCATCCACCTCGTCTTTCAGGAGAATTATTGGCTCATGCAGCACACCATCAGGGTATGTTTCGACTGGAACTTTCATTGTATGATCCACGTAATTCAGGTAAGTTGTGTTCCAAGAGAAATGGATGTCTAACGATTCCAGGTTAATAGCGTCGACGACCGTTACATTCACCGTAACCAGCGTACCATCCAGATAATCCCCCTCGAGAATTATGAGGGCAGGTTCAACTTTGTATTTCATCGAATCGGCACTAACATTGATGTTAATAAAACAAAAGAGAAGCAATGAACCTAGAATTACTATCCGGAGGAAATTCCGCATTCTTTCTCCCAATACATATGGAGATCGGGAACTGTAAAAGGATTGCGTTGGAACCCCTAGTATTTTTGTATAGGTAAGTTGAGTGTAAATGTCTGAAGGTGGGGAAACGAAGCATGGATTGAAATGAGTTCTTAACTCGTTTCTCTGTTCACCAACAGCATCCATGTTTCGACCTAAAATTCAAAATGTGCGTGCACACAAAAGAAAACAGGTTCTCACGTATTTCTAGGAAAATGACGGGGTAAATGTTAAATTCACATGGTGGGATACGTTGGCGATTGGTGTTTAGGCTGAGGTTAATAGCAGTTTCAATTATGGCGTCAATGCTGATTTTGGCCTGTATCTTAACATGGATATTTGTCCTTCAACCTGTAAAGGCGAATCCAGGAACGATTTACATTAGAGCTGACGGAAGTGTTGACCCATCGACAGCAAACATCACCAGCTCGGATAACGTGACATACACCTTCACCGACGACATTAGCGATTCCCTCGTTATAGAGAGGGGTAATACCACAATCGATGGAGCCGGATACAAGCTTCAAGGAACAGGAGGCGGAACAGGGATACAGATTTGGGTTTTTGCGTGGGAGGAAAATGTAACAATAAAGAACTTGGAAATAGCATCGTTTTCAACAGGTATCTCGCTTACAAATACTGGAAACATCACTGTTTCTGGAACCAAAATAAGAAATTGCTCCCGTGGAATTGCGTTTGGCGAATCTTTCAACAACATTATCTCTGGAAACATTATCGTCAACAACACTGATGGTATAGGGGGCAGCACGTCCATGGAAACTGTTATTTCTGAAAACATAATCGCAAACAACACTAACGGCATCCTTTTCAGCTGGGCTCAAAACAACACGATATACCTGAACAACGTAACAAACAACGAATACGCTATCTATATGGTGGGGTGGTCTGTGTATAACAACACATTCTACCATAACAACTTCATCAACAATACAAACCAAGTTTACATTGAACAACCGAATCCAAACGTTTGGGACGATGACTACCCTTCTGGCGGTAACTTCTGGGACGATTTTCCCGATCTCTATCCTCTTGTTGGAGACGATTACAGCGGTTCCGACCAAAACGAAACGGGCAGCGATGGAATGTGGGATAGCTCCTACGAGATCTATGGTAACAATACCGATAGATATCCATTGACGACCGTGATCCCAGAGTTTCCTACGTGGGCATCGATAGCACCTGCACTCGTGATATTTACAGTGGCTGTGATCATCGTTAAAAATAGGCGAATCAATACGCCAATTCACTAACACCCTTTTCTTTCTTTACGCGTAGATTTTTCAAAGAAAAGTCAATACTCTTAAAAGAAGATTAAATTTCAACCCCTACGCCCCAACCTAAAAAAGAATGATGGAGTGGCTTCAAAGAAAGGATTACTCGAGAGTGCTATTAGCTAAGTGGTCTTCAAGTTCATTCAGATCTCTGATCACGGATTTTCCGCGCTTTTCTCCACTTCTACATAGATATAGACTTTTAGCACCGATTTTTCTGGGAGATATATAGTCACAGTCCCACTCATCGCCAATGTGTAACATAAAACAAGGTTTGATTTCCATAGCTTCGCAGATGAGCTTATAGAAATGGGGGGTCTTTTTCACTTCATTGAAGTCTGATACTGGAGAATAGATGTACTTGAAATATCGCTGGAGCTTCTCTGTCATGATGGCAATGATGTTTTTTGGAGCACTACTAGCAATTGTTAAATCATATCTCTGGCTCAGTTTTCCTAGAACTGATCGTACTTCAGGATAGAACCTTAATTTATCAACATGTGATTTAAAAAGCTCCATAGGATCTTCGTCTAAATTAAAGCGTTCGAGCCAGTATTCCGGTAGATACCATCGAATATCGT
>CP070765.1:1009693-1018349 GCA_020345645.1 Candidatus Bathyarchaeota archaeon | reverse complement strand
TCTACATTGATGGCGAATACTTCCCGAAATCTGAGGCGAAAATCTCGGTGTACGATCACGGTTTCCTTTATGGCGATGGAATATTTGAGGGAATACGTGCTTACAGTGGTAACGTCTTCAAGCTCCGCGAACACATTGATCGCTTATATTCTTCTGCGAAAGCCACCATGTTGGATATTCCATTGACCAAAAAAGAGATGATTAACGCCGTTGTCGAAGCTTTAAGGAAGAACGAGTTGTATGAGGACTCTTATATACGTCTAGTTGTCTCCCGAGGAGAAGGCGACTTAGGTCTTGATCCCAGAAAATGCACCAAGTCCAAAGTGATAATTATTACTGACGAAATCAAGCTTCACGGAAGAGAAGCGAAGGAGAAAGGCCTCACTGCAATAATCTCTTGGGTGAAACGTGACCCTGTAGATGCTACAAGCCACGAAATCAAATCCTTGAATTACCTGAATAGTATTTTGGCTAAACTAGAAGCCAACAATGCCCAAGTCGATGAAGCAATATGCTTGAATAAGGAAGGATTTGTCTGCGAGGGAGTTGCAGAGAACATCTTCACAGTCACTAACGACCTCGTGGTGACTCCGCCAACGTCAACAGGAGCCCTACGTGGCATTACGAGACAGGTTGCCATCGATATTGCGAAAGCACTCGGTTACGTTGTCGCAAAGAAGGGCGTTACACCAGCGGACCTTTTCCTTGCTGATGAAGTATTTTTCACAGGAACCGCGGCTGAGATAGTTCCAGTAGTCGAAATTAACAAGCGAAAAATCGGTGATGGTAGACCGGGTCCAGTAACTCGAAAATTAATGGAGAAATATCGCCAGCTGGTTAAAGACCCTGCCCATGGAACATCTGTCCGGTAAATTATGATTTTTTGGCTATCATGAATTGCTCTAACAAGTCAAAGGCATGTGCTAAGGTTTTAATCGACGGAAGAAAGACGCTTCTAAAGTGTCTCGCACCATAGGTCTCACAGAAGCCTGATCCATGCACGAAGAGAACACCTGTCTCGCGGAGTACTTCCAGAACAAATTCAAGATCCGTTTTCCATTGTTGTCCGACTCCGTGAACCTTGGGAAACAGGTAAAACGCACCTTTTGGCTTCGTGCAAGTTATTCCTTCAATCTGGTTCAGTCGTTTCCATGCATAGTCCCGCCTTTTTCGTAGTTTAGTCACCATCTGCTGAATGTGTTCTTGAGGTCCATTGAGTGCAACGATCGCGGCCTTCTGTATAGGAGTATTTGCACAGAGTCTTATTCTCGCCTGTTTCTTTACGCCTTCTTTGATTTCATCTAGTTTGCCATCAAGGTCATGGAAATACAGGTATCCAACTCGCCACCCAGTAGCTAGATACACCTTGGAAAAGCCATTCAAACCGATTATTGAGGAATCCTTGGCGACTCGAGCAGTGCTTGAGAACTGCTCTTCGTAGACGATCCGGTCGTAGATTTCATCAGATAATACGATTAAATCATTCTGATCTGCCAGTTCGGTGATTTCAGCTACGGTTTTGGGATCGTATACGGCTCCACATGGGTTGTTTGGGTTTATCAGGACAATTCCTTTGGTCTTAGTAGAGATTTTCGACTCAATGTCCGCTATATCTGGCTGCCACCCCTCTTCCTCGATGGTGCGGTATGAGATTGGGTTTCCCCCAAAGAACTTTGAATATGACGTGTAGGGTGGGTACGTTGGACCTGGCACAAGCAACTCGTCACCTCGCTCTATTAATGCCGCCATCGTAAGGAGTATTCCTTCCGAAACGCCGGCTGTCACAACGATGTCCTCGGGCACGAGGTCGATTCCATTACTCCGCTTCTCTTTTCTGCAGATTGCTTCCCTTAGCTCTGGAATCCCCTCTGAAGCACCGTACCAGTTTTCACCCTCCTTCACTGCTTTACACACTGCAGACTTGAGGTGTTTTGGTGTGTCGAAGTCGAATTTTACCGGGTCTCCGATGTTGAGATAAGTGATTGCGTTTCCCTTGGCTTCTAGGTCCTTTGCGAATTTTACCACGTCTCTGATTGCATACTTTATGGCGGAGACCCTTTTTGTGGCTGTATGTTGGGGGTTCATCCTCTCTTCCCTAAATTATGAGTTTCTCAAGGTCTACACTTCGATGTGTTAAGCTAAGGTCATGGACTTTGAAGTCTGTTTCCCCGAACAAGGATGCGTGTGCTTGGTTATCATATAACGCGGCTCCAATTCTACCGACTGCGTCACATTTCATATTTCCACTTCCACTACAGCTTCCTACTACTAGCAGGTCATTCTCTTCAAAGACAACAGGTTGTCCATCTATTGTGTTAAGTGCATATTGCCCTGCCCATGAACTGTATGGGTGTGCATCTTGGAACTGCTTGAAATACTTGGTGACTACCTGATATATACCGTATCGGTAAAAATTCTCTTCAGGTTGAGGATCCTCCTCCAGTTTGAAGGCTCTTGGGAAATGGTCGCCAAAACTGAACCAGAATGCATCTTCATCCAAGGCTGGTTTGATGTATATCGGTGGGTCTGGTAAGATAGTAAATGGAAGGCATCCTTCAGAATTGAAGCCTTTAGTGGTGAGGAGGTTCCTCAGATCGGGTTTTAAGGCTTTGATTGAGAAGAGTTGCCGTTTGATAGGTTCCATGGGGAAATACACTCCGATATCGCGAAGCAACATGTTGGTCCATACACCTGCTGCAATTACTGTTTTCTTGGCCAGAAGTCGCCCTCTTTGTGTATCAACTCCTGCAGCCCTAGAATCCTGCCAGAAAAATGGTTCATCTGGGATACCGAGTGGTTCTTCAGGCTCTATGATAATTCTCCTGACCTCGGTGTTGAATTGAACTTCGCCACCTAATCTTTTGAACTCTGTTTCGTAGAATTTTACGAGTGCATCTATGTCGATTGATCCGGCTTTAGGAATGAAGACTGCTCGATCCACGTCTTTCAGCTTCATCTTTTGTGCTTCTTCGTCATCTGAGATCTTGGTTGTTATGGGTAGGCGATCTGCTAGTTCTTCCTCTTCATAGATGTGATAGGGCAAGCCTTCTTCAGACATCGACTTGAGAACTGGTTCAATTGCAGAGTACTGCGGTTTCGAAAAAAGCCAAAGGTAACCAGTCCATTTCAATCTCAAGTCGTAGCCCAGTTGATTATGAAGGTGCTTGAAGAATTCTACTGTGGTGTCTACGAGCGTGAGATTTGTATGAGAGTAGAAGAAGGATCTGAACATTGCAGCGCTTTTTGCAGTGTTTCCTTGTCCCGCTCCACTCATCTTATCTATGACGAGAATCCGATCGTTTGGTCTGGTCTTCTTCATGTGGTAAGCTGTTGCTAGTCCGATTATACCCGCTCCGACAACAATTGCATCATATTCACTCAATCACCGTGTCTCCTACTTGGGCAATAGACGAATATGCTAGTTAGAGATTAAGGCTTTAATTTTCTTACTTTGCGGGTTCTCGTGGAGACTGGTGAAAATCTTCAAGTTCAGGTTTTCAAGAATTCTGTTTTGTCGTATCGAGATTTCTTCTGATTGGGTTATCAGCTTGAGGATTTTTCGTGAAGGAAGAGTGACTAACACGGTCTTGTTTGTTGAAGTCGTAGAATTATCGTCGTCTGTGACATACAGAATTACGATAAATGTCCCGTTGGTGGAATAATTATGCGTTGCCATCGCCTCAGTACTGTTCGTTCCATCACCAAAGTTCCAGAGATATTGAATGATGGTTCCATCAAGATCGTAGCTCTGCGTTGCATTGAAGGTTACATTTTCATTGACCAGTGGCGTCAACGTCGACTCTGTGAAAGAAGCCACCGGTGACCTATTTAGCACAGTGATCGTCTTTGATGTATTAGTTGTAGTGCCTAAATCATCTTCAACAGTGAGGGTTACATTATAGGTACCGTCTTCTGTAAAGGTGTGATTTGCCACCTCTCCCTCCCCGACATCTCCGTCGTTGAAATCCCAAATGAAGGCTACTATGTCTCCGTCTGGATCAATACTTTGGGAAGCATTGAAGAAAACTTGCTCCAAAGTAAAGACTGCGTCGTTGGACACAGTAAAGGATGCCACAGGTGGCGTGTTGTAGACCTTGATAATGAGGAAAGTTTCAGCTGATAGACCATCGTTATCTGTTACGTTTAATGTAACGGTATATTCTCCACTTTGGTTGTATATGTGGCTAGCAACCTCTCCAACTCCAGCTACTCCGTCTCCGAAATCCCATGTCCAGTTAACAATGTCACCGTAGGTATCGTAACTTCCTGAAGCATTGAACTCTACTGACAATGCGTGCAACTCGTATGTAAAAACTGCTTCTGGAAATCCAAAGGTTGGGTCAACTTCGTATAAGAATCCATCAGTCAAGAATCCTTGAGTTGTATAACCTGTAATCTGTAATTCTGCACCAATGAAGTTGCTCCAGTTCCAGTTAGCTGTGAACGTCCGATTCTCCCCAGGGTTTAAGTTGGAGTCTCCTGAAACGGGAGTTAATTCAATATTTCTGAACGTTTCGTTTTCGCTTTCTATCGATGCATGATTGATAGTTGCAGAATGTGGAGATGTAAGGAGATTTAGGATTGTTAGTTTGAAGCTGCCTGTCTCAGGTTGAGCAAATATGACGTTGGAAATATTAAGCTGAACTTTTGGTGGAATCGCTACAGGGAATTGAGCTGAGTATCCTTCTACTGTTCTAGCTGTGATATTGTGTGTTGAGTCAAATGCGTCAAGATGTAGCAGATCCAAGTGGCAGACGAACGTTTCATTATGACCTGGTTGGAGTGTCTGAGGGAATGGGGATAATCCAGTCTTGGTTGTGATATTCTCTGTTGGAATAGCTATCGTATCGAACATTATCTCCGAGATATTAAGTGGAATCAGCGATTCAGCGGAGTTCCCTACGGTAAAATTAATTCGTTTGATGCTTATTGTCGTGTTGAGTTCTACGTCAAGTATCTGTAATTGAACTTTTCCAGTTTTATAGGGAAAGGTTGCTCCAGACCCATCTGCTAGAAAAGCGAAAACTCGAACGGTCTCACCTGCAAAAGAACCCCAGTCGAAATGACATCTGAATGTTCGCGATTCCCCTCTCAAAAGTGGTCGTGGAAGCGTAGGTTCCGCTGAACTTCCTGGAATTAAGTGGATAGTTTTAAAATTATCTGCGGATGTGGCTACCCCAATATTAGTTATGTTGGTGGCACCAATTGAGAACGAAGGATTGAGAACTGTCACGTTGAAATACGTGCTATTTTCAAGTGGAAACGCAGCATCAAGGATCGTAATCACTGTTGTGTCTTCAGGGATGTTGAACCCCTTATCGACATAGTATCCTTCAGTCCAAAGATAGGATAAGATTGCACCCGTGATACCCGCAATCAAGAGGAGAATTAACATTTGAAGAGTTGAGAGTGCCTTTTTTTGGCTGAAAAATTGATACATGGTTGTGGCTCATCTCAAACTTGGTTTCATTCTTCATAAACCTCTCGAGTAAATAAGTATTCGGTTACATGATTTCTGTGGCTCTTCATCAAAGGGAGTTCAAAGCAATAGTTTGATTTTTATGGTTCACGGAATTCGTGTGGGTTTGCGAACTGCTGGGCAGTCTAAAAGACTTCTCATATACTCAGGTTCTTCGATGATCCCTTTCCCCTCGTTATTTTTACTGCAGCAATTTAAGAGTGCATTTATCTTACGTCAAAAAACGCTTAATAGACGAAATTGATAACTGCCTAACATTCTCCGGGAAGACGGCAAGGTTTTGACATGATGGAAAAAGGACCCGCTGTTGTTGGGGTGGGTAGAACTAAGTTTGGTGAACACTATGAACGAGAACCCGAGGACCTCGTTGAAGAGGCTGGACTTGGGGCACTTGCATCGGTAGGAGTCGAAAGAGAAGACTTGGACGCGTGCTTTTTCGCGGATTACTTCCTTCCTATCACGAACAAAATTGGACTGGAAGAAGGCTTTCTATCCGAGCTCCTTGAACTAAATATCCCTATGGAGATCACCAGGTCATTCAGCTCAGCCCTTTCTAATGCAAGCAATGCCATTCAAGCAGGGAAGTATTCTCTTGTGCTTGTTGGAGGTATGGAGAAGATGACTGACCGATGGGATAAAATCCGCGACGACCTTATGCTTTTGGAGGATCCATGGAGCTATTATGCAGGCGGTACGCATGAGTCAAACCATGAACTTATGCTTCGATCCTACCTGAAGACACACAATATCCATAACAAGGAACGGACCTCAATGATGCATTCTTTAGCCGAGTTATCTGTTAGAAACCATGAGAATGCATTGAAGAACGAGTTTGCTCAGTTCCAACGGAGAATTTCGGTAGACGCGGTGTTGAAATCACGCAGAGAGCTAAGACGACCTCTAGGGCTATATGATTTTGCACCTGTATCAGATGGTGCTTCTGCTTTAATCCTGACCAATTCAGATAGTGCAGGTTCATACACCTCAGACCCAGTAAACATACTAGGGTACTCACTTGCTACTGACTTTATCACGTTTCCTTCTAGAGGAGATCTCACTGGGTTTCTAGCCTCAAGGATAGCAATGAAAGAAGCCTTGGAAGAGGCTGAGGTAGGATTGAATGAAATATCAATCCTCCAGATGCACGACCAATCCACTCTCGTTGGTCTCGTAACACTTGAAGACCTCGGTTTCTACGAGAGAGGGAAAGCTTGGAAAGGCATTCAAGAAGACTACAACCACGGTGAAGGTTGCTACGAAGTCGATTGTAAACGCCTGTTTGTGAATGTTAACGGCGGTCTCAAAGCAGATGGCAACCCTTTGGGTGCGACAGGAGGTGCTCATATCCATGAGGTTTTCCGACAGCTGAGAGGTGAGGCTGGTCAACGTCAAGTTAAAGTGGACACCCTTCAGAATGGATGCGTTCACGAGCTAGAGGGCTTTGGCACAAAAGCTTACGTTTTCCTATTGGGGGTGAATTGAATTGAGCAGTGAACCTATAGAGCATCGAGTGTCTCACATCGGTGACAGGCTCCGCGGTAGTCGTTGCGAACTCTGTGGCAAGGAGTATTTCAAACTCAGAGACTACTGTGGTTCATGCGGGCGTGAAAGCTTCGGGAAAATGAAAAACATAGACTTCTTCTACGAGGAAGGAACACTTGAGACCTGCACTCTGGTTAACAAGCCAACGAACAAATTCACACGATTGGGACCCTACATCTATGGTTTAGTCTCATTTCATGATGGCGTAGTTCGCTTTCCCGGAAGACTGACGGATAAATTAATTTCAGACGATGAAACTGTAGACTTTGAAGATCTAGAAGGGAGAAAAGTCATCCCTCGATTCCGAAGGCGACACGCCGTAGAACCAAGCGGAATAGTGCCAACAATCACACTCGCCTTCACTCTCGCCGATGAATACTATCCATATCAAGGGCGAAAAATCAGTAAACCCACAAAGGAATATGAACGCCCAGGAATCGTCGGATATGGAGCTTACTCCTCGAGATTTCGGATTAAAGAAGGTGCAGTGGAGCGATCTGTCCCATTCTTCGATGAAGACTCTATAACCGCGGCGGTTGAAGCTGGAAAAATCGGGCTTATCAACTCTGAGATAGATAATCGCCTCGTAAGCAAAGTGTACGTCGGATCAGAGTCTAATCCTTATGCTGTGAAACCAATTGCATCCAAAGTCGCCCAAGTGCTGAACTTAGGCGAAGAAGAATACAGCGAAGGGATGCAATGCGTAGATGCCGTGGACACTGAATTCGCATGTAAGGCAGCAACGAGTATGTTTAAGGATGCAGCTTCTCTAGTGTTCTATCCTGAATCGAAAAAATCGTACGCAATAGTTATCGGAACTGACAATTCACAAGCCGCCCCGCGCGGTGAACCAGGTGGCGAATTAGATTTCTTCGTTGGCTATGGTGCATGTGCCTTCATCTTCGGCATGCATGATGTGATCGCTCAATTTGAAGGCTGGATTTCTATTACTTCTGACACACCAGACTTCTGGAGAAGAGATCTACAACCTTATCCTAGTCATGGAGGTAGATTTACGGGGAAACCTGCATACTTCAAACACGTTACTAAAGCTGCTACAAAATTAATGCAGAAATTGAGCTTGAAGCCCCAAGACATAGACTACTTTGTTGCCCATCAACCCAATGCGGCGTTTCCAACGCGTGTAGCTACAATGTTGGGGTTTCGGGAGGAACAATATAAGCCAGGACTCCAAGTGACGAAATTTGGGAATACATACTCAGGCTGTTCACCGATTGGCTTAGCTGCAGTATTAGACATCGCTAAACCTGATGACAGAATTCTATTGGCGAGTTATGGATCTGGAGCTGGCAGCGACGCCTACTCTTTCATCGCCACGAAACAGCTGAAAGAGAGTCAGAGTCGACAGAAATTCACAGTTGCATATCAGTCCGAGAACGAATTCCTACAATTCGTGGACTATGGCACATACAGAAGGCTTAAGGAAGGTCTTAGTTCAATATAACCCTGTTTGGAGTTCTGATAATGAAGGCAAAGGAACAGTTTTGGGGGCGATTCATCAAATGGGCGTTTGCTGTCCTTTGGTCTCCAATAAAGACCTTTGATGAGATTGTTAAGAACCCGAGTGTAAAAGGCCCGCTTCTAATTTTCTTGGTTACGATACCGATGACTATG
>CP070765.1:1005244-1009593 GCA_020345645.1 Candidatus Bathyarchaeota archaeon | reverse complement strand
TATCTGGCTTTTTCACGAAAAGCAGAGAAGGAAGGACTACTTCAAATCGCGAAGTTGTTCAAAGCCGCCGCTGAGGCTGAAACGATTCACGCACTTAACCATTTAGAGATAGCTGGCGAAGTGAAGACTACAGCTGAGAATATAGAGACAGCGATCTCTGGAGAAACATTCGAGTTCACAGCAATGTACCCCGATTACCTAGCTAAAGCAAAAAAGGGGGAATACAAACAGGCGGCTTGGAGTTTTGACGTCGCAAATAAAGTTGAGCAGATTCACGCCGATCTATTTTCAAAGGCCATTAAAAACCTGAAAGAAGGAAAAAAGATTCCGGACACAGACTATTTTGTGTGCAGCGTGTGCGGAAACACAGTTGAAGGCGAAGCCCCCGAAAAGTGTTCAATCTGTGGAGCTCCAAAGAAGAAGTTCTTCAAAGTAGCATAACTGTATCCAAGAAGCTTCCACACAAGATCCCAAGAAAGCAGGCAACTTCCACTAGATAAAAGAGTGGATGCCAATAAAGTAACGGGAGTTCGATTCCTTAACCATCAGATTACACGGAAAGCAGAGTGGGGTGTATGCTTGGAAGCCGGGGATGGGAATTGAACCCACATAGAACAGCTCTGCAGGCTGTCGCCTGAACCGTTCGGCCACCCCGGCACTCTGAACAGGAACTGGAGGACGATTTACCTATTTCAAGTATTCCTTATAGTATTTGGCGGCTGCCTCAACGGCTTTCTTTGGAATCGCTGTGATAGGTCTGTAGTTTGATTCTGGGGCAAGCTCTCCGCACTTCTCGAAGAAAATTTTAACCTTTGCTTCATCGCCCTTCCAGAGGGCGAGACCTCCAGCAATATGATACCAGATTCGGGCGTTCTGGAGCTTGTCGTCTTTCTCGAAGGCAACAGCGTTCTTCTCGGCGTCTCTCAGAGTTGTTTTAATCTTTCGCGGATCTAGAAACATCGTGTACCACAAGGCATTGCTCAGCTCCTTGTCGCCACCACAGAAGACATCAAGATCGGTGGGTTTGAGCGCAATCGGTTTGGTGGTAAGCTCTTTTTCCTCTTTTTTCGTGAGTTTGGACAATCAGATCTCCTACTTTCATCACTCTTGCTGAACCAGTTAAAATGTAAGGGATTTAAGGATTTAGGCGATCATGCAAGCTCCTTTCTTCGACGAGAAATGGCTTCACTGGAGGAAGTTGCGAGTCGCAGAGTGGAATATTGTGGGAGAGGGAAGTTCCGCTATATTTAGGATAATTCATCTTTCTCTTGAGGATGGGATGACAAGCCTCAGACGGCAGTTCGATCGAGCTTTCGTGAAGATTGAAGAAGTGAAAAAGAAGCTTGAAGGAGCGGATGGTCACCCTCCATGTTGTTTGATTTTTCACGAGAATAATCGAATTAGCTGTGATATGGTCGGCCCCATGCAGGAGGAAGCGTTTTCCGTATTCTGTGAAGCGTGCAGAAGGAAAATGCAATCGGTGCTGGATCGACTGTATCCTGATTCTTAAAACTGGAAAAGTATTGTAACGCGTAGAAAAAGGAGAAGAGAGCAAGCATCAGTGGATGCAAGTCTACTTCTTTCGCTTCGGCTTGCGTTTGGGCTTAGCTTTAGCCTGAGTCTTGGGTTTGACGCTGGGGGAAGGCTTAGCCCAGTATTCTTTTATGGTAGTCGTCGGCATTGCGTACGATTCTGTGACCCACGGGATTGGGCGAACCCATTGCTGAAGGAAACTCATAGCGTCATCGTGGGCGTCAGCTTCGAACCATAGACAGGCGTCCCAGTTTCCGAAAACGTAGTAGCAACCATGTAGGTTGATGTTCCGTGCTGGCTTCTTGGGGAATTTCCGGAGGCGATCGACAGCTTCGTCGGTGTGGTTTGGATCTATCTTCACGAGAACCATGTACCAGTTCATTTTTCACACTGGTTGGCTTCTTCATTAGATTAGCTATTAGGACTTATGAAAGCGGAATACTGATCGCTGATTTCAACCCGTGAATCCATGAATTCAAGCCAGTAGTCTAAACTTGATTCAGTTTCAGGCTCCAAAGAGTGGTTTCAACGGCGACTTGAACGGCTCTCGTTATCGTCTGCAAGCTCATTGTCGGGACTTTTTTCCCCGTGCGAGTTGCTTGGTGCGGTAGAGTGGGAACATGTATGAAGCCTGCGGGGATACTCAAGCCTTCTCTGCTGATCCAATGCATAGTGTGGTAGAAGATCTGGTTGCATCCGAAGGTGCCAGCGGTGTATGAAATTTCAGCAGGGATCTCAGCTTCTCGAAGCCTAGTAAGAATCTCTCTGGTTGGAAGAGTAGAGAAGTAGGCGGGAGGACCGTTTGGCTCTAGAAGATCGTCGGCTGGGCGAGAGCCGCAGTTGTACTGGGCAGGAAGGTCCGTTAAGTCAGCGAGGTTAATGGCAACCCTCTCAAGAGAGATGGAGGCACGAGTAGACTGACCGAGGTTGATGACGATCTTAGGGGATTCGGTTTCCAAGATTTCTTCAACGCTATTCCTGATCTCGGCATATTTGAGGGGTATAAGAAAGGATTTAACTTTGCATGAATCGATCTGTTTCATGTCAAAGTGTTTTGCGGCTTCCCAAGACGGATTAACATGATAGTTTGAGAAAGGTTCGAAGCCTGTCAGCACAATCGTCTGTCTGCACTTCAATTAACTTCCCTGAATTGGATCATCAAGCTGAAGGATATCTTTTATGCCCTGGGCACGGTAAAAGGTTCAAAGGTCTGTTAATTGATGGATAAGCAGGGCAGACGCCTTTCGTTAATGGAGGGCATCGCAGCGGGTTTTCTGTTCGGTACAGCCGCGATATTCATTCGGATGCTGGATTCCGTGGACGCTATGGCAATAGTGTTCTGGAGGCTTCTGATCGCCTCTGCTCTCTTACTCATTGCACTCTCGATCACGAGAAGACGGTTTTCCATGAACCTCAGATGGGATAATTTAAAGCACTTTCTGATTCTTGGCGGTTTGCTAGGTCTTCATTTTGTGCTGTTCGTCTCCGCAGTGCGTGAGACCACCATCCTCAACGCAACAGTTCTAGTGAACACAACCCCGATCTTTTCGCTGATCATCTCAGTGACAATTTATCGGATAAAGCCGCATAGAATCGCCGTACTCGGTGTAGTCTTATCCTTGATAGGCACTTGCACGATTACAGTTGGGGGAGTTCAAGGCGGAGGAGCAGCTAACCTCACGGGAGACGTGAAGGCTACTCTTGCGGCGTTGGCTGAAGGCTTCTATTTGAATTATGGGAGAGAGAGGCGTAAAAAACTACATATCCTGCCCACAATGCTTCTCATCTACCTAGTAGCAACACTTTCAGTGGTAATAGCAGGATCCTTAGTTGGAGCTAACCTCACCGATGGACTGAGCGGGAATACCATTCTGCCCATCCTAGGACTTGGAGTTCTGCCCACAGCATTGGCCCACACGCTTTTCTTCTCATCCCTTTCCCATTTGAAGTCCTTTGAAACAGCCGCCATGGCCCTTCTCGAGCCCGTATCTGCAACACTACTGGGCATCGTATTGTTCGCAGAGACCCCAACGGTAGTAATTGCTCTAGGGGCAATGGTGACGTTGATCGGAGTTTTCGTAGTTGCTATGGAGAAAAAACAAGATGACGATTAGAGCTACTCTGAGATTCCTTTCCGTTGCTTTATTATGAAAGCCCCTTCCTGTCCGCTGATTACTCGAAAATCCTTCAAGTCAGTCCGGTGAAGGAACTTGCGGAGGAGAAGGCGAAGCTTAGAACGTGAAGGCACGGTCTCTTCTTCTCCGTAATCTAGGACAACCTCGTTCCCAGTCATGTCCACCTCGATACTGCCAAGTTTCTCTTCGAGGAAGTCAGCGAGGTTTTTTATAGTGTCGCCATTGGCATTCTTTCGAAGCTCTTGGATTTCAACAGAGATCTTTGACATTTTTTTCAGCTCAGGACCGGTGAATAGTGAGGTACTCACATCAACGCTCTTTCGGATTTAAGAATTTTGATCTTCGCATCCGCATCAGTAATGGAGAATGCCGAAAGGATGGAGCGAGAAGCGTTAAATGTTGGTGTTGGATACTCCAATCAGCTTGAACGAGGACGACTCCTTTGCAGTTCTCGCGAGTCGCCGAGGTGTATGAGAGCATTGAGGCGACGACGAAAAGGCTTGAGATGACGGATCTACTAGCAGATTTCCTCAAGCACGCTTCAAATGAGATCATAGACAAGATTGTTTATCTAACCCAGGGAAGGCTGGGTCCAACATTCAGCAGCGTGGAGATGGGGATTGCTGAGAAGCTGGCGATTCAAGTAGTGGCAAGGGCGACTGGAAAGGATTCCAGTGCGAT
>CP070765.1:999424-1005144 GCA_020345645.1 Candidatus Bathyarchaeota archaeon | reverse complement strand
TAGCAGCGCAAGGCACAAGTGTCACCACAAAAGTCGCAAGCACCCTTTCACGTTCTGTTTCCATAATTCTGCAGCCGAGGCAAGCTGGTACGTTGCATCCGAAACCAAGCATCATCGGAATGAACGCCTTTCCATGTAGACCGATCCGATGCATCACGTTATCCATTAAGAACGCAATCCTACTGAGGTACCCAGAGTCCTCAAGTAGATACAGCACAAAGTAAAATGGCAAGAGGTATGGTAGTGCGACTGCGATCCCGGCAATGAGTCCCTCAATAACTCCTCCCCAAATTAACTCACCTGTAGGTCCAGATCCAAATAGGGCTAGGACGATGGGCTCTAACCCATAAAAGATCGTATTCAGAGTAGTTGAAACGTAATCTCCAACAATGAAGATACCTAAAAACGTAAGCAGAATGATGGCAATCATAATCGGGTATCCTAGAATTCGATTGGTCGTAATCCTGTGAAGAATTTCCGTTGCAGGTGGCTTCTGCGGTGGAACTATGCGTTGAACCTCTCGGGCAATGTACCCTGCCATCTCGTAGCGCTCAGACGTTATAACGGTAGAACACGAGTGTCCATGAATGTCTTCGATTTCCGCTCTTAGACTTCTAATAATCTTGAGGGTCTCTGGGCTAAGGGCTTGGACTCGACTTTCGATCCGTTCATCCCCTTCAAGAAGTTTAATAGTGGTCCATCTAGTTGTGTAGGGAAGCTTCAGCTTCCGAATGACGTCGTTAAGGGCTTCGATCTTCGCTTCAACTTCCTCCCCATACCTTACCTCTTTGGGAGCCACGCCACCTTTTTCAACGCTGTCAATGATGGTTTCTAACAGTTCATAGAGCCCTGTTTGATTCGGCGCGATCGTCGGAATCACCGGAACGCCTAGGATCTCTGCTAGTTTTTCATGATCGACTAGGATCCCTTTCTTTTTTGCGATATCCATTTGGTTGAGGGCAATGACCATCGGTGTCTCCAGTTCGATTAGCTGAAGCGTGAAGAAGAGGTTCCGTTCTAAAACTGATGCATCGATGACATTGATAACTAGATCCGGTTTCTCAATTGCAATATATTCTCGCGAGATGAGTTCTTCTAAGGAAAAAGTGGAGAGTGAATAGATACCTGGGAGATCAATAATATCGATCGTGTAACCTTTAAAGTGAAGGGTTCCTTCAGCACGTTCTACGGTTTTCCCTGGCCAGTTGCCAATATGCTGATGCATGCCTGTAAGGTGGTTGAAAATGACGGATTTTCCCACATTTGCATTACCGGCCATAGCGATAACAAGGTGTTTCGTATCACCCATCTACTTTCACGAAAACTCGTTTTGCCATTCCTCTACCTAGTGCCAACTTGGAGCCTCGAACTCTTAATTCCACAGGACCATGGAACGGTGCAGATCGAATCAAGGTTACTTTAGTTCCAGGAGTTAATCCCATGTCTTCTAATCTTTTTCTGAATCCCCATCGGTGTCGATGATGACCAGAGTTGTGGGGAGAGGCGTCATTAATTGATACTATGATTCCGCTTTCACCATCCTTTAACTGAACCAGTGACCGTTCCAGTCTGATCCCTCTATTCGCCATCTGTATATTTAGAAAACTTATAAATAAGGATTTAGTCAAGTATAACAAAGTTAAACTAATCTAACTCAACACAACGCAGGCACTTTGACATGGTCGGAACTATTGGAACCGAACTCAGTAAAAATGAAGAAGGCTACATAGAAACCATACACGCGTTAATCAATGAATATGGATTCGCCAGAGTTGCTGACATTGCCAATGCATTAGACATTAAACCGCCTAGTGTCACAAGCATGCTGAAGAGATTAGACGGTCGAAATTTTGTTAAATACACACGCTACAGAGGTGTTATATTAACAACCAAAGGAACCGCAATCGCCCGTAGGCTGAACAAAAGACACAGGGCATTGAAAGACTTTCTGATTCTTCTCGGAGTGCCTGAAGAAAGTGCGGAAGCCGATGCCTGTGAAATGGAACACAAGATAAATCCTGAAACCATTATAAAAATCTCTAAGTTTGTAGAATTCGTACAAACAGCCCCTAACCCTCCACCTTTCTTGCTTCACTTTAGAAAGTTCGAGCGAACTGGAAAACGTCCAGATCACTGCAAATCAACGCAGAAATAACCAAAGTGCAAACAACGCAGCGTTGCTTTAATCTCTATGTTTTGAGCAAGACTTGGATAGACATGTGTTCTCTTCTTTCAACAACGATTTTACAGTTCGAAGCCAAAGCAGCAATAGCCCCTAAAGCTGCCAACCAAGGAGCAATAACAACACCGATGATCCCTACCGTTGCCGGTATTTCAAGTAACACCTTCCCAGCATCATCCTTTACGATGATTCTCGTCACGTTCCCTTCATGAAGCAATTCCTTGACCTTCTCAATCAGGTTATCAGAGGAGACAGAAATTTCTTCTTTAACGATCTTGGCTACGGGTGCACCACAAGCAGAGCAGAATCTATCATCTTCACTCAGTTTTGCACCGCACTTTGAACAATAGATCAAATCCGTTACCTATCCAACTGTCCCTTCGCTAGGCTATAAGAATTTTCAGACATTTTTCCCAATGAGTTATACAATGTGTTAAGCCTGAAATACGTTTAATGGATGTGCAAAACTCATATATCCATGAAGGAAGCTATCGGTTTCGATTGAAATGTCACGAAGTTCAGATGTTCTCGCCTCCAGTTATGAGAAGCTTATGGTGCTAACGAGAGAAGTTGTCACTCTCGGCTCAGCTACAAGCATAATCTACTGGGATATGGAAACTAAGATGCCTCCAAAAGGCGTGAATCTACGAAGTCAGCAACTAGGGATTCTCAGCCAACTTATCCATAGGTTAAGTACGAAACCTGAGATCGGAAAACTTCTTTCTAAGATCTCGAAACACCCAGATCTAGCCAGTCTGACCAACTTACAAAAGAGGAACCTCTACCTTATCCAAAAACACTACGACGAACAGACTAAACTTCCCGAGAAACTGGTCGCTGAAACAGCAAAACAGGAAGCTATTGCCACCGATGTGTGGAAGAAGGCGAAAGCAGCTAAAGACTTTGAACAGTTCAGACCAGAACTCGAGAAGATGCTTCACCTAAAACGACAAGCTGCAGATATCCTCATGGAAGTCAAAGGAACCAAAACTCCCTACGACGCTTTGATCGACATCTACGAACCCAAGATGTCTGCTGATGCTATCTCCCATGTCTTTACTGGACTTCGAGAAGGACTAGTAACAATCCTCCAGAAATGCGTCACGTCCAGAAATCAACCTGACCCGAAAGTGCTGAAAAGGAAAATTCCGATCAATTCACAGCGAAAAATATCAAACGAAATCGCAAAATTCATCGGCTATGATGTTCAGTCCCCTCAAGCTGGAGGACGAATCGACGAGACTGAACATCCTTTCACAACCGGATACTATGATGATGTTCGGATCACAACCCACTACTATGAAAATGACATGGCTTCCTCCTTATTTTCAGTTCTCCACGAAGGAGGACATGCAATTTACGACCAGAATCTCAAGCAAGAATGGATGTTCCAACCGATAGGCAGCTCACCGTCACTAGGATTCCACGAGTCCCAATCGAGATTCGTAGAGAATATCATTGGGCGCTCAAGAGAATTTTGGACATTCTTCTACCCAAAGCTCAATAAACTCACAGAAAACGCCTTTACAGACCTCTCATTAGATACCTTTGTCCGTGCTATCAATCACGTACAGCCCTCAAAAATCCGGGTTGAAGCAGACGAAGTTACCTACTGCCTCCACGTGATTATCCGCTTCGAAATCGAACGTGACCTAATCCCTGGAAAAATCGCGGTTAAGGACTTACCAGAGATCTGGAACCAGAAGTATAAAGAGTACTTGGGTGTCGACATCGAGAATGACCAAGAAGGAGTTCTTCAAGACATCCACTGGGCTGGAGGTGGCTTCGGATACTTCCCAACATATGCCTTAGGAAACATCATCAGCGGACAACTTTTACAAACCATGGAAAAGTCGATCCCGGACTGGAAAACCCAGATATCACAAGGAAACTTTGGGAACGTCAAGAACTGGCTCGTGAAAAACGTCCACGAACACGGGGACCTCTATGATCCTGCTATCCTTGTGAAAAAAATCACTGGCGAAGAAATGAACTTCAAGCCCTACCTTGGATACCTCGAAAACAAGTTCTCATGGGTCTACAAATATTAGGAAACTGAACTCCACCACAGATAATAACGTAACTTTCCAAAGTGCCTCAGTGTCTAGCTATACTTACATCGAAGGCATCATCCGAATACGTCAACCACAGCCCTCAAAACGACGCAATTGATTTCCCTCAAGTACATCCTGAGATTAATAGGAGAATCTTATTATGCGATTGGAGGCAAGTGTGGAAAGGAGGTGATAATCCAAGCATGAGTTCATCGAATACTTCACTCAGCCAATCATCTGAAAAGGAGAAATATAGCGGTTCGCCAACCCCATTTGTGTTTTTTCTATGCCTGTTCATAGTCTTTCTTGTATCAACAGCTATAGTTTTTCCAAGTGTCTTGTCAATCGCATTCATACTCGGTGCTATGATTTCTATAGGGTTCTTACCTGGTTGTGTAGCAATTAACAAGGAGTGGGAAGAGGCAATAGTACTTCGGCTCGGGAAATTTCAACGACTAGTAGGTCCAGGCTTCTTCTTTAAGTGGCCCCTCGCGGAGAGCTTTCTGAAGCAGGACAAACGCATAATCACACTCGATGTTTCAAGACAGGAAGTGATGACAAAAGACAACATCAGCGTGAGTGTAGACGCAGTAGTATTCATGAAAGTCGTGAACACCAAAGATAGCCTAGTCAACATACGAAACGTCGGGATGAGTGTCATGAAGTACGCTCAGACAACTCTACGAGACGTAGTTGGCGATGTTGAGCTTGACGAACTCCTAGCGAGGCGTGACGAAATCGCTACCCGAATTGCGACGATAGTAGACCGAGAAACACAAGACTGGGGCGTCGACATCACTTCAGTGAATCTGCAAAACGTGGAATTACCTGAAGACATGAAGCGAGTAATCGCGCGACAAGCTGAAGCTGAACGCGAGAAGAGAGCTGTGATAATCAAAAGCCAAGGCGAGTTGACAGCCGCTCGCAACCTAGAGGAAGCAGTACAACAGATGACCAATCGAGCACTATATCTACGCACTCTATCCAGCTTAGAAGACATCAGCTATGATCAAAGTAACACAATCGTCTTTGCAATACCAATGGACATGGTTAAAGGAGAAATCGTTGGATTGTCCGCGTTTGCGGACGCTAACAAGGCTGTTAAAAACGTCCGACCCAAAGAATCTTCAGATCGCTCCTAGATTATTGGCTGAGGCTTACTCTCTTCAAATCAAACTAGATGACATGCTCTCCTTACTAAATATAATCATAGAGATGGCCCTTCTTCAGAAAGAATTATGACACACTCTCTTAGTTCGCAGCCAGAAGTACAAGATTCCCAGGAGAATCAACAATGTTTGAATTTAGATATCGATGGTCGATACTGTTGAGGAAGAACAATTCGAGTTGTGTGAAAATCAACTAGCCATGCTCTTGCACGCCATTTCTTGGAGGCTCCATTTCGCCTTCGTATAAAGTGCATTTCAATTCATAAGGAATTCCGTAGATCTATAAAGTGCTCCTCTGAATACCATTATGTATCA
>CP070765.1:978213-999324 GCA_020345645.1 Candidatus Bathyarchaeota archaeon | reverse complement strand
GAGCGGTTGTACCATAAGGTACGATGTAGGCATCAGGAAGCACTTGCCCTTTATGGTCACTGAGCTTCTCTATGTCTTCTACGGGGTAAACGACTATGCAATTAAGTAATTTAAAGTATGTTGCGTTAATGGCTTCTTGAACGCCTGTGGACCCAAATGGGACGAGAATGCGTTCTTTTATCTGCTCAAGGGCTTTGCGGTGAGCTTCGGTCGGAGACCCTTCGTCAGTAATGCGGAAATTGCAATCTCCAGGCGTATAATCTATCCACTTTTTTTCTGCAGCTCTCCGACAAACAAGTTCTGCTTCGGCACTGCAAGGGGTTACCAGATGGTGGTGCTGGCGTAGCCTCTCGATGTTCTTCGAAGCGGTGGACAGGTCGATTTTGTTCGCTGCGATCAACATCGGTTTCGCGATCATCCATAGTGATTTGGTGAACTTGAGAAAATTGTCTTCGCTCCATGAAGATGGTTTTTCGGGGTTTAGCTTTGTGTCTCGAAAAGCCTTCAAGATATGCTCGCGTCTTATTGAAAGTCCACTTAGACGATCTTCCACATGATTGATCAGACTCCTAGATTCACCTTCTGATTCAGCCGTCCTGGCGACTTTGGACCAGTCGCGCTTCAGGATGTTGGCTACCCACATGGTGATTTCTAATTCAAGGAATTGAACATCTTCCAACGGATCATGGCTGCTTTGTTTACATGGTCTCCCTTCAACATCTGTGGCTCCCGCCGCGTCAATGACGTGAATCAGTGCGTCAGCTTTTCGAATCTCATCGAGAAATTGGTTCCCGAGACCTCTTCCTTGCCATGCTCCTGGAACAAGTCCAGCACAGTCGATTAACTCTATTGGAATGAGCCGTATTCCATTAACGCACAGAGAATTAACTGGGTTATCTTTCACGCCAAACTCGGTGTGGACGCAAGGAGTCCGAATGTAACCAATGCCACGATTTGCCTTGATAGTGGTAAATGGGTAATTAGCGATCTCTGCTGGAGCAAGGGTGGCTGCGGAAAAAAAAGTTGACTTTCCTACATTGGGTTTTCCTACGATTCCGATCGTATATGGTCTTCCCTTCTTTCCTACTATGGACATCGTTTTCACAGGAGGGTATACTCTTTATAGAAGAGAAATCAAGCCTTTAAAATCTAGGTATCCTTGTGAAGCAAGATCACCGAATTCAGAGATTCATCGATCCCATACTGCATCTTGCCTTATCGTTCATTGGAATAGCTATCTTGGCGATCCTTGTAAGTTCACCGTCAACTGTTCAATCAAGCGTTTCATGGTCGAAACCTGTTTTTGGGCTTATTTTCAGCTTGATCTGTGTTTCTGGAATCGTAGCCGGTCTGTTCCCTGGACGATGCTCTGCAATCCTCTTCAGTAGGAAGGACAGGCGACTTTCACCTTCCCATTCCACATCGCAACGTGCGACGTCAGATTCTCTTGGACATCATCCTGCTTGTGGAAGTTTTGGGGCACATGTCTTCAAGAGCAGAAATAGAGTCTATTGTGCTGGTTGCATAGGGCTGATTTCTGGTGGGCTTCTATCGATTATCGGCGTCGTTATTTACTTCTTCTTGGAGGTAATTCAATGCTCAAACTGCTTCCCCGTCTTTCTAAGTGGTGTCATAGGAGTATCAGCAGGGCTGCTTCAATATCACCTATTTAATTTGGGTAGAGCGTCTGTTCACATAATCGTCAATATAGTCTTCGTAGTAGGAGTTTTCCTAATTTTAATGGCTGTTGACGCCGCGACACATAACGTGATCCTCGAATTCTATGTAATCGTACTCAGCCTATTTTGGCTATACGTGAGAATACATTTATCAGAGTACGACCATCAGAGAATCTGCTCTCGATGCCAAAGGTCACCATGCACCTGTATCTGACAAACCTCTTGAAACGTTAGAAACTAATGACCTGACAGTCTTGACCGCAAGGTTAGCGCTGGTTTATTCGATATAGGGCACCTGCAATGAAGAGGAGTCCGATCACAATTACTATAACTGCCCATAGATAGTCCCAGATTTCGAATCCAGTAACAATAGCAAGTCCAAATAGAACGATTATTGCTCCGAAGATCAAGCCCACTATTGGTCCTGCGTTAGGGAGACCAAAACACTCATCACGTTCTCTTTCCCGTCTCCCAAAACAATCGTTATCAGAGCGTCGCACAGACGCTATCTCAAGAGGAGCCTTGCATTGATTGCAGATTTTAGCATCATCCTCGTTTTTAAAGCCACACTTAGTGCAATAGACCAAGTTACTTCAACCGAAAGAAAACTCAATGCTTTATTTTCTCTTAAGACTTTGGGTTGGTCACGCCTAAAAATCAGGCTTTCAAATGCGTGGGTATAATAAGATACGGCGGATTTCGTCCGTTTTGATTGTGTACTTGAAAAATGAACATGTTTTGGCGAGGACTCAACACTCTTATACCTAAGTAAATTCCCTTTCTTCGACAAGGCGCTTAACTTGAGACAGAAACCAACAAGCTCATGGCGTCTACTCCCGATGCTGTTCACACTTGCACAAATGGGTGCTTATCATAAAGCCATCAAGATTTCGACGAAACACATAGCTGAAAAATGCGACATCTCCCAACAAACCGCATCTAGACATCTAATTGAGCTGAGCAGGATGGGTTGGATCAAGCGGTCTGTAACGCCTAGAGGCTGTCTAATCAAACTCACAGAAACAGGAAAACAACCATTAAAGGATCTGTACTCAAAGATGAAAGTGTTAATCGAAACAGCACACCCCCTTTCAGTCATAGTAGAGGGGATCGTGTTCAGTGGTCTCGGAGAAGGCGCCTACTACGTGAAGCAGGAAGGGTATCAAAAGCAGTTCATTGAGAAGCTGGGTTTTCGTCCTTTCCCAGGAACCTTAAACGTCACGCTAGCGTCGGAACATGATATTGAGACCCGTCGGGAATTAGAAAATTATCCTGCAATAGAAATTGAAGGCTTTGAGACAGAGTCTAGAACTTTCGGACCAGTAAAATGCTATCCAATTCTTATTAACAATAAAGCGAAAGGAGCAGTAATCTTCGCACTAAGAAGTCATTATGATTCAGCTGTATTAGAGATCATCGCACCTCAACATTTACGGACGCATCTCAGAATCAAAGACAACGATAAACTGCATCTTGAAATCTTCACGATGCCTTAATACTCCAGAAGAGAGCAGATTGCTCGTCTCCTTCTTGCCATGAAATACCCCACTCCTAATCCTGCCATAAGCCCACCCAGATGAGCTAATACATTAACGGTTGACGAAACAGTGATGATTAAAAATAAAAAGGCCATTAGGAGAGCCCCCAATACTGATCGACCGACAACACTCCTCATGAAAATAAGTACGCTACCGAAAAGACCGAAAATTGCCCCAGAGGCACCTGCCGAGACAGTTCGAAGAGGCCACAGCAGACTGAAGATACCACCGGAAATCCCTGACAATAGATACACAATGTAGTATTCGCTGTCAGAGAATAGCTCCTCGGCTCTCAATCCAAATAAAAGAAGAAAGAACATGTTGGTTATGAAATGGATTATGCTAACGTGGACAAAAACTGACGTTAAAAGCTGCCACCATGTTCCTTGATAAAGAACTGCATAGTTGAACTGACCATAGATCTGTAGAACAAGATCATCCGTGACTATGAAATTTCCTCCAACCAAAGAAGTGTAAATGTATACCAACAGGTTGAGAAACATCAAGATAAATGTCGGCGATAGTCTTCCTGTAAGTTTCATGAAAGCACCTTCAAGGCGAAGGAAAGGACTCGCTGTTTCGAAATATGTGGCACTGACTCATGTATTGTTCCTTTTGAATATCTCGATAATCTTCTTCTTGATCTCGGAACTACTATTCAACTGGTCTTCACTAAACTTGTTGATTACGCAGACTCGTATCTTCAACCCTTGTCTCGCGATTGTTTTCCTCACAGTCTCCGCAATACTCTTTTGGTCGTGGCCCAGAGCAATAACGTCGGGAGAAAACCTAGCAATCACCTTCTCAATGCTGAAGTCTTCATAGCCTAGAATAGCTTCATCAACTACTTCAAGGGCTTCCACAAGGGCTCGTCGTTGGTTTTCTGACATAACCGGGCGTTCGCACTTTCTTCTTTCCACAGTACTGTCACGGGCGACAACGACTACAAGTGTCGCGTCATCTCCCCCACACTTCTTCGCTTCCTCAAGAAATCTCACATGACCTAGGTGGAGCAGATCAAAAACTCCTGCGGCTAGCACAATGCGATGTCTACCTATTCTCTTACGGGGCTCCATTGAAACGTCACTAAACCGAGAATTCTTAGTGCGTCAAGCAGACCTTCACAATATGCGACTGAAGTTAGGGCAGTCTTGAAGTTCCGTTTAGTTTGATAGAATTGTGCGTCCTCAAGATATCTACTCGCAGACTCGAGCACCTTGAAGACCTTCTTATTGCAGGTTTTTTTCTTTGGCATTCTTCCTTCAACCTCGTTAAGAGCGATTCTAGCATTCTGTATATATCTGTCAACAAGCACCTCAAGTTTCATTGGGTTTTCCCCTAATTCGCGTAGGAGCGTCAGCTAATGCAATCAAAGCCTCAGCCTCCATGAAATGGAGATTTCCTGGGAAGATTAGCGTATAGGGAGGCTCACCGAACTTGTGCTTTTTCAGTCGATTGATGGCGTCAGCTTTCACAACCTGATCAGGAGACCCTAACCGTGCGAGACCGACAGCTAAAGTATCCTCTCTGATTTTATCTTCCTGTTTCCTCTTTCCGACGATCAGAAGACCCTCCAGAGCTTCTTTCACGCTCAGGTATCGCTGCTCTTCAGCAGCCAAGTCAAGAAAGCAAAGGGTATGCAACCCTTCATCGAGATTATGTGCTATTACATCGTAAGGCTGGTCTGAAAGACGATCATTAAACGGGAATGGAATCGTTATACTTCTCCCAAATTTATAGTTCTGAAGCCCTGTGACACCACATGCAGCGGAGACAATTGTTGCCCCATGCACGATTCGGGTTGGTATGCTATGTTCTTCAGCTCTTAAACGCAGGTCAACGTGGGTTGTCGCGATCATTGGATCTCCAGGAACTAGGAAGACAGTTTTACCTCTTTTCGCGGCATGAAGAATTGGTGCTCCGTTCTCGTCTTCAAGTGTTTTTCTATTCACTAGCTGTATTTTTCTTCCTATCAGCTGTCCGAGTTTGTCTATTTGCAGTCCAGTCATCAGACTGGTGTATAATTCTATGAAGACTGCTTCAGCTTCCTGTGCGTCTGAGAGTCCACGTAGGGATATGTCCTGCTCATCATGTAATCCAAGACCAATGAAGACGAGTTCAGCCAACTAAATCGACCCTGCCCCCATTTCGACGAAAAAGTATTAGGGGAGTCAAATAAAAGAAGATTGGTGCATGGAATTCTTGGGCCCGTAGCTCAGCAAGGTCAGAGCGGCGGACTCTTAATCCGTTGGTCGCGGGTTCAATTCCCGTCGGGCCCGTCACTGTAATGACTAGTCTCAAGTAGACTCTGCATAGCGTAGAGGAATTAGTTAAGTACGCATCTATTCGCTCTCTATCTGATTCGCTTTCAGTCGTTCGATTTCCTTACGAAGGCGTAGGATTTCGAAAAACAGAAAGAGTGGTCCATGTTTCGCGAACGCTTCAACTTTTTTTGAGGTAGCCTCATCGCCGATTTTCTCTCCAACTTGATCAACGACTTCTTTCAGGAAAATCTCTTTCTGGCTCATTGTGAGCAGACGTATGAAATCACTTCGTGATTTAATAGTTATGAATTGGAAATCAGAATTTGTAATATCATTGTCGTTTAGTATTGGAGTCAGGAGCGTTCACGGAAAGGATGATAGCGATCTGCTGGAGGGGATTTCTCAACTTCTTCACAAGAGATCGTGAAAAGTCCCCAGCTGCCTTGTTTGTTTTTATCGCGAGCGTTCTTCCGCAGATAAAGTGGCTCTTTCGCACAACCAGGCTACTAGGATGGCTTAATGGAAGTTTAGAATGGCCCATGGCGAAAACAGTCTCTTCTTCATCAGCAACATGAAATGTGATCGTCAGTCTACTCCCATTCTTTCTCATCAGTCTTTTGAACTCCCAGTTCAAATCATCAGCACCTTTGTTTGCTTTAACAGCAACAATGCAGGTCCCGTGCGTGGTAAGGGAAGAGTCTTTTGTTACTTCAAAAGTTTTTTTGTTTGTGGCAAGAATGTTCAAATGACCGTGTGCAATTATTACTTCACGTCTTTTCAACGCTCTTTCCTGCTTCTTCCACCATTACTGCGTTAGTCTTCAAGCATTGCCGATGTCATTCAAGTACTTCTATTGAATCCACCTTTCCGTCCCCATCTAAGTCGAACCCTTGAATAACGGTTGCGAAGTCATCTTCTTCTTGGTAGTTTTGAAAGAGTTTCTTCCAGCACTTCGTAAAGGCAATAACGCAGGCTTTTGTGCCTACGGCTTTGTTGCCTGCAAAGAGTATGATTCGTTTTTCTGGGTTCCAGGGATTCGCTATCTTCGCAATCAATCCAATGTTGTCTCCAGTATAGACGTTGTTTGTACGCTCAGAGACGAGTCCTCCTAATAGGAAGCCATGCTTGGAACGAGCCATATGAAATCGGATAGGCAAGGAATCATTGATTTCTTGCGTTATCAAGTTTGTCCCTGGTCCACCAACAAGTATCATGTTGTTTCTCTCTTCCTTTTCAGCCTTCACATCGACATCGAGTTTGACTACAAACTCCTCTGGGACCAGTGAGTATTGTCCTAGGAAAAAGGCGAGGTGGGAAGCGTAATGACCGTCACGGGAACTTGTCTTAAACGGTCCGTGGGGCGTCGGACTGCCGACTACAATTCTACCATGAAATCTTCCTAGATCCACAATAGGCCTTAGGAACGCACCGACTCTGTTATCGATTGGCGGCAGCGGTACTGCCTGAATCCTCCCACTAGAGGGCAACTCGATTCCGAACGCGTTGGAGGCTGGTGCATAGAATTTTGCAGTTGCACCTTTCTTGTCCTCTTCCCTGACTTTCATAATGGCTTCTGCTTCGAAGAGTTTCCGTATATGATAGTAAACCTTCTGCTCATGGATGCCAAGTCTCCTCGCAATTTCTAGAGGATACATTTCTTTGTCACTGATTTCGAGTAAAATCTTCCAAGTCAGCTTGTTCAAGATCAGCTTCAGCTTCTCTGGATCCCTGTAAATGGCAATTTCCTTGACCTTGCGCTGTATTCCTTTTCCACTCACCAAGTTCTCTCGTTTCATCATCTTTCTTCTCAGGATGAGACCGATGTAGCATTATAAAGTTTCTTATAGTAGTTGCAGTTAGAGGGTTCAACGAATGCTAAACTTCCCACGTGTAATCGATCAAGGAGTGGACAGGTGAAGACTTTGAAGGTCTCCTTCATTCAGCCGAAACTTTCCGAGGGACTACTTGACATGTGCTCAAACGCATGGCCCCCATTAGGAATCCTATATTGCGCGACAATGTTGGCTAATGAAGGAGTCGAAGTCTCAATCCTAGATCAAGCAGCAGAAGGTTACTCAACCAAAGAAACAGCAAGTTGGATCAAGAAGGAAGATCCCGATCTGCTCGGTCTTTCAGTCTTAGGTAGTTCTTCAAAGGAGGCAGGGAGGATTTCTGAACTTTCAAAGGAAGAGAACCAAGATATGTTAATTGCTGCAGGCAACTATCAACCAACCTTCAATCCCAACAGAATGTTGCGGAAGTACAAGGATATAGATATAATCGTAAGAGGAGAAGGAGAATATACATGTCTTGAACTAATGAGATGTCTTGAGAAAAATGGAGACTTGAAGACGATTGATGGAATCACCTTCAGACGCAACGCAGGAAAAATAGTCTCCACACCTGACAGACCACTTATTAAAGACATTGACATACTCCCATTTCCACATCGGCAGTTGGCTAATTGCGAGTACGCTTCACGCATTTTCGGAATGAAAACCGCAACTAAGAGATTTACTTCGATGCTCTCCTCCCGAGGATGCCCTTTTCACTGCACGTTCTGTTCTTGTCGCAAATTTGCACAGGGAGTATGGAGACCTCGCTCAATCACAAATATACTCGAGGAACTCGAATATTTGGTCAGTGAAGGATATAGAGAGTTCCTTTTCGTCGATGATAACTTCACATTAAATCCACATCGCGTTATTGAATTCTGTAGAGCCTTAAAGAAAAAAAGACTGAAGATTGAATGGTTTTGCGATTCCAGAGTTGATAACTGTGGATTCGATACCTTCAGGGAAATGGTCAAGGCAGGATGCAGAGTTGTCTACTTCGGCATCGAAAGTGCCAACCAAAGAATCCTCGACTATTATAAAAAGAACATCACACCACAACAATCCATAGTAGCCACTCGAAATGCCAGAAAAGCAGGAGTTGACATAATTGTCGGATCGTTCATTGTTGGTGCTCCCGATGAAAGCAGGCAAGAGATCCAGAACACTCTGAATTTCGCTCAAAAGATCGACATAGATGTCCCTTCATTCAATATATTAGGAGCACCTGTCGGCTCACCACTATGGAATGAACTGCAAACGAAAGGATACATTCTGGATGAAAGAGATTGGGAGGAAAATATTCTTGTTCCTCAGGTGTGCCCCACAGCAGTTCCTTTCAAAGAAGTAGGTTCCCTGATTCTCACCCATTTCAAAGCCTTCTACCTTAGACCACGGCGTCTAATTGCAGAAGCAATAAGAACGGCTACTAGCTCCTTCAGATTCAATCTCCTATTGAATAACCTGCCAGGGCTGGGGCAGACACTCGAGACCGTGAGACAAGGAGTTCAATTCAAATAACGAAGCATTAGCCAACCTATTTCTCTAACATATAAATCAAATGTTGGATTTGGTTGACTATTATTAAGAAACCTGTAAGATTCATGTTTTATTCCTAAAAATGCTTATAGACGGCGCCCTGCAGTCTCTTCCTAAGGACTGCAGTAGTGTGCGATGACAATGTGTGGCATTTTCGGTTGTGTTTGTAAGAAAGAAAATGTAGCACCCTTAATCCGCAAGGGACTGAAACGCCTTGAATATCGAGGTTATGACTCCGTAGGAGAAGCAACCATTAAAGATGGAAAACTCTTCATCAAGAAAGATGCGGGTAAAATTGACGAAGTGCATAAAAAATGCAATCTTGATGATCTACCAGGTCGAATTGGTGTCGGACACACTCGCTGGGCTACACATGGAGCCCCATCGAGCATCAATGCACACCCGCAATTCGACTGTTCAAGTCCACCGCGATTTGCAGTTGTCCATAACGGAATAATCGATAACTTCGCGGAACTCAAGAAAGAGTTGGAAGAGAAGGGGCACGTTTTCAAATCAAAGACAGATACGGAAGTCATCGCCCATCTAATTGAAGAACACTTCGTCCAAAAGCCTCAAGCAGATGCACGAAAAACCGTGGCAAAGACGGGAATCTCGAAGCTTGAAGAGGCAGTTTCCAAGTCGCTGAGTCAATTGGATGGCTCGTACGCACTAGCTGCCATCTCAACATATGAACCAGATAAAATAGTCTGCGCCCGTAACGAAAGCCCTCTCGTCTTAGGGATTTCTGAAAATGGGCAGTTTTTTGCGTCAGATATACCAGCTTTCCTTCCATTGACTAAAAACGCGATTTTCATGAGAAATGGAGAATTAGCCGTTCTGAAAGATGACTCGTTCACCATTAAAAACATCAGTGATCAACGCATCATCTTACGCGAGCCCAAACTTCTAGACTGGACTCCTGAGATGGCTGAGAAAAAAGGATATACTCATTTCATGCTAAAAGAGATCCACGAACAGCCAGAAGCACTTCGCAATACATTGCGCCTACAAGACAAGTACCTTGACCTATTGACGACGTTTCTCGACAGAGCCCACGAGGTAATAATGGTTGCCTGCGGAACATCATATCATGCCTGTCTTGCAGCGTCCTACATGTTCTCAAAAGTCTCATATTTGGCAACGCACCCAGTGATCGCATCAGAATTCAGCGAGCAACATTCCAGATCGGCGAATATTGACAGCACCATTCTTGCGGTGAGTCAATCTGGCGAAACTGCGGACACACTTGCTGCTGTAGAGACGGCTAGACAACGAGCTGCAACGATTCTTGGATTGACAAATGTTGTCGGATCAACCCTGACACGAGTCTCGAGGGTCTACATAGTTCAACAGTCAGGTCCTGAGATCGGAGTTGCTGCGACTAAAACCTTCACTTCTCAGCTTTCAGTCCTCTCTCAACTCGCAATTCAGCTTGCCAAGAAGAGGGGGAAAATCTCCACTGAAGAAATCGATTTGCTTGAAGATAAAATTCAGTTGATCCCTGAAATGGTTGAACAAATTATTGAATCTCAGGAAAGCAAGGTCAGCTCATTGGCTAAGAAGCTCCGAGACGAAAAATGCTTCTTTTTCCTCGGTCGAGGAATAAGCGTAGCAACCGCTTTGGAAGCAAGACTGAAGTTAATGGAGCTCGCATACGTGCCTTCAATCGCTTTCCCAGCAGGCGAAAGTAAACATGGACCAATCAGCCTTATTCAAGAGGGGTTCCCCGTGTTCTTCATTTGTCCTCCCGGTGAGACAAGAAAAACCTTGATCGGCAACATCTCAGAGATGAAAGCCAGAGAGGCAAACATCATTACGGTCTGTGAAGAGGGAGATGAAGAGATTATTCAGCTGTCGGATGACTACATTGAGGTTCCTCGAGGACTTCCTGAAGTGTTATCACCAATAACCTATGTCGTGCCACTGCAGATCTTTGCATACCGTATGGCAACTGAAAAGGGATACAGTCCTGATATGCCACGAAATTTAGCGAAGTCGGTAACCGTGAGATAACTTGATTTCCTAGCCGCAATTCTTTAGAGAAGCTACTTCATATAGTAAACGACTCTGAATGAAACAAAAAGACGCTGATCAATGGAATCAACTCATTGATCATCTCTCTAATAGGGGTATCCTTAAAAACCTCCATATTATCCAAGCGATGAGAAACGTCCCACGAGGACCTTTCATCCCACCGCAGTCGATGGAATACGCTGCGATGGACGCCCCTTTACCAATAGGGATGGGGCAAACCGTCAGTGCGCCACATATGGTCGCGATCATGAATGAAGCGTTAGATCTGAGAGTTGGAGACAACGTTTTAGAGATAGGTGCAGGCTGTGGCTGGCACGCTGCAACTATAGGAGAAATTGTCGCTCCAAAGGAAGCCCCAAGGTCAGAGCGAGGGCACGTCTACACTATGGAAATCGTGAACGAGTTAGCTAGACGCGCCAGAGAAAACATTTTACGTCTAGGGTTTGGCGACCGCGTTACCGTAATAAATGCTGATGGATCCACTGGTTATCCCGAGAAAAGCCCCTATGAACGGATTTTACTGACTGCGGCCGCCCCCAAGATTCCTCCGTCACTCCTAGAGCAGTTAAAGGCGGGAGGGATATTGATCGCTCCAGTTGGCAACATTCAACTTTTTCAATCATTAATTCGAATTACGAAGAACCACAACGGAGAGATTACAGAGGAAAACTTGGGCGGCGTTGCTTTTGTACCTTTGACTGGAGAGTTCGGACATAAAACCAAGTGAGTTTAAAAGAATGTATCAAGAGTCGTCTTCGATTTGGATTCTTCCATTCCCTTTGTTAACTTCTCCAATGCTCGTTTTACACGATCTTCTGTGAAGTCGCGTTCTCTGCAAAGAAAATCCACGGTTGCTCCAATGTCAGGGCTTCTCCATTTTAAGTTATATGACTCAGTGACCTTCGGATCAAGAAAAATCCTTCGAATCTGTGCGAGATCGAATTTCGGAGGTTTCTCGGTCAAAGATTCTAGAAGGGGGTCGGTTAATTCACCATGTTCTTTGATCAGGTCAAGAGCTTTCTTTGGTCCAATCCCCTTGACACCCTCAGGGTTATAATCTGTACCGACCAGTATTCCCACATCAACCAACTGCTCACGAGAAATTTCAAGATCTTCTAAAGTCTTGTTGAGTGCGATGATTTCAGGAAGAACATCGATGTAAACCTGTTTTCGAGGAAGTTTCCGCCTTCCACTAATAGTGAGGTTTCGGACAAGCCTTGGTGCACCAAAAAGAAGCGAGTCATAATCTTGACTACCGCAGAAATCGGTGCTGCCCTGCTTGGTCATGAAGGCAGCCTGGGCTTCGCCTTCGCTAGGAGCTTGAATCCAAGGAATGCCCATGAGTGTCAAGAGTTGCTTGCTATCCTGTTCCATATAATCACGGACATGTGAGGTTGCTTGGGCATAAATGAAAGCCTCCTTCGTTTCACCTCTCGCCAACGCAGCTTCATATTTACGAGTAGCCTCTTTTCGTGTCTTCACACGTCGCTTGATCTCTCGAGTTTTTAAAACGGGAGGTTTCCCGTCGAAGACGTAGACTACACGGATACTCAACTCAGCAAGTCTTGATGTCCGATAAAGTAATCCGCTCAGATGGCTGGTTACCCTACCGGCTCTATCCTTCAACGGGGTGCCATTTGCTTGACGTATTATTGAGAGAAACTGATAGAGAGAGTTATACGCGTCGATTGCTACTGATTTTCCAGTAAGGCTAGATAAGTCGACTTCAGTCTTTATAACTATTGGCTTAAGGTTGACCCCCAAGATGTTAACCTTTGAAAGACTCAAGATGTAGGTAAATAAGAGCTTTTATTCAATCATCGGAGTCTTCATAGAAAAGGTTTTTAGTTGAGCTTCTAGATTCTTGTCAAACGAAAACATAGATATGAGGTGAATGGATTGTCAATCTTTGCGGCACCAGGAGCTTATGATAGGGCAATAACTGTTTTCTCTCCTGATGGTCGCTTATTTCAAGTAGAGTATGCTCTAGAAACAGTCAATCGTGGAGCAACAATATTAGGAATAGTCTCTTCAAAGGGAATCGTCCTCGGGGCAGAAGAAAAGATTGAATCAAAACTACAAGACTCCAGCTTCACTTGGAAGATCTTCCCTGTTGATCAGCACATAGGTGCAGCAGTTGTGGGTCTAGGGTCTGACGCACGTATTCTGATTGATCAAGCAAGGGTTTTCTGTCAAAGCAACAGACTGATGTACGATGAACCCATTGACATCGAAGTAATTTCCAAACGCATTGGAGACATAAAACAACTATACACTCAACATGCTGGTGTTCGCCCCTTCGGGGTCTCAATAATCTTCGGTGGCGTAGATAAAAGCGGTGGTCGTATCTTCTCGACAGACCCCAGCGGAACCTATCGAGCCTACAAAGCGGTGGCCGTAGGTGTAGGAAGAGAAACAGTTGAAGGTATTCTGAAGAGCGAATATAGAGAAGAGCTAAATCTTGAAGAAGCTAAAAAACTCGCGGTAAAATGTCTAAAAAAAGCACTTCAAGCAAGGGAAGAGCAGCTCAGAGTCAAGATCAGCACCGTATCAACAGCAACAAAAACATATGAGATTGTTCCCGCTGAAGAGGTAGAGAAGTACCTACAAGCTGTAGAATAAGAGTGAATTAGTAGATGGGAGACGGATACACTGTTGCCCGAATAACCCGCAACGGTGAAAGATTCGAAATCTTAGTCAAGCCTGAACCCGCACTTGACTTCACTATGGGAAGACCGGTGCCCTTATCTAAGATTCTGGTAGCGGAAACTGTCTTCAGTGACGCAAATAAAGGGACCAGAGCTGCTGAAGATAAGCTTATGACAGCTTTCAAGACGTTGAACACTATTGAGATAGCGGAGACAATCCTCAGAAAAGGGACATTACAGCTTACAAGTGATCAAAGAAGAAAACTCGTTGAAGAAAAGAGAAAGCAGATTATTGCGTTCATAACCCGCCAAGCGGTTGACCCGAAGACCAATCTTCCGCATCCCCCGATTCGAATCGAGCAAGCCTTTGAGGAAGTCCGGTTCTCTATTGACCCGTTTAAAAGTACAGAAGAGCAGGCAAAGGAGATAATCAAATTGCTACGCCCAGTTCTGCCACTCAAGATGGAGCAAATCCAAGTTGAGATCTGGATTTCAACTGAATACGCCGCTAAAGTCTATGGAACCGTTAAGGGCTATGGTACAATAAAGAGGGAAGAGTGGCGATCAGATGGATCATGGAAGTCGACTGTGGAGATGCCGGCGGGAGTCTATGGTCCGTTTCTGGACAAAATCGGTAACCTTACGAAAGGAAGTGCGGAAGTTAAGATAATTTAGTAGATGTGATAAGAATGCCAACTTTTTTCGAAAGACGCCAATTAGTTGCCCCCGGCGACCTACTTGCTGAAGGCAACTACGTTGCAGGAGAAAACACGTACAAAACCGAAGAAAAAGTATACGCCACCTGTATTGGACTAGTTGACTTTCAAGAACGAAGTGTCTTCGTAGTTGCTTTAAAAGCGTTCTACGCACCAAGGGTAGGAGACACCGTGATTGGTGGAGTAACCGATGTGACAATCGGAGGATGGATCGTAGACATAAACTCTCCTTACCCAGCCCTTCTACGAGCCTCAGACGTCATGGAACGGTCCTATCGGCCGCAAAGGAACAATCTAACATCAATTTTCGACATAGGCGATATCTTAATAGCAAAGATTGTGTCCTATGACAGAACCCGAGATCCTCTGCTGACAGTCAGAGAATCCGATTTGGGAAAAGTAACTCGTGGACAGATAGTGGATATAGTTCCTTCAAAGATTCCACGATTAATCGGAAAGAAAGGATCGATGATAACCACAATAAAAAAGGAAACAGGATGCCACATCGTGCTAGGTCAGAATGGAAGAGTGCTTGTAAGTGGAAAAACCGTAGAAGATGAACAACTCGCCATAATGGCAATCCAGAAGGTTGAAGAAGAATCTCACACGAGTGGCTTGACAAATCGCATTGCTGAATTGCTTAAAGAAAGGAGTGTACAACCAGACAATGTCAAATGAAGCATTAATAACTAAAGATGGACTCCGAACAGATGGAAGGAAATTACTGGAATTAAGACCGACAAAAATCGAAGTCGGGGTCTTAAGCAACGCTGATGGTTCAGCCTACATTGAACAAGGAAAAAACAAGATTCTCGCCGCGGTTTATGGACCAAAAGAAGTGCACCCGAAACATCTTGAACTACCTGATCGCTCAGTTCTTCGATGTCGCTACCATATGGCACCGTTTTCCGTGGACGAAAGAAAATCGCCAGCCCCATCCAGAAGGGAGATCGAGATCTCGAAAGTAATACGAGAAGCCTTAGAACCATCTATATTCCTCGAATACTACCCACGGACTGCTATAGATCTGTTCATTGAAGTCCTTCAAGCCCACGGCGGCACAAGATGTGCAAGCTTGACTGTGGCTTCATTAGCCCTAGCTGACGGAGGCATCCCGATGCGGGATCTCACAGCCGCCTGTGCTTCAGGAAAGGTGGACGGAAAACTTGTGTTGGATTTAAATGATGTTGAAGACAAGAAGGGCGAAGCAGATGTCCCAGTCGCGTACATGCCTAACCAAAATGTAATCACTCTACTTCAGATGGATGGTCAACTGACAATAGATGAATTCACAGAAGCCATCAGTCTTTCCTTAGAAGGCTGTAAACAACTACACAAGCTACAGAAAGAAGCCCTAACATCCAAGTACATCGCAATAAGGGAGGAGGTGGAAGAGTAATGTCGATGGTCACACGCATTCAACAAAAGCAGATCGCTCAACTCATGAGTAAAGGCAGAAGAATCGATGGTAGAGGACTCGAGGATTACCGAGATCTCAAAGTAGAGAGGGGAGTGATAGAAAAAGCTGAAGGATCAGCCAGGGTCCTTCTTGGAAGAACTGAAGTCTTGGTTGGCGTGAAGATAGATGTCGGCAAACCATTCCCTGATACCCCAGATGAAGGAGTTCTAACAGTCAACAGTGAGTTAGTACCTCTCGCGTCACCCTTGTTTGAACCAGGACCACCAAAAGAAGAAGCAATCGAACTAGCAAGAGTCGTTGACCGAGGCATAAGAGAATCAAAGGCGATAAAAACTGAAGAATTATGTCTGATTAAAGGTCAAAAAGTCCTCATCGTATTCATTGATGTCTACGTCTTGAATCACGACGGAAACCTCATTGATGCCTCAGCGATCGCAGCACTGGCGGCACTGATGAACACCAAAGTAGCGAATTACGAGATCGCCAAAGAAGAAGTCCAAGTGAAACCAGGCTACAATCAGCTTCCGATTCAGAACTATCCAATCGCGATAACGTTCGCAAAGATCAATGGCAAACTGGCAGTTGATCCTGGACTAAAGGAAGAGCAGGCGATGGACACCAGGCTAACGATAACAATCGAAAAAGAAGGAAAAATCTGCGCCATACAGAAAGCAGGCGCAGGAGTACTCACTGAAGAGCAGATTGCAGAAGCTGCTAAACTGGCGAAAACGAAGGCAGTAGAGATACGAAAATCGGTGGTTAAAGAGTGATGGGAAAGGCAAAGAAAGTCGGGTTAGGCGGAGGTCTAAGAGTGCGGTACGGAGCAACTCTCAGGAAGAGATACGTTGATGTCGTTTCAGAAGCACGGAGACGCCACAAATGCCCCAGATGTAATTCACGTACTGTTTCACGTAAAAGCGTAGGCGTATGGACTTGCCGGAAGTGCAATTTCACCTTCGCTGGCGGAGCTTACACACCAGCTACGAAACTGGGAACGACCGCGAGGCGGACAGCCCGAGGAATTTCATAGAATTTAACGTGAAAAAAGGGCATACTAAGTTCTTCCCTTCTCTGCTTCAATAAGCTCTACACGCCGCTTTCCCCTAGCCAGAGCGGTAACTCTGATTAAGCCCTGAATTTCAAGTCGAAGCAGTTCCGTATTTAGAGCCCCAAACCCAACTTCTTGAGGTTCTTTAATCAGGTTATGCAGGTCAACGTCGGTCATTGCTCCTTTCCGCTGAAGAAGTTCAATAATGGACGTTTTCAATGGGTGAGGTCGCCATGTTCGTGTGACCACGCTAAGCCACCGGAGTTGCTGGTTTCTGGAATTTTCTCGCCTGTCTGAGGAAGTTTTTATACCATGTTTCCATGTCAGGCGTGACTGTTGGACCAATCTTCTCTGTGGCTGCTCGGAAATCGGCGGCTTCGACGATGTCGGATTTTATGTTCTTTCTCAAAGCGTTCAAAGCCGCTTCACGACATAGTGCCTGAATATCCGCCCCGCTATAGCCTTTCAGAGTTTTTGCCAGTTGCTCTATGGAAACATCTTCCTTCAAAGGCATCTCCTTTGTGTAGATCTTGAAGATTTCAATCCGAGCTTCTTCACCCGGTTCTGGCACATATATGAGCCTGTCGAAACGTCCAGGTCGAAGCACAGCACGATCGATAATATCTGGTCGGTTTGTCGCTGCAACGATCACGACATCTTCAAGGGCGATGATCCCGTCCATTTCAGTAAGAAGCTGACTAATCACTCGCTCATTAACGCCACTGTTCGCGTACCCAAGACCCCGCCGAGGTACGAGAGAATCGAATTCGTCGAAGAAGATAACTGTAGGTGCTGCCATCCTTGCCTTTCGGAAAACCTCTCTGACAGCTTTCTCTGATTCCCCTACCCATTTACTGAAAACCTCTGGACCTTTTATCGTGATGAAATTAGCTTGACTTTCCGTAGCTACAGCACGTGCAAGCATGGTTTTTCCACAGCCTGGCGGACCGTATAGAAGGATTCCCTTTGGAGGTTTTATCCCGAGTCTGCTGAACACTTCAGGATTCTTTAATGGCCATTCAACTGCCTCAATCAACTCCTGTTTCGCCTGACTCAATCCGCCTACATCACTCCATTTGACTGTGGGGGTCTCAATATAGACCTCCCGCATTGCTGTAGGAGTGATCTCCTTGTAGGCATTGAGAAAGTCTTCCATCCGTACATCCATCTTTTCTAGGACGGTTGGCGGGATATGTTCCTCTTCCAAGCTTATCTCAGGCAGGTATCGCCTAAGAGATTTCATTGCAGTCTCTCTGCATAGTGCTTGAAGATCTGCACCTGTGTATCCGTGGGTTGTTGCTGCTAGTTTCGTAAGGTCGACGTCTTCCGCCAAGGGCATACCGCGCGTATGAATTTGAAGAATCTCATGGCGTGCCGGATTATCAGGGACCCCGATCTCGATCTCGCGATCAAAGCGTCCGGGTCTCCGGAGTGCAGGGTCAAGAGCCCCTTCGCGGTTTGTTGCTCCAATTACGATAACGTTTCCTCTCCCACTCAAACCATCCATGAGAGCAAGAAGTTGAGCAACGACTCTTCGTTCAACCTCACCAGTGACTTCCTCTCTCTTTGGGGCAATTGCATCAAGTTCGTCAATAAAGATGATACTTGGGGAGTTTTGTTGCGCTTGTTGAAAAATCTCTCTAAGCCTAGCTTCAGATTCTCCATAAAACTTACTCATTATCTCGGGACCGTTTATTGAGAAGAAGTTAGCTTCTGACTCATTAGCGACTGCCCTCGCAAGAAGCGTCTTCCCACAACCAGGGGGACCGTGAAGGAGAACTCCCTTCGGGGGTTCTATGCCTAATCGTTGGAAGAGTTCCGGATGACGGAGAGGTAGCTCCACCATCTCTCTTACTCTTTGGATCTCTTCGTGAAGACCACCAATATCTTCGTATGTAGTGCGTGGTACTCCCTGAACTTCAGGAGCAGGCTCGTTAAGAATCTGGAGATGTGTTTCTTTAACAATTCGAACTATGCCATGAGGGCGACTTTTTGTGACTGTGAATGGGATAGCGTGACCAAGCATCATAACGAGCGTCGTATCTCCTTCGACAAACGTGCGTTCCATAAGACGGTTCTTCACGAAGTTCGTGAAGTCTTCATCAACATTCAGGCGCATGTCAACAGGTGCCAGAACCACGTTTGAAGCACTTTTCACAGTAGCTGGCTTCACCACAACATATTCATTAATGGCTACTCCAGCGTTCTTTCTTGTGAAACCATCTATACGAATGATCCCTTGGTTCTGATCCTCACTGTAAGCTGGCCATGCGATAGCGCTGGTTGTGCGTTTTCCTACAATTTCTATAACATCTCCCGCACTTATGCTCAGTTTCTGCATCGTTGTCTGATCTAACCGAGCAATCCCACGTCCTACATCCCGTTGCTTTGCATCTCCAGCTCTAAGCTGAATCTCGTCCATTGTTACTCAACCCATTATTATCTTAATTAATCTGAATCTTACGAAGTCGAGAAGATTCGTGTCACTTATAAATGTTACAAACCTATGTGCCAGAACTCAACTGACTCTTCTTACCATGAGTGTTTGTATCCTGCTGACTGAAGGCAGGTTCTCGATACGTTGCTCCATTTCATCCAAAAGACCCGTCTCGTCCTCCGGTATCTTGATGTGTGCAATCATGGCGTTTAGCCCGAAGGCAATAGGTTCAGTCTGATAGTCCGTGAAGACTTCCACTTTTTCGGGAAGATTTTGAATTATTTGTTGAAGTAGTTCATCGAAGTCTACGTCTACTTCTTGTGGCAGGATTTTATAGCTGATAACCACGTCAGCCATCTTCATGGCCCCAAAAACCCGCACTTTGGGCATTTATATTCCCGTCCAAACTGGCGGCATTTTTGACATCTCCAAATAATAATCTCGCCGCAGTCTGGGCAGTTGCACCTCAGTGATTTGGTTCCCGAAGGAATCGTGCGGTTACAACTTGTACATATTGGGGTTGAGACATCGCTACTATCTATTGAAGTGGAGCTCATCATTCATTTTCCTTCGAAGTATTGGCTTGAATACCACAGGGTAGCATATTATCTTTACGTCGGGGTTCAGTCGTATCAATCCCGTGAACCAATAAGGCGGAGGATACTACGTGGGGAGAATACGTGAAGTTTCACACTGGGTAAATGTTTCCCTAATCGGGGAATCAAGCCCCTAGCGTCCGTTCCTAGTTTACACGTGAGAACGTGCTCTAAGAGAGATAGGGACTTCACACTTATCACATCGCGATTTAAATTCAACCTTCGAATTACGCGAAGAAGACTTTTCTCCAACGTTCCGAAGACTAGAAGACGGTCAACACGTGACTTAATCCAATTATCATAGATCGATATTTGATTCTCAGTCAATTCCACTTGACATTGCAACGTACTTCGATTTATATCGATCACGCGAACTTCCAAAGGAAAATCCTCAACAAGTCCAAACAGAGAGATAATCCGCTTCAAAGCGAACTTTCTCCCATCAGCTAGGCTGGATTGTAAGCTTTTTAGAGGTATAAGAGCATGAATTACCGCTGATGGAGCAGCATGAATAACAACGCCCAGTTCAGTCTTACTCGAAGCACCCAAGGTGATTCGACTGTTGCAGACGGAAAATTGGTGAAGATCATTCCAACTGGTGACAGTCGGTGCGAAAACTCTCTTCATCAATAAGTTGGCAGCAACAACCTCGTCTTCACCAACTACTTCAACTTTCACCCAGTCTCCTGCCAAGATGGTGACTTTTTCAACTTCAACATCGAGCTTTTCACAGATTTGAACTATGTGTTCTTCGAAACTTCGCTTAGAGACTCGACCATAGATTCTTTGAAGGAAGACGAGTTCAATCATCTAAAAGACCTTTCAAGACGTGTTAAGGATGTCCTGGTGCATATGGATTAGACGTCTAACTGAACTACTGGAAGTTGCTTTGTCCTCAATGAATCTTTTTAGGGCAACGGGGAATGTCACTTGCTTAGATCCAACGATTAACTTATCCGCGTACGCTACAATTTTCTCTTCGAGAGTCACTGGAACGTAATCCCGCGGAGGCCAACCGAGTTTTTCAGCCTCCTGCAAGGTGATCCCGCTCCCAACATGACGTTCTATGATAGAGACGACTGAATCGACTAGGTTCAGCTCTTTTGCCATGCAGGATCCAACTAAACCGTGATCCACCGTATGTATTTTTGCTCGGCCAATATCATGTAACAGAGCTCCAATTCGCACGAGTTGAACCTCAACTTTTCGAGTCTTTCGATTGCAGGATTCGGCGATTTCAACTGCAAGGTCTGCGACTGCTTTACAGTGATTCACTACTTCTCTAGTACAACCAACTTGGTTCAAGAGCTTCAGAGCTTCCCTCTCAGAGGGCAGCTGACTCTTCACCTAATTCCTGCCT
>CP070765.1:976017-978113 GCA_020345645.1 Candidatus Bathyarchaeota archaeon | reverse complement strand
CAGACGATGAACCAAGGACGACCTGATTATTTCAGACCAGCTCTTCTTTCTCTTTGTTGCAAAGCAGTCGGAGGAACCTCTCGTGCCACAGCCTCTCTCGGTGCATTTTTCATCCTTACGGCGAGGGCGATCGGAATCCATGATGATATAATTGATCATTCAAGAGACAAAGAAGGAAGAAAAACTATTCTGGGCAAATACGGTCAAGACTCCGCATTGATTTTAAGCGACATTCTGTTATTCAAAAGCTTCACAATGCTCCAGAAAACATTGCAGCTTGGTGTCTCTACTGAAGACTTGATAGGAATATTATCCACTATCGATAATACTTGGACTTCTGAGCAGAGCTCTGCTGAAGCCCTGGATCTGGAATTTAGAAACCGCTTTGATCTCTCTCCACAGCAGTGTCTAACGAAGATCACTATGGTGGCTTCTGAGATTGAGGCTATTGCCCGAGCTGGAGGAATCCTTGGTCGAGGTTCACCACCTGCTCTTGAAGTCTTAGGTAAATATGGTCGATTGTTGGGAACCAACGCCATACTCACGGATGAAATCGTAGACATGTTGCAGTTTCCGGCTCTTAAGAAACGCCTGAAAACTGAAACAGCACCCTTACCCCTATTTTATGCTTTAGAGGTCGATCGTTCTCCTGAAATTATCAATCTTCTTGATGCTTCAAAGCTGAACTCCAGGACACTCAAGACAATCTCAAGATTCGCAACGTCAGGAATGAAAAAAGTATCCAAGATAATCGAAGCAAATATCGAAACAGCTCATGACTTAACCTCTCAATTGACTAACTGTAATGAAGAGCTCAACCTCTTGATAGATTCAACATCAATAGACATGAGTAACTGTGTGATGTGAAATTTAGGTATAGAAGTAAGAAAATTGAGTGCTTTGTTAGGTGTTTAGCGTGCGCTGTGGTCTGTTAGAACCCCCAGCCATTCCACCATCGTGCTGGGACTCGTCTTGCCTTCTTTCTCGCCATTTTTAGTCACGAAGTGTATTTGTGTTGTACTGTTTATTTAAGGTTTGTGTTCGACACATATGCAGTATCAACGTAGGTGAAATATTGATCGTGAATTCCGAACATTAATCAGAGATCAGGGTCAAGGGTGCTTTAGCTACCTACCTACCTACACAGTGCAAGGAAATGCGCTTCCACTTCCTGAAATCCAGAAGAGAAGAGATTATAGTAGTAATGCTTCTGCTTAATACTTTTACATGGTTCTACATTGGACACAGAATCGTAGCTAAAGCACAAGACTTCTTCGAGGAATCTAGCTTTGGGGGCATAAGCTTGATTCTGGTTTTCCCGCTGTCTATTATATTGGCGACCTTGGCATCCTCAGTATTCACCTCTTCTTTAAATGGAAAAAAAGTCCTTCTCGGCTGGCTTATCCTTGGAACCCTTTCATCAATGCTTTCTGGGTTTCTCTTGGAAGATCCACTTTTAGCACTCCTCCTCACATTTTTCATAGGTTTCTCTCTAGGATTCGGCCTCCCCTCCTGTTTTGCATACTTTTCCAATGTAACCCAAATTGAAAAAAGAGGGAAGCTTGGAGGAATAGCATTTCTACTAGTAACTCTAACTACGGCTCCGATAATAATCGCTACATCCAATGTGAGCATTGCAGTAAATACCGTATTCTTTACGTTGTGGCGAGCTTGGATGATCCCCCTCCTTATTCTTGTGGGTAAAGACTACTCTCATCTTCACGCAAAGTCGACATCTTTCAGACGAATCTTTGGGGAGAGGACTCTTATGCTCTATTTCGTGGCGTGGCTGATGTTTTCATTGGTTGACAGCTTCGAAGGTCTAGTATTAGAGAATGAGCTTACTGAAGAACTGGATTTTATGATGACGACGATAGAGCCATTAATCGTGGGCATTGCTGCGGCGGTTGGAGGGCTCATTTCCGATTGGGGAGGGCGAAAGAGAGTTGTTATTTTTGGCTTCATCTCTCTTGGCATAGCTTACGGGATAATCGGCATCGTGCGGACCACGATATCTTGGATATTTTATTTTCTCGTAGATGGCATTGCTTTAGGCTTACTCTGGGTAATTTTCGTCGTGGTTATTTGGGGTGATT
>CP070765.1:958949-975917 GCA_020345645.1 Candidatus Bathyarchaeota archaeon | reverse complement strand
CCACACCATGGTTTATGAAGTCAGGAAACGCTCCAGAATCGATGCCGTTCCATAAATCGTAGTTATTATTTTCGGGTAGAGCAGGAAAATTATTCAGAGAAGTACTCACTATTCTGTGCAGAAGGGAGAAAAACATATGGTGTTAAAGGAAGGCTTACGAAGGCTGGCTATCCAGCGGGGAACAGACCTCTTCGGGGTCGCTTCAAGCGACGCGTTCAACGATGCACCACCAACCCACCGTCCACGCGACGTGATGTCTGACGCCCAGTCGATTGTAGCCCTTGGAGTGAAGATGCTTGACGCCCAGACCGATCTTCTCAGATCGGAGGGAGACTACTTCGACACCTCGCCGAGACAACGGATGTTTCAGGGACACAACACCTTCATCTCCCAAGAAATCGACCGCGTAGGTTACAGCATCGCGAGACTCTTAGAGAAAAAGGGGTTCAAAGCGTATCATCAGATGGCGTCAACTGGAGGAACAGATCAACGCTTCCTCATGGGACTGCTGTCACTGAAACACTTATCAGTTCAAGCGGGACTCGGAGTGATCGGACGCAACAGTCTGTTGATCACGCCTCAATTTGGTCCCCGGGTCCGACTGACGGCGATCGTAACCAACGCCGAAGTGGCACCGGATGAACCGCTCGAAGTAGATTTCTGCCAACACTGCGAAAAGCCCTGCATACCTGTCTGTCCAGTGAAAGCCATAGAGGAACCGAGCCGCGGTGAACCCTATAGGATCAACAAGTACGCTTGCCAGCAATACTTGAGCACGCGACCTGCATGCAGCTTGTGCTTAAAAGCATGCCCAGTTGGAAGTAGCCGCGTCGAGTGACTAAACACCCTTAGAAGCCTCATATCTGACGCACTCATTCTGAGACTTTCTCGTCAGTGGTGGACTGGGCGGGATTCGAACCCGCGGCCTCCGCCTTGCGAAGGCGGCGATCATACCGACTGATCTACCAGCCCCTCCTCTCGGTAGAGCACGCTCACAGAATTAAGATTTCTGTAGAACACGTAAGTGCCATGTATCTGCCCGAGTTGGTGGAGATGAATCCTAAGACGCCCATTATTCGGCGTCTATAGTATGTAAGTACTCGATGATGTTTTCAAAAGCGAGTTGTTTCAGGATGGTGTCGCTCTTGAAGCTGACGATGAAGGAGTCATGTCGATCCAAGTAGGTTCCCCACGTCTCATCGACCGAGTTGATGAACTTAACGTAGTCTGAGTAATTCTTGTGTACGCTGATGGCGATCCTTGTCATCCCGACACCTTGACCTGAAGAGGCGAACACGATGTTAGGATGTTTCTTAAAGAACCCCTGTATTCTGCTGTCGTAGTCCTCCGCGTCAAGAAGTTGCTGGTGCGCTTCACGCTTCCAAGCTACCAGAGTGAAAGCCATGATTTCCAAACCGAGTTTCTTGAAGTTGGGAACGGTTTTGTAGGTAAGAAAACCTTCCTTCTCCAGCCGTGCTCTGCGTCGTGTGATTGTGGGTTGGGAGACCCCGATTTCACGAGCGAGTTGGCGATCGCTTGTTCTGGCGTTCTTGGTTAGCCTCGAGAGAATCGCATAGTTAATGTCCTTGATATTAGCCATTTTGAATCGAAAGGAACATCATTCATGACGCCTCTTATGGCTTACGGTAGAAAAAGGCCTCGAAACTGACGAGTGTGCATGAGCTGCACAGCGTTCTGGAAGAAAATAATGGACGCGGAAAGAAAGGAACTTAGCGGGTCAGCTAAGTTCTCCGTCTCAAGACTAAGCCGACGACGAGGACTACGGCGCAGACAATTACGGCGAGAACGATGACGCCACCTACGTTGGGGGCTTCAAGCGGTTGTGCGTCAGCGAAGTAAACTGTGTAGAGGGGGTCATGTTCCACGCGGTATCCACTGTAGGTCGGGTAGGAGATGATGTAGAAGTAATCAGCGTACGTCATGTTGAGCAGGTGCTGTTTCGCCTGTTGGTAAAGCGGTTCATCCATGTGCGCGAGGGCAAGCGGAATATAGTTCATTAGGAATGTCTGGATCTTGAAAATTGGGTTCCTCGCGAAGCCGGTTCGATTCGCCGTGCGCGTGACAGCATCATATGTCTGATCTGTACCGGAGGTGAAGTTATGGAGCACGTAAGTCTCCTTATCGCTGAAGTCGACGTCGGAGATTCGTTCACCGTCTTCTGTAGCTGTCACGATAGTTTCGTTGCTGACATCGATCTCGTCCTCCGAGACGTCGTGTCCACTAACGCGGCTTTGCGAACCGCGGTCCAGCACGGCTGAGGCTTGGAAGAAGACCATGCTCATGCTGATGCCGTGGTTGTTGAGAAACTGGTAGATCGTCTCTTCCGAGTACAGCGACTGATCTAAGCGGTAGCAACCTGTGCTGTTGTAGTGGACGATGACGGGGAGGAACCACCACCATGAATCGATGACCCAGAGGTCCGTCATTCGACCAATAACGTAACTACTCGTTATGCTGGCGGTGTTATTCGCCTCGTCGAAGACGAGGTCGTATGTGAAGGTCAACTGTTCGTAGACGCTGACGGCTACTGGGATACTGGTGTACGAGCAGTTAGCAGGGTCAATGAAAACGCGCCACCAGATCGCTGTGAGGTTCGTGTACGTCATTCCCCAGCTCCACCGGTCTTCCTCAGGATTGGTGAGGGGCGTGATCTCCGTCCTACTGTTCAAGGCAGGAGCGTCTGTCGAGAGGAGTGCGGACAGGTCAAACCCCATGCTGAAGGACGCGTACAGGGTATCGTTTTTATCCGGGGAGTCGTCGTAGACCGTCGACTCGGATTCGTTGTAGGCTAAGAGCATGATGTAAGAAGACGCGGTGACGGTGTTCCTACTCTCGTTCTCCGTCTTGAAGTGCATCATGAATGTTTGGATCGGCAGGGTGACGGAGAGTTTGCCCAGCCCCATCGTGATGTTGGATAGACCGGCGTAGAGCATCTGGACACCATGCTGGTTGACGTAGGTCATATAGAGGTTGGCACGGGCGCCCGCGGGAGGACGGGGTTTTCCGTGAGCTGCGGCGTAGACATCCACGTACTCTAAGTAGTCGATAACTTTCGACCAGCTCTTTTCGTCGAAGTCGTCAGGATGCAAATAATCAACGGCAAAAAGTGGCGGAACCAAAGAGAAGCCCAGGAGAGTGACAACGATTGAAACGATAAGCTTCGATTTCATTTTATGCAAGTTTGATTCCTCATTGTTTCAGATTGTTCTTAACGCTGGAAAAAGAACAGACATAAGGGTTATGAACAGGCATTCAAGTCTTAGAATTCATAGACGCGATCCTCGGAATTCGTTCTCCACTGGTGAGTAGTAGCATTGGAACCGACAGGTTTTTACTCGCCGCTAACAGACTCTCAAAACCGAGAGATACACGATGAAGATGTCCGAGTTTATTGTGAGGTTCTATAACAAAGCGTATGAAAAGAAGACGATTGTAGAGTTGACGGAGGCTCCAGTGGCAGCGATAAGCGGAGTGAGCGAGTCGGACGCTCAGGATCTAAACAAAGCCTTCGGAATCAAGACAGTCGAGGACCTCGCAACTAACAAGTACGTCAAGCTTGCCCAAGGCATAAGCTGCTTCTCGCAGTGCTCAGGAGAGATCTTGGACAGAGCCTTCGAATCAAAAGAATACGAGGACCTCGGAAAAAAACCAGTCCATGCAATCGCCGGAGTCTCTGAAGACGACGCTGCTCTGCTGAAGAGAGCGTTTGGAATCGACAACATCGTGGAACTCGCTGAGAACAAGTACGTTGCAGTCGCCCAGACAACCGTGTCAATAGCACGTATGCTGATTCTTTTCACATTATAGCGTGACGGCTATACTCCTCTTTTCTAACGTCGGAGCCCTTATGTCGTATAAGACCACGTTCGCGGTGTGGAAGCCCAGCGGGTCAATGAGACTCGCGTAGCACGAAACCGAGTTGAAAGGCTTTGTGGTTCACGGTTTTGGTTTTCGCAGCGACGCTTTCGCTTATCGCTTTCTCCATGGCATCGCTACTCACAAGCCGAGTGATCCGCGTGAACGCTCCAAGCATCACCACGTTGGCGAAGGTTGCTGAGCCAAGTTCGCAACGTGAAATACGCGTCGCTGCCACCTTATGCACCTCCATGCTCGGAGGCAGCTTCGTCACAAGATCGGAGTCCACGAAAAGCTGGCCTTCTTCCTTCACGTCGTGGACGTAAACGTCTAAAGCAGACTGGCTCATCGCAACCATCAGATCGCAGCTCCTGATCTTCGGGAACAGGATTCTATCACTGGATATTATCACCTCGCTCTTAGCCGCACTGCCGCGGGCTTCGGCACCGTAGCTCTGGGTTTGAACAGCGTTCTTCCCCATGTAAACCGCAGCACGACCCAGTATCTGACCAGCAAGTACAACGCCTTGACCGCCTAATCCGCAAATCCGAACTTCCGTTCGACTCACTGCTTCCCAGCCCTCTTAGTAACCTGTTGAATCGACTCGGTTAACGTGGGGATGACCGTTCGGCGACGGAATTCCCCCACCGCAATCGTCTCGCCCTGTTCAGGCATAGACGCTGCTTCAGGATCATCGATCGGGATGCTTTGGGTCTTCAACCAGCGAAGCATCTCTTTCACGTTCTTGAAGCCACGCCGGCGCCCGAAAGCCGTTGGACATTGACTCACCACCTCCACGAAACTGAAGCCTTTGGTGGTCAACGCGGTCTTGAGTGATTCAGTTAACTCCGCCATGTGAGCGGTCGTCCATCTTGCGACGTAGCTAGCACCAGCGGACGCCAGTAGCCTGAAAGCATCTAACGGTGGTTCGTAGCTTCCGTACGGCGTCGTCGTCGTCCAGGTTCCTAAAGGTGTAGTGGCGGCAACCTGTCCACCAGTCATCCCGTAGATCATGTTGTTCACCATGATCACTGTGATGTCGAGGTTGCGACGAGCTGCGTGGATGAGGTGGCTTAAGCCGATTCCTAGGACGTCACCATCGCCACCGAAAACTACCACGTTCAAGTCAGGGCGAACCAGCTTAACTCCCGTTGCCACAGGAATGCTGCGTCCATGGGTGGTGTGAATGGAATCAGCCTTGAAGTGTGGAGAAGGAATCCAAGACGCACAGCCGATGCCACTGCAGAAGACGAAGCTACGTAGGTCCTTGAAACCGAGTTCATCGACAGCTTTCAGGAAGACGGTGGCAACGGTTGCTCCACCGCACCCAGCACAGAAGGGGAACGGAATGCCGCGTAGGAATTGTTTCCGCTGAGCAGCTGAACTCATAGCTTGTCCGTCGCCTCCTTGGCAACGTGACAGAGGGTTTCTGGAGTCACCAACTCGCCACCGCCAATCTGATTCACGGGCACTACTCGTGCAGCACCGTCAACGACTCGCTGCACCTCGTAATAGATCTGCTTCAAGTTCATCTCCGGCACAATAACCACACGCGCCTGCTCCGCCAACTCACGGACGTACTTCTCGGGAAAGGGCCAAATCGTCCGCAGTCGCACGAAACCAGCGGAGATCCCCTGTTCCTCCAACGTTTCGACCGCTTCGTAGACGGCTCGACTCGTGCAGCCGAAGGAGATAAATCCCACGTCACAGCCATCCAGATTAAAGGTTTCACAGTCCATCATGCTCTGAGCAGCGACTTCAATCTTCCCTACCAACCGGGTCACCAGAGCAGAGTGCACCGTCGGGTCAGCCGTGAACCGGAGTCCTACTTCGTTGTGGGTGGAGCCGGTGACAACCACATCGAAGCCTTCGCCGACAGAAGGCATCGGCGGCACCAAAGTCCCGCCAAAGTACGGTTCACCCACACGCGGAGGAGTTCGCGTCCGAATCTCAACATGGTCCGCCGGGGGCACCGTAATCTGCTCTCGCATGTGAGAGGTGACTTCGTCGCTCAACAAGATCACAGGTGTACGGAATTCCTCAGCCAAGTTGAAGGCTCGAATCGTCAAGTCGTACATCTCCTGCACGGAGTTAGGTGAAAGCACAATCGACGCGTAGTCCCCATGGGTTCCCCATCGCGCCTGCATTACATCGCCTTGACCGCCCTTCGTCGCCTGTCCCGTGCTCGGACCAGCACGTTGAACGTCAACTATCACACAAGGGGTCTCAGTCATGAACGCGTAGCCAATGCTCTCCTGCATCAGACTGAATCCCGGTCCCGAAGTCGCTGTCATCGATTTGGTCCCTGCCCAACTTGCACCGATCACCGAAGCCAAGGAGGCGATTTCATCCTCCATCTGAATCATGATTCCCCCAACGTGAGGAAGGCGAACCGCCAAGTGCTCCGCGATCTCACTTGCTGGCGTAATAGGGTAACCAGCAAAGAACCGGCATCCAGCGGCAACCGCCCCTTCAGCTAAGGCTTTGTTACCTTGCATAAAGTACGTGCCAGGGGAGAGAACCTTAGACATCCATAGCCCACCAAGTGAATTGGATCTCTGGTGCTTCCCCTGCTTAAAGGTTTACGAGCACACGCGAAAGATATTTACCCACTGCCTTCGGCTAAGTAAGCGTAGTTGAAAGCCCATGGATAAGGACCTAGTAGACTTCTCATTGGAGTACGCCAGAAAGAAAGGCGCAGAGTACGCGGAAGCAAGAGCCAACACCACCAAGCGTGAAGAACTCGTGGTGAAGAACGGAACCTTAGATGCTTACGTCTCCAGCGTTGACAGCGGCTTCTGCGTACGTGTACTGCTAGACGGGGGAATAGGGTTCGCTTCATCTAACAGGTGGAGCAAAGAGGAGGCAAAAGCCGTCGTAGAGACGGCGGTGAAGTTCGCGAAAGCAGCGAAGCGTCGAGAGCGAATTTCCTTTGCGGATGAAACAGGAGTGGAAGCCCAATGGCACGTCGAAGAGAAGCAGAAGATCGACGACATTCAGTCGGAAAGTAAAATCGACGAAGTAATGACCATTGAGAAAGAGCTTACCGCTCAGAAGATCAAGATTCCCGGAAGAATCTTAAGCTGCCAAACAGCGCTCATCGACAAATACTTCGTGAACTCAGAGGGTTCACGAATCCGTTCGTACCTTCCTAGAATCGCAGCGTACGCGTTGATAACGGTGGTTGAGAACGGTAAACCTGAACAAGCCTTCAAGATGTTCGGACACAGCAGTGGATGGGAAGCGTTTCAAGAATGGAAGATGGCGGATGTACTCCTTCACGAAGCAAAGATGCTTCAGCGATTGATTAAAGAAGGAAAACCGGTGAAGCCAGGGAAAATGGACCTAGTCTGCGGAACCGAGGTGACAGGCATAGCAGCCCATGAATCCTGCGGGCACCCAATTGAAGCGGATCGGATTTTAGGTCGCGAAATGAGCCAAGCAGGGAGATCATTCATTTATCAAGGCGGACCCTTCTGGGTCGGCACTCGAATCGGCAACGACATGGTCACAATTGTCGACGATCCCACAGTGAAGAACAGCTACGGGTACTACGAGTACGATGATGAAGGAATTAAGGCGAGACCACGTTACTTGTACAAGAACGGACGGATCGACGAATTCCTTCATAATCGAGAGACAGCCGCCAAGTTGGACACCCGAAGCAATGGTTCCTCAAGGTCAATCAACTACAACCGGGAAGCCATCGTCCGAATGGCGAACACGTTCCTGCAACCCGGTGGTTGGAGCGAGGAAGAAATCATTGAAGACGTGAAGCAGGGAGTCTACATGAAGTCCTTCACGGAATGGAACATCGACGACCGACGCTTCAACCAGCGGTATGTGGGAAGGGAAGCCTACCTAGTGGAAAACGGGGAATTAAAGCATCCAATAGCGAAGCCTATCATTGAAACAACCACGAAGACGTGGTGGAGCTCAGTGGATGCAATCTCAAAAGAAGTAGGATACGACGCTGCAACCTGCGGCAAGGGAGACCCGATGCAGGGTATGCCGGTCTACACAGGTGGGCCCGTCATCCGCTTGAGGGAGGTCTACGTTAAATGAGTGAAATACGGGAGAAGACAAAAGCTATAGTTGCAAAAGGAAAAGCACTGGGAGCGGATGAAGTAGTCGCTCAAACTTCCTTCGGACGCTACAGGCAGATCCGCTTCAGTAACAACCAAATCGACATCTCAACCGCTTGGAACACCTACATCACAGACGTCCACCTCGGCTGGAAGAAGCGATTTGTCGGGACAGAGATACAGGATTTCCAGAACACAGACAAGGTCATGAAAAACTTAGTCAAACTCGCAAAGGTCTCCAAGGAGAATCCGACCTACGGTGGACTGGCTGCAGGAAATTTCGCTTATAAAAAGCCTTCAGCCGACACGAAAATCCGCGACTTCGAAAACCCGACTGAACACGTCGTCGAAGCACTCGAAGCTGCCAGGAGAGAAGTCGGAGACGACGTAAACGTAGGAGGAACCCTGTTCGCCAGATACGAAGATGTCCACCTCGTCTCTTCTGAAGGTCCTACTGGAACAGACGCACGATCATCGATCGAGCTTTCAGTCAGAGCCTTCTCGCAACGAGACGCTTCAGGTCACGGCGTAGAATGCAGTTCGTCGCTGAAGGACTTCAACCCTGCTAAAGCTGGTGAGAAAGCCGGCAGAATCGCCAAACTTGCCCAAAACCCCAAACAAGGCAAAGAAGGCAGGTATTCGATCATCTTTGACCCACTGATCTTCGGATCCCTTCTAGGAACATGGGGCTCAATGGCCTCCGCGTACTATGTCATGATTAAATTCTCAGTATTCACTGACAAACTAGGGGAAAAAGTCGCCTCCGACAACGTAACGCTACGCGATAAACCCGCCAGCTACTCAGTGGCTAACCGAGCTTTCGACGACGAGGGTGTCCCCCTCCAAGAGAACGTCATAATCAAGCACGGTACCCTAAACACGCTTCTCCATAACACCTCAACCGCGAAAGTCTTCAAGACAAAGACCACAGGCAACGCAGGGCTCGTTTCGCCCAGAACGTGGAACATCGAAATGGATCCAGGAGACTTCACCCAAAGCGAACTGTTCAGCCAAGTCAAGCGTGGACTGTATCTCACAAACACGTGGTACACGCGATTTCAGAATTACGCAACTGGGGACTTCAGCACTCTTCCACGGGACGGGATTTTCCTAGTGGAGAACGGAGAGGTCACTCAGTCGCTGAAGGACTTACGGCTAAGTGACAACGCATTGAGGCTCCTGAAACAGATCGCTGGCATATCGAAGGAACGACAGCATGTCCGATGGTGGGGCTTTGAGTCAGTAACACCAGCACTGGCCCCTTACGTCCTCGCTGAAGACATCCAGATGACGAAACCAACCTAGCAAATCCAGTCGAATCCAACATCGTTTCAATCTTCATCACCAGCGTAGCAGGCATAAAGATGAATATCCACATCGCAAAAGCAGTGAAAGACACCCTGTCCGGAGAGACAGCGAAATCCTACGTATCTCGATTGACAGATTTCCACCGAGTCCAAGCCTCAACGATGTTCCATGAAGCCGCTGAGTATGTCAAGGACACCCTCATCACTTTAGGGTTGAACGATGCCCGAATTGAACAGTTCAGATCAGATGGCACCACGAAATATTGGACCTGGACATCACCGATGGGGTGGACGGTTGAAACGGCAGAACTACGCCTTATTGAACCCGAAGACAGGCTCCTCGCGAGGTACGAAGATACCCCTACAAGTCTTCATACATATAGCAAATCGACGCCTTCAAAAGGAGTAGTCGCAGAACTAGTAGATGTCGGTGCTGGCACCAAACCTGAAGACTATAAAGACAAGAAGGTGAAAGGAAAATTTGTTCTCGCCACAGGAGCTGCGAAGAAAGTCCACGAACAAGCAGTATACAAGTTCGGAGCAGCCGCAGTCATCACGGACTCGCTGACTCACGAGACAAAAAACGTCCGCGAAAGCTTGGACGTTCCTGACGCCACTGCCTATCAGTCAATCTGGCCCACCGCGAAAGACCTGCCAAAGGTCACCTTCGGATTCTCTCTAACCAAACGGCAAGGAACCCAGCTGCGTACCCTAATGAAGAAAGGTACAGCCTTGAAGCTGAAGGCTCATGTGAACGCAAAGCTACGTCCCGGTTGCCTGGACGTAGTCTCCGCAAAGATTCAGGGCACTTCGAAGGCAGGCGAAGAAGTCCTTCTAGTCGCACACCTCTGTCACCCAAAACCGAGTGCCAACGATAACGCAAGCGGCAGCGGTCTCCTGCTGGAAATCGTCCGTACAATCATAACGTTAATTGAATCCGGGAAAATCAATCGTCCACTACGGTCGATAAGGTTCCTCTGGGTTCCCGAATTCAGCGGCTCAATCGCCTATATGCACAAGCATGAAGATGCATCTAGCAAACTGATCGCTGGCATCAACTTGGACATGGTCGGTCAGAACCAAGAACTCTGCAAATCAACTCTCAACCTGGATAAAACCCCCGACTCCAACCCATCGTATCTAAACGACTACGTCTTCAACCTCATCAAACGCTCAGTAGATGAGTTCGACCCCGTCACAGCCTTCGGCTCCGCTTCCACATTCCGCTACGCAGTCAACTCCTTCAGCGGTGGAAGCGACCACGCAGTCTTCAACGACTCGAGTGTTAATGTTCCATGCGTGATGTTGCTTCAATGGCCAGACCTCTACTACCATACAAGTATGGATTCAATCGATAAAGTCAGCGAAAAAAGTCTCAAACGAGTCGGATGGATTACAACGGTTGCAGCCTTAATGCTCGCAAGTGCCATAGCTGACGACGTGACCGTCATACTAAACTTAACTCGACTCGGAGGCTTAGCCAGATTAGAAGATGTATCTAGAAAAGCGACGCTGAAGCTATTTAATGTAAAATCCGAGAATTCGGGTCCAACACTCCTGAGTACAGCACTCTCAGGGATCGTGGCTGACTTCCAGAATGAGCTTCAACATGTTGTATGGAGAGAGCAGACGGCTCTTGAATCAGCACGACAGTTAAAGGACAACTCTGACATCAAGCGACTCGTTAACACATTCAAGGAAGACATAGAAGTGCGTGGAGAACTGGAAAAGACGCGATTTCAAGAAAACTTTGATCAAATCATGAAGACGATTAAACTCCCGCACAGAGAGAAATCCAGAGAAAGCAAAGTTGTGAAACTGACCAAAAAACTTGTCCCAAAGCGTCTTTTCAAAGGACCCTTCAACTCAGATGCGTTGAAGACAGCATTAGGAGAGGATGAGTTTCAATGGCATGAAAACATAACGAAGGAAGACAAAGACTTCAACAAAAAGATATACGAATTTTTCAACTTTATGGATGGTAAGCGTTCACTCTACGAAATAACGAAGGCTGTTTCAGCAGAATACAGCAAAACGCAGCTTGAACATGTTCTGAAATACATGAACGACCTTGAAAAGACGCACTTCATCTCATACGAATAAGTAGCTATCGATTACTTGTACCGAGCTCTTCGACGCTGTCGCTTCTTCTTCTCGCGCCTCTTCCGCTTCTTCTTCCATTTTGCCCGCATAATACGAGTCCCACAGGCTCCTTTGCAGTAATTCACAACTTATGTTCTGTGCGTAGAGAGGCAATACTTTCGCCTTGCTGAAAAACCTTGTGGTGTATGGAAGATAATGGAGTTAGCTCTGGATCAGGTCGAAAATGATGGTATAGAGATACTGAAGCGAATGTAGACGCCAATCACTAAGATCAGGCTCGAAATGAGGATCATCGAGTAATCTGTTGCTTTCAGTCCAAGAACATACAAGTTAGTCCTCTTCTGAATCGCTCCCCAAGCCCGCGACTCCATCGCTTCGGCTAACTCTAAGCTTCTCCGAATCGCACTTATGATTAAGGGAATCAGAATGGGGATATAATTCCTAATCCGTTTTAGGAAATTCCCCTTTTCAAGCTCTAACCCCCGTGCTTTCTGAGCATCCATAATCGTTTGAGCCTCCTCAGCTAGAACTGGCACAAAGCGAACCGCCGTAGTGAAAGCAAAACAGAACTCGTACGGGATATGGCTCTGTTCCAGAGCTAACCCAAGGTGATCCGGTGATGTCGTCAGGAAGAATATGGAGAAGGACTCAACGAGAACAAGGAAGCGAAGCGTCATTGCTGACGCGTGCTCCACGTCTGAAGGAATCAACGAATATCCACCGTAGATAAACCTGAAGAGAAGGTTGGTGCCGAAGATGACGGTTGCGAGGAATGCAGCACCTCTCAGTGACCGCAACCATTCTCTTTTAACGCGAGCTAGAATGACAAGGGGGATCTGGACTAAGAAAAGAATGATGAGGGGGATCAATTCGTGGAAGAGGATCGCTATTACGAATATCGCGAGGACGTAGAAGAACTTCACTCGTGGATCCATTAGATGGACAGCAGAATCCACTCTTCTGAATTTCAATCCATCGAAAAAACTCATCTACTGATTAACCTCTCTGAGATGATTTCCTTGGCGGAAAGAAGGTCGATCACGTCAGACGGAAATCCCAAGTCTGATAATCCCAAGAAGATCTGAGTGATTTGCGGTACCACGATTGAAGCCTTAGTGAGAGTCGTTGGATCGGTTAGAATCTCTTTTCCAGTGCCGTCAGCAACTATTCGTCCTGATGACATTAGAATTATGCGGGGTGCACACTCCGCTACAAACTCCACGTCGTGTGTAACGATCACCACAGTCTTCCCTTGCGAATTCAGTTGAATGATGAACTGACGAAGCCGCTCTTTTTGTCGATGATCCTGCCCTATTGTTGGTTCGTCCATCACGACTACCTTGGGATCCCACGCAAGTACGGATGCCAGAGCGACACGCTTTCGTTCTCCTCCGCTCAGCATAAAGGGCGAAGTGGCCCGGTATTCTGTTAACCCGAGGAGGTTCAGTGCCCAAGTCACGCGTTTCTTGACCTTCAAATCATCGAAGCCGAAGTTTCTCAAAGCGAAACTTATCTCCTCCTCAACGGTTTCGCAAAAGAGTTGACTGTCAGGATTCTGAAAGACGAACCCGACGGATCGTGCGAGTTTCGCAACGGAAGTTTCTTTAGTGTCGACGTTGTCGACGAGGACTTCGCCACTTGAAGGTTTCAGCAACCCATTGAAAAGTTTGACCAAGGTGGTCTTACCTGCACCGTTTTGACCCATCACCGCCAAAAATTCTCCGTCCTGAATATTAATCGATACGTCTCTCAGTGCTTCTGTGCCGTTTGGGTATGTGAAGGAAACCTGGTTGACTCTAATCATTTAAAACACCTCGTAAAAGGGCAGTTATTTCTTCCGAGCTTAAAGGGACTTCGTTGGTTTTCAAGAGTCCAACCTCCGCCAATTGCTGGTAGAGCAGGGTGACTTTAGGGATGCCAACGCCGATTAAACGAGCTTTCTCTGAGCTAAGGACGTCTTTTGGTTCACCATCGAGAATGACCTTGCCCCTATCCATGACGATCACGTGGTCTGCATAGCGAGCCGCTAGATCCAGACGGTGTTCAACGAGAATGACGGTCATATGATGCTCCTGGTTCAAAGCCCGGACCACTTTGAAGATCTTCTCGGCACCAAGGGGATCCAGAAATGAAGTTGGCTCATCGAGAACCATAACTTCTGGTTGCATAGCGATAATGCCAGCGATAGCTACGCGTTGTTGCTGACCTCCTGATAGTTCATGGGGAGCCTTCAATCGTAAGTGAGAGATCCCCGAAGTCTCCAAGGCATAGTCTACTTGCTTCTGCATCTCATTTCGAGGCATCCCAAGGTTTTCAAGTCCGAAGGCCACGTCTTTCTCAACTGAAAGAGCAAATAGCTGGTTCTCGGGATTCTGAAAGACGAGCCCGACGTGAAGGGCTAACTCATGGATGGGAGTCTCCTTTACATCGAGACCAGTGACCTGAAGCTGTCCACGAAGATCACCTCGATAGAAGTGGGGAATAAGACCGTTGAAACACCTACACAACGTTGTTTTTCCACAGCCACTTGGGCCTGTAAGAACCGCGAATTCGCCTTTTTCAATAGTGATTGAGACCCCGTCAACAGCAGGTTTAGTGGCGACTGGATAAGTGTAAGTTAGACCTTTGGTCCTTATGATCGCCATTAAACCCACGGAGTAGAAGCAAAGTTAGGTCCCATTTAAGAGTAGCTACTCAATCGTGGAGTGTGACAGGGCAGTAGTGACGTACTCCTGTTGTTGTTCATGCTAAGAGACACGTGATTTGGTTGCACGTGGTTGGCTTAGAGCCTTCTTCAGTAAATCTACACAGTAGGTCAACACGCTGTCTGCATCTCCAACTCCATTTGCTCCGGCCGCAACAGCGTGACCTCCACCCATACCGTTAAGGTAATCTCCTAAGGGTTGTGCTAGGCTACGTCCAAGATGTATTTTCGTAGAATCGTAGAAGTCTTGTGAGGCTCTGAGACTCACACTTACGTTTCCACCGCGCTGACCTGCTACGACTGCCATGTGAGCTCCTAAGGAAAGTAGAGCTCGAGCAGCTGAAGCCTGATACGTACTTACTTTGGAGAAAGCGGTAATCCAGTCTGCCAGCTTTATGAGTCTGACTCTCTTTGAGGCTTTCAAACGGGCCATGCGCTCAGATTCTTCCATTGGCAACGAGAGAAGGGAAAGGACTTTTCGAACGTCGGGTAATATGCTTGAGATTTCGGCTACAACCTTGAGAGTTGTTGAAGTTGCAAATGCAAAGTGACAAGTGTCGAACGCGATGCCTAATAGAAGAGCGGTTGCCTCCATCTCTGTTAGTCTCAGTCCTAGCTCATTAAATAGTTGGAAGACTATTTCGCAAGTGGATGATGCTTCGTCGTCTCCTACAGTAAGTGTGATGAGCTTCTGGGTTTGAGGATGGCATGCATGATGGTCGATAGCGAGAATCGGTCCCTTGAAAGTCTTAATATTCTGTGCCCAAGAGCCTAGTTGCTGAATTGTGTTTGTGTCCAGCAGGATGATTACGTCAGCTTCCTCAATGTTTGGGGCTTTCTTTAGTTTCAATGGTAAAGTTGAGAGTATGTGTCTTGATAGTCTGCTAGGGCCCTCAGCTGAAGAAACTTCGATCTCCGTTTGGGGGTGAAGCCTCGTGAGGAGGCTGGAAAGCGCGTAGGCAGCTCCTATCGCATCTGGGTCAGCATTATGGTGGCACAGCATCACGATAAGTCTGGTCTTCGCAGGGTCTAGAAGCGTCATTATTGCTTGCGTTGACAACGAAGCCCTCCAAGAAACTGCTTAACTGCGTCAAAGGCCTCGCAAACCGCAGAGTCTGCTACCTCATCAACACGACAGGGTTCTGAAGCATTGACGAGCCCGAGATCGATGTCAACAGTAACAGTTACGGGTCTCGTGCCCACTGCTTCGACAAAAATGTCTAGTTTTTTAATTTGGGACAGAGATATTCTTGAGAGAATATGGCTTCTTGCAGCTTCCTCTGCCTTCTGTGAAAGGGCTTCGATCTGGTCATCATTTAGTCTCGGAAAACCATATGCTTCCAACAACCTCACCGATAGCTAAGGGCTCTGGGGACCTGAGGCTACGGGACCTAAGTCTCGCTTAAGCTTTGTCTGCAGTTGGCTGAGTTGGCTACGGAATCTTTCTTCCTGTTTAGCTAAAACTTTGACACGAGTATCCAGAAGGTCCTTTCGTTCCTTCAACTCTGTCTCAACCTTGGTTTTTTCTGCTTTAACCAGAAGAGACCCGATGGACTTGTAGATAACGGCGTTGTCCATCAAGGTACCGAGTTCGCTCAACGCTTGATCGTTTTCGGTCAGCTCCAGTTCCACCTGCTGTTTCTGAGTAAGGACAGCTTGTAGATTTCGCTGTAATTGCTGCAGTCGAAGTAAACGTTCTTGAACATGTGTTGGTAGTTCTGAAGCGGAGCTCATGTTTTCAATCCTCAGAAGCGTTTATTCTTCCTCCAGCAATAGAGCATAGGCTAATTAAACTTTCTGGGAGCTACTTCTTAATGGAAAAGGCAGCATCACTACAGTAAACCTAATCAGCGGCTGTCTTATGCTGACGTTGCCAGCAGTTTAAGCACATCATTTACGACGGTGATCCATTGCAGATACGAGTTGAGTGTAGCCCGAAGTGCAGATGTATCTGCAGAAAATATCTCCATTATCAGCGTATTTCGCTCCTTTTTGAGTGTGACATTTGATCGAACCGTTGTGGGACGTTTTGTCTCAGGGAGTAATGCATCCCACAAGACCTTTAGATGTTGTTCGGATTTTAGCTCCAAGCTGATTGTGATATTTCGAGTCATGGTAGAGCTTTCGAAGGTGTTATTTGCATCCATGGTTCTAGAACCTTTTTTTAGCACTTACGATTGCGATGACGTCTCCATTCTTTAAGATGTGATTCTCACCGATTCGTTGTTTTTCATGGGCTTCAACGGCATAGATGAATGTGTCACCCAATTCTGTATGAATGAGGTATGCGAGTTCGCGAGCGGTTGTACCATAAGGTACGATGTAGGCATCAGGAAGCACTTGCCCTTTATGGTCGCTGAGTTTTTCGATGTCTTCTACGGGGTACACGACTATACAATCAAGCAATTTAAAGTATGTTGCGTTAATGGCTTCTTGAACTCCCGTGGTTCCAAATGGGACTAGAATGCGTTCTTTTATCTGTTCAAGGGCTTTGCGATGAGCTTCGGTCGGTGGTCCTTCATCAGTAATGCGAAAATTGCAGTCTCCAGGCGTATAGTCTATCCACTTTTTTTCTGCAGCTCTTCGACAAACAAGTTCGGCTTCGGCACTGCATGGGGTTACATGATGGTGGTGCTGTTGAAGCCTCTCGATGTTCTTTGGAGCAGTGGACAAGTCTATTTTGTTCGCTGCGATTAGCATCGGTTTCGCGATCATCCACAGTGATTTGGTGAACCTAAGAAAATCGTCTTCGCTCCACGAGGATGGTTTGTCGGGATCCAGCTTTGTGTCTCGAAAAGCCTTCAAGATATGCTCGTGTCTTATTGACAGTCCACTTAGACGATCTTCCACGTAATTGATCAGACTCTTAGATTCACCTTCTGATTCAGCCGTC
>CP070765.1:957216-958849 GCA_020345645.1 Candidatus Bathyarchaeota archaeon | reverse complement strand
CTATTGATAGGAGGATATTTTCGCTACAAGATTCGATACGAGCTTAAGAAGAAAGCAGGATTCACCAGTCTTGCTTCAACGGCACGACTTCAAATTGTAGAAAATCATCAATTAATCACCGATGGATTTTACCAGCACATCAGACATCCCCTATATTTAGCGGAAACAATACGGAATTTTGGTTTTGTCCTAATTTTCTCTAGTATCTATGGGGTAATATTCATAGCAGTTGGAACCATTTTCCTTCTCCTTCGTATAGGGATCGAAGAAAAAATGCTAGTCGAGGAATTTGGCGAGGATTATAAAAAATACCAAAGAAACACGAAGAAGGTTATACCCTACATCTACTAGCGGGAGGGCACCTAAGACCAATAAACCAACTAACTAGTTGGCTCAACTATGGTTTTGGGGACCAAATTTTACTCAACCCACATGTAAAGTTGCATTAGATTGTATTCTGATGTAATTCAATACGTGTGGGGAAAAAAGGGTTGGGGCGTTTCGAGTTCGGTTTATGGGCCTTCTCCTGATAGGAAGTTTAGCGAGAATGTCTCAGGTTGGTTGGGAACGCCGCTTGTTTCTCTGAGATCAATCCGTAGACCCATGGCAAATGGTCCACCTGCTGGACCCCAAGTATCTCCGCTGACCCAGATTTCATCAGGATCATAATCTGTCAAGTAGACTGTTACTTCCCAACCTGCAGGAAGATCGGTTGTATTCCAAGTAAAATAGGCTTCTTCGTTGCCAAGATACCAAAACCAACAATCCAATGATTTATTTTCTCCCGGATTGAAATCGCCCCAGTCGTAGGCAGTAAGTGCAGTACCGTTATAATGCTGGATTTCTACCTCGTAGGAAACCACCAGTCTCATGCCCATGTTTATCTGCCATACATACTGCACAACCAATGCACCGAAGACACTCCCAATCAGAAAGATTCCCAGCAGAACCAAAATCGAATACCGTTTTTTCATTGTTCACTCCCTTCCATCGCATTTTAACATCGTACACAACGACAATCCAGTTTATATTGCTTAATAGAACTAAATTCTAGAAACCGCAAGAGATTCTTCCTGACTGAGTAGCACTGGAAGCTAGATCTCAGCCCAACTTTGTTTTATGTCCCGAGGTCAGCGAATTAAATTCCAGGATGAAGCTAGCTGGGTGGTCTGGGATAGCGTTGACTTCCGTTAAGAAAATTCTGATCTGAAACGTCCAACCGGGATCTACTGATTTTTCCGTTCCTGCACGCCAAATTCTCCCTTTCGCGGATGAGTAATCCCAGACTTCGACGTTCCACCCGGATGGCGGTTCCGTAACCAGCCACTGAACCTTAGCCTTCACATTTCCAAGATAGACCAGTTGGCAATCAAGCTGTTTCACTTGTCCTCTCGAAAAATCGCCCCAACCATAACCGGTGATGGGTGTTCCGTTGAAGTACTGCAGCTGTAACTCGTACGATGGCTCATCCGGTTTAGCTGCCATCACGATTCTTGGGTTGTGAACGGAGAGAAAAATTCCTAGAATACAGCCGGATAGAAAGACCAGAATGACAGAACCAATAAAACGAAGTTTCTTCAGGTCTCTCGCGTCCTCCAGTAATGAATCGATCCCTGAAATAGATCATATGTGT
>CP070765.1:949690-957116 GCA_020345645.1 Candidatus Bathyarchaeota archaeon | reverse complement strand
GCTTTCGCCTCTCTTATCTGAATCCGTTGGAAGAATGACTCAGGTCGAGCGTAGTACTCTGCGATGATTGCAGCAACATCTCGGTAGCTTCGAATGTTTTCTTCCCGCATCCAGTGAAGCACGTAAGCCCGTCGCTCGATCTCTTGCTTCAGCTGGTACTCATTTTGGTCCGTGCGTTCGGAAATGTGAGACAGCATGACTCCCTTATCAACGGTGCAGGAGTGCTCATCGCGACCTGGATTCCATTTTGTAATGTTGCGGTAGTCTTCGTAGTCGGCAACTTCGTTTGCTTCAAGAATTCTCCTGACAGCCTTTGTCTCTCCATCTTTCTTCAGATGCACCCGCTGGACCGACAGAACGATATTCATCAGCGGGATATAGGCGGGCGCAATGTTCATTGGCTTCTGAGTCAACCGTTTCACTGCGGAATCAATGTCTTCTGCGTGCATCGTGCTCAAGCCACCGTGACCTGTCGCCATTGCCTGGAACAGGACGTAAGACTCGTTGCCTCTGATCTCCCCTACTATTAGGACATCGGGTCGGTGTCTCATGGAGGTCTTGACCAGATCAAAGAGTGTGACTTCGCCAGTTCTGTTCTCACCGAGACCGTAGCTCCTTCGGGCAATGAGAGAAACCCAGTTTTCGTGAGACATGTTCAACTCAGCGGTCTCCTCAATAGTGATGATTTTACTACCGGGTTTAATGAGGCAGGCCAACGCGTTTAGAGCCGTGGTCTTTCCCGCGGCTGTTCCGCCGAGAACCATGATTGAAGCCCGATGTTCTAGACATAGCCAGAAGTAAGCTGCCATCTCCTCGGACAGGGTACCGAGATTGATCAAGTCGATGATCGAGTAGGGGTCTTCTCTGAACTTACGAATCGTGAAAGCGGTGCCAAAAGGTGTGATCTCCCGCCTGTAACAGACTGCGAGCCTGTGTTTCCCCGGAAGGGAGGCATCCACGATTGGGAAGGCGCTGCTAACGTGCTTCCCTGCCATGTGGACAAGTTTCACAACCATGTTGTCAAGTTCAGTGTCTTCTTTGAAGACCAAGTTCGTTTCGATGCTTTCGAACTTCCGATGCCATATATAGACGGGTTTATCGACTCCATCACACGAAATATCTTCGATGTTAGGATCTCGCATTAGAGGATCGATTCGAGCGAAGCCGACGAGGTCCCTCTCAGCGTGATAGAGAATCTTGTACCATGAGACATCAGGTAACCATCCAAGGCTGATCCGGTATTTGTCCACAATGTCCTTGGCTTCAGTTGCAAAGAATCGTCGGGTATCTTGAATCTCTTCTTTTGGTGATTCAATCTCAGCGAGGAGAATGCTAAGAACCCGATCGTATATGCTCCGTTCTAAGGGATCAAGCTGGAGTTCGTCGAGAAAGTACTTATATTCACCAGTTTTTGGGTTCTGAGCGATAGCTACGTGTGCAAATGGTTCGTAGAGAGGGTACTTTTCTATGATCTTTAGTCCCCTTGGAATTGGTGGAGGTGGAAGCTCTTGGGCTTCCTCCTCTTTGCCCGGACCTCTGCTCCGGCTCAGCTTTATTCTGAAGTTTTTCAATTTGGCGAATCTGCCTTTGTTTTCGGGCATCGTTGTTCCCTTGACTTTCCATCTATTTTACGCGATTCTTTGTATTAAATATTACGTCTTACTAAATCCTACTTCTACATGCTAAGACTTTTCCTTCGTCGTCACTTGAATGTACCCTAATCTCCACAGCACCAAGATCACAACCACGACACCGATCACCGCAACCGCCGCCAATAAGATAACCCATGGGATTCCAGAACCAGTATCAAGACTAATGCCAACGACAGAGATGATTGTCCGACCGTCCTTGGCCACGTATCCTCCCTTGGATACGGTTGCGTTCATGGATATCTCTAAGTCAGTGGCTGTTTGTGGGGCTGTATAGTTGAATGTGAAGTACCCATATTCATCGGTATAGCCAATGGTTTCGTTGGGGAAACCTCCAGTATCAGTCTTCACTTCAACTCTTGCGCCTTCAACTGGTGTTGAATTGGCGGAGACGTAGATGGTTAGGGTTGTAGATTCATCGGAGTTGACCTGGGAAGGGTTAGCATATATCTCAACCTCGAGAGCTCTCAAATAGATGGTTAAGTCGAACTGAGCTTCTCCAGGAAGATACCCTGTTTTGGTGCATTGTGCCGACAATGTTACGGTAAGGGGTGAAGAATCTGAAGGAGCTGTGAATTCAAATGTTGCGTATCCTTCCAGATTGGTTGAAGCCTTCGTTGGGGAAAGGCTTCCGTAGTCTGCTGATAATTCGACGGTCACACTTGGAACCGGTTGGGTTCCGTGAGTTACGTGGACTGTTACATTGGCAGTAGGCTCGTAGTAGATTACGTTAGGGTCAGTCGTAATTTCAACGGTGAGAACCTTAGGCTCAACTGTGATTACCTTAGTAAATTCGCCGTTAATGTATCCTACTTTCTCTACAGACACCGTAATGGTTGCGTTGAGTGGGATCAGTGTCTGTGGAGCCATATAGGTGAATTCAGCTTCACCATTCTCATCAGTCAATAGACTCGGTGGAACAAAGCTTCCACCGTTATCTGACGAAAGGGTGACAACTGCGTTCTCAACTGGTTCATCGTTATAGGTTACGTAAGCTTTGAAGTCAAGAGCTTCCTCAGAGTCAATCCTATCTGTGTCAGTCACTGCAGTTACTATCAACGGAGGCTGGACCGTTAAGTATTCAAAATCCGAGTCATCTGCATAATTTGGTTTTGTGGCGACAGCAATAAGCCGGATCCAAGTTAGCTGAGTAACGCTTGGTGATGTGAAATCAGTTGAAAAGTGACCGGTCGCATTAGTGTATCCTGTTTCAGGCGAGAAGCTACCTGCTTCGAGCGCGAATAGCCAGATGCTGGCGTTTTCTACAGGGTTGCCGCCATCGGTTACGGTTACGGTTACTGGGACTACCTCAGTATAGTCAGCCTCGGTCTCCGCAAGGACAAGGTTTGTCTCTAAAGCTGGCAGAAGCTGAACATTAATGGTCTTGGCAGCTAAGTTCGTACTGACTACCCCGAAGTCATCTTTGACGATGACCGAGGGGCTATAAGTTCCTGCACTAGAGTATTCGTGAAGGAATACAGATAGGGTTGTCCACCCGCTGTTTTGACCATCGCCAAAGTTGAAGTAGTATTGGTCAACGTGCCCGTCGTCACTCGAGGTTGTCGCGATGAAGGTCACAGCTTGACCTGGATTGACGCGTGTTCCATCTGTCATTAAGTTAGCGATGGGTCTCTCGTTTATGGTTTTAATTGGGGATGAAAGGAAGAATACAAAGTCTAAATCGCAGCCAGCACCTCCTACGGGGTCGCCTTTTCCCGTCGGGTTCATCGAAAGATGATAGGGGCCACTTTGGTCTCCCCAGTAGTTCAGTGTGGCGTCTACCGTAACGTCGTTTGAAATGTCAGCACCGAGTGCATTACCATAGATGTCGTTCCAATGAAGGTCATGGTCTTGACCATGCTCGTAGAAGACGCCGACGGTGTTATAGCATATTGAGTTGTTGTAAATGCTCGTTCTAACATCACTTGAGACTTGGAATCCTCTCATGTTGGTGGAGACAGTGTTATCCAAGATTGTGATCTGGCTGTAGAAGCTATTTGTTGCCAGATTTATCCCGCTGTGGGTGTTGGAGGAGATCACGTTGTCTTGAATCGTGACTCCTGACACTGACTGCCCGTTCAGCTCGATTCCATCGCAGTTCAGTTGGATAAGGCAGTCCTGAATCGAAGCCGTGTTATTGCCACTTAAGTATATACCATCTTCTGTGTTGCCAGTTATTTCAGAGTCTACAATGTCAACCACAGAGTTCCAGATGTAAATCCCAGTCAGACTCTCCCGGATGATGCAATCCAAGATTGCTACAGATGCAGTCTCTACATTGATTCCTCGGGTGGCGAACTCCACGTAACAGTACTGTAGAGTCGATGCATCAGCTCCATCGAAATTAATAGCTGTCCAGTCCCCGCTAGTTGGTGTTTCTCTATTAGATGTGAACCAAATAGGAGAATCGGGGTCTCCGACTGCATGGAGTTGTCCTTCAACATGGAGCGAGAAGTTGCCACCGAACCTTACTTCGACCCCTGGCTCAATGGTTAGGGTCACATTCTTCTCAACTATTACATGATTCGACACGATTATGGGACTATCTACTCTTGTCCAGACAACGTCTTGGGAAATGAAGCCCTCCACATAGGCTGCCTTCGCTACCAGTGGAGGAATGGCATTTACAAAGGCTAGAAATCCAATAACGATCAATATTTGACCTGTTAACAATTTCGCGTATCTCATGAAATCACACTTACTATTCAGTCGTGTGTTCTATCATGAATAAGCGGTGGCTTAAGCATTATGAATCAACAATAAGAATCCGGAGTCGCCACCCCCCGATTCAATTCCGATAAAGACGGTAAGACTGCTAGCTGCTGTACACGCACCTGGCGAGTAAAATGTTTTCTTCAAAGTACGAGACTAGGGGTATCCCTAGGCTTTCATCTCGCCTATCTTTTGCTTTAAGGCAGGAACTATCTTGAACAGGTCATCTACTATGCCATAGTCAGCTGTACTGAAGATCGGTGCATTGGGATCCTTGTTCACAGCGATTATAAGGTCCGATTCCTTCATGCCAAGGATGTGTTGGAAAGCACCACTTATTCCAAGAGCAAAGTAAAGTTTCGGCTTCACTGTCTTCCCTGAACTCCCGACCTGTCGATCATTAGGGAGCCACCCTTTGTCCACAATGGGTCGAGAGCAAGCAAGGACTCCTCTGAGTACTTTAGCGAGTTCCTCAATTGCTGGTACTTCGCTTTCATCTTTGATTCCTCGTCCTACACCGATAAGGATGTCTGAAGCAGTGATATCAACTCCGCCTGGTGGTGGCAATCTGTATTCGATGAAGCGTTTTCGTTCACCTTCTTCGAACGGAGGAGTAGAGATTTCTTTGATCGCTCCTTGAACTTTCGCCTCTTCTTTAGGGAAAGCGGCTTGTCGTACTGTGGCAATGTAGCCATCAGCTTTGTTGAAAATTGCATCAACGTTGACCTTTCCTCCGAAAACCTGACGAGTAACGGTAAGTTGCTGGTTCTCTAGTCGAAGATCGACGCAGTCCGTGGCTAATGGAAGCTTCAGAGAGACTGCAAGTCGGGGAGCAAGCTCCACACCATAGGACGTGTGTCCGATCAGAGTTAGATATGGTTTGAACTGGTGAATCAGGTCGGAAAGTACCTGTTGATACGTATCTGAGTTGAAGTCCTCTAGCCATGGTTCTTCGATGAGCAGGACTTCATCAGCGTATTCTGTGAGGGGCTTGGCTAGTTCCTTAACGTTGTTTCCTAAAAGGAGAGCAGTTAGTTTTCCGCCAAGTTTCCCAGCTATGTCTTTCCCCTTGGTCAGCATCTCAAAGGTGATGTCGCGGATCTCTCCCTGCCGTTGTTCAACTAGAACGAATATTTGGCTCATCAGATCAACCCTTGAGCTTTCAGGATTTCAACAATCTTAGCCGCAACCTCTTCCGGACTTCCATTCAGAAACTCCGCTTGTTTTTCAACAGGGGGGATATACATCCGCTTCACTTGAATCCAAGATCCGCTTTCCCCCACTTCCTTTTCGTTGAGGGCTAGATCTGACAAAGTAAGTATCTTTGTCTCCTTCTGCATCGCTTTTCGGATTCCCATAATTGAGACGTACCGTGGTTCATTGATGCCGGTTTGAATTGAAAGAAGAGCGGGTAACTTCACTTCAAGCACTTCTTCAAGTCCGCCTTCGAGTTCCCGGTTGACTTTAGCGAAGCTTCCATCTATCTGGATCTTCTTCACCATCGTAGTGTGTGGCACGTTCAGCATTTCGGCGAGAGCAGGACCAACAATCGAATACCCATCGTCGCCTGCTTGAGCTCCAGTGAAAACAATGTCAAATGGAAGGTCCTTAATCGCACTATGAAGGACTTTAGCGACTGCATACCCATCGGAGTTCGCTATCTTAGGATCAGTGACCCGTATACCCTGATCTGCACCTCGAGCAAGGCATTTTCGCAGAGTGCTATCGGCAGCTTCTGAACCAACCGTGACCGCAGTGACAGTTCCACCCAATCGCTCCTTTATCTGAACAGCCTCTTCGAGGGCGTAGTCATCCCATTCATTGATGTCAAAGACAAGACCCGCTGACTCCATAGTCTTTCCATCAGCAGTGATCTTCAGGTCCGCTTCCGCGGTTTCAGGGACCTGCTTCACACAGACAATAATATCCAACTTTTCTTCTCCTGCAATAATTTTAGCTGACCGTTGATTGGAGAAGAAAAAGGGATTTATATGCCGACTTTTAACTCTATCCCTTCACGCTTGGTGCATTACCTTGCAGAAAGGAGAAAAGCTGAACCAAAACAAAGATGTCAGAATCGGCGTTTTCATTTGTCACTGCGGAACCAACATAGCTAACACAGTCGATGTAAAACAGGTCGCCGAGTACGCTGCCAAACTCCCAAAAGTAGCCTTCGCAGGTGAAGAGCGGTATGTCTGCTCTGAACCAGGGCAAGCCCTAATCAGGGACACGATAAAGAAGCAGAATCTCAACAAAGTCGTTATCGCCTCCTGTTCACCCCGAATGCACGAACCAACGTTCCGAAAGACCCTTGAAGCTGCTGGACTCAACTCCTCTCTCCTTGAAATGGTAAACATCCGAGAGCAGGTTTCATGGGTTCACATGCACGAACCGAAGAAAGCAACAGAGAAGGCGAAAGCACTAGTTGCCTCAGCAGTCGCAAAAGCAGGACTACTCGAACCACTGTATCCACTAAAGTTCAAGGTCACACCTTCAACTCTAGTCATCGGAGCTGGAATTGCAGGCATACAAGCCGCCCTCGACATGGCAAACAAAGGCTTCCAAGTCTACCTCGTCGAAAAATCCCCCTCGATCGGTGGACACATGGCTCAACTCGATAAGACGTTCCCAACGCTGGACTGTTCAGCGTGTATTCTAACCCCAAAAATGGTGGATGTCCCAAGACACCCCAACATTAAGCTGTTCAGCTACTCTCAAGTAAAGTCGATAGACGGATTCATCGGTAATTTCAAAGTCACCATCACACAGAAAGCCAGATACATCGACGAAGTTAAATGTACTAGTTGCGGTGCCTGCACGGAAAAATGCCCAGTAAAGAACATCCCAAGCGAGTTTGATTTAGGACTCGGGAAAAGAGCAGCGACATACGTACCCTTCCCGCAAGCAGTTCCCCCCACTTACACCATAGATAAAACCCATTGTCTATGGTTCACAAAAGGCGTGTGCCGAGTCTGCGAGAAAGTCTGCCCCGCAAACGCAGTAGACTTCGACCAGAAAGATCGAGAAACTCAAGTTGACGTCGGCACAATAGTCATAGCAACCGG
>CP070765.1:946470-949590 GCA_020345645.1 Candidatus Bathyarchaeota archaeon | reverse complement strand
TGAACTCCATGTCTTTCAGGGGCACGCCAGCTCGATAGGCCATCGCCATGCCATCACCAGTTGCAGTGTGTGAGAACGTGGTGAATTCGTAGACCCTTGCGTAGCCCCCGGTAGCTATTATCAAAACCTTAGATTGAAAAGCCTCCAATCTACCTGTCTTTAGGTTGATGGCTGTTAGTCCTACTGAGACGTTATCTTCTACGATCATGGACGTGGCAAACCATTCATCGTAGAATGTTATGTTCTCGAATGTTGTTGCTTTTCCATGAAGCGTGTGCATTTCGTGAAAACCAGTCATATCCGCGGCAAAACAAGCTCTAGGGTAACTGTGGCCACCAAATGGTCGTTGACCGATTTGCCCGTCGTCTGTTCGGCTCCACGGGCATCCCCAGTGATCCAGTAATGCTATCTCGTCGGGGGCTTCCTTGACAAACTGCTCCACTACATTTTGATCAGCAAGGAAGTCGGATCCTTTCACCGTATCCCAAGCGTGCAGATCGAAGGAGTCTCCTTCTCTCATCATGGCGGCTGTTCCGCCCTGTGCGCATACAGAGTGAGAACGTACTGGGTACACTTTTGAGATTACGGCGACATCTAGCTTGTTGCTGTGTTCAGCGGCGGCGATGGCGGCTCGTAAGCCAGCCATTCCTGCTCCTACAATCACAATATCGTGGGTTAATTTTTCCATGCTTCATTCCACAGTTCTCTCTAGGAGAGAAGAAGCAAGTTCCGAAGGCTTACCTTTATAGTTTTCCGATGTAACCTAGAGCTCGGTTTCGAACGTGAATCATCCCTATCATGAATATTTCTGCTGAAGGACTGATATTGCTGAAGCTTCGGGCGTTTATCTTCGTACAGTCTTTAGAAGCTGTTTATTCTCATCGTAAACTTTGATCTCGAGAGGCATTGTGCCTGTGGCGAAGTGGGTGGCACATGCGAAACATGGGTCGTAGGCTCTGAAAGCCATCTCAACTTTGTTGAGGAGAGCGTCGCTTACTTCGCCATTCTTTATGAGCCCTTTTGCAGCGTTTTTAATTGACAGTCCTATGCAGGGGGCATTGTGTGTAGTAGCGACGATGAGGTTGACTTTCTTGGCGAGTGCATTTTCATCTAATTGATAATGATGAATCAACGTGCCTCTGGCAGCCTCCACTATTCCCACGCCTTCACTTGGTGCTCCTGGTTTATTTCGAAGGTCTTTCCTTGTGATATCTTTATCTGTGATTAATTCGAGGGCTCGTTCAGTTGCGTACATTAACTCGATGAGTCGTGCCCAGTGGAACGCTAGGGTCGCATGAATGGGTTTTCCTCCGAGAGTGCTGTACATCTTCTTGTATTCTTCTTGCGCTTTCGGAGTTGCCATGCCATCTGCTGCGTTGAGTCTTCCCAAGGGTCCAACTCTGTAGATTCCGCTCTCAGGACCATCGACGAGACCCTTCCATCCAACTTTCTTGAGGTAGGGTAGCTTCACATAGGTCCATGGTTCAACGTGCTCTTCGATGATGTTCAAGTAATCAGGTGGTGTGAATCTGAGGAACTCTCCTCCTTTCTGATCGACGACTCGAACATCGCCATCATAGAAGTTTACGTGGTTATTCTTGTCAACAGTGCCCATGTAGTAGGTTTCTAAGCGGTAGGGATCACTTTTGATCAGTTCAACGTAGTCTGCATTTCGTAGGACGATGTCTTCGAAGATTTTCAAGGAGAACTCAGCGAATCCGACACAGCTTCTGACCATCTCCTCAATTTCTTGTCTTTCCCCCTCAGAAAGCCCTTTTGCCATACCGCCTGGTAGTGCCGTCACGGGGTGTGTGGGTTTTCCTCCTAGAATACCTGTGATCTTCTGTCCGTAGGCTCTATGCTTTATTACTTCCTTTCCGATTTCGAGACCCGCTTTCTCGATGACTCCGAGAATGTTTCTTTTCGCCGGAGGTGCCTCCGGACCTACGATGAAATCAGGGCCTCCTAGGAAGTAGAAGTGCAGTATATGATCGTAGATATAATAGGCGTTGTACTCTAGTTCTCTGAGTTTTTTCGCCGTCTCCGTTGGTTCGACGTTGAATGCCGCGTCTAGGGCTTTGGCTGCAGCCATGTGGTGAGCGACTGGGCAGACTCCGCAGATCCTTGTGGTTATTATTGGTAGGTCTTCTGCTCGTCTTCCTTCACAGAATCGTTCAAAACCTCTCAATTCAGGGACTTGGAGGTAAGCGTTTTCGACATCTCCGTTTTCGTTTAGAAATATGGAGATTTTTCCATGTCCTTCTAGTCGTGTAATTGGGTCTATGACTAACTCTTTCATTCCATCACCTTTCTTTTCAGAATTGAATTGGCAAGAGAGAACTTGTAGAATGTCCCTATCGGGTCCTTAATTTGATCAATGACGTTGGTGTCAGTTGCGATGGACGCGATGGCTCCGGCCATTGCGGCTCCTTGGTCAGATACGCGAGGGCTGGGACCGCCGCACCCTGTGCAGGGCATGTTCACCTTTGGGCATTGGGCTTCACAGCCAGCACGTGTGGCTGGACCCATGCACATCACTTGTTGATCGAGGAAACATGTTTCTTGATCGTCTTCTATCTCGTAGATGCGCTTCACTGCGGAGAGCTTTTTATCCTTCTTTTCTCGGGGGCATTCGTCGCAGATGGATTTCGTGGGCATTAGAACTGACCCTTTTGGAGGGAGTTCGTTCTTGAAAATTGCCATTGCCGCGTCGACAATGAGGGGGACAGGTGGTGGGCAGCCTGATAGAAAATAGTCGACATCTACAGTCTGGGCTAGAGTCTTCACGGTATCGTAGAACTCTGGGAGTTCCAGTTCGCCTTCGTTGACCTTCAGATGGGTCTGTGGTGTGGTGCGTTGAGGGTTATTTGTTGACGGCGTTTCTATGTATGCACGTTCGAAGACTTTTTCGCGGTTCCACAGGTTTCCTAACCCTATGACGCAGCCGTCGCATGCACAGGAGCCAAAGGCGACGAGGACTTTAGTTTTCTGTCGGAGTAACTTTGCCATTCGCTCGTTTTCTTCTGTTCGAATCGCTCCGTTGAAGAAGCAGACATCGATGTGTTTGTCTGGCATTGCTTCAACGTCCTTGTATTTGATGTCCATTGCTACTGGCCAGAA
>CP070765.1:943887-946370 GCA_020345645.1 Candidatus Bathyarchaeota archaeon | reverse complement strand
GTTGTCACTCATGATGACACCTTTGACGCTCTTCCAGCACACATCTTCAGGGTTGGAAAGAAGGAGAATAAGAGCATAATCACACCACAGGGTTAAGGTTGGAAAATTTGTGTCATACACAGAATTAAACATTGAAGACGTGAAGGAATCCAGAGAAAAGATGATCGAAGTCTTTCAAAGGCGACGCTTTGACAGCTATGGGTTGAAGGAAAAAATCAACGTAGGTCAAGCATCTGGTTTGAGATCTCGAAAGATCCTTGCCGTAGATTCCGGGTTCAACTCAGCATATGAAACGACATTCACGATTTTTAAAGCTGCTATAGTCAATGAAGCCATGAACGTAACCGAAAATACGAGAACGTGCTTCTTCCAAGTTGACAATCAATCGACAGACCGATTAAAACGACTGATCATGCAGGAGACACTCTATGAGTCATTGATCAAAACGATAAAAACCGGAAAAGCTGACCGCCATATAGCAATCGTTGACGGAACAATCACGCTAACGATCTTTCACCCGACTACAAGAGACAATATAGAATATCGGGAGCACTTCAACAACCTCGTTCAAGAGTACTATAAACCTCTCATGAAAGAGTGCCACAGGAGAGACATCATCCTCTTAGGATTCCTAAAACAGACAGGAAGTACATATCTCACTGAGCATATAAATGCAGGGAACCTCTACGATCGACATGTTATAGACACAATTCTTCGAACACACGGTGAATTCATTTCTCCGATCCCAATTACGAAGCCTACAATGGGACCATCAGAACTCCCCTTCAAATATGTTACTTTCTACCTTAACTTAAAAGGATGGAATTATCGGTTTGAGCTACTTAGTTCGCAGGAATCCTATTTCTCAGAATGCATCCAAAACATGCTTTTCTGGTCCACCAGGACACATTTTGGCATGAATCCCATCTTCAGCAAAGCTGATGAACATGCAAGGGTGACGAAGCGAAAAACCAACCTAATCTTCAACTATCTCACAAACAACCTACCAGAAACCATACAATCCGAACTCCTACATGAAGTTCAGAAACGAACGCATTTCGGTTACCATCGAGGAGACAGAGTAGACAGATTGATGAAAAATGATAACTGACGACACAGTTTTGAGCGAAAACCACGCAAAACCAGGAATTCTAGGAAGTATGCTAGGTCAAGGACATCGAAGTAATGAAATCTTGGTCGTCTCTTCAGTACAGAGAACAGGATCCTTACGAAAAGGAGCGATCCTAGCACACTCAACCTCAACTGAGACAATCCTACTGCAATTGACCAACAAGATTACTTGGACAGATGTTTCGGAACAAGATCTTCAGTTGCTGAGTGAAAGCGAAAAAATAGCGTATCGGATCCTTCAAAACTATCCCAAGAGCTTTCTACTCCGTTGTACACTTGCGGGCGTCATTCGAGACGAGGGTGATGGAGTTCAAGTATACAATGAACCAATTAGCTTCCTCGCAGATGAAACAACTGAAGTAAGAGAATTAACTGCGGACGAGCGGGCACTAATCTTTGACAGGGGATCACTTCACGTAGGCTACAGCGTTGATGGATCCCGAGTGACTTTTCCCGTCAATGGTTTACTTCAACGACATCTCAGCATCATTGGAATGACGGGAAGTGGAAAATCCTACTTTGTAGGAGTCCTCTGCGAAGAACTCACTAAACATAAAGCGGCCATCTTCATAGTCGATCCTCATAGCGAATACATACCTATGGCTCAAAGTCTACCACCGACCGTGAGAAGGAAGATATATGGATTAGGGGCATCCTCAGGTCTCAGCAAATACACCATTGACATCAGACGAATAAGTGCATATGATTTTCAGCGTTTCACAGGAATGGGTGAAGGTTCAACCAGCATCCTAGCCCGCGTTATCCAAACTCTCAAAAAAAGTCAACCTACTTATTCAATGTCAGATATTTTAGCCCAATTGAATTCGATCGCTGAAGAAAGGACCGCCTCTGAAGCAGTTGCTGCCACTTGGGCTCGGAATTACTTGAGAGTGCTAGCCGATAGTGGGTATATTGGCACAAGTGAACCTCGCATCGAGGAAATTGCCAACGGGAATCAGATTTCTGTTATTGGCATGTCGGGGGTCAAGGAGAGAATTCAACAGTTCTTGGTCACGAATATCCTACAAAGGATCTTTGAAGCACGCAAACAAGAGCGGATCCCACCAATAATAGTGATCATTGAGGAAGCCCATCGATATGCACCCTCAGGGGAGAGCTCACCGTGCACAGCCACAATTCGCACGTTAGCTGCTGAAGGCAGAAAATTCGGAATCTGTTTGGTAGTAATTACACAACGCCCAAACAGGCTGGATGCTACTGTGCTAAGTCAGTGCGTGACAAACATTGTAATGAAAGTTAAAAACCCTTCAGACCTCAATAGCATAAAACTTGGTGCTGAAAATATTACGGATAACCTCATAGATCTACTGCCACGATTTGAGAAGGGAGAA
>CP070765.1:939024-943787 GCA_020345645.1 Candidatus Bathyarchaeota archaeon | reverse complement strand
GATTCAATCTGTGGTCGCCTTCGTTGAGAGCCAGATGACGGCTTTCATCACTTAAACCGTATTCTACAGAGAAGCCTCCCACTTGACTCGCAACGACCTGGAATGAGATTATGATGGTCCCTGCGTTATCATCGGATATGTCCAGTCCGAGTTTCTTTCCCTGTTCATCAAAGGAAGAGACGTTTTCTGCGTCTTCAGGGATATTTAGTTTGAGACTATTCATTGTGAACAAGTTGTGGCTTGCGATTTGATAACGTTCAGTAACCGAGATCTTATGTCTTGCATCAATCGTTACTTCTCGGCTAAGGCTACGAACCGCGAACAGGGTAAAAACATCGGAGTCGTCTGAGAAAAACCTGACCTTTACTGCATTATCAGCGTAACTCTCGAGCGACTCCGTTGAATGGGTTAAGATTTGTTGCCCATCGGACTCGGTGAGATTGAAATCGACGTCATCGACCTGTTCGTAGGTAGTATTCTCCGGTATCTCCACTCTGACCATATAATCTGAGACTTCCTGTGAAAAACTCGGATAAAGGGGAAATTCAGCGGTGAACACGTACTCTCTCGTTACATTTACGGTTCTTGCTGAGGAGATTATCATGTTTGAAAACAAAGTCGTTACTTTGAATGTGTAGGATTCTCCGCTCTGTAGTGAGATGCTATTCGGGAAGTCTACTGTCGCTCCATAATATCCTATTGCTCCAAGACCTGTATCCTCGACCACGGGTAATTTAGCTTCGTTACCGTCGTAGGCGATAATATCGCCAAGATGTTGCTCATACCTTACGGGAAATCCTATGGCAACTTGATCCACTGTCGTGCTTTCGTTGACCGAGGAGATCTCTATCGTATCGTTGATGAGGAGAATACCTCCATATACTGGAGCAATGACTCGATCGAGTTTCGTAATCTGGTATTCGGGTGTAGCTGATGTTGCGTAATCCTTCTGTAATGAAACGAGGAAAAGGGATGTAAATAAAAGAGACGTTATGAACAACAGGGTTTGCTTTCTCAACTCAATACCTTCCTAAGGTCCTCCGTATGTATCACAGATTCACCTTATTTACTTTCCTTCGATTGAAAAAGTCCTTAGATGCTCGCATTTGATGTATGTGTGCGAGTAAACCTAGCTTTATCCTATTATCCGTTTGAATTCAAAGTCAATCGAAACTGAATGTAAACGGGCGAATTATCCTAACTCAGTCAAGGCTTGGTTGCCTGTAAGTAATATCCTTCTTCTTTCTTAGGTCCAAAACTGCGAAGCCCTTTCTTGCGCAGTTGCTGTTTCAGTTTTTGAGCGTAAGTCTCGGTGATTTCTCCTCGTTTCTCCAAGAAGCCAATGATTTCTTCAGCCTGCTGATTGTTATCACATCGTCGAAGGAAGTCAACTACATCAGGATCATAATGGATCATACATGTGCGATTGATCTTCTTCTCCGCAACTTCCGAATCAGTACGTACAGATTGAATCGAGACTTTCTGAGAGTCGAAGTCCATTTCTCGAGCTAGGTTAGGAAACGTTTTCTTAAGTTTGTCCCTGTTCGTTTCCACCTACGATCCCGTCCTACTCGGAACAACTTTTTCGGTAATATTTCCTATGTAGAAACGAGTATTTAATCGATGTCCAGAACATGCTATGTTGTCTGCATTAAATCATTGGAAGCATATTGAGCATTGATTGATGTAGCAAACTATTTTAATTCAGTATTTCACACATACACGCGAGGAATCATAATGCCAGTAGCCTTTGTACTGATAAACACTGAGATAGGATCAGAGGGAGAGGTTTTAAAAACCTTGAAAGGCGTTGAAGGCGTACTCGAAGCACACGCTGTATATGGGGTTTACGATGTCGTGGCTAAGATCACTGCTGACACGATGGACAAACTGAAGGAAGTCGTCACGTGGCGTGTTCGTCGGTTAGACAAAGTTCGTTCGACTCTTACGATGATCGTTGTTGAGGAACAGCCAGAAACCTCCTGATAGCCTCAACAATCTCCTTTTTCTCTTCGTATATCAGTACCCGGACGACATCTTTCCTAAAACCTAGAAGGGTCGCCTTTGGAGCCTCCAAGATAGTTGAAAATTAATGATCCTACACATCGGTTTTGACGACACAGATTCTCGAATGGGCGGTTGTACCACCTATATCGCTGCACTGCTTGTCGAACGACTGCTCAACGTTGGTGCCGAGTTTTTAGAGTACCCTAATCTAATTCGCTTGAATCCAAATGTCCCTTGGAAAACGAGGGGAAATGGCGCTTTATGCCTGAGAATCCGATGTGACCAGAATCAGCGAAAGTCCATCTTCAACGAAGTCCAACGTACGGTCAAAGAAAACATGAATCTCGAACATGAAGGCACAGATCCTGGGATTGTTTTCTTCGAAGGTCGAGTGATCCCCCATGAGATCAAGCTCTTCTCTGAGAAAACGATCCAAACCATGGTTAATCTATCTGAAGCTCGCGAACTCTTACGTAGACACAACGCTTGGGTCATTGAATACGGAAGTGGTCTCGGGGTAATCGGCGCTCTTGCCGCAATTGGTGAAACTCTCGACCTCGACTACACCTATGAACTACTGACCTATCGAACGGCTAGGAACAGAGGAACCAAACGGCAGCTGAACCTTGAATCAGTAGAATTGATGGATGAGAAGACTGCACCGCAAACATTTGGAAGTATTGATCCAGAAACAGGTCGTGTACTGATCACCCCTCGAGGTGGCGATCCAGTTCTATATGGAATACGTGGCGAAACAGCTGAAGTGGTAACAAAAGCCCATAGCATGATTGAGGTTTTTGAGGAAATCGAGAGATGGGTGATCTTCAGGACTAACCAAGGCACAGATGCTCATTTGCGAAGAAATGTTCTCATCAATGAAGTGAAACCACATGACGCAGTAGTCGTCCAAGGAACTGTGGCTTCTCCACCACGACTCGTACCAAAGCGACATCGCTTTTTCTCCATTCGAGACGGAACAGGCGAGATTGACTGTGCCGCCTACGAGCCCACCGGCACCCTTCGAAAAGCAGCCCGCGATCTACGGGTCGGCGACAGTGTAAGAGTCTACGGCGGAGTCAGACCCCGCTCCAACTCCTTTCCATTGACTGTGAACCTTGAAAAGATGGAGGTTCTTAAACTGGTTCCTTTGATCACAGTAGAAAACCCTGATTGCCCGATCTGTAAGCGGAAAAGAATGAAATCTAGAGGATTTGGCCAAGGCTTCAAATGTGTTAAATGCGGCTTCCAATCTCAGGAAATCCGGAAACGCTTGGTGGAAGCACCAAGACGCTTGAAGGAACAATTATACATTACATCAACCAGATCTCGAAGGCACCTAACGAAGCCTTTAAGCCGCTATGGAATTGAGAAGACAGGAAACCCCCACAAAATGATCTCTTGTTGGCACCATCCCTGATTATTAATGGGACCAACTCGTCCATCGTTGGAATAGGACATATTCTGTTGTTGGAAATATACACCTCCCGAAAATAACCCGTATATTAAGAGTTGAGAAATTTCTGCTAGTTGTCTACTGCGATTAGGTACTAGTCTATGTTTGTTAACGAGGGAAGACTGAATGGTATATTTCGGTGAGGAAGAAGAAGTCATCAGAGGGAACAAGTGGAGATGGAGAAGCTTCAAATCCACAGAAAGTTATCCGGTCTCCGATAACCTACTTGACTGGGTGATCGGACAGGAAAGAGCCCTCGATGAATGCAACCTTTGCCTAGACGAGTGGGTTCACAAACTCAAGTACCTTGAAGAAGAAAATTGGTACGATGCTTGGAAAGATCCCGATAAAGAGAAACCCTCCGCTACAAAGGCTGCTCCCCCCGGACCCTACCTACTTCTACTTGGTGACCCTGGAACAGGAAAATCGCTTATTGGTCGTGCATTAGCAGCTCATTTAACGGAGCTCTACCAGAAAAACGAAATACCATTACAGGATGTTGTCTGCTGGCAGAATTCCATAATCCCTAGCGAGCCAAAAATCTCGTGCCGCAACGCAGGTGATGGGAAGAAAGTCATTTTCAGAGAGAAACTGAAGGAGACCAAGAAGCTCTTTCTTCAGAAGGCTGGAATAAAAGCTCTAACGTATCTGATGATCACGGTCGCTTTACTTTTCATGTTTGCTGGCTTTTACTACTTGTGGCAGCAAAAGATACAATGGGATGCGAACGCGGAAAGTGGTCTAGGAGTGCCACTGCAGGATCTTTACAGCGGTGACTTCGTGAAATACCTCTTGGACTCCTTTGTTTCGATTGGCACCACAACTTTCCTCCCGGCTGGGATGATGCTGATGTTCTTAATCCTGGTCGTTGTCTTGGGTCGATTCGGGATAATGGGCGGAGCGAAGGGTGTTGGCGGAGCGAAAGCTACTTCCATTCCGAAGCTTATCGTTGACAACTCCCAGAAGAATGCTCCTTTCATTGATGCAACGGGTCACGGCTCAGCCCAACTGTTCGGAAGCATTGCGTGGGATCCTTTGCAGACAGGTGGCTTGGGGACCCCTGAGCATCAAAGGGTCTCAGCAGGCGACGTGCACCGGGCACACATGGGCATTCTCTACATCGACGAGATCAAGAATCTGAAGCCGACTGAAGCCGTGACGTTGCTGACCGTCTTAGAAGACGGACAATTACCGATAACCTTGAGGAGTCGATGGGACGAAGGAAATACGGCAGCGATGGCGGTTGCCACAGAGCCGGTTCCAAGCATGTGCTTCTTGGTAGGTGCCGGCAACTTCGACAGCA
>CP070765.1:936010-938924 GCA_020345645.1 Candidatus Bathyarchaeota archaeon | reverse complement strand
GCACACCGATCTATCCAGGAAGCGGGAAGAGTATCGCAGTCTCCATTTCTCCACTTACAAACAGCGTCATGGACTCCAACGCTGGAGGATACTTCGGTCCCTACCTGAAATTCTCAGGGTGGGATGCACTGGAGGTTCAAGGTCGAGGAGACACCGAGGTCGTGATTTTCATCGACGGAGATCAATCCTGTGTCACGATTGAAGACGCTTCCCATCTTCCGTCAGAAACAGAGTTGATTGTTGACGCCTTAAGTGATAAATATGCAGATGGTAATCCTCGCGGTTTCTCCGCAGTATCTTCGGGACCAGGGGCAGAACACACACTTTTCGGCTGCCTGAACTTCTCATGGTATGATCCTGCAAGGCGAATCCATCGATTCAAGCAAGCAGGACGAGGGGGAATAGGCTCAGTCCTTCGAAAGAAGCGAGTCAAAGCTATAGCTGTTAAGCACTCAGCTCCAATCACTGCTGAATCCAATGGTCCAGCCGACCTTCAGCTTCTCAAAGAAGTAGGTATCGCGTATAACAAAGAGATCCGCGCGTTAGACCCAAAGCAGAACGAGATGGCTGTAGTCGGAACCACTCACCTCGTGCCAATAATGAATCAATTCGATTTACTTCCAGTGAATAATTTCAAGTTTGGCAGTCACCCTGACGCTGAGAAGTTGAGTAGCGATATTTATCGAAAGAAGTTTCACGAAGGCTTCGATGGATGCTGGTTAGGATGCACTATAGCCTGCTCACATGGAATAAAAGACTTTGAACCTAAAACCGGACCTTGTAAAGGACAGAAAGTCTTCGTCAACGGTCCTGAATACGAAACGATTGCGGGGTTAGGCAGTAACTGCGGGATCTTCGACGCTGATTACGTGACTGAAGCCAATTACTACTGCGACCTGTATGGACTCGACACAATATCCGTTGGTACAGCCATCGCGTTCGCAATGGAATGCTTTGAAATGGGGCTTATCACCAATGAAGCTACAGCAGGCTTGGATCTCAGATTCGGCAACGCTGAAGCTGCAATGACGCTTATACACCAGATGGCAAAGGGAGAGGGTTTCGGAGTCGTCGTTGGTCAAGGCATACACAAGATGAAGCGCCACTTCAATCAGCAGTATGGAGCTAACCTATCAGTTATGGAGGATATTGGAATGGAGGCTAAGGGTTTAGAGTTCTCCGAGTACATGACTAAGGAGTCCTTAGCGCAACAAGGAGGATATGGATTAGCACTTAAAGGACCGCAACACGACGAAGCCTGGTTAATTTTCCTCGACATGGTGCACAATCTAATGCCCTCCTTCGAACAGAAGGCAGAGTACCTACATTGGTTTCCAATGTTTCGCACGTGGTTCAGCCTAAATGGATTATGTAAACTTCCATGGAACGATGTTGTGCCTGAAAACAACAAGGAAACGAAGGAACCAGCGAAAATCATCGCTCATGTTAGTAATTACGCCAAGTTCTTCACGGCAGTGACAGGGGAAGCAACAACGGAGAAAGACATCATTAGAGCAAGTGAACGAGTCTACAACTTCCAGCGGATCTTCAACCTAAGAATGGGGTTCGGAAAGCGGGAACATGATACAGTTCCCTACCGCGCGGCAGGACCTGTCACAGAAGAAGAATACGAAAGTCGCCAAGAACGATACGATACGCAACTGAGAGACCTCGGATTCAAGCCAGAAGGTTTGTCGACGGAAACGAGGATTCAAACCCTGAGAAAACATCGAGAAACCCAATATGATCGACTCAAGGATGCCGTGTATGAAAGAAGAGGTTGGAGTAAGACGGGAGTCCCAACTCTTCAAAAAATGAAGGAGTTAGGACTTGACTTTGGCGAAGTCGTCGACTTGATTCGTGAAGCGAGTTGATTCACCCGCTTCTGTAATGGACCTACTTCGTCCGAAAGGGGTATTCTTCTCCGTCCGCTTGACATTCTCTAAGATAGTCTTCCAGAAACTCGCCTGGCACTACTTGGATTGTGTAGTCTTTGGGATCAATTGAGTGCTTGTAGTTCTTCGCAGGGATCACGACTTTCTTGAATCCCCAGGCTTCTGCTGCCTTGATCTTCTCGTGAAGCCCACCGACAGCGGTAATCGGTATCTCTCCATTGACTCCAACGTTTATTTCGCCAGTGACAGCCACATCCTGACGTATCGGTATTCCCTCGATCAGGGAACACAGGAGAATTGTCATTGTGACGCCTGCACTCGGTCCATCGACGCCATATGCTTGGGCGAAGTCCAAGTGGGTGAAGTATTCTTGGGCTATGTCTGCTCCATACTTCTGAAGGATGACGCTTCTAACCTTGTCTACAGAGTCAGTGATGAACCGTCCGCGTCCACCTTTAGCGATCCCCGTCACTTTATAGTAGCCTCTCAAGTCCTTGTCATTTCCGTTGTCCCGTTTCTCCAGGAATCCCTTAACTGCAAGAACGTTTCCAGTCTTCTCTCCGCTGTAAGGATCGGTGACGACGGCCAAGCCATAAACTTGACCAAGCATTACGCCTTCTGGTCGGATCTCCAGCAGTTTTCCTCTCTCGCTAATCTGATGTTCAAGAAGCTGCTTCTGAATGGTTTTGCAGTGGTTTTCGATGGCTTCTTTGACGTGTCGCCTCTCAACCGTTTGGCATTCTTCCTTGATAGCTAGTGTTGCTGCTGTCTTGATAATCGAGATCATAGGTCGGAATCGGGTGGTTAAACCATCTCTTTTATTGCTTCTTCGCCGCCCTTCGTCAACGATTTCCTCACAAGCTGCTCTACTGAATGGGATCAAATGGAAGCGTGAGACTTCTTGAGCGATGAACTGAACGTATTTTCTACGATTCTCAACCGTGTTTGGCATGTCATTATTCATTCGTACGACTTTTCCGTAGCCATAGATTCGATCCATCAAGGCGGGATGGATCTTC
>CP070765.1:903371-935910 GCA_020345645.1 Candidatus Bathyarchaeota archaeon | reverse complement strand
ACATCTGTGTCTGCACGGAAATCAGCAAAGAACAACAGCGGGTGAAGATACGGCGGGAAACACGAAAGTGGGGAAAGCCGACGACGGTAATAGAAGGCATCGACGATAAAGACCAAGATCTCAGTAAACTTGCAAAGAAACTGAAGGCGTTTTGTGCATGTGGAGGAACAGCCAAGAACAATAAAATCATTCTTCAAGGAGATCATAGAGATCGAGTGAGAACTTTCCTCGTAGACATAGGCTTCCCTAGTCAAAACATCGATCTTCAATAATTTCAATCATTGGTTTCTTCTGGTAATTGTGGTTACGACCACGTCATGCATCGAGTCTTGAAGAAGTTGAACTGCGTGGGAGCAATTCGGGTCATGTATTCACTTTCAGAGGATGCTAGGTGATTAGAGGGAATGTTAACTCGTAGTGAAATTGTAGATACTCTAGTGAAAAGTCTGAAGCCTTTGAAATTCGTTTACGCTTTTTGGGAGGGAGGGGCTATTGCGTTTAACCGAGTGGACCGGTGGTCCGACATGGACTTATACATAGTTGCTGAAGAAGATCAAGTCGATGGAACATTCCGTGCAGTTGAGAAAACCTTAGCACAACTGTCCTGCATCAAACAGAAGTATGAAGTGGAACATCCTAAGCAACTACGTCTTTTCCAAGCATTCTATAGACTGGAAGATGCGGATGCATTCCACATTGTTGATCTAGCTATCCTGACTCCCAAGAGCCCTGAGATGTATCTTGAACCAGAAGTACATGGAAACGCCGTGTTCCACTTTAATAAAGGAGGGAAAATCGTCATTCCTCACGTGGATAAATCTAGACTCAGGAAAAAAATAGCACAGAGAATTGAGAAATTACGTGCAAAATTCAGTATGTTCAATATCTTTGTTCAAAAGGAGATTAACAGAGGGAACTACCTTGAAGCGTTAGATCTCTATTATGCCATCACCCTGGCAATTGTAATCGAAGCCCTGCGGATCAAGGAAAATCCATTTCACCATAATTTCAAAATGCGATACATCCATCGCGAACTCAAGACAGAGACGATAGAGAGACTGAGACACCTCAGTTTTGTGAGAAACGAAGAAGATCTGCTTGAAAAGTATCGGGAAGCAAGCGAGTGGTTCCACGAAGTTATGAATGTTATAAATGCTTAATTTGGCAGTGTTGTAGAATGAAATGTTTGGTCATCAATTGCTCAATGAACAAGCTGGGGAAGATCCAAGAATTAGTGCAGACGATGAGTACGTTCAGCAAAGTAGCTGAGGTTCGATTCAGAGATATCAACCCTTACTATGAGGTTGCAGGAGACATCGACGCAGTTGTGTTGAGTGGGTCCAAAGCTCGAATAGTTGAAGTTTCCCACCGAAACCACTTCAAAGAAACAGTCGAGTTACTCAAGCGTATCGACATACCGAAATTAGGCATCTGTTTCGGCTACCAAATGGTATGCTGGTCGCTTGGTTGCCAAGTAGCATCTCTCAGAGAACCAGTAATAGATAAGTTTGAAGATGTGAGAGTACTCGAAACCGATGACCTTTTTCAAGGCTTCAAGAAACGCCAAATAGTTCACTTAGTGCAATCGCACAACGATTACGTAGTAAAAGACAGTATTGATTCAGCAGGTCTTATTCTACTCGCTGATTCACCTTCATGCGAGGTTGAAGCCGTGAAACATAAAAAGAGTGCTTTTTACGGTGTCCAGTTTCATCCAGAACGTATAAGGATTGGCGATCAAGTCTACAGCGAAGGGCTAACTATAATCAAGAATTTTTTAAATATCGTGAGAAAATAGCCATCAGACCAGCTTCACAATGCATAGTGAAATCCTGATTCCTAATAGTCTTTCATTTAAGGTTCACAAGAACGCTTTCGCCGAAAAGAATAGAGAAGTGTTGCATTTTAGATGTGAAATGTATATTGTTCCTTTCCTGACTCAAATTCCCACTGTAATGTCCCTTTGAGGTAGGTGTCTTTGAGTTCCTGCAAAGCAGGATCGTACCCATAAAGGGATGCTTGACTTTGATGACATACTTGAAAAGCCTCGAGTTTCAATGCCCGAACCCGGGGTGTAAGTTTGAGCGTAAGATTACCTTCAGGGTGTTTGCTCTTGAGGTTTTCCTGATCAACTCCAGTCGATCCGGGAGAAATGAAGACCCAAACATTGGAATCCGCCAAGGATTTCATAACTGCCCTATGCACTACTTGGTGATTCGTGTTCCCATATTCCCCTTCCCTGTTATGAGTAACTACAAAGTCGTAGCTAGAACGGTAAGGTCTCAGTTCCTGAACGAGCCAATCAAGATTCAGGATGCCTTTCTGATCAAGGACGGGTTTGAATACAACAGGGTGAATGGGGTTAGACGAATTATTCTCGAAAAAATTGCATGCCGAAAAAAATTCCTGTTCCCTCTCTTCACTTTTTGGATTCGCACATATTATGGTCCATTCAGTTTCCCTAGAAGAAAGAATTAATCCACCAGCGAATATTGTCTCATCATCTGCATGGGTAACAACAAGTAAAGCACGAGGTTTAAGGATGGTGAGTAGCCAAATTGGGCTTAAATCAGCCATTCTCAACGCAATCCAACGATTGTGTAAATATTTAATTGAAAGTTCTTAAGCTACTGCGAAAGGTTAGGAGTCACTTCAACCTTATGGGCGTTGGTGGGCCGAGAGAGATTTGAACTCTCGACCTTTCGGTTATCAGCCGAACGCTCCAGCCAAGCTGAGCTACCGGCCCAAAGCAACAGCAAAAATAGAGCAGTTTCTTGTTATAAGCTTTCCAAATTATCACTACATCACAGAAAAAAGCCCTAGACAGAATACGTTTAGATATCCACATACGAAGCATTCTAGGAAATAATATCAACAGGAGATTGAAAGATAGATAGTTGAGTCAAAACCGTACATCGGGCCCGTAGCCTAGTCTGGATAAGGCACCGGCCTTCGGAGCCGGAGATCAGGGGTTCAAATCCCCCCGGGCCCGCTTGCGATTTATGATGCAGTCTCTAAAGAAAGAGTTCTCATACTATCTCATAGTGTGTCATCTTCGGCAATCAGTTATTTATTGTGCGTATCATTCAGAGAATCTGCCAAAAGACGTAAAGGGCTGACCTCAGATCTGTTGATCTAGGAGGACTATTCATTCAGAAAGTGTATCTCGACAACGCAGCGACTACACCTACTGATCCACGCGTTCTAGAGGCGATGCTACAATACTTCGCGGATTCCTATGGAAATGCCTCATCGATGAATTCATTCGGTAAAGATGCAAAGGAAGCTCTTGAAGAGAGCAGAAGAAAAATCGCTGATTTCATGAACGCCGATCCTGAAGAACTGATTTTCACAGGAAGCGCCACGGAAGCGAATAATCTCATCTTGAAGGGACATGCCTTTGGAGCTGGAAAACGTCACTGCCACATTGCAGTTTCCACAATCGATCACGACTGTGTCTTGAACACAGTTAAATGGCTGGAGAAACAGGGGTTCAGAATCAGCTATCTACCCGTTGATTCCTATGGACTCCTCAGAATTGACCCACTTCAGAAAGTTTTGGAAGAGGATGTCACATTAGTATCTGTGGTACATGGGAACAATGAGATTGGCACCGTTCAAAATATTAAGAAAATCGCGAAAATGTGTCATGAAAACGGTTCTTTCTTCCACACTGACGCTGTCCAGAGTTTTGGAAAGCTTCCGATTGACGTAGAATTAATTGGTATTGATTCTATGACGATAAATGCACATAAAATGTATGGACCAAAAGGGGTCGGTGCACTTTACATTGATCGCACCCTGAAAATCACGCCGTTAATTCATGGTGGTTCTCATGAGTTCGGGAAAAGGGCGGGAACTGAGAACATCCCCAGTATTGTTGGGTTCGCGAAGGCTGTTGAATTACGAGAAAGAGAAATGGATGCAGAGGGTGTGCGACTTTGCCGTTTGCGTGATCGGCTGATAAGAGCAGCTTTGGAGATTGAGGATACATACCTTAACGTTCATCCTACAAAGAGGTTGCCTAATAACGTGAGTCTTCGATTCTCCCACCTTGAAGGGGAAGCAATAGTGTTAGACCTGGACGCTGAAGGCATTGCTGCCTCCTCAGGCTCAGCCTGCTCAACGAAGTCCAATGATCCAAGTCATGTGCTACTCGCGATTGGATTGAGACCCCAAGAAGCGCGAGGAAGCCTAAGACTCTCGCTGGGAAAGAAGAATTCAGCAGAAGAGATTGAGTTCACAGCGCAGCAACTCGCGAAGGTTGTGGAACGACTTAGAGGAATATCACCTTTGACCCACCTCAGCTGAGAATAAGAAAACTAAAAAAACTGCAATACAGGGATATGTTTCAAGATTAAGGTAGTTTTTCATCCTGCGATCAATGTTCTAGCATTCTTCCACTGATCTCGCATAATTTCCAGATTTCCCTGAACATCTGCATGCATTGAGTAGAACATGTAACACATGTAGGAGCATTTACCGCATCGACGGTATTCCTTCCTTAAGGCTTCGAAGTTGTCACTCCTCCACAACCTTGGGAGGTCAAAGATGCTAGCTACAGGCTTCTGCAGGTGGCATCCAGCAACTCGGCCACTTGGATCGATAGTGAAAAAAGACTGCAAAGCTTGACAGGTCCATTCTCTTTCACCAGTCAAATAAAGATGTTTCAGAGCTTGAAGCATTTTTTTCGTGATTAGGATCCCGTTATGTCTTTCCTTCTTCTTAATCAAATCATCACAGAGGGAGGCTAGACCTATTTTATCAACGATCTCCAGCTCATTGTTCTTCTTCCCAATCTGAAACATTGGGTCAGTTAGTGAATCGTGCTGATATAGGCAGTATAGAACTGGAACCCCTCTATTTGTGAAGTGGTCGGTGAATCTCAGTATCTCATTGATGTTGAGCTGTGAGATTGTTGGAGAAACGCCTACTGAGATCCCGTTGTTATGAAGAGTTGTGACAGCGTTCAACGCGTTCTTCCACGCGCCGGCAACACCTTTCAGGTAATCGTATTTCTTGCAGTTAAGAGTGTCAAGTGAGATTGCTACAAAGTCCGCGTTATACAACGAGTCGATTTTGTTAACAGCTTGGCTGCCATTATCGTAAATTGTCGTAATGAAATACTTAGAGGCGTAATCAATGATCTCTTTGATGTCTTCACGTAAAAGAGGGTTCCCGCCAGAGAGAACAAGCTCCATTGCACCAAGGTCACGAAGAACATCCAATCCAGCTTTCACTTCCTCAGTGGAAAGTTCTGTGACAGGTCGTTCATCGCGCCACACATCGCAGCTTCTACATCGATAATTACATCGACGTGTAAGCATCCATTGTACATGATGAGGTTTTCTGAGGGCGAAGGATTGCCTAGATAATCGGAGAGCTTTACGGAGCGAGAACCTCATCTGAAACCCCCTTTTCGCGGTGACTCTAAGCAAGAGCAGTCTTTTATTTAAGCATAAGCGTTAAAAGGGTTTCATTTCTGAATGACCCAAGGATGCTGATCGGAGGTGACTCCCTCGATGAAAGTAGACGTGGTCATGCTGACAAAAAACAGCGAGGAGACACTTAGAGAAAGCTTGGCATCAATTTACCGGAACGTTCCGGTGAACAAGCTGATCGTAGTAGATGGATTTTCCACTGACCATACATCTGCAATAGTCAAAGCCTTCGATGAGAAGTTCCATAACGTGTTATTTATTCGGGATTTGGCGAAGCGAGGGAAAGCCCGACAAATAGGGCTTGAACATGTGGAAACTGAATGGTTCATGTTTGTTGACAGCGATGCGATCCTGTGTGACAATTGGTTTGAGAAGGCCCAGAAGTTCATATGTAAAGATGTAGGTGCAATTTGGGGTATCGAATTATGGTCAGTCATCCGAAACCCGGCAGTCCTACAGATATTCAAGAGAATGACGATGAAAATCTTTGAGACGAGAGGCGGGACCCACGATCTCCTAGTCCGCTATGATGCAGTAAGGAGGATGAAAATCCCTGATGGACTTCACGTATTTGAAGATACACACATCAAGAATTGGATCGAGAACGAGGGGTATAAAGTTGTTTCAACATATGATCCTTATTGTATCCATCGGAGACCGTTGAGTGTCTGGAAGACAAGTTCGGCGATAAGTATCGCTACAGATGAAATTAAGCATGGATTACTTTACAAGTATCCGAAATTACTTCCTTCATATGGGTTCTATGTAGCTTATTTCTTCTACCAAGTCTTGAGGGGTTTAATGAGGGTGAATGCCTGACTAGCATAGTAGGAAAGACATTCAATCGCGATATCCACGAAAATTAAGGTTCCGACGAATCTCCTGACTTCTCTAAAGCTAGCCAAAGATGATCGCAGAGTGGAAGTGTGAGTTGCTCGATTCTACCATCATATCGCACGATCTCACGTTCTGCGATAGAAGGCAGGAACTCGCCGATGGCTGCGGCTTCGACCCCACTTTCCCTGAGAACCGTCAGTACTCTCTCGCCATGTGTACGACCTGTGGAAATCAGCAGGCTTCCGGAAGCTATGAGCTGAAGCGGATCAATTCCAAAGAATTTACTTATTTTCTTAGTCTCCTTAGTGATCGGGATAGCGTCTTCGAAGACGCGGAAGCCGACTCCTGAAGCAGCTGCCATCTCAATAATTCCACCGACGACTCCGCCTTCTGTTGGATCATGCATCGCAGTGACACACCCTGTCTTGAAGGCGAGAATAGCCTCATTCACTACGCTTATGTCATCGAAAAACCTCTGTGCTCTTAAAAGAGTTGATTTTGGTAACTTTGTTAAAAGTTGATTGAACCTATCCGTAGCCAAGATGGCTGTGCCTTCTATACCAACAGACTTGGTGAGAATCAGCAAGTCACCGGGTTTTGCACCCTTCGAAGTAACGTAACGCTCTTTTTCGGTAACACCTATGCAACAACCGACAACGATTGGAAACGTAAGCCTCGGTGTGACTTCTGAATGTCCCCCAGTTATTGATGTGTTCAGCTTCTTCGCCGCTATATCCATTTGCCTGCAGACAGTGGCTATGGTTTCCTCTGATGAAGTCTCAGGAAGCAGGAGACATGAAGAGAAGAAAGCTGGCTCAACGCCAAAAGTTGAGACATCATTGGCACTGATGTTGACAGCAAGCCATCCTATTCTCTCAATAGCCCCAGTGATAGGATCCATAGATGTGATCAGCGTCTTCTCTCCAAGTTTTATGACAGCTCCATCAACTCCGAAAGTTGGTCCGACAACCACTTCCTTCCGAGTTACCCCTAAGTGGGAAAAAACAGTATTTTGTAAGATGTGCTTTGGCACTTTGCCACAACGGAGTTTCATAGTTATGTTCACGCGACGATTAGAAGTGTGTATATGCACGTATTTTTAAGCATACTAGCGAGATGTTACTCGCGTTAATTCACTAAGGCGGAGCAGTTATTATGCGTAGACACAAATAGAGACTGTGACTGGAAATGAGTACTATTTGGTCCGCCTCAAACTTGGCGGCAACAGCTATATTTACTGCACTGGTCTGCGTCGCTACAATTACGTTCTCCATCTATGTTCCTTCAACCCAAGGTTTCTTCAATATCGGAGAGTCCATTGTTTTTCTTTCAGCAATACTATTCGGACCCTTTGTAGGATCCTTTGCCGGAGGTGTAGGGTCGATGTTGGCAGATTTGCTTTTAGGTTATCCACATTATGCTCTTGCTACTCTGGTCATAAAAGGCGGTGAAGGATGGGTGGTAGGAGTACTCAACCGAAAGAAGGTTGAATTCCATACCGAGTACAGTTGGAAGCTACTGACGCTAGTGTTGGGAACTATCGTGGGATTTTTGTTGGCGTGGATCGGCGCACTCTTCTACAGTGGGGAAGTAGAACTCTCTTTAGGGTTAGGTACGTTCACCCTATACGTTCCACAATGGGTCTGGATCGCCATAGGATCCGCGTTGGCCTTCTCAATTGCAGTCTTAGGTATAATTACTGATCCCCAGTTCGGTTGGACTGTTCTCTCAGTAATCATAGGTGGGTTTGTTATGGTTTTGGGTTACTTTCTATATCAGCACTTCCTAATTTACCCACTCTTCAATATTCCAGCAGTAGCATTTGCTGAAGTGCCGATAAATGTTGGTCAAATGATAGTAGGAGCCGCCATCGCACTACCTATCACGAAGATCATGTGGCGTACGCTTCCACAACTGAGAGGAAGAATACAACCTACTTATTAGTCCAGCGAAACTAGGTGGAACATGGAAGATTTGGGAGTCAAGGTTTCTTTGGTAGCTCGCTAACCTTTCTCGGTTCGTGAGCGAAGGACACGTCTCGTTCAGTTCTTAGTTCTTCAACGTATTGAACTTCGCCACTTATTCTGCAACCTCTTTCTAACCTTATTCTCTCACCATAAAGGCTCTCTGCTCTCGCTTCTCGTTCCAGCGTCATAGTTTTCGCGAAGATGTCAGCAACGTGTGCACCTCTGCCGATTAATGCTTCCTCAGCTTTTACGAACCCGACAACTTTGCCTCTTCTTCCAATCTGGAAGTGAGCTGTGTGTACTCCTTCAGTTGTTTCAACTGAACCGCCGACGGAAACGCGACTCTGAGCAACGATTTTCCCTGCACGAAGTCGCCCACCGACACTAACGTCTTTCCCGCTCAGTTTCCCTTTTACATCAGCAATTCCGCCAACGTCGAATGTTCCAGAAAGGTTCAAATCACCATCCACCTTAAGCTGCCCGCCCACGTTTAGGTTTGAGCCTTCGCTGGTCCCTGAGAAGGAAACGAGGCCACCGACATCAATATCATCGAATTTCAAGTCTTCTTGGACTTTCAATGAGCCACCGACATCAATGTTGCCACCTATCCCACGTGTGAGTTTAACGGTTCCTCCGACATCAATTCTTTCGAATTCTAATGGACCATGCGAGATGAAGCTGCCTCCAACATCGAGTTTGCCGATCTTACCTCCATCGACTTCTACTTTTCCTCCAACATCGATGTCCTCTACATCAACAGTTGATTCAACCTCAACTGAGCCTCCAACATCAATGTTATCAGCTTTCACTTTCCCTCTGCTGGAAAATGCGCCACCGACATCGATTTTCTTCGTAACTGTTTCACCACCCACCTCAAGTTTGCCTCCAACATCGATATAGTTGGCTTCAAGGTTCCCGTCTAATTGCAGACTTTTACCTATGTCTATTCTCTGTGCAGTCATATTTCCTCGAACATCGAGGCGTCCATCGTCAAGACTCGCCTTATTCTGAAGGTGAAGATCGCCCTCTATAGTTAAATCGCCCTCACCATCAAGGTTTTCCGCGTACAAACTGCATTTGAAGATAGTATCTTCTTCGGTGTATACTGTTCCAGAGACGGAGATCTTAGGCGGCGACCCCTCACCCTGAATTACGGCTCGCCTACCGACTTCTAAATCCCCTTCAACTCTACTTAATGTAACCTTGCTTTCAGGAGCAACAGCTCTTCCACTCATCTCGTTCTATCCTCCTTCGAGGTAATAGAAGGATTCAGCCATCTACATAGCGATTCGCTTTGACGATGCTGCATTTTGTCCACCTGCCTTCAAATGAAGGAGGGAAACGGCGGGTATAAAAGGCTACGCACATGCAAGATACACGTATCGTAGTCACAAGTTGTGACTATCTAAATTGAATACTCGTAAGAAAGTACTCGCACTTATGACGCTGTGGTCTAAATGGTGATTTTCGTCAGCTTTTATGGTTCAAAGGCAGGTGCATAATCTATAAATACGACGTATTTTATGTAAGTCGTCGGTGAGATACTTTGTCTGGTAAAGTTATTTCAGGGATTCCTGGATTGGATGAGTTAGTAGACGGCGGTCTCCCCAAAGGAAGAGTAATCCTAGTAATTGGTGGTCCAGGAACCGGTAAGACCATTTTATGTGGACAATTCTTACACAGCGGAATCTACAATGGTCAAGAGAATGGGGTTTTTGTAACATTAGACGAAAGCAAAGAACACTTCTTTTCAGAGATGAAGCAATTCGGCTGGGATTTCCAGAAAGCTCAGGATGAAAGAAAATTCGCCTTAGTCGACGCCACCAGAATTTCAAGAGTAAGCATGTTAAAAGAGAAGTTATACAAAGAAGAATCCCGTAGCCTCAGAGGAAAGCAACTACCGATAGACACGCTTGTGGAGGATCTGCAAGCAAAGATCTCTGCTGTAGGTGCGAAGAGAGTTGCTGTTGATACTTTAGCTGCATTGACCTTTAGATTCCCAGATCCTGTGGAGAGAAGGTCGGCCATGACGGATTTAATTGAGTCTCTATCAGACTTGGGTGTAACAAGCCTTGTGACGACTGAACTCGGGTATTTGGGACTCCAGAGAAAGGCGTTGGAGGAGGAGTTCCTTGTACATGGAGTAATAATGATGCAGACACTATTCTCAGGAGCGACAACAACTAGAGCAATTCAAGTTGAAAAGATGAGGGGAGCAAAGGTCAACCCGAGTTTAGTGCCATACTCGATTGACCAAAATGGTATTGAAATCTATCCGACGATGCCGTTGTTTGGCGATAAGTAGCTTTACAGTTCAAGTGCGTTCTTCACAAGTAGGAGTTCGTCTTCCACATATCTGTGGTTGTACATTCTCTTTATCTTCAGATACCTCTTTACCCGTCCCTTTTGCGATTTCTCATGTATCGTGATCTCTCCCTCAAAGAGGTCAAGGATTGCTTGAACATCCGCAGGGTGATGCATTTGGGGGTTAACGGTTGCGGTCACGGTGAATCCGTTAGATTTCAATTCCGGCAGGAGCCCAGTCAACCACCTTCGTGCCCGAGTCGCCCCATGTTGGAGTAAGATATCCGAGATTATCTCGATGTGAGCTCGTCTCGGTTTGGATTGCGATGGAGGTAGGGCACGGAAAGCGGACCGTAAAGCGATGTTAATTTCCGTTAGGTTCTGAACGCCCTTTAATTTGAAAACGTTGGGAGCGTTCTCTATCAAGTTGTCAGCTTGAGGGTTACAGATAAATAGGCAGAAACGGGATGGGAAATTCTCTACAAGATCTTTGACACTAGTTGCTTCGATTGTTAGATAGAAAGTCTTCTGATCGTTCTTGACTCCGTCTTCCAAGAACCGTCTGAGAAGGAGGTCTTTTTCGTCACACGAAATTGATGTGAAAATGACTGCATATAGTTCGGGGATTCCACCATTGAGCAGACGGTCAAGGTCGCTATATCCGGTTCCAACACGGTGAGATAAACCTGCAAGGACTTGCAGGGCAACTGGTTCTGGTTCCAATATTGTGTGTCGCCCTGCATCGTCCTCGATGATGACTTTCGGGTTTACTGTTGAGGTCCCTTTCGTGTAGCTTCTCACCATAAGCTTGATCTCCTGTACGGACTGTGGAGGGAGCATTCTTCCCTTTAAGTCAAGAGTCCCCCCTTGAATTTGGCTAAAATCAGGTTTCTCTGAAACTCCAAAGCCAGGAGGAACAGCGTCTTCGATTCTAGATATAACAACCGATTTTTCCCCAACGTTAGAGATCTCGATCAAAACGGGTACGTCTTCACCCGCAGTTACTTCGATGGATGGACAGGAAAGTTGTACATGGATGTTTATTGGTGGTGAAGAAATCGTAGGAGGTGTAGGAATTATCTTCTCATCGAGTGCAGCGAAAAGGCGGCGCATCTGTCTGAAGGTTTCTAAGTACTCAAGACCACGTTTTGTAATTTTATAGAGTTTTGAATCCTCAAAATCCTCTGCTTTAAGAAACCCGCGAAGAGCAAGAAACCGCATAGACTTCTTTGCTCTATCAACGGGCAGATTGGCACCGTAGGAGGCTCTCGTGAGCCTACAAGCTCCTTTTCTAGCTACGATGTCTAGGAGATCTGCATAGATCTCGTATCGAGTCCTACGTTTTGCCAAATACCCCACTTTCCGCTAGTCTCTTGAATCCGAGCCATTGGATCGCAATGAAGCCGATAAGAAATCTGATCCAGACAGTTAAAATCCTTGTGAGAATTGTTGCAGCAGCACTTATGTCAAGGGGTATCCCAAATAATGTGAACAAACCAGCCATAGCTATGTCTGGAAGCCCAACTTCGGCGGGAATGCCGAGGGGGATGGACCTGATCCCAACTAAGAGAGTGGAGACTACTGCAACCTCCAAGAATAGGATAGGAATACTTGGCTGTAAATATCCTATTGCTGCGAAGACGAGAAAGACAACCATAATACTTGCCAACCACGTCAAGGCAAAGAAAAAGGATGGAGCTAATAGTTTGGATGGTTCTGACGCAAACGTCCGTAAAGAATTATAGAAAGCCTTCAAGGTTTCGACAATTCGGGAGCGAAATTCGATCGCTTTGAATCTCCCTCTCGAAATGAGTTCGAAGAAACGCAGAATCTTATTTATCAACCGCTTCGTCCAGTCCTCCTGAATGCAAACTACTATGAGAAAAACAAGAGCAATCACACTGGCGAAAGCGATTATCAAGAGTACATGAAGTACCAGCGTCGTTAGTGGATAGTTCAACATTACTAGGGCTGTAAAAGCAATCAGAAGAGTTACCATAGTAGCAATTGTCCCCAACATCCTTTGACCAACAAGAGACGCGAGAACTTTCCCCGGACTGGCGTCCGGTTCCTGTGAAACAAGGTAGACTTTGGCGATTTCTCCACTTATTGACTCTGCAGGAATGAGAAGATCAGCAAAGACACCAATCCACATGTAGGCCAGCAGTCTTCGTAAAGGGACTTTTACTGAGAGCGGAAGCAGGAGATATCGCCAACTCAAGGTGAATAAGAAGGCTTCTACAAATAGCATTAAGGTAGCTACCGAGTAGATCAGTAGGTTAGTGTTTTGGATTACTTGAATCATCTGCGGAATGTCTACAAAGAGATACAGGTAGAGAATGAAAGCTAGAATTCCGATTAGGAGAAAGGGAATGACTTTCATCAGAACTCTCGGTTTCTCGTTCATTGAAGTGTCCGCCATCGGACTAGGTATTTAGATTCTTGGTGGGTGTTTTAATGTAATTTCCTTCTTAAACATGCTTGGACAAAGCCATAGTATTCTGGGTCAGGTTTCCTTGGACGGCTCTGGAACTCTCCGTGAAATTGACTCGCAAAAAAGAAAGACTGCTTGGGCAACTCCAAGATCTCCATTCTTCTACCATCGACACTTCTACCTGAAAACATCAAGCCTGACTTCTCTAGAACATGGCGGTACTCGGGGTTGACCTCATACCGATGCCTATGACGCTCGTATATCTCTTCAGTACCGTACAAGGAGTGAGCCAAACTCCCTCTGGTGATGATGATTTTATGGGCACCTAGCCTCATTGTAGCACCCATCATAGAGATGGCTTTTTGTTCAGGCATAAAATCGATCACCAATTGGGGAGACGCAGGATCGTTTTCTGCAGTATCTGCTTTTTCAAGACCGCAGATATTTCGTGCAAACTCAATAACGGCGAGTTGAAAACCGTAGCATATACCGAGAAACGGGATGTCGTTTTCTCGTACGAACTGGATAACGCGGATTTTACCTTCCGCTCCTCTAGAACCGAAGCCATAAGGTACAAAGACTCCGTCGAATTGTTCAAGTTCTTTTAGAGCTTGGGGTTTCTTTTCGAATCTTTCAGCACCAGCATAATCTAATTCAACCTCAGTCTGAAGGTTAGCACCAGCATGTTTGAAAGCCTCACTCATACTGACATAACTGTCCGCCAAACCCGCATACTTCCCGACGAGGATGATTTTTATTCGGTGTTTAGGATTTGCCAAAGCAGAGACGAATTGACGCCATCCGGCAAAGTCTGGTTTTTCTACATTGACTTTGAGACGAGTCTGAATGAATGCCCCCATTCCCTGCTCGTCCAAGATCAGGGGAACCTCGTAGATAGATTTCACGTTGTACGAGCAAAATACGGCGTTTTCAGGAATTGTACCGAATAACGCGATCTTCCGTCGTGCTTCATGATCAATCATCTTGGGTGATCGAGCGAGTATAATGTCAGGTTGGATACCTATACGTCTCAGTTCATTCACGCTGTGTTGGAGAGGCTTCGTCTTCATTTCGTTTGTTACGTCTAAAATTGGCACCAAGGCCACATGAACATAGAGGGTGTTTTCATATCCATGTTCTAGGCGCATCTGACGAATAGCTTCAAGAAAGGGTAAACCCTCAATGTCGCCAACGGTGCCACCACATTCGGTTAAAACAACGTCTGTGTCTGATTTCTCGGCGACGGCCCGAATTCGAAGCTTTATCTCATCGGTGACATGAGGGACAATCTGAACACAGTGACCTAGGTAGTCGCCTCTCCGTTCTTTCTCAATTACTTCGCGATAAACCATACCTGTTGTAACGTTGTTTCCCATCGTTAGGTTGGTATCCAGAAAACGTTCGTACCACCCTAAATCCAGATCGGTCTCTCCACCATCCTCCGTGACGTAGACTTCCCCATGCATGTAGGGATTCATTGTTCCTGCATCTACGTTTACATACGGATCAACCTTGATTGCAGTAATCTTCACCCCTCTTGCCTGAAGCATCTTTCCAATCGAAGAGGTGACGATTCCCTTTCCAACAGAAGAAAGGACGCCACCGGTTACGAAAACGTATTTCACCATGTTGATGGCGGGCCTCGCAATAACAGAAGCATACTTGAAACTCGACTTTTAAGCTCTTTGTGTGAACTAAATTCGTTAGCGATCAAACGAAGTCTGTTGAGACGGGATCTAAGGGATGATCGCTATTTTCAGATCAGATTTTGAGGATATGAGGTCGGTGAAGGCGTCTTTGATACGAGTTAACGGCATTCTTTTAGTGATTAATGGTTTCACATTGAGAGTCCCCGAAGATATGAGGTTCAAAGCGTTCTTGAAGTGTGTCGGCGTTGCATGGAATGTGCCCATTATAGTCACTTCATCGTAATGAAGTAGTTCAGCATCAACTTGTATGTGAGAGCCGGGAGGGCACCCGCCAAACTCAAGGACAGTGCCACCTTTTGACACCATTTTAAGGGATTGTTTCCATGTCGCGGGTAAGCCTATGGCTTCAACTACAACGTCTGCACCCTTATCGTTAGTGAGTGCTCTAATGGCGTCAATCGGTTCAGTCATAGAGCTGTTGACTGTTGCATCTGCTCCGAGTTTCTCGGCGAAAATGAGCCGTTCTTCAGCTATATCGCACATGATGGTTTTCTCTACCCCGATCCTCTTCGCTAAGAGTAGATGGAGAAGCCCGATTGGGCCAGCCCCTATGATAACTACTGTGTCACCTAAAGCCATGTCTGATTCTTCGACGCCATGAAGAACGCATGCGAGAGGTTCGGCTAAAGCTGCTTCTTCGTATGTAACGTTCTCAGGAATCTCTTGTGAATTCACGAGAATTGTGCGAGCTGGCACACGGATATACTCCGCGTATGCACCCCAGAGCCACAGCATGTCTTCACAAAGGTTGAACCTGCCCTTCTGACACATCCTGCATCTCAAGCAAGGAGCACTATTTCCTGCACGGACACGCATGCCATTACTCATGGTTGACACGTCGTCTCCGACTTCTGTAACGTCCCCAGCCCATTCATGACCAAAAATCGTTGGAAGTGCGATCACCCTATTTACGTATCCTCTCTGAAAGATCTTGAGGTCCGTTCCACACGTTGTTGCAGCACGGATCTTAACTAAAACTTCATCGTCATCAATCTGAGGTTTGTTGACGAATCCTATGCGGAGATCCCTTTCTCCATAAAGGAGGGCAGCTTGCATCTTTTCAGTATTCATTCACGATCACCACTTTGATGCACTCTTTTGTTGAGGCCTTCTGCAGGGCGTTTGAAGTTTGGGAGAGTGGAAACGTGTGGGTTATCAACTCCTTAGCTCGAAGTCTTCCACTTTTAATTAGATTCAAGGCAGTTCTAGTTTCAACATGTGAAGCTGAATAAGACGAGGTGATTTTCACCTCAGAGAAAAAGAGTTTATGAGGGCTGATTTTTAGGAAGTCTTCGCGGTTTGTTGGGGCGAAGACGCAGATTGCCCCGCCTTTACGGCACAGTTCTATCGCCGAAATGTATGCATTTAAGCTGGGGGCTGTGACGATTACTTGATCGGTTCCTCTTCCAGCAGTCACGCCTTTAACTGCATCGATCAAGCTGTCTTTCTCAGGGTTGATTGTGAGGTCCGCTTCAAAACGTTTGGCTGCTTTCAGCCTGTAATCGATGGGGTCGGTTACAATTATCTCTCCGGCACCAAACGCTCGGAGAAGTTTCGTCAGTATCAGACCGGATGGACCAGCTCCGAAGACGAGGACGGAGTCCGATGGCTGGATATTACACTTGCCTAGAGCCCGGATACCACATGCGATTGGTTCGATTAGTGTTGCTTCTTCAAAAGACACGTTCTCAGGAATCTGCAATGTGTCAACGTAGAGATTTGCAGAAGGAACACGGAAGTATTCAGCGAAGCCACCAGGATCCAAATGAGTTTCTTGGAATCGAGTGCAGAGAGTGAAAGCTCCTCGTTGGCAGAAATAACAATTCAGGCAAGCAACATGATGATGAGTAAAGATCCGGTCGCCAACGGAGAACCCTTTAACCTTTTTCCCTGCTTTTACTATGATGCCGGATGGTTCGTGCCCGAGTACGATTGGTGCACGCGGTTTTTGGTACCATTCCATTAGATCTGACCCGCAGATTCCACTGGCTTTCATGTTCACAAGCACGTCATCTGGTGTTATCTTTGGCGTAGGAATCTCCTCAATGGGAACGTTAGCGAGTTCATAGTAGATGGCGGCTTTCATGGAACTCATCTGGTTTTGAGAGGCCCTATCTGATTAAAGAATTTATTTACGCCCAATCGTCGTGTCTATTCAGGGTCTATTGAAGATTCTCAATGTTTTCTTTTATTCGTTTTAGAAATGTTGCTGCAGGAGCACCATCAATTATCCTATGATCGTAGGCTAGAGTGAGTGTCATAACTGGTTTGGCGGTGAATACTCCTTTAAGATATATGGGCTTCTGAACGATTCGCCCAGTAGCTAGAATTGCTGCTTCAGGAGGGTTGATGATTGGCAGGAACATGTCCACATCAAACATACCTAAGTTTGTGACTGTGAAGGTGCCAGCTACAACGTCATCTTGCGAAAGGCGATCTTCTCGAGTTTTTTGAATCAGTGCTTCTAGTTCCTGAGAGACCTCACTAAGGCTCTTCTCACCTGCATTTCGTATAACAGGGACGAGAAGCCCTCTATCTGTTGACATCGCAACACCAACATTGACATCCTCGTAAACCTGAATCATGTCGCGTAGTAATGCAGAATTGACCTGCGGATGCTCTCGTAAGGCCTTGGCTACCGAATGAACTACGATCGCCGTATAGGAAAAACCGCTTTCTTCTCTTTTCTCCAATGCCTTAGTCATATCCACATCCATCACTAGGAAACTGTGAGGAGCAGTTTGAAAGCTGGATGCGACGCGTTCCGCTGTTACTTTTCTAATGCCCTTCAATGGAATAACTTGCTTGACTCGAGGGCTGGTTTGAGCCATCTGGGCTATGTGTCGTTTCACATCTTCTTCAACGACGCGTCCATCTGGTCCAGAACCTAGTATCTCAGTCAAATCTAGATTATGTTCTTTCACTAGCCTTCGTGCAGCAGGCGAAGCACGAACAATCTTTTTTGAGTGGTCGGTTGCGTCCACTGCTTGTTCCATTACGAGCGGTGCAGGTTTGGGAAGGTCAACTGGTTCATCGGGAATTCCTTCGCCAGGTTTTCCGATAATAGCGATCGCTTGCCCTACAGGGATCTCCATCCCCTCTTCAGCAAGGATTCGTCGAAGTACGCCCTCTGCAGGTGCCTCAACATCGCAGGTGACTTTCTCCGATAAAACCTCAACAACAGGTTCACCTTTCTTCACGAGTTCACCTTCTTTCTTCAGCCATTGGACAACGCTGCCTGTCTTCATTGTCAAGCTGAGTCGAGGCATCTGAATCTCAGTTGGCAAATCAACTCCCCCTCACGTTATAGTACGTACAGCCTTAATTATGGTGTCCCTGTTGGGTAGAACTTCTTTCTCAAGCGGTGGACTGAAGGGAATAGGCGTGTCTGGCGTTGCCACTCGCGTTAAAGGAGCATCAAGGTAGTCTATTGCCTCTTCAGCAATCACTGCGACGATCTCAGCACCAACTCCAGCGGTTTTACAGCCTTCGCACACGACAACTGCCCGTCCTGTTTTCTTAACAGAGGTGACTATCGCATCAGTATCTAATGGAATAAGTGTACGAGGATCAAGAACCTCAGCACTCACACCTTCCTTCTCAAGTGCATCGGCTGCGTTTACGGCTTCGTGGACCATAAGCATCGTCGCGATTATTGTTATGTCAGCACCCTCCCTTACAACTCGAGCTGAGCCAAGTGGGACAGTATAGGTCTCCTCAGGGATCGCTCCCTTGATGGGATATAGGAGTTTATGTTCGCAGAAAAACACGGGGTTATCATCCCTTATGGCTGTCTTGAGCAATCCTTTGGCATCGTATGGAGTTGAAGGTGCGACCACGAGTAGCCCGGGGGCATGCATAAACCATGCTTCCAAACTTTGGGAGTGGTGGGCGGCGATGTTGACACCCCCGCCAAATGGTGTCCTTATCACTAAGGGCACACTTGCTTGTCCACCGAACATGTAGTGGATTTTTGCTGCTTGATTGACGATTTGATCCATGGCGAGGGTTGTCAAGTCGCCAAACATGATCTCTGCAATAGGCCGCATACCAGTGATTGCGGCACCAACTGCAGCACCTATGATGGCGGATTCGCTGATCGGTGTATCCCGCACTCTTTCTTCGCCAAATATTTCAGCAAGACCTTTGGTGACTTTGAAGGCCCCTTCCCAATAGCGACCCACGTCTTCTCCTAAGATGAAAACAGATTCGTCTCTTTGCATTTCTTCTACTAGGGCTTCACGAAGCGCGTCTCGGTACGTTACTTCCTTCACCTATTCACGCTCCTTCCTAGCGTAGACGCCTTCATACGCTTCCTTTACGTTCGGAAATGGACTGTTGAGGGCAAATTCGGTTGCATCGTCGACTGCTTTGGAAACTCTTGCTTTGATATTAGCCAGTTCAGCTGACGAGATTCCTCTTCGTAAGAGCTCTTTCTCTGATCTGCGAATAGGATCGTTTCTGAACCATTCATCGACTTCGTCTTTCGGTCGGTAATGAGCTGGGTCCATTCGAGAGTGACCCATTCGTCGATAGGTTTTACACTCGATGAGCGTGGGACCTCCTCCTTCTCGGGCACGTGCGACCGCTTCTTCAGTTACCCGGTAAACCTCTAGGACGTCATTTCCGTTGACTGAAACCCCGGGGATTCCATAGGCATGTGCTCTTTCTGCAATGTCGGCTACGATCATGGCTTGACTTTGACGTGTACCCATCGCGTAAAGGTTGTTTTCGCAGATGAAGAGTACAGGTAGTCGCCAAATTGCTGCCAGATTTATCCCCTCATGAAACGTTCCTTGATTTGAGGCTCCATCACCGAAGAAGCAAGCAGCTACCTGTTTGGTTCCTCTTAGTTTTATTGAAAGCCCAGCACCAGTGGCGATTGGGATACCTGCACCTACAACGGCGGTGGCGCCTAACATTCCTTTACTGAAGTCTGCTATGTGCATGGAGCCCCCTTTCCCCTTGCAATAACCATCTTTCTTTCCGAGGATCTCAGCCATCGTCCTATCTAATCTAGCACCTTTGGCGATACAGTGACCGTGCCCTCTGTGAGTACTTACTAGATAGTCGTCATCATGCAGATGGGAACAGACGCCAACTGCGACTGCTTCTTCCCCAGCGTATAGATGGATGGTACCGGGTACGAGGTTCTGTCCATATATCTCAAAGACACGTTCCTCAAAGACGCGGATAATTAGCATTTTCTCGTGTAATTCAAGCAACCTGTCAGGATCTAAGTGTGGATTTCCCATGGTTCCATTCCTCTCAGGTGCTTTGAAGAGGAATGGTATTTGGCTTATAAAGCATCTTCAGAGGCGGTTCCTGAGCAGATCGTTCAACGGTGTTGGGGTCTTACCAGTTCTTCGAGTATTACTAGCATTTTTGGAACCTGAGTTACGATGTCTGTGTATGTTAAGATTCCTACTAGTCGTCCGTTATTAACTACAAGTAGTCGCTTGATTCTTTTCTTGGTCATTAGTTGTGCAGCTTCATCGATGCTAGCAGTCTCCGAGATTGATATCACCGGACTTGTCATGACTTCTCGGGCACGTAGCGTCTCAGGCGCAAGGCACGGTTCAACGAGTCTTCTGAGTATGTCACGTTCGGTGATAATGCCTACAGGACGCTCTGACTGAACTACGACTATGGAACCGATGCTGAATTTATTCATTGTGGCAACTACCTCTTTCATGGAAGTATCGGGTCTTACCACCTTGACCGCTTTCGACATGATGTCTCTGACTGAAACTATCCCAGCCATTTCTACACAGTCCGTTTTCTACTATACTACCAACCGAAGCGATTAAGCTTTTTTATCGCCTTTATCCCACAATAAACGGAATATTGGGGCAATTTCTTAAAATCCGCTTAAAAAAAGGGCTTGTGTTTTTCTATCTTGCACAAGACTTATAAAATGTATCTTCAGATTACTAGAACTTTGGGTTTGTAATGGAAACCGAAGAAATAGCGAGATGGGCCTACATTGCCTTCCTTGTGATAGCAATTGTTGCTGGACTCGCCGTAGGTTACATGGCGTACGCTGCAGATACGCACTGGGCGGATGCAGGAGTACGGGATGCCGATGGCTGGGTTACACTAATTATGTTAATCCTAGGAATCATCATTGGGATTGCTGGAAGTATAACTACACGAGAAATCACGCCATTTCTCATAGCTACAATAGCGTTGATGGTTGCAGGCATAGGGGATGTCTGGGCTCCATTGAGCCGAATCGGAGCACTAGAACTATTATACTATTGGGCCACAGCAATTACCAGCTATATTGTGGCTTTCGCTGCACCTGCCGCAGTCATAATTGCTATAAAAAGTGTCCTAGCTATGGCGAGGGATTAGAACCCTCACCAATCTCTTTTTCCTTTTCTTTTTTCCCTTCATGGTAGAAGAGTGTTTATTGAATTCAGTACATGTATGCATATAAGTGCAGGGGGTGGGATTTGAACCCACGAAGGCCTACACCATGAGGACCTGAACCTCACCCCTTTGACCTAGCTTGGGAACCCCTGCTCATTATTCCGACTCAGCACGACTGAGAACCTGATTAGGGTCTACTGACGTTGTATAGATAAAGATTGTTTCTAGTGTAACTCACCCGAGATAATCATTCACAGAAACCATTACAACGACCCAATAAAATACAAGTAATTCAGAATACGAAACTGTTTCATAGTGGAAAGCGTAACCGGTAAATGGGCACGAGAAGGCTGCATCCCCAATGACTGAGGTTCTACAAGGGAAAATCGGGGCACTTGAAAAAGAGTTCAAGTGGATGGAAGCAGCCAAGAGCTATGAGAAGCTACTTCAGTCTCAGCACTCATCAAATGCCGCTAAGGCGGAAATAGTAGAGAGAATAGGATTTTGTTACAGTCGTGCCTCAACCCAAGCAACCACAAAAAGCAGATTCAAGAACCTTAGGTTGAAAGCGTCAGAGAGTTACGCGGATGCTGCTCGACTATTCGAAAAAGCCAATGGCTCCATAGGGAGATGCAAAGGCAGTCGATGCGATGCTCTAGCTCATTATATGAAGTCCTGGCTACCTTCCGATCCCGAAGAAAAAAGAAAGCGTCTCAAGAGTTGTATATCCTACGTCAAGAAAGGTCTTTCAGCCTGCATTAAGGGTGAGAACCAAAGTGCCTATGGAAGGTTAATTCTCGATATGTTGACCTACCTATTGGAGTCGCTTTATACCGCAGAGGATTGGAAGGAGCAGGAGATTATCGGTGAAGAAGGAGCAGGTCTGACTGAAAAGGCGTTAGATGTTTTTACAAAGACCGGTCAACAAGACAGCATATTACGTACCTACTTCATAGCCGGCCACTACAGTGCATATATTGCCAATCTACTCGGTGACGAAGAAACCCGAGAGATGTTAATAGAAAAAACGCTAAATTATGTGGATAAGGCACTCGAACTTTGTGAAACTACGCAGAGACCTTACCATAGTGCGATGTCAAGATGGGCAGCAGCTTATAGCACACTCATTTTCAAAGGAGACGTCGAGTCTGCGATTGAACATGCTACTGTGATGCTGAAGAACAGCATTCTCACCAGAGATAACTACTTAATAGGAGTCGCCAATTATCTTCTAGCGTTTGCCACAAACTGGATGGCACTCCGAGAAGGAGATCCAGACAAGAGAAGAGAGGGACACGAGAAAGCGATTGAGGGAGCAAAGGAAGCAATAAGGCGATTAGAACTCGTCTCACAGGATTTCTATATAGCCGAAACATATCTTTTCTACGCCGAAAGTTACTCCAACCTATCAAAAATCACAGATGCAAGTCAAGAAGAAAAAGAAGCCTTACTAGAGAAGGCTGTGAACCTTGGACGAAAAGGCTTAGAACATGCCAAGCGTTCAGGTTCACCAGACGCATTAGGTTCTACACTTCACGCCCTCAGTAAAGCCCTCCATTCATACTCAGAGTGGAAGACAACTAACGATGAAAGAAAGAAACTAGTCGAAGAAGCATTAATTCATAGAAAACGATACAACGATATCGTTAACAAAGCGTTCCATTTCGAGTCTTGGCCCCAAGGGGTCGGAAAATATTACGAAGGGGTAGTTAAGGCAGAGTTAGCTCGAGTTCACACAGGAGGAGTTAACCAAGAGCCCCTTCTAAAAACCGCAATATTAGACATGGAGAAGGGGATCACTATGACAGAAAGGGACATCCATGCAAATCCTGAAATGCTCCCTCGAGTTGCAGCAGTTGGCAACTTCGAGGAACAACTCGGTAAGGTACTCAATGAGTATTACGAAGCTACAGGGGAGGAAAGTGCCCTAAAAAAAGAGGTCAATGTCTATGAGAAGGCTGCAAAAAACTTCCTCAACGCAAACATGCCAACTCGAGCAGCTGAAGTGCAATGGAAAATCGCCAGTAGATACGAAGAAATCGGAAATCACCAGATGGCCGCGACTCATTTCATGAATGCCGCAGAAGCATATCAGTCTTCAGCAAAGAAAATCCCGCAACTTCAAGAGTTCTATAGCGAACATGCACGTTACATGGAAGCCTGGTATGAAATCGAGAATGCAAGACACAGTCATACAAGACTTGAATTTGACGAGGCTAAGAAAAACTACGAGAGAGCTGCAGATCTCCATGAGTCGACGAACACTTGGAAATTTCTTGCTCCCAACTACCGAGCTTGGGCTCAGTTAGAACTCGCTGAAGACGTGAGTAGAAGCGAACTAAGTCCCGAAGCGATACACAATTTTCAAAACGCGGCAGACTTGTTTTCAGAAACAGAAAGAAGACTCCAACTTAGATTAGGAAAACGAAGACGCCAAATTTCAACAGATAATGATGAAGGTCGACTCATAACCACCTTAGCACAGGTCTCCAATTCGAGAAAGCAGTACTGCATAGGAAGAATCTACCTAGAAGAAGCTCGTATTCTCGATAGACAAGGAGAGCATGCGTCAAGTTCTGAGAAATACGAACTTGCTGCAAGCACCTTCCAAGAAGCAGCTTCTTCAGGATCAAGTAAGATGCAGGAAGAGCTGAAACCGATAATCATTCTCTGCCAAGCCTGGCAAAAAATGATGGAAGCAGAGGCGAAGGAGTCTTCATCCAAGTTTGGAGAAGCAGCAGAACTATTTGAGCAAGCGAAAGACTACGCTATCGACGAACAAACAAGTTTGTTAGCACTAGCGAATTGTAGCTACTGTAAAGCCCTGAAGTCCGGGACAGCATTCGCCAACACCAGAGACACCGCCCTGTACCTAGCTGCGATACAACACCTAGAGAACGCAGCAAACTATTACTCACGGGCAGAGTTCACTGCGGCGTCAGCATACGCAAAAGGTACTCAGAGACTATTCGACGCCTACGTGTATATGGACACGGGGAAGAAGGAGGTTGATCCAAACAAACGTGCACGGTATTTTCTTATGGCAGAGAAAGTGCTACAGATCTCACAGAGATCTTTCTTAGAAGCGAATCATCCCGAGAAAAGTGAACAGGTAAAGAAACTTCTCGAAACTGTTAAAGAAGAAAGGGAACTCGCAACTTCACTGAGCGAAGTTCTTCACGCCCCAAGTATTGCGTCTTCAACCGCAGGGTTTATCACGCCTACAACACGTGAAGAAACCGCCGTAGGTCTGGAGAAGTTTGAGAAAGCAAGTGTTCAAGCCAGTTTGAAATTTCAGCATGAAAAAGGAAAAATGGGAGAAGATTTTGAAATAATACTCCAGATCTCAAACGTCGGTAAGGAAGCGGTTCTCTTAACAAGAGTCAAAGAGTTTCTACCAGAAGGAGTTAGTCTCGTCAAGGCTCCGAGTTTTTGTATGGCTGAAGACGTGAATCTAGGGATCAAGGGGAAACGCCTTGCCCCACTCGAGACTGAAGAGATGGCCTTAATACTAAGGACGTTCCAAGAAGGTGTTTTCAACTTAAGACCACAGTTAGTCTATCTGAACGAAAGAGGTCAGCAGATGACTTCAGAACTCGACGTGGCTTCAATCCGTATCGAAGAAGTCCGTCTCCCAAGTCGAATTAGTACAGGTTCACAAAAGCTGGACAGCATCCTCTTAGGTGGAATACCTGAGCACTATTCAGTAATATTGACGTCGATCTCATGCAACGAAAGAGATCAGTTGGTAAAGAGGTTCATGGAGGTGGGAGTCAAGGAAGGGCAAACAACCTTCTATGTGAGTACGAAGATGGGGATGGAAGACCTCGCAGAAGGTTTCCAATCAACCTTTTTCCTTTTCTTATGCAACCCTCAAGCTGCTTTATTGAAAGCTCCATCAAACGTAATTAGGCTGAAAGGCGTGGACAACCTCACTAGCATTAATATCGCATTGACTTCTACCTTTCGCAGGTTGACACAAGACGAAGGTCCGAGAAGAGCTTGCATCGAAATTGTCTCAGATGTACTTCTTCAACATAAAATAGTGAATACCCGAAGATGGCTGAACTCGTTAATTCCAGAGCTCAAATCAAAGGGTTTCACGACTCTTGCAGTAATGAATCCGCACATGCATTCTTCAGAAGAAGTACAAGGTATTCTAGGATTGTTTGACGGAGAAATCACTATTTTGGAAAGAGAAGGGGTAGATGGACCCGAGAGAGTCCTGAAGGTAGAGAAGTTGTACAACCAACAATATCTAGAAACCGAGTTATCTCCTAAGAAAGACCAAGTCTTCGAAAATAATGCTGGTTAAGGGCCCCACTTTATTAACAGAGACAGCTCATCGAGATTTTTCATTTCAACCTATTACTATGGACCTCGTGATCGTAGATTACGAGTGCACGTGTGAAAAGGGCTATCCTATAAAAGCAATCCTTGTAAGTATGTTTTTCATAATTCCATAATGCGACATAAAGATGGGGAAAAACGGTGAGTCATAAAAGATCACGACCTAATAAGCACGAACATTTCATGAACCGGGCAAGAGTGGTCGCTGAAAGATCAACTTGCCTGAGAAGAAAGGTGGGTGCAATCATTATAGACAAAGAAGGTGTCCAAATTAGCGATGGCTATTCAGGTGCCCCAAGGGGGATGGCTCATTGCCTTCAAACTGGTAAATGCCTGAGAACCCAACTGAGTATACCTTCAGGGCAACGCTATGAACTCTGTAGAAGCGTTCATGCAGAACAAAACGCCATAATAAACGCAGCTAGAACCGGAGCCAGAATAGTTGATGGTGAGATGTATATTTCAAGTGAAAAAGTCAGGGATGCCTACAGCAATGGGGAGAAAAACAACGAAATTTATGGACCATGTATCATCTGTAGGAAAGAGATCATCAATGCTGGCTTGAAAAAGGTTTACATGAGAGAAGAAGGGGTTGGAGAAAAAGAGTACAGCCTAGAAGATCTCAAGGAATTACTGATTCAAGAGGAGACTGATTGGAGAGAGAAATTAGAAGAGGTTGCTGATTCTAAGCGCTCGTAAGGATAACACAGCCACCTAGGCTCAGTACGGTCTCCACATTAGAAACTCTCGATGCAGAATAGTAAGTTATCATGGTTTTTAACTCACATTATAGGACAGTAACCTAACCGCCTTTCCAATCAACATTTAAATACTGGCGATCCTGGCTATGGTCAAGGAAATGGCGATGAAAGCGAAAAATTATCGCGAGGTCAAGGGACAATCATATACGAGAAAGAAGTATGCGAAGAGTGCTCCTCCCTCAAAGATCGTGAAATTCACCATGGGGGATACGGAGACTGAATTTCCTATTAAAGCGGAACTCATCGCCTTGGAAAGTGCTCAAATCCGCCATAATGCTCTTGAAGCTGCGAGAATAGCTTCAAATCGCCACTTGTCTACCAATCTCGGAGAAGCCTACTTCCTTAAAATTCTACCTTATCCGCACGTTATTCTAAGAGAGAACAAGATGATCTTCGGCGCACACGCAGATAGGCTACAAGATGGAATGCGTCGAGCATTCGGCAAACCAATAGGGACAGCCGCTCGAGTGAAAGTTCAGCAACCTATAATCGAAGTAGGAGTCAATGAGACCGCCATAGAGACCGCAAAGCAGGCATTGAAACGTGGAGGAGCCAAGCTCCCGATCCCATGTCGCATTACAATCGAAAAGCGGAAGAGTAACCCGTGAATCCTCAAGAAATGGAAGACGCCACTATCATCTGGCTTGAAGACTTGTCAAAAGACGACATACCACTTGTTGGAGGAAAAAATGCGAATCTAGGAGAGATGATGAAGTCTAAGATTCCAGTCCCTCCTGGATTCGCAATAACAGCCCAAGCGTATAACAAGTTCATCAACGAGATGGAAATCGACCTACGGATCTACAAGATCATCGAAGATACCGTTACTGATCCTAGGAACCCAACCCATTACCGAGAAGCCTCAAAAAAGATTCGAAAGTTGATCGAGGAGACAGAGGTTCCAGAAGTTATCGTCAAAGAAATCCAAGCAGCTTATCATGAACTTGAGAAGAGAACTCAGATTCCAAATGTGCCTGTAGCTGTTCGATCTAGCGCTACAGCTGAGGATCTCCCAGATGCTTCATTCGCCGGACAACAAGAGACTTTCCTGAATATTACAGGTGAACACGACTTAATTGACAGGACCACCAAATGCTGGTCAAGCCTTTTCACACCGAGAGCGATCTTCTATCGAACTGAGAAAGGCTTCAAACACGAAGATGTGCTCATCAGTGTTGGAGTACAGAAGATGGTAAACGCGCGCACAGCAGGAGTAATGTTCACAATTAACCCAGTCACCGGAGATCGAGACCAAATAGTGATCGAAGGCTCATGGGGTCTCGGTGAAGCCGTTGTATCAGGAGCAATCATACCAGATCATTTTGTGGTAAATAAAAAGAACCTAAAGATCATTGAGCGAAAAATCGCAGCGAAGACCACCGAATATAAGCGTGATCAGAAGACGGGGAAAACGGAACACATACCTGTACCCTCTGAGAGGCAGAAAACGCCATGCCTTACTGATGAAGAGATTCACCGACTAGCTAAACTTGGAAGCTTGATAAGCGACCACTATGGTGTACCACAAGATATTGAGTGGGCTGTCGACCGTGATCTAGCAAGCCCCCGAAACATCTTCATCGTCCAGTCCAGACCAGAGACAGTATATACGAAGAAACGGAAAGAGGAAGAAGAGAGTCAAACAGTATCCCAAACCGAGCAGATGGAAGTAGTTACATCAGGCTTAGCAGCTGGAAAGCGAGACATTGGAATTGGAGTCGCAAAGGTCGTACTGACTCCAGATGAGGCGTCAAGTGAAGTGAAAAAAGGAGACGTTCTTGTCACCACAATGACGACCCCCGACTTTGTCCCTTTTATGAAACTCGCCAACGCCATCGTAACCGACAAAGGAGGTGTCACCGCCCACGCTGCTATTGTAAGCCGAGAACTCGGAATCCCTTGTATTGTCGGTACAACTAACGCTACGGAAAAAATGGTTTCAGGTCAAACCTATACGGTTGACGCCAGAAATGGCGTTGTCTACAAGGGAGCTGTAGCTAGTGGTGTGCGTTTAGATGCACCTATTTCGCTTGTACAAGGTACTGCAATAGGAAGTCCGCCGATCACTGCCACTAAAATCCTCATGAATCTAGGGATCCCTGAAAAAATCGAGGAATACCGTAACCTTCCATTCGATGGCATCGGGCTAATGCGTATAGAATTCATCCTCGCCAGCCACATCGGGGAGCATCCGCTACATCTCCTTGAGAAAGGAGAAGGAGAGAAGTTTGTGGAAGGGCTAGCGGATGGCATAGCAAAAGTCGCCAGGGCAATTCAGCCAAGACCTGTAGTGGTTCGATTCAGCGATTTCAAGACAAACGAGTACCGAGACCTCAAGGGTGGGGAGAAACATGAGATCGAAGAAGCCAATCCAATGTTGGGCTGGCGAGGAGCAAGCCGCTACATAAGCACGTGGTATGAAGAAGCCTTCAGGCTAGAATGCAAAGCCATATGCAGATGCCGAGACGAATGGAGGCTGAAAAACATATGGGTAATGCTCCCAGTGATCAGAACCCTTTGGGAAGCAAAGAAGTGCCTAGGAATAATGAAAGAAGAAGGCTTGGAGAGCACAGCAGACTTCCAAGTATGGTTCATGGCGGAAACCCCATCCATTGCCATAATGGCAGACGAGTTCTCACAACTCTGCGACGGATTCTCAATCGGTTCAAACGACATGACCCAAGGCATCCTAATGATAGATCGAGACTCTGAACGACTCGGGCAAATGGGCTACTTCGATGAACGCGATCCTGCCATCAAGCGCATACTTGCCCACTTGATCAGAACAGCACACGAACATGGAGTAACGGTCTCGATCTGCGGTGAAGGTCCGTCTAACCTCCCAGACTTCACCGAGTTCCTAGTGAGATGTGGGATAGATAGTATCTCAGTCAACAACGATGCACTCATTACAACGAGAAGATTAGTAGCGAGTATCGAGCAGAAGATTCTGCTTGAACACTCAACCGCAAGCCAAAAAATCACATCAGAATTCAATCTGCAACCCATCAAAGACTTCAAGAGAAAGTAGGCAACGCAATAGAGCGCTATCTTCACATGTTATTCTCTGGATTCGATCTGGAAGAAAAACGAATTATAAACGAGGTTTTACAAAGAAAGGCGAAAAGGGTTCTAATCCAGCTTCCTGAAGGCTTGAAGAAACACGGTCCACAATTAGCTGAGATCCTCGGAAGAACAGGAGCACTTCCCATCATCTCTGCTGACCCGTGCTACGGAGCCTGCGACGTAACGGTCGATGAAGCAAAGAACTTGGCAATAGATCTAATCGTCCATTTTGGACACAGTAAAACGGATACCCAGTTCACTATCCCAGTTATCTTCATCGACGCTAAAGCCACGCAATCGGTTTCGAAAGTCGTGAAAAACGCATCCAACTACATTGAGGAATGGCAGAGAGTAGGCTTGGTGACAACACTTCAACATGCACGTGCTCTTGAGGATGCAAAGGTCGTCCTCACCGAAGTAGGAAAAGAAGCAATTGTGGCTGACACAGGGGTTCTGAAGTATCCAGGACAAGTAACCGGCTGCAATCTACACAATGTAACAGCAATTGTAGACCAAGTTGATGGCTTCCTGTTCATAGGAGGGGGAAGGTTCCACGCTTTAGGTGTGGCACTATCCACTACGCGCCCTACAATTGCAGCGAACCCGTACACGGGAGAAGTCGCCTTCTTAAAAGATGAAGTTCAAAGAGTGTGGAGAAGGCGGTTCGCAGAGATCCACGAATTCAGGAAGGCGAAACGGATCGGCGTTATAGTCGGCTTGAAGATCGGACAGAAAAGACTTGCCCGAGCTGTGCAACTCAAGAAACTGGTAGAAGACTCGGGAAAGAAAGCTACCATCCTTGTCCTGCGGGAGATCACGGAAAACGGCTTACAGCAGTTTCCCACATTAAACGCGTTTATTAACACAGCTTGCCCAAGACTTGCCCTAGATAACTCATTTCACAAACCTGTGCTTACACCACGAGAAGTACTTGTCGCGTTTGACCGATTGGAATGGGAGACGCTATGCAGAGAAGGCTGGTTCGAAAGCGAGATTTAGAAATATTGCTTACGAAAATCGCACCCCACCCACAACCACGAGCCCACTTAGAACAGTATACAATACCCGTTGAAACAGCCACCGAAATATTGTATCTTGCAGCGTACACCTATGGAGACATCATTGGGAAGACCGTGATTGATTTAGGGTGCGGAACAGGCAGATTAGCCATTGGTTCAGTGATACTGGGAGCAGCAAACGTGGTAGCAGTAGATGTTGATAGAGTCGCCATAAAAGCAGCCGTTAATAATGCGAAACAACTCCAGAGGGATTGCGTTCAATGGATAACAGCAGAGCTCTCAGCTCTAAGGGGGTACTTCGATACTGTGGTCCAAAATCCTCCTTTTGGAGTGCAACGAGCAAAGGCCGACCGAGTTTTTCTCAAGAAAGCCTTGGAAGTCGGTCACAGAATCTACTCGCTACACAGAAGCAGCAGGGCAAACATCATGGCACTTAAGAGAACAAGTCGTAAGCAAACACCTTCTCTCACATTAGTTCCACCATCATCCTTCATAGAAAGATTCGTTGAGAAAGCCGGAGCCTCAATCAAAGCAGTCTACGCCGTGAAGACAGCGATTCCACACATATTCGACTTCCACACGAAACCTAAACACGAATTCTTCGTTGATCTCTATATCATAGAGGCGGGCGGTGACGATGCACATGGTTAGTCAAGCTGTAAAAAGATTTATTGAAGTGAACACCGTTGAAAGACTACATCATCAAACGAGCCTTCAAGAAGGTCGGTTCCTGATATTACACGTATTAAAGGAGCAAAGAAAAATATGAAAAACGAGTCCCCTTCTAGGGGAAGTGGACAATGGGTTGTCCCGGGGAGTTTCCTAGGAGTCATCGAAGAATTCACAGCAGGATCGGGCACGTATGTGGACAAAGGGAAAATCTTCGCAAAAGTTAGTGGACGAACGTTGCTTGATATGCAAAACCGAACGGTTTCAATCTTCCCCGCGAAAAAAGGGGTAAAAGTTCCACAAGTCGGTTCATACGTAGTTGGTCAGGTCTCGAAACTGCAAAGTAAGACCGCTATCATTCGAATATTAAAAATTGGGAAGGATCTACTCTCAGGTGTTTTCACAGGACTTGTGTACATTTCAGATGCAAGCCAATCCTACGTGGATTCGATCTACGACGTGTGCAAGGCTGGAGACATCATACGTGCTAAAGTAATCAGCCAGACAAACCGACTTAACCACCTCTCCATGGCTGAACGACGTCTAGGAGTACTATATGCATTCTGTTCACAATGTTGTCACTTGCTTGAGCAAAAACGCTATAAGATGCAGTGTGCCAACTGTGGCAAAGTCGAGAAACGCAAAACGGCTGAAGACTACGGGGAAACAAACATCTCCGATTTAGGTGAAGAATATGAAAGTAAAGGTCCTGCGCAGAAACCAGAAAGAACTTGAGATTGAGATCGAAGGCGAGGGACACCCCCTCTGCAATGTGCTTCAGGAAGCACTAATCAGTGATGAACGAGTAGACTTTGCAGGGTACGATATCCCGCATCCTCTTACTCCAGTTCCGCGCGTCTATGTTCGAACAGCTCGTAGAACTAGGATTACCCCCGAAAAGGTGCTTGAGGACGCTGTAGGAGAAGTGCAGAAGCAGACTGAGGCATTCCAGAAAGCTTTAGCTAAAGCGTTTCCTGAACAGAAATCATAAGCAGGATTCAACGCGTTCCTTAGCCCTAGATAGACGGGCCCCAAAAGCGTCACTAGAATCTTTGTGTTTCACCATAAGTTCTACGCTTTCTCCAATAGTCATTAAGCCAGTTAACCAAACATAGACTATTAGTGATTCAGCAGCATCTGCCAGTCCATGCCGATCCATCCTTGATGGCGTAGCAGATTTCAGACCAACTTGTTTTAAAGCCTCAGATAGAATCGCTCCCCCAGTCTTCTTCCCCGTGGGGCTCCCTTTCTGGATAGATAAGTAGAGAGAGTAGATGAAGTTCGTGTAGGCGTCACCTAGCCTTGCGAGGGCTGTGTCAGCGAGAACTTCCTGGACAGTTCTATGGACAGGTGTAAATGCAAGTAGTTTTTTCCTTAGTGACATTGAGCAGAGGTCCTCCTGCAACGGTATAAGAGAGTGTGTATTATATGTACATCTCAGCCCTAGCTAAGGAGCGAAAACAGTTGAGGAAGCTCAGGGCGGTGAAGCCGGAGATCAGAATCCTAGGAGTTGACGATGGATTCTTTGTTCCGCATCAGCCCGGTAAGTGCACAGTCATCGGAGTAGTCTTCAGAGGAGGATCTTGGTTGGAGGGAATTATGCGAAC
>CP070765.1:895421-903271 GCA_020345645.1 Candidatus Bathyarchaeota archaeon | reverse complement strand
CCATGCATCTCATGGGGACCCTGCGTTTCATCGATGAAGATCACGCCCTCTGTTGGGACCGTCGGATTCCAGAAGCAGCTGTACGCGTTCTCCAAGACAATGGGTACGAGGTCTCCTTCATTCCTGATGACGCTGAAGCGAAAATCGGGATGGCCCTCAACTTCGTAACCCTTGCTCCCAACCGGATCGTAATGCCGAACGGAAACCCGCACACTCAATCCTTCTATGAACAATTAGGCGTGAAATGTACACTGGTCGAAGTTAATGAGCTCCACAAGGCAGCTGGCGGAATCGGTTGCCTTACAGGCATCATCAAACGAGCATCGTCCTGACGCACGTCGCCATTTGTAATGCTTACGATGAGAGAAAGACCTAAAGAGCTTGTGACGACTCCTTGAAAGGTGGGAGTCTGATGGAGGAACGCCCGTTCGGTGTGCCGTTTGTGGCAGTTCTCATGGCGATAGGAGCCATCGGTGACTTCCTATTTTCTCCCTTCTTAGTGGCACTATGTTCCGTTGGCGGACCACCTTCACGCCCGAGTGGTCTCCTTTAATGTCTCTCCTGTTCTCCCCTCCCATCCTTCTCTCGCTCATTTCGTTCATCATCTCTATTGCGATATTCAGCGGGGGTAAATTCACGTGGCATCTATCTACTTTCTTCTGGATCGCGTTGCCGATTTACTACATCTTCGTGGCTGGGTTCTTGTCCAACGGGGTTAACCTTCTATCCATACTTGCGGTCTTCGTTACGTTGGTGAACACTGCGTTCATAATCTACTTCCAGTCAAAGCACGTGAAAAACTACTTCGGAGCTTCAGCAAAGGTGCAACTGGATACCGGACTTTGAATCAGTCTTCAGTGTTATGGTTCCCAGGTTTCGCCGTAGTTGCCTGCTGCGATAACGATGTCGAAGATGTCGATGGCTCCGCTGCTGTCAATATCGTGTTCCGAAATGTATTCAGGATCACCTTCATCATACCCATAGGTGCTTGCCATTGCGACGATGTCGAAGATATCGACATCGCAGTCTCCGTCGACATCGCCTGGGACTGTAACTGTCACCTGATCACCGATACGGGTGTTATCCGCCGTGATTGTTTCACCAAGGACTAGATCGACAACCGCACTCACCGTATAGTTTCCTTTAGCTAAGGCTGACGTGCCTAGGGAGAAATTACAGGATACAGATTCTCCGCCTGTCACGTAAACGGATACTGAATCAACGACCTCGTCGTTGAGACGCAATGTGACGTTGATTTCTTCAATCATGCTACCTTGATTGTCAACGACTACTGTCACACTCAGGTTATACCCTTGTCCAACAACGCTCTTAGCAATCGTGATCGTTGAGACTGCGAGATTAGGTGGACGTGCTAGATCCACAATGTAGGAGAAGACTGGCAACCAGTGCTGAAGCACAGTCTCGATCCCACTTGGAAGTGGGTTGTACAGCCACCTTTCTCCCCCCAGCCACGTCGTGTTCGCGTACGGTCCCGGTGCGATATAGGCGTCTAACCAGGTCTGGTTGCGGAATATCTCACAGGTTAACGCTAGCACCCCAGCTTCACCGTACATCCAGTCATCCCAGATGCCGTACATCACAGTAGGTGAAACGTAAGGCAGACCTCCGGTTAGGTCTGAGAGACCTTGGGCGATCTCCACGAACTTCGCGTCATCGGGTGTAGGGTCGGCTGTACACCCCCACGGATAGATAATCAATTCGAGGCCAGAGTGGAAGCTGAGGGCATGGGTGAAATTATGTCCAAGGACCAGATCTCTGAGAGCCTGCGTCTCAGGCTCCGAGAATGGACTAGGTCCACGATAGACTGGTGAAGATGGGTCTGAAACGGCTTCGGTCCAGTTAACCGGGTAATTGCGATTGAGGTCCACACCCCCGACCCAATCGTCGCCATTGACCCCATCCGTGTCGTTGTCCACACCTTCATACCTGACGAATTCGGGGTTGAACGGATCCGTGGAATTAACGAGGATCTCGATGAGTCCATTATCGTTCAAATCTTCCGGAGGGTCTTCATCAAATGCTGCGTCTTCGTCTTCGTCTATCGGGCGTGCATTCTTCCGTTGCCGATCATTTGAATCGAACAGGTCAAGTCCATCAACGTTCAACGCCACGATCACGTAAATCGCCCGTGTGTTGAGAAGATCTGTGAGGTTTTCAACGGACCCGTAATTCGTTGCAGCGTCAACGACGTAGTTGAGGGGCAGCTCCGCACTTATCTGCTCTTGACCATGATGGTACCCGACAAAGAGGACTTCAGGCTTTGGACCTCCATCAGTTTCGTTGGTTAGCCGGATGCAATGTATGTCTTGACTGTGCCAACTCTGCCCGATTGTGAACACATCTACAATATCAGGGTACGTGTCATTCAGCCCTGATAGGATGGCCGTGATCTCCGTGTAGTTATGATAATGGTGCCAATCTAACGGCTTCGTCCAATTCCAACTCGAGTTTGAAGCATAAAGAAAATGTATTTTGTGGTTATTAGTCTCGTCTGAAGGTACGTCTGAATACACTATGTAGAAGTTGTCTTGGGAATCGGTGACCATGTTGGGATCTGCACAATCGATACTTTCCAAGCTGGAGTTGACGGAGTTCGTTCTGAGGTTCTTTGTGAACGTAACGCCGTCTTTTGAAGACGTGTAGTAGATGTCTCGGCAGTAGGTGTCTTGATGAATGAAGTTACGGAAATCCTCCCAAACAATGTGAATCCTCGAATCGCTATCCGCGATGATTGATGGTGTTCCTTGAGCGCCACGTGTGAAGTGCGGGTGGGTATCTGGGGGAAGCGAAACAGTGTCATCATTAACCCGGACATTAGAGCCGAAGGAAGATCCCCCATTAAGCGAGGTTGCGTAGTAGATGTCCATGTACTCAGTGCCGTCTCCTCCCCTGCCATCCGTCCAAACAACATGGATCTTTCCGTCTGGTGATTTGATTACCTGTGCTCCTCCCCGGTATCTTGTCGTTGAGTCGTCATTGACTCTGACAGGCGTAACGAACGAGGCCCCTCCATCCAAAGACTTTGCAAGATACACCCCGGAAACTGTGGAATTCCTCATGGGGTAAACCACGTACGTGACGTTCTCTTCATCAACTGTGATCCACGGATGATAATGGCGTGCGTAGCTTCCTAATAGGTTGACGTTGGTGGGAGTGCTGAATGTTTGACCGGCATCTGCAGACGATGCGAAGTATATATCGCAGTCATAAAGATCGGAGCCATCGTACTGCATCCAAGCGACGTAGACCTTTCCGTAATCATCAACCTCGACGTTGACCGTCCTAGGCAACGCCCAACAAATCTGGTCGCTAAGCCAGTCGTAGACAAGCCTGTCGGAGCCGAAGGAGGCACCGTTATCCACGGATTTATCTATGTAGACTTTTGTTACTCCTGTCCTGTTGTCTTTCCAAGCCACGTAAATGTAACCCGAGTGTTGATCTATCGCTATGGCTGGGCTGTCGCAGACGACTGAAGCACTTCCATTATCATTGACTCTGTAGCTCTCACTCCACGTTTCTCCAAAATTGTGGGAGTAGGCGAAGTAAACATGTATGTAGTCCTCGCCACCGACCTCTGTCCAACCCTGATACGCTACATATACTCTGCCAAAACCGTCAGTGATAATCCTGGCAAAGGCTCCATCTATCCCTGGTATTTGGGTAGTGTTCGTGCCGAAGCACCCTGGAATAACTGCTGTACTGGGTGAACTCTTTACTGGTACAATCTGAAAACCTGACGTAACAGTCAGCACACTGATAAGAAAAATAAGAATCCCTGTTTGCAGCTCTGAAGGTTTCATAACTGTGTGACTCCTTGCGTCAAAATACCCTTTCTTTTCTTCGTCGTTCTCCATTCTCCTAACATAATGAACTCGGTTGGAGGTTTAAAAGATTCTGATGCAAGGTGTTGGCTCGAAACGGTTGAAAAATCTGTGCCAATGTTACTTGTTTGGGTGGAGAGCTAAACCCGCTGCTATATCTTCTGCAATCATCCTTCGTTTGCTTTTCTCAATGAAGAAACTGGGGCCCGCTTGTAGATAGGAGGGAAAAGCTCGTTTTCCTCTAAAGGAATATCTCTTACCGCGAATCTTGTAGGTTGACCCTGCTGGTATCGGTCTCCCTTCACCTGCTCTCTTTGCGATGTAATTGATGGCTTTGATGGCTACATCACCCATCAGCATGAAAACTTGGCAGTTGGGGAAGAAGTTAAGTTCCTGCTCTAGCAGGTGCGAGCACTCTTTAACCGTTGCAGCCTTTATACCGTATCCGGTCTTTCCACATTTCACGGCAGTCGTGAAGTATACGCCTCTATCCAACAATTCTCGTATGGATCCCACTTGGACGTCTGCATCGTTGAATGCCTGTACCGTTGTCTGCTGAAACAACGGATTGCCTGTTGCATAGTAATAATTGTCCGGATTTAGCGGTGCAGCTTCCGAGATCATAATCATAGTGACTTCCTCGGGCTGAATTTCCACATTAGGAACGATGTAGCAATTGTGATTCACATCACTACATGGGAAATCTGAACATTTCACGCAATCATCCAACCGCATCTATACCATCTCCTCTGCAGACACCACTCGTTTAGCCTATTAGGCATACCTGTATTGACCTTATTTTCCTTCCGCAATGGACCATAAGCCTTCATCGTTCGTCTAGCCAATATACTCTCCACTCAGAGATGTGCTTGTTCCGTACTCTGGCGGTCCACATGCTTGGGCCGTTCAATCGCTTTTCGTTGGAGCATGTGGAATAGCCGACCATAACGACCACATTACCTGTGACTGTAGCTGAAGTGATAACGTTTCTGTAATCAGGGGTAATCTGAAAAGAACCTTCTCCAACCCTCTTTCATATTCTTGTCACGGTCGCCTGAATTATCTATGAATATGTGATCATATGTCATTAACTCCACCAACCCTTCAAGATCTCTTCTATTGATCTTTTCGTGGAACTTCAGTCCGGCCACCATAACATCAAAAGAATCCATCTTTCACCCCTTCCGCTTCAATAGCTACATCATTGAGGATAAATCACGATTCGTTGGCACGATTTGATCTTTACGAAGACAATTTCCTCGCGATCTCTGTGAGATGTTTCCCGAGGCTTCTGGCGAGTTTCAGATCATTCTCCGTTGGCATGCGTTGGTATGGCGGTCCGCTTCCAGCTACCGTTGATGGTCCATATGGCGAACCTCCAGTTATCTCGTTCATTACCATCTGTTCTTTGAAACTGTAGGGTAGACCAATAATTACGCAACCATGGTGCAGAAACGTTAGGTGAGTTGAGATGATCGTGGTCTCCTGTCCCCCATGCTGATTATTAGAGCTGGTGAACGCAGCTGCAGGCTTTGTGACAAGTAATCCTTTTGCCCAAGCTCCTCCAGTCTGATCCCAGAAGTTCCTCATCTGGGCACACATGTTGCCAAAGCGAGTTGGAGTTCCGACTATGACACCATCGATTTTCTCAAGGTCTTGCCGCGGATTGGCAATAGGGATCTCCTTCATCATCTCCTTGGTTGTTACTACTTCTTCGCTCCAAGCTTCGTCTGGTACAAGTTCAGCAACCTGCCGAAGCACCGGTTCTCCACCTGCTTCTTGGACACCCTCTGCAACAGCTTTAGCCATCCGATATATGTGACCGTACATGGAGTAGAACACAATCAAGATTGTCGGCTGCATTTTCCCCAATCCCCCAACCGTTCCTTAAGGTATTTACTTATGAGACCTATAAGATCTTCCAAACAATTGGCATCACTTCATACTATGTTGTGGATATCCGCTTATTCCTACACGAAGGATTCTTAGATGGACGAATAGCGCGATTTTTTTCCTACAATTTGGATCCGCAATATGCACATGATTTGAGGGCTGGGAGAACGATAGCTCGACAATTTGGACATTCAGTGTATAAGTTTAGAGGTTTGAAGTGGACTGCTCTTCCTACTCTCTCCTTAATGAGTAAACCGCGGTCTGCGAGTTGATTCAAGTAATCGCTTTCAGCTGCTCGTGCTCGTCCTGTCTTTTCCGCAATCTGTTCAGCTGTAGAATCTCCTACAGCCGCAATTATCGTCGCGGTCCTTTTGAGATGCTCGGGAAGGGACGCGATCGTTGTGGGGATGAAGGATCTTGTACGCAGAAGCTGTTTTTTCTGAAGGTCAAGGACTTCATCCAACTTTTTTTCAATGTTAGAAAGTTGAAGCTTTAGCTCAAGTAACACCGCGTCTTCTGAGGTATCCGTCATCGTGCTACACTTCATCAGATGAACCTATATAATTTGCGAAACGTTTAAATAAAGCTCATCAGCTTTGATTTTGGCGTAACACAATTCTGAAAACTGTGTTGGGGAGGCTAAGAGAATGGACAAAGTTTGCAATAGCGACAGCCATAGACGAAATTCGGACTATCGAGAGTATACGCTGAAGAGGGGGGATGTACGTGAGTAGGATCGTCATCCACGACATAGTCATGCCAATCGTTCAGAAGATCCTGCAACAAATCTACTCCTTCCCTGGATACACCCACTTTACTGCAATTCGAGATGTTCACTTGGAGGAGTTTCTCGAAGAGGAGCTGAGGAGACACTTCGGAGTAATTGGAGCCAACGATTGCCAACACCTCCGAGAACAGTTGTCAGAAGCCAAAAGAAACGATCCGTACAGCTTCGACCTCCTCATCAAACGCCTTCTCAACCGATACGTACAATTGCAGACGAAACTACGGCTTGCCAAGAAACTTCCGAAGTCGAAGTCCAGAAAGCAAGACACCATCGCGGGAAAACAGGAGAAGAAGAAGAAACAATCCCGATGAGTAATGATTGTCAATAATCTGACGGTTTGGTGAGGAGATGAATATATCTTCCATATTGATCATCTGGGGAATTCTCGGGTCACTGATCCTGTTATTTATGAACTTTGATGAAGAACGACGAAGAAAGCCCCAAAACTATCCAAGAAGCCAGATCTCTCCAAATGTCATTCGAGGGACTAATGATCAATTTCAACGTAGAAGCGTAAATCCCACCCCTTTCCTCTCTTTTCCTTGGGTGGCTCCGAGATCCTATGAATGGAGACTTGCCTATGGCAATCGCGAAAGGCGTAGATTTCGTTCGCTGTTAGATCGCCATTTTCTCCAGTCGAAGGAGATGGAGATCATTCATCTATATAGAAATTGGAGTCGAACTATCGTGCAGCTTGTCAAATTGGCAGAAGAGAATCTCCGCTGTGCTGAGTTAAGGCTGAAGTACGGGGACCACGCAGAGACAGTGAGAACTGCAGCAATCGCTGTAGAGAACGCTTCACGTGCTCTTTTACACTGCTATGGTGAAATGCCAAATCCTCACTCTGGGCAGGGTGAGGCTCTGAGAATTCTTGCGACACGGTTCAATGAGTTGAGAAAACCTGAGTTCGGTAAGATCGTTGACAAAGTCATCCGAATCAATATGAATCGGGAAGTCTTAAGGAACCTTCCGAAAAGTGAAATTCGGAAAGACATATTCGACCGCGACCATGCCTTGCAGACAATCGAAGCGGCGAAGACCGTGGTTTCAGAGATTAAGGATAAAATAGTGAATGGATTTAAGGATGAGATCCCTGAAATACTGTCAACCCTCCAAATTCGCTGAAAACGTATTTTGAACCACAGATGCAGATGCATATTAAGCAGATGTATTCGAGAACCCGTAGACTTCAGGTGGAATGGCAGACCTTAGTTTCAACAACGATGCATTATGATTAGCATGCGTCTAAATGCACCGTCGACTTTTTCTTATCCTATTTACTCCAGAATCCCCGATTCCTTAGTCTCTTCCCTAGGAATACGATGGAG
>CP070765.1:894210-895321 GCA_020345645.1 Candidatus Bathyarchaeota archaeon | reverse complement strand
CTTTCTCCGTTTCACTCATCTCCATGATTTTCCCCAAGTACATGATCGCGAGTCGGTCACACATGTGGCGAGACAGCGCTAAGTCGTGGGTGATGTAGAGAAAGGATGCGCCCCGTTTCTGCACGAGGGTTAACATGAGGCGGAGGATCTCGGCTCGGATCGAGACGTCGAGCATGGAGACCGGTTCATCAGCAACGACGAACTCCGGGTCGATGACGAAGGCTCTGGCAACAGCGACACGCTGCCTTTGACCTCCGCTCAGTTCGTGGGGAAACCGCAGAATGAACTCGCTTGGAGGAGTGAGTTCCACATCCTCCAGTATCTGCGCTACGCGGGCTTCAACTTCATCTGCCGTTAATGATTTCTCGAGGAGTCTTAATGGTTCCGCGACAATGTCGCCGACCGTCATTCGAGGATTCAAGGATTCATAGGGGTCTTGGAAGACGATCTGCATGTTGCGTCGCAAGGGCTTCAACTCCGATTCTTCAAGTTCAGTGATGTCAGTACCTTGGAATTGGACTTTGCCACCGGTCGGTTCAATGAGCCGCAGTACTAGCCGCCCAGTCGTGGTCTTTCCGCTTCCGCTTTCGCCGGCTAACCCGAAGATTTCACCTTTCTTAATGTCGAAAGAGACGTCGTCGACGGCGTGGACGAAGAGTTCTTCCCGTCCTAAAATACTTCGGAAGAACCCCATCTTGATGGGGAAATATTTCTTTAAGTTTTCAGCTTTCACGACAAGTTCAGGCATTTTTTCATTCAGCTCCTACTTGTGCTTCACTAAATGGCACGCTACACGATGGTTTGCTGAGACCTCGAGAAGTTGAGGAGTCTCCTTTCTGCAGATATCCATTGCGTATTTACAGCGTGGGTGGAATCGACATCCAGGAGGGGGGTCTAACAGGTCTGGTGGGAAGCCTGGAATCGAAACCATCTCCTGTTTATCAGCCATTATGCTGGGGAAGGACTCAATGAGGTCCTGGGTGTATGGGTGTAAGGGGTCCTTGAAGATTTTCACGATGTCCCCGTTCTCCACCATGTATCCTGCGTACATGATTGCGATCTTCTGGCAGACTTCCGCAATCATTGAAAGGTCGTGGGCTATCATGATCAC
>CP070765.1:871625-894110 GCA_020345645.1 Candidatus Bathyarchaeota archaeon | reverse complement strand
ACCTCTTTCCTTTTCAACAATCTTCCTTTTCAATCTTTCTGGAGGTCCCTTTGTCTTCTCTCTACAAGTGATTTGAGGTTTAGCATCTGCCCGTGTGCTTTACGCAGTACGTCCGGCGTCGTCTCTTTAGTTAGAATGTTCTCGGTGATGCTTAGGTTGAACGCGTCTCGATTGGCTTGTTTGAGTAGCAACTCGATGGTGACGGGGGAAATATACACGCTGTTTAAAGCGAGAGTGAGGGCAGATTGATGAGCTTCTTCAATAGAAAGCTTGGTTTTCTCGACATCTATGTGGAGCTGATCTCCCGCTATAATGAGTCCTTCCTCGTAAACGGCTTTTAGTGAGAGCCCCGTCTCCACGGGTTTTATTCCGAGTTTTGAAAGTACAGGAGCTAGTCTCTCAGATATCGCTTCTCCTTCTTTGGCAACCGTTGTGTCTTGGCTTATCCACACGCTTCCCGATTCTATTCTCGTCTTCAGTCCAACTGCGCCCAGTTGACTGATAATGGGCCCGGGAGGTTGTCCCGTGTTTCCGGCGGGTACTACAACGTCGAAGGCAGCGATGTCGCCTGCCTTAGCTGTAGTAGTAACTTTACTTCTCTCCAATAATAATGTGAGTTTGAAAGGATTGACGCCGGTGAATAGGAAGATGGTTGAGCCGACTAGGTGATCCTCAAGTTTCTCTATATTTGGCTTCTCAGGGACGTCTTTGATTGCCCGTTTAATCAACGTGTTCTTGATTGTGCGGAGGTAGGCTCTGTCGCGAAGCTTTTTACGTATGGCTTGAAGTTGAGCGGCTCGCACTTTATGTAGGCTAGCTAAGGCTATAACATCATGCTCCTTAAGAAGCTGTTTGATTTCATCCACTTCTTTGGACTTTTCTACCAGTATCTGACGTTGTTCAGCCATCGCGGATTCCTACAGTTTGATTCTTACTGGGGCACTCATTGTTGTCTTCACGTAGAGTGAACTGACGTTTTTAAGCCCACGCTTGAGTTTTCCTTGAACTCGGGCGACCACGGCCATCAAGTTTTCAGCGATTGCCTTGTCCTCCATGTCCTCAGTTCCGATAGCACACTGAAGAACTGGCTGCGTCCGCATTCGAACGGTCACCGTTCTACTGAGTCTCTCTATCTGGGTCTTCGCGTCGGCAGTTGGGGGTAATGGTCGGGGCATCTTCCCTCTCGGTCCAAGGATTGCTCCCATCGTTTTTCCGACCAACGGCATCATTGTTGCCTCAGCTAGGAACGCGTCATATGAGGTGGCTAGTTTCTTCTGTCTCTTCTTGTCAGTAGCTAAGCTTTCCAGGTCAGTGTTGCTGATGACGAGTTCTGCACCGCCTCGCTTCGCCTTCAGTGCCAGTTCTCCCGTTGCGATTACACAGACTCGGTTCTTTTTCCCTGTGACGTGAGGAAGCTCTATTGTCTCCTGAATTCGACCCTCCGGCTTCTTCATGTCTATGTCTCGGAGGTTTATGATCACTTCCAGTGATTGGGTGAACTTTCTCTTGGGAGCTTCGCTCTTGACCTGCTTCACAGCTTCCAAGACAGCCTCTGTTTTCAGCGACATCGGATAAGCCTCGCCTCAACACTCGTATGGAAGCCGTTATAAAAAGATTGTCACGAGTCGTCTGTTAGCATGGAGTCGAATTTTCCTTCATCGATTTCGGTCTGAATTTCTCTGGGATCTCTGCCTTCCACGGTGACTCCCATGCTGACGCAGCTGCCGAGGACTTCTTTAGCAGCTTTCTTCGCCGAGATTGCTAGCATCTGCTGCCTTTTCTTCTTCACGATGTCCACCAGAGCAGTCATCGTCAGGTTGCCGACCTTCTCTTCTTTCGGGCTACCGGAACCCTTCTGAATCTTGAGTGCACTGACAATCAGCGCCGACGTGGTGGGGGTACCGACTTCGACTTCGTATTCTTTTGTCTCTGTCTCAACGATGATCTTTACTGGAACTTTCATCCCAGCATAATCTTTCGTAGTCTCGTTGATTCTATTCACAATAGCGACTACATTAACCCCTAACGGTCCCAGTGCTGGACCTAAAGGGGGACCAGCCGTCGCTTGACCTCCATTTACTAATGCATCAATCACTTTCTTCGCCAAAGTCTTGCTTCTCCTTACTCGCTTTCTGGACGATTCTCACGTAGTCTGCGTGAACCGTGATTGGAAGCGTGAACGTTGCCTCCAGAAGCTCGAGAATAACTTCACCTTTCGTTTTATCACTTCGAGTGATCTTTGCCCTCATTCCTTTGAAGGGACCACTTATCACCTCCACCACATCATCGGTGTCGAATTCTTCAATGAGGGGTTTAGTAACCATATACCGTTCGACTTCAGAGAAACTGACGATGCCTGGCACTCTAGATCGCACGTGCCTGATTCCCGCAATTGTCTCCTCGACGAAGTGCGGGCCTTCCGCCTCAACAAAGACGTATCCTTTCAGCACTTCAGGGGCTAATACAGCTTTAATCGGCAGTCTATTCCTTTCTGCTCGAGCTGCAATTAAGTTCGCCACATTCTTTTCCTGTCCTGCCGTGGTTCGGACTGCGAAAATGGACGTTGTTGGGGCTGGTTCTTCTGCCATCGTTCTAGCTCCAGTCATAGTCCTTGAATAACGAATGAGATTAGTTTGATGATGTAGCCGACAACGCCAACAACTCCCACACCTAACAGGCAGATCTTCAGAGACTGTTGAAGTTCTGATCTCCCAGGTTTAGTTGCCAGTTTCATCAATCGACTCACTGATTGTAGGAATGATCTTAAACCCAAGGTTAATCGCTTTCTCAGATTAGATTCTAATATAAAAAGAAATCGTAGAGGAAAACGCTGACATTGTCAAGTTTCTGCAACTCTTTTTAGAAGAGAAAATATTATCATGTTGCGATCCTCTTTCTCTGAGGAAGGAAATCGAAAAGTGCGTGGAAAAAAGCAGATCGCGCGACAACAGATCCGGAGAGCACTTCAACTCGCTCGAAGAGCGATGCAAGAAGACCAAGACAGTGCTCAAACTTATGCTACGCTTGCCAGAAGAATCTCTAGGGCTTCCAGAACTCCTATTCCCCGTCTCTATCGTCACCGATTCTGTAAAGCATGCAAGCACTTCATCCTGCCTGGTGTGAACTCCCACGTACGTCTCCGGAAAAGGCGGGAACCTCACGTCGTCGTGACCTGTGGACATTGCGGGGAGCACATGCGGTTTCCAACTAGACTCAAGAGGAAAGTATGATGATCGATCGCAAGACCCGATGGAAGATAAAAAGAAGACTGGAGCTTGAAAGACCAACTGTCTGGATAGGTAAAAGCGGGGTCTCCGCAGAGATTACTGCTGAGGTCGATCGCCAGCTCAAAGAGAAAGAAGTGTTGAAATTAAAGATTCAGAAAGCCGCTCTGAAGGTCAGTGATGCAGAAGCGATTGCTATGGATTTAGCTTCAAGGACGCAGTCAACTCTTATCGAAGTCCGCGGTCACACCTTCATCCTTTATCGCTCCAAAGAGTAGTCAGCTGTCGCTGATCTGCGGTTTCTGTTTAGGGTATAGCGATCACGGTGTTCTAAGAATCTGTCGTCGGATCTTCTCAATTTCATAAAGTGCTGGCTTCGTTGGGAAATTATAGATGGGGCCACTCGGTTTCTCGTTATAAAAAGGGCGGTTACAGTCTGGGCAACCGGAAGTCCTGAACGGATCTCCGCTTTTGATGGCTTCGTCGAGTTGCGTTGATGAGATACCGAAATCCTTGACTTCTCCATTGCTGTCGAAGCCGACCTCACTGAAATCCACTTGTCTATTGACGATTAGGTGACGGGCGAGTTGGATTCTGCGGTATGATTCTACAGGTGGCGGGTTCCTTGTCGCTAGAATTGTCCCCGGGATCGGTGTGAAGGCAAAGAGACTGGGTTGGATGTGATGTTTGGTGCACCATGCTATCTGCTTCAGTAAGTCGCTCTCCTTTTCGCCTAGACCGACGATTAGGTGAGTGTTTGCCTTGCCTTTCCCGAAGACTCGGGTTGCCTCAAGCAGAGTCTTGTGCTGGGTGTTCCAGTCATATGGGCCATTCGCTTTCTTACCTTTGATTCTCTCAAAGATGACGGGAGTTGCTGCGTCGAGTGGGATTCCCATTCTTTCTACTCCTGCTTCAGCCAACTCCTTCATCTCTGCTCTTTTCAATGGTTGGCATGATACTGAGATGGGAATATTGATGTTGTGAGTTCTAATCATCTTAGTGATTGCTAGGAGGTCTTCTAAAACCTCTGGATAGTTTAAGGCTTGCACGCAGACCCGTTTCACCTTCGAATCAAGCCGTGAGGACTCTAAAGTGCGGGCGACACGATGAGCTGCAAAGTCAGGCCAAGTCACTCGTGAAAGCATCTCTGTCCTGCTGTGACTATCCTTCGCCTGTGAACAGAAGCCACAGTTAGCGCTACATTTTCCCTGCAGAAAAGTCATCAGATAGATAGTTGTCGGCCAAGCCTTCAGCAGACTAGGCGTGATTCCTAACACTGCGGCTGAACCAGACGAAACTCGAATCTTCTCAACAAACCGAGCCTCCGCAGTGTCGATGGCTTCAATAGTAGCGAAGGACTTATGAATTGGCATAAGTTGACTTATGAAGATTTAGAGATAAACCCTTTGTAGCAACCGCTGAGAACTGGGATTGATTGTGGACTACGAAGAACTCCTCCGCTCTGATGATCAGATGTTGATGAAATTCATCGAAGACGCACGAAAGATCAGCCACCGTAATTTTGGAAGAAGAATCCAGTTCTACATGCCAAGCTTCATCTCCTACAAAACGAATCATCAAAAGCCTGCATCTACTGCGTTTCCTTCAATCTCTCTCACCGGATCCTCCTGTTCCTTGAAATGCAAACACTGTGAGGGAATCGTTCTAAACAGCATGTTTGCAGCTACATCCCCGACAAGACTCCTACAACTCGGAACGGAATTGAAACGCCAAGGAGCAGTCGGATGTTTAATCAGTGGTGGCTGCCTCCCTGACGGATCCATCCCGTTGGAACCTTTCATAAAGACGATCAGAAGATTGAAGGAGGACCTCAACCTGACTATTCTGGTCCACACAGGCATTATTTCCCCAGACACCGCCCGAAGGCTAAAGGAAGCTGGAATTGATGCCGCCCTCATCGATGTCATCGGCTCAAACGAGACGATTAAAGAGATCTTCAACTCTGAGGCAACTGTAAATGACTACAGAAAATCTCTTCAGGCTCTTCATCAAGCTGGTATCCCGACTGTTCCACATGTATTAACTGGTCTGCATTATGGGGAACTGAAAGGTGAGATCACCGCGCTTGAAATGATTTCTCAAAATGAACCATCCGCAGTTATCGTGATCGCGTTCATGCCTATCCATCGCACCACAATGGAGCATGTAGCGCCTCCGTCTCCTTCAACGATCGCCAAAATTCTTGTAGCAACAAGGGTTATGATGCCGAACACGCCGATAGCACTAGGCTGCATGAGACCCAAAGGCACTCATAGGGTGAAGACAGACATGCTTGCAGTGAAATCCGGAGTCAACGCCATCGCTTTTCCGGCTACCGAGGCTATCCGCTACACCGAGTCTCTAGATTACCAGATCTCCTTCTCCAACTACTGTTGCTCACAGATCTTCTCTGACCATACATCTCTCAGTTGACTGTTGGAGTGCTTCTATGTGTCTGAAGGTAACGACGAGTCCTCAAACGCCGAAGAATTGAGGCGGAAACTCGACAATGTCTCGAAACGACTGGAGTCTCTCGAGAAAATAATCTTGGAACACCCCCAATACGCGGAATTAGCCGCCCTATTTCGCTTAACAAAGGCCACTGTCGACCTCTATGAGACCCCTCTCAAAATGGTACCATCTACTACTCGAACTGAACCACGCTTAAAAGCTGAAGTCATTCTGACGCCTGAGACGATCAAGGTCGGCGAGGAACTCACACTGACCCTTCAACTATCGAACGTCGGGGCAACACCGATTTTCCTGCGGGGAATTGAGGGATTTTCGCCTAAAAGCTTCAGAATAGTCTCCACCCCTCAACCATATCGCCTTAGAACCACCTATCTCGATTTGGAGCGAAAGCTTCTCGACAGCGACGTGAATGAAACGTTTGAACTTAAAATAATGCCCCTTCAGCCGGGAAATTTCTCAATCGCTCCTCGATTCGACTATGCAGATGCTGCAGGTCGGCAAAGATACTACGAGCCTAAAGCTGCAACAATAACTGTTTCTGAACCTTTTCATCCTAACCGCGTAAGAACTGGATACGCGGAACTTGACCGTGCTTTGATGGGTGGTGTTCCTCGCCGGTATGCAATAATCCTTGAGTCGATATCCTGCGATGAGAAAGACTCGATTGTCAGAGATTTTCTAAGGACTGGTGTAGAACAAGGTGAAGTTGTGCTCTTCCTCTCGAGGGATGGGAGCGAATCTAGGTCCTTCGCAGAGAGTTATCCATCGACTTTCTTTCTCGTTCTCTGCAATCCTCAGGCCGACAAGATCGTCAAAAAGTTGCCTAACGTAGTTAAGTTGAAGGGGGTGGAAAACTTGAATGAGATCAACATTGCCTTGACTACTACCTTGCGACAGTTGGGGGAACAAGGGGAAAATGTTCGAAGAGCCTGCATTGACATCATTTCTGACGTACTTCTTCAACATCAAGTGGTGAACACCAGACGGTGGTTAGCAGGGTTGCTTCCGCAGCTGAAAGCCCACGCGTTCACCACGCTGGCAGTGATGAATCCGGAGATGCATTCACCTGAAGAGGTCTATGCAATTCTAGGGCTTTTTGATGGGGAAATCTGGGTTTACGAAAAAGATGCAGTTGGTCGACTCTTGAAAGTAAAGAAACTGGTTGATCAGAAATATCTGAATGTTGAGTTTCCGCTGTAAAAAGCAGAGATTCCGGTTCCTAAGAACGGAACCTCCATAGTAGCTTCATCATGTCGTCCTTGACGTTCTTTATAGGTAAACTTATTCTCTGCGCGTCTCTCTTCGAGACTCCTTGCCGCATCAGTTCTTTTTCAAACGCTTTTCTTGCTCTCCTCACCCTCCAATCCAACGTTATTAGTAGAAATAGAAGACTGCTGATCAGCTTAACCAGTATTGGAATCAAGGAGAGAATCGTTCGTATGCGCATGTTGGTCGAACACAACTTAAATGAGTTCAGCAGGTTACCCTGCTTACTCGTCGTCCTCGTCTTTCTCTTTTGCGTCTTCAGCTATCTTTCTCAGTTCTCGTAGCTCCATCCCTTTACCAGCGCGTTTGAGCATGTCTCCGAGACTGGTAAAGGTTCCCATGTATTCCTCTGTCATTTTGATGGCGACGGGATCCGGCATTCCCCCTTCTTTCAGTTCCTTGTAGAAAGCTGCGGCGGCTTTGCCCATGCTTCGTCCAGCCTCCTCGCTGAAGACACTGGCGAGTATGTTCCGTATCAATCCAGGTACTTCTGTTGAGACGACGCTCAGAATTTCTTTGACTTCCTTTGCATCGTCTTTTACGACGTGCACGCGTGAGTCATTGCTTTTCTTTTCGCTCATTCTCTTTCGCTTCCTCTTGATTAAGAGAAGTGTGGGCTCATTGATTTAGGGATGTTGGTAAAAATGGTCATCCAGCTGGTCACATTGTGAGTGCATACTTCTTGCCAAAACCTGCTACTTGCTGCACGATTTTCTTGCCTTCTAGGTCCTTCAGGCGTTCCCTAATTATGCGTCTGGACGCGGTTCCTCGCATTGATTGGACCTGCCTGGCTATCGCTGAGATGTTTAACGGACCTTTCACTGCGAGGGCTTGGATTATGCATCTGCTGATTGCGTCTTGGGGGGCATCGATTCTGGCGATCACTCGCTCCGCTTTTCTCAGGCGATTAGCCATCTTCAAAGGTTCATCGTATAGCCCAACACCGAACTTGGTGAGTCTCAGAGACTGCAGCACCCCTTCGTACTCTGGCTTCTCCACGATGAGTTCTTCCAATGCACTGAGACGTCTCAGAATCAAGTCTAGCTTCTTACTGAGCTCTGCGATAACATCATCCTGCTTCTTAGACAAGTGCTTGGATTCTTCCTAAATGCACTCATTCCACGCGTAGATTACTTGGAGAGTTGTATGCGTTATTCTATAAATCGTTATGTGCACTCGTTCAAAGCAGCTCAATGAGCTGAAAAAGCATGGTGGAGGGCGAAATGCCTTATATTCTGCATTCTGAGAATGTGTCGGAGGAGTTGAGCGTGCACCGAAAACCTGTCACTCAGGTACCTCTTGAGAAAGTAGATGATTATTCGTGGCGTATCCCACTGGACACTAAACCTGGGATGCGTGTTCCAGGAATGGTTTTCGCTGATGAAACACTGCTTCAGAAGATGCGGACGGACCGAACTCTGACGCAATGCATGAATGTTGCACATCTTCCAGGCATCTACAAGTACTCAATTACGTTACCTGATGGACACGAAGGCTACGGGTTTCCAATCGGCGGGGTTGCCGCAACAGACTTTGAGGATGGTGTACTGAGTCCCGGTGGAGTCGGATATGATATCAACTGCGGTGTCAGACTGCTGACGACGAATCTTACGGAAGATCGGATTAAACCGAAATTAGGAGATTTAACGAACCGAATTTTCCGAAGTGTTCCATGTGGTTTAGGCAGCCAAAGAAAGGATTTCAGGGTCTCTGATAGAGAGCTTGACATACTTGTCAGCGAAGGTGTACTCCGCGTTATTGAGCAAGGGATGGGTCGCGTTGAAGACGCGGATCACTGTGAAGAACAGGGTAGCATGCAGACTGCGAATCCTGCGAAGGTTTCACAGACCGCCAAGAACCGTGGTCGATCCCAGGTCGGAACATTAGGATCTGGGAACCATTTCCTCGAAATTCAACGAGTTGAGAAAATCTTAGATACGAGGGTGGCAAAAGGCTTCGGGATTATCCGAGAAGGGCAAGTCACCGTCATGATTCACTGCGGATCCCGCGGCTTCGGTCATCAGGTGTGCTCGGATTACCTCAGGGTGATGGAAGGGGCTGTCCGACGGTACGGAATCAATCTGCCTGACCGCGAGTTAGCCTGTGCACCAGGGACCGCTCGAGAAGCAGAAGACTACTTTCAAGCTATGTCCTGCGCCATCAACTACGCCTTCGTCAACCGTCAGGTGATTACTCACTTGGTAAGAGAGAGCTTCAGCCAGGTCTTCAGCCAGCCTTCGGAAGCGTTCGGTCTCGATCTAGTCTACGATGTTGCCCATAACATCGCTAAAATCGAGGAGCATTCAATCTCCGGTAGCCGGCGGAAGGTCTGGATTCATCGGAAAGGTGCTACTCGGGCTTTTCCACGAAATCATCCCGATGTTCCTGCAGACTACCGTGAGTTCGGGCAACCTGTGATCATTCCAGGCAGCATGGGATCCAATTCTTGGGTGCTGGTCGGCACCGAGAAAGCGATGGATATCTCCTTCGGCTCCACAGCCCACGGTGCAGGTCGGATGATGAGTAGATCTGCAGCGAAACGGCGGTTCCACGGGAATGAGATCAGAAGAACGCTCAATCGACGTGGAATAGTCGTGCGGGCTGCGAGCCCGATCGTTCTTGCAGAAGAGGCAGACTCGGCCTACAAGGACGTGAACAAAGTCGCTGAGGTAAGTGATAGATTGGGAATTGCGACTCGCGTCGCTAAACTCTCCCCTATCGCAGTAATAAAGGGTTAATCCCTAATTGCCCGCATTGTGCTTAATTGGTTGAATCCAGAAGATTACCTTTCCTTGCATAATGGTAAAGGTATTCTTGTGCATAGCCAGCGTATTCACCGAAGTATCCGCGAGCGGAGGCACTGATTCTTTCATACTGCGTTGGACTCACGGACTCTCTCTTGACCAATTTATTGATGAAAGACTGATCGAACCAATGCAGATACCGGGTTTGAACCGTTCTCTTCATCCACACGTCTATTGGGAAGGCTTCCAGCTTCTCGAGAGAGAAGAGAAGAATGCAGTCAGCAACCTTTCTACCGACACCTGGAAGCTGCAGTAACTCGTCCCGCCCCTCTTCGTATTCGCCCTTCTTCAATCGCTCCAGATCGAGAATTCCGTTGCTGATTCTTCTCGCCGTCTCCAGGACTCGTGGGGCTCTGAACCCAAGTCCACAGCTTCTCAGATCCCTGAGATTCGCATTGGCTAACACGTCCGGTTGGGGGAACGTGTAGAACGTCAATCCGTCAAATCGGATCTTTCTGCCAAACGTGTGTGCAAGTCTGGAGAGCATGTCATCAACTGCTTTGACGCCTTTCCAGGTCGCACAGATGAAGGAGATCAAGCACTCCCATGGATTCTGTCGCACTAATCGAAGACCGGAGAACGCTTTTATAGCTCGGGCTATGAAGGAGTCGTGGGCAATTGCTTTAGTTATTTCCTCTAAATCATCTTCCAATCGGAAATAGTGATTGAAACACGGGTAATCGATGCCCTCGAACTTGATTTTTCCATCCATTTGTCGGACTTTGAAAGCCTGTTCATCAGCTGTACTGTACCACCAGTCTCCATGTCTCTTCCACCGGAAAACCTGCCCGCACTCCAGTGTATAATCTAGGTCGAACGGAATCTCTTCGGCTTTGATGTTGAGCTCCATGCCTCGGTCTGGAGGCGTAAAATAGTTTAATAAGCGTTGCTTGCGCCAGACACTACTTGTTTCGGCGTATTCATGGTGGAGAAGAATGTCGGCTGTCAGGATCATCGGTCTCTCTGGGATTCCTTTGGTGAAAGCAGGCGATGACTTGGCGTCTATCATTCTGAACGCAGTGGAGGTTAGCGATGTTGAGGTTGAGGATGGGGATGTGTTTGTGGTTGCTCAAAAGATCGTTTCGAAAGCGGAAGGGCGCCTCGTTGAACTGGAGGACGTGCAGGTCTCGTCAGAGGCTATGAAGATTGCTGAAGCCTCAGGGCGTGACCAAAGACTCGTTGAACTTGTGCTGAGGGAATCCAAACGCATCTTGCATGTGTCTCAGCAGACGCTTATTGTTGAAGATAAGCGTGGTTTGGTGAACATCAACGCTGGAATCGACAAATCCAACGTGGAAGGGCGGAATCGCTATGTGCTCCTGCCCGCCGATCCTGATAGGTCTGCTAGGGAACTGCGTAGTCGCATTATGCGATCTACTGGTCAGAATATTGCAGTTATCATCTCGGATACGTATAGTAGACCGTTTCGACGGGGGCAAGTCAACTTCGCAATAGGCTTAGCTGGCTTCGCCCCATTCTTCGATTACCGTGGGCAGGAAGACCTGTTTGGCTACGTTATGCAGGTGAAGTTCACGGCGGTGGCTGACGAACTAGCGTGTGCTGCTGAGTTGGTGATGGGGCAGGGGAAGGAAGCGACTCCTGTCGTACTCGTTAAAGGGTTCAGTCGATTGGTGCTAGACGATGGCTCCTCTTCGAAGGACCTTCTTATTGACAGGAATGAAGACCTGTTTCAAGATGTTCGGTAGCCAATATAAGGCGCGGATTCACATATGAGCGTGCACACAGCAAATTCTCTTCAAGGTGTGCCATGGTGAAGTGCAGCTCCTGCGATCTAGAAACGTACATGCCTTTCAAGTGTCCATACTGCGAACAGTACTTCTGCGTTGAGCACCGCTTGCCTGAAAACCATGCTTGCCCTGAATCGTGGAGGGCGAGGGCTCCAAGGGATCGGTCTCCTCCTCTGCTGACTGGGAAAAAGGGAAGTGGAAGTCCCGTGTTTGAACACAAGATAACCTACGCTCAACCCGGCTATCGAGGCGGCGGCGTCATCTCGTTCAGTCACACGGAACTCAAGCACCTGTTGGCAGGAGGGCTACTCACCTTGGCGATTGGACTCTCGATGCCATTATGGTGGGGTACAGATTTCTATGCGTCTCCTCTCCCCCTCATCGTCCTTGCCTTTCTCTTTGCCGTTTCATTTCTTTCTCATGAATTAGCCCACAAGGTCGCTGCCCAACAATATGGACTGTGGGCTGAATTCCGTATAACACCCTTTGGGGCCCTGATCACCCTACTTTCGACCATCTCACCCTTCAAAATTATCTCCCCTGGAACAGTTATCGTGGCTGGAGTAGCTGACAAAGATGTTATCGGGCGAACCGCGGTCGTTGGTCCAGTGACTAACATCGTCTTTGCCTTGGCTTTCTTCGTTATCACGCATCTCGTTCAAGTCACTCACGTCATGAGTTACGCGTTAATGTACACCGTGATGATCAACGCGTTCATCGCCCTTTTCAACCTCCTGCCTTTTGGCATCTTAGACGGCTTCAAAGTCTTTGAATGGAACAAACTTGTCTGGTTAATCATTTTCACCCTATCGATCGTATTGACCATTTATGGTGCAACATCGTTCTCGCTCTTTTAAGAGAGCATTTCACCTATTATTCATAGGTCATGGATGGATGAAACCTTTTTATGTCGCTGAACTAAACCTTCTAAAAAACACAGATTATGAGGAAGTTACCGTGCTTTGGTGGATATAAGGCGTGCAGTGTTACGGATTCGAACGCTTAGGTTGATCAGCCAGATCGTGTTCTTTCTGCTGTTGAACGCTGTCTTGTTCGGGGTAGAACCGTCTGCTCTTCTCCTCCCGATCCTGCAGAGCCTTGGAAACCCTGCGGCGACGGCAGGAGACGCCTTCGCAGTGATGCAATATCAACTTTATCAGAGGGTTGTCCCATGGCTTCCTTTAGCTTCGCTTATCGTTTTCACGGTGCTTCTTGGGAGAATGTTGTGTGCGTGGATCTGTCCTTTCGGCTTCATTCAGGACATTCTCGGGTTCTTGAAGAGGAGACATCGTGAGATCTCCTTGAGAACTCATAATGAGATGCTTTACATTAAGTATCTGATTCTGGGCTTGGTCCTCTTCATCAGTCTGACGGTCTCCCTCTCGGTGGTTGCTGGGTTGGGAAATAGCTACAGAAACGCTCTGGGCGTCTTCGCTCAGGCTCCTTTCAACGCTCTAAGTCCACACGACACACTCTTTGGGGTGCTCCCCGTCTCCATCTTCAACGTGATCACTGCAGAAGCCCCATTCGCAGGCATCTTGGAAGGGATCGGCTCCATCCCAGTCCTGTTCTGGGTCCGACTCTTCATCTTGGCACTGGTTATCGTGTTCTCCGTCTACACTCCTCGAAGCTGGTGCAAGTATCTCTGCCCCGTCGGAGCGGAGATGGCGTTGCTGAACCATTTCAGTTTCCTCGGGCTGAAACGGGACCCCGTGCAGTGTACGAAAAGCAGTTGCCGTCGGTGTGTTGAAGCCTGTCCGATGCGGGTGCCAATCCTCGATCAGCCTTGGGAAAAATTCACGCACCCGGAGTGCACTTACTGTCTGGAATGCGTCGATGCATGCAAAACGCGTGCGATACGACCCAAATATGCGTAAGAAGACGTATCATTTAATACAAAATGTTGCGCTTGAAAACCCCCGCGGATTTCAGGTTTCCGACGCGAGATGGAAGTTGAATCCGATTGCTTCTTTTATACCTTTCTCCAAAACCTCCTTCTCGGAATAGCTTTGTAACGGGCTAATGTCTGGTGGATTGTGCAACCTCAGACACATCTCTGAGGCAGCTGATTGCAGAGGCATAAGTCGGAAACCCTCTTAATCCGCATTCAGGCCCTGCCATGGCGACTCTCTCTATCCCATACTGGCTGACGATTTTCTTCAACCTCTTCTCCATGATCTTCTGTTCTTCTAGAAACCTCTCCACCTTCATCGTGCCTTTGATTATGTGCTTCCATGCTTCGGGCACTGTGAGGTCGACGCCGGTTCCACGGGCATCTTCGATTAAGAGATCGAAGTCCGATCTTGCGATACTGGCTTTCAATAACTTGTCCGTGGACTCTAACTGGTCCTTCGTCGTCTTCATTATGTAAATAGGGTCGTCGACGTGGGATTCGATGATGTTGATGGAGGCAGGTTCCCAAAATAGGTTGTCAGAGGTTGAATGGAGATGTATGCACGATTGGATGTTCTTGCTCTTCGCTTTTTGGGCTATCGTCTCCCACACTTTCAGCAGTTCTTCTCTGCCTGCTGTATTCCGTTCAATGAGGGGGTCGTCGATGAAGCCAAATACGGGTTCGTCGATGGCGAGCAATGCGACTTCTCCGTCCTTGATCGAGAAAGTGTTCCTGTCAACGATGTCTGTGAGGAGGTGTCCAATCTCCCTGTAGATCTGGTGATTTCGATGATGGAAGAAGGAGGCGAGTGTGTACGGTCCTGTGACGCAGATTCTGAGTTGGTAACGTTTGTCTATCTGCTCTTTGATCGTCTTTGACTGTTCCTTGATGGCAGCGACTTCGGGGAGCAGGTCGAATCCTGACTTCAGCTTAAGGTGGATGTCAGTTCGAATGAGTCCTTCCTTTAATTTCGCTATGCCTTCGAAGGCTGAGAGAAACATCTGATTCATGTCTCTGAACTGCGGAAACGCGGGGATCTCAAGCCCCGCGTTAAGTTTGTCTACATAGGAATTGACTACTGCTTGTTTGAACTTCTCCATTGAGGATTCATGGATGGATGAGTTCTCGTCGAAGGCTTCGCTGAGTTGTGTGGTGCAGGGTAAGCTTCCGACGTCACAGGACGGAATGCTATTCACTTTCTTTCTTGAAGTGTTCATATCCTCGGGCTTCCACCTCATGCTTTTCATCGTTGCTTTTCAGGTATATGGTGGTTTCTTCGGTTACTTCACCGATTTTATACAGGTCGCCATGAACCTGCTGAATCGCCTTCTTCGCTTTGGACCAGCCTTCTGAATCGATTGTCAGCACAAGTTCGTATTCTTCTCCCCCGTAGAGGCTTAGTTCTAATGGGTCAAGACTGAAAGCGGCTGCAAAGTCTTTGGTTTCAGGGGCAATGGGTGGCGTATCGATTATGAAGCCTACGTTGCTGGCTCGACTGATCTCGTGAAGGCTCCATGCCAGCCCATCGCTGGAGTCGATGGAGGCTGTGACTGCATCTGTCTGTACAAGTGCTAACCCTTCATTTAGTCGTGCGTGAGGTGATAGAACAGCATCGACAAGTTTTTTCCTGAGCTTGTCGGAGACAGCTAGGTTCTCCTTCAAGATCTTGAGCCCTGAAGCGGTCAGCCCGAAGCTCCCTGTTGTCGCAACGATGTCACCAGGCATCGATCCATCGCGTTGAATGATCCTTTTACCGGTCGTTGCACCGAACATAGAGACTCCTATAATTAGGTCTCTTGTTTCGCTAGTGTCTCCACCTAGGACGCTTACGCCATACTCCTGAGCTCCTGTATTGAGTCCGGCTCCGATCTCCTCAATCTCGCTTCTCGTTGTATCCTTCGGTAGCCCCAATGCGACGAGGAGACCAAGGGGCTTAGTTCCTTTCGCTGCGAAGTCACTTACGTTCATGACGATGGCTTTTCGAGCCGCTTGCTTGTAGCTCATTCCTGACGGAACATCGGTTCGTCCGACAAGCATGTCCGTCTTTAAAACTGCGATTTCGTTGTTCATCCATTTCATGGCGGCAACGTCGTCTCCGAAGGGTACAACCATGTTAGGTGCGTGATCAATGCAATTCCAGAGGATTTCGATTACTTTGCGTTCACCCAGTTCTTTCGCGGTCGCCAAAAGGAATCCTCAGAAAAACTTCGTGTTTTCAGCTAATATATTGAAGGGCTCGCAGGGTTAATTCAATGATGCGATGTTCAGTTTTCTCGACTGTAAACGCTTAAAACGTTCGTGTACGCTGATTAGGTACCGTGCCTCTTGAGCCTCGGTAGCTCAGCCTGGTAGAGCAACGGTCTCGTAAACCGTAGGTCGCGGGTTCAAAGCCCGCCCGGGGCTTCTTCCGAATTACGTTTTAATTGAACATCGGCTAAGTAGTTGACTACATCAACGCAGGTTGCTGCCAAGTACGGTCGTTTTCCCAATGAGATCTTCTTCCCATGACGTAGCAGGAATCCTTCGTCTTTCTTCGGTAGCCCGGTTTGGTCTCCCAAGACGAAGACAAAGTTGTCCGGGAACTCGATGTGCGAGATGTCTTCACCCTTCTCTTCGAGGACGAACAGGTTCTGTTTCTCAGTCGCTAACTGTTGCAGGCTTTTCTTCTCAAGCGTGATCCCGGGGTGTGAACCGCTTGAGAGTACTTTTCGCAGGATGTTCTCCCACGTCTTTTCGTCTGTTCTTGCGTCTCGAAGCTTTCTCCCATCGACGGTGAGGTGGAGCGGAGGCCTGGGCGGACCCCCTAGGATTGTATGGAATATCACGTTCCGTCGGAGGGCTCCTGACGTGAATAAGCCGAAGAGGAGGCATTGGTACACTACATCCAGCCTTCCTGCTTCTCGCAAGCACTGAAACCCCCCATCAGTTCTTCCTCGGCGAGAAAACAGGATGAACTCTCGCATCCCCCTTCGCTCCTGCATCCATCCTTAGTAGTGTTCCTTAGTGGAGTATGTTGTGGATCAATTTTGCCTTCTTCTGCCCGATCTTGGGGACTCTCTGCAGTTCTTCGATGGATGCCGAAGCAACACTGGAGATGGTTTTGAAGTGGAGGAGAAGGTTCTCAGCGAGGCGGGGTCCGATCTGAGGGATCGCTGATATAATGTATTTCTTCCTATCTTTCTTTGGCAAGTCGGCTCTCGCTGGTTTTCTGTACCATCTTGCTTCAGGAAAGCGGTCGTTGCTCCCTGATTCCTCTCGTTTCATCAGGATCTTTACGAAGGATCGCAGTGCCACATCGTCTTCGGCATGTATGATCGGCGTGTTGTAGACGTAGATTATTTCAAGGTATGCTCCCATGAACTGAGCCCAGTACTTGGCACATTCGTCGTGGCTGAGGGCGAGGTTTTTCATGTAATGGTCGAAGCGTCCGTGGAGCAAGAGCATTCGACGCTTGATTCTATGGTCTAAGACTTCGTTGACAGTCATCATCCTCAGCAGTTGGTCCCACATTCGGTTGGATCGTATGGAAATAATGAAGTCGCTAATGGTTTTTCGCTCAACAAGGACCGCACTCTCCGCGGTAGCGAGGAGACAGTCTCCGATGGGAAGCTGCACGACACTCACCTCGCTACAGACCTGTTGAAAAAGGGGTTCAAGATGTTTCTCACGGTGATCGAGAAGTACCTTCACAGGCTGTCCCCCTATCTATCTACCTTTGATCGAGTGTCACCTTATAAGGTCAGATCTTTCTACTTCATTGCGGTGGATTCATGGTTGAATTAATGGAGATCGACTTGAGGCGGATCCGACCTAACCGGCTGAATCCTCGCCTTGGAATGAATGTTGACAGGCTGAATGAGTTGGCTGATAGCATCAAGCAGATCGGTCTGTTGGAGCCCATCATCGTCCGTCCAGTCGAATCAGAGTACGAGGTTGTTGTTGGGGAACGGCGGTATCGGGCTTCTCAACAGATTGGACTGCAGACGGTTCCCGCTATTGTAACAGACCTCACCGATGAGGAAGTGATCGAATACAACTTAATCGAGAACATTCAGCGAGAAGACCTGAACGCTGTGGAGAAAGGCTTCTGCTGCAAGAGGTTACTTGAAGAGTATCCTGAGAAGTATCCGAAGAAGGAGACTTTAGCTGAACGCGTCGGCGTCTCCCCCGGGTCTATCAGCAATTGGCTGAAACTCACTGAAGCTCCAGAAGAGATTCAGCGATTAGTTGCTTCCCCAGAAAAAGCAGGAGTCCCTCGCGACCTTGGAAAACTCGACTACAGCACAGCTGTAACCATCACCCGTCAAATCGAGGATGAAGACCGACAGCTTGAAACTGCTAGGGAGCTTGCTGTAAGCCCTGTACATGGTCGCAAGGCTAGAAAGGTCGTCGAGATGGCTGCTGACGATCAGGATGTTTCGGTGCGTGAGATTATCAGTGAGGTTATCGACGAACCATGTGAGCTCTACTTCTCTTGTGAGAATCGGGAGCAGGTTTCAGGAGGGCAGCGGACGCAGATCACGCAGCTGGATGCGCCGGACCGGAAGATCAGCACAGGTGCAGTGGTGCATGCAACGGTACGTGAACCTAGGTTTGCTGAGTTGATGGTGACTTCTTTAGAGCGGAAGCGCTTGAAACATTTCACCGAGGAAGATGCTCTAGCTGAAGGGGGCTACTCGCTGGCTGAGTTTAAGGAACTCTGGAAAGCGAAGTATGGAGACTGGGATGAGAATCAGTTGGTTCATGTGATTCGGTTCAGGAAGATTTAGGGTTCCGCTCTTCGATCCACGAGAACTTCTTCTGCAGTGCTTTCGGGTAGTAGAGTTTCCAGTCGTAGTCCGTTCTCCGTCCCCACGTATAGTAGATGCGTGGATCGATGTAGCTTTTCAAGGACGTGCCCAGGTTGTATTCTTTGGTCTCCTTCTGTGCTAGGATTCGGTACTGCAGGATCTTCGCCCGTTTCAGTGCACTGGGAGTGCTCTTCGTCTTCAGTTTCTTCAACCGTTCCCTCTTCTTCTGCAGGGAAGTCTGCCAGTTCTTAGGGGTCTTTCTTTTATGGTTGCATACGATGGCGGCTTCAAGGTTAGCCATCGTCGCTACATGCTTCTTCTCGTATTCGGGGGCTGCCCTAGTGACGTTCGAGGCTCCGAGAAAGTCTTTCACGACTTGAGAGGCGTGAGCGGTTCTGAAGACTTTGGATGACAGTTCAGGCATCACCTCGTCGAGAAACGCTGAGACGTGCCGTGAATTTACGCCTTTGAAGATGGCTGACTCTGCAGACCCCATCAGTTCTTGGATGTTTTGGATTACTGGCTCTGGGAGTCTGGTGCGTTTCTGCCATCGAACGGCGTCTTTCCCTAAGAAATCGAAGACGGCAACGCCTTTGTCACGGAACGAGATGTGTTCGGGTCTCAGTGTCGTGGCTCCCACCGTATCTGCTTCATCAGGATCCTTCTCGTCTCCGACGCGGAGTTTCAGGACGTCGATCAGGTAGCAGACGGTCGCTGTCTTTCGCCGGGTTGCGTCTTTGGATTTCAGGTTGGATCGGATGTGTCTTCTCACTTTCTTCCAGTTTCGTGCTAATTCAAGGGCGCGGTTGAATTTATCGATGTCTTTCTGCTGCTTGAGGGGTGAGGAATCAGCTAGCCAGACGTACTTCTCTTTGCCGCGAAGTTTGTCGTTCCACTTGGCGATCCACATGTATTCAGCTTTCCACACGATCTCCTTCCATTCGCCTAGCGGCCTCGGTGCGTCTGGTGAAAGATTTAGCGTGATATCTCGATCGATGGCTCCCCGCTTCCATCGTCCTCTCAACGGGTGCTCTCCCCGCCCCATGAAGATGCCGGAGGGCTCTGAGATGTAGTTTCCGACTTCAACTTCTACCCCGTCGACCCACGCTACGCCAAACTTCTCTTTGTTGGCGAGCCTGATCACTTTGCGGTCTGCAGCCAGTTTCTTCTTCTCTTCCCTCGTTAGGCTCAGCTTGTAGGCTCTCTCCTTCTCGACTTCCTTCATCACGGGAGTGAAGTCGAAGTCTTCCTGCCTAATTTTACCTTTCAATCCTAAGGCTTTCCCGAAGTCTTCGAAGAAGTTCTCTACGAACACTGGGTCGTCGACATATGGGGTTCCTTGCTTCCTAGCCCAGGCTACCGCCATCTCTTCCTGTTCCCGCGTGAGATCGAGACGTTTCCCTCGCCAAGTCACGAGAAGCCTCTTCCACTCAGGCTTCTTAGGAATCAGGACACCGTTGTGAATCAGCTGCTTCATTGACGCCTCTCGTATCCTTCGCCTAGACCACAATTAAGCTCTTTGGATTAACAGGCATGTCCCCCCAGCTTGGTGCTGCCAGCAAAACTTTTTCAGCTACTCTTTCCATTCACGTGTCACGCTCTGCAGTAACCTGCGTGTGCCGCTAGCTATGGGTCATCGGTGATTGTTTGCTTCGCGAGTTCTTTAACGATTTCAAGGTTCTCTCCCGATATCCCCAGCTGTTCCCCCTGTGCTTCGCAGTCTTCGTGAGCATGCTGGGATTTGGACTTGTCATGCCGCTTCTCCCCATCTACGCGAGGGACTTCGGCGCTACAGGGACTCAACTCGGGTTAATGACGACGTCCTTCGCAATTGCCAGACTCATCACCACTTTTCCTGGCGGGTTTCTCGCCGACAAAGTCGGTCGCAAACGCCCCGTGATCTTAGGTTTGCTCGCTTACAGCGTAGTCATGGCTTTATACGGTGTCTCACAAGACGTCAACCAGCTCATTCTGCTCCGGGGATTGCAGGGACTAGCTTCGGGAGTCGTCTGGCCACCACTGAGCACTATGGTCGCGGACGTGACTCTGCCTAAAGACCGGAGCAAGGCTATGGGGCTCTACTCCTCGATGCGGTTCTTCGGGATGGTGGTGGGACCTAGCCTAGGTGGAATTCTGACAAACATCTCAACGATCGCTGTTCCCTTCTACGTCTGCGGTGCCTTGGCTCTCGTGAGTGGTATACTTGTCACTTTCATGGTTGAGGAGACGGTTGGAACGGAGAAGCCGGACGAGACGGTGGGCAGCGTTGCCCCGGATCCGCCTTCGCGGACGCGGTTGAAAACTGTAACACCGTACCTGATGACGCTCATCGGGTTGTGCGTCGCCCGGTTCGTGATAGCGTTTTCAACCTCGTTGGTTCAACCTGTTCTCTCGGTGTACGCGAATGAGGAGTTGGGTTTGAATGAGGCTGCTGTGGGCGTGCTTTTCACGATGCAGGGGTTGATCACGCTCTTCGCAACACTTCCTATTGGTTCCGTTGGGGACAAGACGGGGAGAAAGCGGCTCATCATTTTCGGGAAGCTTTTGGATGTGGTCTCTGTGACTCTATTGATTGTTATCGGCGGGTTCTGGCAGGCAGTCTTCGTGATGATGATACGTGGTCTTGGACGTGCCTCGACGAACCCCTCGATCATCGCGATCTTCACCACCCTAGTGCCGCTTTCCCGACGCGGGCGTAGCATGAGCCTCTTCAACATCTTCATGAACGTGGGACTGGTCGCAGGCGCCACCGTCGGTGGGTTTCTCTACGAGGTCTCGTCTGAGACACCGTTCTTAGCCTGTGCAGCCGTGGGGCTAATCGGCATTTTGGTAGTCGTCTTCACAGTTAAGGAGCCAAAAGAAGGCTTACACTGACTCCTGAAACACCTGAATGAAGCAGTATCTTTTCTTAGACGATGTAGTGTTGGTTCGGTTTTTCGAGGTCTTTGACGAGTTCCATGTCTTGCTCGGGTGAAGTCATTCGATTCAGTGGGACATCTTTGAGTAGAATCCACGGGTTTTCAGCCAAGGTGGTGACGGTGTGGTCATAACCAAAACATTCTCGGGCGATGTCGTAGACGAGGCTGCGAACTTCTGTTTCGGAGACATGTCCTAATGCGTGAAGGTACTCATGGGTCAATATGCTGTAGATGAAGGCGTTCACCATCTTCTTGGATCGTGTGGCCGCTTCAACAATGTTGAGGAGTCTTCGGTTGAGAACAATGTTGTTGGTTCCGAGTTGGTGGTACGCACCAAGGCGGAGCGGTAGATCGGCTAGGAAAAGCAGCATCCCTCTTCTATACTCGCCGAGAGTGGCTTCAACGGTGTCCGTGACTAACTCCCAGATTTCGCTGAAGCCTTCAACTTCATCAATTCTTGACCGAAAATGCTTGACCTTGGGGAAATCCTGGTCTTCTCGTATCTCGTCGTTCCTCTCAAGCCGATCTGGCTGAAACTCTGCTGAAAACCAATTCGCCACTGGAATTATTACCTTCCAAACCTGTTGTTTTCATATATTTTATGTCAAGCTCGTATACTAAACATTACGCTAATAAAAGAGGCATGCAAATTGGTGCTTACTAATCTTTCTCAGTCTGTCTACAATTATTCATGTTTTTCGTCATTCTAGCAATGAGCCTTCTCACGTCATCTCTTTCGAGAATGACCTTACAGAAAGACGATTAATACAACCTGTGTGGTAAAGAACTGATATCAACAGATGCTTATCGGAAAGGCTGATCACTCTTGCTCGAATATTTACTCATTGTAACTTTGGTGATCATCGTCATTTCCTTCTTGCTACCTGCATTCCTCGGTGCCCCTTGGGTACCCACCACGATGAGTAATGTAAGGAAGATGTTATTGATCGCCGAGGTAAAACCCAACGAAGTCGTGTTTGACCTCGGCTCCGGAGATGGAAGATTCATCATAACAGCTGCTAAAGAGTTTCATGCTAGATCCGTTGGAATAGAAGCAAATCCCCTCTGGGTCTTATGGACACATGGTCAGATCTTATTGTCAAGGTTAGCGGGACGGGTCAGAATTTTTTGGGGGAATTTTTATCAGATGGATCTCAGCGAGGCGGATGTCGTAATACTATACCTTCTCCAGGGGACGAACAACAAGTTGAAGCAGAAACTAGAAACTGAATTGAAGCTTGGAACACGGGTGGTCTCTCACTACTTCACCTTCCTCGATTGGAGACCAATAGAAACCGATTCTTCATCCCACATATACCTCTACGAGATTGGCAATCACAGATATCCATCCTGACACACTAATTTTCTG
>CP070765.1:866104-871525 GCA_020345645.1 Candidatus Bathyarchaeota archaeon | reverse complement strand
TCAAACCCAATGGTCTCTTCAGTACCATAAACATCGTTGTCGATTGTTGCGGGGACACCAACAATCAGGGCATCCGTTCTTCCACTCAGTTCCAGAGCACCTCTGAACGATCCATCTCCGCCAACCACTACCAATCCATCAATACTGTTAGCTTCTATTGTATCACTCGCCTGCACAATTCCTTCTCGAGTCTTGAATCGCTCACTTCTGGACGTATTGAGGATTGTACCACCGAGATGCAGAATCCCCCCAACGGATCGAGGGGTAAGTACGCGGTTGGTGTTGGTTATCAACCCCTTCCACCCTCTTAGGAAACCGAAAACTTCCATGCCCTTTGCGGAAGCAGACCGCACAATAGCTCGAATCGCAGCATTCATTCCAGGTGCGTCTCCACCGCTTGTTACGATGCCAATTCGCTTCAACTAACTCCATTCCTAATCAATTATGCTACTCAATCATACAGAAAAGTATGAAATAACGACTTCGTTATCTATACTGGGAGAAAGTGCAAAATTTTATATAGAACTTTATTATAGAACCCAACTCTAGGGGGCTGTGGTTAGGGAAATCTCCTTTCTCCTTTCGTTTATTATTTTAATGAACGGCTTGCCACAGCCACCACTTTTTCTGACCTTTCATCCGTTTAGTGAACCTAAGGAATCCTCTAAGCACATGGCTCCCATTCTGCGTGCGTGCTTGAGAGGAAGTACCCAATAGCTTCATCGTTACGATGTCTCGTTAGGAAATTCCTGCAAAGGAGGACTTACCTAGGTTTTTAACCATTATATCCGTCGAAAGCGTTCACTATTGTGATTACTATTGGGCTCCTTAGAAGTCTTTTCCGATATTCTCGTAGTTGGTAGTGGAATCGCAGGGTTATCTTTTGCCTTAAAGGTCGCCGATTTCGCTCAGGTAGTCTTGATCACGAAGAAAGAAAAGACCGAATCCAACACTAACTATGCACAGAGTGGTATTGCAGCGGTCTTTTCTCCGTCCGACTCCATTGAGCAACATGTGAAAGATACGTTAGACTGCGGTGATGGCTTAAGCAAGAAAGCAGTTGTTGAAAAGGTGGTGAGAGAAGGCCCACAACGCATCAACGAACTGGCGGATTTAGGTGTAGCGTTTTCTCAAGATACAACGGGCAAGCTTGATCTGGGGATGGAGGGCGGTCATTCGAGACGACGCATCGTTCACGCAAAGGATCTCACAGGAAAAGAGGTTGAATCTACCCTATTAAACGCAGTTGCACGCAATCCATCAATCAGGCTTCTCGAGAATCACACCGCGATCAACTTAGTTGTAGAACGAAATTGCTGTCAAGGATGTTATGCTCTAGATACGAGCAACTCCATAGTACGGAACTTTGTGTCGAAGATAACAATTCTTGCTACTGGGGGAATCGGCAGAATTTATCTCCACACCACCAATCCTAAGATCGCCACTGGCGATGGTATCGCTATGGCATATCGAGCAGGAGCAACCATTATGAATATGGAGTTCACGCAGTTCCACCCTACCTATCTTTATCAGCCTTCAGGAGAATCCTTCCTCATCTCCGAAGCGCTAAGAGGTGAAGGCGCTGTTCTTCGCGATAGAGGTGGAAGACAGTTCATGGGGGATTACCATCCAAGAAAGGAACTGGCTCCTCGAGACATAGTTGCTAGGGCGATCGATCAGGAATTGAAGAAAAGTGGAGATGATTACGTCGCTCTGGACATCTCCCGTAAAGACTCTGGATTTGTGCGATCCCGATTCCCTGGAATTTACGGGAAATGCCTGACTTTTGGAATCGATATCACCCGCAATCCGATTCCAGTGGTTCCAGCCGCTCATTATTGCTGTGGAGGAGTCAGGGCGACCCTTGCTGGTCAAACTGACGTAGAGAACTTATTGGCAATTGGCGAAACTGCATGCACAGGTCTTCATGGAGCCAATCGGTTGGCAAGCAATTCTTTGCTTGAGGCATTAGTCTGTTCGCACTTGTCTGCGAAGAAGTGTAGTGAACTCTTAGAGCGGGACCCTCAGCTGCATTCATTTCCATCATGGGAATCAGGGGACGCTGTGAACATCGACGAGGCAGTCGTAATTACACAAAACCGGGATGAGATACGTCATTTGATGTGGAACTACGTCGGGATTGTACGTTCTAACAAGCGGTTGATCCGTGCTAAAAAGAGGATCACCCTGCTGAAAGACGAAATTAATGAGTACTACTGGGATTTCATTATTACGACTGATCTTATTGAATTACGGAATATGGCATTAGTTGCTGACCTCATTATCGACTCGGCCATTTCACGTAAAGAAAGTCGTGGTATTCATTACTCCTTGGATTTCCCTCACAAATCTCCTGTTGTTCAAGACACCTTGCTGAAGAAACAATCTGAAAACGTTGCAGCGAGATAAGCAATCGAAACCTACGCACGTGGGAGAGGATTGCTGAGGGCCTTACGCAACACCGACAACTAGGGATTGAATACCACCTTTTTTAAAGAAAGATTTTTCGATGTGTACATGCTTTGCGTACGTGCATAACAGATAGTGTTCGAGGGTAACTGTAACCAGCAGGAGTAGTTCTTTTCGACTTGCATCCTTCGTCAGAGGATACTTTGTCCACGAGTGTGCGTGATGTTTTGGGTGTAGTCTTCGAAGCTCAGAAGGTTGTCGAGCTCTGTGCGGAATTGTGGGCTGTGTGGCTGGACCTCGACGATCCATTGATAGGGGTTGCCATTCAGGATGAATGGATCGCCTAGAACGGCTTGGTTGACTTTGACTATCTTTCCGTTGATTGGAGAATACAAGTCGTGGGTCCCGTTTAGTGGCCACTCGAAAGCGGTTTCGATGGTTCCGAAGGGCTGGTCTTTGGTAACATTGTCTCCTTCTTTGAAACCTCCGATGTAGACTATTCCCCTGAGCCAGCTTTCGAAGAAATCGGATACGCCCAGCGTGGCAGTTCCTTGAGGAGTCAACTTGATCCAAACGTGTTTCAACGTGAAAAACAGGGATCCTCGGGTCTGGAGGATTCTGTTTTGTGCATCCTGCTTCAGGTATTCCGATACCCGTTCCTTAGCCGCCTGCTGCAAGCGAAGGCGAATCGCGTCTGACACGAACTCTGAGAGACTCTGGTACTTGCCTTTCTCTACTTCTCGTCTGACTTCTTGCACGAGTTCTTGGCGGATTCTCACGGTTTTCCCTTTTGCCATTACATCCACCTCCATTCTTACGCAGAAGTTGACCCTTTCGAGTAAAGAGAGCGTCCTCAGATTTTCTACTGAATAGGTGCATGTGCGTGATTGGTCCTACGCCACATCATTTCAATAGATTCTTCTACTAGGCCCTTATGATTCATTTGCCTTAGGGTTTTCTCTACAGTAATGTATAATGGTGATCCAAACCCTGTCTCTTCGTCTGGATAAAGGAAATTAGCTACGCTAGCTGTTGAAGATTCACCTAGGCTTAAAAACCAAAGAATTCTTGCTTCTTTTTCCTGCTGAAAAACTGATTCGAGATCATAAGTTTCCACAACTCTCTTGATTGCTTTAATCACCTCATCGTTAATAGCGCCAATAATTCGACGACGAGTTGCCGCCGCATTGAGGGCTTTTCGATGGTTTTCGAAGCCGTGAGCGAACTCGCAATCTGATGCAATGCACATGCCGTCGCAGAATTCCATTGATACCCACCCATCCTTTATGAACAGACACTGACGAATGTCTTTTACACTCTCTTTTCCCCACAAATTAGCGGATTTCCATTTCTCCATGGAAGTTTCAAGGGCTCCCATTTACGTATTCACATCCTGGGTTTTACTGGTATTTGCTTTCTGCAGTTATAATTAACTGAGCGATGTGATAAATACATAATGTTTATATTTCATCTATTGGTATATTTTCTATTTATCTGGGTGTGACACCACCAGATGGAAAGTAGAAAAATCCAGAAAGTGGGCTACTCGACCTTATCGATCTCACTTCCTAGAAAATGGACAAAAGAAATGAACTTGAAACGTGGTGACACCGTCTTCCTTGCACCAGAGAACGATGGCTCGCTGAGATTATTTCCAGGTCAGCATGTTCCATCTAGTGAAGAGATAGATGAGTACATCTGCGACGCTGATTCATGTGCGGATCCGAAAATATTAGAGCGTGTAATAGTGGGCAGTTACATCCTAGGTCGTGATGTCATCTCTGTAATATCTACTAAAAAGAGGATAAGTTCTGAACATATTGAAGAAGTCAGGAAAGTGATGCGCAAGCTTGTTGGATTGGGAATCGTTGAGGAGACGCCGGATCATATCAAACTCCAGTGTTCGGTTGACCCAAGAAAATTCCAATTGGATATGCTGTTGCGAAGGCTTTCAATAATTTCCCTAACAATTGTGAAGGAAGCGGTGCAGGCACTTGTAGACTCTGACATCTCATTGGCAGAAGACGCCATTAACCGGGAGGACGAAGCTGATATGATGTTTTTACTTGCCATGAGACTGCTAATTTCTGCACAAAGAAAACGAGAAGTCGCTAACGAGATCGGATTGAAAGATCCTCTACATATACTGTACTATGGACTGATGTTGAGATATCTTGAGTTAATCGCTGATTATGCTGAAGAAATAGCACGTAGAGTTATTGAGCTATTGCAGAAATACAACGAAAAACTGCCTAAATCGATCATTCAACAGATAGCCAACCTAAATGACCTTTCCCATGATTTAGTCTTGAAATCTGTCGACAGCTTCTTCATCAACGATATCAAGATCGCAAATAATCTCTTAGGGATGTTGACTTTCATTGAGTTAGAGAGAGACAGATTGATGCAAGAACTTCCCGAATTACCACATCTGAGGCTAATACTATGGAATATCACACGAATTGCAGACAACGGTGCAAGTATCGCGTTGAAAGCAATAAACAATGCTCTTGGAAGAAGAACCACAGTAGCTTCAAAAGCCTGGCTGACAAGCTTCGGAAAAAGAGAGTAGCACTGGTATGTATGGTATGTATAGTATGGACGTTAGGTAAATATAACGTATAGTTCTAAAATGTTGATGTGCATTCAAATTACTGCTCCTACATTAAGAAGAAGACAAGAACCATCACGATAGATGAACTCAAGGGCATTACTTCTAGACGAATCCAACGAATAGAAGAAATGCGACTAACCACCACAGCCATGATAGTAACTGGACGTGCCCCTTCATCACAAGGCGCTGTTGTATTGTTTGCTAGTTATGCCTCCTCACGTATTCGTAAACTACGAGGGCTGACATGTTATGGTCATCTTTAATTTTCTCTTGGTGGTCATAGTGGCTTTCTTATTTGGAGTAATTGATGCCTCCATTGGAATGGGGTATGGAACTCTATTGATCCCCGCACTTCTCATTATTAACTTTGATCCGCTTCAAGTAGTATCAGCCGTATT
>CP070765.1:860209-866004 GCA_020345645.1 Candidatus Bathyarchaeota archaeon | reverse complement strand
GAGCGGATCGCTGGCTGCTACTGGATGGAAACCCCGCTTTTGGGAGAAGTAGTTTTTCTGTGGGTGTACACTACGGCTTTAAAACCCCGTGAGGGCTACTACAAGGTTGACGACTCAGATCTATTGATGGCTTCATCCGCTCAAGGCAGTCAAGGAGTACTGTACCCTAACGAAAACTGGTTTACAGGAGCAGATGTTGCCCCTCGAACTGGTCACGTGGATATCTACGACTTAGCCACAATTGCATCGCGATATGGGCAAACTTGGGGGGAAGTTCCTTTCGGCTCCCCCATGACGACCAAGCAGACAGGGAATGTACAAAGCAGCTCGATTCCCGGTCTTCCCCTACTCAAGGTCACCCCGGAAAACATTACGATCTCGGAGGCACATCAGAACTTCACGGTTGATGTATGGCTTTTAGGTGAAAATGGCAGTTCACTCGACCCCTTCTGGGACATCGTCGGGTTAGATCTTCAGCTAAATTTCAACGCTTCACAACTGATCGCCATCGGGGCAGAGATTGATCCAGATGGTTGGTTTAGTTCCTTCTATCCGGAAGGCATTCTAGAATTAGAAAAAGAACTAGACAACCTTGGTGGATCAGTACAAATCGCATTCACTGGGATCGGAGACCTCCACACTCCTGTCACCGGAATCGGCAGACTGTTCACCGTCAGCTTTCGAGTTGCATCTGCACCCTCCAATTATGAACCAACGCAAATCACGCTTGCGACACCTGAAACCTATGAAGGTCGATACAAGTTCTACTCCCTCGACGGGTTAATCGATGTACAGAATCCCATGGATACTCAATGGCAGATGCTGACTCCGGTCTACTCGGTCGGTCCATTCTTGGTCACTGAATGGTTAGACAACAATGATAGTGAACTCAACATTGGAGACTACTGCGTGCTGAACGATACAACTTCTGGACTCTACCACGACTACCATATCGAAAAATTAATTGGCGTTTTGAACTTGACTCAACAGCCTTTCCTGACTGTCGACAATATCTTATGGTCCGTAACTTTCCCGGAAGATGGACTCTGGAACACTGGTTACCCTGGAACCCCCATCGGGACAGGCACTGCTGATCCCTACAACGGATTCGGCAATCCATATTGGACTGGTAACTTCTCGTTATCTAAGCCAATTGAATCCGTGGACTCTATCGCTGTTCATGCACTACCTTTCACGGCAGACGAATATACGTACACCCTCACTGACGGAGTTGACTATCAGGTCCATCCTGATGACGACCTGATTGAGTTACTGACCCCCGTGGATGTAAACATAACCAACGAGTTTTGGGTAGACGGCGTCAACAACAGCCTTAACGGTATGCCTCAGATCAACTACCTCGCCAGCGGCATCTTAGATGTCTATGTTGACATGAACAACGGCACAGCGAGATCCAGCCCCAACGCAGGCTATGCACAAGACTACACGTTTGGTGAATGGTGGTACGACCCGGAATGGCCCCAAGAACTCGAAGGCTGGTGGGCCCTCGGATACTACCCTGGACCGTGGAATTGGCCTGCAGGCTCCGAGTGGTGGATCAACTACACCGCCGCCTCCTACCTCACAGTCTCATATTACACTGACCCAAACCCTGAATTACGGTATATCGAGTTCACGGGCTCCTATGACGAGTTTGAGCTGATGGGCGACCCCACCGCAACCCTGTGGACCGAGGGGTACCCACGTTCGTGGAGAACCTACAACCTCACCGGATGGTTGGATGTTGATGACAGTGGGAACCTTACTTCGTTGGACTTCATCAACGTGCAGGAAGAGGTGGGAGACCGAACTTATGTGGTGAACACCGTGATGTCTGGTGTAGACGCTGAGAGAACACGGAGTGTGTGCACCCAAGAGCCACAGGACCCCTTCTATGGAATCCCCGTTATCGTAGATGTGGCTGGTTTTCCACACCCCGACCGAGGAGTATGTCCGTGGCATAACTGCTCCTCTTCTGTCCCCCTTCCTCATCTAATTGAGAACGCACACGTGAGTTTCTCCGACATCCATGACTTGGCAATTAGCAGCACTCCACCAACCCAAAGCACCTATGGTGAAGGATCAATTGTTGAAATCAACTTCACCATATGCAATCAAGGCTCCGTTCTAGCCACCTCGAACATCACCCTCTACGCGAATGGCACTGAGATTCAAACACGGAACATTACTATCGGCAGCCTCGAGACCCAGAACATGTCGTTTACGTGGAACACCACGGGTTTCCTGAAAGGCAATTACCTCATGAACGTCACCGTCACACCCGTGATCGGAGAAACTGACATCGCAGACAATGACCTACAGACCTGGATTCTGCTTACCCTACCTGGCGATGTTGATGGCGACAAAGACGTCGACATTTTTGACATTGTGCTAATTGTCCACGTTTACGGTTCACAAGAGGGGCAGCCTGCATACAACCCCGACTGCGACTTCGATGCTGACGGTGACGTGGACATCTTCGACGTCATCATCGCTGCTAGTAACTACGGTAAAAGTTGGTAGTGCGGTTTTCCACTTCACGTACACCTAAGGGGCGATGAACGATCTCCCGTGTCTATCCCTTTTTATATGCGGATTAAGGAATGAGTAATTTTGAGAAGCACGCACATTCAGTGATGAGTTATGGGATATAATCGAAGGATCGTTGGTGGGTACATCATCGAACTTGAGGTTTTCGAGAGCGGTGGATGCGGATACCATAGGGTGGGAGATAAACTGAGGTACCCCGAGGATCGAGATATCATGTGCCCTTGGCTATTAGATAGTGCTAATAGCATGATCCGCGTCCTGCGGTTCGGTGGCACTCTTCCGTGGAAATATTCAGGCACTCCTTACGAAAAAGAGATTGATCCTGATGGGGTTACCACGGAGTTTGTAAGATGTCCAGATCCCACTTCTGATGGAGTCGTTTTGAAAATTACTCGGAAAAAAGTTCGCAAATGACGGATTTTATGCTCAGTCACGCGTATATAACGATAAAAACTTGGAGTTAACCAAAGTCTATCGTGGTTCAGTCGCGAGATTTACTGTTTCACAACCACCGACTTCTAGTATGCCCACTTCCCAAAACCGCCAGCAACGTAAGTTTCTGTTGGTGAGAGCAGCGGTCTGAATACGTCAATCTTCATTATTGAGCCGCCAACGATCGCGAGTGAATTTAGTAAAGTATGGTTGGCACCGTATTCATCAATGCGCATTATTGCGGAGAGCGTTGAATCAGCGGACTCCCCTCGCCCCAACTTGTCCGCACTCGTAGGCATCTCTAAACGGAACTGCTTCTCCCAGCAGTCACCATTCTCTGTCAGGTTCACAAAGTCATCATAATAACGAAGAAACCACGTCACATCTTCTGAGTGCGCACGTACTTCCAACTTTAGAAAGGGCCACGCTTTCGAGTTACTGGTCACGTATTCGATTTCGCGGTCTTCAATCCCCTTCTGGATCAATGTCAGGCACACCATCACGTCAAGTGGGGTTTCGATTTGCCAGCTGTCAGAAGCCCAAACATATAGTTCGTACCTACATCCCAAGGTGGCGTATTCAATATTTCTTTCAACGGCAATTACACTTGGAAGTTGGAGGCTGAGACAGGAAATGAGAACCAAGACCGCAGCTACCAAGACCTTCCTGATAAGAACTCGCCCTCGACCTGAATGTACCGCTAGCACGGTAAATCCTTTTTATTGCGTGTGTGGCAGCTGACCAAGGTAGCTCAGCCTCGTACGCAGTGGAGACATCTCCCGCACAACTCCCCTTTTTCTGTTGATCGGAAACCTCATATTGCTTGCTGGATTCTGTATGTTCAGGGGAAAGAAACCTCACGGAGGTATGCTGGTTCTTCGATGAAGGCAAGAACGAAACTTGTCTTGGCGATTCTTGTACCATTCCTTGTATCAGTAATCGTGTATTATTTTTTTATTCAAAGCCTCCTAGAATCTCAAGCTTATAGGTATGAAGGAGCGCCACCGCCGTTTGGTCTGAGCGATGCTCTCGAAAACTATATCCTTTTTCTTTTTCTGATTGTTTTTCGCTCTGGACTGATCGGTCCGATGGTTTTCGGCTCCATTGGAGCTATCTGGATACACTATTTCCTAGAGTCTTATCGGGACCGTCAAACAGGAAAACAAGGATCTACAACACAATATGAAACGTCCAATAACGGAAAAATGTAGGTAATTTTATTCGAAGCAACTGCAGCTGGAAATATCACCCGCTACTCCCCCTTTTCTTTACGAGTGTGACAACCGTTTAAATATTCGTTACGAGAACGTAATGTAGGTGATTGAGGGAATTCTGTATGCTTGAGGGAATTCATTTGCTCCTTACTCTTATTGGAGTCATCGCGTTAATGGTGCGTTTTCGTTTTTTTCCACTGCCAGCAGCTTCACAGCAGAGAATTTATGATGAACTTCACCGGCGTCTCAAGATCTCTGCACCACATTTACACTCTACCTTAGATAGCGTCAGTTTTGACAGTGGAAGTTCTTCAGCTCGTTGATGTACTGTTGACTGTAGGTGCCAACGCACTCAATGTACGTATGAATAGAGCATAGCGAGTCCGTTCTGGGTTGTGTTGGCGCCGGGGGTGGGATTCGAACCCTACCTGCACTGGAGATATCACCCTAATTCCTGCATCTCCTCCCTTTTTCTGAGTTTTCGTACAAGGATAAAAAATGCTGAAAGAAGTGGTGGACTTATGTTAAGTAGAAGCTCAGATAGACTGCAACACTTGTGGTACCCACAGCATCAGCACGGAAATAGAAGTTATCGCTAGGAACATACAACACTATATCAGTTTCAGGGAAAGTCTCGGTTAGAGTAAAGGTATAGCACAATACATCACGTATGGCAGGAACACCAATGCCAGAGTGCAATTCAATATCCACTGATTCTCCAGCGTCAAGAATCTCAGTGTCGGCGAGGATATGCATGTATCTGAATCCATTAGCATTGTACTCAATACTATCAGAAGACGCGCCATCCACAAGCGGCTCGTGGTGGAATACCTCCACTGCTGCTCTGCTTCTAGGCCAGTTTGTCACGTTCACGTTTTTCGTTGAGTCACCTTTCGTACCATATTTTCCAGCTATGTCTACAATATCAAAAATGTCGACATCTCCGTCATCGTCTAAATCAGCCCATGGATCATAATCTCCTGAACTGATAGATACACTGGTGGATGCACTAAATAGCAGTGCTGAGACAATAATCATCAATATTAGTCGAGAAATTATCTTCATCAGATTAAATCACCTCCATAAGTCCATTTACTAGAAGGTTCTGTTTAACGACAACAAAAAGCTGATAGAAGAAGGTTCTACCTATCGAATCCTTACCGATAGTGTTAGTGCTGGGGGTGGGATTTGACCCCACGCGTGCGTGCTTCATGTCAAGCACTTACTCGGACACAAAAGCATCCAGAACACAATGGTTTACATCAACTTGGAGCAAGCGATCTTCAAGGCTGAGAACGAGGAGTTCCCTGTTCGCGTTGCACATTCAGCCGAAGAAGCCTGTAAGCTTGTGGAAGTTGGATTCGAGTACGTGACAGGCACCTACGCTGATGGTGGCAGGATCTTTCGCAAACACAAGTAGCCACTAAAAAAGTAGGTACTTTTGCCAAAAAGTAGATAGTTTTATTCGAGAGAATCGCGAATCTGGATAATGCTCCGAAAGGGCTCCGGTAGAAGATGAACTCTGCCGAATATAGCCCGGCCAAGTATTCCGGCCTTTCGAGCCGGAGACCCGGGTTCGAATCCCGGCCGGAGCACCAC
>CP070765.1:842920-860109 GCA_020345645.1 Candidatus Bathyarchaeota archaeon | reverse complement strand
ACCAGGTTCAACGAAGTCATTCTTACCATAACTGGAACACTCACTGACGGAACAGAGTTCCAAGGATGCTCCAATGTGAAGACAATTATGCCTAGTGCCCCCCATCAGACGCACGTTGCGATGATGCACGCCACCCCATTGTAACGCTTTCCCTCTTTTTCAAATCGCCTCTTACCACTGTTCGATGTGCTCGCATGAGCAATTCAAACCTACTAGACGCTACGACTTGTAGGAAAAAAGAGTGGGTGTCAGTGAGTTCTTACTTTCAGCGTTCTCCTTTTGTAGAACAGAGCAGCAACCAAGAATACGGCTAGCAGGGGAAGCACCGTGATCACCGAGAGTTCTGGAATTACCGTAATCCCGTAGATGCCGACAGACTGACTATTCCAAAAGTCTCCAGCGTCGAACATGTCATTCTGGTTTGTGTCCACCCAGATGTCGTATTCACCTAGCGTTGATAGCTGTGACCAAGCCATCGTGACCGGGATTCCACCAGTGCTGTTGGATGTAATAGAAGTGTTGGCTACGGAGTTAGCAGGGGTTGCATCTGCTCCATCTGGAATTAAGTACACTGTGACTTCAGTGTCGGCTGGAAACCCTACTCCTTTTAGGTACACGCTTTCTGTTACGTTGAACGATGACTTTCCGTTTCCAACAGCGTCGGTGGACCAGATGAACGCCTCCGGTTCAGCTTGAACTGTGGTCACGTACGCTGTTCGTGAGATCTCTGTTCCAGGGTTCAGTTCTACTGCGTTCCAGTAATAGAGGACTGCGCTGTCCATTCCATACTGTCCAGAAACTGTGAAGTTGTAGGCTGTGTCGAAGGCATCTCCCCAGGAAGCGTAGACAAAACGGTCTGGCGGGGTCGGTGGCGGATCCACGTAGGGTAATGTGATTGAGCCATAGATCGAAAACACTGGGGTGGCAGGGTTGTTGGTGGTTTCCCAGAACTGGAAGGTAGGTGAAATCCAATCTGTCTCGTTTTCAGTCCAGCTTTGAGGTGTACTAGGATCAATCCAAGCTCTGATCCATGAGTCATCCTCGGCTTCGATCATGATATCCCATTCATGCCTCACTGCCACACTGTGGGCAACGACGTCGTTGTTTTGCACCGTCACCGTCACCTGAACCATAGTGTCGGCAACCATCGTTCCTCGGATATCGATCAACAGCGTTACGAGGAGATCTTCTTGAGTTACCCACGAAACCATTGCTGTATTACTGTCGATCTTGGTTACTGTAGGACTGTAATCATCCAAAGACTCTGTAGTATAGCCGAATGATGGTGTTTGCCCGTCCAATGCTGTTACATATTCCTTAAGCGTATCTTCGACGCGGATGGTGGTGAACGAAGACCACGGATCCATGGTTGCCCCATCATAAAAGACATCGAGCCCAGGGTTAGGGTGATTTGTATCCGTCGAGATGGTGAACGTTCCAATGCCATCAGCTAATGTTTCGTTTTCAATCGCAACCTGCAGTACACCGTTGCTGATGAGTATGGTTCCTGAGCCTGTCGGACCATCTTTCTCGCATGCAACATTGGCTACGCCGACGCAAAATCCGATGGCGAGAGTAAAAAGCAGCGTTAGCGAATGCAGTAACTTCCTACTCTTCATATCTGACACGAGTATCTTTCTTGTCTCCTTTCCAGTATTATGATTTTCGACACTGTGTATGAAGGATATCGACTAGATTTTCCCTTTCACTTGGAACCGGTGTAGCGCCCAATAGTAGGAGACGGCGCCGATTACCGCTAGAAAGACACTCGTCAGCAAGATGTTTCCCAACAGGCCAAGTTCGACTGGCAATCCATCGAATGTATAATTACGAAGGGCTTCAGAGGCTAGGCTGAGCGGGTTGTACGTGGCAGCCAGCGCGAGGGGCTGCGGGAGATAGGCTTGGATCACATTGACTGGGTAATAGACGGTGCTTAAGACAAGTAGTAGCGTTTGCACGATGTTCTGGAAGGCGAAGAAGAACTCACCGTGCGTCGAGGCGATCGCTGCTAAGGTCGCTGCGATGCCAGCTAACCCGATCGCTAGGACGAAGAGGAATGGGAGAAGAACGATCGCACTCCAGATCGCGTGTGCAGGTAAGACAAGGAACGCGATTGCCATCAACGCGCTAGCATAGACTAAAGCAGCTGCACCACCAGCGATGAGGTACGCGGCGACCAAGCCTTTCGTACTTACAGGCAGGGAAAGTTCATATTGGATGACACCTTCGCGGAGCGCTAACCAGATCCGTCGACCCACATCCATGGACGCGGCGAAGAGCCCCATAATGATCGACGCGGGGACGAAGTACTTGAAGTAGTCAATGGACATGATCCGCTTGTAGACTAACGCGACAACGAGCATGTCGGAGAGACTGAGGCTCAGCAGGACAGCCATGAGCCATTTGGTCCGGAAGAAGTAGGAGAAGTCGCTCCTTGCGATTGCGAAGATGACGCGAAGTTCGCTCATGCACTTTTCACTCCTTCGACTAATCGCTGGAGGAGGAATACGCCTAACCCGAGTGTGCTTGCGGATAATGCTAGTAACACGACAAGCGCGTACATGGGATCCAGCAGGATGCGGTGGTCGAATCCGAGGATGTACCGGACGAGGTCGGACCCGTAGGTGAGTGGGCTGAAGGCGGCTGCGGACGCGTATTGTGGAGGCAAGGCGAAGAAGGGGTATAGCACGGTGCTGAACCGGATGATGATGGTGCTTAACCCTGTCACGATCGCTGTGTAGAGGTCGGACGATTTGAATGCTATGAACGAAAGCCCTAACATGAGTCCAGCAACGCCAAACCCGAGCCAGAACAGCGTGAAGATGCAGGCAACGATTGAGATCCAGGTCAGATTTCCCAGCATGAAAAGGGTGACAGTCAACGGAACCGCCAACATCAAGGTGAGTTCTGCTCCTCCCTGTAAGGTGATGGCTATAAACAACTTCGTCCGTGAGACGGGGAGACTGAGCAGATAAGGTAGTCTACCTTCATGAGCATGTTCTACAAAGTGACGACCTGTGTGAGAAGCCAAGTCGAAAGTAATCATAATCACCAAGCCTACAGCGAAGAACTGCCTATATTCGGCGATTCCTTCAACCAACTGGGAGAGCATCGCCCCGTAGATCAACACTTGAACGAGGAAGAGCGACCACTCCATAATGATCCAGATTGGCGGTCTCAACTCAGTTTTCAAGTCGAACCAGACTAACCGCAGGACATTCCTCATGATTCGTCACTCAAACCGCGTCCCGCGAAGTGGAGGAAAACATCGTCTAGCGATGGCTCGGTGACCCTCACGGAGAGGATCCGAGCCTTGTTCTCGTAGCATAACTCAGTCATTCGTGGCACCCATGACTCCGCCATGGACACGTGAGCCTTCAGCTTATTCGACCCCGCATCAGCAATCTTCACAGTACCTTCGATCTGACCTAAAGTATCCAGCAACCCCCCGATGTCCGTGGCGTCCAGCTCCAGCTCCACCACGTCGCCTCCTGCAATGCTGTCCTTCAGCCGACGTACCGTGTCGCAGACGACCCGAGTCCCCGAGTTTAAGACTGTAACACGGTCAGCGAGGTATTCAGCCTCCCGCACCTCATTGGTCGCAACAAGGAGGGTGGAGCCTTCGTCACGTAATTTCAAGATCTGCTCCCAAATCTGCCGTTTACCCCGCAGATCCACCTGACTGGTCGGCTCGTCGAAGATGGCGAACTTCGGTCGTTGCACAAAGAGCTTCGCGACTTCTTGCCGTTTTGCTTGACCGCCAGACAGGTGCATGAACAGCTTATTTCTTCCTTTCCAGAGCTCCAAGTTTTTCAGGATGTTTGTGATCCGCTCTTCCCGTTCAGCCTTTGGAACCCCACAGACCTTGGCGTGGAATCGTAGGATGTCTGCGGGTTTATGCCTCCAGAACCCTCGGGCTTCCTGAAACGCTATGCCAAGGATTTTCCTCACTCGCGTTGACTGCGAGGACACATCCATCCCCATCACTTTCGCTGACCCGGAAGTCGCCTTGAGCACGGTCGCCAGGATAAGCAGCAGGGTCGTTTTACCGGAGCCATTTGGTCCTAGAAGGACCATGATCTCGTTGTCATCGATGGTGAAATCTAGGTTTTTCAGGGCGAAAGTCTTCCCATACCGTTTCGTCAGTTTCTCAGTTTCCACAGCAAACATTGTCGGCAAACCACCGTGAACGTGGCTTAAAAGGATTCTCGGCTCAGCTCGCTGCCAAAAGTAGCTATTTTCGATGTCGTTTGTTCCGTTCCCGCCGTTGCGTCTGGCGTCGCCAATCTCGTTTTCGCTGGGTCTTGATCTGGGGTCTACGGAAATCTTGTTGAGCTGACCGGTGTCTATCAAGGGTTTCGTAGAAGGTTCGATGATCAATCTCTTTTTGCTGGAGCGCTAGAATCATCTTGTTCAACTGCTCCTGCGTTTCAGGATTCGAAGCGTTATCGTAGGCTTCAGAATACGCGACGTAAGCAGCATGGAACTGAAAATCAGAAGGTTGATCGATCAAGAGTTTCTCAGGCGAAACAACTTTATCCTCAGGTTCTTCAGTCATGCCTTATCAAGCTTCTGCAGTACAGAGGAGATGTAATCCCTTTTTATAGATATCGTTCCCATGGAACCCAAGAACTGCCATTGGAGAAAATCGTTATCAAAAGATCAAGAGACCTGACTACTCGTCAGCGTTAAAGGTGATGCACAAGCGATTGTTGATTGTAAGTTTACGATAGCCCTAAACGTCCTGTAAGAGTGCAAGCAGTTTTGTGGCTATCTTCTGACCTTTCGGCGTGATCTCATACCGCTTCTTCAGGGGATCGATGGGAATCGCCTTCGCCAGATCCAGTTGCGTAATTTCGATCATACGGGATCGATAGGTGCCATCGCTCAGCGTTAACCCATGCTCGTTCATATACTCCTTTGCCTGCTTCCATTTCCCCTTACCAAGAATCAAAAGGAATAGACAATCGATCGCGTGGTCTTTTTCAATCATCCTCTTGATGTTCGCTATCTCTTCCGTCGTCAGAATCTTCGTCACCTGTTCCTCAAGAGCTGCCATTTTGCCTTCTCCCGTTATAGACTCCATTAACCCTGTGATATCTGTATGCTCTGAGGCTTTAAAAGATTTAACCTATATTACGATACGAGAATATTCACCTAACCATCATATTCATACATGCCATCGAACAAAGCTTTTACTTCACCAAAGCCAACTGGTTCTCGTGAATTCAATTGAAACTCCCAAACTACATCTCTATCCAAGAAGTCAAACGAGTCTGCAAGGAACTGAATATTAGCGACTGGACTCTGCTCGAGAAAGCGGAAGTATCGCTGGACGAAGTGAGAATAATCTTGGCAGAAATCGAAGCAGAAGACATGGAAATTCCCATCAAGGATTTTAAACTCGGGCTGGAAGTCGAATTGGAGCATGGAATCCGTTTCCCTGAAGCCAACGTCACAAACAACCATCCTGTAATAACTGGGAAAATCGTACTAGCCCACTTTAAAGAATCCTTGGACTACTACCAACGCCTTGAAGTTGCTGAGATCGAAGGCGACCTTCTGAAGGCAGTAGTAGCCAAGGACGATGCCAAAGTAACAGTCCTCTATAGGAAGTTAGTGAAAGCGAAGCTCGAGTTAAGCGAAGCAGAATCCCATGCCCTTTGAGCACTGGACGCCGATGGTACAAACTAGAATGATGGACTAATACTCAGATTCACATCAGAAAAGAGACAAAAGACCTCCATACCTAGATGGAATTATCTGTGGCAATTGAAATCAAAGAGGTAGGTGCTGAAGCACTTTCCCAGTATGCAGAAATACCGACTGCGTTTCGTGTTAAATCGATTTTCCACGTTGATGCGGTTGATCATGGATTAGGCGGATTCTCGTTGGTAGAGAAGAAAGTTGACCCTTACACGAAGGACTATGACCGTCAGGGCGATGGTCGAGATCGACCGATCAATTGGGAAAATACGTTTGACATCAGTCAATGGGGGTTCTTCCTCGCTTTTGATGAGGGGCGTCCTGTTGGCGGTGCCGCGGTAGCTTTCGATACTCCTGAGATCAATCTGTTAGAGAACCGCAGGGATCTAGCAGTCCTCTGGGACATCCGGGTTCATCCAGATCGGCGACGTAGTGGTATAGGAACTCGGCTTCTAACATACGTTGTGGATTGGGCTCGGAGTAGAGGATGTACGCTGTTGAAGATTGAGACCCAGAATGTGAACATCCCTGGTTGCCGCTTCTACGCAAAGCGAGGGTGTGAACTCGGTGCCATTCATCGATATGCGTACTCTGCTTCCCCAGCTGTTTCACACGAAACCATGCTCTTATGGTATCTCAAACTGTGACCTTTTGAGTTCGATGATTGGCAAATGAAAATTAAACGCCCCGCATAAGACTTATATCCCAACGTGACCCTCCAAGTCACTATCTTTCAACATTCTTTGTAGGTGAACACCTTGAAGATTAATGACTTGAAGAACGGGATGAAGCAGGTCGACGTGGAAGGGCGGATCATTGAGAAGCACGCTACCCGTGAAGTTATGTCTCGGTACAAGAATGAGACTTATCAGGTGGCAGACGCGGTGTTGGCTGACGACACTGGCCAGATAAAGCTAACCTTGTGGAACGAGCAGATTACGCAAGTAAAGGAAAACGACCAGATAAAAATCGAAAATGGGTACGTCACATCGTTCCGAGGAGAAACGCAGCTGAACGTTGGACGATACGGTAAACTAACTGTACTATAACCCTGTACTTGACGCATATGCATTGAACTAAGTGTTAAGTGAACCATTTTTCAAGCCTTGACTGCCTGAACCTGTGGAACTCTCTCATTCGACAGGCTATCGTCTCCACTCTTTCAGGGGAGAAGTCTCTTTCATCGCAGAGAAAACGGAAGAGCTCCTTTTCTTGGAATGGCCTGTAGGTTAGATCGTAGTCTGAGGTTGTTGGTGGGTTGAGGAAGATCTCTCTGATCTCCCTGTATTGAGATGTGATTTTCGTGCGGACCTCAATGGGCAGCTTCTCTATGGCTCCATGCTTCTGAACGAGTTTCAGAGCAGTCTTCGGACCAACGCCTTTAACCCCTTCGTTGAAGTCGGTTCCAATGAGGATCGCGAGATCCACGAGCTGAGCCCTAGTTATCCGGTGATGGTCCAACAATTCGGCGGTGGTGATTAACTCGGGTTCTATTGGTCTGGATACCCCTTTGCTCGGAAGGTACTCTTGTCCGGAGATGGTTAGGAAACGGAGCAATCGCGGTGTACCGAAGAGAAGGGTGTCATAGTCTTTGCTGCTAGCAGCCCAAACATCTCCCTGTTTCGCCATGAACGCGATCTGAGCCTCTGCTTCGCTTGGAGCCTCAGCACAAGGGATGCCAAGGAGACTGAGCAGTTTTTTGGCGTCTTCCCGCATGTTCTTCGTCAATCGGCTAGTCATAACCGCCTTGGAAAACGCCGTGTCGTAGTCTTCGGTCTGCAGCGCTTTTTGCCAGTTGTCCACTGCCCGATCCCGCTGTTTCCGTCTTTCTCTGATGGTTTCCTGCTTCAGGGCGGGTGGTTTCCCATCGAAAACGAAGATGAGGTCGATGTTGAAATCGCAGAGTAGCCGCGTTGAGCGAAACATCAACCCAGCAAGATGTGATGTGATGTTCCCACGAGAATCCTTTAACGGAGTCCCATCCTTGGTTCGGATTAACGCCAAAAACTGATACAGGTAGTTGCTCGCGTCAACGGCTAGGTTTCTACCTCGAAGCTGATTCAACGTCAAAATCCGTTTGACCATGATCGGTGTTAAATTAACCCCCACAGCCACCACCTATGAATTGATGAAAGGGGTGGGTGTTAAGAATTTTTATGATGGGAGCGTATATAGCCAGTTAACGCAGCCCGGTGGTGTAGAGGACAAGCATAGAGGGCTTTGGACCCTCTGACGAGAGTTCGAATCTCTCCCGGGCTACCAATCATTCCGCCCTTCATGAACTAACCCCACAGACCTAGTTGGGATTACCTATCGCACCTGCGTTGGTCTGAGTCAAGAATTTATTCACCTTTGAAACAAGGGCGATACTTACTATTATGGATCCCAAAATGATGAGAACCCCATATTCTGATTGGATCGTGAGAAATATGAGGGTGAATCCGACGAGTGCTGTCGCACCAGACGCAATTAACAGCTTCTTTAAGTTCACTTTTCCCAGGCGTTGAATCGTGTTTTGTATATTGGTGTCTCTGTCGACATTGAAGTCTCGTAGCTCGTAGAGCACTTCAACCATCAACGAAAATGGTAAGATGATCATGAGGAAGGGGATGACGAAGAGGTCGATGGGTCGGAATGCTAGGTAGGTGATGAGGAACTGGAGTGCTCCCAAGCAAATTATGTGTGATATGATATCCATGAAAGGCATCGATTTGAATCGGACGGGTTTCCATGAATAGAAGAACCCCACCAAGCTAAGGGCTACCCCGAGAAGAAATACTAACGTGCTAATTGCTGCGAGCAAGGACAACCCGATTAGTAATAGAATGAAACTGATGATGTACCCGTGCGTTTTTGACAGGTTCTCATTGGCAATAGGATTTCTTCGTCTTTTCTCGAGAATGTTATAATCGTCTGCAGCGTCTTCTACATCATTATAAGCATATATAAAAGCTGTCAAAAAGAGGTTGGCCAAGAAGATTACCACTGTTGTGAATGATAGCAAGTTCTGTGGCGAGATCAGGAAGATCAGTGGGATAATTGTGAAAAGCGTAGGTAGGTAAGCCTTGATTCTCGTGAATCTTGCCAGAACTTGTATCTGCAGGTACATGACCCTACACAGGGATTTGGATTAAGGTTAAATGTTTTATGCATCTAGAATATCCTATCCGAGAGTGACCCAACCTGACCCCTCTGGTTTCAACGATTGTCCCCACGTTGAATGAAGAACAGTATCTGGAGGACTGTTTGATTTCGTTGAAAAAACAAAAAGGTTGCGAAGACTCAGAGATAATAGTGGTTGATGGCGGAAGCACCGATGCCACGGTGAAGATCGCGGAGAAGTACGCTGACAAAGTCGTGATCTCTCCGAAAAGAAGCCCGAGTATCCAGCGAAACCTGGGCGCCAAGATGGCAACAGGTGATGTGCTGGCCTTCCTTGACGCTGACACCGTTGCAGCCGAGTCGTGGCTGAAAGGCATTCTCGAGGCTTTCCAGGACCAAAGCGTGGTCTGTGCCACTGGTTCTCTGTTTTCCCTTGAGAAAATAAAGCGCCCATATCTGTATGACCTTACTAACACGCTCCAAAGAATCCTTGTGAAGATTAACTATCCACTCTTCTGGGGTGCATCCTGCGCCTTCCGGGCGAACGCTTTCCAGCGGATCAAAGGCTTCGATGAAAGACTCCTCACGTCCGAAGATCATGATATTTCCCTGCGGATCAGGAAAATCGGGAAAGTCGTCTTCGACGAGAAGATTCAGGCGTTCACATCTCACCGGAAATTCCTCCAAAATGAACGAAAAGCGTTTTTGTCCTACGCTAAAGACATCTTGGAATACTTTTTCGTGAGAACGCTCAAAGCCTAGCGTCATCATAACCACGTTGTTCCTTCTCCCACGGAATACGGAAGTGTCAACGCTGACGACCAAACGATTAAGAAGGCGACGTTCCTTTAACTCAACTCACCTTAATGAATGAGAGAAAGTGAAAATGACGAAATACCGATGTACTGTCTGTGGATATGTGTACGATCCGGAAAAAGGCGATCCCGAGTCCGAAATAGCTCCCGGGACTCCATTCGAAGACCTGCCTGACGACTGGGTCTGTCCAATGTGTGGAGCCCCCAAAGACCAGTTTGAAGAGGAACCTTAAATGAGACCCCGGGAACTGCAGGAAGGTGTCTTCTGGGTGGGCGCAGTTGATTGGGATCGACGACTCTTCGACGAGTTGATCCCCCTCCCCGATGGAACAAGCTACAATGCTTACCTGGTGAAAGGCACCGAAAAAACCGCGTTGATTGACACCGTCGATCCAACGATGGCGACTTCGCTTAAAGAGAATCTAAAACGGCTACAAGTGACCACGCTGGATTACGTCGTCGTGAACCATGCAGAACAAGACCATTCGGGAACGTTACCTCAAATCCTGCAGCTCTACCCCGACGCCAAGGTTGTCACGACTCCCAAGTGCAGGTCCTTCCTCGTCGCACTACAGCTAGCACCTGAACACCGTATTCGAACGGTGGAAGACCACGAGACGCTCTCATTAGGCGGCCAAACCCTCGAGTTTATCCATGCCCCATGGGTCCACTGGCCTGAAACCATGCTCACATACCTGCAACCGAACAAGATTCTCTTTCCATGCGATCTATTTGGGTCACACATCGCTACATCTGATCTGTACGTGACTGACGAAGGCATGGTTTACGAGGCAGCGAAACGATACTACGCGGAAATTATGATGCCTTTCAGGCAGGTGATCCAGAAGAACTTGGAGAAAATTAAAGGGTTACCTATCGATGTAATCGCACCCAGCCACGGACCGATCCATCGCAAACCCGAGTTCATACAGGAAGCATACCAAGACTGGGTCTATGCCCCACCGAAGAACCTCGTCGTATTACCCTACGTTTCAATGCACGGAAGCACCAAGAAGATGGTAGACTACTTAGTCGAAGCGTTGGTGGCAAAAGGCGTAACCGTGCAGCAGTTCGACTTACCTCGAACCGACATCGGAAAACTCGCAATGGCACTAGTGGATGCATCCACCATCGTGATTGGGTCACCTATGGTCCTAGCCGGTCCCCACCCGCACGCGGTTTATGCAGCCTTCCTTGCTAACGCTCTCAGGCCAAAAGCGAAGTTTGCTTCGGTGATCGGATCATATGGTTGGGGCGGACGACTACTCGAGCAGATCACGAGTACGCTGTCCAACCTGAAGGTTGAGTTACTTGAACCTGTCCTCATCAAAGGCTACCCTACTGACAAGGATTTCCGGGCGCTCGACCGCTTAGCCGATGATATTGTGCAGAAACATGAAGAGCCCTGAAAACCAGCTCGCAAGTAACACTGTCAGCCTGCCAACTATAGGTCATGCTCCTTAACAATCCTCAAACCAACGACCGAGGCACGTAGCGATGAAGAATTGTGTCTGCAAGGAGGAGGTTGAATTGAGTTGAGGGAACGAACGGCTGAGAATGTGCACGTTGCATTTGTTGGCGAAGCTAAAGCGCATCAGAGGCTTCTCACGTTCGCTAAGAAAGCTGAAGTCGAGGAGTTACCGCAGATTGCTCGTCTCTTCAGGGCAGTCGCTATGGCTGAATCTATTCATGCGCAACGGCACTTTGCATTGTTAGAATCTGTTGCTGATACGCAGAGTAACCTTGAACAAGCCTTCCAGTCGGAAACAGCAGTAAATGGCGTACATTACCCCAAGATGCTGCGAGAAGCAGAAGAAGAAGGTGAAGAGACTGCTGCCTTGGTGTTTTCACAAGCCCGTGATGTCGAAGACATCCACGCAAAACTCTACAAGAAAGCCCTCAACCATCTGATAGCTGAGCGACTTGTCGACTACTACGTTTGCACAACCTGCGGTTACATTGCTGAAAGCTCGCCGCCAGAAAGATGCCCTGTCTGCGGCACTCTCGAATCTGGATTCCAGAAAGTAGCTTAGCTACTAGTTTTGCATGTGTTCTTGATCTTACGCATGGTCTGTAAGGACTTTGGGTCGTGTTGTTAGGACCGCCATAGTCCGTGGATGCTGCAGTACTCTCTCGCCTTGATTTTTTCTCCTTTGATTCGGAATACCGCTTCCGGCTTTGTCTCCGGCTTCAGGAACTGCCGGCATACTTTGCCATCTGCGATGACTTCAATCCATTCGATGTAGTGTGCCTGCTCCATTGGATGCGGAATTGACCCCACTTTCACGGTGATTCCGTTCTCCGTTTTCTCGATTACTGGGACGTGTTTCTCTAAGCCCGCATCAGTAGTCTTCGCAGTTAGCAACTCCATATTCTGGCCACAGCAGACCAGGGTTCCTGCACCAGGATGTAGAACTTCCACGATGTTACCGCAGACGTTGCATCGGTAAACTTGCATTTTTTCTGTCATTCAATCCCTCCTACACTGGGTTTTCTATATAGTCCGACTTGTGTATCTAATCCACCTTAAAGTTTTCTTCGGGAATTCGTTGATCAACTGAGAATTGCATTGAGGTCTTCATCAGGCGTTGTTATCGGCATTATGTTGAATTTTTCGACAAGAGTGTTCAGAACGTTGGGTGTTAGGAAGGCGGGTAGGCTGGGTCCTAATCTGATGTTTCTGATGCCGAGGTGGAGGAGGGTTAAGAGGATGGCGACCGCTTTTTGCTCGTACCACGACAGGATCATGCTCAGCGGAAGCTCATTGACGCCGACTCCGAACGCTTCTGACAACGCTATGGTAGTCTTTATCGCCGAGTAGGCATCGTTGCACTGTCCGATGTCGATGAGTCGCGGTATGCCATCGATGGAACCGAGTTGCTTGTCGAAGAATCGGAATTTTCCGCATGCGAGCGTTAGTACTACGGTGTCTTTAGGCGTTTTCTCTACGAATTGGGTGTAGTAGTTGCGACCTGCTTTAGCACCGTCGCATCCGCCGACTAAGAAGAAGTGGCGTATACGCTTGTTGTTGACGGCTTCAACGATCTTGCCAGCTAAGCCGATCAACGTGTTGTGGGCAAATCCTACGGTTACCGCTCCACTTTGACGGTCCTCGGGGAAACCCGGCATAGCGAGGGCTTTTTCGATCACCGGCGTGAAATCTTTATCTATGACATGGTGGACTCCTGGCCAACTCACCAATCCAGTTGTGAAAATATTCCCTTCGTACGATTCCTGCGGTTTCTGGATGCAATTTGTAGTCATCACGATCGCCCCGGGAAACTCTGCAAACTCTCTTCTCTGGTTCTGCCACGCTGTTCCGTAATGCCCGTAGAAGTGACTGAACTTCTTAAGAGTCGGATATCCGTGAGCTGGCAGCATCTCACCATGCGTGTAGACGTAGATCCCTTTTCCTTCACTCTGTGCAAGGAGCTTCTCCAGGTCTTTGAGGTCGTGTCCTGAAACTAGGATCGCCTTTCCCTTCTTCGGTCCAAGCGGAACCAAGGTGGGAGTAGGGTGCCCATACGTTTTCGTGTGCCCAGCATCCAGCAACTCCATTGCACGCAGGTTGATTTTCCCGCACTGCATCAGTAAACCCAAGAGCTGTGCCATGTTTAATGACTCATTCAGTGTCGCTGCGAGCCCCTCATGTACGAAAGCGAAGACTGCGTCGTCTTTCTCTCCTAACGTTAAGGCGTGATAGGCGTAAGCGGCGACTCCTTTGAGTCCGTAAAGCAGGGTCATTCGAAGCGAGAGGATGTCTGGATCCACGGTGGGAGTGGATTTCACGCCCACCTCCAATCCCTGTTGTATTAGGTCGGCTTCTGTTTCTGCAGGAGAGAAATTCGCAGGGCCTTCAGGGAACTTTAGGTTACTGCCTTTCGCCTTGATTTTTTCCTTCAACACGTTGCGGTGTTTCGCGCCTTGCTTGATGAACTCTACAAATCTAGAGGCGTCAAAACTGACGTTTGTCAGGGTTGAAAACATGGCTTCGAGCGTGAACCGGTTCACTTCGTTGAGGTCTAATCCATGCTTCCTCGCCTCGAGTGCGACTTGAGAGAGGCCTTTCAACGTGTAAATCAGTAAATCTTGAAGGGTGGCGACTTCAGGGGTTTTGCCGCAGACACCGATTCGCTCACAGCCTTTTCCGTTTGATGTTTGCTCACATTGATAACAGAACATTTGATCATCCATCTGGACTTTTCTTTTCGTATTCCTGAGCTTAAATCTATCCCGCACATCCTCGGGGTTCTGACCAGTCCTCATACGGAAACTCGGTTTACTGGCCCAGTTATGTTTCGAAGTGATCTTCCAGTAATCTGCGAATTCCTCTTCGTAACGTTTCAGACAAGGTTGATGGTGAAATTTTGAGTCTACGTGAAAGTTCTTCTGTGTGAATCTTCTTTGGGTACTCAAAGAATCCCATTTTCAGTGCAAACCACAATACTCTTTCCTGTTTCTCGGTGAGAATCGCTCGTTGCCTTTGGAATTTTCCCACTTCCAGTATCTTCGGTGTGAAACCTTTTCCTTCCAACTCCGAAATGATCGTCTGGAACGCTTCAAAGCTTGGAGCGATAAACGAGTACAGCAGTGCTCCGTCTTCAACGGTTCTTCCCGATATGAGGAACGAACTATTGGAGAGAATAGTTGTGCAGACGTCACAACCACTACTGTCGATCCAGACGGAGGTTTCTATCTTACCATTATTCTGACTGATTTTCACCCTTTGAGGGATTCGATCCACTTGCTGTGAAGGGATTTTTACTAAGTGCCTAGTTGTATTGGACTTAGCACTCCGTAAATCGATGATGTTGAATTGGTTTACACCGGACTCTTTGAGCGTTTTCGTGACTTGGCAGTGTCTATTCACGATTTCGATTGAGACATGGTAGGGTTCGTCTTTTGCGGTTTGCATTTACTCGGACACCGTCTGCGCCTGTAATGTTTAGGTCCCGCGATCGATTGGAATAATCAGAAGATCTTAAATTAATTCGTGCCTGATGCGGCGTCATGAGTGCGTGTGCCCTTCTTGGACGTGATGGTAATGTGCTGGTTCCATGAGGGACCGGAAGGCTCTTTCGACCACTTCGGTCAGTGCTGGATGAATGTGCATCCCCCGGGTTATGGGTGTGATGTTCTGGGTTGTCGTGTACATGAGGTTAACGACTTCTTGTATGAGCACTGAAGCGTGTGGTCCAATGATGTGTGCCCCTAGAATCTTCAGGTCGTCTCTCTTCACGATTACTTTGACGAAATAGTCTCTCACCGCCATAGCTTCCCCTTTGGCGGTGTTCTCGTACCTGTAAAAGCCGATGAGCACGTTGTCTGCTCCGAATCTCTCTATGGCTTCACGTTCACGGAGCCCCACAGCGCCAATTTCGGGGTATGTGAAGACGGCGTGCGGGATCGCGTGATAGTCTGCCTTTACGCGTTTCTTCAGCACTGCATTGTAGTACACGATTTGCGATTCGTAGTTCGCTGCGTGCTTGAACAGGTGTTTTCCATTAGCGTCCCCGAACGCCCAGATGTTGGGCTGGGACGACTCCATGTATTCGTCGACAATGATCCATCCATTTCTGTCAGTGTCTATCCCTGCTTTTTCAGGGTGCAGGAGGTCTGTGTGTGAGCTTCGTCCTGTCGCTACTAAGATCTCTTCAGTATCAATCGCTATCTGAGCGCCATCTGCCCTGTTGATGGTGAGTAACTTCTTTCCCGTTGAGGTTTTCCGGACTTCTTTGACCTCGTGGTTGGTGAGTATCGTCATGTATTTCTCTAATTCTCGTTTAGCTAGTGCTGAGATCTCTGGTTCTTCTTGTTTGAGGAACTGCGGGTTGCGCCCGATGATTGTGACGATTGATCCCATTGCAGACAGGAAATGACCGTATTCGGCTGCGATGTAACCTCCCCCAATCACAGCGATACGCTTGGGTAATCGGGTCATTTGCAGGAATGTGTCGCTGGTAAGGTAACCTACGTCCTCTAAGCCCTTTATCGGGGGAACTGTGGGCTTCGATCCTGTGCAGAGCAGGATCATCTTCGAAGTGATGGTCTGATCACTCACCCTCAATTTATAAGGTCCCACGAACTCCGCTGGAGCAGGGTAATAATCAATGTTCTCCGAATTAGAGAGCCCTTGGCGGATCGTGTCGATGTCTTTCTGAATCGCCTTCCGCATGCGCTCCATCACACGTTGAAAGTCGACTTCTTTGACTTGGACGTCGATTCCGAACTTCTCAGTGTTGGCAATGGTTCGTATTAACTCCGCTGGGTAAAGCAGCATCTTTGATGGGATGCAGCCGCGAGTGAGGCAAATGCCCCCTGGTTCATCCTTATCGATGACTGCAACCTTCATCTCCGGGTTCCTTTGAACCACTGCACCCACGATATTCATCGCTGAACCCGTGCCGATCGCGATAAGCTCATACTCCTTCATGGTGACCCTTGCATGCTATTGTACGAAGTAATTGCTTATAGCTCTTGGAAGCCCGAGTGCACGGTGTTTTTAGGTAAAATCTTTATAGCTGAGGATAGAACACGCCAGTACTCAATTAGGAGATTGATGTTGTGAAGCGTCTGCGAAGACCTGGCTCCGTTCTCACTGCGTTTCTCGTCGGGTTACTTCTAGCCTCTTTCATCAGCTCCGTCGCAGCGCAGGAAGATTCAGATAACGATGGTATTCTGGACTCGACGGAACACGAGCTTGCGACCCGGTTTGCGCCATCGCTTCACTTTGCAGATGGTGAGCAGTTCTTCCCCACCAACGTCAGTTACCACATCGATAATTCTGTTCTCGCTCTCAAGTTCGAGAACGATACAAACATGCTGATTGATCCTGCTCCCTCCATCACCAGCATCTCCGAGTACGCAACTGAAGATTACTTCCTGAACAACACCCTTGGTGCCTTTGAGGCGATCGCTGAGGATTATGAACAGCGAAAAGACGCCCTCGGTTACGTCGTTTACTCTCGCGTGACCGAGGTAGTTGGAAGCTATGTGGTGCAGTACTGGTTCTTCTACGCGTACAACCCGGGTTCATTGAACCAGCACCAGGGTGATTGGGAGATGATCACGGTGATCCTCAACGCGGCTGAGACTCCGCAGTACGTTGCCTACTCTCAGCACCATGGTGGGGAATGGGCGTCTTGGGATGACGTGGAGAAGCTTGATGACACTCATCCTCGGGTGTATGTGGCCTTGGGCTCGCATGCCAACTATTTCCGACCGTACCAAGGTCGACTCGGGTTTGAAAGCGACACGGTGGGAAACGCTATCACGCTAGCGCCAAGTGACCTTCAGTTAGTGGCTCTAGGTGAGAAGGGTGTAGGTAACCATCCGCCGTCGCAGGATTGGCTTGAGTTTGGTGGTCGATGGGGAAACTGGGCTAGGCTCGTTGACACGGCTTTAGGAGCTGCTGGGCCAAGAACGCCTGGTGCGGGCGAAAACAGCGACAAATGGTTCAATCCCGTGTCTTGGGGCAACAGTCTCTTTGGCGTGAACCAGACGTGGTTTACGATGAGCTGGGTCGCGTTCTACTTTCTCTACATCTTCGCCGGGATCATCGCTATC
>CP070765.1:835651-842820 GCA_020345645.1 Candidatus Bathyarchaeota archaeon | reverse complement strand
GTTTGAACCGGCGACAACCCGGTCTTCAGCCGGGTGCTCTCCCAGGCTGAGCTACCTCGGCAACACTTCAAGATCATGCATCAGCTCTTCTTTAAATTTTCTGAAAGACTGCTTCATAAGACGACTGAGTGTTAGGACCCAAAGACAGAAAAAACTCTGAGACAGTATAGAAGGATAAGAATGTGGGTGAAACCCGTGGAAGCATACATATTGGTAAACTGCAAAGCTGGTAAGTCTTGGGAGATAGCTAGCAAAGCCCTTAAGATCGGAAATGTGAAGATGGCTCATGCAGTCACAGGGCAATTCGATGTTGTCGCCTACTTGGATTTTCCAAACATGGAAGTCTTAACCGATATTCTCGCAAAATTCCAATCGATGGAAGGAGTCGAGCAAACCCGTACAGCTGTAGCAATCCAACCGAGATTGGAATGAAACCATCTACGCTGAACACGGTGATTAGGCTTCTACCTGACGTGTTAGCTTCCCGTTCTCCCTCTTTTTCTATTTCGTAGTATAGAATGGGCCGGGCCGGATTCGAACCGGCGATCTTCGCCGCGTGAGGGCGACGTCTTAACCGAGCTGGACTACCGGCCCAATAAGACCAATTGAGGGTTTCATATCCAGAGATATTTATTGGTTTTGAGCGTTGGCTACTATTCGATTCAATCAAACACTCGAGTTGATACGTGGTAGAACCGATTGAGATAACGAAAACTCTCTTAAGCTGAGATAAGAGTGTAACTTTTGGAAACTCCAGAAACATGAAATTTTCCTTCATATGTCCTGCTGCAAATGAAGAATTGTCGTTGACTGAGAAGAGTAAGGTGATTGGTGCGTGGCCTCCTCTTGGAGTCTTATACGTCGCCACACTCCTGAAAGAGGAGGGAGTCGAAGTCTCAATCCTAGATCAAGCAGCAGAGAGATACTCACTCGAGCAAACGCTGAGGTGGGTGAAGAAGGAAAGCCCAGACTTACTCGGCTTCTCAGCACTCGCAAGTTCTGGAAAAACAGCAGCACGGATCGCAGCTGAGGTCAAGAAACATGACAGAGACATCCTAACCGTCTTTGGCAACTATTACGCCAGCTTCAATGACTTTCGGATATTAACCAAGTATCCTCAAGTAGACATCGTTGTTCGAGGAGAAGGAGAAGTCACAGCGAAGGAGCTCGTAGAACACATCCAACGAAAAAAGGACTTGAAGAAAGTCAAGGGGATAACCTTTCGAAGACACGGGAAAGTAACATCCACACCAGATAGACCTCTAATGGAAAAAATCGACGCCCTCCCGATCCCAGATAGAACACTCCTCAACGTAGAATACCACTCGACCCTCGTAGGCGCTATTGGAGCTCCGAAGAAGTTCACAACGCTCCTATCCTCAAGAGGGTGCCCTTACAGTTGCAGGTTTTGTGGGTGCCAGAAGATCGTAAATTGCACCTGGCGTCCTCGATCAGTCGACGGGACCTTAAAGGAGCTAGAACAGCTTGTCACCGAGGGATATCAACAGTTTCTTTTCGTGGATGACAGCTTTACGATAAACCTGAAACGGGTAATTCAGCTCTGCGAGGAGATAATCAAATCTAAACTCGACATCGAATGGATTTGTGAAGGTCGGGTGAACCACACTAGCAAGGAGCTTATGAGCTTGATGGTCAAAGCTGGATGTCGAATAATTTACTATGGTATCGAAAGTGCCAATCAAAGAATTCTCGATTATTACGATAAACGGATTACGCCCGATCAATCTAAGAGAGCTGTGGAAACAGCTCGTAAAGCTGGGATGGACATGATCGTAGGCTCCTTCATCATAGGGGCACCGACAGAATCTAGGATAGAAGTCGTAAGGACATTGAAGTTTGCTCAAGAGATACCGCTGGACATCCCTCAATTCAATATCTTAGGCATCTTTCCCGGTATGGCTCTCTGGGACGAGTTCAAGGAGCAAGGCTACTTGACAAAGGAGTTGGAGGATGAATATTGGGAGATGGGAATCTGTGCTGCAAATGTACACCCCGACACTCTTCCCTACGAAGAAATGAAGGATTTAGTCCGATATTATTACAGGCAGTTCTTCATACAGCGTCCTAATTTTCTCCTGGAGCAAATAGCTAGAACATTGAAGAGCCTCTTTCGTCTACAAATCATAGGAGCAAACATCCCGCGGATCAGACAGATCACAAAAGGTTGGAGAGACTTCGTTGCCTTTGAAGGGGAGGAAGCAGAGAATGAGAGCGAGATATTAGCGGACTAGCTCGCGCTTTTTCCAGCGAAGATTCTTACTGCGACACTTCCGACATTTGACAGCAGATGAAGCGTTGGAAACACCGCATCGTCTGCAGATTTTCTTATAAAGCCTATGACGTTGCGCTAAAGTCTTTTTCTGCAGATCAGTAACTGGCAATGATTCTGTCTTCCTTTACGCCACCTTTCAAGACGAAACGACAGATATATGTTTGGGTTCCGATTACCCTATCTAACTGACTCCTGTGTTCTAACCGTATTTCTTCAATCTTTAGGAGAGAAATCTTGGAATATCGCTGGTTTTTTCCGCAACTTTAACTCCGGCGGATTTTAAGGTAGTGATTTTTGATTCTGCTGTGCCAGTTTTCCCCATCACAATTGCCCCAGCATGCCCCATCCGTTTACCTCTTGGTGCAGTACGTCCAGCTACATACGCAACAACAGGCTTGGAATACTCTTGGGAAGAGATGTATTCAGCAGCTTGTTCTTCGGCGTTGCCACCGATTTCACCAATCAAGACAATCGACTGAGTTTTTTGATGTCGTTCAAACATCCATAGAACTTTCACAAAACTTAACCCGACAACAGGGTCTCCCCCAAGTCCTAAGCATATTGATTGACCTAATCCGTGTCGCGAGAGCTCCGCTGCGATCTCGTAAGTTAGTGTTCCGCTACGAGAGGCAATGCCAATATTACCTTCCTTGAAGACGTGAGCGGGCATTATTCCGAGTTTACAGGAAGTAGGAACAATCACGCCTGGGGTGTTGGGCCCAACTACGATGACCCCGTGTTTCTCAGCGTAACTCATTATTTCAATCGAGTCTCTTATCGGAATGTGCTCTGTGATGATAACTAAGGTCTTGATGTTTGCCTCGATCGCTTCTAAGGCAGCTTCTGCTGCGTAGGGAGCGGGGACGAAGATTATGGAGGTGTTTACTTGTTTTCTTCGTACCGCTTCATCTAGCGTATTATAGACTGGTACACCATGAACCTCGCTGCCACGTTTTCCCGGTGTAACACCTGCTACTATATTAGTTCCATAGTTCAGCATCAGCTGAGTGTGAAATCGTCCCTGTGAACCAGTTATTCCTTGAACTACCACTCTCATATCCTTGTCAAAGAAGCGTTCCACGCGTCATCGCCCGCCTCTGGAGAGTGCAACTGCTTGTTGAGCCGCTTCATCCATGCTATTCAAGACGTGAATGCCGTTTTGAGTGAGGATACGTTGTCCTTCCTCCTCGTTTGTACCGACGAGTCGTATGACGATGGGTTTAGAAAAAGAGATCTGAGTCTTAGCCGCTAATATCCCTTTGGCGACGTCATCACAACGAGTGATGCCGCCTAGAATGTTGACTAGAATGACAGAAATCCGTGGATCTGACAGCAGAATTGTTAAAGCTTCTGCAACACGATCGACTGAGGCTCCGCCACCCACATCGAGAAAGTTGGCTGGTTTCCCACCGTGTAGGTGAACAGTATCCAGAGTGGCCATCACCAATCCAGCACCATTGCCCATTATGCCAATATCGCCATCTAGCTTGACGTACGCCAAGCCTGCTTTGCGAGCCCGAATTTCATCAGGAGTCAGCTCTGTTTTCTTCTCCTCGAAGAGCCGTTCTTTGAAATCAGGATGCCGATAGAGCGCGTTGTCATCCAATATAATTCTTGCATCGACTGCAATGAAAGCCCCATCAACTGTCTCCACAATAGGGTTCATCTCAATCAGCTCAGCATCATACTGTAAGGCTATTCGGTAAAGTCGATGAAAGATATCAGCAAGAACAACCAACGATTTCCCTGAATACCCAAGGTCAGATGCCATCTTAGTCGCATGAAAGCTTCGAAAGCCAAAGATCGGATTCACAGATACCTTTAAAATCTTTTCAGGGGACTTCGCTGCCACTTCTTCAATATTCATACCTCCTTCGGGGGAAGCGATGGCTACATAACAGCGACGCGATCTGTCAACTGCAACTCCGAAATATAACTCATTTTTTGTCTTTGTTTTTTCTTCGATCAGAATCTTCTCGACCTTGAGACCTTTAATTTCCATATCAAGGATCTTTGAGGAGATGTGAGAGAGCTGTTCTGAGGATGTTGCGAATTGGATTCCGCCAGCTTTTCCTCGTCCAGCGACTAACACCTGAGCCTTGACAACATAAGGAGGGGTGAACGTGTGAGTGATCTCTCGAACCTCGGTTTGTGAAGTGGCTAAAACACCTCGAGGTATAGGAATCCCATGGTCAGCAAGGATTTTTTTCGCTTCAAACTCGAAAAGCTTCAAAGATGAACCCCCTAGATCATGAAGTTTACTTCAGTGTTTGAATCGCGATATAAGTCCTTGTATCTAGTACGCCTTCAACGTTTCCCAACATGCTCAATGCATCCTCAAGTTTGTCGCGGTCAATAACCAGTATGGCGTCCATCTCACCAGTTACCCTGAAGACCCGTTGAATCGGAAATGTGAAGATTTGTTCGTAGGCTTGCTTCCGTTTTAGTGGGGAAATTTTCAAGAAGACAAAAGCTGGACTGATGGATATCCCTAGAGCGTGCAGACCTTTCTCAGTGATGTCGATGAACCCTCGACCAGTGCGAATATAGTGGTTATCTCGGAGTTTGCGTAGGTGAACGTTCAACGCTTGACGACTTATCCCTAATTGTGCAGCCAACTCGCGTTGCCTGACTTCCAGTGTGAAAACTGAAGCCCGATTACCTTCTTCGTGCAACAATCGGAGAATGCGAAGAGGACGCCCAGTAAGAAATGCTTCTTCAGTCAAGCTTTTCACCTTGATTTTAGACAAGACAGATCTTTACGATGGTAATGCTCGTTAAAAGGTTTCCGTCGACACCAACAAGCGATCGTTACACCACAATATATTTATTCGCACACTAACCTTAGAAGCCCGAAATATGCAGCATTAGGAGCGAAGCATCACAGCCACAGCCCCATAGAAAAGTGCATCATGCTCGCTTCCATTTGCTTCGGAGGACCTAAAAGAAGGTGAAAAGCCAGCTATGCAATTTCTGCTTGAAAAGTGGCATCTTATGCACGAATTGCCAGAAAAAGGTCAAACACGGAGAGATCAGCGAGACATACTTGAGAATCGCTCGCTTCCTCCTCTCCTTGGAGAGCAAATACTCATACCTACAGGACCTTGACCTCAGAAAAGCAGTCGAAGCACAAGGAGTCTTGCTATTAATTGTCGGACCAGGAGATGCTTCCCGTCTTTTAGGTTATGGTGGAAAAATCATTCGAGCACTACGCGAAGAGACTGGACTACGAATCCGGGTCTTAGAAGATGGCGTCGATGACAGAAAATTCTTAGAGGATCTATTTGCACCCTTCACAATTCTGACAATAAACACAATCTGGCTCCCCGACGGGACAACTGAGACGAGAGTTATCCTAAGACAGAGGGGAAGAAGAGCACCGCCAATCAACATCAATGCAATGAAGGCAATCGCCAAGAAAGTCCGAAACATGGTTCTCAGGATAGAATTCTCACGCTGAGGGGAGACTCGGTGAAAACTGATTCTCTCGGTAATTGGCGAAAAACCATAAACACAGCAGAGGTTACTGCGAAATTAGACGGAGAGGAAGTAACACTCTTCGGCTGGATAAAAGAGATTCGAGATCTTGGGAACGTGAAGTTTGTGATCCTTCAAGACCGAGAAGGATCAGTACAATTAGCCATCGCAAAGAACAAAGCGGAGGAGGAGATCCTTCGATTCAAAAGTCTCAACCTCTAGCATGCAATAAGCGCAGATTATGTTAGATACTCCGTCTAGGAACTCTTTTGTTACTGGCTTCTTCCAGCTCAATTAGAGCCACCCAACATATCCTCCCGGTCTAGTAACTCTTAGTGCTTCACTTACGGCCTTCTTCTTGTCACCGACGAGGATAAGCACTGCCTGTCCAATAGTACGGTCAAATTCACCGTCCGCAAATGGCAGATTCAAAGCATCACCCGCCCGAAAGCTTACTTTGTGTTGCAGCCCTTTCCTTCTTACCAGTGTGGTCGCTTGCCTTAATAACTCCTCAGAGAGATCCAAGCCAACCACATCGCAGCCATACTCTTGAGCAGGGAGAATTGACGTTGTACCTTTACCGCAACCTATGTCTAATACTCTCGTACTCTTGTCTATGTGACAGGACCCCAGTAATTCACGTGTAGCGTTGAAGCCGCCAGGGTGAATTACAGTTAATCCAACATGATTGGCCATGAAGTCGAAAATATCGCATTGCTCAATGGAACATGTTCTCTCTTCCATATCCACTCCTTTCTTCCCTTTGCTAGCTAAGTAGCATTCGTAACACCTACTATCTCATGTTTCCGCATCTGTAATGATCTGGATTACCGTGTCGCAATGACCCTGATATGCGATAACCACGTCGCTGCTTCAGCTAACCTTTCCCGCCGCAGCTAGATATATGACACATTCATCCTTCCCGTCAATTCTCAGCAATTGGTCCATCAATTCCTGGTCATAAGCGGCAACCGCGCATGTTCCAGCACCTATCGCTTCGCAGGCCAGGTACAGGTTCTGACATACATGCCCTGCATCCAACAGAATGACCTTGTGAGCAGCCAAACCGTAGCGCCATTCCATTCTATAAGGGATTGTTGACCAGACGAAGACCACGGCAGCGCTTGACATCCAGTTCTGCTCGAAAGCAGCCGAGGCTATCTTTCCTGCTACATTTTCATCCCTGTATTCGACCACAAGTTGCTGTTCAAGCGGAAGATACCTATAGAAGCCTCTGGCCAAGCCTTCCACACCAAGAATACACAGGTAAGTTTCAAGTGCATGGCGGGCTCCGGCTGATGGAACAGTCCTAAGAGCATGACCGCGACCTGATTGCTCTCGTATCCCTTGAGTTGCCCACAGGAGGAATGACAATTCCTCCAGCGTTAGCGGGGTCTTG
>CP070765.1:829447-835551 GCA_020345645.1 Candidatus Bathyarchaeota archaeon | reverse complement strand
GCGTTTCCCTGGAAATGGTTGCATCTTACACGAAGTGGTTTGACGCCTTCAAAGCCCTATAGTGAAGGAGCTCTCCAAACAGAATCGGAAAGATTTGAGGATTTGCGTATAATAATTCTATAGAAACCTCCTTTCTCCCTCCGCAAGTCTCTCCAAGTCCCGAAAAACCTGTTTGAAGCTTCTTTCCCTCTCCCCTTTTTATGGACCGAGAACTCGAACTCAATATCGATGTAGATGCATCAACGTTGATAAGTTAAGTTAAGTTAAGTTAATTTCAGCACGTCTTTTAGATAAGCGTGGTATGGCCCCAATCTACCACCGTAGTTACCTGCTGAAATTCTGAGAACACCTGGAACTTGGACGGAGGCTGCAATGCCCTTCGCCATCGCGTTTCGAATGCTTTGCTCGTTCAATCCGTTGATGACGATCTCGTAGACTGCGTCGACAGCTTTCGGAACCTCCGAGTTCTCCACGAGACCTTTCAGTCTCGGGCAGAAGACGTGGCTGGTTGATGCTTTCAGCTTGTAGTTCATGGATCCTGCTTTGGATCCAGATCTGCATATTCCGCCTGGGAACGGCGTGATCACCCCAGAAGGATGCTCGTGAATTGCTGCGATTGCTGTTTCAGCTGCTTCCAACCCCGTAGCAACGTCTTCAGCCATGATGATGAAGTTACCTCCTGCGATCGCCTTTGATGCCCCGAATCTCTCTTCAACGCGGAAGTCTCCTTCCATGACGGGGATCCGCCACATCGTTCGATCATAGCGGATTTCGCGTTCCTGAAATCCGTCCCCGAACAACCGAAGACTCCATCCAACTTTCAGCCGTCTTTTGGCTTCGGGCAAAGCATCGAACGCCGCGGTCGTAGGGCAAGTCATCACGCACTGACCGATTCTAAGGATCATCTGATTCTTCAAATCAGGTCTCGTTCGATGGTAGAGTTGAATCAAGACTCCCGGGCGTCTATCCGGGGTTTCTTTGGCTAGAATGGAGCCTTCGATCCCTGCCTCCGCTGGAGACATAATGATTGATGAGGCAAAGCCACAGGCTGTCCTTGCAGCCACGTTAGCCCACTTTTCATTCTCAGCAGTAATCATGATCCGTCCAACCCACATCCCAAACATTTCGGCGAAGGTGTCAACGACCTCCACACCGTTTTCAAGAACATATCCACTACCACTGTCAGAAAACTTGCCCTTTTTTATAACCTTCAATTCGCCTACTTTCCTTGACTTGGATGTCATTGTTTCTTCCTCTGAATCATCTTCTGCACAATTTCCCCTTTCAAGGTAACGTGATGTATTCAAATCCTTGCTCTATTAAACTTTGCAGCTTCCCCAGTATGCAAGTGCAACGGTCCTGAGGCTTCCCTCCACGAAGCGGCAACTAGGGAAGCTAGTGCTTCTTCCTTTAGCTTTTTGGAGATGGCACCGGCTTTTTCACACCGATCATCATCAAGTAGTAGCCGATCACCATGAAGACAGCGGATCCAAAAGCGAAGGGTGTCAGTGCTTTCCACAGGTAAGAACCTGTGTCGATAACGAAAATGAACCACAGTGTCGAGAATAGCCCGAAGAGAGCCCCCCCAAAGATGAATAAACCAGTGAAGAAAATCGCAGTCTTCTCACCCTCAAACATCCGTCATCAATTAAGACCTCTCCCAAGTGACTGAAAAGGATTTGCCACACCACTTCGAAGAGCATGTGCAGAAAACTTCGAGTTTACATGATTTCAGCCCGTTCGCACCAGATTTTCTGCCATTTCCTGAGAGTCGAGGACTTGGCAATCCCGGAAGTATAATATTCCACTTCGTCGCCGGCTCTGATGACTTCTTCCTCGCTTTTCCCTAGCGCGATAGCCTCTATCATAGCTTCACGGACGTTCTTGATGTAGGTCAGTAATTCTAAGACGTTTTCTTTTGTCCCCACAGGTCCATGTCCAGGAATGAAATGCTCAACGTTGAGGGACAGATACTCTTCTAGAGCTTGGATCCACAGGTCAGGGTCACCGTTCTTTGCTCCTCCCCAAGGATAATAGTTGATCCAAAGGTTGTCTCCGGCAGCAACTACTCCGTGTTCGGGCGAGTAGATGTAGGTTGATCCATCGGTGTGCCCGCCAGTGTGCTTGACAATGATACGAGCATCACCATCCTGAATCTCCAGTCGATCAGCGAAAACCTCGTTTGGTAGAGTCAACTGGTATCCTTCAGGAGGTTTCCGCCCCGATAATCTAAGGTTCGTCAGCATGGAAGGTGAGGAGATAATTCTGCAGTCAGCAAACGCTGGTAACGCTCGTGTGTGGTCAGAGTGGAAATGTGTGAGGATCACTGTTCTGATTTGCACGTTTGAGATTACTTCGAGGGCTCGTTTGACCTCAGTAACCGCAGGCAGCTGGAGGCCGCAATCAGCCAAGACCGCTTGTCCTGGAAGAAGGAAGGCAGTGATATTAGCGTATGCTGGAGGACCGATTATTGTGTAGACCTTCTCTGAAACCTTAGTGAAGACCATCGGGATCTGTAGCGAGTAGGGTCTGTCTTCCTTATCATCCTTTTCTCGAAAGCAACTAGGACTCCAATGTTAGTTCTCCTAGTTCCATATTATACATTAGAAGAGTCAATTGTGCTTCTGATCTGGAGGAGGCTGTCTCATGTCGCTGGAAGAGAATAAACGGATTATTCGTCGTCTGTATGAAGCCGATAACAAGAAAGATCTATGCATACTGGACGAGCTAATCGCATCAGATTTCTATGACTCGACCTTTGAGATAAAAGGTCCGGAAGGTTACAGGCAGTTTGAGTTAGAGTTCTTCAGAGGTTTTCCTGATTGGCAGGAAAAATTAAAGACCTCGTTGCTGAGGAAGACAAAGTGTGGGTTCTTTTTTCTGTTGAGGGAACACATAGCGGAGAATGGCGAGGGTTAGTGCCCACAGGAAAAAAGATAGTGATCTCAAGATGCGTTCAGATCTGGTGAATAGTCGATGGCAAGGTCCGAGTGAAGCAATCGATAATTGACTGGCTGGATGCCCTGAAGCAACTCGATATTATTAGATTCACCGAGAAAGCCGAAGACCTTCAAGCGGTGCTGACTGAATAGCTGTGTCTGTGCAGGTGACCTAGTAGGATATTCTGGCAGAGTATGGCAGTTCTCCTAAGGCTTTGGCAGCGGCTTCTGCTACTTTTCCTCGATGTTTGTCTGCGGTATAAACACGGATGACATTGATGAAGCCTTTGAGGGCTTCATAGATTCGGGAGACTTCGCTTAGCCTCTGCTGGATCTTCCCGCCATCGCGCGTTTTATTAAAGATCGGGATTTCCATAGGTTCGAGGAGAACTGAGTGGTGGTATGGGACGGAGGGAAGGGTGGGGACGTCGATCACCACAGACTTTGGATCGATCCCTGCTTCTTCAGCGATCTTGTCTCGCATTTCGTTTCGGATCTCCGGGGTACTGAAGAGTTTTGATACAGTCTTCTCCTTCACGTAGAAAGTCTGGTCATAGGCGCACTTGAGGAGTCGACGGCGTTCAAGATTCTCCATGATCTTGCGGGATTTCTCGCTGAGCTTTAGCATCGTCCAGACGGTGTAATCGTTGAGAGCGAGGTACTCTTCCGGAGTGCTGAACTTCACGAGCCCCAACTCGTCCTTCGCCTCTTCCATCGCTGACGCAAGCATGATCTGAACGGCTCGACTGACGCGATGGAAATAGATGCTTCTGAAGGATTCGACGCGGGCAAGGATGAAGGATTCAAGGGCGGAGAGAGCACCTGTGTCGATGGCGAGGTTTTCGTCTAGAACATCGAGCATGTGGATCAAGCGAAACACGTCGACATTTCCGTACTCTGCACCAGTGTGATAGGTGTCTCGGACAAGAAAGTCCAACTTGTCCACGTCAACGGCACTTTGAATCGTTTGATCCATGAACCTTTTACCTTCAAGTGCCAGCTGCCCTATCGCAAGCTTCGCGATCGTCTTTGGGTTGAACCCAGCACTGTTGATTCTGTCGCTTACTTCTGATTTCTCGATTATCCACGCAGTCATATCCTCATGGGTTTGATTGAGAAACTTCTCCAAGAGGTGTTCGAAGACGTGGGAGAATGGTCCATGCCCTACATCATGCAGTAAAGCCGCGTAGTGGATCATCTGCATTTCACTTACATCAAGATGTTGTGCGAGGTTGGAGTTCTCAGTTAACCGATGTGCCAAGTGCATTGTGCCAATAGAGTGTTCGAACCGTGTGTGGTTGGCTCCTGGATATACAAACTCAGCACCTGCAAGTTGACGGAGTCGATGAAGCCTTTGCATAGGAAACGAGTCAATCAGGTTCTTTTCGAACTCCGAAAGGTAAACATAACCGTAGACAGGGTCCTTGATTTCCCCCCATCGCTGCGTCATTCAGGAATGCTCCAATTTTTAAATCTGCAATTCCTATTTAAGCGATCAGTATCCTGCTCGAACATGGAGGGTGAATGTGGGTAGAGTTTCAGGCGTATTGATCTGTATTGAAGGTATCGATGGTTGCGGGAAGACAACTCACGCCCGTAGACTTGTCCGGTCAATTAGGAAGATGGGATTCAAAGTTGTTTACACAACGGAGCCTACTGATGGACTGTACGGACGAATTATCAAGCAACGCATTCTCGACGCTGACGAAGGCATTCAAGACGCGGTCGTCGCACTCCTCTTCGCAGTTGACCGACTTGACCATCTTGAAAAAGAGATCAAGCCCCTTCTTAGGAAAGGTATGATCGTCATCTGCGATCGATACCTGCATTCATCGATTGCGTATCAAGGAGCTGCAGGACTTGACATCGAATGGGTTAGGACGATCAATCGATATGCTGTTGCTCCAGACCTGGCAGTATACATCGATGTCTTTCCTGAGATTGGTCTTAAACGCATCGCGGGTGGTCGAAGACTCAAATCCTCGATGGAAAGTTTGGAGAACCTGGAGGCGGTGAGGGCAATCTATCATCGGTTAGTTGAATCGAATGAATTAATATCAATTGACGGAACCGCTCCATTTGAGGTGGTCGCAGAGAGAATCTTGAAGGCAGTCCGAGAGTATCTCACTGAGCGAAGACAACATGGCCCCTGATGGGTTGAAAGCCGCCTGTAGTCTAGGTTAGACTGTTGTAGGGTTCTGCAGGAGTAATTGATGGTCTTCTATTTTGAGGTTGATGCGTTCCGTTAGAAACTTGATCAGCTCCTCCGATGAGACTCGTCTAGGGCCCCTTTCATGGAAAAGTGAGAGCGTGATGAGCCTCTTCGTGAAAGTAAATCTGAACATGAAATAATCAAATTTCAGGGGAGTAGGTCTCTGTCTGGTTCCTATGTGGTATTTCACGCAGCAGAAGAAGTCGAGGCAATCAAACATCTGTTTCAAATATTGGGCGTGAAGTAGGTTAGCTTCTTCACGGTCGAGAAAATTGAAAACGGTGTCATCTGCGACACCGATCTCGAACTGAACCCTGCAGTCTCGCCGAGACGCAAAGACGATGTGTGGAAGTGTGAAATTTTGGTGATTGAGTTTCAGGAGGGCGGAGAGGATGGCTTGTTGAACCTTCGTCCTGTCGGCATCCGACTTTGGCTGGGGATACTGGGCAACACCGTGGACTTCCTGGGGAAAAGAGCTGTAGCATCCTTTCAAGGCAATTCCTTATCGGGGCTTCTTCATCTCTCTGATCTTCTGCAGGTTTTCTAGAAGCGTGGTCAGTAGGAGGTTGAGCTTCTGCAGTTCTTCGACATCATCTTCTTCCTGGATCTTCTGCTCCACCGCCTCAATCTTCGTCAATACAGTGTTTTCAAGTGTGCCGATCTTCGCCTGCGCCGTCAAACTTTCGACGGTTTCGTCTTCCTTCAGGAGAACAGCACGTTTCTGGCACTTTGCACACCAGAGTTCGCCGTTTTTGAAGCGGAAAATTGGAGATGAACACGCGGGACAGATATGTTCAGTGAGCGTCGCTCCTTGCTTTAATACACTCACCATCTGCTGGAGATCCTTGGACTTGTCAGACAAGCTTAAAACCTCAACCGCTAATATTATGTCCGAATAATTTGAGGCTTGCTCTCAAAGAACGGAGCCCCAGCTTATGGTCAGTAAGAAGAAA
>CP070765.1:818810-829347 GCA_020345645.1 Candidatus Bathyarchaeota archaeon | reverse complement strand
AACTCTTCTCCCTTTTTAGTAGTAATGAACTGCTTCTTACTTCCTTCAGAGCTGATGAGACCAGCTTCGATTGTCTCTGCTAAATATTGCTGCAACAATTTGTAGCTTAGGTTGCATTTATACATGATATGTGTCTTCAAAGCACCATCTAATGTAACTCTAAGAATATCGGCAATTATTTCGACTCGACTTCTATATTTTCCCACACGTCATTCTCCAGGTAAGGGTAACATATGTGGAGGTGAGAGGTGTGTATCCTGTGCTCAATCCATTTTGCACGTAATGGGTGCCTATAGTAGAACATGTTTAGACTAACGTATAAACAATGTAGAAGAAATGTTCTAGAACATCATCAATTATTATCTACATATCTCCTAGCGACATCTTCAAAATCGTTTGTATTTCAATAATAGAAGATTCTTCTGAATGAAGACCTCAGAAATTATTTAAGCAAACTAAGTGAAAAATACGAAAGGCGCCTGGTAATGGGGTCAGATGTCGACACGCTTTTCAGTCTTCTCAAGGATGGAAATTGGCACACCTTGAAGGAGGTGACCCAGAAAAGCAAGATCCCTCATTCGAGGATCGACATCTGGTTCCGGTTTCTCTCGGACAGCTCATTCGTAATATTTGATGAAGCTCAAATGAAGGTGAAACTATCCAAAACCTTCCTTAGTTTCCTAGAGAGTACCTAAAAGTCAGATGTCCCAAACATTTCGATAGTTAGATCGACATGAGAGTAGACAGGTTATGATAAGCCTGGAGATAATCCATCCCTTTATCGGTGGTTTCAAACATCACAAAAGTTCGACTTCGTCGTCGAGCAAAAGCATTCAACAAACCCCTTTCCTGAAGAAAATCCAAGTACATCTCAAGCTGCCGAAAGCTAAGGTTGCACTTGTACATTATCGCCGTCTTGCGAACACCTCCAGAAGCAGCTACTAGAATATTAGCAATAATATCAAGGCGCCCTCTATGCGAAGAACCGATTCCATTAGCCATCGGATCTTAACCCTTCCCTCGGGATCCTTTCTCCATTTCTCAATGTTATGTAAAGCTATATCTGAATACTAACTGGGCGTGATTTAAACCTTCGTTCTGTACCTGTGTTCCCATAGGTTCATCTGTGGATGCTTGAGTGGAGAATTAAGCGGAAAATTCACCGATCAGACATGACTGGGAGGCCGATCTTACTACTACCGAAACTGATCTCCCTAAAAGAGTTTTATCCGTTGAGCTGACCACAACAGGTTTGTAAGCGAAGTTTCTTCCTATCAATCGCTCGTTCTTACCCGTTTCATCAACGAGGATCTTTCCCCTCCAGCCAATCCAACTAGTATTCTTCTCCATAGAAACTCGACGGATTAAGTCCGATAACATCTTACTTCTTAGCTTCACGATCGATGGATCAACTGGCTTCGCGTTCTTTGCTCTAGTTTTCGGTCTAGCAAAGAACTTTGAAAGATTGACGATGTCTGGTCGTGTAAACTGGATTAGATCGTAGGTGTTTCTAAAAGCTTCCTGGGTTTCCTCAGGGAAGCCGACAATGACGTCGGTAGCAATAGTTGATAAAGGAAAAACTCGGCGAAAATCCCCAATGATCCTTGTGAAATCCTCTACAGAGTAACCTCGATACATGGCATCAAGAATCTCAACATCGCCACTTTGTACAGGCAAATGAAGGAACTTAAACACCTTATTATCCTCAAATGCTTCAAGAAGAGGATCCATCAGAGGATTGACTGTACGTGGATTCATCATACCTACTCGAACAAGAAACTCGTCGTTGATTTTACAGATCTTACGTAACAAAGTTGGGAGATCAGACCCGATGTCTTCACCATAACATGCAGTGTCTTGTGAAGTTAACCAAAATTCTCGAATGCCTTCACCGAGATCCCTTTCAACTGCCCCGATGATCTCTGGAATCAGGTAACTTCTTAGTTTTCCCCTAGCAAACCGAACACAACAATAAGAGCAAGAGCCTGTGCATCCATAGCTAATTGGGATGATGGCAATCTGCGGGTTGACGCGAATACGGGGAAGGTTCAACTCAGGTTTCCCTGTAAGAGCATTCTCGAGAGCGACAACGGATTTACCACGAGAGATATCTTCTACAACCTTCACAATATTCCTGCCAAATGCAGGACCTACGACTCCATCAAAGCGAACTTCCTTCTGAAGGCGTTCAAGGTTTATTAGTGGTAGGCATCCACCCACAATGAGTTTAGTATCTCTCGGTACACGTTTTAGTAGATCAACCAGTCGGTCTTCGGTAGGGCCTTTTACTGCACACGTGTTGTATATGACAAGATCACTGTCCGCAAGATTGGTAACTATGGTGTGACCAGCTTCTGTTAAACACCCTGCTAAAACTTCAGAATCCGCAATACTGCTTGAACAACCAAAGCCTTGGATGTATATTTTCATTGGGATCGCGTGCGTATTTTTAACAGTTTTAAGCAATAATAGAAGAACATAAAGTTTCCTAGAAATCAAATTTTTCACATGAAAAGGAGCCGCATGTATAGAAACTTTTATAAGTAATAAGAGTGAACATGTTTTTTTCATATTTATATCATATTATAACAACCTATAATCATGTATGAAGCTACTGAGTAGGCACAACAGAGTTGACGCATAAGTGAAGTTGATCACACTTTATCTTCCCGAACCCTACATCCGCGCGTTAGATAGTCTAGTCGACGAGAACTTCTACCCAAACCGAGCCGAAGCGATTCGAGTAGCAATCAAAGACATGCTATCAATCGAGGTATGGGGAAGAAAGGGAAATGTTTGGCGAAAGAAAAGCTGATCGAAATCCACAATCAACGTGGCGGATTAGTCCTGAACGCCTTCCTGATTCGCAGAGTTTCCCTATGGAAGAAAGCACGATAATTGTAGTAGGATTCGGTGAAGCAAGTCGAGGGACCATATCTCAATTAAGAGAAATACAACCGCAGAAGCCGATAATTCTGGAATTATCACAGAGCCCTGAACCTTCTAAGTCAACCTTGAATGCAGAAGACGTCCTACTCAAGAGAGAATGGAACCAGGCTATAAATTCACTCTCAACCGCGGAGACAGCAATCTTCGTCTTCATCTCAGATGATAAGATTGGAAAAACCGCTGCTACTTTAGCTATAAACCTAGAAGAACTTGAGGGAGTAAATCTAGTAGTGCTTGAGCTCCCCAAAATTTGCAGTGAGAGATCACAAGAGCAAATCTGTGGACAAGCACATCTAATTAAAGATGTAGTAGAGACAATCGCGAAGATCAACCCAAGTACAATGAACTTCAATGATCTAAAAATCATGCTGGAAGGAGAAGGATTTAGGATTGGCGATTTCAATACATTCCATTCGAACCAAGACCTATCTGAAGAAAATTTACCGTTTGCAGGAGATCAGACACTTCACTCAGTGTTAACCCATCCTGAATCTACTTTGATAGAGACCACTGAGAGGAAACCTACGGGTGAATTCTATCCTACAGGTACTCGATTTAATTCCAATCCTATCAATCGAGAATTACATCGAAGAATAGAGATGACGTTGTACCTTGTAGAGGATAGATTCCAACATTCAAACCGATTGAGTCTGCTAATCCCTCAACTTTACGAGATGGATAAGAGTTCGCCAACTGAAGAAGGATCACAAATAGATCTAGACCTCTATCAAATGGAGACTTACTAAACCCGATTGAGTCTTGCCAAGATCCGCTGCCCTCTCATCCTCCAACTCAAGGGTCCTCCACAAGGTTTCACATTACCCTTTCGCAGAGCGCCAGCTACAGCCTTAACTTCTCGGTCTGATTCGACTAAAGTGTACCCAATTCCAACCTCATTCAGAAAGTGTGCATCGCTTCCGCCTGTTTGCGGCAGGTCATATTCTGCAGCAATTTCTCGACTCTTTCGTAAACAAGCGTAGAATGGAAACATGGCTGAATTAATCGCCTCTATGGCATCTAAATTGCGAGATAGTGGAAGACCTCGGGTTCCTTTAAAGAGAGCCCCTAGGTGAGGAGCTATTGCCAATCCTCCTTTATCGTGAATTTTCGCGATAGTTTCCTCAACAGTTTGTCCAGCCTCGATGCTTGTCCTCACGTTAAAAGCAATAAGATGACCTAAATCTGTCGTTATTTCGATGCCGGGGATTATTACTAAATCTTCAGCATCTCTGAATGAACGAAGGTCGCATACAACATCGTGATCCGTAATCACAGCACCATCGAATCTATTCAATCGGAGGTGGGAGATGAGTTTCTGTGGAGATATAGACGAGTCATAAGAGCGTTCAGTATGAACATGCATGTCAATCTTAAGCAAGAAGACTCCTTCGCTGCTAGATCAGAAAAAAAGAATTGGAGGTTGCGGTATATCTACTCTGCTGTCATTGCGTGGCTAGGAGCTCTTCCGGAAAGGAAGATGGCAGCAGCGATGATTATCGCAGCCAGCAGGGTTATGACTATTTGAACTGTTATCAGAGTGATCAGGTTATTCATCTCGTCAAACGCCATTACATATGGTGGGTTGGCAATATTCATCGGAATAACTGCTTCATGTAACTCGTCATCAACGAATACATATGCTCTTATTGAAGAGGAGTAGGAGAGAGCGCGACCATCATCAGGAATCGTGAAGTCGAAGGTAAACGTCTTATTTTTCCCTATGGAAATAGCTTCATCTAGGTCTGCTTCAGTGACGTTTCCTTCCCAAGGAATAACGCTGTTCCACGGAAATATTATAGTCAGATTTTGGAGGATGAAAGCCTCGGTCCCCTCGTTCACGATCCAGATCATCAATTGACCTTCGTCACCGCCAGCATATTGAACATCGTCTACGTACCCGTAGATTCCGACATCTATATCTGCAAAGACTGAAGGGGCAATGGCTGAAAGCAGCAAGATAGACCACAACAAGATAGAAAATTTCATTCTCAATGTTAGCACCCTTTCATCTGAGATGAATCGGTGGATATTTAAAACTTGCCTCGTAGTCTAACTCAATTCACTGATTGTCGTTCCTGCTTTGCCTTCAATAGCTTGTTTACACAGTTCCAGAGACGTGATAATTGCTTTTTCGCCGCCTGATCTGACGAAATTTATAGCTGCTTCAACCTTTGGCGCCATACTGCCTATACCGAATTCGCCTTTCTGCAGGTGGAATCTTGCGTCTTCTGTGTTTAAGTGGTCAAGGTCGATCTGATCGGCTTTCCCAAAGTTCAAAGAGACGTTCTCAACGTCTGTCAACATCAATAGAATCTGAGCCCTGATTTCACAGGCAATGGTCTGCGCAGTCAAATCTTTATCTACCACAGCAACTACGCCATGCAGCTGTCCGTCTTCTTCAGGGGTCACCGGGATTCCTCCACCACCAGCCGCAATAACCACAGTGCCCTTTTCAACAAGTGTACGTATGGTGTCTAGTTCCACGATTTTCTTAGGCTCTGGGGATGGTACGACTCGCCGATAGCCACGACCGCTATCTTCAATCATCACCCAACCTTTCTTCCTTAATTCTTTGGCTTTTGTAGAGGAGTAGAATAACCCTATCGGTTTTGAAGGATCCATAAAGGCTTTATCGTTCGAGTCCACGATGGTCTGGGTCACCAGAGAAACGACTGGAAAATCTAGGTCGGCTTTCGCAATCTCGTTGCCTATTGACTGCTGCAACATATAGCCAATCATGCCTTGGCTTTGAGCACCACAGATGTCTAGGGGCATGGAAGGCAAGATGTCTTCAGAATGCTCATTCTTCAGAAGGATGCCTCCAATTTGGGGGCCATTGCCATGTGTAATAACGAGGCGATAGCCTTCTCGCATCAGCTCCACTAGAAATCTGCTGGTCTTCCGCACGTTCTTCAGCTGCTCAACAGCTGTCCCTTTCTCGTTCTGTTTCAGAATTGCATTTCCACCCAAAGCTACAACAACAGTCTGCACCAATGTGGGTCCTCGCACCATAGAGCAGATGAGGACAAGTGAATCAGTTGCGTTTAAACCCTTCTCCTCACAAGATGTCCTAGGTAGATTTACTCAATAGATAAAAGATCACGAGATGTATTCTATTGGAGGTTGCCATTTTGCCAATTCAGAGAATTCGAAAGAGGGACAAGAGAATCGTCCAGTTTGACGCTGAGAAGATCGAGGAGGCGATATGGAAGGCTGCCAACGCGGTTGGTAGAGATGATAGGACTCTAGTCACCAAGTTGGCATCACAAGTAGTTAAAAGACTGAATAAGGATGTCGACTCAGATGCCACGCCGGATGTCGAGCACGTTCAAGATCTCGTTGAAAGAACCTTAATCGATAATGGTCAAGCAAGCATTGCGAAAGCCTACATCCTCTATAGGCAAAAACGTGCAAAAATCCGAAGGTATAAAGCGCTTCTAGGCGTCTCAGATGAACTCAAGCTCCCTTTAAACGCCATTCTCGTCTTAGAGCGACGATACCTGAGAAAAGATCAGAGGGGTCAGGTTCTGGAAACCACAAGTGAGTTGTTCAGGCGAATTGCTGACAGCATAGCAGCCATCGAGAAAGGGTATGGTAAAAGCGACAGTGAAGTTCAGGATTTCGAGGAGAAGTTTTACGAAATCATGACAAACCTCAAGTTTCTTCCGAATTCTCCGACGTTGATGAATGCAGGTACAATGTTTAGACAGCTGAGTGCATGTTTTGTTCTCCCCGTTGACGATTCAATCGACGGAATATTCGACACGTTGAAAGTGGCTGCAATCATCCATAAGACAGGAGGGGGGACAGGTTTCTCCTTCTCCAAGATTCGACCAAGGGGAGACATCGTCAGGACAACAGGAGGGATCGCTTCAGGAGCCATATCTTTCGCTAAAATCTACGACGCTGCAACCGATGTTATGAAGCAGGGCGGTCGACGACGGGGGGCAAATATGGGTATCCTAAATGTTGATCATCCGGAGATTATGGATTTTATTGTCGCTAAGGAGAAGGAGGGTGTTCTAAGGAATTTCAACCTCTCCGTTGCAGTTTCAGATGAGTTTATGAAAGCCGTTGAAGAAGATGGGGACTTTCACTTGGTGAATCCAAGAGATGGCAAAAAGGTGGAGGCGTTAAAGGCCAGAGCGATATGGAACCTAATGATTATGATGGCTTGGAAGAATGGAGAGCCAGGAGTCGTGTTTCTCGATACGATAAACCGGAACAATCCGACTCCAACCATGGGGCAAATTGAAGCCACGAATCCCTGTGGGGAACAACCCTTACTGGCTTATGAATCATGTAATCTGGGTAGCATTGACGTAAGTAAATTCGTGAATGAAGAGGGAGAGGTCGATTGGGAAGATCTACGTCGGACCATTAGATTAGCAGTGAGATTCCTTGACAACGTTGTAGATGCCAACGTCTATACGTTACCTGCGATTGAAGAGGTCACTAAGGGGAACAGGAAGATAGGGTTAGGAATTATGGGATTCGCCGACATGTTGATCAAGATGGGAATCCGGTACGATTCGAACAAAGGAGTCCGTACTGCAGAAAAACTCATGCAGTTCGTTGACGCAGAGGCTCGAAAGATGAGCTGTGAAATTGGGAAAGAAAAAGGCAGCTTCCCCAACTTCAACCGAAGTATTTGGAAGGAGCACTTTGCCACGATGAGAAACGCAACTGTGACAACCATCGCACCTACCGGGACAATTAGCATAATCGCGGGTTGCTCACAGGGGATTGAACCCATCTTCGCCATCGTCTACTTGCGCGAGGTTTCTGAGAGTCTTGGTAGAAGCCTGATTGAAATGAACCCGCTCTTCGAAAGCACAGCTCTGAAGAAGGGTTTCTACGAAGAAGGGTTGATGAAGAAGATTGCAAGAAAGACTTCAATACAGGATGTTAAAGAAATCCCTAGAAAAGTCAGAGAACTCTTTGTTGTAGCCCATGATGTTAACGCCGAGTGGCACATTCGCATGCAGGCAGCTTTTCAGAAATTTACAGACAACGCTGTGTCAAAAACAATAAACTTCCCTAACAAGGCGACCCCTGATGAAATCGAAAAAGCATATTGGTTAGCCTACAAATCGGGATGCAAAGGCATAACCGTATACCGACATGGAAGTCGGCAAAGACAAGTCTTGCGTCCAGTAGAGAGCGAAGGGACATTGGGGGAGTTGAACTTCGGATGTGCAATCTGCGACTAGGCTACCAGTGATTAATATAGGAGTTCATAGAAAAGGTCGAACTCATTGTAATTCTTCTTCGCTTTTCCAGGAGCCTTTCATTCCTTCGTCGGTGAGGACATATTCTTTCTTAAAGATCGGTGCCTTACTCTTGAACCTTGAAACTGCTTCGATGAGGGTGGAGAATACTTCTCTCCTATGAGCCCCAGCGACCAAGGTATAGACGAGATCCTCACCCACTCTAAACTCACCGAGGAGATGATGAATCTGAACGTCTGTGATTCCGTCTCTTTCATTAAGATCCTCGCAGATTCTCTGCAATATGCTGTCTGCTTGCTTCTCGTAACTTTCTAACTCCAGTTTCTCCACTTTTCCCCCATCATCTGTCTTACCCCTAACAACCCCTATAAAAATGGCGATTGCACCTGCCTCGTCAAAACTAGCCTTATTCTTGACGTCTGCGATAAGGTCATGAAGGTCGAACTCACCTTTTCCATGTACTCCTGCTTTAGTTTTCAACTGGTTCACTTCACGATCTTCGTTGATGGCTTGCTTCCTGTAAAGTCTTGTGTTTCTCCGCAGTCATGCCTAGTATGACTTTCGTTAAGGAAAAAGCGGTCTTGGTCAGCCTCTGAGTGGGGAATTCAATTCATTACGAGAAACTCTAAAATACGGCTTTACATATGTCAAGTATTCCCAATTAGGGTACGTTATCTAACCTCTTCATGATGAAGCGACCTCGGAGGATGAAAAGGGATGCCGATGAAAATCCTAAAGACCAAGTCTGATGAAAAGCTGAAAGTGAAAAGGGTTCACCACGCAAGTGATTACGAACTGATCCTCGATCGTTCATTATGTGTTGGCTGTGAACTCTGCAGTAAAATCTGCCCCAGGGAAGCTATCAGTGTTTCTCGAAAACCCAAGGTCAAGGGACAGAAGACTGAACGTGCTTTGGTTGATATTGACGAGGGGAAATGCCAGTTTTGTGGGATATGTTCAGCGATATGTCCTTACGGAGCAGTGCAGGTGAGTAAGAATGGACAAGTTCTCCAATCAGTAGTCGAGAAAGAAAGTTTCCCCCAGTTAATTCGTGAGATCAAAGTCGATGTTGAGAAATGCCCAACTGATTGCACAGTTTGCGAAGAAGCGTGTCCTCTTCAGCTGATCAAGGTGAAATCGAACTCTTCAACCGGCAGGGTCACCGTTGACATCAAGAAAGAGTTGTGCCCGTGTTGTGGGATCTGCGAAATAAAGTGCCCTGAGAGCGTGATTCGGGTTCGCAGAATATTCTCAGGAAAGCTGAAGATCAATCAGGACAAGTGCCCAGTCGACTGTAAAGATTGCGTGGATGTCTGCCCGATAACTGGCACTCTAACGGTTTCCGAGAAGAATGGAAAGGTTGAAGTCAACGAGCTCCTCTGCACGTTCTGTGGGGCTTGTAAGGTTGTCTGTCCTGAAGATTCAGCACTGGAAATCTCACGGACCTCAATCCATCATACTCCCGTACGATCAGGAGCATGGAACAAGGCATTGGAAAAACTCACCTCCACATCAGAGATGACCAAAGAGCTACGGGGAAAAGGAAGGAGGAAAACTATGGACGCAGTTAGAAAACGCCTGCAACCTCGAGGGGAATGAAATGGCCGGGAAGAATGAAAGAGACACAAAGCAAGAACGAAAACCAGAACATGTTACCAGAGGACCAGAACCGAAACATGAGCCAACAGAAGATCTGCTGAAGGGCCCAATCAAAGCTGGAGAATTCAACGTAGATTTTCGGAAGGAACTCGCAGCCTCTCCAGGAGGAGAAAAACTCAGACATTGCTTCCAATGCGGTACATGCACTTCTGATTGCCCAATCGCTCGTTTCAGCGACTCCTATAGACCTCGAGAGATAATCCGAATGGCCCAACTAGGATTGAAACAGAGGGTGCTCAGCAGCAAAACACTCTGGCTCTGTGCAGCGTGCTATACTTGTACAGACCGCTGCCCTCAAGACGTAGAAGTAGCCAGCGTGATACGTGTTCTACGAAACCTCGCAGTAAAAGGGAAGCTAATCCCATCTCCGTTCAGAGAATTGGGAAAAAACATAGTAGAGACAGGAATCGCCTACAGAATCCCCGAACTACGTCTAGCAAAACGGGCGAAAATGGGATTGCCACCATTGCCCAAGAGCAATCAAAAAGCCATCGAAAAGCTAGCAAAGGCGACTGGATTCAACCAGATGATCCAACAGAGGGACTGAACATGACAGAGAAGAAGAAACAGAGTCCAGACCAAAAACTACTACTCTTCCTAGGCTGTGCAGTTCCATACAGAGAAACAAGCTACGAGATCTCGACACGAAAAGTGCTTCAGGGTCTAGGAATAGAACTCGTAGAAATGCCTGAATACAA
>CP070765.1:804970-818710 GCA_020345645.1 Candidatus Bathyarchaeota archaeon | reverse complement strand
GGTAGAGGACGTTGAAGAGGGCGTTGAGGACGCTGAGGTAGAGGACGTTGAAGAGGGCGTTGAGGACGCTGAGGTAGAGGACGTTGAAGAGGGCGTTGAGGACGCTGAAATAGAAGAAACTCCATCTGAAGGAGAAGATGAGCCGATCTTCGAGGAAATCGAAGAAAGACCATCTCGTGAAGAAGAAGACCAATTTGTGGAAGAGCGATTTTACACGATTCCTCTGAGTCGTGCGTGGATAAAACCACCAAAGAAACGAGCTCCAAAAGCGGTTCGTATTCTTGAAGCCTTTATTCAACGACACATGAAAGTCGGTGAAGGAACCGAAATTAAAGAGGAAGAAGGCGGTCGGATCATAATCAGCAACGAGGTTAACGAAAAGATTTGGAGTCGTGGAATCGAGAAGCCTCCACGGAAGCTGAGAATTCGAGCCGCGAAAGACGAAGAGGGTAATGTCACAATCTTTCTAGCCTAGGGGCTTAACCTTGGCAATTTTCTTTCTCAGCCTTTTTGGTAGTCCAAGTATTGGCATGTACTCTTTGGTGACGGAGCGCCTTGCCATCGTTCCTCAGCAACTCGCGAGCGGGGCACGGAAGATTAGGGAGTGGTTGAAAGTGAGTACTGTGGAGACCACGATAGGAGGTTCAGTGGTTGTGGGAGCCCTCGCGTGTGGTAATTCAAATGGCATACTGCTTCCACACTTCGTGAAACCTGAGGAACTAAAGAAAATCAAACAGGGATCTAACGGCATTAACCTGACAGTGATGGACACGAAGAAAACCGCCTACGGAAACATGGTTCTGTCGAATGACAAGGGAGCCATCACAGATCCTCGCCTGAACAGCAAGACAGTTGCCACGATCTCTGACACTTTGGGTGTTGAAGCAGTCCATGGAGAAATTGCGGGATTACCTTACATTGGGTCTTTAGCCCTCGCGACAAACAAAGGTGTATTAGCGCATCCCTTAGTCAAAGACGCAGAATCTCAACTGCTGGAAGACGTGCTGAAAGTCCCGGTGACTCCGTGCACAATCAATTGTGGGATTCCATATGTCGCTACGGGGCTAATAGGCAACACCGCTAATGTCATAACGGGGATTCTTACAACAGGCCCTGAAATCTTTATAATTGGTCAAGCTCTTGATGTCGTGGAATAAGATGAGCCAAGTTAAGGTGTTTCGAGTAACGGGAAAAATAACCAAACCTAATTTAAGAACTGCCTTCACGAAGGAGATCCGCGCTTTGAAACCTGAGGATGCAGAAGAGAAGGTTTTCATGGAGATCGGCAGTAAACACAGAGTGAAGCGTTTCCACATAAAGATCCAGAAAATTGAGGAGATCTCGCCAGAAGAGATTCAGGACCCTCTGGTGAAGAAAATTACTCTGGGAAAAGACGCTAATGTCGAGTGACGACGAGACGTTCCGAAGACTTCTAACGGAACTCCGTTATCTGGAAAGTACTGCGGAAGCCTTGCAGAACAGAATTAACTTAGTACGAGCGGCAATCGCGGAGCTTGCGTTCGCTTCGGCAACTATCGACGGATTAGGTGCGGAGAAGAAGAGTGCCCCTTTACTTGTCCCTATTGGCGGCGGATCCTTCATCAAGGCCAAAGTCGCTACCGCGGAGACGATCGTTGTCGGTATGGGTGCCGGTGTCTCCGTGGAAAAACCACGCAAGGAAGCTGCGGAGATAGTTGGGAACAGGGTCTCTGAGCTTGAGAAGTCACGTGAGACTCTGCAGAGTCAGTTGAACCAGATTCTTGAACGGATGAACAGTAGTCGACAACAGCTTGATGAGGTCTCTCTAAGGTTAGCTAGTAGGAGACAGGACGCTAGTGTTCGAAAAACTGAAGGCGGGACTTGACGGGTTAGTCGGGAAAATCACCACAACTGAGCTGAAGGCAGAACACCTCGATCCGATTCTCTCCGAGTTCAAGCTTAACCTCGTTGAAAACGACGTCGCGTTTCCAGTTGCAGAGCGGATCTGCAACGAAATGGTGAAGCGACTTGATGGTGTTGAAGTTAAACGCTTACAGGATCGACGAGAACTTGTGAAGAAGAACCTGCAAGAGGTCCTGATGGAAATCTTGAGTTCGAACTCGCAGATCGATTTGATTGAGCAGGTTAAGTTGAAGAAGCAGCAGGGTGCACCTCTCATTGTCATCTTCGTTGGGATTAATGGCACGGGGAAAACGACGACGATCGCGAAGGTGGCGAAGCTTTTCATGAAACGAGGGTTCTCCGTGGTCCTCGCTGGTAGTGACACCTACCGTGCAGGGTCAATCGAGCAGCTTGAGGAGCATGCTCGTAGACTTCGAGTTAAGATGATCAAACACAAGTACGGTGGTGACCCTGCTGCGGTAGCCTTTGACGCCATCAAACACGCGGAAGCGCATGGTGTTGACGTCGTTCTAGTGGATACTGCTGGTCGAATCCAGACTAATAAGAACTTGATGAATGAACTGGCAAAGATAAAACGTGTGGTGAACCCTGACTTGACCCTTCTCGTCGTTGACGCGTTGACTGGAAATGATGCTGCGACGCAAGCTGAGGAATTCAACGCGAGTGTTAGCCTTGATGGTACTATCCTGACGAAAGTCGACGCGGACGTGAAAGGTGGCTCAGCTTTAAGCGTTACTCACATCACGGGAAAACCAATACTTTTCATCGGAGTAGGTCAAGCTTACGATGATCTGCGATCATTCACGCCTAAAGAATTCATGCAAATGATCCTGAAGTAAAACAAGTTGAATGGCACTGCTTGCTATTCTAGGAGTTGTAGAAGAATTGCTTTCTCACTGTGCATTCGGTTCTCAGCCTGGTCAAAGATCACGCTGTTTGGATGGTCTATCATGTCCGCAGCGATCTCGTATCCTCGGTGAATAGGCATGTCGTGCATTATGATTGCGTTACTTTCTCCGAGGAGATCCCTGTTGAGTTGGTAGGGCATCATCTTCTCGATTCGCTCTTGCTTCTCCTGTTTAAATCGTGGGTCAAAGAAGAGTTCCATGTCCACCCAGGTATCTGTGTAGACTGCATCTGCGTCTTTAACGGCTTCTCCAACGTTCAGAGTCGCATGGTACAGCCCTGTTTTCTCCGCTTTGTGAAGTAGATCTTTGTCTTCTGCAGGTTTGTGGATGATCGGTGTAACCGCTGTGATTCTCATCCCGATCATTGTGCAAGCCTCGATGAGTGAATTGCAGACGTTGTTGTGGACTCCCACGTAGACTAGCTTCAATCCATTCAGTGGTCCCTTATGTTCCTTAACCGTCATCAGGTCTGCGATCGCTTGGCACGGGTGGTATCGATCATCGCAACCGTTGATCACTGGAACGCGTGATGCTGAAGCCATTCGCGTTAAGTCAGCGTTCTTCTTCAGTCGGGCCATGATGCAGTCGACGTTCCGCGACAGATACTTTACTTCGTCCGCGATATCTGCAAGTTTGAACTGAGTTGTCATCCAATCCATGTATATCGCGTGTCCCCCGAGCTGCGTCATAGCCGTTTCGAAGGAGACGCGGGTTCGCGTGGATGTTTTTTGGAAGATCATCGCTAACGTTTTTTGTTTTAAGGCGAGTTCGTACTTCAAGGGTTCCTTCTTGATCTTGATGCCTTCATTGATCATCGATTTGATTTCTTGGGGAGCCCAGTTCTTGAAGTTGATAAGATGGCGCATGATGACCACCGCTTGTTTTCGACAACCGCAGGAAATTCAATATAAGTCTTATGGGGGTCTCTATAACCATCAGTGGTTCTGACGCGAAATACGATGATTCTCCTAGTTGCCTCGACCGAAGATGTTGCTAGCATGAACATTCGGCAGCAGATTATCCAACACTACGGTTTTGAACGATTGAGCGAACAATTTCAGAATAACAGTGTCTTTCAGAAAACCATTGGGGCAACCGTGGTGAGGATCGTGACGTTGAGTGAAGAGTTGATTCAGTTCCAGGAGATCGAAGAGTTCTTCGCTCCTGAACTTTTTATCTACCTCTCTCGTCACAAGAGTAGAAGTGGAAAGCCTACACTTTCCGTACATACCCCGGGGAACTTCAACACTGCAGAGAAAGGTGGGATAGATCGAAAGATCTCTATCGCTCCATCACATGCGATGAAATGTGCCCTCTTGGAGATGAATCGACGTGCAGGTTTCAACCTACCCTATGAGATCTCGTATGAATGCACCCACCATGGTCCATCACTTGAAACCCCGGCTATGTTCATTGAACTCGGAAGTTCCGAGACCGAGTGGCAAGATGTACGGGCCGCAGAAGCTCTAGCGCACGCCACGATTGCAGCTTCATCCCAAACGCTTGAAGATGCGATTGTCGCTATCGGTATCGGTGGGCCTCATTACAGTAGAAAGTTCACAAAGCTGGCCCTCACCGGTCCTTACGCATTCGGGCACATCATTCCCAAATATCTGGTTTCAAGAGTTGATTCCTCTTTATTGACCCAGTGTCTGGAGAGAACCGTGGAGCAGGTCGGGACTATAGTGTTAGACTGGAAGGGAATCAAGGGTGCTGACAAGCACTCACTTGTTGAGGTCGTTCAGAACACAGGGATCGATGTGGAGAAGGTTTAAAGCGTGTGCTGACTGATTAACTAGAAATCCTTGAGTAGCCATCAGCTAACGTCTGAAGCTCTTTGGTTACTGACGAAAGCAACTTGATCCTGTATTCAACATTCATACGGTAATCCTTAGCTAATCGCTTGAATTTGGGTACGATGTCTTCGACTGTACGCATCAATAGGTCCCTATTGGTTTCGTTCTTCAGGTTCTTCAGTTCGAGTCGTCCATCGTGGTAGCGGAGGATCAGGCACCCTCGTAGATCCAGGTCGGCACGGGCAACTTCCGCAACGTTTTCCAGTAGAGCGTGTGGTGAAACTGGGATCGTTGAAGGAAGCAACGGGGCCAACTTCGCGAGTGATTCAAAGAATAAGGTGACGAGGTTCTCTTCTTCTAACAGCATCTCGCAGATCTGACCGATATCCTCTTTTACCGCTTTCAGTGACTGAAGGAGGTCATCATCTGGCGTGTTTGTTGCATTACTCTGGCTTCGACTGTTCAGCGTTGGTTCTACTGCTGTGCTCACGGAGTTTCCCTTTGTAGCTTTCCTCCTCTGCGATCGGCTAAAAGGCCTTGTATGTTGTTAGTTGTCACGCACATGTCGGTAGCATCTCAAGTCTTACTACGCAATATTTATCTTACCCTCACCCCCCAGATATATCTTGAGGCGACCAATTCTGAGCTATGGACACCAAGGCGTCCGAGAGCCTACGACGCCTAACAGAACCCTGCACACGACGTCTGTGCGGAGAGATAACTGCAAGATCACTGTGTCCATAGACAAAGAAAGCCGAATGTCCAAGTCACCCTTATACGACAAATATGACATCGCCAAGTACCCCCTTCACCCTGACTACAGCTTCATGCATCTCTACGACATGATTCCGAAGAATACTCCTGAATACATTGACAGCGGACAGCACTACGTGGAACGCATTGTCCGAGCTCTATACTACTTCAAACAGTGCTCCCTAATCGGACCCTCAGGGACTGGAAAAACTCACATCGTCTACCTCGTTGCGGAACTCTGCGGCTTACCCGTTTGGGAAGTCAACTGCGGTCTCCAGACATCATCGTTCGATCTGATTGGAAGATTCATCGGCCTCGGGAAAGAAAACTGGATCGACGGGCTACTTACACGATGGCTTAGAGCCGGAGGAATCATGTACCTCGACGAAGCGAACATGATGAAACAAGATGTGGCGACCCGCCTCAATCCTGTATTAGACACACGTGGGCACTTGGTGCTGAATGAGAAAGACAATGAGGTCGTGAAGCGACACAAATATGGCTACCTCATAATCAGCATGAATCCGTACTCGGCTGAATTCGCGGGAACGAAACCTCTGAACGCAGCTATGAGGCGACGGATGGCGGTTTGGATCAACTTCGCGTACACGAGCTTCGGAGATAAGATATCTCCACTTGAAGTGAATATGCTCAAAGACCGTTCAGGTGTCGACGAAGAGACCGCCCATAAAATTGTGCAGGTCGGAGCCCAATTGCGTATGCAATACCAAGCTGGCGACCTTCCTTATGGGCCGTCCCTCGGTGATTTAATCAACTGGGCGACCCTCGTTCATGATGGCAACACCACCAACGTAGCAGCGGAGGAAACGATCATCGCCTTGACAAGTGACAATTCAGAAGTCCAGGATGACGTGCGTCGCGTCATCGAAACAATTTTCCCGAAGGCATAGTGATCGACCTTGGGGTTCCTCGACTACGCTTGGGCTACAACCCTCCAGAAGTCGAAGTCAAAAGTCGCAGTCACAGTTGAAGCAGACCTTCTGCAGCCAACTCTTGAGGTCGAGAATACCAACTTCAAAATAACTCTGCCGGCTCCCAACTTGATCGCGGATGACGGTGGCTACTCGTTCTTGGGCTTCAACTTCCCAACCCAGAACGCCAAAGCCAAGGTTGGTGTATTATTCAGAGCATGCGTCACTCATCTAACGGCTCACACCCTCGTTCCCTCTGCCGAGAAGCAGGCCTATCACAGATTTAATCGTCTCGAAAGCTTCGTCTCGGCAATTGCTGATGATGTTTTCGTCAATGCCTACATCACTAAGTTTCATCCTGATCGGCTTCCAGACGTCGCTTTTGCTAACGCACTATCCTATAGCCGCATGAGGCCTACTCAACGAATCTTCAACCGCTCTACCCGCATTATGGCAGCTCTCCTGTCTCAGATGAACCTAGGACGCATCAAAGGACAACTTTCTAAAGAAGAAGCACATACCTGCAACCAGCTGACTACAACCCTCATGTCCCTGAAGGAGGCGATCTTACGCTCTGCTACTGAAGATAGCGATTTGACCGATGCCTTTTGCGAGGTGAAGAATAATGTGGCTGAAGCCATTGAACCGTATGGACCCATTACTGAATCTCCCTCGCTTCCGTATACGGAGAAGACTGGTCCCTGTACTGTTTTCGTGCAGTCTGACACACTCCCTCCTGAGGAGGAAGTCCTGAAGCTCTTCAAAGACTCGCTTACCGCACTTGGAAGCGATCACTCGGACGTTCGCTCAATGGATGCATGTTGGAGTAAGGAGGTTGACGTGGCGGCTTCGCAAGCTTTTGACTCGCAAATACATCAGCAACTGAGGGAAGAAAAAACGTTGACGAAGTTTTCGAGGTTTGTGGAGGGAACCCGATTGAAATCTGTAGAGTTTCCCCCTGAAAACTATGCACAGTACATGCGGGCCAGGTCACTGCTTAGGGGGGGAAGCCGTCGATTGCTAGACAGCCTCCGCGTTGCACAAGACGCTCTTGATGAAGACCCACGGAAAGAGATGGGGCAATTGGACATCACTGAGGTGATTCAGAAAGTCGCGAGTAATAGTCCGAGAACGGATGTTTTCATGCAGAATGAATACCTTAGCAAAAGCTTTGCGTGGTCGATACTTCTGGACGTCAGTGCGAGTATGAGAATTAACGCGGAGGGGTGTCGGGCTCTCGCGATTTGCGTGGCGGAAGCGACCAAGGAGCTTTTGATGGATCCTGGTTCTTGGACTTTCTACGCGTTCAGCGATCGCCTTTACGTTCTCAAAGATGCTTCTGAAGCGTACTCGAAGCGTGTAAGGGCACGGATTGGAGGTCTCCCATTCAGTGGTTTAACGTACATGCCTGATGCGTTACAGGTTGCGGGAAGTGTAGTTGCTCAGCGGTTTGATGAACAGCGATTCTTGATCGTGATGTCTGACGGTTGGCCTTACGGATACCCAGATGTGGCACGCGAGCTCTCCGAAAGAATTGATGCCTTAGAGAAGAAAGGGGTCATAACGATCGGGGTTGGCTTGGAGAGCGAGAAGGTCCAAGACCACTTCCGCATAAACTGTACAGTCTACAGCCAGAAAGACCTGATCAAACAATTCTCGAAGATATACTTGACGGCTTCGCAGGCAGCGCTTGAAACATAGAAAGTTTCCGTGACAGATACCCAATCATTGATGACTTGTTAGGCTATGTGGCTTCTTGAGTCAATGGTTGGTCTTGACTCTCTAGGTCTTCCTCAGAAGACCTGATCTGCACGTCCTCGACTGGTGTCATGTCTTCCTCCGAATCTACGCTTACATCTTCTGGCTGACCGTAAGTGTCCTCCTGTTCGCTTGGAACATATTGTTCCCTCCCCTCCGCTACTTCACTTGAAGCTAGCTGGGATTCTTCTCGGGAGGGTTCGCTTTCGTCACTCATTTGGATTCTGGGAGCTACCTGTCGTTCGCTCGATCCAAGGAGGTCCGCTGGTGGGGGCGGTGCGTTAACCAATGTAGACAGCAGGTACATTGACATGAACACTTGTTTGTAGACTCTGTGAAATATTAAGGGAACGCGCGTGTTTGGGTCTGCTTCTAACATCGTTTTTACGTCATTATCTCGACCCTGGAGCTGTGCTGTCCCCTCCACTTCGTACTTGACGACACTTGGTTTTGTACCGACCTTTAAGACGAACCCGATCAATACGGAGCCTTGAACACGTTTCCTCTCCTCCATTCGCGCCTTAACATCAAAAGTGACCGTCTCTCCACTCTCCACTCCCTCCGCCAGTCTAACTCCTAGCAGACTGCTTACTTCGACGTCGACTACGACGCCAATGGGGTCTTGAGACGGACAGATGTCTGAAACCTCAGTTTTCGAGCTCAAGGCTCTCTTAACGTTCTTTCCTCGGATGAGTGTAGTTTTTCTCTTTTGTGTGTAGCAGACGTCTACTTACACAACATACTGAAGCGTTTCAAGTCAGCCAGAATTCTCTTCTTTATTGTATCTCTTCAAGGATGGAGAAATCTGCTTCATAATGGAATTTATTGTCCAGTTCTCCTTCTCTTTTAGGGTGGACGACGATTTTCATAGGTACGCCGTCGCAGATTAGGGTCACGTAAACGACGTTTGAGCCCAGTCCTGACTCTTCAAGTTTTTTTATTGATTCTCTGGCGTTCTCCAACTTCTCGATCTTCTTGTTGATTTCTTCAACTGCGTAGAAAAGGATCTCTGCTTCTCCTTGCATTGCACTGGTCAGCGAAAGGTCTCCGAGTTGAATCCATAGATCGGATTCTTGAGTCTTCTTTGACTTCTTTTCTTTCTTCGTTTTCTTAATTTTCCCCTTCTGGAGATCCTTCAGCCGTTTCAGGTCTTCTTTATCTTCTGTGGTTGACTCAGCGTCACGGAGAAAAGAACCGAGCCATTGGCTGTATTCATCAGCCGCGATTCTATATGCCTCGATTTCCTCCTCTACTCCTTCCGCAATTTCCCGGATTGAGTAATAACTTCGGATCTCCGTTCCAGTTCTCAGCATATCTCTCACCTGAAAGGTTACTCAGCATGATATTCTGGGAGTAAACTACTTTTCCTGAAGCTCAGAGTCGGTGTGTTTCGATAATAAGATTTGTATGTGGATGGATTTTACACACCCACTCATGTAAATTAACCAATGCACGTCGTGCACTCGTCATCTGAATTACTGATTCAGATTCTGAATTCAGAAGCATAAAATATGATTGAGGTCACACCTTGGGTCAATTCGACTCGATATGAAGCTTGGATTGGTCTTCTTTGGAAACTGTTGTTGTGGACCGCGAGAACGTTGTCAAGCTCTATGATGAGAGTACTGGGGCTTGGAAGTTCGTACGGAAAGATCGGGGGCCACTCAGATCCATTGAGCTTATTGAAAAAACGTTTCAGAAACTGGGTTTGTCGAAGAACGAGATCCGGGTTTATGTTCTATTGGCACGTTCGAGAGAGCGAAGGGCCAGTGAGATCTCCGAAGCACTCAGTCTTCATCGCACAGAAACTTACCGAATACTGCGGGACTTGGAGAAGAAAGGGTTGGTCTCGTCAGTCTTCGAGAAACCGTTGAAGTTTATCGCAACACCGTTCGAACTGGCGGTTGACGCTCTCATCGGTGCCAAGAAACTGAAACTGCAGCGGCTGGAACGGGAAAAACAGAATCTGGTTGATCTCTGGCTCGCTCTCCCCAAGCTAGAGATGCGTGCGAGGAGAAAGGAAGTATTTCAGATATTGGAAGGCGAAGAGCAGTTCACCCTCAAGGCGAACGCCGTTCTCGACAACGCAGAAAGGGAAATCTGCGTCTATGCATCCGAGGAAGACCTAGCATTGTTGTATCACTCTGGGTTCATCGACCGACTTGAGAACCTTGCTAAGAAGAAAGTCGACGTGAGGCTTCTCACCGAGAACTCGCGTAAGAGTCGATTCTTTATCGAAAAAATGGATCTGAAGCTTTTCAAGTATGCTCGGTCAGATGTTCGTGACCTTCCAACGTTTGTGATAACAGATCAGGAACACTTGCTTCTAACGATTCGGAAGAACGACGATTCTCGAAGCGGAAGAGGCAAATCGAAGATCGCAGCATTATTCACGAACTACGAGGCCTTCGTCAACGCATTAGACAAGCTATTTTCAGAGCTTTGGAAGAACTGAGTACGGACCATTATTTCATGCTTCAACTCTGAATTCTTCTCCATTACTTTGAAGCGAGAACCTCGATTTTTATCCGAGAGTTGCGTCACGTCAACTCACACACAAGCGAACATAGGTCACCGTTCCTAGTTCTGTATAGAATAGTAGTGATGGTGTCAGAATGAAAGATGCTTTACGAAGCAGGAAGGGGCTCAGCACCGTTGTCACCACCCTCATCATCCTTGTGGTTTCCGTATTGCTTTCAGCTATCGTCACCTTCTACGCTATCAACGTGACAACTACCCGAGTACAAGAAGAAAGTCTGCAGATTTACAAGGAGCAGATCTGGCACAATGGCATCGACTTTTCTGAAGCCGCCTTTCTCATCGTAAACACCGGAGGGCGCGACGTAGTTATCGACAGTATTTCTGTTCGAGGACAAACCTGTGCCTGGAACACAGTCTATTATAACAAGACAAGTGCAACTCCCTCCGAGGAACTCCCCTACGTTACTCCCACGGGCAACGGGACTCTGTTGGGTCGGAATGCAACAGTCGGTTCAACAACTTACGACCTTGCACAAGCCAATAGTGATCTGATACTGAAGTCCAGTTGGAGCATGATCGTCTACATCACTGACCCTGACAGCGTATCAGTGAACGATGTCGGCGTCACCGTCGGATTCACCGTCTTCACCTCGAACGCTCAATACCACAAAGAATGCAACGTGGATGCTTCAGCCTAGAACCTTCCCGCTCTTGATCAAAACGCCGTAGTCGAGAATCCATAGTCAGGGTCTCCTTCTTTCATGAGTCCACCGAGTGATGTGTAGTGCACAACTACGCACAAATTAACATATCTTCTGTACAGCAAACATCGGCTTCAAACATGGAGTGATCAGAATGAGAAGCCTTCTAAAGAATAAGAAAGGCCTCAGCACCGTTGTAACATCGCTGATTATCTTAGTCGTTTCAGTGCTACTGGCGTCCGTTGTCACCTTCTACGCGATCAACGTGACAACCACAAGGGTACAGGAAGAGAGCATACAGGTCTACAAGCTTCACACGTGGCACGATGGCGCTACAACTGGCGAAACCGCTTTCCTGATCATCAATACTGGTGGTCGTGACCTCGTCCTCGACAAGATTTCCGTCAGAGGTCAGGAATGTGTATGGACCAGTGTCTGGTACAACAAGACCACTGCAACAATCAACGACGACATCCCATACCTTATACCAACAAACACCACACACTTGCCTACTTCTGTGACAATCGGCTCTGTCAGCTTTAATCTGACTCAGGGTAGTTCAAACGATCTGATCCTGCAGTCCGGTGACAGCATGATTGTCTACATACTGAACCCCGACCACATTTCCGTCAACGACATCGGAGTTACTGTAGGCGTCACGGTCTTTACGGCTAATGCTCAGTACTACAAAGAGTCGAACGTCGAAGCCTCTTCATAGCAACGCACAGCGTTGCCTATCCTCCTTTTTCCCTTTTTCTCCTTAACTCAGCAAGAATTCCGATTTTCTATCTTGATTGTAGCATCATTTTACACACAAACCATCATATGGTCTCCGTCTGAACACTTACCCGAACTTCAACATCGAAGACTGGGTGAGGCTGATTGCGTAAAGCTGAGAAAGCAGTATCCTTCTTGCGATCAACGAAGGCTATTGCTCTCCCGGTCTCGTTCTTGATGTTGTTCACTTCACTCGCCATCTTGATGTCAGCTACCTTCCTCATTTCAGTCACGAAGATTAACGCGCGAGGTCAGCTGATCAACGTCTCGCTGATTGAGCAGAGCATGAGTGTCTTCGAGAACTCGATGGAGCTGGCTCTCTGGTCGCCTGGAACCTCCTACGTACTGCACATCGAAGACTTCGGAGGCGTCTTCAAAACAGAGCCTTCAGCAAGGCATATCATGATCAACATAACGGACGACTACCTGTTCTCCGTTGTAGCATTCAACAGCAGCGTCGGTCAAGTAGTGTATGAAATTCCGCCGGTTGAATCAATTATCTCCACAGTTTACTTTCAAGGCGACCAGCAAACTGTCATCAACAAGAGCCACTCCTCGATGGCGCAGCTTGTGCTTTCACCCGGACCGCCTTCTCCGACGATGACCCTCGGTTATCGTCCATTGGCGATTGCGCGCCAGACAGGCTTCAACCCAGATAAACCAACGAACACGATCCGACTGTACATCGTTAACCTGAACTCTTCTGTCGAGTTTGAAGCCGACGCTGAATGCTATGTTCGAATCACCTGCGTCAACGTCAGTTCATCTCTACAGACGCTGAACTTCACGCAGGCGTTCCCGGGTGCCTGTGTACGAACGGACTCTGGTGAAGGATGTAGCGATGTCAGTCTGCCAATGGCTTTCGGTAGATACGGGTCAATCCTCCACGTTGAAACGTTGGTCTGCAACCTCAAGGTGGAACGACTCCCCGGAGGCACCTAGAGATGCCGACCCACGCTGCGAGTCACATCTACTCCTTCTTCGGGTTGACCGTTATCTCCTGCATCCTCATCTCCTCATTCAGCGCTTTCGCCATAAACCTCCAAGCTGGACCGGAACAGCTACATCTCACAAACCTGCTCAAACACGTTGCGTCAAAAGGATGCGAACTGGTCGCCTTTACCACGATCACCAACTCCACGTCAGCGGAAATCCTCGACTTGCCGACTTCCATCGGCAGTAAACCGTACTGGATCCGACTGAACAACCTCTCATCCTCAGCTTGGATCGAAGGCTCATTAGGTGTAATTCATGGAAATCCTGGACCCGCACGCATCTATCTTCCCAATGGAATCGCGGTTACAGGGAACTATTCCGGTGGCTTCGGCTCTGCAATCCTACGTTGTCATCGACAAGGCTCCACAATCTACCTCACTCTGACGAAGCGGGAGGCACTGAGTTGAAGCTGCGACTAAGAAAAAGTAAAATCGGACCCGAAGATGACGAAGAAGACGAATCGATCCCGGTGGAGAATCTAGCCGGTTACCTAAACTTAGAAAGAAATCCGATTCCCGAAGGATTCCGAGAAACTGAAAGCTACCCCTTGAAAGCCCCGTTCTCCTACGCAACTATCGTTCAGAACGAAGAGACAGGTGAATACCTGTACATCGTCGACGAGCTTCCGCTCATGAAGGAGGAAACAGACCTCCATCATCAAGTGAAGAACATCTTGGAGTACGAATTACAGCCACCAAAATCTGAGGAGACTCTCGACGACTCCTTCAAAAGCCAG
>CP070765.1:794662-804870 GCA_020345645.1 Candidatus Bathyarchaeota archaeon | reverse complement strand
CCGAGATACATTAAGTGGATGCATGCTTGGATGAGGGGTGCCATGGCTTCGCCGAAAATTCTTGCGAGGTCGCTAGAGGCTATGATTGACACTGGTCGCTGGAGGAATAGAAAAGCATTCAGAAAAGTGAATACAAGCAGGGCTACACCAACGAAAAGGATGATTATCCCAGTTGTCTGAGGTCTGTTGGAAACTCCCAGTCGCATTTTCTGTTCTCCTAATAGACGTTGAATCCGATGCGTTTTCAATTAAAATTTGTGGATAACGAATCAATATTAGTAGTTCATTCTCATCAGCTCTCGATGTTAACACAGTGTTTTCACAGTTTTTGAGTACTGAATGAATCAGGAAGACGCAAATATTATAACATCAACTGTGGACTATCAGATGGCTTTGGGCAGGTAGCACGTGCAGTTGGTGTAGGAGCTGTTTAGGTGTCCGGCTCAGAATTACAGGGTAGAGCACTATTCCGTCATAAAGGAGAGTCTCGCAACCTGAAAAAACCACTCGGCCCTAGCCAAGAATTGTCGACCAGGTATCTGAGGGCAATGCCTCTGCGAGAACTCTCAGATTTGAAGGACATACGACAAGAAATCGAAGCTGGCAACATCATCATTCTCAAGGTGACTCCTTTGGCGACGAAAAACGTTGACGACGTCAAGAAAGCCGTCAACGACTTGGTTCATTTCGTTGAAGAGATAGGTGGAGACATTGCTCGCTTAGGTGAGGAGCGAATCGTGGTGGCTCCCTCAGGAGTCCGTATTTGGCGTGAGAAGACAGCTTCTCCTGATGAAGATGTTCCTACCGCAACCTGAGTGTTTCAAGAGTTTCTGGGGCAACTGCATTGATTCGGAATCTTCTTCTGAAGAAGTTGGAGAGACTCAGACACTTCGCTCGTTCTCCATGGCCGATTATCAGTCTGTCACATCTGGGTGTTACCCTTCGGACATAGCTGATGATTTGGCGTCTATCGGAATGTCCGGAGAACCCTTCAATTGACTCGACACGGAGCTGGACGCGGATAAACTCGATTTTCCCGTCGTTGCCCATTACGGGAGCTTGTGCTAAGCCCTTTTGTACTCGGCTGCCTAATGTACCATCTATCTGATAACTTACGAAGATTATTGTGTTGAGTTTGTCAGCAGCTAACCGTCGGAAATAATCGATGATTGGTCCGCCTTCCAGCATCCCAGCTGTCGCCATTATGATGCTTGGTTCACCTTCTACGATGTCGTCTCTGGCACTGGGGTGCTCTACGATGGTGAAGTAGTCGGATTGGAATGGGTTTATCCCTTCGTGTAAAATACTTCTTCGAACCTCGCGAGCCAAATGCTCCGGGTACGCCGTGTGGATGGCAGTTGCTTCGGAGATCATGCCTTCGATGAAGACGGGTGCTTCCTTCATTTGGCCGCGCTTCATGTAATTGTCCATGACTAGCATGATCTCTTGTGCACGTCCGACTGCGGGGACAGGGATCATGACTTTCCCCCCTTGCTCTAACGTTTCGTTGATTATGGATGCGAGCTTTTCTTCGGCGGCGATTCGTGGGGGCATGATGTCGTTTGGTGCACCGTATGTGCTTTCAGTGATGATGGTTTCGACTCGAGGGAATTCACTGGTGGCGGCTTCAAGAAGCGTTGTTTTGGCATACTTGAAGTCCCCTGTGTACACGAGGTTATGCAAACCTTCCCCGATGTGAAGGTGGGTTACGGATGAACCTAGGATGTGCCCTGCATTGTGGAGCGTAAGCCGGATATCTGGTGAGATGTCGGTTACGATACCGTGGCGGAGTGGTAGAGTGTGGAGTACGCAGTCCCTGATGTCTTTCTGATCGTATGGGGCGATGGTTCCCTGTTTGCTAGCCACGTCTAAGTAGTCCAGTTGCAATAGGGTCATTAGATTCGAAGTGGGAGCGGAGCAGTAGACAGGTCCATCGTATCCGTATTTGAAGAGGAAGGGGAGAAAGCCACAGTGATCGAGATGGGCATGACTGATGATGACTGCATCTAAGGTGTCGATGTCAAATTGTGGCTCATCGAGTCGTGGGAACGCGTTCAAAGAATTCGTTGAGCCAGGATTGATTCCGCAGTCGAGGAGAATTTGACTTTCCCGAGTTCGAAGGAGGATGCCAGAACGTCCCACTTGCCGGAATCCTCCGAGTGCGGTGATTCTAACGTCACCAACCTCGCTTGTGAGGGGTCGGAAGATACGTTCACCTACTGTTCGCAGCATCCTCTCTCGTTCCTTACTTTCTGAGTGAAGATAGTGGCGCATATGGGAGATGATCTTGGAGGGAATGGCAGAACTTCTGAGAATTCGAGGACGCCACTTCGTTTTATGGATAATCTCTTCTAAGACAGCTCCGTTCTTTCCGATGACCAAGCCAGGCTTCTTTGCGTCAATGATGACTTCACCCAAACTGGGGTCGAAATCGATGCTTGTTATCTCTGCTTCCTTAGAGACCTCTTCTTTGATGATTTTCTCCGCTTCTGCTTCAGGCAACCTGACAGACGGATCTGATCTGAGGACTATTCGTTTACGGATCGAGGCAACGATCTCGGAGATGATTGAGCTTTGACTCGTCAGGACCTCGGGCTTCTTTACATAGATAGCTAACGCTGGTCCTTCAAACTCGATCCTTGTAACTTCAGCCTCTTTCGGGATATGTCGCAGAACAGTCTGACTTACTTCGATTTTCTCCGCGTCGTTATTGGTCACAATTTTCTCCTCAACTAGGAGACGGTCTTCGTCAAGCCCTCCTTCTCTTCGGCGTCGAGTTCTCGGTATCCATTCTGGTCGATGACTGCAACGTCGAAACTTCCTCCGGTTGCCGTGTTTCGCTTCATGGCCGACTTGATTGCATGAACTACTACTGGTAACATTTCTTTGATGGTTGCCCCTTCTTTGTACTTGTCTTCCAGAACACCATAAGCAACCGGAGATCCTGAGCCTGTGGCAACGCACTTCTCTTCGGTTAAGCTACCTAATGGATCAAGGGAGAAAACATGAGGCCCAGTGCGGTCAATACCTCCGATAAGAATCTGGGCGATTAATGGGGCGTATCTAGAGGAGAATAAGAGGTTTGCTATTAGCCGAGAAGCGGATTTGATAGGGATGGGTCTGCTGAAGTTCATCTTATACAGTCTTGCGTGGATAATGAGCATATCGACAAGTCGTTGTGCGTCTGCGACGCTACCTGAAATCGTCATTGCTGCGTGGTCGTCTATCTGGTAAATCTTCTTTCCATGTTTGTGTGCGATGAAGCTTCCCATGGTTACGCGGGTATCTGAAGATAGCACAACGCCATCGCTACAAACGATGCCTGCCGTAGTTGTACCTTTAAGGATCATTTGATTTGATGTTTCAGTCATATCCGAGTCCCCTGAAAACTAAAACCGTATTTGTCTTCCTAAGGAAATCGGTCGATCTATACTAAACCGACTGATTTAAAAAGATTTCGTGATCATTACTAGCGATGGAAACCGTCGTATACGACTACCCAGTGACACCTTTAATGATGAAGCTTCACGAGATGCAACTTCCCCGTGAAGTAATTGTGGGGAAAGGCATCTTAGGTTCAGTAGTGTCAATCTGTATGAAGCTCGGGTTCTCTGAGCGCGTAATGGTTGTCACTGGGCCGAAGACGCATCACGTGGCTGGGCACCATGTGCGGGATTTGCTTGATGATGCCGCGATACATGTCGATGTAACTTGCGTGTCTTCGGCTTCTTTGAAGGAAGTGACCAACGTTGTGACTGAAATGAGGGAAAAAAGCCCTCAAATCATCATCGGTGTTGGAGGAGGAACCAAAATCGATGTGGCAAAACTCGCTGCGGCTAGAGAAGATGTACCATTATTGAGTGTTCCCACAACTGCTTCTCATGATGGCATCGCTAGCCCAATGGTGTCCATTAAAGGCTCGGACAAGCCGTATTCGGTGAAAGCCCATACCCCAATGGCCATCATTGCAGATACGGCTGTCATCAGTACGGCGGATAAACGGTTTACTACCAGCGGTTGCGGAGACATACTTGCTAAATTCTCCGCGGTTCAAGATTGGCGCTTGGCTCATCGAGTGAAGAATGAATATTATGGCGAGTACGCGGCCAGTTTAGCTTTGATGAGTGCGAAACTTGTTGCGAAGCACGCAAACTCCATCGGAGCAGGGGAGGAAGATGGACTCAGAGTACTCCTCGAAGCTCTGATTAGCTGTGGAGTCGCGATGAGTATCGCAGGAAGTAGCCGTCCAAGCAGTGGGTCAGAGCACTTGTTCAGTCACACGTTGGATCTGGTGGCTGCGAAACCGGCACTGCATGGAGAACAAGTTGGAGTGGGAACCATAATGATGGCGTACTTGCATAAACTCAATTGGCAAAGGATAAAGTCGAAATTAAAGCAGATTGGAGCCCCCACTACGTGCTATGAACTCGGAGTAGAGCCTGACGAAGTGATTCAGTCTCTTCTTAAAGCAAGCACTATTCGACCAGAACGCTTCACAATTCTCTCCGAGAAGGCTTTGACGTACGAGTCCGCACAGGCATTAGCGCAAAATACTGGCGTGATTTAGGTTCTGCTTCATGAAGAATAATTCCAACATCCGAACTGTTACGGTGTCAGTTTACTCCTTCGCCCCGAAGGCGTAGTTCTCTATGAACTCTACTTTTGAGATGCTTGGAATCGTTTTTCGAATGTCTTCAGCGATGCCTCTCTTCGCTAGCTGGATGCCCTCAATGTAGAATGCTTCTTCTGGGAGTTCAATTGAGACACTTGTCTTTGTTGGTTGAATGGTGAACTTTGCTGCTTCTACTGCTGGAATCCTTCGGTGAATCAGTGCTTTGAATCTCTCTACACGCGTTTGAAGTTTCTTGACAGCTGTAACCCTGTAGACGAGGGTTTTCCCAGCTAAGGGCGGGTTGAAGTCAAGTTGCACTCTACCTCCGCCGACCGCTCGAACTGTCGCGAGTTTCCGGTCGTATTCAACTTGCATTCCGGGTCGGGGGGTTATTCCTTTCTCCCGAAGTTTTCGGAGTGAGATCATTTTCACTTTTTCGGGGTTGCGGGGACCGAAGGCTTCAGCTGGGTTGATTTCAACCGTTTCAGGCTTTTTCAGGCTAAGCTTCGTTAAGCTCTCATCTAGGGCTTTCAAAACCCATCCTTCTCCAACGACAACCAACTTCGGCTCGTAGGCTTCTTGTGCTTCAAGCTTTTCTTTTCTTGCGATGTCCTCTTTGGTTGTGTCGAAGACCTTTCCAGTCTCCTTTACTTCAGCAACGTAGTCTATTAGGAGAAAATCTCCTTTCTTGAAGGGCATCTTCAATTCCTCTCCTTTTGTAGCAATACCCTTATTCAAGGGTTTCGAGGTGATGGCTGTAATATTTCCGATTATTCTATTATCTCTTTCATTTGGCTGGCTGCTCTTTCAGGTGAAATTGTATTGATAAAGACCCCTGTACTCTTCTCAAATCCCGCCCAAATTGCGAGTTTCGGGTACACCTCCAAGTGCCAATGGTAAGGGTCGTTTCGTGCCCCTTGCGGGGCGATGTGGAAGGCAAAGTTGTAAGGGGGATCTTTCAGGAGCCTGCGTAAGGCTCTAAGGCAGGTCTTCAATGCAGTAGCAAGTGATTTCACGCCATTTTGATTCAGATTTTGAAGGGTAGTCTGATGGATCTTTGGGATTACCCAGAATTCGAACGGATGAATTGCAGCCCAAGGTGTAAACGTAAGGTATTCCGTGTTCTCCCAGATCATCCGTGGTCCTTTTGACTCCTTTCTTATGATCTCACAGAAGACGCATTTTCCGTGTTTCTGGTGATAATCCCTGCTTGAACTCAGTTCTTCCGCGAGTACGGTTGGGACAATCGGTGTTGCGATTATCTGGCTGTGGGCGTGGGATAGGGAGGCGCCGGCTTCTGAGCCATGGTTTCTGAAGATTGAGACGTATTTTACGAATGGCGATTCTGAGAGTGCTTTGAGACGGTCAATGTATCCGTTGATCACATGGGTCAACTGTGGAATTCTTGACTCTGCTGGGTGTTCGCTGTGATTAGGTGATTCGATGAGGACTTCGTGGTAACCAACTGCCTTTCCTTCCCAAGGGTCATCTTTCCTTGGAGCAGAGAATGCTGGATACATGTTGGGTACGCATCGAATTAGCCAGTCACGGTGACGGCGTCCATCAGTGTCTTTCTCCTTCACGAGGTCTTCTTTCCGTTGTAGGTAGACAAGGGTAGCGGGTGGTGTTTTATCCTCGTTTCCCGGGCAGAAGGGACAGGAGTCTTCTTCGACGCTTTGTTTCGTTGCGGTTTCTCGGATGAAGTCGACTGGTCTCCGTTGCCGTTCTGTGGCTATGACCACCCAGCGGTTCAGAATGTAGTCCTTGCGGAAGTCGTTCAGCAATCGATGTCTTTCCTAGGTAGAGGTCTGTGCTAGGTTTTCTGTTTCTCTTCGATGAGGTCTTTGTAGGTTCTCAGCGTCTTCTCTGCGATCTTCTGCCACGTGAACTCTGCTAGGACACGTTTTCGACCGTTTCTGCCCAATGCCTGTTTTCGCTCTTCGTTTTGCAGGCAGCTGACGATTCCCCAAGCAATGTCTACGGGGTCGTTAGGGTTGACGTGAAATCCGCACTGGCCTTCTCCGTCAGCTATCACGATTTCTCGCATTCCGCTGACTCCGCTGGCTCCAACGACCACAGGTTTCTCCATGCTCATCGCTTCTAAGGCGACGATTCCGAAGGGTTCATACAGGCTGGGGAAGACTGCGATGTCAGTAGCTGCGTAATGGGCGATCCGTTCTTCTTCAGGTACGAATTCGAAGAGGAACTTCACGGAGTCTTCCAGTCCTAGACCTCTCACCATGTTTTTCAGATGTGACTCCATGTCGCCTAAGCCGACAATCACCAGTTTTGCGTTGGGGACTTTTTGGAGGACATGTGGCATGGCCATTATCAGCTTATCGACGCCTTTGACCAGGACGAGTCGCCCTATGAAAAGGATCATCTGTTCTCCGTCAGCGATGCCATATTTTCCGCGGATCTCTCGGCGTTTATCTTCGTCGACCTGTTCAAGGCTGTATTTTTCCGGGTCAACTCCATTGTAGCAGACCTGGATTTTCTCTCTAGGGAACCCTAATTCGATGAGTTCCCCTTTCATCGCATTGGAAACCGTTATCACCAGATCCGCCATCTGCCCACCACGGTGTTCGATGCTGCTGACGACTTCGGACCCATTACCTAGCGTGCGTCCTTTCTCCGTTGAGTGAACGTGGAAGACTAGAGGAAGTCCCAGCTCTCGTTTAGCGGTGACGCCTGCTATTACGGAAAGCCAGTCATGGGCAACGAGCAGATCGTATTTGAAGCCTTCCTTCCTGACAAGCTCGTTGATGATCTTCGCGGCACTGAGGTAGTTGTATACGAGGATCTTGGAGAAGAACTGTATTCCCCCACTGCGTCCCCATTTTCTGACGTCTTCAGCGACCACGTCGGGGAGTGAGTCGGACACGTCTATGTGGAGGGGTCGATGGATCTCGATTCCTCTCCAAATTTCGCGTGTGGGAAGTGCCCCTTCATCATCATTCATGGTGAAGACGGAGACGTCGTTCTCCATCAGAACAAACTTCCTCGTGATCTCTGCTGTATAGGTTCCTAAACCGCCGACAATCTTAGGCGGGTATTCGTAGACCAAGACGGAAAGTCTCATTTCATCCCCTGCCAATCTTCATCTTGACAACTGCGCGCGCAGAAACAGCTAATGAAGTAAAAGGCTGAGCTTTTCATTGCAGCTACGGTTTGATCTTGTAGGCTTCCTTGATCACCGTCTGCAGTATCTTGTGATGTTTCTTTTCATCTTCCGCTATGTGCTCCAGGAGTAGTCGAATGCCCTCGTCTTTCGCCTCTTTCAGTTCTTTCTCAATGTGCTCCATCATTGCTGTCTCAGTCTTCACATGATTCTCCAGTTTTCTTCTGACCACAATCTTGTCCACGTAGCTATCTTGAAGCATGTCCCAGAGCGGTTTACTCTCTCCTTTCTTGAGAGTCTGCAGTATCCCTTCGATGATGAGTGCGTGCTTCTCGGAGTCCTTCTTCGTCTCCAACAGGAGTAATCTCGCGGCTACGTTGTGTACGCTCTCTATCTCGGAGTCTATTTCGATGACAAAATTCTTCTCGATTTTCAGCTGTTCCATCAGGAGGTCTACAAGCGTTTGCTCAGTCAACTAAGTGTTCCCTCGCTTGCTGTTCTACTGAACTCGGTATCGACACATTTAAGTTTTCTATTCCACTGGGGCTAGGATTTAAAGCGGTCTTTCAGTGTTTTTAAGATCTCGGGTAAGGTTGTGTATTCCATTGACTCCTCACTCAGCCTAGCAGGCTGGAATTCTCCCATTCGGCGAAAGACGATCGCCATCTCCACAGCTTCGCGACGGGCGAAGTCAAACGCTGGATCATCAAATAAGTCAGCGATCAATGGAACCCCATCCTTGTCGCTTGCGATGCGACCATTACAGACCTGAATACCGAGTGCCACCATTCTCGGTGGACCGTCGAAGGCGGTGCACCTGCTGTCTTTCAGGCTGACGGGCATTAAAGGTCCCCAGTGACTACCCCGCATCCATCCTTCAACAAAGTAGGTGTGGAGAAACGGCGCGAGAATTTCACCCACCGCAGGAAGTCCATGTTGGGCTCTAACTACTGCCACCGGGTCATCTTTTCCGATGTATTTCCCAGCTAACTGCGAGAGTTTAGTTGTGCTAGTTACGGCGCACACTCGATTGTCAGCGACTCGCCAGATCCGTGAAACGCAGTAGCGATTAACCGTTCCGATTAGCCCAATCAGCTTGTACATTTCCTCGGGGCACTGTAGCACAACTCTCTTGTTCAGCTTCGAATCGAGGACTTCGAACTTGAACCCGTCCAACATAGCGGCGTCGATCACGAGTCCCGCTGTGTTCATTGGGTCCGCAAAGATGCGGAACAACGGGTAGTTGAAGGCGCCTGGTGACGTTTTATCCGCAGCAAAGACAACAATTGGGTCCGATCCCCTCTCCTCAATCTCCAACTCCGCGACTCCAGGGCCCATCCCGCGGACGTTACCGCTGAATGCCGTTTTCAATAGGTCTTGCCCAGCACCATAGAGCTTAAGTTCTTTAGCTTTCTCGGTGGCTGCCAGGAACGTCTTCCAAGCTAATGCATGGATCTCTTCACTTCGTTCACCTCTATTGTGAACCATCAGTAGCTCCAAGTCGTCGCCTGCGTGGAAAACTTTGTAGCTATTTATCACTCCTTCCTCTGCGGCCTTCTTCAGGTTATCTTCTGCGATTTCCAGTAGCGGGGCTGGTACAATGTGGTGACCAGCTAGAGACCCGACATCCGCCTTGATGACTGAGATCGTCGTCTTCATCTACATGTCCCCTGTTTCTGCTGGGTTAACCTACAGAGTTTCCATTCTTAAGCCTTTTCAGGATCGCTCCGGCAAAAACTTACATTAGTGTTCCCTGATACTAGGGCTTCAGAAACACCATGAGTAAGCTCTCAACCATCTCAGCTAAGATTCCCGACGAGGTATACCGAGAGTTTAGGCTCCGGGTCGCTGAGGGGAATCGGAGTGCCTTCATCCGAGACGCGATTAGGGAAAAGCTTGAGAAGACGCCACGACCCCAAAAGCTGATGGAAGTGGAAGACCGCCTCCGTCGCGTTGAAGCTGGACTCGCCGAGATCAAGAAGTCCTTAGCCAAGTTAGAAGTTTTAACCTTTGACCAAGACCAAGTCAACCTCTACGCCTTCTGCATCGACACATTAGATCAAAAGATAATTGACTCTCTCCTCCACTCCAATGGCGCCACAACCTCCGAATTGGCAGGCAAACTCAAGACGAATCGATGGCTCGTTCTCAACCGGCTCCGTCGGATTCAGAAGACATCCGCAGAACAATTGGGAAAAGCCGTTGTTCAGTACCATTCCGGAATTAAAAGGGGCAAGAAGAGAGCTTGGTGGCTAGTAGACGAGTTGTCGGAAAGTCAGCGATCGCCTACTGACGAAGAGGGCCCGTAGCTCAGCCAGGATAGGGCACCGAAGAACCGCCTGTCAGCGGCTTCTGTGTACGCCTCCGGTCTACTTGAAGGGTGAAAGCCGGAGATCTGGGGTTCAAATCCCCACGGGCCCGCCACACTTTTACAGCGATCCCCTTAAATTCAGCATACTTCCAGGGCAAAACTAT
>CP070765.1:786063-794562 GCA_020345645.1 Candidatus Bathyarchaeota archaeon | reverse complement strand
TTCTCAGGGTGGAAAGGTTCGTGGAGGTCCTTGTTCTTCTCCGTCGGATACATCTATGCCCCGTATATGATATACCTCCTTGCACTCTCGGTGTTATTTTCACTGCTTCCCCCGATCTTCTTGCCATATAGATACACGTATGATGAATACATGAGTATAACACAGGTTTGGAGCCTCCCCATCTCAATCCTAAATTTTCTAACTAATGTAGTCTGGACCACGATCTTATGCACTTTAGTTCTAAAGAAGATGGACGACATATCTTGGACGAGAGCCTTCTTTGTCGCTTTTGGAGCAGTTGTGATGAGCTTTCTACTCGCGTCTATCCTACTCAGTATCTTCTGAAATCTGCACGCGAGATTCTTGCAGTCACTCAAGGGGTTCCATGCAAAGCTCACATGGAGTGCTGTAATCTAATGATGTTTCTGGGGCCTCTTTGCATACCTTACACATTATGCCCTTTCTTCGAACCAGTCTACATAGTCTGCAAATTCTGAGGGCAAGCGTCTTCTTTTCTATGTTGCCGTTGGCTAACTGCCCTGCAACCTTCTCTATCAGGGACCGGATTTCCCCTTCTGCTCCTATAGAAATAGTTGCTCCTCTCACGTGATGCATGTATTTACTTATAGCGGTCTGAGTTATCCCGAGCAATACTGCTGCTTCTCGTTGCCTAAGACTGTGAGTGGTCAGTAACTCATTTGCGAGCAACGCTCGGATTGCAGGTACGATGGACTTTGTACCGACTTCGCATGGTTGTCTCATGATCTCATCGCTACCTACTTTTCGCGGGAAAACATATAAGTATGACGCTCGTCATAATATATGACGCACGTCATGGAGCCCTCGAAGCATTGGTTTTAAAGAATACTCCATTCGCTATCAAAAAAGCCATTTCGGGTCATAACCGCTCCAACAATGCCCTCGGTAATTCTGAGATTGGACAGCACACACAATTCCTAGGTGAATCAGTATGGCTGTCGCGAAAAATGATTGATGAAGGTTGTAGTCTTGAACAGACGTTGCATATAATGGAAGCCAGATGCAAAACATGCAATACCAACTCCCCCTTAATCTGCATTGAGCAATGTGGCACATGGCAGGTGAAACGAGAACTCAAAGACATACATCACAGCCTTCAAAGAAAAAATCATGAAGAAACTCTACTGAATGCCCTCAAGAGTCGCCGAAGACTGGGAATATTACACTTACTTCAGCAACGCGGGATGAAGAAACGTCAACTCCAGAAAAAGCTGAAATCCATCGGATTCAGTCACAGTCAAGAAGTAATCTCTCAGTATCTTGAACCTCTCTTATTGACTCGATTGGTTAGAGAAGACAACGACCGTTTTAAACTCACTTTATATGGAAGAAAGGTAATCGATTCAATTCGAGAATTCTCTCTTCAAAATCAATTGCGAATTAGTTCAGTGAAGTATGATAAGAAAGTGATTCGCTATCTTCTGAATGGTCCTGCATCCAGAAGCGAGTTATTAACCATTATTCCAGTTAATAGCCTAACGAGGATCCTTAAACGTCTTTTAAAACAAAGAATCATTCAAAAAAATTCTTCTCCCTATCGTGTATTCTACTTCCGCACCAAACGGTTGCTTTCAACGGAGAATCTTACTCCGATTCAAACAAGAATCTGCAACTCAATTCCAGTTACTGGTATATCAGCACCAGATCTCTCAAAAAGCACAGGAATAAACCTACGCAGGATATACCAGCTTCTAAGAACCCTGCGAGGCAAGAAGCTAGTCTTCAGACGAAACATTGTCCTTAAATACACTTTGACACCTGAAGGAAAACGAACTGGGCACTTCCTTGAAGAGATTTCCAGAATCTCAAGCACCTACCTTGATGGACTCTCGAATAAGGCCTCACGAACTATTGAAGAAAAGACCAGTAGTTGACATCCACAAAGATTTAAAACCAAGCTACGTACACTATAACCGATTTCACATGAGTGTGGCCATTAGGCGACTTCTTTTTGACGCTCTCAAACCCCGTGAAACCTCTATCGTTGAATTAGCTCAAGCCGTCGGGTGCGCAGGAGGCGTAGAAGGAGTTGACATCATAGTTAGCGAGGTTGACTCAAAAACTGAGACTATCAAGCTGACGATAAAAGGGCCTCAGATAGATCACGATGCAGTCACCAAGGTGATGACCAAATACGGTATCTCAATTAGAGGCGTTGACGAAATCAGCGTAGCCAACACTAATTGCGAGCGTGACAGCCACATAAGTTAATACTTATATCCTCTCGAGATAATTCGATAATTACTATGTGACTCGAATGAGAGACTTTGTCTTCTCAGAGTTGTACGATTTTGCAGTCTGTTAGAGCATTTTTCAAGAAAGTTAAGATGTATCTCCGGATAACACAGATGCACCCAATCGCTCGGAGATATTTCGTCAAGAACGGCTTTGATGGATCGATGACCATGTTGGGGATCGTTGTTGGTTCTTGGATTGCTGGAGTCACTGAACCTCGTATCATAGTTACTGCAGGTTTGGGTGCTTGCTTAGCTATGGGAATATCTGGGTTATTTGGGGCATATATGACTGAAAGGGCTGAACGAAAGAGAAAGCTAAAGACACTCGAAGCAGCCATGATTACTGATCTACAAGATTCCATCTTTGAGGAAGCTTCAACCTTCGTTTCATTTTACGCAGCTATAGTCGATGGAGCATCGCCCATACTTACTGCCATATTCTCCCTGATCCCGTTTGCACTTACGATTGGAGGTACACTCTTGATCTGGGATGCTTACATCATCTCTCTTACTGTATCCCTAGTTGCATTGTTCTTGTTGGGTCTCTATCTTGGCAGAATAGCCACAGAGAACATACTATTATACGGTGCCCAAACTCTCGCTGCTGGAGTAATCACAGTTGTAGTAGCTTTCCTACTGGGGGCTATCTAATATTAGACCGTTAGATCTATCACGTTTTCCCGAAGAGACCCTCAAAATCAACGCTAGCACGACACCTACTATGAACCCGCCAATGTGTGCCCAATAAGCTACTCCCCCTCCAATTCCCAATGATGTATAAAGTAATTGTAGGAAGAACCAGAAACCCAGGAAGATGGCTGCTGGAATTCTAACCACCCACACAAGTCGGATAAGAAGCAGAGTCAGCACCCTCGCTTTCGGATACATGATTATGTAAGCACCCAAAACGCCTGAAATTGCACCAGAAGCACCTAAAGTCGGAATCAGCAATCCTTCTGATCCTGAAAGGCTTAGGATATGCGTGATGCTTGCTACCAGACCAGCGAGAAGATAGAAGCCAAGAAAACGGAAATGCCCAAGGGTATCTTCAACGTTGTCTCCAAAGATATAGAGAAACAGTAGGTTTCCTGAGATATGGAATAGATCTGCATGAAGAAACATAGATGTAACCAATGTATGGAGGTTTCTCAACTGGATAACATCGCTTGGAATCATAACGAAACTGCTGAAAAACGATTCTACAAACATTAGCATTGTCGAGTCTGAAGGAATTAGCTGTAATTCAACGAGCGTGTAGTAAAGGATTGGAATGAAGAGGATGATATTCGCGAATATCAAAAACCGAGTAACATGGGGAGTGGTTTTGCTCCGATTCTCGTCTCGAAGCGGAATCAAGCAAGCTTTTCCTCTCGGTGAACACCCTTTCGCAGTTAATAAAACTCTCTTAGCACTATTCTCATGTGTGCATAAATTTCTCGAGATCTTCTGTATAGTCTAGTCTTTGTAGTTCATAGTGAACTGACAAATACAGTCCTGCGAAGAGGAGTGAGAAGCCCAAAATTGCCACACCGAGAATTCTGAAGAGAAGGGCGATTGAGGAGCCAATTACACCCAAGATAACCACAATTTCCCCGATTAATCGAGCAAAACAGGCTTCAGCGATTCTTCGCTTCAAATATTCGCTAATATCTGTCACACGGTTTTTCTCCGATTTCATAAATTCACGATGTGGACGCCATATTTAAGCCCTGACTAAAGATGGGTCTTCTATCTTTATCGACTTCGTAGAATGTTAGCACAGCGTTTTAAATCACCCCAAACTGACAAATGGCGTGATCCTGAACGTAGATCTGCACACGATGTTATTATTTTAGCCATTATCAGTCTTAGTTAGGTCTATCAGTCTTTCTACTCCATTAATCTGCTCTATAAATTGGGCGACGCTACTTGGGACAAGATCATTCCAATTCTCTCCGTGAACCATTCTTCGGCGGATTTCTGTAGCCAGATAGCGGCTTCTTTTTTTAAACGGAATCGACTCAACCTGGTAACCTGCTTCTAAAAAGAGTCGACGAGTGAGCGGTTCATTCGAGTATACCCTTTCAAACTCTGGCGTGTAACCTTTGACCTCAGATACCCACATCATGTGAACGTTGAGGTCGCGAATAGGAATAATCCAAAACTTAGACATAGGGATACCACCTTCCTTTAACCCTTCTCGAATCATCACCATTCGTTCGCCAGCTGTGAACGGGTTATCAAGCGTGTGACTGTGCTGGGCACTGCCCACCACAATAATAACTTCGTCGATTTTTTCCAATGCATACTTCACAGCATGCAGGTGCCCCAAATGGAAGGGTTGAAATCGACCGATGTACAAGCCCCTCATAAATAAGACCCCCACATCATGAAACTATAAGCTTCTTTGTTTGATTTAGTTATCCGATTCAATTAATACTTGTTTGTTCAAACACTATTTACCACTATGAGTAGATTTAAAAGATCGCTACTCTATAGTCAACCGAATCAAGGTTGTGTTTGGATTGAATGAACTTAGTCAAAGATACCCTTACTATATGATGCCTGGTGCCACCACTCTCGGTCTCGTTTGCTCTACAGGTGTATTGTTAGCCGCTGAAAAACGTGTGACTTATGGGTATTTCGTTACAAGTAAAGCAGGAAAGAAAGTTTTCAAGATAACTGATCATATAGGTGCAGGATGTGCAGGACTGGTTTCCGACATGCAGATTCTCGTTAGAGATGTCGAAGCCTATGCCAACCTTTTCAAGTTTGATACCCACAGAAAAATCTCCGTCAAATCCGCAGCCAAAGTTATGTCGAACCTACTTTTTAGTAGACGACTTTTCCCACTGATCACTCAGACGATAATTGGTGGCGTGGATGAAGATGGACCATCAATGTACGTCCTCGACGTCTTAGGGTCCGTCATCCCTGATAATTATTCAGCTGTTGGCACTGGAGCTGAGATTGCTGTTGGCGTATTAGAAGAGAGCTTTAAAGAAGACATGAACATTCCGGAATCCAAAGAAGTAGCAATGCGTGCAATGAGATCAGCGATAAGCCGTGACTCAATGAGTGGTAACGGTGTAGACTTTCTTATTTTTACGCCCGAAGGACCCATCGAAGAGTCAGCTCAATTCTGAGCCAACTACTCGTGTTGATAGTAACTCTAACTCGCTTAGAATTGGATTTGGTGCGGCGGGCCGGATTCGAACCAGCGAACCCCTATGGGAAAGGATCTTGAGTCCTTCGCCTTTGGTCACTACCTTTTGACCTGGCTTGGCTACCGCCGCTTATCAGCCTATGAAAATTAAGCAATAATGATTTAAGGATTGTTAGGTTGAAGGATAGGAGCGAGTAGTAACCTCTTTGACCTTGCGATGTCGGCAATTACGATAATGGAGTGAAACTGACCATGCCAAGTCCGAAATACGTGGGAGTACACAAGGCTGGAATGAACGTTCTAAAGGCAATTTCTTCGCCAATTCGTCTACAGATTCTTAATATGATTCTTGACCGCGGTTCGATGTCCTACACTGAAATAATGAGTTCTCTGAAACTTGATTCTAGCAGAGATGCAGGTCGGTTTGCGTACCATTTAAAGTCCTTGATAAACGCCGATTTAATAGAACCCGAAATCGAGACCAAAAGGTACCGCTTGACTATCTTGGGTCGCCGGATTATCGAGATTACAGACGAGATAGAAGATCGAACTTACAAACGCAGGAAGATGCTGGTTAGAACATCCAACCTTACAATGGAAGAATTTGACCGAAACAGGATTGCCCAATCCTTGGTAACGGAGGCTGGAGTACCGACAGACCTTGCACTTCGAATTGCTCGTGAAACTGAGAAACGCCTTCAACGATTCAAGACTAGATATCTCACAGCACCATTGATCCGGGAGATCGTGAACACGATTCTGCTTGAGAAGCATTATGAGGACTATAGACACAAACTCACTCGGCTAGGTCTACCTGTACACGAGGTCACTCGATTACTCAACTCGAAGCAGCCAGGTGCAAGTACAATTCGCAAAATAGCTGCTGATTCAGTCATGGAAGAATACACCTTGCTAAATGTTCTGCCAAGGAGAATCGCAGACGCTCACCTCAGTGGAAGCATACACCTTGACAATCTTGGAACATGGGTGTTGAAGCCGCATGAGGTTACCCATGATATACTCCATTTACTTGAAAAGCAGCGTCCCCGAACCCTTGAGTCAGCACTCGCTGTGATTTCTAGAAACATCCAAAGGATCTCAACAGAGATTACAGGGTACCAAAATCTTGACTGCTTCAATCTACACTTAGCTACTTATTCACAAGGTCTTGACTCAAAAAGAACCGAGTACCTCCTTAGGCAATTTATTAGAAATCTAAGTCTTGCATCTAGCATCCCAACCACAATTAGCCTAAGTTTTGCACATAAGAAAGAACGCTCCCTCAATGAAGATAGTATCGATTTCACTTCACTTCTTGTAAGAGCTCTCCTTGCAGAAAACGTGGAACATCCCCTCACTAACCCGCGAATTGTCGTCAATCTTGAACCTAAGATTGCATTAAATGAGTCGCTCAAGAAGATTTTCAACGAAATCTATCGCTTAACCTCGACAAGCATTCTAGTGAGTTTCGCAAACCCCAACTTCGGCAATCAAAAAAATGCAACCTACTCCGCATCTGGTCTTAAACTTACAGATTGCTGGTCAAGTGAACCGAATCTTGACACCCATCGCACAGGGAACTTAGATGTAATCACCATAAACCTGCCTCGACTCAGCTTTGAAGCGAGATCGGACGAAGACAAATTCCTGGGTCTATTGGAAGACCAACTTGACATCGCGATTGAAGCACTTGATATTAAATACAGGGCAATAGAGGATAGAATCAGACAGGGGCTTTTACCCAATCTCACCTTTGATGGTAATGAAGACTATTTCAAACTCGGAAATTCAACTCGTGCAATCAACCTCCTCGGTCTAACAAACGCAATCTGTGCCTTGATGCCTCAAAGCAAGGGGGTCGAAATGGGGAGAATGTATATCCTTGCTGAAAAGATCCTTAAGCATACACAAAAACACATCCTTCGATTCAGGAAGAAACCAGACTGTAGACTTGTTCCTGTGATTATACCAAACGGGACGGCTAAACGACGAGTTTTTGCACTTGACCTAGAAAAATACGGTCAGAGTACTGTAAAAACATCCTGCCTTCAGACCGCTGCCTCTTACTCAGACATTGACGAAACATCAGCCTTCCATGACGAGAAACTCGAAATCGAAGAGCAAATTCATCAGCTCTCATGTGGTCACATAAGCCATATCTTGCATAACCTTCAACCACCTACTCCAAAAACCCTAGCGCCAATTACTGAGCAACTTACAGCTAGGAACATTGGACTCTTTAATTACCAAACAACCCTTACAATTTGCCATCAATGCAGACGTTCGACTTTTGGATCCCACGCCAAATGTACTCATTGTGGATCCACTCTTCTATCCCAACTGACCAACGCTTAAGAAGCTGACTTACTTCCAGAACTCTCATCCATTCTGAAATCGTTTCTAACGGGGATAGTCTCTGTGAATTCCGTGAACTGATACTCCAATATTTTATACAAAAAGTACTAAAAATCTTAAGTTAAATCGCCCCTCTACGGAATTAACACATTTTCATAGAAAACAACCATTATATTCTTCAGACAACCTCCTTTTTTTCGCACAATTTTGACAATTGAATTGCTAAAAGACAAACACATGTAATGATGCTCTACTGCGAGGGTTTTCTACGACTGAGACCGAATATGCTGTAGACTCGCTCAAATACTTCCCTAAGGTTAGAACTTCAGGAATTGTGTTTGAAGATTTCGAGCCCGGAAGAATAATAGAATCCTTGGTAAAGGAGACAGGGCTCTCGAGCGAAGTCGCAGATAAAATTGCCCAAGACACCGCTAATCGATTAGACTCATTACATCTGGGATTTCTATCAGCCCCCCTAATCCGAGAATTTGTATGTGTCTCCCTATTAGAAAACAACTATGAGACCTCTAGAGCCAAGTATACTAGACTTGGTCTTCCAGTCTTTGACGTAGAGAGACTTATCCGTGCCCGTGATCGAGAAAACGCAAACTTACAGCACAACCCCGAAACAATTCACAAACTAGCCGCAGATACCATCTTCGACCAATACTCCCTTCTGAGCTGTCTACCCCCTCGATTAGCTGACGCTCACATCGCCGGAGC
>CP070765.1:784537-785963 GCA_020345645.1 Candidatus Bathyarchaeota archaeon | reverse complement strand
TCTCTCTCAACCACTAGCGCAGCCGGATAGTCTCTAGGATCTCGGGTGCCAAAGTCTCGATATTGTATCTTCTTCGCAGGAAGTTGGCGAGACCAAAACATTTAGACCGCTCGCCATGACAGGTCATGACTCGCTCAGGCTTCGGCGCTAGTCGACGGACGTAGTTCACAATCTGCCGCCTATCTGAGTGCCCAGAGAAACCATGAATAGTCTCAACGCCCATCCTCGACTTTATGATCTCCATCTTTCCCTCATTGCTCACTATCGGCGTTTCCCCAATGCCCTTTTGAACTTTCCGACCCCGTGTTCCTTCAATCTGGTAGCTAACAAAGACAATCGTGTTGCGCTCGTCTGCCGCTAAACGTCTGAAGTAATCAATCACCGGTCCACCTTCCAACATCCCAGAGGTTGCCATAATTATGCATTGTTCACCATCCACAATCTCCTCTCGAGCGCTTGGGTGTTCTACGATGGTGAAGTAATCGGATTGGAAAGGGTTCACGCCTTCGTGAAGAATACTATTCCGCACTTCTCTTGCTAGGAACTCGGGGTAAGCTGTATGTACTGCAGTCGCCTCGGAAATCATGCCTTCAATGAATACTGGAGCTTCTTTCATCAGTCCTCGTCGCATGTACCCATCAATAACGAGCATAATCTCTTGGGCTCTCCCAACGGCAGGAACCGGAATCAAGACCTTGCCGCCACCATCCAAAGTGCGGTTGACGACTGCAGTCAATCTTCCTTCAACCTCACCTCTCGGAGGCATCACGTCTTGGGGAGCACCGTAAGTGCTTTCAGTTATTATGGTTTCAACCCTCGGAAACTCGGCCACTGCGGGTTCAAGAAGCATCGTTCTGCCATACTTGTAATCACCAGTATAGACGATGTTATGCAGACCTTCTCCAACGTGCAAGTGAGTGATTGACGAGCCCAAGATATGCCCTGCATTATGAAGGGTCAAACGAACATCTGGGGCGATGTCAGTCACGGTTCCGTATCGTAGAGGGATCGTGTGGAGCACAGTTTCCCGTACGTCTTTCTGGTCGTAGGGCGGAGTCGTTCCCTGTTTGTCCGCTACATCTAGATAGTCTAGTTGAAGCAACGTCATTAGATTGGATGTGGGCGCGGAGCAATATACGGGACCATCATATCCATATTTGAAGAGAAATGGGAGAAAACCACAATGGTCTAAATGCGAATGACTTATCACCACCGCGTCCAAGGTGCTCAGGTCAAATGGCGGAGTGTCTATTCTCGGGAAAGCTGAGAGCGACTCGGAAGAGCCAGGGTTTATTCCACAGTCCAAGAGGACCTGGCTTTCCCGTGTTTGCACAAGCAAAGCAGATCGTCCGACCTGCTGGAAGCCGCCCAACGCAGACCCTCGCACGTCTCCAACATCATAAATCATCGGTCTAAAGATTCTTTC
>CP070765.1:776544-784437 GCA_020345645.1 Candidatus Bathyarchaeota archaeon | reverse complement strand
TCGTGGTCCATGGATTTTGATAGCTCGTCGTGCTGTGCGGGGACCAACGAAAATCGATTTTTCCAGTTCGCCTTGGATTCCTTCGGCGACTCCTTCTATGACATCCTGTACGTATTCTCCTGCACGCATCGCTTCGCCGATGTCGATGTATATTCCGGCACGTCCTGTTCCCTGCTTGATTTTAGGCTCGGTCTTGAGTTGTTCTTTGAGCTCTTTCAGTTCTTCTTTGAGCTTTTTCATTTCATCTTTCAGTTCTTCGGTCATCGATGTTCACCAAGTTAATTCTATTTTTATCGAATTTATCACTATATCTATAGAATTAGAAACGATATATATAAGGATTACTTCTACATCCATCGTTCATACATTCAGCACTCTCAAACTTCATGGCATTTCCTGGCATAGAGTTATCTTGGTGCGGATCGCAATTGACCTCACGAAGACAAGTGGAATGTTTGCCCAATGTTCGACGTCATCATCCTTGGTTCAGGTCCAGCGGGTCTAACAGCTGCCATCTATACTGGCAGAGCAGAGCTGCACACACTGCTTATCGCTGGAACCACTTGGGGCGGGCAACTCATGCTGACTCGAGATGTCGAGAACTTCCCTGGATTCAAAGAAGGAATTCTTGGTCCTGATCTGATGGATAACATGTGGAAGCAAGCTGCCCGATTTGGGGCGCAAATGATCTACGATGATGTAACGAAAGTGGATTTTTCCACCTCACCTTTGAAGGTTAAGGCTGGAAAAACCGAGTACCAAGCGAAGTCAATCGTAATCGCCACGGGTTCATCACCCAAGTGGTTAGGTGTCACAGGAGAGGAACGCCTTCGTGGAAGAGGCGTATCCGTCTGTGCAGTCTGCGATGCACCTTTCTTCAAGGAGAAGAAAGTGATGGTCGTTGGTGGGGGCGATTCGGCGATGGAAGAAGCCTTAGCCCTATCCAAGTTCGCGCGGGAGATTGTCGTTGTACATCGGAGAGATGAGCTTCGAGCCTCCAAAACCCTTCAACAACGAGTCTTCAAGGATCCGAAGATCAAATTCCGCTGGAACAGCGTTATTCGTGAGATCCAAGGAAACGATCGCGTTGAAGGCGTAATACTTCAGCGAGTGGATACAGACGAGAAATCCAAGGTCATGTGTGACGCAGTTTTTGTCGCTATTGGGCACAAACCAAACACAGAGATATTCAAGACCCAACTAGACTTAGATGATCAAGGTTATATCATCGCTCAGGCTGGAACGAAAACCAAAGTCCAAGGCGTCTTTGTAGCTGGTGATGTGGCGGACAGGCATTACCGTCAGGCAATAACCGCGGCTGGAGCCGGATGCAAAGCTGCGCTAGACGTTGAACGATACCTAATCGCTTCACCTTAGGAGCCATAGGGTTCTGAAAAACCACGTGCGACTATAATTTCATCTACTAACCGAAGGAATAGGCATAGTCGTAAGCCCTATTAGCATGTGCACGAGAAAGGAAAGCTCTAGCCCGTTAGGAGTAGAACTAAATGAAGCCCATAATTCGCACGGCTAAATTATCCAAGCATTACGGAAAAGGTGGCGAGATCAAAGCCGTTGATGAGCTTGATCTAGAAGTTAATGAAGGAGAGACTTTCGGTCTCCTCGGTCCCAATGGGGCTGGCAAAACCACGACTGTCCGCTTACTTAATTGCATAATTAAACCCACCGGGGGCTCCGCAGATGTCTATGGGTATGACATTTTTAAAAACGAAACAGATGTCAAACGTGTGACTGGTCTTCTCGCCGAATCCCCTGGCCTATACGAGAAACTGAGTGCCTACGAGTTCCTAGAATTCATGGGCGCCCTCTACGATGTCCCAAAGACCATCCTGACCGAGAGAATCGAGGACCTACTGAAACTCTTCGGCCTTCACCAACGCCGCGATCATCTTCTTGAAGGGTACAGCCGCGGCATGAAACAACGAATCTTAATCGCCTCCGCCCTCATCCACGACCCACCCATCCTCTTCCTCGACGAACCAACCTCCATGCTAGACCCACGTGCAGCCCACATGGTGAAAGACCTGATCAAATCGCTATCGGATACTGCAGGAAAAACCATCTTCATCTGCAGTCATATCCTTCCCATCGTGGAAGAGTTATGCGACCGTATCGGCATCATCAATCAAGGTCGACTTATCGCATTAGGCACCATTGATGAAATCATTGCACAGACCCAGTCGAAGACTTTGGAGGACGCATTCATCGCCCTGACCGGCGGCGTTGAAGAAAAGGAGCTTCTCGCGTGGAGGGAACAGCGAGGTGCCAGCACCTAAATGGCTCATCGTTGCTAAGAACGAATACCGCATCCACACAAGTAGCATGCGAAGCCTCCGACGAATCTTCCCCTACATCGCTGTGGGTTTGCTGGCGGTTTATGTAGTATTCCTTGCACCAGCGATTTTCAGCTACTTCTTCGATGACTTTACAGCGTTCATAATCACTCAAGCCGCTGCACCGACGGTGCAGCTCGTGCTCTTCATGCTCTTCTTCTACTTCATTATTTTCCCAATCACCAACACCCTGAGAGAAGAGCAGACAGATCAACTAGAGATCTTCCTAGCTGCTCCCGTAAAACCGAGTGATGTTCTCCTCGGAGAGTTTCTCGGTGTGATGCCTTTCTATGGTATCGTAGTGGTGGTGCTTGCTGGCTCCTTCACAGCTCTATTAACCCCATTAGGATTGGATCTGGCTCAGATCGTAATCACGATCGCCGTGTTCTGTCTTACATTCTTTTCCGCCCTTTGGATCGGCACGGTGACAGCCGCTATCCTCCGGTCAAAACTCGGGAAAAGTGCTCGGGGCAAGGACATCGGAAAAGCTCTAGCTATGATCATCGCATTGCCCTTGGTCGCTGTGATGTACGCCCTCCTTGGTGGAGGCCTACTTAGCACCCTTACTAATCCTAATATTAGCGGAATTGTGCGAACGGTCCTAAACCTTATTCCAAGTTCTTGGGGTGCTGAGGTTTTCGTGCACTTCGCGTCCAATCCTGGCAACATCTTGGCTGTCGGCTGGGCACCTTTTCTCTTCTTCGGGGGGCTCTCAGCCTTCTTCTTAGCTGTGCTGTTTCTAGGTGTGAAAGGTGCGAATCGCGCTTACAGTCTGGAGACGACCTCTTTTACAGCATCAAGAGCTAAACCTGACGGTGTATTCTACCAGGTCGTACGAATCCTTGGAGGGAGTGACTCTTTCGGTACTCTTCTGGTCTCCCTCTTCAAGGATTATGGACGGCGGCTTGAGAACTTATCGAAGATCATCTACATGGTGGGATTGCTCATTGTGCTGAACCTTTTCCTAATAGACCCTACCAATCCCGAGGGCGGCCTAGTGATGATGCAGTTTATCCTCCCACTCCTATCTGTCTTCATCGTTGGTGAGGTGACTCTCCGTGGAAAAGGCAGCCTGTTCATCTACAAGAAAGCACCTTCAGGCGTAGGAAGACTGGTGAAAGCTAGGCTTCTGAAAGGCTGGCTTATTGTAATGCCAATCTCCTTAATCGCTGTAGTTGCCACAGCAGTTACCAACCCTGCGGGCGTCTTGAGTTTTATGCTTTTCAGTATTGGGATGTTGATGTCCACGGTTGCAGCTAGCGTGGCTTTTGTCCTCGGACTCTTTCTACTGAATCCAGCGTTTTCGGATAAATCAGGGAACTACATGGTGAACATCATGATTACTATGCAGGTTTTGCCGATTGGCACCTTCCTCGTTCCCATGATTATATTTCGGACAATCCTTCAACTCAGCCTGTATGATGCATTACTTTACTTCACGGTACCTTTCAGCTGGATCCTCGGGATCCTCATCCTCTACTTGGGGAAGAGACGACTCAGTCGCATCGAGTGAGATCAGCCACGTGAAGCTCCAACGATTTTCGCATCTTCCACCCGGATAGAAGGCACAGTGCAGTTCTGGAATTGCTTCGGATCATCGCCGATCCCGCTAATAGTTTGGAGCCAATCGAAGACGACTCCGGAGATCATTCCTCCTTTCATAGGATGCTTTACTTCTCCTCCTTCTATGAAAAAGGCTTGGGAGAGCTGAGCGCTTATCATTCCTGAGCCTGCTTGAGGGAACCCTGCCATAGATGTAACGAGGACTCCTTTCGATGTTTCTGAGATGAATTCTTCCTGCGATTTGTTTCCTGGGTGAACTGTGAGGTTGGCTGGTGCTATGGCTGGGGTTGTCCGGTAACCCTGTCCGATGATCATGTCAGCTAAATCGAATCCTTGGATGGAGCGAGAAGCGTTTCCTGTGTTTTCAGATCCCATTGCTTCTGCAGATGTAGCGTTGTGCAGAAAGCTCTGGAGGTTTCCTTTGTCGACTATCATGGTTTTCTGCGAGGCGCTTCCTTCGTCGTCGAAGCTTCGTGCACCAACACCGTGTGGAAGTGACGCATCGTCAATTAGCGTTAAAGAATCTTGGGCAACATTCTGCCCAGCTTTATCACTCCAGGCTGACTTGCCGCTGAGCACGTTGCTTCCTTGGAGTGCGTCGATCAAGACCTCAACGATCTGATAGGAGACGGCTTGAGGTGCGAAGATTACTGTTCCTTGGAAACTCTTCACGGGCTTTGGGTTGAACATCTGTGTTACTTGCTGTGCTGCACTTTCACCTACTGCTTCCGGAGTAAGATCGATTGTGCGACTAAATTGAATATCGTAGCAGCTGCTTGTTACTTCGCCTTCCTGTTCCCCTCCTCCTCCCAGATAGACTACGGCTTCCGTTCGCTGTTCTTCTAGGTCGACTCCTTGATTGTTCTCGATGCCAACCCGCTGCGACGTAAAGATGACGCGTCCATCTTTAGCGATCACCCGCTTGTCGAACCCCTCAGCTGCATTGATCGCCCTCTCCGCTACGTCTACGGCATCCTCCACCCGTGCTTCGATGATTCGAGGATCACAGAGTCCCTTCACACTCGGAACTTTACGTTTGAACGGCATGCAGAAGTTACCTAATTCGGCGCTAGCTTTTGCGATGCCAAGGGCTTGCTGTGCAGCTTCTAGAATGGTTCTTTCGTTTACGATATTGGTGCAGGCGAACCCGACCCTGTTATGTGGAACAGCGATGCGGAATCCTACACCTGAGTCCACGCGTTTGTTCTGGGTGAAGATCTGGGAGTTCCTGATCGTCACTTCTGTACTTTCTGAGTTGGTGAAGAACGATTCAGCTAAAGATATTTCGCTGAACCTTCCGAGTTTTGTCATAGTCTTGTGAACTAAGTCGCTGAATGCTTGCCAGTCTTCCAAGGAGTTCACTCCGTCACCCTCCCATTCCACCGACCATGATTTCACAGCGAATCAGCGGAGCGATGCGCCCTTGGACAGCGAACTGGAACTTACCGCAGGCTCCAGGACGAAGAACCGCATGTTTGCCGATGGCGTCAACGGTTTTGAAGACTTCGATTGCATTGCCTGCAACGTTTGCTCCGCGGAGGGTCTCCATCAACTTCCCGTTTCTAATCCATCTGGCGTTCTGGAACCCGAAGGTGAAATCTGCATTGGAGTCTGCTTGACCTCCGAAGGTTCCTTCTAGGTAAAGGCCTTCTTTGATGTCTTCCACCATCTCTTCCTCTGAGAAGTCGCCTGCCTTCAAGCCAATATTTGTCTGCCTGATCAGGGGTTCTACGCTGTAGTCCCAAGCATGGGCGTTTCCTGTTGGTGCTGTCTTTGCGGTGGCAGCGCTTGTTCTGTCATGCATGAAAGATTTGAGTATCCCTTGGGTAATGAGATCGGTGCGTTTGCATTCCACGCCCTCGTCATCGTATGGGAAGTAGCCTAGTCCTCTCGGCACGAGTCCTGAGTCGTAGATGGTGACGAGTCGAGACGACACCTGTTCTCCGACTCGGTTACCGAAGCCTCCGCCTGACATTGCCAAGTCAGCTTCCAACGGGTGACCGATGGCTTCATGGAGCAAGGTTGCGCAGAGGGTGGGATGTATGATGACTGGAAACTTGCCTGACGGTGGAGGTCGTGCTTTCAATAGGTCAAGTGCTTTGATTCCGACCTCTCTGCCGAATGTTTGTGGTGGTGCTTCATCGAAGAGCTCTAATCCACCTGTGTGTCCAAGGTTCTCTGAAGCAGGGCACAGCAAGCCACTCTGCTTCGCGACGACATCGATAAACAGCATGATTCGCGTTGATTCTTGTTGGATCTTGGCTCCTTCGGAGCTTAGGAAGTTTCTGTCGTCTTCTATACATAGATAGGTTGCTTTAACGTCAGCAATGTTTGCTCCTGCTCCTCGTGCTCCATCGCAGGCTTGCTGTGGAATCTGCACGATTTCTTGAGCTTCAAGATCCGGTTTCTTCTTAAGAGGAGCTTTTACTTTAGCGACGGTTGCCTTTGAGTGTTCAAGAGAAATTTGCTTGCGATTGGGCTTAGACGTGGCTTTGCCGAGGGCGATCGCGTTCTTCAAAGCGGTTTCGATGCTTTCGAAGTCGAATGAGTTGGTTGAACAGAATCCCCAAGACTTGTTATCCATTAGAACGCGGACGCCGATGCCGCCTAGGTTGACTCGTGAGAATCTTTCAACTTTTCCGTTCTTAACCTCGCAGACGGTGAGTGTTCGGCTCTGTCCACGAAGCATGATTAAATCAGCGTCTTCAGCAGTCTCGGCTTCTAGGCATCTTTCAAGAGTTTCACCGATCAAAGACATCAATTCCTGAAATGGCTTATCGGAGACCTGATATTTCTGAGTTATGTGCTAGAGGAGTCTCGGGATGAACATGGATACTTTGCCTTTGTACTCCTCATATTCGCTACCGAATTCCTTAACGAGTTCTTTCTCTTCCTTGTATGAGATGAGCAGGAGCAGCAGAAAGATTAATGGGGTAATTATGGTGGAGAACCATGCTGAAAGTAGAATGGAAACTCCTACATGGGCAAGGAACCCTCCGAGGTATTGGGGGTGCCTGACGACGGAGTACACGCCATCTGTGACAATTCTTTCTGTTCGATGAGTCTCTGCCACTTTTAAGGAAGTCTTTCTGACTGCAAAGAGTCCCAGGTATCCTCCGGGGAGAAGGAGTATCATGCTGAGCAACATGTGAAGTAGAGGGATTGAGATTTCGGTGAACGGCAGGTTGATTGAAGGATTCAATGGGCCAGTCGGAATGTGGAATCTAGGTTGGGGGAACACCCACAACCCTATCCAGAAGAGGAAAAAGCCCCATCCTGAGACGAGTCCAAGCCCCTCCCCAATCCGCCTCCCCATCTCTTTTCCAAACCTGGTTTCCAGTTTTTGATGTTCCACTGACACGAAGTGTAATGGCACAATTGTGACCATTCCGAGTGCGCAGAGGGTAAACTCGGTGAACATTATCTCATTGAGATTGTCGTTATACCTTAAATCTGTGACCTTAGCCTGTGCGTCGAATGTATCTACGTAATAGAAACCACTTTGGAACCCGCTGTTGATAGGCGATGTATGAACGCCCATAAATGCGAATCAAGTCCCGTTCCTCAAACACAGTCATCCTATCGTAAGCGACAAAGAACGCAATCCATGCTACTAACGCAGCGAGTGAAAGAACCGCGAAGAGGAACGCTACACAGAATATGAGTACCCCCAAGTACATAGGATGTCGCACCAGAGAATAAACGCCTGATTCCAACAATGTCCGTTCTTTAGGTGCTGTCTCTCCGAAAACTGCTTCGCTGGATTTCCGTAGCAAATATACTGAAAAAGCAATCGCGAAGAGTGCGGGTAAGAAGAGGTATGGCAGTGCCGTAGATTCGATTAAGACGGTTGAAATCCCTAGCAGGTAGTGACTCAAGCTGTCTATTCCCCACACTAAAAAAAACAGAATAAGCATCAGCAACTGAATTGAGTCGCAGAGAGGATGCTCCAAACCTAACCCGTGGTTTTTTTCAG
>CP070765.1:761342-776444 GCA_020345645.1 Candidatus Bathyarchaeota archaeon | reverse complement strand
CATAGATCACAGCCTCTTTCGCCGTCATTTCTCGCATGTTTAATCCAACCACATCGGTCCCCACTCCGCCCAAGACGACTTTGCCACCACGTCTTATGCTAGCGATAGCCTGTTCAAACGTTTTCCCCACACCGACAAATTCCATCGCCACATCTACTCCTTCGGAACCAGTCAATTCCATAATCTTCGACACGGGATCGGTAGTTCTGGCGTTAATCGTCTCCTCAGCACCGAACTCCTCAGCCAACTTCAGCTTTGTGTCTAGTACATCAATCGCTATAACACGTGCTCCACTGAGGTGTGCCAGTTGGACAGCATTCATGCCTAACCCGCCGACTCCATAGATTGCTACCAAGTCTCCGAGCCCTATTCCCGCAACTCGCACTGCATGATACGGGGTTGCGATGGCGTCGGTGAGAATGGCGGCTTCGTCATACGAGATTTCCCTCGGGATCTTGAAGAGGCTACTAACGGGGACTTTCACAAACTCCGCGTAACCACCGTCTACATGGATTCCTAACTCGAGTTTTGAGGGACAGATATTGTCCTGTCCTAGACCACAATAGCGGCAACAGCCACAGGAGGTGAGACCGGACACAAGAACGCGGTCTCCTTCAGAGAACTGCTCCGTTTTTGATTCTATTTTGGTAAGTTTCCCCGAGATTTCGTGTCCCAACACTAAGGGGAGGTAGGGAACTGGAATCTTGCCTTCGATTATGTGTAGATCAGAGTGGCAGATGCCGCAAGCTTTTACTTCTACCAGCGCTTCGTCCCTGCTGATTGTAGGAGTTGGGATATCCTCAAGTCGGAGGGGTTCATTTGCTTGGTAAAATCGGGCTGCCTTCATGGTGTCTTATTTCATCTCCAATGCATTGGGAACCGAGGTACCTTTGACGCTACAGCTTCAGGCCAAATCGTTGCGAAGTCCCCATCTTGGACTTGAACGATTATGCATTTAGCCAGTCGATTCTGCCCTGTCAAGGGATCCATCTCAACTGGACCACAGTTTGTCATTAACTCCGCTTGGCTGAGAGCCTTCCGTATCACCTGACGTTCAGTGGAGCCAGCTTGCTCTAGGGCATTCAGGAGAACCTGTGAGGCTTGATAGCACGACCCCGGGTGCTCGATTGGAAGCTCATGATACCTCTCGGAATACCGTTTCGTCAACTCGCTCGATCCAGGCGTCTGCATGTCATGACACCAATAGGCAACACTGGCAAAGCACTCAGCGTCGTGCTTTGCTTTCTCAAGGAATTCAGGAATCGCATGACCAGCTCCCATGCCTATAAAAGCCCGAACGTTACAGGCACGATGATGCATCTGCTGAGCCATCAACACGGCATCTTCAACGTAGGATGCACCTATAATTAAATCCGAGTCAGCTGAGTTCATCTCTTCAATCAGCGACGAAAAATCCCTTGTCTTGAAATCGTAGGATTGATTCAGCAGAATCTTCAGACCAAGTTGTTGCCCGAGGGCTTTCACGTCTCGAGACATCATTTGCCCCATCAGGTGGTCGACATAGACGATTCCGAGAGTCTTTGCCTGAAGTACGTCAGACCCGAACTCTAACGCTGTCCGGCAGTAGATTTCGTTGTTTGCACTCGCTCTGAATATATATTTGAATCCCTGTCGTGTCAGCGTATTCTCCGTGGCATCAGATACTACGAACGGTATACGGTGTCGCTCAGCGACTTCAGCAGCTGGTAGAGTGAGAAAGCTAGCATAGCATCCCGTTATCGCTAAAATGTTCTCGTCTTTTGCCAACGTTTCACAAGCAGCAACTGCACCTTCAGCTGAGTCACCGCAGTCAACATATTCGTAGGTAATCTTCGCGCCCCCCAAGGATTGGATTCCACCTCTCTCATTGCAGAGCTCCACCGCAATCTCGTGCCCCCGCCTACATCTCTCTGCAAGCTCCGCCATTGAACCTGAGAGGGGAAGAATGCACCCGATCTTCAACCGATTTTCACCCATTTATAAATCACCGATACAGATTTGACGGATTTTCCGATATGAGACAGCAACGAATTTTCATCACTTAAGGCTTTCCGAGACGGAAACCTTGTGCGGTGCTGATGTAAGGTGGGTGTGATGTCCACCTCGGAATGTGAATCAAACGAAAAAAAGATATACTGACTAGACGCTGTAAGTGGTGAGGTCAAAAAGGATGGAAAGTAGAACAATCGCGCTTTTCATAGTACTGCTAATTGTCACGAACTTGGCAACAGGCGCTACGATGTACTACCTATTTGCTCCAGAAGCAGAACCGGAGGAAGAGGTTGTTAAAGTAGGCATGGTCTTCGGATTGACTGGGGCGTCTGCACGCGAAGGACAGACTGCTAGAGCGGTCTATGAGATGATTATCAACGAGATTAACGAAGCAGGCGGCGTAGAGTCACTTGGAGGAATGAAGATTCAACCGATATTCGCTGACCATCAATGGAAACCAGAAGTGGCGGCAGCTGAAACCGAGAGGCTAATCACAGAAGAGGGAGTCCATGCCATATTTGGATGCACTTGGAGCTCAATCACCTTACCAGCAGCCCAAAAATGTGAGCAATATGGAATACCAATGGTCTGCGGGGACGCCTCGAACCCTGATCTGACTGATGGGCGGTTCGATTACTTCTTCAGAATCGTTGCAAACGACGACATGTTCGGCAAGGCCCTATTCGACTACATGAACGACATCCAAGAAGAAACAGGTGAACCTATAGAAACGATTGCCTACCTCTACGAAGATTCATCCTTTGGTGCGGGATGCTATGCGGGTTGGAAGGTATGGAACGCTGATCCAGAAATCGGTGGCTACGAAGTTGTTGAGGACCTCCCCTACGCTAAGACGATCGCCGACGCGTCAACGGAAGTGTTGAGGCTCAAGAACGCGGACCCAGACGTCATTCTGTGGGCTGGCTACAGCACCGATGGTCTACTCTTCGCTCAAGAATTCGAAACGCAAGATTGGTTACCGAAGGCGATCCTGACTCAAAACGGCGTCAACAAACCAGACTTTATAGAGGGAATAGCCGGAACTGACCGTGCGGACTACTACCTCAATGTGCTTTCATGGAACCGCGACGTGGACAAGGCAAAATCCAAACAAGTCCGAGACCAATACGAAGAGATCTATGGAGAATCAGCTTACACGGACGTGATAGGATGGTATTCATCCTTCTACACATTCTGGCAAGCATTGGAGGACGCTGGTTCACTAGATCCCGACGACATTAGAGACGCTCTTCGAGCTATTGAAATCCCTGCCAACGAGATCCCGAGTGTAGGGAGCGTTAAATTCGACGAGAATGGACAGAATATCAACATTGGATTAGTGGTCACCCAATTCTTCAATGGAACAGATGAATCCCGTGCTTGGAAGACGGTCTATCCATTCGACGTTGCTGCTGAAGACGCTGTGTTTCCCATGCCATCGTGGCAAGAACGACCATAACCCTCTACACCTGTTCGCACAGTAACCCTCACCCTTTTTTCTTTTTACTTAGGCAGAGGAAATCAGCCACGCTTTGAATTCTAGTGGTTCTAGATAGGAATGCTAAATTCCTGCAGCAGAATGTGCGTGGGAAAAAGCAAAAGAGGACCAAGGGCTATCTTAGACACGAGGATGTTGAAATGGACTGGAAGCCAAGAGTACTCCTCATGTCCATTGGAGAACTCCGCTCGAATGAAATAGAAACCGATCTGAAAGCTGTGGAAACCAGCTTGGGAACGATCGACATCGATCTAACCATCATGTCACCGCTATACGACGAGAAGAAAGTGATTGAAGCAGCGAGGAGGTTGAAAGCTGAGGAGGTTGACTTACTAGTTCTAGTAGCGTTGCATGGAGCATGTGCACCCTTATTGGTATTAGCGGCTGAACACTCTGAGCTCAGGACAGTAATATGGGCATTACCCGCGAGATACTCTCTCCCGACTGCAGCGAGTGCAATTGGCACCTTGAAAGAGGAGGGGCTGGAATCAACCCTAGTTTTCGGTTCAGGTAACGACCAGCAAATACCAACAATGGTTAAGCGACTCGCACGGGTCGCTTTCACCGTCAACCGACTCAAGAGGGTCCGCATTGGCAAGATCGGAGGAGTCTTCAACCTAATGACTGCCTCGTATTACGATAAGAACCGTCTCAGACAAAGACTTGGTCCAGATGTTGTTAGGATCCCGATCTCCGACTTTAAGGAAAGCCTCTCTAAGGTAACAGCGGAAGAAGTCGACCACGCTGTGGAAAAAATCCTGCAACCGATTGAAGTTGATAAGGCAATTCTTGGCAAAGCAATGAGGCAGCACCTTGCATTGAAGCAAATAGTGTCCGCTAGAGGTTTAGATGGAGTGACCCTTGAGTGTCACTCAGAACTCATCAAGGAATTCGCAATCAACCCATGTCTAGGGTTCATTGAAAACGAGTACGTAATTGGCTGTGAAGGGGATGCTGTAAGTTGCGCTGCTATTTTGATGCTTCAATATTTGACAGGTTTATGCGTCACTGCTGTTGACCCACTCACTATTGACGGCAACGATGTGATGACAATGGTGCATTGCGCCGGACCAGCTGAAGTAGGAGAACATGCTACAATCGAAATGGGCACTTCACCATCTCACGTTGGAAAGCCAGTCCCCCTAGCAATGTGCAGACCCAAATTCCCTTCAGATCTCGAAGTCACTCTGGTCCGACTATACGGAATTAACCTTGACAAACTTCATGTTGCGAGAGGGAGAATAATCGCTTCTGACGCAAAAGGACAATTACACATTGAAATTAAGCTTCATGGTGGTCGAACTGCGTTCATCAATCATATGTCTGGCAACCACTACATTGTTGTACCAGGTGACATTAGGGAAGATCTCGGTCTTTTAGCTGAGAGCTTGAAAATTCAGATCCTTGAGAGTTAACATGTCTCAAGAAGACCCAGATTGGGATGGATTTTTTGGAACCCCTTGATTTAGAACTTGCGAAAGCAGCCAGAAATCTGGTGGTTGAAAAGACTCTCCTAGGCTTGGAAGGAGGGGAGCATTTACTGATCTTAGCCGATACGGAAACCGATGATAAGGTTGTCTGGGCGACAGCGAGGGCTGCCCACGTAGTCGGAGCCAAAGTAGCAATCATCAGCTTTGCGGCCCCTGCAGATGTAGGAGAGAAAGCGATCGTTCCTCGACCAGTAGTCGCTGCAATGGAAAATAGCGATGTCATGCTTGAACTCTCCAAGAGATACCTACTCTTCTCAAAGGCTTGGAAGCGAGCAACGGAGAAAGGAACTCGGTATCTCGGTCTTTGGGGAATGGATAGAGAGATGATGGTAAGACTGATAGGAAAGGTGAACTGGTCCATGATGATCGATTTAGGGAGAGCATTGCAGGAGATCAGTGAGTCAGCTACCATGATGGAAATAAAGGCTCAAGCAGGAACCGATTTATCCTTTGAGTTGAGCCCGGACCGCCCTTTCATTAGATCCGAAACTGAAGGCGGATTGGGCGGTGAGATTGCATGGGCACCTCTTGAAAAGACGATACATGGAAGAGCAGTCCTAGACGGTTCAATATACCCTCCTGAAATCGGAAGGATACGCACGCCAATAGAACTCAACATTAATGAAGGAAAAATTACCGGGATTGAGGGTGGCACAGACGCAGCAATCCTGAAGAAGTGGCTCGCAAGCTGGAAGGATCCTAGGATGTATAACATCGCCCATTTCAGCTACGGCTTTAATCCAGGAGCAACTCCGTCTGACCGGATCCTCGAAGCTGACAGGGTCTTCGGAAGCATCGTGATTGGTCTCGGATATCAAAGGGACATTTACAGAGGGAACGCTGGACCAGCAGCTTCCCATTCAGATGGCACAATTATGAACCCGTCAATCACAATCGATGGAGTATGCATTGAAGAGAATGGAGCATACGTCCACCCCAGACTGGTTAAGATTGTTAACCGACTATTTGAGTGAAAAAGAAAAGTCGGTAAATTTCTGATTTTTAACAGAACCCGTGGGTGGTTGTTAAGGTAACTACTCCTTTATCTTCGCACGCTCAATTGATCTTCCGAAGAGACCGTTTGGCATGAATAATAATACGGCAATGAATATCACGAACACGACTGCTTGTTTCAATCCTGGCTGGGTGTAAAAACCTCCGACGGTTTCAGCTACCCCAATAATGAGTCCTGCAAAGAAGGAACCTACGAAGTTACCTAATCCTCCAAGTACGACTGCTACGAAGGCGGAAAGCATGAAGGCTGTTCCCACGGTTGGAGAGACATGAAAGTATGTCATTAGTAATGCTCCCGCGATTCCTGCCAACAAGGCTCCTATGGAAAATGCAATCATATACATTCGACGGACATTAATGCCAAGCGTCGCGGCTACAGTTCTATCTTGGCTAACTGCACGTAATGCTTTACCTATCCTAGTTCTCTTCATGAACAGGTACAGCACAAAAGCAGAGACCACTGAAATCATAAGTGAGATGAACCTTGGAACTGAGATGAAAAGCCCAGCATACCTAAAAACCCAACTCTCAACAGGAATACTTTTAGCGGTTGGTCCTGCAATCATAAGCATTAGATTCGTCAAGAACAAAGAAAGACCGAAGGTTGCATAAATGCTGGCAGCCATCGGCAATTCTATCACATAACTGATAAGAGATCGCTCTATAACCAAACCGATTACGAAGAGAGCAAGGGCGCAGATAAGAACTGACATGTAGGGTGACAGTCCAAAAATGGAGAAGGCTGCCCATGCAATGTACATAGATATCATCAGAAGTTCTCCTTGAGCGAAGTTAACCACGTCCATTACACCCCAGATCAAGGTTAATCCCATGCTTACCAGTGAGTATATGCCTCCGATTAGGAGCCCGTTGATTATCAATTGAAGTATGAGCGTAATATCCACGAAATGTCCTCTCGATGCTTCAGACTGAGGTTTTCAGGAGATATATATACTATGCTCCAGTTGGCTTCGCACACATTTCTTAACCAGTTTACTGAGAAAACTTAAATGCGTAGGTTATTTTTGATTCAGTGAAACCAATGGAAACCAAGAAGTTGAGTTCTCCCTCTTTCTACATACCAACAACAATTCTAGCCCTGCTTCTTTTTTTGCCTCTCTTTCTTTGGAACTTTGGATCTCCTTTTCAGATACATGTCATGATTATGGTATGTTTCTATGCTTTTCTAGGAACTGCATGGAACTTGGTGGGAGGATATGTTGGTCAGGTCTCAATCGGTCACTCGGCTTTTTATGGGATAGGAGCATATGTCGCTACTCTCGCATTTCTTGAATACAGCATTTCTCCATGGCTTTGTATGTTTTTAGGAGCGATAAGTGCTGCGATCTTTGCAGTAAGTATTGGAGTTCCTTCCGTCAGGTTCAGAGGAGGAGGAGCTTTCTTCGCCTTGGTTACCATCGCGTTTGCGGAGACGGTACGGTTAGTGTTTCTAAACTTGAAGATTGGGGGAGGAGCAGCCGGGGTGTGGATGCCTGTGTTACCTGAGTCCTTCCTCAACTTCCAGTTTCATTCGTCCAAAGTTCCGTATTATTACATAATATTCGGCTTCCTGCTCGCTGAGATCTTCATCATCCATCGGATCTTAAAATCACGATGGGGCTACTACTTCGTAGCTATACGAGAAGACGAAATCAAAGCTGAGAGTGTCGGAATCAACACTACAAAATACAAACTTATAGCAATCTTCATAAGTGCATTCTTTACAGCAATCGGTGGGGTTTTTTACGCTCAATACGTTTTGTACTTCGATCCCTTCACGGTTTTCCCCCTCGAACTCTCCGTATACATGGTTCTCGTCGCAACAATTGGAGGGAGAGGAACCTTACTTGGTCCTGTCGTAGGTTCATTCATCCTAACACCTATTTCAGAATACACCCGCGTTTGGCTCGGTGGTTCGTTCCGAGGACTCTCGCTAACGGTATATGGCATTTTACTCATGGTTATAGTCATAATCATACCTGCAGGATTGATAGTCTGGGTGAAAAAAGGATACCGAGTTATTCTCGATAGCTTATCGCAATCCACGAAACATGATTAGGGACGCATGATGTAATTGGCCCTCTTAGAAGTTAAGAACCTGAAGAAGAGTTTTGGAGGTATTCAAGCGGTTAATGATTGTTCGTTCAAGATCGAAGATGGATGCATTTACGGACTTATTGGTCCGAATGGATCTGGAAAGACTACAATTTTCAACCTAATCACAGGCTTCTACAAGGAGGATTCAGGCGACATATTCTTCCGCGGAGAGCGAATTAATGGCTTGAAACCCTATCAACGAACAGAAAGGGGCATTGGGCGAACTTTCCAGCTTGTAAGAGTGTTCCGAAAAATGAAAGTCCTTGACAACCTGCTGGTTCCGCCACACCTCGAGAAGCTAGATAAAGAAACTCGCCTTCAAAAAGCAATTGACCTGCTGAAGTTCGTTGAGCTAGAGCGGCTCAAAGATGAATTGGCAGAAAACCTATCCTTTGGACAACAGAGGCTTCTAGAATTCGCCATCGTTTTGATGCAGGACCCAGATCTCATTCTCTTGGACGAACCCACATCAGGCGTAAACCCTGCACTCATCAAAAAAATGTGCGACAATATTAAGCAGCTCTGCAAAGAAGGGAAGACGTTTCTGATAATCGAGCACAACATACCTGCTATCATGGATACGTGTGGTACAGTCATCGTCCTCGACTACGGACGAAAGATTGCTGAAGGATCAGGAGCAGACATAGCAAAGGATGAACGAGTCATCGAAGCCTACTTAGGTGCAGGAGCGGAAGTGCATAAATGAGCATTGAAGTCAAGGATGTGTACTCTGGCTACGGACCAATCGAAATCCTGCACGGAGTCTCCATTGAAGCAAAGAAGGGAGAAGTGACATGCATCATAGGGCCCAATGGTGCAGGTAAATCCACGCTGCTGAAAACAATATTCGGCATCATTAAGCCAACCGCAGGAACCATTAGCTTTGCCAATAAAGAGATCACAGGCTCTAGACCGGACAAAACACTCAGGCTTGGAATTTCCTACATTCCACAAGGAAGAAGCACGTTTCCGTACCTAACCGTGATGGAAAACCTTGAAATGGGGGCGTTCATCGAGAACGACCAACAGAAAGTGCACGAAAACATCGAAGAGGTGTTCGAGCGATTTCCTGTATTAAGAGAAAGAAAGACGAAGATGGCTGCTACTCTCAGCGGAGGTGAACAAAGGATGCTCGAATTCGGTCGGGCATTGATGCTTCACCCCCAGGCAATCCTCTTGGACGAACCTTCGATGGGTCTAGCCCCGAAACTCGTCGACCAAACATGGAGTAAGATTGTGGAAATGAACCAAGCAGGAATGACGATACTGATTGTAGAGCAAAATGTACGCAAAGGATTGAGCATCGCTGATCATGCCTACATCCTCGTACTTGGAAAAACAGCTCATGACGGACCAGCTGCGGAAATGTTGGGTGCCTACGGTGAACTGATAGCTACTTATCTGGGAGGACAAAATTCCAAAGCCTGCATGTAAGGTTACATACCCGACGAGATTGTTCCCTACGCTCGCCCTAAACTTTTCCTATTAACTAAGTTAACTGGGCTTTCTCCTCTGAAAACTCGCAGAACGTCTTCTGCAAGTGTAACAATCATCCGTTCTCTCGATTCTTTGGTGAACCCAGCCACATGAGGCGTTTTTAGAATGACACCGGGTCTAACGATGGGATCGTCTACTGCAGGAGGTTCCGTTTCGTACACGTCTAGAGCCGCCCCAGCAAGATAGCCCTCCTCTAACGCCTTTAACAAAGCTTTTTGGTCTACAATTGAACCTCGTGACGTGTTCACGAAATACGCAGTATTCTTCATCAGACGAAACTCTTCCTCCCCGAACATGTGGCGCGTTTCTTCTGTCAATGGTACATGAACGGTTACGAAGTCCGAGTCCTTCAGAAGGGTCTTCAGGTCAACAAAGAGAGCACCAACCTTCTGAGCTGCTTCGTTTACTCCCTTGACAATATCGAAGTAGACTATTTTCATACCGAAGACCTTCGCTCGAGATGCTACACGAGCTCCAATGGAGCCAAATCCGACGATGCCCAAAGTTTTCCCTAAGAGCTCATGGTTCCTCGCCAACAACGCATCCCGAATTTTCCAGTTACCTTTTGCCACCTCAAAGTCAAATCGTGTAAGGTTCTTCGCGAGTGCAAGTAAGAAACAGAAGACATGTTCAGCGACTGAGTCTGCGTTCATCGCAGGAAGGTTCACTACGTACACGCCATTCTCCGTCGCCGATTCAACATCGATGTTGTCTACGCCTACGCCAGTTCGTGCAATGACTTTGAGTTTAGGAGCGTTCTTAATTATTTTGGACGTAATCTTGGCCAGTCTCACGACAATCGCGTCAACGTCGGCAGCGTCTTTTACCAAGCATTCCTCAGTGGAATTCTGTGCTTGAGTGATTTCTCCAATACTTCGAAGCATATCAAGACCGACGCGGTCAACAGGCTCAATTAGAGGTTCGGTCAATAGAATCTTGATTTTCTCGCCCATGGTCGTTGGACACCTAGTGATGATTCAATCCTTCGCTTCGAGGCGGATCTCTCGGACGATACCCTGAAACTCTTCATCGGAAACGAGGCCTCGTTTTGACTCAGACAGGGCTTTCACGTTCGCAACGATGGCTTTGACTTGTTCTGCGGTGGCAGTCAATCCCAGACTCTCGAGTTTCCACTCAATAGAATGTCGCCCACTCTTCTTTCCAAGAACGATCTGCCTTTTTCCCCCGACAAGCTCGGGGATGAAGCTTTCAACAGCTGGGGGATATCTGATCAGCTGCGTCACAGTGACGCCGGATTCTCTCTTGAAGATGTTGTCGCCTACGATGGCTTTGTATGGTGGCAGCGTGACACCGGATATCTCTTCCACAAGCTTTGAAATTTCTACGAGTTTGTCGTGTTTCAGATGTGTATCTATGTTGTAGAGGAGGAGAAGTGATAGAGCAAGCTCGCTCAGATCCGTGTTGCCCGCTTTTTCACCTAACCCGTTTATGGTCACATGGGCCCATTCCGCACCAGCTTTTATGGCGGCGAGTTCACCGGCTGTACCGAGTCCGAAATCGTTGTGGCAATGGACGTGGAGGGGAACTCGGAACCATTCTTTGAATTGACGGGTAAGATAGTGCAGGACTTCGGGCATAGCAACTCCTAAGGTGTCGACAATCACGAGTTCATCGGCATGTCCGTCTTTCACGGCGGCAGAGTTGATCTTCTTGAGAAAATCGAGGTTAGTTCGGGTTAGGTCAACTGAGAAGAATGCAGTTTGCAAACCATGGTCCTTTGCGTAGTTCAGAGTCTCTATGGCTCTACTTAGGACGACGTCTGCCTTCAGACCGTAGGCTTTCCATTTCACGGGGCTTGTAGCTATCTCACAAACGACTGCGTCTACGTCGACGTCTAAGCACGCGTCCACATCTGCCTGGATGCATCGGCAGAAGCCCCAGATCTCAGCAGTAAGTTTAGCTTTCGTGATCTCTCGGATTGCAGCCTTATCCTCAGCTGAAACTACCGGCATTCCTGCTTCAATTCGTTGAACACCCAATTCATCTAAGGCACAGGCGATTTTCAGCTTGTCTGTCTTTCGGAAAACAACCCCCGGAGTCTGCTCGCCATCGCGTAATGTAACGTCGTAAATTCCTACTTTTTTAGGTAATTCCATTTGATTGCGGATTTCATCAATGAAGTTGAATTGACTAACCCATGCTTTTTCGCCCATAATGAAGACCGTCGGGTTCAGATCTGATGTAATCGGCGCTAATAAAATTGCCTTCCATGCACCTCAGGTTATGTATCTAACGCTATCGATGAGGGCATGGGAGAGTTCACAGCTCGCTAGTAAAGAAATCTCGGAAGGGGGGGAAGGATGTGAGAGGGAGGGATTTCCACTTCGCATCAACTTCCTTCTGTAAAGCTTGGATTTCTGCATCTGTTAATCCTTTGAATCGCCCCTGCAGCTTCAGATATTCTGTTAGTGGACGCCGTTTCTTGGGTTTGAGGCTTAACTTCGCAACGCCATCTTCTACTTCATATAGAACCCATAGACCAGTCTCCACTGCGAGTCTGGCGATCTTCACCGTTTTTGAGGTAGGGAATCGCCATCCTGTCGGACAAGGTGCATGAACATGCAGATAAGCCAAACCTCTATCCTCTGAGACGACTTTTGCCGCCTTCTGAACTTTCCGCGTCAAGTCGGGAATGTAAGCTATTGACGCCGTGGCTACGTAGGGGATTTTATGCATAGCCATCAATGCAGGTAAGTCCTTCTTGTAGGTCCTTCTTCCCTTTCGAGCACCAAATGGGGTGGTAGTAGTCCATGCACCAAATGGGGTGCTTCCGCTTTTTTGGATTCCAGTGTTCATATAGGCTTCGTTTTCGTAGCAGAAGTAGATGATTGACTCACCACGTTCAGCTGCGGCGGATAAGGCTTGGAATCCAATGTCAACAGTACCACCATCTCCAGCAAGTCCAACCACCTTTACATGATGCTTGCCTTTCGCCTTCAAGCCTGCTCGTATACCTGTTGCTGCTGAAGCGGTACCGGCAAAAACGACTTCAGCGAAGGGGAGCTTGACAAGAGGCTGTAAAGGTAAAGCACTCTGCATAGTTACAGCAGCACAACCTGGGACGAAAGTGAACACAGTGTCCGTCCCCAGTGTCTGAAATGCGTGTCGAACAGCGAGGAGCATTCCGCAACCAGCACACGCTCTTATCCCCGGACCTACGATCCGCTCTGCATATTTCTCTCGAGGGGTAAGGTTCAACGGTGCTACCTGAAACGCGTCCAACCACTCCACGGCGTCGTCTGTTCCAGTAGTTGGCTTTTTTGATGCAGCTTTTTTCATCATTGATTTGAAGTCAGTTACCGGAATCTCTCGACCTGCAAGTCCTGCAATGAAGTTGGTGATGGAGGGTCTACGGTCCAGAGCATAGAGGGAGGATTTGAGTTCGGTGAAGATTGCACCACCGCGCCCGCCGATGCCGTGAATTACGTCGCGATCTACGACTGCGACTGCTTTCGTGTTCCTGCAGTGTTCCATCAGTTCTTCGTTGGGGAAGGGCCTGAAGGAGCGGATTCTTATCAGACCAACGTCCATGCCATCTGCTCTGAGTTCGTCTATGGCGACTTTTGCTGTGCCAGTCATTGAACCCATCGTTATCAGGAGGTTCTCGGCGTCATCGGCTCGGTAGCATTCAGTCAATCCATAGGATCTTCCAAAGACCTTGTCAAATTCGGAGCCGACTTCTTTGATGAGGGATTTCGCGTTGTTCATGCAGTCGTCAGTTTGATGTTCAAACGCTGCGACCCAAGGTCGTGGGGGAACAAGTGCGGACATTCTGTTGTCGGGATCTAGGATGAAGTGCTTGGGATCGTAGGGTGGAAGGAAACGATCAACGGTTTCAGCATCTGGGATCTTGACCCTTTCTGCGGTGTGAGAGATGAGGAAGCCGTCCATGCAGACCATGGTTGGCAAGAGAACTTTCGTGTCCTCTGCGACCTTGTACGCTTGGATGATTGTGTCTAAGACTTCTTGGGCGTTTTCGGCGTACAGTTGGATCCAGCCCGAGGTGTTTTCAGCCATCGTGTCGGAGTGGTCGCAGGTCGTCGCCCAGGGGGTGGAGAGGGTTCTGTTAGCGATGGCCATCACGATTGGTAGGTGGTATCCGTGGGCGTGATACACGAATTCGTGCATGTACGCGAGTCCTTGGGACGCAGTAGCTGTGAAGACTCGTGCGCCACTCATCGATGCACCGATACATGCACCCATTGCACTATGTTCTGATTCGACCGGTATGTAATCAGCGGTAAGTCTTCCTTTCTCGATGAAATCGGCTAAGTACTCCACTATTCCTGTTGACGGGGTGATCGGGTACGCGGCGATGACCTCTGGTCGGGAGAGTCTTGCTCCATGAGCTGCTGCTAGGTTGCCAGAGATTACGTCTTCTTTCGTCATAATCATTCCTCAACTTGTTCGAGTTCCATCTCAATAGCCTTTGCAGGGCATTCTTCGGCGCATACGCCGCATCCTTTGCAGAACTGGTAGTCGATTTCAATACCTTGCTTTGTCATGTGGATGACGCCATCAGGGCAGAAGGTGACGCAGAGTCCGCATTTCGTGCAGAGTTCCTTCTTCTGAAGGGGTTTGAATGTCCGCCAGCTGCCTGTCTCAGCACATTGCACCGTTACGCCGTGTGGAACGAGTGGAAGCTTCATATTTTCACCTTGAAGTAACCTGTTCGGTCTCGCTGTACGCGAGTTCAGCAGCTTTCACATTTTTCTCCTTTATTGCACCGGAGAACTTTCTTCCGATAGCCTTGCGTATCGCGTCGATCGCCACCCACCCTGTGGCTTTCGAGAAAGCCCCTAACATTGCCATGTTAGTTATTGGTTCACCGATGGTCTCTAACGCGATGCGAGTAGCATCTGAGTACGCCATTATCGACGGTTTCACGTTGTCTGGCAGATCGAGGTTCCATGTAGGTGCGTTGATAACGATGGCTCCACCGTCCTGTAAACCGTCCAGTACATTGACTGTCTTGATGAGTTTGCTGTCCAGAACCACGATGCAGTTGGGGGAGTGGATTCCTGTTCGAACGCGGATAGGCACTGTATCGAATCGCGTGTAGGCGACGACGGGAGCGCCCCGTCTCTCCGCACCGAAATAGGGAAATGACTGCGTATATTTTCCTTCGTAGAAAGCAGCGAGAGCAAGGGTTTCACCAGCTGTGGCAGCGCCTTGACCACCTCTACCGTGGAGTCTGATCTCTATCACGTCTCAACCCAACAGCTTTTCGTCGTATGGTGCTGTAGACAGAACCTCGTTACCGGTCTTCGTTATCAGAATGGTGTCTTCGAGGCGAACGCCACCGACCCCAGCAACAGCTACGGTGGGTTCCATGGAGAAGACCATACCTGGTTGTAGTTTAAACTCCACGAATTTCTGTTCACCTTCAAGCATACGTTCTCCAATGAATGGAGCCTCCAAACCACCGATACCGATGCCGTGTCCAAGGACGCCGAAGTAGGCTTCTTTCTCGAACCCGTGCTCCTTCACGGT
>CP070765.1:742639-761242 GCA_020345645.1 Candidatus Bathyarchaeota archaeon | reverse complement strand
GAAACTAAAGGCTCATCACGAAGGAGAGGCGTTCAACCAATTCCTTGTAGCGGTTCCGTATAGTTACTTCCGTGACCTGCGCTATCTCAGCGATCTCGCGTTGAGTCTTCCGTTCTCCCGTCAAAACGGAGGCAATGTAGCTTGCAGCTGCAGCGATTCCTGTAGGGCCTCTGCCTGAAGTCAACCTCGACTTCTTGGCTGTAATCAGGATCTTGTGTGCAATCTCTTCTACTTTACCCTGCATAGTGAGTTGATTTGAGAACTTGGTGATGTATTGACTCGGTTTGACCGGTGGAATGAAGTAGTCAAGTGCCCTGACTAGAAAGCGATAGCTACGCCCAACCTCTTTCTTGTTATTATTTGATGCTTGTGCAATCTCCTCAAGGGTTCGTGGGAGATTGCATTGTCTACATGCTACGTAGACTGCAGCTGCGGTGACGCCTTGAATGGATCGACCGCGGATGAGACGTTCTTTCACAGCCTTTCTGTAGATCACTGAGGCAGTTTCAAGGATATTCTTTGGTAGGCTTAACGAGTTGGCAATCTTTCCAATCTCAGAAAGTGCAAACGCTAGGTTGCGTTCTGTAGCGTCGGAGACTCTGATTCTCCGTTGCCACTTTCTTAAACGGTAAACTTGCGCCTTCTGCCCAGGTGAGAGACGGCGACCATAGACGTCTCGATCGTGCCAGTCAATCATGGTGGACAGACCTTTATCATGGATCGTATACGTTAGCGGTGCACCTACCCGGACTCGCTTCGCGCGCTGTTCTTTGTTGAATGCCCGCCACTCAGGACCTCTATCCTGAAGTTTTGCGGCGACCACAACGCCGCATTCCATACATACGATTTCTGCGTTCTCAGGATCGTTTATGAGGCGCTCGTTGCCGCATTCGGGGCATTTCTGAGACCGCATTGGCTGAGTAGAAGTGGATGGATTAGTACTCTCTTGTTCATTCATGTTTTTTTCTTCCTTTTAAGCTAAGTTCGTCCTTGGAAGAGAGAGTGTAGAGCACTTTGTTCACTAGACTTTCAGTTTCTGAAAGGACAGGGATCACTGAAACATAGGGAGATGAAACAGGTCCAAAAATGTCGGATACCGTGCCCACGGGTCGGAGAGTCTGGTCCACCGTCTTCGCGCGGATTTTGGGCGTGTTCTTGGCTTTCACAATAAGACTCCTATTGGAGCTAACGTGAAGCACACGACCTAGGCGCTGTAATTTCTCCGCCTCCCCTATAAAAGGACTTTAATGGTGAAAGTTCTCGCCTTATTTAAACCTTATGTGACCGAAAAACTTAAAAGCGAGCCACATGAGCCAATTTCCCACAATTTTGAATCAAATCATACACAGTGAGTCAGCGCTAACGCCACTTTCTTGCTGTATTCAAAGAATAGAAGATAATGCCGAGGATTCATATTGAGCGCCGTCCGCGTAACTCTGAGACATCATCAAATCAAACAAATACCTTTTCATCATCCGGCTCGAGATATTAAGGAGGATTACGCACATAAAAGTAACGTGAACCAGCAGGAAACCGACATGAGGAGAAAAAAGAACACCGTTATCTGGCCAGCATACTTTGATTCTTCCCTTACGAGAAGCGAAGGACGTAGAGTTCCTAAAGCACTAGCCATCGCAGATCCAACGGCGAAGAAAATCTACGAAGTGGTTGAAAGCCTCGGGTTGAATTCCGTAGTGGAACCAGAAGCCGCACATCCAACTCGCCCGTGGAAGAAGGATGGAAGGATGCTGGTGGAGACGAAAGCATCCAAACCGCAAACAATTACTCAGATCGCCAAGAGACTTCGGCAGTCCCCTCGAAGGAAGAAATAGGGCGACTCCCAGCTCTCTAGGAACCCGCAGGCACCAAAACAGCATTTATCATGCCATGCTGCCCTGGGCGCGATGTCACACGGGCGTGTCCCAACTCAGTTTCAACGATTGCTCCCCGAGTAATTATCCCGCGTCGATCATAGTCGACGCTAGCAGGGTTATTGATCACTCGAAGGATCTTCACATTCTGGGCTTTTCCCTTCTTTGGATCAAAGACGTTGACGGCGTTCTCGCTGAGAGCATGGACCTTTAAAACGCCTCCCCGTCCGCGAACCTTTTTCAACCTTCGCTCGCCGAGAGAAGTTTCAGCGGGAAACGAGCCACGCTCGAACCGGCGTTTCTTCCGGTGAGATCGCCTACGGCCTCCAGAAGATTTCCTCTTATGTGAACCTCCATGCCATACGGACACGTTGCCACCATCCTTCACAAGTGCAAGTGCGACAAAGAGCCTCTCTCAACTTATAAGTCTAACGTTGGGTTCTCCACGTCTTGAAACAAGGTCTTCTTCATCTGCCGTTTCATGACACGCAGTTCGTGGCTGAAGCCAAAGTAGTCAGCGAAGAACTCGGTCGTTCGAAGAATCCTTCGCCTGTTAGCGAGGTCTCGGCGGATCAATCCCATCTCTTCAAGTTGCTTGAGGTGGCTGTAGACGTGGTTGCCTCGAACCTGCAACACTTGCTTCTGAGCCACGGGTTGCCTGTAAGCGATGTAAGACAGGGTTTTCAACGGGCCTATTGTGAGGAGAGGGCGCATAGAAAGTCGTTGTACTTTCGGCGAATACTCTGGTTTGAGTTGCATGACGAAGCGTTCATCTGGCAACTCCAGAATCTCGAGACTCGTATTCCGCTGTGCGTACGCCTCCTTGAGAGTCGAGGCAAGCTTTCTCGCCAAGTTCTTGGAACGCGTCCCAGCGATGCTAGCAAGGGTCTTAAGGTCCAGTGGTCGTCCCGCCACATAGAGAGCTGCTTCAACCGCTGCTAGACGCTGGGTTGCCCGGTTATCTGTAGGAGGAGATGCGTCTTGGTCCTGTAGTTCAGTTTTCATCAATTGGGAAGTTCCCTCGGGTAGAGAGATAGATGTTGCCGAATTCGTCCTCCTGCCAAAGGCGGATTCTGCCTTTCTGGGCAAGGAAAAGGAGGAGGATGAATGTCTGAATTCTTCGTAAGGGGTCTTGGTCTTCGATTAGGGTAGAAAAGACGATGAACGGCTGCTCGCCTAGCAGTGAGACAATGTCAGCGTAGAGGTTGTCCATCAGGTCTTCAATCTCAGCCAAGTATTGGTCGAATTGTGGGAGGATCTCATCTATTGATGGAAGCGGGGGTTCGAATTTGATCGGTGAAGGAGGTAACTTCTCAGCTTTGAGAGCTGAATCTAAGGCTTCCAGTAGCTGCTCGAAGGTTGTGGAGGTAAGTTCGTATCGAAGGGGAAGAAAGATAGGTGGAGGCGTGAAATCGGCTGATGGTTTAGGCAGCCTTGGCGGGTCTTCGAGCTTCAGTAGTAACCGTGATTTCATCAAGTATATGAGTGAAGAAGAGTCTAAGGCGACTCCTGATGCACGGAAGTCCACTTCACCAAGTTTAGCCATCTCCTCTAGAAAGGTCTCCAAGAGGAAGGAGATGTCGATGCTCCAAGGCTTCGCCTTTGCTAATTTATGTGTTTCAAAGAGGATCTGCCATGGATGTTGCAGATAGAATGGCTTGCTGATCGACACTAGTGTGTCCTTCCTCTGAAGGTCGTGGACACGACGTTGGAGACCCCGTTCCGTTCAAATACGCCATAGACGCGTTCCGCTTTGTTGACCATCTCGGGTTTCAAGGTGATTGCAATGAACTGAGATGATTCAGCTTCTTCAGCCAAGAGCTCACCGAGTTTGGCTACATGGAAGCCGTCTAAGTGAGCGTCGACTTCATCAAGAACGTAGAAAGCTGCTGGAGTGAATTCCTGTATGGCGAACAGGAACGCGACTGCAGAGACTGACCGTTCTCCACCACTAGCACCTGTAACTAGAATAGAGGGCTTATTTGGAAATTGAACTATCATGTCAATTCCCCCAGTGAAAGGTTCGTCAGGATTCTCGAGAACAAGGCTCGCTTGACCGCCGCTAGTTACTTTAGCGAAGTATTTGCCAAGATTCTGGTTCATCTTCTCAAAGGCTTCCATGAACACTCTGCGTTTCTTGCCCTCAATCTCTTCCATGAAGGCAAGAATCGACTGTTTCTCCCGTTCCAGTTCATTCATCCGAAGTGAGAGTTCCTTGTAACGAGACATCTGCTCCGCGTAGTGAGAAAGCGCAAGCTGATTCACGGCACCCAATCGTTCTAGCTCGAACTTCATCATCCTCAGTGAAGTCTCCGCTTCCTCAACGTCTCTCGATGATGTAGCCAACGGGTTCTCGTACCCGTACTCCCTGAGTTGACGCCACAGGTTTCCCTGTTCCAGTTGCAGGGTCTGCAGAGAGAGCTGCAGCTGACTATGGACGCGGTCAGCTCGTTCGTGTTCTCGATCTAGTTTTCTCCGTTCCTTGTCGAGGGTCTCGATCTCAGACGCAAATTTCTTAGCTTCTTCTCGTGCACCAAGGACAGTTGCAGAAAGTTCTTCCCGCGAGGTTTCGAGGCTTTGCAGCTCCTGCTTGAGCTGTTCTCTTTCAGCCATAGCATGATCAACATCGTGCTCTACAACTTTCAGCTGACGCTGGATCTTCCTCAGTTGAATTCGTACGTTTGCATTGCCTGGTTTCAGGACGTTTAGATGCTGAGATCGATATGTAGACAGCTCAGTTTCAACTGACCCCAGGTTCTGTCGAATGGTGATGAGGTTTTCAGCCATTCCATCTCTCTGAACCTCTAGCTCCTGAATGTGTGTGGGGTCAATCTTCAGCTTCAGTTCAGCTAGATTAAGTCGAAGCGTCTGCATCTTCGATCGAGTCTGTCTTCTGGCTCCTTTCTGAAGCCCCAAGTCTGTCTTTTCCGCTTCGAGTTTTACCTGAAGTTTCTTTATGAGTGACTTCAGCTTTCGGATGTTTCGCGTTGTCAACTTGACGCTTTTATGAGCTCTCGTTAGTTCGGTGTCGAGTGAAGCTAGAGCTTCCGACAGCCGCGTGATCTCCTTTCGGGTCTCAGTTATGTCTTCGTCGAAGAAGGAGAGGGTCTCTTCTCTCTTTGTTAAGTGCTGTTGGAGAGCGATTACTGCTTCATCCAAGCTTTTCATGGCATTCTTGCTTGGAATCATCGTGGAAAAGTCTACAGGAGCCCTGAAGAAGCCACTTTCGAAGCCTCCTCCAGCCTCATAGACGTCGCCTTCGAGAGTGACGCTTCTGACTCCTTGCTGAGACGCTTTTAGCGCCATTTGATCGTTTCGTGCCACGACCGTGTCTCCAAAGACAAAGTCAACCGCGGGTTCGAAGTCGGTCGGGCATTTCACGAAAGCATTCGCGAATCCGTCAACCTGCAACGAGTTTTTCCGAGCAGTTCGCCCGTTGCGCTTTAGTCCTTTAATAGGGATGAGTTTAATTCGTCCAAGCTTCAGACGTCGCAGGGTTTCCGTGCAGGTGAAGGCGACATCGATGTCCTGAACGACCAATGAATTCAGCCAACCAGAGGCCGCTGCCTCCAATGCCTTTTGGTACCGTGCTTCGATCTTCACTAAACTCTTCAGCCGTCCATGAATTCCAGTGATCACGCCGATCTGTCCGAGTTCTTCGATGTTCAGTAAGGCGTTCTCTTCAGCGGCTACCGACTCTGCGAGCTCCCTCTGCGTAGCGAACTCGACGACTGCATCCCGTGCAGTTCCAGCGATTTTTCCCGCTTCTTCGATTTCTTTTTCAACTTGAGTCTTCTGCAGATGGCGACGTTCAAGAGATTTTTCTGCATTATCCAGCTGCTTCTTCTGTTCATCACGGATTTTTTTCAGGTCAACGTACGATTTCTGGAGATCGCTGAGCGTCCCCTCAAACCTATCACGCCGTGCATGGAGTTCATTCAGTTGGTGGGAGAGTAGACGGATCGATGTCTGTCTTCTAGCGTGGTCGATCTTTAATTCAGCCAGCTTATCGCTGAGACTGTCAAGTTGAGCCTGGGTCTTTCGAGCTTCAGCCGCATTACCAGAGATGTTTTCCCAGAGATGACTCGTCTCCGAAGAGATTCGTTCATGTTCTTCTTGTTTAATCTTCAACTCACTCGAAAGGATAACTTGCTGCTTCTTCAATCGACGCATCAGCTTTCTGTTGTCAGCGATCTGACTCTGCATGGAGTCAAGCTGCCGGATGGTGTTCTCTTTCACCTTCAATAGACTCTCGAGGGTGGTTTTCCCCGCGTTGATCTTCGTACCGAGCTCTGCTAAACGGGATTTCAGCTCTCCGATCTTTATCTGCACCTCCAAAACTTTGGAGCTTCCTTCCTCAACCATCTCAGAGTTCAGTCGCCTCCATTTATCTTCGATAGAGTGACGGTGGTTTTGAGCTTCATTGCGGAGGTTGCCGATCTCTTCGAGTCTACTTCGAGCTTCTTCCGACTTCGACAAGAGCCCTGTGTTCTGTTCGTCATTGGCTGCTATACTGTGGGATAGTTTGATGGCTTCAAAGCGTTTAATCTCATTTTGAATGAAGCTGAATCGAAGGAGCTCGTTCCGTTCCCGCTCCAGATCATCGACTCGTCTTTGAACCTCATCGATTCGACCCATCGCAGTTCGGATAGAAACATCAGCTGCCTGAAGCTTCTCTTCAGCTTCCGCTTTCTGGGAGTCGTACTGGGCAATACCAACCATGCCTTCGATGACTTTACGGCGGTCGCTGGAGCTGATGTCAGTCATCCGAGTGATAGTGCCTTGGAGGATGATGTTGTGACCCGAAGCGCCAATGCCTGCCATCGAAAGCATACTGTGAAGGTTCCCACGCGAGACTCGCCGTCCGTTCAGCCGATAGATCGACTGCCCGTTTCGAAAAATCTCTCGAGATATTGCCACAGTGTTAGTGTCTACAGGGATTCTCCCGTCTCGATTGTCAAATCGCAGCAACACTCTCGCGGACTTGGCTTTGTCCACGTTTGCTTCAGGTGAACCATGGAATATGAGCTTCGCCAAATTTGCTGCACGCATTCTGCGTGCACTGAGTTCACCGAGCACGAAGAGAATGGCGTCTACGATGTTTGTTTTTCCACTACCATTTGGTCCTGTTACAGCTGTGAAGCCTTTATTCACTGTGAGAGTTACAGCTTTCGGTCCAAAAGACTTGAAGCCCCTTAATTCAATCTTCTGTATGAAGGGCATGTTGCCGATGTCGCTCCACAGTAATCCGGCTTCTCCAGCCTATCTCCTGATAGTTCTTTCTATAGAAATCTTCTATAAATAACTTAATCGCTGATTCGCGTGTAAAAACACGGCTTTCAGTCCAAGTTAGCGCTTCCTGCACTGTGCTTCAGCCATCTTCTTGACAAAGTCGCGTACTTCGGTTTTACCACCATACACCAATATGCGTTCATCTTCCTGGAGTTGACAGGATAATCCGACCTGAGACGCCAACTCCTTCACAGCTTCCTCCGAGATCTCGCTTGAAAGCTTGATTCGAATCCAGTGTTTTCCCTTAAGTAGACTCCGAAGGGGTCTTTCATCCATTCTTTTTACTTCGGTGTGCTTATCTCTGCGGGCATCGTCAAGGGTCTTCGCCCACGTTTCAACGAAGTCTTGACCAAGTTTCTCAGCCAAGTCGAAGAGGGCAGATTCAACGGTGAGGAGGTGGTCTTCAACTGAAATAAGGGAGTCATAATGGTTCGGGTCGGCGGCACTGATACTGATCATCGTCTTCGCGGACTTGAGTGAGGTCATGATCTCCTGAGGAACTTCAATCTGTCGCTTTCGCAGCTCAACCATCAGGTGCTCTAGAACGCTCCACCTACCTTGGTAGTTCACAGGATCACCATACTACACTCTCCATAGTAAAGAGGGAAGTAGAAATAGTATTTGATTACCTTAAAGCTAAAATTTTCTAGATTCAGCTGGAGCATACATCAGGCATGGACGTAAAAGACTTAAGAACTGATTAACATCTATGGAATTGGAGCCGGGGTAGCCTAGCCTGGTTTGGGCGCCAGACTCATAATCTGGAGAGCAAAGGGCCAAAGCCCAAGCCCAGAGGTCGCGAGTTCGAATCCCGCCCCCGGCACCAAACTCTTTTTCGTGATCAAAGCAGAAAAAGGATTTAAGCGATTTAACGTTGATCTGATGGTTGATCAGACGTGCCCCGGTAGCTCAGCTGGCTAGAGCAACAGCCTTGTAAGCTGTAGGTCGGGGGTCCGAATCCCCCTCGGGGCTCCAGATCCAACAGTCACTTGGAACCTGATGCGTACATCCTTCATCCGATGGTCTTCGTGATTAAGGAGAATTCCCACGTGGTGTGTTTTTCTGGACTTCCTTGATCGCTTCGACTGCGACTTCGAGCATGTCGCTGCTAGGTTCCTTCGTTGTTAAACGTTGGAAGGCTAGACCGGGTAATGTAAATACGTACAGAATTCTCGAGTTCTTGAACCTATCGCTGAGTTTCAAAAGCTCATAGGAGATTGCCCCGATCACTGGGATCAAAAGCAACCTGTACCCGAGTCTCGCAACGACTCCTAAATCGGGGATAGCGGAGAAAAGCAGGATGCTTACGATGATGACTATGAATATGAAGGAAGTTCCGCATCGAGGATGGAACCGTGAAAACTTCTGAACGTTTGTTGTATTCAATGTTTCCCCTGCTTCATGGGCGTTAATCGCTTTGTGTTCAGCTCCATGATATTGAAGGATTCTGCGGAACTCACCCCACGTAGCCACGATGGCTAGATACGACAAGAACATCGCAAGCCGGATCGCAGCTTCAATGATGTTGAAGATTATGCCCGTTAAACCGAAGAGAGTGGTCAACACGAAGGGCACCACGAAGAAGATGGAGGAAAGGGCTAATGCCAAAGCCACAACCACTATGAACTCTCGATAGGTAAACTTCTCTTCTTCATCTAAAACCGCACTTGAGGAGAAGTAGATTCCCTTGACTCCAAGGTAGAAAGTCTCAATAAACGCTACAATTCCCCTAAGAAGCGGCAGTTTCAAAATTCGGTGCCTATCGGAGACCGAGTGTATCCTCTCCGAGTGCGTTAAGATCGTATTGTCCGGCTGCCTTACACACATCGCCACATGTGTACGGGAACGCATCATCACGCCTTCGATTAATGCCTGTCCACCGAACGCCAGTGATGGATCTTCTGAACTATCAGACAACTTTCTCAGTTAGAGAAAAAGCCACGCACGTTATATTGTTTATCAAAACTGCCAGGTGTTGCCTTTCAGAAGCGGTCAAGGAACAGTTTCACTGATGTCTCCACCGAAACTGCCCCAATTCCATTAGCACAATTTAAATATCCTGAAACGAATCTCTCTCCCATTTCGTAGTGGAGAGTAGTAATCTCAGAATGACCATTTCAGAGGAAAGCGAGGCCTCAGAAACCCCAGAAGTCCCAGAAGTAGAGGCAGACGTAGCTGAAGTTGAGACTTCGGAAAGAAAACGGTATGAATGCTTGGAAGATCTGCCTGGCGTCGGACCCGCAACAGCCCAGAAGCTTCAAGAGATGGGATTTCACACGATTGAGTCACTTGCCACAGCCACCGCTCGCGAGCTTGCACCTGCAGGTATCGGTGAAAGAAAAGCCTTAGACGTAATTCGCCACGCTCGTGGCTCCATCAGTCTTTCCTTTGTCCGCGCTGACGAATTATGGAAACAACGTCAGAGCATCCTGCGATTAACTACTGGAAGCCAAGTCTTAGACAACCTGGTAGGTGGAGGTCTTGAAAGCCAGACGATCACAGAGTTCTACGGAGAATACGGAAGTGGGAAGAGCCAGATGTGCCATCAACTCTGCGTCAACGTTCAATTACCACCTGAAAGAGGCGGACTAAACGGTGCCGCACTTTACATTGACACAGAGAACACCTTTCACACCGAACGCGTTATTTCGATGGCCCGACACTACGATTTAGATCCTGAAGAAGTGGTCAAGAACCTCATTGTCGCTGAAGCTTACACAAGTGATCACCAGATCTTCCTATTGGAGAACGCGGATAAGATAATCAAAGACAATAACGTCCGCCTTATCATTGTGGACTCGCTCACCGCGCATTTCAGAAGTGAATACGTGGGTCGAGAAACCCTAGCTATGCGACAACAAAAACTGAATAAACACATGCACAAACTCATCCGTCTAGCTCGAGCTTTCAACGCCGTGGCGGTAGTCACAAACCAAGTGATGGCGAAACCAGACGTCTTCTTCGGAGACGCCATCCATCCAATCGGTGGTCACATCGTTGCTCACACTAGTCACACAAGAGTCTATCTGAGAAAATCGGCACGCGGTCCAGTGCGAATCGCCCGCTTAGTCTCGAGCCCATATCTCCCTAACGGGGAAGGCATCTTCAAGATTACCGAGAATGGCGTTGAGGAAGTTGACGAAGCCGAGAGAGGAAAGAAACGTTGACGTTTCCTCAAATCTTCGTAACACGGTTTTTTCAACTAGTCACTAACCGACAGTTCACAGAGTCAGAGAGAGAGCTCCAACGCATTAAAGACAGAATGGAAGATACCAAGTGGAATACGGGGTACTACCACGCACTCGATGGCATGCTCCTCGCTCAACGCTCGAATAGTAACAACTCCACTTTCTTCACAGAAGCCGTTGAAAGCGACAAAACTACCTTGAAGAAACAGAGAGATGAATTCCTTAAACATGTCCAGAGCCGATTTCACGGCGACTTTGACCGAGGCTTCTTCCAAGCATGGTGCGATTTCACAAAGCTTCTGATCAAGACCGCACCCGAACCGGCTACCAACCTGGAAGAACCAGCGCAAACTACAATCGTCAATTACACGACACAGACATAAGGCAGGAACTCAGTCAGACACACTAACAAGTGTGAAATTTAGCTTTTGATTCTGTAACCATCTGAGTTTCAACGATTGGTTTGAAGCTGTATAGCCTTCCGGCACGTTTTCTAGCTCAAGAACGTAATCTCCTTGGGGCAACAAACTCAGAAGAAGTGAAGCAGTAGTTGTGTTCTTCGTGCGTACAAGGCCACCGCGGGTATCCCACGCCACGACCTTGAACTCGTGCTCCAACACGGGGTCGCCGTTCACATAGCTGATGCCGATCGCGACGGAGGGCGCCATCAACGTAACCATCAAAGTCCAAGATACAAGCCAAGCAAAGAAGTAGATGCCGATCCCCTGTCGAACAATCTTTGACGGAGTGTCAACCCGCGCGAAGAACCTTAACTTCAGCAGGTAGTAGGTTGCGATGTAAAACAATAAGGCAAAGGAGAGCCCGGTCAAGAGCGTATAGAAGCTGGCAAGTTCAGTGGAAGCAGAGAAAAAAATGTAGACACCGCAGAGTAACCCAATAACCAAGCCGAGAAGAGCACGACTCCAGTAAATCAATGTCAAAGGCTTCATACAGATTCCGTTCCGACCCCAGATTTACATCAGGAGGTAATTAAAGCTTTGAGTCCAAATGAGGGTATAAGAATAATCGTGAAGACTAGCTATTGAGAATGTATCAGAGGCGAGATGTTGAAGAACGCGATGACCAGCGCCGATACAACCGCCATAGTCCTCGAACTTAACGAGAAACTGGTAGGTGCCCGAATAAGGAACATCTATCAGCCGAAGAAGAAAACCTTACTTGTTAGAATTCATCAAACGAGTCAACCAGCCTTCGATCTGCTCATTGAAGCTGGAAGACGGATGCATCTCACCTCCTATGACATTCCAGTGCCGCAGAGACCGTCTGCTTTTTCAACAGCACTCCGAAAACACCTCAGAAATGGCGTCTTAACGGAAATCAACCAACACGAATTTGAGCGGATCATCATCATTGAAGTAAGAAATAGAGGGGCAAACTTCAAGCTCGTAATCGAACTTTTCGGAGATGGCAACATTATCCTTGTTGACGACAACGGCATCATTCTACAAGCACTCACCCTGAAAACAATGCGGGATAGAGCCATTCAACGACAGCGACCGTTCATCCAAGCACCATCCAGTGGAATGAACCCCTTAGAAGCCCGGATTCTGGAGCCCGATTCACTGACGCAATACGGGGAAATGCAGGTGGTGAAAGCCCTCACTAAACTCTTCAGTCTCGGAGGAGAGTATGCAGAGGAGATTCTGCTCCGCGCCCAAGTAAGTAAAGCCGTTGCCTCCTCCACACTAAATCAGGACGACGTGACTCGGATCTTAAAAGCCATCAAAGACATCTTCTCTGCCCTCGAACTGTCAAAACTGAAACCCTGCGTTCTAAGAGACGCTGATGAGCGTTGGATCAATGTCATCCCATTCAAGCTGAAGAAATACGAGAAATATGACTGCTTAGCATTCAACAGCTTCAACGAGGCTCTCGACGAATACTTTGCGAAAACCACCACCGAAGAGGAAGCCATAGATGAGGAGAAAAACCGAGAAACCGCGAGACTGCAGAGGATCCACGATAGCCAAAAAAGATCTCTGCAGGAGGCGGAAAAACGAGCCGAACTGCATCAGATGATCGGAGACAAAATCTACGGGTATTTCCACCATCTGTCTGAACTTTACAAGCGGATTCAAGACCAAAAAACCCGCGAACGGACATGGAAGGAGATCGCTGCTCAACTCAATAAAGAGAAGCGAGATGAAGAGCCATGGATCTACTTCGAGTCGCTGGACCCCGAAAACCTCGTACTCCACTTAAAGGTTGAGGAGACGCCGTTCACCTTCAACCTTCGAAAGTCAGTCCCCGCTAACGCTGCCTTTTATTATGAACAAGCGAAGAAATCAAGGAAGAAAGCTATTGGGGCTGAAAAAGCGTTAGGCGAAACGGTGAAGCACCTCAGAGAGCTCAAGCAGATCAGAGTCTCCCTGGAGAAACCTCGTGAACCACTTCGCAAGAGGCGGCGGAAGGCGTGGTTTGAGAAGTTCAGATGGACCTACACATCAGATAACCTCTTAGTCGTTGCCGGAAAGGATGCCCTCACAAACGAGGTCTTGATCAAGAAACATATGGAACTGAGCGACTTGGTCTTTCACGCTGACATTGCAGGTGCACCCTTCGCCCTCTTGAAGACCGAGGGGAGAGAGATACGTGACGAATCAATTCAAGAAGCTGCAGTTCTCGCGGCCGTGTACTCAAGAGCGTGGAAAGCTAAGTTCAGCGCGATTGACACGTACTGGGTCCATCCAAATCAACTGAGTAAATCCCCACCTTCGGGGGAGTACTTGGCTAAAGGCGCCTTCATCGTAAGCGGGAAGAAGAACTTCATCAAGCGAGTTCCCCTAAGACTGGCAGTTGGCATTGACCTGAAAGCAGCACCCCCAACGCCTGTTGCTGGTTCTATGAATTCAGTGAACAGTCGAACCGACCTCTTTGTAGAGATTACGCCAGGAGACCTCCCAAGTAAGAAACTAGCACACATGATACTGCAGGAACTAAGAAGGAGAGCGAGGAAAGAACAGGAGAAAGCAGTTTCCGCAGTACCTATCCAAGACATTCAAACATTAATCCCCTTCGGCAACGGAAGGATAATCAAACCCAAGAAATAATCTAAGCAGACCGGAGTCAACAACACATATTAATAAATCCTTGGTAGACTCTCGTACGTGTGAGTGGGCAGCTATGGCTGAGATTGGGCTCAGAACGAAAATGCTCGTACGAGACGTCATGTCAAGCCCCGTAATCACCATACGAGAAGAAGAAGGCGTCGATGAAGTCGCTAAGCTGATGAAAGCCCAGCGATTAGGGTCAATTATCGTGACAGACAACCAAGGACGACCAATAGGCGTAATCACGGAGAGAGACTTAGTGACCCGAGTTCTTTCAGAGAACAAGCGCCCGAGTGACCTGAAGGCAAAAGATGTCATGACATCACCGCTCGTCACGATTAAACCTGACGAAACTCTCAGCAACGCAGCTAGGAAAATGAGCCGATTGAACATGCGAAGATTTGGAGTAGTCTACAAGGGGGAGCTGGTTGGCGTAGTCTCCAGTAAAGATGTACTCGCGATTACGCCTGAACTACTCGACACCATACAGGAAAAGGCCCGAATTGAGGGTGGAGAGACAGCTTCCGCGGAGAACTCACCCATGGCTGGACACTGCGACCGATGCGGCCAATGGTCAAGTCGCTTAAGGGAGACGGAAGGGGAATTCCTGTGCGAAGACTGTCGCGGTCAGGAACCAGACGAATACTAACCAAAAACACTGACTGTTACAGTCTTGGATAACGATACGCCTGTAGCATGCCCAACTCTTTCAGAGTATTTCCGAGGTCGGATTCTACAAGATGTCAGGACCTAGAAAAAGTGAAACCTTCAGGAGAACACTTAGAGGAAGAGGCCCGAGTAAGTTGAAGCTACACCTCCCGAAATTAAAGGTGGGGGACATCATGACAGTCGCCCACAGTCCAGTGGTTACTGCTTCCCTCACGACCTCCATCTATGACATTGTTCACATCATGACACGTGAAGGTTTTCGCCGGATTCCGATTGTTGATTCTGGAACAGGGAAACTTCAAGGAATCGTGACCAGCACAGATATCGTTGACTACTTCGGCGGAGGAGAAAAGTTCCATATAGTCCAACAGAAGTTTGGAGGGGCGTTCTTCAAAGCAATCAATGAACCAGTGAAGTCAATCCTTACAGCGAACCCGCCGTTCGTGCCAAGAACCGCGACGATAGCGGACGCAATTCGTGTGATGAAAGAGCGCAAGGCGGGTGGGTTACCAATCGTGAATGCTTCAAGTCAGGTCGAAGCCATAATCACGGAACGAGACCTGCTGAAGATCTTTAAAGCGAAGATAGCATTAGGCACAGTGAGTGACCTGATGACTTCATCGGTCATCACAGCCCCCGCTGAAATCTCCATCTTGAACGCGGAGAAGATGATGGTGGAGAAGAGCTTCCGCCGGCTTCCATTAGTGGACGGAGAACATGTAGTTGGTTTGGTGACCGCTATGGATATCGTGAGGTTCTTCGGTTCAGGTGATGTTTTCTCCCATCTACGCTCGGGTACAATTCTGCAAGTCCTCGAAACCCCCGTCATCGATGTCGGCGTCAAGCAACTCGTCACGACAGAGCCCTCTACGGATTTGGCCAAAGCCGCTGAAGTAATGACGACGCAGAACATTGGTTCACTACTGGTGATAGATGAAGGGAAGTTGAAAGGCATCCTCACCGAGCGAGACTTCCTTAAACTCGTGAAAGAATGGTAGATGCCAACAATGGGGCGCTCCCCATGACAGTTGACTGCGTTCTCCACAATGGGAAACTTTACTTTGAGGGCACTATCATTGAAGGCGGACTCGCGATCGATGGCGATAGGATTGTGAAGATAGGGAGAGAACCAAACCTACCTGCAGCAGGTGAGCGAATTGACCTCAACAGGTGTCTCGTGCTACCTGGACTAATTGATGCCCACGTTCACCTACGCGGTCAACGCCTAGCTTACAAAGAGGATTTTCTCTCTGGAACCCAAGCTGCAGTTGCAGGCGGCTTCACCACCGTTCTGGACATGCCGAATAACGAGCCAGTAATCTGCAGTGTAGATTCGGTCAGGAAACGTGTTGAGCTGGCTGAACGGAAGATCGTTGCCAACGTAGGTTTCCTGTCCTCTTTCCCACATCGAACTGATGAAATTGCGGATATCGTACGCGAAGGGGCAACCGCGTTCAAACTCTACTTGTCCGAGCAGATTGGCGGAGTGAACATCGAAGATGATGATGAGCTGCTTCAAGCTTTCACTGAAGTCAGCAGACTCAACATGCCACTTGCAGTCCATGCTGAGGACGCGAAGATGATAAAGAATCGAACTAACGTGGAGAAAGCAGCGGGAAACAATGATGTCGAAGCCTACTGTAGAGCTCATCCGCCTGAAGCAGAAGTCAAAGCCGCACGACGGGTTCTGCAACTAGCTGAGAAAACAAAGGTTCGTGTTCACCTCTGCCATGTAAGTTCTGAGGAAACCGTTGCCCTCGTTAACGAAGCGAAGAAGAAAGGGATGGATGTCAGTTGCGAAGCCACCCCGCATCATCTCATGGCAACATCGCGGCTTCTGACGGACCTCGGGGCACCCGCTTTGACAGACCCGCCATTACGTGAAAAGAAGGTGATGGAAGCCCTGTGGGGTGGGGTGAGAGAGAAAGTAATAGACCTAGTGGCGTCAGACCATGCACCTCACTCAATCCGAGAGAAGACCGCTGACTCCGTTTGGAGCGTCAGACCGGGAGTCCCAGGACTGGAAACGACGTTGCCCCTACTGTTGACCAAAGTCAACGAAGGATTATTGACGGTGAATGACGTAGTAAGGTTGTTGGCTGAGAAGCCAGCTCAGATTTTCGGAATCCAGGATGCAGGGTTCCTCAGCGAAGGCGGTATGGCAGACATTACGGTCGTTGATCTTCACCGAGTGGGACGAATTGATGTGGACAGGTTTCACTCGAAGGCGGAGTACTCTCCGTTTGATGGCTGGAAGGTGAAGGGGTTGCCTGTGAAGGTGTTCGTGAACGGTACGCTCGTCCTGGATAAGGACGAGGTCGTGGCTGATGAAGGAATCGGTAGAGTTCTGCGGAGTCGAAAGTCACTAACAAAATGAATTGTTAGATGTCTTGGCTTTTTCGTCTGGATACGTAGAGAATGTCATCGTGGGGAACATAGCCGATCTTTCGAAACAAGTTCAGCGACTCAATGTTGGAGGATTCGATCAAGGCGCAGAATAGTGTGATTCCACGTTTCTCCAGCGCTTCTTCGACCCGAGCGATCAATTCCTGAGCGATTCCGAGTCGCCTATACTCCGGATCCACAGATAGCCGGTTTATCCACCCTTTCAACCTTCCATCGAAGCTTCCTATGACAAAACCTATCATGCGGTCGTCACTGAATGCACCAATGAACAGGTCCGGGTTAGCTTCCATTTGCTGTTGCATCATCACGAAGCTGTCTCTACCCTTCAGTCTAGACTGTAGCCCCGCTCGGTGCCACAGGCTCTTGATACGATCGTAGTCCTCAATAGTAACTAACTTAAAGGTTGGTTGCTCCAATCCAGCTGTCTCCTCCATTATCAGGGGACATCTGATCATTTGAACACATGTTTTATGTAACTTACCTTTCAGAGATTATACAAACTGCCGCCTTAGGTGAGTGTTTGCGTTTCATCACAGATGGAATGCTGGGAAAGCTTACTCGTTGGCTTCGAATGTTAGGCCATGATGTCGTGTACGCTCGAGACATGGAAGACCTGGAGATTCTGGACTTGGCTAAAGGAGAGCAACGGTGTCTGCTGACAAGAGACAGTGAACTATGCCGACGGGCGAAGAACCATAATATTGAAGTCCTTTTCGTTGATGGCGAGAACGACGTGGATCGCTTAGCGTCCGTCTCAAGGCGGGCTGGCTTAGACCTTGAGGTTGACCCAGAGGTTTCACGATGCCCTGTGTGCAATGGTGAAATCCAGTCTGTGGAGAAGAACTCGGTGCTGGACGAATTATTGCCTACAACTGTCGCGTCCTATGAACGGTTCTGGCGATGTGTGCAATGTGGGAAGGTTTTCTGGCAGGGAACGCATTGGACGCGAATCATACAAACGTTCTCAGAAGCGAAGACGCGTTCTCGTTAGATCTGCTATTTCTTCTCTTCTTCTATCAGCCACTTTATCGGGACGTCTTGATAGGTCTCATCTGGCAAGGTTCTTCGTATTGTAATGGGTAAAATGCCGGACTCCAACTCCTTCAAGGCGATGTCGATAGGGCTTGATAGGGATGTTGGTTCCACGAGAACGGGGGCTCCCATGGCGATCTGAAGCGCTCTCGCTCCTGCTATTCGTGCTTTCTCGTACCGTGTGAGTTTAGGAGGACCTATTTCCACTTTTTTCGAGGACGTTTTCTCAGAACTCCCCGCCGCCAGGACGCATTCCGCCTCTACCTGTAGGCGTCCATATAAGTCTTTCGAGATTGTAGCCTACGCCTTTTCAATCTAATGTTGTGTTTTACCTAGGATGTCCTCGGGTTTGGGTGCAGCAGGGATGAAGCCTTTCTTCATGAGAAGGTGAGTGGAGTCTCGGGCGTTCTTGATTATGGAGACGGCGCCTTCCCACAGTTCCTGTTTTGAGGGCTTGATCCGTGCAACGCCTTCTTTGATGCTCTGTAATGCACATGCAACGGCTTCGCGAGGGAAAACCTCCCATTCTTCCATCCGTGGGGCAACATCGTTTTCGTGTATCCCCCTTTCTTCAGCGAAGAGTGCAAGTTCTCGCGCAGCTGCGACACACATGTCGTCGGTAACTGTAGTGGCTTTAACATCCAGCACACCTCGGAAAATTGCTGGAAAACCGAGACTGTTATTAATTTGATTGGGAAAGTCGCTTCGACCGGTGCCTACAATTCGCGCTCCAGCTTCTTTTGCTTCCCAAGGCCAAATTTCAGGAACCGGATTGGCACATGCAAAAACGATACTGTCGGTAGCCATCTTTTTCACCCAGTCTTTCTTGATTGTTCCTGGTCCAGGCTTACTGGCTCCGATCACAGCATCGACGCTGTCGAAGGATTCTTCGATTGAGCCTCTTCTTCCTTCAGCGTTGGTCTTCTCAGAAAGTTCATATTTCCATGGATTCCCCTCCTTGATCTTTTCAAGGTCAGGTCTGCCTGCATGGAGAATTCCCTTTGTGTCAACGAGAATAAGGTTACCTGGCTTGAACCCTGCACGGAACAAGACGTAGGCTGTGCGAGTGTTCGC
>CP070765.1:724944-742539 GCA_020345645.1 Candidatus Bathyarchaeota archaeon | reverse complement strand
CTGACAAGGCATTCCTAGTCACGGGCTTTCGGACAATAATCCGGTCACCACTATGTTCGTCAACGGACTCGGTTGTCGAGGTGTCAGGTATGCCCTGCCTCATTATTGTGAGGATAGCGATGCGTACAGGATGCTCAAACTCAGTGGTAACATTCAAATCCGTTATGAACATAGCCTGTTGCTGAGCTGCCTCTGCATCCTTACTCAGTTCGATGTCTGCAATCGAGTCAAAGGCGGGATTGCTCAAGGAGCACTACCCCATATATGTTTGTTGCGACAAACGATTTATCCATTAATTGTTTGTGCTTAGAAACAATATAAAGCTTATGTACACGCCTCAAGAAAGGATGGGTATCCATACGATTCTAGCGGGCGTATTGCGAAACTATGCCTCGCCAGACACCAGCTATAACAACGAAAAAGGTGTGTGCAGGAATAATTCGGGTGATGTCTCCACTATGGGTGGAGGTTCAAATCCCCCCCGCATTTCTCAACAAACCCCCCTACTTTTAAGCGGGGTCACTTGCGTTTTCGGAAGATCTTCACGTCGTCTACGTCGGTGACGTAGTCGAAGCCTGCTTCCTCCAGTTCACAGGCTTCATCAACTGTCTTCGCTACCTTGGACACGAACTCGTCGTCCGATAGATCGATCACCTGTGTGTAGAGAAGGGTGTTGTTAATGTTTCTATGACCTAGTAGGTGCATGACATAGAGGATGTCTTTGGTTGTATGGTATTCCATCGTGACTTTCCAGTGACGAAGGGTATCAAACTGTATTATTTCCCAATTTTAGCTGCATGTTTTTTCTTCTTTTTAGCACTCTTCTTTTTCAACGAAGGCATGCACTAATCTCCACGAAGCAATACTTCTCATTCATGCTATTGTGCTATGAAAAGCTAAAAACCTTTGCACCAATAGGAAATGGGATGTTTGCGGGAGATGTCTTCATAGGGGGAGTTGAATCCCGCTCCCTTGCACTTCTGGTAGCGACTGGTTGTTTGTGTCTTATGAAAGATCGTGAGACCGACTTTTTTTATTTCATAGTAGAATTATGAGCGGACCATATTTGCCTGCGTTTAGCTGTTTCTCTCCTCGAAAAGATGTGATGTAGCCACTGTTGATTCTAATTCTATCAGAGATTTTCACCTGTTTGATCTGCTCGTTCCATAAAGCTAACTTTATGGTTCCCGTCTCGTCTGTTATGATCGCGTTGGCGACTCTTAATGGTTCATCAGTGGTTCTTGAGCGGACATGTCTGGGTTCAGAAATTTCCAAGATCTTCGCTTCGACCTCTACTCCTCTCATGCCCGATGTTAATTCGCTAATTTTCATTGTTTTATATCGTTGATGTGGATCCATCGACTTCTGGTAATAGCGTCCATTCCACGCGGGTTCATCTTTCGTCCAACCTATCTGCACAAACCCTAATTTTTCGTAGAAGTGCTTGGTTCTCACGTTCCACTCCGGTGTACCTAACGTCCAAATCTTGGCGTCAGGAAACAGGGTAAACACTCCTTTCATAGCTTCAGTGCCGATTCCCCTATTGTGGTATTTCGGATCCACGAAGATTCGTTCTAATTCGTAGTGACCATGTCTCCTCCGACTAGCTATCAGTCCCCCAACAATCTGCTCGTCATAGATCATCTTATAATAGCGGCAGACCCTCATCATTCGAGTCTGGAATTCAGGGGAGTCATAGCCGATGGGCCCTCCACCTTCACGAGCAGAGGCATCAGCTCCTTTTGACGGAGCCATCACATGAATGTCGCTATGAAACGCTCTCTTGGAGATTTCAGCAAGCTGTCCAGCATCTTCCACAGTAGCTTGCTCAAGACTTACGTTTCCAAGCACTCCCAGACACTTCCAAGATTGTAGACGCTGACAGATACCTAGCAATCACCAATATTCTATATGTGAGTTACGTTATGCAGTATGCACCTTAGTAGCGTTTCCACTCTTTATAAAGAGAAAAAAAAGGAGGTAGCACGGTTGGCTATGTCGGCTGCGGGGTTGATGCTGCTTCCATGGGCTTCATTGAAAAGAAGGCGATCGCTACGAGAAGGATGGAGATCCAAACCAAGATGAGACCGATACCGATTGCTATTATGAGAACTGCTCCGATCAAGAGCAGAAGCCCTGCTGTCCCAAACATTCCAACACCTGATTTTGACGAAAGCATGGATAGCGATCTCCGATAGAGCCACGCTGTAATAATGGCGAACACGAAGAGAACAATGAGTGCAGTAATAACAGCCGTGATCAAGTCCATAATAAACCCGAATGCAGCAGCTTCTGTCGCAAACAAGTCAGTCCACTCAGTTACATTGGTCCAATCGGTGACACCGAGATCAGAGAGAAGCGAGAGTGCTGTGATAACGAAAACTCCTACACTTATCACTCCGCCAACAACCCCGGTAATGAAACCGTAAAGTGCGTTGTTGAAGATACCGGATTCACCATATATACCTGCGAAACTGTGCAACGATATCAGCACAAGTATGAAACCGATGAGTGAAAGGAGTCCTCCGAAAGCGTTCACGAAAGTGAGTAGGGGACCGAGAAACATCAGTAGAGCGCCTATGCCGCCAAGATTCTTACTCGTTTGAAAATCCATTAGGATCAACCTCATTTGGTTGATCCTTTTACAATAAAAGCCTTTGCAACCAAGATGCGGAAATTTTGAATAAATTCATGGACTATAGTGCACGAGAAGGCTTCGATGCGAAGTGTTCAGTAAAAAAGCATGGATCTATACAGATAGAGACAAGGGAATAGATCTGGAAAAGTATTAGGGCGTTGGAGAAACAGGATTGAAGGCGGCTCCTTTTCTTTGATCTAGGGCTCTTTGCTCTCGTAGGTGGAAGTCTTGCTCATAGGAGCACGATTGACTTTCTCCACTTCCAGGTTGTTCGGCTTCTGAAATGTAAATGATGGTTGTGATTCCAGCAATCACGATTACTAGTGCAAGTGAGATCAAAGCAAGCTTTGTCCGTGTACCTGTAAATCTGCCCTTGAAGTGATGCATGATCATCAATGATAGTTCTGTGTAGTAATGAGATAAGCTTTGAGTCAAGGAAAGAACTCGCGATCCTACGATTATAGTTAGATAATGCACAACTACCTGACCGAGTAATTCATTATGTGGTGTCCTCTACATTCAGTCAGTGTGAAAAAGAGTGGAGTTACGTAATGTCAAGATAACCGTTCTGAAACGGTTTCACCCCTCAGATGTCCTCAAAGAAAGCCCTGCAACATCGCATGCTACGGAGGCTTGCGGATTATTTAGCGAGGGGCAGATATTCCTCGTGGAGAATTTAAAAATGCCAGATGGCTTCTGCACCTCTGCGTGGGTTTCTATGTATGCCAATGTTCGACTGCTGAGTTTTGGGGGAGACCTGCCTTGGATCAAAGAGAAAGGGGTAGCCATCAACTGCTGTACTGATGGACTGAGACCAGTAATTTTCAAACTCGAACGTATATGATGGCTAAATGGCACTAGATCCTTGAGCACAAACGCATTACTCGGCTACTTGGGCGTGTTTGAAAACATACCAGGAGACTGCAAAGAAGACAATGAAGTACACCACAGCAACAGCAATTGACGTCAATATTACGTTTGACAAGGGTTCCGTGGACAGTGGGACCCAACTCGGTATCTGTGCGGGACCTTCGATATCGATTTTGTAGTAGGTCACTTCCCACGCGGGATGGAGAATATAGTTGACGAGGTTTGCTCCAATACTGTCAGTGCCTGTTGAAACCGGGAAGCCTCCTTCTAATGGAGAGCCGTCAACATAGCCGAAGTTTCCGACGCCTGGGATGTAGTTGAGAATCCAACCTTGCCCTGAGAGTGCTTGAAGGATCTGCCCGATAATAGTGGTGCCGATCCAGATGCCGAAGGGGCCGAGGGCTGCCATCAGGGAGCTCTTCGAAAGTGTGCCGAAGAGCAGAACGATTGAAATCCAGATTAGAGTGCTGAAGAGTGCGCCGAGAAGAGAGAGGGGGATAAGGTGTAGATTGGTTTGCGGCCCATACGCGACGAAGCTGCCGATAGCCATGTAGATGATTAGAAAGCTGTAGGTGGCGAGAAGGGTGAGGAAGGCGGCGAGTAATTTTCCGAGAAACACTGTTGTTCGGGAGAGCGGTTTTGCCAGTAATGGAGTGATGGTGCCGCTTTCAAACTCTGCGGAGATCACGTTCATTGTCGTGACCACTGCAAATAGGAAGAATACGAGACCGCCTAAACCTGCATTAGAGCTGATTACGAATTCTGGATCTGCATCTACTGGTTCACCGGTAATTGCACTCGTAATATAGCCTCCAGCGAGAGTGAGGGTGGCGAGGGCAAAGGCGACGATAAACATCCCTATGAATTTCTTCTTCCGGATGTTCCAGAGAATCTCGTACCGCACAATAGCGAGGAACTTCATCAGCCAACTCGTGTTTCGACCGCTCATTCCCTACGACTCCTTTTCGCGTGTCCCGAGGAGATCTATAAAGACGTCCTCCAAACTTTCACCTTTCAAGTTCATGGCGACGACGACCCCGCCTGCGTTCGTAATGGCTTGAGAGACTTCGGACCTGACATCGTCTCGGGTTGTCAACTCTATCAGAAGCTTCTTCCCGCTTCTGGAGACGTTGTCAACGAAGGGTAACGCCTCCAGTTTCTCGAGGATTGGTTTCGAGAGGTTGTTAACTTCGACCTCGATCTTCAACGGACCCTCTACTCTAGACGAGATCTCCTCAAGTGAACCTGAGGTGACTTCGACCCCGCGATTGATGATTGTGACTTGTGTACACACTTGCTGAACTTCGTGCAGAAGATGGGACGAAAGGAAGATCGTGGTGCCTTGCTTCGCCAGTTTCTTCATCAAATCGCGGACCTCTACCATGCCCACCGGATCTAATCCAAGACTAGGCTCATCCAGAATCACTAATTCAGGTGCATTCAACAAAGCCTGCGCGAGACCGAGTCGCTGCTGCATTCCCTTGCTGTACTGGCCGATTAGGTCCGTACCGCGGTCCCCTAACCCAACTACATCCAGTAGTTCAGGGACCTGTTTCGCACGTTCAGCTTCAGTCATGCCGTACATCCGTCCATAGATGTCGAGGAGCTCTGTCCCCTTCAAATGCTTAGGTAACTTTGGAAGCTCCGGCATGTATCCGACATGTGCCCTCGTTTCCGGTCGATCCCACCCAATTTCTTGCCCGAGTATCTTCGCCGATCCACTATCAGCTTTTAACAACCCAATTAAGACTTTGATCGTGGTGGACTTCCCTGCACCGTTTGGACCCAAGAACCCGTGGATAGTGTTCTTCTCAACCTTGAGGTTAAGTTTGTTTACGGCAACGAGAGAGCCATAGGTCTTCGTTAGACTGTTAGTTTCAATGACGGCTACCACGGAATATCGCCTCAGTTTCCAAGTATAGTGGGATGACTATTTTAGCACTAGCCTTTCTTCTGATCGCGTGTTCAAGTAATGCAGGGCGAAACTGTGTTTCGATTCCAGTTTGCGACTGGGTAATGGCCACCGTGTTGTTTAGTGCTTCTCTTTCCGCTGTTTCCGCTTCTCTTTTCTTTCCTTCTTTGTCATCGGCTTCTTCTTCGTGCCTTTTCCCATACCCAATTTTCTACACCAAAGTCAAATTGCGATGAAGAGGCTTTAAACTTGTGGTTGTAACAGTCTCCTCGCGCAAAATAATTGGTGCTTAGGTCAGCTAGACGTGTTGTACTGAAGAGGCTTTAAACGTAAGGAAGACTGTTGAGCCAACGTTCAATCCCATCTCGGTGAACGATCGTTTAGTGATCTGAACGAGGAATTTCTTTTCCGCGTTGACTCGTAATTTCATCACTGACCCTAAATCTGAGACTTCAATGATGCTTCCTTGGAAGACGTTTCGAGCACTTGACGTGAAGGGGTGGGCTGAGACGATGATGTCTTCTGGTTTGATGTAGATTGTTGCTTCTCCAGATTTACGGAAGGAAGCCTCGATCCTTAAATTCTCACTGACTTTGATAACCGATGTTCCCGTCTTGTTGATTCGTGAAACGCCTGAGAACACGTTGTCAAGACGAGTAACACTAGCCAAATGCTTGTTCGAGGTCCCGAATATTTGTTGGTTCGTCCCAACCTGTCTCACTGTTCCTTCGAGAAGTATGGCAACTCTTTCACTGAGGGCTTCAGCTTGAAACATATTATGTGTGGCTAAGACTATGGTCATTTTTTGGTTACGGTTCACTCGCAGGATCGTCGCTTCAATTATCGATACGTTCCTCGGATCAATGTTGACGGTTGGTTCGTCGAGGAGTAGAAGCTCCCGTTCTAAGATTAAAGCTCTAGCAATAGAAACACGTTGCTGCTCTCCACCAGAAAGGTTTCTTGTCCGTCGGTTTTCAAAACCTTCCAGTCGCACCGTCTGAAGTGCCTTACGAACACTGTCCTTGATTTGGCTGTTTGAATAGCCTTTCACCTTTAATCCGTAAGCGACGTTCTTGTACACAGCGGCGTTGAAGAACACAGATTTCTGGAAGACCATGGTTGCCTTCTGTCGGAGGAGATCGCTGTCTTCAGCGATGTCTTCGCCATCACAAAGGATGGAACCATGCGAAGGTTTTTCGAGACCTGCAAGGATTCTTAGAAGGGTGGTTTTTCCTGATCCACTTGGTCCTAATAACACCGTGATCTTCCCACGGAGAATCTTGAGGTTGACATCTTGAAGAGCCTGGATCGCTCCGTAGCTCTTCGCGATGTTCCGAACTTCGAGAAGTGCGGACATAGCCTAGTTCCGCCTCAAGTAATTGAGTATAATGCTGAACGTGTAGACGATGATGACGAGGATAACGCCGAGAGCGATGCTGAACGCGATTTCTCCGCGTGCAGTCTCCAAAGCGATCGCGGTTGTGAGGAGCCGGGTTAACCCATGAATGTTACCACCCAGCATCATCGCGACGCCTAACTCTGCGAAAGCCCTATTGAACGCTGCAATGAGGGCGAGGGTCACACCTCCGAAAGCCTCTCGCAGGATCGCGATAGAGGATTGAATTTCGGTTGATCCCAACGTCCTAGCTAAATCCCGCAGTTCGACATCGATAGCTTCAATCGCACTGGTTATGAAACTGACGATTATGGGGGTTATGAGAATAGCCTGTCCAATGGAGATGGCTAAAGGCGTGAAGAGAAGCCCAAACATACCCAAGGGTCCGGATCTCGAGAGGAGCAGGAATAGTATTAAACCGAGGACGACAGTCGGTACTCCAAGGAAGGCGTTGAAGGATGCACGGATGAACCGCTTGCCAGGGAAGTTCTTCAACCCTAAAATAGCAGCGATCGGAAGGCTCCACAGAGTCGCCATAGCTGTGGCAAGTCCAGACACGTACAGACTTCGCAGAACAATGCTGTAAAGCGTGGGGTCAAGAGACAAAAGGAGCTGGAAGGCTTTGACTATTCCATCCAGTATGATGTTCGTCAAGAGCGGGACTCTCGCCAGATCGATTGGAATATGAACGTGATGTTTAGGAAAGTGAGGTCACCGGCTTCATAGCGTTTCTCAAGGGGGCATTCGCTACCTTCGATAAACGCCTGTTCCCGAATCCAGCTAGCGGTAGTTGGATTGACGTCTGTTTCAAGGACTTCGACCGCGGGATTGAATAGTGGTTGACCGAATGCGGAGATGCCAAATTCAGCGAAGATTTCTTGAACGTCATCTGATACAAGGAACTCGATGAACTTCATCGCGGAGTCGAACTTCACATGCGATAAGCCCTCGTTTCGAGGATCGCAGGCTATTACGCCGTAGACGTTCAACGTGTCTCTGCCAGCTTCCACAACGATCTCCAAGTCGATGTTTCCGAGGACGTAGTTGTTGAGGTAACTGCCCAAATCGCATAGCGTGTACGCCCTCTTCTCATCAGCTAGATTCAGCGTGGTAGTCATACCTGTTCCAGCCTCCAAGTACCAAGATGTCTCCCGCAATAGCGAGGTGTTTTCCCCACCCATAATCCAGAGCCGCTTCTCTTTTGCGTGTGTGCCTGAATCGTCGCCTCGGGAGACCCATAAGGCTTCACCTGATTCACCAGCGGCTTTTATGGCGAGTAACGCGTTCACTGGATCGAGGCCTTCAACGCTGGCTGGGTCATCGTCGGGACCGACAATCACGAAATAGTTGTAGGCCACGATCTTTCGGTTAACACCATATCCACCATTCAGAAACGCCTTTTCCCTAGCAACATCGTGAACAAGAATCATGTCTGCGTCGCCACGCATTGCAGTCTGTATCGCTAACCCAGTTCCCTGAGAGATGAAGGAGACATTGATAGTGGGATGTTTTGCTTCGAATTGGGCGTCGAGAACGTCCAATAGACCGGTCTCGTAGAGACTGGTTGTGGTGGACACGATGAGTCGCTCTTTCCCCTGGGTTGTGATGAGGATCCATGCACCTCCGACAATGACGACGATGGCGATCGCGATGAGAACGATGCCGATTTGCTGCTTCATTCAAAGTCACCTTGCGATGTGCATTGCATATCGTTATGTTTAGCGGTACCTATCGCCGAAAGTTCCATATATACATATCGGCATAGGAAAAGTGGCGTCAATGCTCACCCACAGGAACCACAGTCTGCTATGCAAAGTCTGGCTCGAACACGAGGGCAAACCCGTACTCGGGAAAGGGGGCGCTGAGATCCTAGAAGCCATAAAAGAAACCAAATCGATCACCAGAGCCGCCCGAAAAATCGGGATGTCCTATAAATATGTATGGAACTACCTGTCAAATATCGAGAAGACTCTTCAGGAACCCGCAGTATATACCTTCAAGGGGGGCAAAGCGGGAGGGGGAGGAGCTCACCTAACTGCGCTTGGAGAATACCTGCTGAAAGAGTACAAACGCATCGAAAACTACGTGGGTGAGATTCTGGGCGACGAAGAGTATTGGGAAGCGGTTGGATTGAAGATCAGTGCTCGAAATCGACTCGGGGGAACTGTGCAAAAGGTTGATAAGGGGACAATCACCGCGAAAATCAGGCTTAAGATAGATCGACCAGTAACTGTAACAGCCATCATCTCAAAGGAAGCCGTGGAGGAATTGGATATTAAACCTGGCGATCGAGTTGAAGCGGTGATTAAGGCAACTGAAGTCATGATTGCCAAGGAAAAATAATCCTAGGCTAGGACGACTCCTCTTAACAAGACCTCTATGAACAAGTTCGGAGTCGCGTGTGAGAGCGTGCTGTGGACAGAATTCTTAAATATCAATTTACGACCTTCGAGGAGTGGTCGATCTTTTTTGACTAGGGGCAGCTGGCATGAATTCCTACGGAAGAGACATCGTTATCCTTTCTGCTCTCTTTCTAGTGAATTCGCTAGCGATTGACATGATAGGACCAATCTGGCCAATTTTCATCAGTTCTCTCGATGCCTCCATGACTGAAATTGGTCTGGTCTTCGCAATCTCAAATGCGGTAGGGGCATTGATGCAGATTCCAAGTGGTCTGCTGTCGGATAGGTTCGGAAGAAGACGGCTGCACCTCCTAGGTTCACTGTTGGCTGTAGTTTCCCCTTTGATGTACGCTTTCGCCCGTCATTGGATGGACTTGGTTCCTTGGATCGCCCTCTCAGGTCTAGCAACAGGGTTGTATCTACCTGTACGGTGGACGATAATCGCAGACGTTTCTTCAAAAAAGACCATGGCATCAGCTTACGGTTGGACAAACATAGCTTGGTTAACAGGATCAACCGTCGCTCCCTTCCTAGGAGGCGTGGTGGCAGATTTCGTCGGTATCCGTTTCCCCTTCATCACGTGTTTCATGTTGCGGATAGCTATTCTACCTCTTGTCCTAATTCTGCGTGAGACGCAGAAGAAGCCCAACGCAGGCAGTCCTTCAGAGCTAAGAGATCAGGATGGAGGAGGATACCTATCGACCTTTGTCTGGATCTCATTAGTCAATGTAATCCAAGGGGCAGGAATGGGCGTCACAGGACCCATAATTCCAGTGTTCACAGCAGCCAAGTTCCAAGTAGACTACGCGTTGATTGGAATTCTGTATTCGATCGGGTTTGGCGTAGCATCAATAATCGTGCAGACACCCGGTGCTAAATTGAGCGATAGGTTTGACAGAAGGAAAGTGATGTTCGCGACTTTCGTTGTGTCAGCCCCCTTCTTTCTGTTATTTGCGTACGCACGAAGCTGCCTAGAACTCATCTTAGTTATGTTCTTATCAAACGTGATACTGAATCTTCACTGGCCATCATATCAGACGTACATGATGGATGCCACACCATCCTCGAAGTGGGGACTCGTCAACGGTCTGTCTGCAACTACCTTCTGGACAGGTGTCACGATTGGGAATGCAATGAGTGGAATTCTCTGGGACACCTACGGAGCCATCATGCCCTTCATTGTCTCAAGTTTCGCAATAGGGTTCTCTGCACTTCCGCTCATCGCATTAAAGGAGACAAAGACTGGGCGAAGATCCAGAAGAGGAAAATCAACGAGTTATGGTCCTCAATAATTAATGTTTTACCCTTGTTTTTCCACGATGGAACCGCCGGATGTCTGAATGCCCCCCAGTGTAGGGTCTCCGATGTACTGAAGGTGAGATGCTCCACTTAGATCCGCATCCAATTGCCCATCGAGGTTTACGGTCGCCCAGCTTGCTCCACTCAAGAGCAGGTTGGCGTCGTGAACGGGGAGCGATGAACAGTCCAAGTGACTTGCACCTGATACATCAGCAATTAAATTCGCCCCCGAGCCTTCACCGTTAAGGTAGGAGGCACCTGAAAGGTAGATCGCGATATCTCCTGCGATTATTTCGATGTCCAAGTGACTGGCTCCCGAGAGGGTTAGAGCCAGTTCATTTGTTGACACAAATCCTTCAGCCGTGCCGTGTGTTGCTCCTGAAAAATTCAGCCCGGTGAGGACAGGCATAGTGATCTCAGCCTGAAGAGTTAAGGGACGAAACTGGTGTGCAGATTGATACGTGTAGCCAGGCTCCAACCCGACAATCAGTACACCGTCTTCTTTAACAACACGGACGTAGTCAAATGTCAGCTCCCGGGTATACTCGTCTTTACCAAACTCGGTGACATGTACATATTCATCCGCGAGAATATTGATTTTGTAGACGCTTGATTGCGTAATTTCCACTTCAAAAGCATTTCCGACAGCAACTACTGCAAAGTCGTCAAAGTCCATCTCTTTTGAGATTAGTTCCCCAGGTGTAATAAGTAGCTGCCAGAGAACGACTGCAGTGATGAGTGATCCAATTATAATTAGAGCGATCAAGACGAGAATGAGACTGCTAATAGCTCGTCTGCTTCTCAGCTTCTCTGACTGCCTCAAAATTCAGCTCCCTCAATCGTATCGTGTTGCTCTCCAGTAACTCAGATCTATATAAAACCCTTTGTTTACGCTCACCGACATATGCTAGACCTTATATCCTTCTGGTTCCCTTTAGGCAGGGCTACGGTTGTGGATAACCTGGTATGCAGTTCATGGAAAATCTGAGGGAGCAGTTCTCGTTCATCAAAGGCAATTATTTAGTCCTTATTATCAGCTGGATCTTGATGGATTTCGCCGGGGAATTACCTGGAACATACTATGCGGATTACGTGATCCAACTTGGGGGAAGCGCCACAGTCCTGGGGGTAATCTCTCTCGTTTCAATGCTGTGCTTAGCCTCCGTCCAGTTTCCCGGTGGATATTTAGCGGACAAGTACGGAAGGCGCTGGCTAGTCTCGACGTTAACCTTCGGAGTGGCCCTCTCCTACGTGTTTTACGCCTTTGCACCGAGTTGGCACCTCATTATGATTGGCGCGGCAATTCAGAACCTGTGCCTCCTGTACCAGCCTGCATTGATGTCAATGATGGCGGACTCGTTACCTCCAGAGAAGCGCGGGATGGGATTCTCCATTCTGAATCTCATAATGAGTGTCTCAACGACCCCCGCACCAATCGCAGCACTCTTCCTCGTCTCCACGTTTGGTTCGGAGACTGGGATGAGAATCGCGTACATCATCGTCACAATATTCTTCATCGCGGCAGCAACGGTGAGGTTGAAGCTGACTGAAAGCATGAAAGAAACAAGCAAAGTATCCTTACTGGATATAGTGCACTCCTATCCTGAATCGTTGAAGCAGGGAATCAGGGTGTGGACGACGGTGCCCAAGTCAACTCTGTTCCTTTTCTTCTCTACCGTAATAATGCGAATCTCATTTGCGATGATCGGAGGGCTCTTCTTGATCTACGCCTTCTACGTCCTTCAGATAGGCGGTACACCGCAACCACTACTCTACTCATCCGAGTTGGATCCTGCCCTTCAACATGCTCGGACTCTCTGGGGACTTGTAATGGTTGCCCTATTTCTCACCATGATAATCATGTCCTTCCCAATAGGAAAGATGCTTGACAAGGTGGGACGGAAGATCCCACTGCTAATTTCAGGGCTTCTCGTTGTCCCTTCTGTGCTCCTCTTCATCTACGGGAATTACTCCACCCTCTTCATCGCAATGCCACTCCTCGGTCTATCTCAACTCTTAGGCTTCTCAGCCTACCAAAGTCTGTTTGCGGACCTAGTCCCCCAAGCACAGCGAGGAAAAGTCACAGGGTCAATGCACTTCTTCACGTACATATTCATGGCGCTCGGAGGGCTCCTCGGAGGGCTCCTATACGATAACATTTCGCCCCAAGTCCCCTTCCTCATCATGCTCATCCTAATCATTCCCTCGGTTCTCATAACAGCATATGGAATCAAGGAACCTAAGCCTGAGGATCGAGAGACGTAAACTACCTTAACTACAGCTAGGTTGGAACTACAATTCATCGGCTAGTTAATTTGAGGAATTAGAGTACTCTAGAAGATGTCGGAGACAGTGATTTGGAAATTGTACCGTTAAATGCTCACTTTGAGTCCAGTTTCTGGAGACACGTTAACCAAGACATCCTCCACTACTTGTTCTTCGCCTTCGATTGGAAATACAGAAAGAGCGAGACTGCGATTCTGCTAGCCTCCGAAGAAGGGAGAATTCGAGGGATGATGCTAATCTACGATAACAGGATCGTTCAGCTGAGAGGGAGTCCTGAGGCTGCGAAGGCGTTCGTAGAGAAGCTGGATTTGGACAGGGTGGAGTTGCAGGCTCAGAAAACTCACAAAAAGTACATCCTCGATAAGTACCGACCCATAGTCACTCACGAACTAGTTCTTATGAGGCTTCAAAGGGGGGAAGAGAAGCCCCAGATTAAACATAAAGTTACCCAGTTGAACGTTTCTGACGCAGATCAGATCGCTGAAATTATGAATCGCGCGAATCCTGAATTCTGGGGAGAAATCACCAAAGAAGGGATCGCTGAAAGACTTAGCGAGGTGAACTGCTTCGGGATAAGGGTGAACGAAGAAGTCGCCTCTATCTGCAGAATGCGGACTACAGATTGGGCAAGCCACATCTCTACAGTGGCTACTCGCGAAACCCACAGAAATAGAGGCTACGCGACTTCCTTGGTTTCGCACGCAGTTAAGCAATTGCTTCGAGAAAAAGATACCATTGCGATCTATGTACTCGCTGAAAACGACCCAGCGGTTCATGTCTATTCGAAGGTCGGATTCAAGCCGTATCGGTCATATTTCTTCATGATAGGAGACAAACGCTAGGCACATCCGGAAAGCGTACTCTTATATTCCAAAGGAATGAAGCCATCAAGGGATTTCGATTGAAAATTGCAGTAATCGGTGCAGGACTAATGGGGCCCACCATCGCATTGGACTGTTTGGAGAGCACCGGGGTTGAAGAGGTCCAACTCATCGACGTCAGCGAGGAACGACTCAAGAAAGCTGCGATCGATCTAGGGAATCCATCCAAACTGAAGCTGCAATCGCAGGATGTTCTGGATCGAGTCAGCTTTGCCTCAGCAATGAAAGATATCGATGTTGTTTGTATAGCACTCCCTAGATCACTGAGCCCTCGGGTTATCAGGAACGCCATTGCGGCACAAGTCAACGCTGTAGATCTTTCAGATCTTCCTAAGCAGGATTGGGAAGATATTGACGAGTCTGCAAAGAAGGCGGATGTGACGATCATACCTGGGTGCGGATTAGAACCGGGCTTGACGGAAATATTGGCTGCACATGGTATGGATAAACTGGACTCTGTGGAAGCTGTCAATATCTGGTGTGGAGGATTACCTCAGGATCCTAAGCCGCCCCTCGGCTACAAGATAGTGTATGGAGGTCGTCACCTACCGTTATACCCTGGAAACGTGAAGATCATCGAAGATGGAGAATGTCGCGAGGTTAAACGTTATACAGATGGTGGTCGCGTTCGATTTAAAGGAATCCCGCACGAGTTGGAGTCCTATTATGAACGGTTTCCTGAGACTCTCACTAGAGTAGAGAAATTTCAGGGAGTAAAGATGTGCTCCGCCAAAACCGTAAGGTATGCAGGTTACACTGCCAAAGTAAGGTTTCTAGAAGAATGCGGACTTCTGAGCAGAGAACCTATTTCCCAGGAAGGTCATAGTATTACTCCCTTTGAATTCTTCAGCAAGATTATCTACCCTAAAGTACGCATGGTTGAAGGAGAAAAGGATGTCACGGTTCTCAAAGTAGTCGTTGAAGGCTTCAAGAAGGGATTAAGGACCTCATACGCGTTTACTCTCGTGGATTTCTACGATGAAAATAGAGACATCACATCAATGGCGAGGACTACTAGTTTCCCCGCCGCAATCGTGGCACGAATGCTCGGACGCAAGAGCATCTCCAGAAAAGGTCTCACCTTCCCGGCAGAGGTTCTCAGAGAAGAACTACTACGAGATTTCCTCAAGGAACTCTCAGTTAGAAGCGTTAACATCTCAGAGAGATGTGGTTAACGGAAACCGAGATTGTTAAGGACGTCTTCGCGGACTTGAGTAAACACTTAAGTATTTCTATTACATATTACGTAATACAAGTTACAGGAAGGTGATGAAGGATGGATGAGACTATTGACATAGATGAAGAAGGATGCTGCTGTGCGGAAGCCGAAGGAGAAGACGGAAAAAACCCCAAGGTTCTATTAAAGATGCATTGCCCGGAAGGTGAAGACGCAGACAGAGTGAAAGAAAAAGTGTTGTTGAGACTCGGCAGTGAACTCGGGGGTCGATGTAACGTGGTAATGACTAGGCTACACGACGATGACCTAAAACGAATTGATGGTCTTGTCGAAGTCGAACTGTTTAAGAGTCGATCCGAAGCCGTTGCCTTCTTCATCAAAGAAGGTATCCAGGCAAGAAAAGATCTCTTCGAAAGCGTCATGACCACTGTTGAAAAGATCAAAGCTCTGAAAGAACAGGCGAAAAAGAACCTTACAAAGAGTAGCTAAGACAGAAACGGGAGCCGGCGAAAGTAGGGAGCTCCCACACGTTTTTTCCGTGTAGAAATGTGCACAGTTGATAGAGGAAAATTTCATCAATTTTCGTCCACATATCAGCATATAGCAAAGGTGTACTCCTTATGGGCGAGAAAGATAATGTTGAGAATATGGTCAAGAACTGGTTCACTGAAACTGCACAAGTTGAATGGCGTCGACTTGGAAGAGATCCCTATCATAACATCGAGTTTACAGTGACAACGCACTTTCTTGAAAGGTTCTTGCCTAAGAGAGGGTTGGTACTTGATGCAGGTGGCGGACCAGGAAGGTACACTATAGAGTTAGCGAAGAAAGGGTACAGAATCACCCTATTGGACCTAGTTCCCGAAATGCTGAAGCTTGCTAGACGGAGGATTAGAAGAGCAGGGGTTTCGAGGAAAGTAGACAAAATAGTTCAAGGCTCAATTGAGGACCTTTCTTGCTTTTCCGATGAGACTTTCGACGCGGTCTTGTGCCTAGGAGGACCCCTGTGCCACTTATTAAACATCGAGCAGAGGGAAGAAGCCGCCAGTGAGCTTCTGCGAGTGGCCAAGAAGGGTGCACCACTCTTCATCTCCGTCATCAGCCGCCTTGGTCTCCTCATAACTTTGTTGACGCAGTTCCCCCACGAAATCCAATACGCCATGCACCATTGGGAAGTAGGGGATTACGTGCCTGGTAAGCAAGGAGAAGGATTTACTGCCGCACATTGGTTCCTGCCAGAAGAGTTGCAGACACTATTTGAGAATAAAGGTGCAGAAAAAATAACGTTTGCAGGATTGGAAGGGTTATCCTCCCACCACAGGAAAGAGACAAACAGACTCTATAAGGATTCAGAGAGCGGAAAGATCTGGACTGAGATTCTACTCCGAACCTGCACGCATCCATCAGTTGTTGGAATCTCTGAACACTTCCTGCTTGTATGTCGAAAAGCCACGCGAGAGAGACCAAATCTCTGCTAAACCCTTGTTCCGCAGTCACATACCGAAGCAACGAGTTATGCTTTTAAGATCGCCTATCGCATTACGATTCACCAATATTCGTCTAGACGGTTAATGAATCATGCCAAAGAAGCAGACTCTGAAACAGATGCTGACGCAGGCACAGGAGAGCGAGAGAAAATACGAGTGGTCTCAAGCAGCTGACTTTTACGCGAGAATCCAAGCTGATGGGTTAAAAAACAAAGACTTCCTGAAAGCAGGAGAGATGCAGGAAAAAGCTGGCTTCTGCTTCCGTCAAGCAGCGTTTCAAGCCGACAGTACTGAAGAATTTAATGAAATCTTACAATTGGCCATTCACGCCTATGAAGAAGCCTGCAGGATCTACGAGCACCTTCTGAAGAGCGAGAGGGTTGCCAGGAAACTCCGTTGCGACTCCAATGTTAAATACCTCAGCTATTGGGCTGCTGCAAACCCTGAGGAAAAAAAGGGGCTTCTTGATGAGTGTCTAGAGCTGGAGAGCAAGGCACTTGCAGAATTCTGGAAATCTGAGGATATTCTCAAGTGTGCTCGAACCTACAGCGACCTTTTTGCGGTCGTTTACTGTAGAGTCTTCTTAGAAGACATTCCACAGACACTGAAAAGGATCATGAAACAAGGAGTAGAGTGGGGGGAGCGGATAGCCACAAAACTCGCGGATACTGATAATTCGCGCGAACTCGCATGGACTTATTTCACCCTCGCAATCTGCCTCAGTGATGCTGGTTTCTACCTGAATGCTGAGTCCGAGGATATCGATGTGGACCGACTGAAAGCAAACGCCTATCTGGAAAAAGCGATTGTCCTTTCGGAGAAGATTGATGATTCCCTGCTTCTGGGTTTATCATATCTGTGGCGAGGAATAAACACGGGTGGAGATGAAGCGACAAGGTTCCAAGAGAAAGCCCTTGAATACAGTGAGAAGACTAAAGACAACTTCCTGATCGCACATTGCTTTGATTACTTAGCATACCAGATGTATTGGAAAGCCCTTGCCACCGAGGACCCTGATGAAAGGATTGCGTTAACCAATCACGCGATGCAGTTTTACGAGAAAGGACAACATCATTACCGTCTCTTCTCCTTCATGAGTCCAAGAGGAGGTGTCATTGGACCTCCTTCAGGCCAAGCGGAGCACTTCTACCAATTATCTTTGTGGGAGACGAACTCGAAAAAAAGGCTCCAACTGCTAGAAGCGGCTGAAGAGCTAGGAATAAAGGCGCTGGAGGTAGCATACGAAT
>CP070765.1:715303-724844 GCA_020345645.1 Candidatus Bathyarchaeota archaeon | reverse complement strand
TAGGGTCCGGCAGGATCAACCGGATTTGTAGGGAGTTTTTGCCGCTTCTGCTATGGATTGGTTTAGAGGCGTTTTAGTGTGCTAAGCCCAAGTCAGACCTAATACGCTTCTTCAGGTCCCCATTTCTTTGTTCCCGCAACTGGAGGTCGGTCATTTTTCATCCGTAGGGCGCTTGAAGCACCATATGTGTCAAGACCGACGCCGCCGCCGGAATAGTCGCGGGTCTAATTATTTCCATAGCGATGACTAATCGCTTGGGGAAACCACGTGATGGATTTCCGAATATAAATGTTGTGAATGCGCCTAATAAAAATTCACCATGAGTGTTTTAGCCTGTAGCACAGGCTGAAGTGCAGATTGGAGAAGATAGACTATTTTGGGGAGGTCGGTTTGTTTTTGTAATTTTTATTGAAAAAATGCATACGTGTCAACATTAATTTGACAAAAATTTTTAAATGACTTCGACGGAACCTCTGTACTGGTGAAACGTGTGGGCTGCACTGTGATAGCAGGGGGGTTCTGGGGAGACGAAGGAAAAGGTAAGATCGTCTCCTATCTGGCACTTCGAGATAAAGTAGATGTATGCGTGAGGACGGGGTCCGTCAATGCTGCACATACTGTTCTCTTTCAAGGACGAACCTTCAAACTGCACATGATTCCTGCCGCATTCGTGCACGATAATTGTCGTCTGCTGATTGGAGCAGGGGCCAACATCGACGTAGCTCAACTCGAAAGCGAATTGCATGAAACAGGAGTGAGAAAGCGTTTAGGAGTAGACAGAAATGCTTCAATCATCGAATTGAAGCACTCATCACAGGATAAGAAAAGTGAACACCTCAAGAGCCTCGGTACAACGGGGAGAGGAGTCGGTCCAGCAATTGAGGAAAGAGTTAAGAGATCAGCGAAGTTGGCGAAGGATCTACCTGAGTTAAAGCCATTCTTGGCAGATACCGTGGACGAGGTGAACACAGCTATAGATGAAGGGAAGACTGTTATTCTGGAAGGGACGCAAGGGTTGATGCTCTCCCTGTACCACGGTACATACCCCTTTGTGACTAGTCGCGACACAAGTGCCTCGGCGATTTGTTCCGAAGCGGGAGTGGGACCCAGCCGGGTTGATGATGTTCTTCTCGTTCTGAAGGCATTCATCACACGGGTCGGTGCAGGAGATTTGCCAAATGAAATCTCAAGAGCAGAAGCGATCGACCGTGGATGGTTCGAGAAAGCCGCAGGTACAGGCAGAGAACGTAGATCCGCTCCCTTTAATTTCGAATTGGCTAGAAGAGTGGCCAGAATCAATGGCGCTACAGAGCTCGCAGTTACAAAACTGGATATTCTCTATAACGAATGCACCCACGCCAAGGAGTTTACTAAATTGCCAAAGGAAGGTCAAAAGTTCATAGCTGAAATCGAGAAGGCTACAGGTGTCCCTGTAACGATTATTGGCACAGGACCAGACGCTTTGGACATCATTGATAGACGACCAACGAAGCTCCCCACTTACTTAAAGTAGAGGACTCACTTTTTCCATCCAGTCAACTTCTCGCAAGAGGAGTTTCAAGCTTGATTTCCTAGATCTGGATCTATAAAAGATTGCAGGTTTTCCACTTGCCACCTCGCGTTTAGCATCAGCCACATAAATGTTGACTAAAACAGATCCGTCCTTGAGATGTAAGTTCACGTTCCTACCTACAAAAGCACGAGCAGCATTCAGATTAAAACCTCTGATGCCCATTATCAGACCTCCCATTCACAGACATCATCTGCGATTCTTCGCCAGCATTCTGCACAGATCGGTATTTGATTTCCTTCGTGTGCGAGGTAGACTTCGATGTCCGATGCGTCGCAGTCGCCATTCCATGGATTCTGGCAATGTTCATCTGAATACGGCATTATGATCCTCAAAACTGTCCTCCGTAAATGTCGGTATTAAAGACCAGCGAGGAGTTGTCTTTTCTCGGAGTGGAGAGAGGTTGAAGAAAGTAATTAATCGAACACCAACATATTTCATTCAGGATTCTGGATTTGAATGAACCAAACCGTCTTCTCTGAGAATTTCCATAGATTGTCTGTTGAAGTTGCTTAGTGGAAAAAACGGTTACTTGCCTTGCATTCCGTTCACATAAGATTTAATATGGTTTCTTTGTCCCCTTATAGAATCCGAATTAGGATGGCTTCGATGTCCAACGATGAGGAAATGGTCGTTACACCTTGGGAAGTAAGGGGAAAAGTCGATTATGAGAAGCTGATCCGCCAATTCGGAACTCAGCCAATCACTGATGAGTTGCTCGATAGACTAAGAAAGCATGTAGGAAAACTGCATCCTCAACTGAGAAGAAAACTCTTTTTTTCACACCGAGACTTGGATAGGATCATCGAGCTACATGAACAGGGAAAGACGTTTATACTGTACACGGGCAGAGGACCCTCAGGACCAGTTCACATAGGTCATCTTGTTCCCTGGATATTCACGAAGTACCTCCAAGAAAAATTCAATACAACACTGTACTTCCAGATGACGGATGACGAGAAATTTGTCATCGAACCAGACTTAAGCCTGCACCAAACACAGCAGTTCGCCTTTGAAAACACATTGGATTTAATTGCGCTAGGATTTGATTCAGCCAATACATCCATCATTTATGATGTTGAGGATATTGGGATCTTATACGACATAGCCCTGCAGGTTGCTAAACGGATTACCTTTTCAACAGCCAAAGCAGCCTTCGGGTTTCAAGATAGTACTAACATCGGATGGATCTTCTGGCCTGCAATACAGGCAGTACCCTGCTTCATCCACACTAAACTCACAGGAGAGAACCTACCCTGCCTCATACCAGCCGCCATTGATCAGGATCCGTATTGGCGCGTAACCCGAGACGTAGCAGAGAAACTCGGGTATTATAAACCAGCACAGATCCACTGTCGCTTTGTACCCGGACTTGGAATCGGTGGGAAGATGAGTGCTAGAGAACCAGAGACCTGTATATTCACAACCGATACTCCACAGATGGCGAAGAGGAAAATTTGGGCAGCCTACACTGGCGGAAAACGCACCGTGAAGGAGCAGAAGGAAACAGGAGGTGAACCGAATGCCTGCACCGTATACCAATACTTCCTCTACCTCTTCGAAGAAAACGATCAAAGAATCAAAGAACATGCCAGACAGTGCAGGGCTGGAGAAAACATCTGTGGGGATTGTAAAGCACTTTTAACAGAACGTGTGACGGCTTTCCTGCTTGAACACCAGAAAAGAAGAGAGAAAGCCAAAGATACAATTCAAGATTTCACGATTCAGAAAAAGACAGCCTGAGTCTTTACGAAGTGCACTAAATCTTTTTACTATGAAGAACCTAAATTCAAGAGGTTTCGGATGAGCCTTCCAGAAGAAATTCTCCAGAAATACGAGCAGGCAGGGAGGATTGCCCGAGAAGTTCGAGTGGAGATGAAGGCGTTAGTGCAGGAAGATGTACCTGTCATCCAAATCTGCGAAAAAGCTGAAGCACTAGTCCGCGAAAGGGGAGGTCTACCTGCGTTCCCCTGCAACGTTTCAATAAACGAAGTAGCAGCGCACTACACATCTCCCCCAGGCGATGACCTTGTAATCCCTCCAAAGTCTGTGGTCAAAGTCGACGTAGGAGTACATGTCGATGGTTATATCGCCGACACAGCCATCACCCTTGGCTTCAATCCCTCCTACTCCCACCTTTTGCGTACGGCAGAGAAAGCACTAAAACTAGCCACCGAGTCAATTTACGCTGGAATCTCCACAACTAAATTAGGCTCATTGATCGAAGACTGTATAACGAAAAACGGATGCAAACCTGTCTCGAATTTAACTGGTCACCAAGTCGGTCGCTACCTAATCCACACTGGAAAGTCAATTCCCAATGTCTCACATCTGATTGGATCAAAGATAAGGGAAGGAGAGGTCATAGCCATCGAACCCTTTGTGACGGAAAAAAGTGCCAAAGGTAAAGTGAAGGATGGAGCTGAAGCGACGATCTTCCGACTAGTGAAGCGAAAGACGCTGAAAGATGTATATGCAAAGCGACTTTTTGGCTATATCGACGCCAATTATCAAACATTGCCCTTCTCAGAGAGATGGATTGCAGGTTTGGTTCCACGGCAGCATTATTCAACTGCGTTCCAAGAGCTACGTTCGAGGTGTTTGATGTCATACTATACTTTTATCGAGGTCAGCGGAAGCCCAGTAGCTCAGGCAGAGCATACGGTCTTAGTCACGAAAGATGGATGCAAGATTCTAACTTAAGGAAAAAGACGTTCCTCTCTTGATTCTTTCTCTGTCAGTTCACGGTAAATGGCCGATATTAACATAATGCCATCACATTTTGTGCAAGGACCAACTTCTTTCAAGATGAAGTCGCCCCTCTCGAAATCTCGGAGGTTCTTGAAATCACACTTCTGACAGGTGATTGTAGTAGTTATGGGCGTGGTTTTCAAAGTGAATCTTCGCATCCGCCTTCTAGTCTGAAGCAACATGTAAATTGAGAATGTCAATCCGAGAAACCCTATCAGCAGATAATAGCCACTCGCAACATCCTGTCTCATGTAGAGATCGAAGGCAGTATAGAGGGCACTTGCAGACACGGCGAGTACGACAACAATTGTGATTAGCACAATGGATGAAAGTCTTCGTGCAGGGGCTTCTTCCTCACCCACTTATTGTCCCACTCCAATGCTGTTACCTATTCCAGCAACGATCACCACGTCGCCTTCCTTCGTCTTCTCCCGAATCAAGCGCTTGACGCGATCGATCGCTACTTCTGCTGCATCGAAGACTTCCTTTCTCATGGGGGAGACAGCGTCCCCAATGTCTTCCTTGATAATTACTGCATTTATTGGAATCTTGTATTTGAGGATGCTTTCCTCAATTTTGTACTGTTCTGTACCGGGTCCACCGATTGCCGCTCCTACACCTTCTGCAACCTCACCAGGTTTCTCTCCTTCAAGTTTCAGTGCGGCGTCGATCATGATTATTGTTGCGACCTTGCCTTCATTTTCTTCAATGACTCGTTTGATTGCTTCCCCAGGCTTCCCAACGTTTCCTCCTGGACCCTCGGCTTTTATGATGAAAGCAGTTCTTCCTTCCAGTGGAACCTTGGCTACAACGCAGTCCTTTTCAATCTTCTTCGTACGACGTCCATGCATCATCTTGGCTGCGACCAAAGGACCGGCTCCGTCCCCTATTGGCTGACCATAGGAGAACGCCTTCAAGGCACTGGAATACGCTTCAGCTTCCCGCATGATCAAGGGAAGCAACATTTGAATCTGCATTATTATGTAGAGGCTTAAGGTCTTTCTCCCGAGAATGTAGAAGTGGCGTATGACCTTATAAATAATGTTCAAGGCTGCAGCTGCTTCCAACGTATTCTCCAGATTGTTAACGTTGGTCTTATCTGCCGATGGTGCCATCAGTCGGACTTCGTCTTTGAAACGATCCTCCCGAACGTCAAGGATGTGCTCAAGCTTCCAGACTATGCCTGCGGGATCCATACTCTGAGGAGGAATAGTAACATACTCAAGAAACTGGTTAACACGTTCGGTGGGATCAGTTTCGGGTTTACCGATCTCCTTTATGGTGTCTATAGCGGTTTTCACGCCTTTGTCTCGAATGAATTTAAGACGTAATAAAGATCCTTGGATCTCACGTACCATGACGTACATCTGAATCCTTTGACCATAGAAGATCATGACAACAAAAAGAAGTGTAAAGATAACTTGGAATATCCATCCAAGAGGACCTTCACCTCCAAATTGAGCACCTAAAACCTGCGATGGATCCAATTACCTCACGAATTCCAGAAATGTATCAGCCAAGTTATAAGTCTTAGTGTCTGTGCCTATAATGATAGCTATGAGGACCAAAGTGGGGCAGCCAGCTTTCCTGGCTTCACATGGCCGAAGACCACACTAACACCTGGAACGGAGCGCGGTTTAACTTCCGAGTTCGGAATGGGTTCGGGTGGGTCCCGCACCCTATGGCCGGCAACCCCACATAGAGCCTACAATCTCAATTCATTAACCTTTCGCTTCCCAAGATCTGGAGATGACTGGAAGTTTTTTCTGGTTCTTATTCGGATATTAATCCGGAGCTAAATGAGTTACTATGTGTATCTGATTCTCTGTCAAGACGGCAGTTACTACACTGGACACACAAGAAACGTTGATGATCGGTTTGCACAACATGAACGCGGTCGTGGAGCACGCTATACTCGAATCCACAAACCTGAGAGAGTTGTCCACGTTGAGGAGTATCAATCCCGTAAGGAAGCCGTCCGCCGAGAGAAGGAGATCAAGGCGTTAAGTCATAAAGCGAAGCGAAGGCTCGTAAACTCAAACTCCGCCAGCACACATGAATGTTAAGCTACATAATGCATATATTCAGAGTAGAACGTCTCTGCTTATGGTGGGGCTGTAGTCTAGCCAGGTATGACGACGGGCTCCAGAACGTAGGAACGGGTTTGCCGACCATTAATTTGGGATGATGAAGTTCCGGAGCACGAGACTGAAGAAACCCGTAGAGACCAAACATCGAGTTGGTTTCGGGTACAGGTCACCGGTTCAAATCCGGCCAGCCCCACCAAGGATGCACGTAGTACTGGGTACAGGTTTTGATGGAAATTCTTTAAGAGTACTCGGTTAGGGATTGCTGTTCGTCAGCCTGCTTTTCCAGTCTCGTCCATTGCTTCCTTTTTACGAAGCCGCCGACTTGGGTCTTAATTTTCTTCGCAAGTCGGGATCCGAAAAGTGGAAGTGCGGTTAGTCTGTCTACGGGAGATTGCTTGAGGTCTTTCAGAGTCTTCAAGCCTGAGTTGAACAATATCCGAGCACGCACCCTACCAACTCCATCCAACCTAACCAATGGCAGTAACTCGGTTCGCACGCCTTTCGTTGTACGTTCCATCAAGGGGCTTATGAGGGGCACTAGATCCTTGTGTCCAAGGAGACGAGCGAGTTCTCTGGAGCCATAGAGAAGCCACTCGGCTGTGCGAATCAAACGATACAGATCTCCGGGTTGAACCTTGAATCGTTCAATCATCTGGTCTTCAGTTACTTCGTCTATCCAAGACTGGAGAACCCAACCAAGTTTGACCTCGCCTAAGAATTCTTCAAAATCAAGATTATCTTCTGTGTCACCAGGTGGCACAAACATGAATTCCTCCTTATGTTCCTCAGCGAAGATTGCCAGCGGATCTATCTCTCTCGAGTAAGGACGTAGTTTAGGATACATGTCCGGAGTTCGGGCAATCATGTGGAGAAAGCTAAAGTCAGTTAGGTAAGGAGCTCGATTATTCAGTGCGTCTCTGATGAGAACGGCGGAGGCAGGGTCGAGGTAGAGCTCTGAGATTCTACTGCCAAATGTAGTCGCGGAAACGTTTTTCCTGCTCAAGTCAACCATTTTTTCCTTGTGGAGAAACCGCAAGATTTTCGCGATGACGAGGTCAATGGCCTTGGGGTCGTATTGATAGGCGTAGAATGTTTTACTGAAAAACTCGTAGACACCTTGTTCAGTGTGTGCGTATTTTGCGGCAATTGTGGAGAGAACATGGGGGCGGAGAATCCGTTCTACGGCGAGTTTTGACCAGATGCGTTCAGGTTTGGCTAATATATAGCTCTCCATCAAATAGTCGCGTTCATCATCTGTTTTAGCCACGAGAATTGCTTCGCCTGTCTTATCATACTTCGGTCGCCCTGCCCTGCCGGCCATCTGTTTGTACTCGAGGACGGTGATTGGGTAGTAGCCATATCCAACTTCGTAGCGTCGGTAGTTTTGGATGATTACTGCCCTTGCAGGGAGGTTTACGCCGAAGGCAAGCGTGGGAGTGGCGGCGAGAACTTTGATTGTGCCATTACGGAAGGCATCTTCAAGGAGCTTTCGAAGATTTCCACCGAGTCCTGCGTGATGAAAAGCGGCACCGTTTCTCACCAGCTCTGCGAGTAACTCATTGATTCTGGTTCTTTCACCAGCGACAAGCATTCGTTTGCTGATCGCTTCCAATTTACGTCGTGTAGGCTTCGAAAGGAAGGTTTTTAGTTCATTGCTGACTTTTTGGGCAGTGGAAACTGCGTTTCTTCGAGTGGAGGTGAAGATCAGGGCTTGACCACCCGAGTTCACAATGTGGAGAGCGAGGTTGATGGAGGGGGTCCCTACATGTTTCTCTATGGTGGAGGAACCACCATCTTTTAGCTGAACTTCTTGGTGCAGGAGTACTCCTTCACTAAGGTGTACAGGTCGCCAGTCAGTTGCCACGTAATCTGCTTTAAGCCACGTTGCCAGTTCATCAACATTTCTTATAGTTGCACTTAAGGCAAGGATTTGGATTTGCGGGTTAATCTGCATCAGTCTTGCTAGAACGACTTCTAACGTCGGTCCTCTTTCCGAGTCGTTGAGAAGGTGGATTTCATCCGCGACTACGAGGGAAAGCTCGTTCATCCATTCTGATCGGTGTCTCAAAAGCGAGTCAGCTTTCTCATTCGTCGCAACGATTATGTCGTACCGGCTCAACCACGGATCTCTGCGATCAAAGTCGCCCGTGCTTATGCCAACTCGGATGCGTCTTCCATCACTTTTCAGCAGGGTTTGGTATTTTCTGAACTCTTCATACTTCTCGTTTGCCAGTGCCCGCAGAGGTGTCAAGTAAATTACTTTCCCACCGAGTTCAATCACGTGTCGAAGGGCACACAGTTCTGCGGTGAGCGTCTTCCCAGATGCCGTGGGACTAGCCAGAACGAGTGTCTTTCCTTCAAGAACGCCACAGTTGATGGCTTCTTCCTGAGGGGGGAAGAGATCAGAGATCCCTGTCTTCAGCAGGACAGCTTTCACTTGTTCAGATATGCGAAGATCCTGAAGCCTCAACAGGGAACCCTTGTGAGTCGCAGGCTAGACTTTACTCAAGAAGCCTGGTTTACGTTCGTAGATCGTACCGTCTCTGATCAATCTCCCGATGAGTTTCTGGCTTTCTTCAGCGGGAATTTTGTACTTGGACATGAGCGTTTCCAAGAGAAGTTTTCTGTCCACCATGCCAGTTTCCTTTGAGAGGTCTACGATTTCATTGAGCAGTATTCGCATTTTGTCCTGCATACTCTTTGGCTTACCAACCATGATGATATCGATGTCTCGCATCTGCGTTGAGAGGTCGATTCCCACTTCTTCTAAGGACTTGTTCATTATCATGATGGCGGCTTCAGCGTCTTCAACTGTGATCTCGGTTCTCAAAGCGATGCGTGCCCTAGCCTCAGCCAGTCGAACCAGAGACTCTAGCTGTCGGGCGGTGATGGCGATGGGGGATCCTTCAATACTCTCGGTCACTGCTCTCATCTCGAGGTAGAAGGCTCTGAGTCGCTCTAAGGCTTCTTTACTCAAGACAGGTCGAATGTTCTTAGCGTAGCTGATGTATCTTCGAAAGAGGTCAGAAGGGATAGGCGTCTCGGTCGGGGCTGTGCCTCTCATGTGGATCTCTAAGATGTGGGTGGACATCTTCTCATCCAGTTCTTTCTCTGGAACGTCTTTCAATAC
>CP070765.1:703552-715203 GCA_020345645.1 Candidatus Bathyarchaeota archaeon | reverse complement strand
CGTTCGATTTGAAGGAAGTGAACTCCTACTTTCTTAGAAGCGGGTGATTACTTGAAAGATCACAAGGGATGGTGCCTGTGGATTACGGGGCTACCAGGCAGTGGAAAATCTACTATAACGTCACTACTCGAGAGCAAGCTTAAGACCTTGGACGTATCGGCTGAAGTCGTGTCAGTGGACCAAGTGAGGAAGCATCTAACCCCGACACCTACCTACACGGAAGAAGAGCGGTCTCTAGTCTATGCTGCCTTGGTTTTCACTTCTTTCATGTTGACAAAGAACGGTATCAACGTCATCATTGACGCTACAGGAAACCGAAGAAGATTTCGAAAACAAGCACGACGTCTAATCAAGGGTTTCATGGAAGTATACGTGAAGTGTCCTCTCGATATTTGCATACACCGAGAGAAAACTCGTGGACAACCACATCTTGCTCCACCGCACATCTACACGAAGGCGGAGTCGGGTATCGCTCCTAACGTTCCAGGCGTTGGGGTTCCATATGAACGCTCAAGCCCAGAAGTGACCATTGACTCCTCGAAACTCTCTCCGTCGGAGTGCGTTAATGTAATTCTAAAGGCGTTGAATACTCGCTTCCTATCCGAGAACTAGATGATCAATTGATGCAGTCTATAAATTATTTCAAGTTCTCAAGGAGAGATGCGGTTCCTGCTGATGCTAGCACTAGGAGCTGCAGAGTCTTATACGCATCAATCATGCTGCCCGATGTGTACTCTACTGTCAAACCACCAGTTCTGCTTACCATAGTGAGCAGTTCCGCGGCGTCTGCCTGGTGAGTAGCATGGAATGCTATGACCGTTTTCACCGGTTTCTTGACAAGTAGCGGCGTAACCCTGTTCTGTTTGAAGTTTGTTATAGCCTTCTTAACGCCTTCTTTCAACTCCCTCTCAAGTCTCACCATGCTGGCACTGTGAGCAGCAATTCGGCTAATTGAATCCTTTAGAGCTACTGCTTCCGCCCATGGTGTGTGATGCTCTACATCATCTCTTAAAAGTACAGCATCTCCAGCGACCAAAACAACAGGGATTTCCATCTCTCCCAACGTGTAAGCATTGAGCAGAAACTCACTTGCCTCAACCCCATTTATTTCAACCTTACGAACAGTTCTACCACTGTAGGTATGATCAAATGTAGATTGAGCGGTTCCATATTTAGCATGGTATCCCAAAAAAAGTGCAATATCGCAACTCTCTGCTCCCGAAACCATGCTCCCTGGTCGAAGTACCCCTCGTACAATTTCAACATACTCAGGTAAGTCATCTACCATAATGTTGACCATAGGACCGTGGCTGTCAGCGATTACTACCTGATCAAATCCATTCTTGTAAAGCTCATCAGCGACGATTAAGCTGACTTGAGTTGCGATCTTTCTAGCTTCATCATACAATGAACCCTTAAGGTTAAGATGTGCTGGGATGACAACATAAGGTAATCCTTCCAAGTCTACTGAGATGAAAGCCTTCATCGTGAACTTCCTAAACCAAGAATCCTCTGGTGCTCGCTAAAAGAATTTCGATGCTTTACAGCTCAGTTGTCCTATTTGTTAATGATCATATTTCATCCAAAGAAACCTTCAGGTGCACAGCTGTTCATAAATTCTGAATAAAACAGATGTGTCTGTAATTAAAAGATACGTGACTTGACCAAAATCTTAAAGGTTCAAGCTCATCTAACAAGTCCAATGTTAAATCAAGGGCCGGTAGTTCAGTTCGGTATGAATGCCTGACTTGCACTCAGGAGGCCGCGGGTTCGAATCCCGCCCGGTCCATTCAATCTGTGTCGGCTTAAGTGCAATTATATTTACGTTTCTTCTGCATCGCGTTTTTCGTAGATGAGTCTTTTCTTAATTAGATCTTCAACCTCAGCAAGGAAATCTTTGTCTGTTTCTAAACTCAAGAACTCAGCTCGCATGTCCTCGAAGCCAGTTGGGACTTCAATTCTAAGTTGTATGAAGGGTTTCCCAATAGCCATCCCAAACTCTCTCTTAGCCTCGTCGTATTCTGGCTTCGGTTTTTCTTCTGAAGACTCAATCCACTTCTTTACTTTAGCCACTTACGATTCCTCCTAGTCCAAATCTGGCAAATAAGTAAAAGCTTGAAAAAGCTAACTGAACTAATGATGTTAGAATTCCTATCTTCGTAAATTCACGGAAGCTCATAGAGATCCCTTCCTGCTTGAGTGTTCCCATCGCCATTACGACCACTGAGCCACTGAGAGGTGTCGTTGCTCCTCCCAAGTTTGATCCTAATACTAGACCGGACCACACTGGAGGATTGCTGAGACTAGGTGTACCAATGATTATCGGTATGAAAGTCAAAGCAATGGCAACGTTACTCACGATAGCGCTCGCGATTCCACTGAACCACAAAATAGCGATCGCTGCAGTTGCTGGATTATCACCAGCAACACTGACGAGTCCACTAGATAAGCCGTTTAAGAGCTCCGTCCTCTCAATCCCTCCAACAACAAACATGAATCCGGCGATGAAGAAAACTGTTTCCCAATCTATTCTTTTGAAGACCTCAGAGGGATCCATGCCACTGAGTATCAACGCAAGAATTGCACATCCAAGAGCGACTGCTTCTGGTCGGATATTCGGTATACTATCTGATGCCAAGAATAACACTAAAAGCAGAGCCAAGATTAACACAGATCGGTAAAACAATTTCTTGTTATTCACACTCTGCCACGGGCTATATTCAGGGAGAGGCTTCTCTTTCCCAAGCCGTGACTTGAAAATCATGTAAAGTGCAAAAATCGTGAGTGCCCATAAAGCTAATTCGCAGGCTGTGAGATACCCAATGAAGGCAGTGAAACTCATCTGTTCTCCAGCGGCAATTCCAATTACCATGTTACTTGTTGACCCGATTAAAGTGCTAGTACCTCCAAGGTTAATCATGATTGTAGCGGAGAGAAAGTATGGGATAGGATCGTAGTTGAGGAGCTTACTTATGGTCACGATAGCCGCAGCCATCAACAACATTGCTGTTGGGTCGCTGAGGAACATGGAGACGATGGCTGAGATCACGCAGATTGAGATGAATAATCTGACGGGCTTGCCTTTTGAAATCTTCACAGCATACAGGGCTCCAAACCGGAAAAGACCGCTTTTTTCAGCTACTTCAACGACAATCATCGTTCCAATGATTAAACCGAGTAACGGAAGACTGCTTTCTATTAGCGTGAACATGTCACCGTATGTGGGAAAGACTTCATACTGAAGACCGAACCATGCAGTAAGTAACGCTCCGCTTAACGCTGCTATGGACATAGGAACCGCTTTTGTGGCAGAGAGCAGGATCGTTAATAGGTAAATGAGGACAAAGATTGCTGTGACAACTGGATCCACGTGGCTACCTACCCTTCATTTTCCTCTTCGACGATATTGGAAAGCTTTTCTGCAAGCGATCCGACCTTGAGCTCAATTACTCGGTATAAGGTTCTCCCAATGTCGTAGATTAAGATGATGATTATAGCTAGGGCCACATAAGTAATGAGGCTCTGAATCCCGAATCCAAAATCTCCTTCTACAAAGGTCCCGATTATCGGTGTAGCGGCTGTGACGATTAGAATAATTACGATTATATAGATCAACTCTCGAGCAGCCCTCTTCGGTGACCTTTCTTCGATTATTCCGAGGCGGTGCACAATTATGTCTGTGAGAATATCTCCCAAGAATAACGCGTCGGATAATGCACGAATAAGGAAGATCACCGCTATTAAAACCGTTATTATCATAATTAGGGAGGATAGGTTCTGTCCAATTCCTGGAACATTAATTTGGCTGAGAGGGAGAAGATCTTGGGTTTGTTGGATGACGAAGCTGATTACCAGAAAAATTACTGTGATAACCAAGCTCATGGTTAATCGCGGAATCCTACGTCGCACTTCGTCCCTTATTCTACTCACACTTCTGCCTCGCTGAACACGATCCACGCTGACTGGTCACATTTATTGCTAAGTCACGCATTTAAAAATCGTGCAAACCAATAGTTGGTCCTCGTACTTTCTTGCGTATACTTTGAATCCCCCAAATTCCGTCTGACTATATCTCCAAGTGGATGTCGAGTGCAATATGGTACCAGTTTGGACCTGTCTGCCTCACGATTCGACCATTTACTTCAACGACTTTTACAGGAAAATCCTCGAGGCAGTCCACAATTTTCCGCTTCACTGCATTAACGGGATCCTCGTTTTTACGAGCGTGTGCAAACTCATAATAATGGATCCATCCCGCTGGAGATCTAAGTGCTGCCACAGCTGAGTCCAGATACTTGAATGCTTCGTGAGGAAGTGGCATCAGTACTCTGTCTACGGAATTTCTAAGTTGATCCGCAATCGTGGTTCTTGCATCTCCACATATCGGGGCGATTCTACCGACAAGCCTGTTCAGCAGTATGTTCTCCTTCATGTAGTAGACCGCCACCGGGTTGATGTCAATTGAAACCGTCTTGTGGGCTCCAGAATATTTGCCGATAGCAATTGAGTAACTACCCACCCCAGCAAACATGTTTACTACGTACTCGGAGTCTCCAACTAATCCTGCGATTCGCATTCTCTCTGCCCCAAGTCGCGGGGAGAAATAACATTTTTGAACGTCAACCTTCAGTGTATACCCGTTCTCTCGATGGACTGTCTGTGACAGTTTTTCACCTCCAACCCATTCCAGATTTCTCACTCTGTGAGGTCCTCTTATCGGGCTGGATTGGCGCCAAACTGCTTTCACGTGTTTATGCTGTTGCATGACAGCTTCAGCAATCGTCCTCTTATGTTCAGATAATGCTTCTGGGATTTGGATGACGCCAAGGTCTCCAATTATGTCGTAGGATTTGATTACTAAATCCAGTTCGTCCGCATTCAAGCTGTTCCGTAAAATACTCTTTAGGTCACCTTTCATGCGTAGAATCGTCCTTAGGCGACCTAAGCAGATTCAATAGATTTAAATCGCGCGCTTGATGGATAGTAAAACGCTTGGGTGGACCATGTCTGAGACAAGCGGTCATGGTATAGTATATGAATGCGTTAATTGCGGAGAGAAAGTCAGAACAGAAGAACTGGAGTTGCGAGGTGGCGGTGTCAAATGTACTTTTTGTGGATACAGGGTTCTGAAGAAAATTAGACCGCCTGTCGTGAAGAGAGTCTCCACTGACTGAAACCTCCATTGCTTGCATCAATGTATTGGGATTTTTTAGAAAATTTCTTTTTCACCGATTCTTCTAAGGGTTTTTCCTCGTACTCTTACAGGAGGTCCTACAGCCTCCTCAATCTTCTTCTCGTTCGTTTTCCGCTTTAGAGACTGTCCACATACGCCTTTAGGCAACAGTCGTCGCTTGACGCAAGATGCGTAGTTGCAGTTTGCGACGTTGCAGTTTTCATCCGTCCACCTGCACCAGACACTATCTCCTCTGAACATTGCAGAGTTTTTGACGCATTTGAACAGATTGCATCGAGGAGAACATCGTTTGATCTCGCTCAAAATAGACACTACCTCTGTTTTTATTCAAAACTCGTGATGTGCCACTAAACATGCCTTTGCGTTTGCACATAATAAACTTTCCGTCGTACTACTCCTCAGACTTCAACCTTGACGAGGTGATGAAAAAGCTGATGGAGAAGACTGCGATCAAGACTACGACCAAGAGAATGCTGAGGAACGCACTTGTGCCAATAAGAAGACCGCCAATCGAAGTTACTTCAGCTATTCTGAAGTAAACTGCTTCGGGTTCCTGTAATCGCAGCTCTTTAATCGCGTAGGTCTCTTCACCCATGATTACTATCACTCGGTAGCCACCGCCAATAAGCTCAGTGAATCGAACAACCCCGTTGCCTTGGGTGTTCGAAGACGCTACACGTCTTCCCTCCCTCTCTACCGTGACGTTCGCGTTTTCAATCCCTTGACCGAAGTAATCCTGTATCGTTATATTGAGTGTTAAAGGATAAAGACTGCAGTAAATGCTGGATTCCGTTGGTTGCGTGACTACGTCTAGATGGGTCTCATTAACCTGTATCCCCTCCAAAAAGACAATCACTCCATACCTTCCGAAGGTGAAGTTAAATTCTGCTTCACCAAAATCGTTGGATGTTACCTCCTTCACATAATCGCCCTCAGGAGCATTTTGACCCGTGCTGGATTCAAAGACCTTGACTTGGGCGCCTGCCAACCTGGTTTGATTCCTATCATAGATGGTTAACGTAAGCCTGTGAGTTGGTGCAGTCACGTTAACTGTTGTTGCTTTTGTTACATTTACCCAGTATTCCCCGAATCTACTGCCATATCGTCCTACGATCAATGTATAGTTGATGTTTGTGATCAACACGGGGAATTTCGCAGTTCCATTGATGGCGGTTTGCGAAGTCAATGACTCGTTGATTGGCACTTCTAATCTTGATACATACGTGAAGTTTATTCTAGTTTCAACTAGTGGGAGCGCTGTTCCTGCTTCGTCACGAGCTACTATGATGAGGTTGGCTAAGGAGCAGTTGATGAGCAGGTGTTCTGTCTCCCCAGTCACGTTCATTGACAGCGATGTCTGTGCTATCTCCCCCACTTGAGCTCTTGGAGCGGTTGAAGAGTTCCAGAACGCTGTGAACGTATAGTTAGTTGCCTCTAAGAAAAATGACACAAAACCGTCTGCATCCGTGAAGTTTTCACTAACCGCGTTATCTGTCATGTTGTTAGCTTCTATTAACACACCCTTCACAGGCTTCCTCTCAGTGTTAACTGCTCTAACTTTACATGCATACGATGCTGAAACGATCATGAAATCCTGCAGGTCGGGGGGTGTTTTAGCTATCGGTTTTCTATCGATTGTCAGACTATAGGTCCCTAAGCTAGCGTTGGCAGGGATCGTCCAGTTGACTTCGATGGACCCATTAGAAGCAACAGGGGTTATTTGAAACACCGTTTCTTCGTCAAATTCGATTACTGCGGTAATCTGGTCGAAATCGGAGTAGTTAGCAGCTTTTATGTTGACTGTTTGAAATCTGGAGTATTCCGTCGCGTCCGTTAGTCCTATTTCGAAGCTTCCTGTAGCAAGTGTCTCGTTTGTTGAACTAACCAACTTGAGTGTGTAGTCGCCGACAAAGGACGAGTGTGACTCGTTACCAAAATCTACAGGAAAGACTCTACTCATGCTAGCATTCCCAAGAGGGCTGGTCTGCATCAGAAACTCTGCGGTTGAGTAAGTTACGTTTTCAGGATCCACGACATCTATGCGAACTCGAAGAGTCTTATTGGTCTCTTCTCCGGTGACTACGCTGAACAGCGTCACGTTCGACCCTTCTTGAAACTGTTTCGTTTCTGGTAGTGCTTCAGCTTTCACAACGTAGTCTGGCGTTACGGTGAAGTCAATGGAGGCACTCTCAGTCTCATTTGAAACATCGCGAAGCTTGATTTCATGTACGCCAGTGGTGCTGTTTGGTACATGAAAAGAGTCTGCGACATCGATTATGGAAGCCACGCCTGAAAGAACCACAACGTTGTCGAAAAGAACCTCGTAGGAACCGTTGACTGTCTCTATCTCTCCAATAATTGCAACTTCTGTGCCCACAGTCCCTTCTTCTGGAGTTACTGAGATCAGAGTCGGCTGGGCTTGCACACTACTCAAGAAGTGTGCCGATAATACTGATGCAGATATGAAAATGGTGATTAACGTGAAAAACCGAACGATCATTGTCCTTTTGTGCAAGTTAAGCTCCTCAGTTCCTCGGAAGTCTGAAGATTTACATCCTTTTGGTGAACGGTGCTTTAAAACTTTCCGCGGAACCATTGCGTAGTCTAAAGTGCGTATTAGGACCGATATAACACCTTGAGAAAGGGTCGACAGAGTTCGATGAATGGATGAACTTGATCAGCAGTTCGCTTGGTTTCCCATCTCATCAAACTATTTCTAGGTGCGGTCTCTTAAGATCAATTAGGTCGCGGTTTCGGAATTAATCATCCCATGACCAATAAACGGAAAACCTGAGTAATATGAACCTCCATGGAAATGTAAAAACCTTTGAAGAAGAACCCGGCTTCAACTCTGGTTCAGAAACCACCTGCTTGGAAGACAATGTTAACGATTTAATGAAGCGGATGAAATCCCAGAGATACCATTTGATTGGCAACCACTCTGCATTGAAGCGTTGTAGGTGGCTCTATAACTCTCTGGTTCACAATCGACCATGCTATAAGGAGAAATTTTATGGAGTAAAGTCCCATCGATGCATTCAGATGACGCCAACGGTATTCAATTGCACGTTACGATGCCTCTTCTGCTGGAGGATTCAGAGCGGTGACCTCACTTTTTACTGGGATGAGACAGACTTCTATAAACGCGATGACCCTGAAGAGATCCTATCTGGATGTCTTAAAGCACAGATGAGGTTACTCAGTGGGTACAAGGCGAACCCAAAGGTTGCTGCACAGAAGCTTGAAGAAGCAAAGTCACCGAACCAAGTAGCCATAAGCCTTTCGGGTGAACCTACACTCTACCCAAGATTAGGAGAACTGCTTAAACTCTTTCACAAGAATGGCTTCACAACGTTTCTTGTGTCAAACGGAACATTCCCAGAAGCCCTTTCCACTCTCGGTGAAGAACCAACGCAACTCTACATTTCATCCTGTGCTCCTGATAAAAAAACCTTCAACAGCTTGTGTAGACCTTTGATTAAGAACGCTTGGCTGAAACAGATGGAAACGCTCGATCTTCTTCAAAGCTTTCGATGTCCTACTGTGATGCGGATGACACTTGTTAGAAACCACAACCTTCGCCACCCTGAAAAATACGCTAAACTAGTAGAGAAAGCCAACCCTACATATCTGGAGCCAAAGGCGTACATGCATGTAGGTTTTTCCCGATTAAGACTTGGCTATGCCAATACCCCATCGTATGAGGAAGTTAGCGACTTCGCTGTCTCGCTCTCCAATGAGACAGGGTTTAATGTTTTGAACGAATCCAAAGAGAGCCGTGTTTTCCTTCTGAGCAGATTAACAAAGCCAAGAAAGCTTTAGTAAAATGACCGGAGTATTTCCTCAGAAGGATTTCAGTAGGTCCTTAGGTATGTTGCTTCGAAGTATCTTGGATCAAATAGATGGAGAACTGAAGGAAAGAGACGAAACTCGGCGCGGACTTTTTGAATCGATGAGGAAGGCCACACGGTTGTCTAAAAAAGCGATCATGTTAGTTCATAAAGGAAAACTGGAGAAGGCTGAAGATCTATTGGTAGATGTCTTCGCCCTTCTATCTCAAGTCAAAGAACTCCCTAGTCCTCACAAAGACCTTGCTCATACAGGTGCTGTTGACTCAGGATTTCAAGAATATACTGAAGCCAAGATCTTCCTCAGCCTTGTAGCAGATGACCAGATTCCGTCTAAGAAGCAACTCCAAGTCCCTTCATCTTCCTATCTACTGGGCCTAGCCGATGTTGTAGGTGAACTCAGACGTCGAACCTTGGATATCCTTCGGACTCTAGACATTGAGAAAGCAGAGAAAACCCTCCGCACTATGGAATCTATCTATGATGAATTGATCCTGTTGGATGAGGCTTTTCACTCTCTTCCTTCACTTCGACGGAAATGCGATGTTGCTAGACGAGTAATTGAAGCGACAAGAGGAGACGTTACAGTCGCCTTTGGTCGAAACTCGTTGGAGACCTCAATTGAAGACCTCAATAGGACAATAAAAAATAGTACTTAGGAAAGACAGCTGGGTGTATTCAGCGAAGGCAGAACTAGAAAAAGCACCTAAGTCATTCTCAGTAGAGAAAGCCCATGCTGCTCAACGTGCGTTGTCAAAGCACATAATAACCGAAGATCTCCTTCCTAACGAGATCTGTTATGTAGCTGGAGTGGACGTAGCCTACACCGAAAGCCAATCAATTGGCGGCGTTGTCGTCATTAACCACTCATCGTTAGCTGTTGAGGAATCTAAAATTGCTTATACAACAACGAAGTTTCCCTATATCCCTACATTACTATCATTTAGAGAACTTCACCCTTTGCTTGCATCTATTCGGAAGCTTGAACTGCAACCGGATGTTTTTCTAGTTGACGGGCATGGATTGATTCACCTGAACCGCTTAGGTTTGGCGTGTCACCTAGGTCTTATACTGAAAGCACCTACAATCGGGGTCGCGAAAGGACTATTAACTGGAAAGGTTGGAGAATTTGTCGCGGGCTGGGCTCCAATAACACATGAAGATAGCTTAATTGGGGTCGCCTTATTGACTGGAGGATCAAAGAATCCGATTTATGTTAGTATAGGACACATGGTCTCTCTATCGCGTAGTATGGAGATCGTGAAGCACTATACCAAGTGTCACCGCATCCCCAAACCTCTCCAAATCGCACATAATCTTGTGACTAATGAACAACGGAAACTCCAAAAGCTGGAACGCCCTACAGAAAACTCAGAGTGACTGTAATGCACCCTAGACTCATCAGAATCATTGATCAGATTGAAGACTCTGATCTTCGGAAGAAAGTGAGGAAGTTGCTATTAGAACCCCAGATAATCGTTGAAGGAAGCGTTTACTCTGGAATGGGATTTGAAATCTCTCCTGCAGGTCTTTACAAACATCATAGTTACCCTGGGGGGCTTCTCGACCACACAATTGCCACTGCTGAGCTTGCATTATCCCTTGCTAAGATCGTTAAAGAGATTTATCACGGCTCGGTTGATCGCGATCTAGTTCTCTCCGGCATCATTCTGCATGACGTTTTCAAAACGCTGATTTACCAAAGTGAGAAAGGCTATAGATATGTTAATTCCGATCTGGGTGAGAGACTAGACCATCTGTCTCTGATAACCGCTGAACTGATCCGGAGAAACTTTCCCATCGATCTTGTCCATATTGTGTGTGCTCACCATGGAGGTCAGGCTGGCCCGACTTGGCCAAGAACCGTGGAAGCTCTGATTTGCCACTTAGCGGATCAAACAGACTCTCAATTGAACGGTGAAGTTCTTCGGGCTGCAAGACAATTGGTACGGCGTGTCATTGGGGAGGAAATCCCGTTACTCTCTTCAGAGGAAGCCTTCAACATTGTAAATGAGAAAACCCTACATGGGTTGGAAGGTGTACAGAAGGCTTTTTCACGTATCATGAAGTCTCGATCACCCTCCGGAAAGACTGCCTAACTCATCTACAGTGGGGCTCGAGTAGCGTCTTCACGAAGATTCTAGCCTTGGCCTTTCCTTAGGAATGTAGGTCGGTTACAGCAACACATGCAAACTCGCGGAAGCTAAAGTCCATTGTCTACTCGTTTACACGTTTTATCTGTTTTAACACGCTCAATGCTTGATCTGCAGCTTCATGTGCTTGGGCAACGGTATTATGAATATCCATGGGAGTCTGTGCGCAACCTACTTTGAAAACTCCTAGAAGTGGAGATTCTAAAGGAGGTGTTTTGGTACTCGTTTTAAGGCAACGATATTGAGCACCCCTAACTCGCAATTTACCGATCAGGCTCTCAAGAGCAGGAGAAGACCTCATGGGTAAGGCTACAACGGCTAGGTCTACGTCTATCTCAATTTTCTTACGTTGGGGGCTTTGGATCCCATGGATCCTGACCTCTCCGTTATGGTTGCGGAATCCCGAGACTTCTGTAGGGATGTAATTTACAGCTGCTGCTTCTGCTCTTTTCAAGA
>CP070765.1:700133-703452 GCA_020345645.1 Candidatus Bathyarchaeota archaeon | reverse complement strand
GGGCGACTGTGATGTTTTCTGGGTGAGTAGTGAATGTCAGTAGTGGGAGGATGCGTAATCCAACTTCGAGTGGAAATAACTTTCCGTTGACGATCAAGTTGACTTGGATTGATTTCTGTTTTCGAGAAATTTCTGGAACGTCGATGTCCGCGTTTACCGTGAATTGGGCGGTGAGAGTGGTTGAGGTGTTGTGTTGGACTCTGAAGGCTTGTTGTGTGCTGGTTGTGAATCTTAAGCCTTCGAACGCGGTTAAAAACATTGATCCATCGAGGAGTGTGTTGGAGTCGTTTTGAATTTCGATCGTGAGGACCTGCGGTAATCCAGTGATTACTTTATGGTTTTCGAGCTTGCACGCGATTCGCAGGTGTCTGCCCTCGACGGTTTGTTCGATGCCGGATATCCCTTTGCCATATCGGTCAACCCAAACTGTAAGGTGGTCGTTGCCTTCAGAGAACTCGTACGGGTAAACTTCCATTTCTCCAACTTTGAAGGCGTCTGGGGTGAGTTGTAGAGTTCGTTTTTGTGAAGTGTACCAGTCGTGTTTCTTGAAGAATTCTTGTGCGTAGGGAAGACTTAGGATTCCAGGGATGTAATCTTCCATAGCAACACTTGTTTCTGGTACCCAGAACATACCACATTTCTTGTAAAGCGGTACAGCTCGTAGGTTGCCAGCCCAAGTGTTTAAGTCGACTCGGCGAAGGTTGCGTTTGGATGCTTCTTGCAGCGCTTTTAGGAGTAAGGCTTTGCCATGTCCCTGCCCGAGATACTTGGGGTGGACTCCTAAGACTCCTACATATGCGGCTTCTGCGTCTTCGTAATGTGGGTGAACCGTACAGATTCCTGTGAATTTGTCCTTGTGCGTTGCGATTAGGATGCAGATACTTCGAACGCCGATGGGGAAAGAATCAAGAACCCTTTCAGCTGTGTATGGGACACCTCCTGTGAACCCGCCAGGCCAGAGTCCTTCCTCATCAAAAGAATTGAAGAGCTCTGCTAGCTTCGAGGCGTCTTCCCGTCGGAACTCGATAATCTTCGGAGGATTCTTCCGCTTGTTTTTCACTGATTACCACCTTAACGAAAGCGAGTAGACTGATGGTCTACCACATCATTTTAGGATGTTGGTAAAAATGGTCAACTGAGTGATCACAAGGTAATCTTACCCTGAGCACATCTCACGTTTCTAACTGTGACTTTCTACGCTATCTATTGAGCTTTGATTAAATTCTTATATCGCTAGATCGATCTGCACTTTGAGTAAAGAGAAAGGAAGTAGTTCATGGTGAAGAAAATTCTCTTGAATCTCAAGATGCATCCGTTTGAAACAACGATGATGGGCGTGTTGAAAGGGGTTGCTGACTATTATAAAATAGATTTGAGTAATGCTTGGTTATTCGGAGGATCCGGACACGCGTTTCTCATCAACATTCACGATCAACTATGTCCAAGCGGACCTTATTGCTGGAAATATGAAGGCTTCTATCGTCTACTGCAGAACCTTGGAATCTTGATGAAAGAACTCGGATTCTTCACTGCAGAAAGTACGCCATTAGAACGGGGGAAGATTGAAGCGAGTTTAAAAAAGAACATTGACGCCGAAGTTCCCTGCTCGATGCTTAATATGGAAAACCAGCTGATTTCAGGATATGACGCGAAGCATTCACACTTCATCGTTCAGAAACCATGGCCGAAAGCTGATCTACCGTTTACACCTGAGACTCTCACGTTCCAGACTTGGAAAGAATTAGGCGACGAGATCCATGTAAATTTCTTTTCCTTCAAAAAAATACCTGGAGCCCACGATGGGACCGTTATTAAAGAAAGCTTGACATATGCAGTTGAGTTAGCCCGAAATCCCGAGAAATATCGATTAGATCCGTGCTATCATATGGGGCTTGACGCTTATATGGCGTGGATTAACGCTGTAAAGGATGGTCATGGAGCCAGTCATGGGAACTGGTGGAATGGCACTGTGTGGTGGGAATGCAGGAAAATGGCATCAGCCTACTTTGCTGAAATTGCTCCGAAGTTTAAAGGTCAGATTTCAGAAGACGCAACAAGGGTAAGCAATCAATATGCGAAGATTGCTGAACTTGCTTTCAAAGTGAGTGATAAAAAACTTGCTGACAATGATAAAATCAGGACTCTTCGCGAAGCCAAGAAGATCGAAGAATCCTGCATTGACGAAATTGAGAAAATGGCAAGTGCTTTATCTAGCTGAACGAACTTTCAGCTAATCATAAAAACACAGGTAATGTATCAACAAATCGAGTGAAAGCAGAGATAAATGTATTGATGTTGCTCAATCTGTCATATTTAATTACAATAATTTCATAAGAAAGCTATCTTTATTCATTTAGACTCTGGAGAAAACCCTATGAAACGATCGACCCTGACCCTGTTGACTTTCGCTATCGCAATCGCAGCTTTATCCTCTTCAGTCACTGCTAAACCTGCAAAAACAACCCTTCCTATAGCAGAAGCCAGCTTCGACTTCTTGTACATATGTCTAAATCTGAAAAGCCAAAGTAGTCTTGCTCCAGCGTACGTTGAACTTCCGGAAGGCTACGATGTATCCGATATTAACCCGTCGTCTATTCTATTGAACGGTTCTATCCCTATACACCCGTCAATCTATCCAACAATTGGCGATTATGATAATGATACGATCCCAGACCTGCACGTAGTTTTCAATAGAACCGAGATCGTCGAGTACATCCAATCCGAAGGAATAACGCATGGCACCGTCAATCTTAGAATCCAAGGTTCTTTTGCTCGAACGCCTGCAACCTTTGAAGGCAACGACAACCTCACAGTATCAAGTCTCGTCGGCGACGTGAACTGTGACGAAATCGTCAACTTATTAGATATAGTCATTGCTTCAGACAGCTTTGATACTGCAGATGGGGATGAAAACTGGAACCACAATGCAAACTTCGCTCCACATTGGAATCGTAACGATATCTTTGACTTCGTCACCTTGATTGCGTACTATGGCGAAACCCTAGCCTAATTTTCCTTTTTTTTATGTGTTAGCATCAATATACTTCCACAGAAACGAATCACGCCTATATGCAAGTGATTGGATATCGCATTTGCATGGCTTTTCAATCAAAGTAATATTAATTATGCATTAGTATATAGTGCAGTTTTGTTTGGGGTTAGACTTACTCTTGGCTTCTGACAAATCCAGTATCGCAGTTCCAAGCCCTCGTCCAGTACATGCAAGAGAGATCCAGCTCATTAACAGAATTGAAGAGATGCAAGTTCTTAGGGAAGTTGCCGATAGAGCGATTAGCGGTGAAGGTGGAGTCGTCTTTCT
>CP070765.1:693408-700033 GCA_020345645.1 Candidatus Bathyarchaeota archaeon | reverse complement strand
TAGGGCTCGGAGTAGGCGGAATCGCCATCGCACTTGCCCTTCAGAATGTCCTAAGCGACGTCTTCAGCGCGTTTTCCATATTCTTCGACAGACCGTTCGAGGTCGGTGACTTCATTGTTGTAGGAGACTTCTCAGGCACTGTGACGAAAATCGGGATCAAGTCTACGCGACTACAGCTTCTGCAGGGTGAGGAACTGGTGATTTCAAATCGGCAGCTTACCAATACAAGCTTACGCAACTTCCGAAAACTGAAAAAGCGAAGAGTTGTCTTCAAGATTAAGGTCGCTGCAGACACGCCTGTAGAGAAACTCAAGGAGATTCCTTCCATGATTACCACGATTGTAGAGAAGAACGAGCAGGCAGAGTTCGACAGGGCTCATCTAGTAGAACTGAGTGACTTCAGCCTCGACTATGAAGTTGTCTATTACGTGAAGACCTCAGACTACGTGAAGTATCTCGACACTCAGCAACAGATCAACTTCGAGATCCTTGAGGCGTTCACCCGCGAGGGGATCACGATGCCGTTCCCCACACAGACCATCTACCTCGAGGGCTCGAACAACCAACAGTCTCCATCTAATGAATGAGAAGACATAGGGTCGAAGGTTAGAGAAAAAGGGAGTTCGGCACTGCCCTATTCGATTGCGAGCACGCATTTCTTACGGTACATCAAAGCCACGAGCGTGCTGATGGTTATAAAGGCGAGTAACGTAGCAGGGGCTGAAAATTCAGGGATAATTGTTATCTCGCGGGAAGAATGGGCGTATTGGAAGTAGATGTACGTCAGAGAACCTTCAGTCCAATTCCCGAAGTCTATAGGAACCTCGTTAACCAGGACTTGGTAGTCGTTCTGCCACATTCCCTCGACGATGGTGTTCGGGACATCTACCCGAGCGAATCCGACGCCGGCTTCACCTGTGGCTAGGAACTTGATTGCGTTCTCGGTGACGTTCAATTCGAAGTCGGAGATGGTAGAGTTGCTGATGACTGCGATGTCTTCAGGGCCTGCGTAGTCAGCTTCAAAGTAGTTGATCGGTCCTGCACAGGGATACATATCCATGTTGCTTGCGTCAACGGCGTAGGTTGAGTCGCAAATTCCGTCGCTGCCTGGACCCATCTGGTACTCACCGCTCTTGACGTCGACGTTGTCATGATCGTTCCAGAAGTTACCGCCAATCGGCCACCCCAAGTCCCAGCTAACATTCAGCGATGGTTGGGCCCAAGCTTGGTCAAGGTTATCGATGAAACTGTTATGGTAAAGGATGTTATCGTTCGATAGGCTGAGAAACACGCCGGTGCTGCAGTTTACGATTATGTTGCCACAAATCGTGTTGCGGTCGGACACAACTTGCAGGTGGATGCCAGAAAGGGTGCCATTCTTGATGTGGTTGCCTTTGACGTGGTTCTGATGGGAGGACGAAGACAACACGAGGTTCCAATCGTTTTCTGTTATCGCGTTGTAGTGGATGGTGTTGTCTGATGATCCGTCTAGCCTAATGCCTTCAATGTTTCCCGTCACTGTGCATCCGACAACTTCAATGTTGGAAGCTTGCCACAGATAGATGCCGAGTCGGCAGTTTTCAACGTGGTTTGATTCCAAACGGCAAGATTCTACGTTTTTTATGTAAACACCGGAATCCCGCTGACTCCAGTCACCTCCAGCATTCTGGATCGTGAAACCTTTGATTACTACATGAGGGCTAGTGACGTTGATGACGGTCCCTGAGCTTTCTCCATCGATGACAACGTCTTGATCGACTGCTTCGAGGATTAATTCCTTGCTTACTACCACATGCTCAGGATAGTTTCCAGTGTGTACGAGAATTGTATCTCCGGGATCGGCGGCATCTACTGCCCCTTGTATGGTTGGATTGTCGTAGGGAACATGTATTTCGCCCGGTGCTCCGTTAACAGAGTGTCCGTTTAACGCTAGAAAAATGAATAGTGTCAGAACTGAGATAACGGCGATTCTTCGCATAGTGCATCGCACCTAATCTGAAGAAGTTCAGTTTTATGATTTTCGGCATAGACGCCTGCGTGAGTTGTGAATGGAAATGAAGTTAGGTACAGAAGTTGAAGGGACAGCCACGACTTGCAGTTTTACGATGGAAGTTTGCCAATGTAAGTCAGCTATTGAGGGCTAATTGGCTTTTCGTCCAGTCGCAAATATTAAGGAAGGGGTTGCGTTGCCAAACTCTTTGTTCCGTTCCTTCAGTTTTTCAGCTGTCTTCTGGAGTCTGACACGGGTTTCCTGATCAGAGATTTTCTTCAATCTTTGAAGATTGTCATCAATCTCTTTGAGAGATCTTTCAATTCTCTCCTCGTTCTTTGGATCTTCACATTTGAACCTGTCGTCGCAGAATAAGCATTGCACGGCGTGCGTGGACTCGAATATCTCAACCTTTTCGAGTTGTAGATTGGTGATAATCGATTTAATTCGCTGTTTGGTGAAGGTTGTGTTGTGGGTGGTGCCTAGTAGCGAATCGATCTGTGCATCCCAAGCATGTTGAAGCATGTTTGTCTTTTGGGCTTCCGTTTGCTGCCCATCGCGGAATTCTTCTTGGAGGATGAAGGTTCCTCCCGGCTTCAGGACGCGAAGCATCTCAGACAGTACCAAGCTTATTTTGCCAAGGTGATGCAGAGAATAAGAGATGCACACTGCATCAAACGAACTGTCGTCGAACTCTAATGATTCGGCGTTCATCTCCACTAGGGTGACGGGTTGGTCTTTGAATTTTTTCCTAGCGGATTCCAAGTCTTTCAAGGAGATGTCAATTCCAATAAAATTGTCGTAGTCGCGTAAGGTCTTCATCAGAACGTCGATGAAATCACCAGGACCGGTGCCTACATCCAGAACTCGTCCACCAGAAATCGTGCCAAGTTTAGCTCGAATCTTCACCGCGCCTGAGTTTGCCAATCGCCGGGGTAGATTCTCCAAATCATCACCCTCAATCACGCGTAAACAAACACCTCTTGCAGCCCCTCTTCTTTGTCTCTTTCTATTCTCAGCTTGGTGGACATGCGAGATATGAGTTGGTGAGGGAGAAGCTTCCCAACATTCGTGGTAATCATCCACCAATACAATTATGTGAATACTCCAACATTACACGAACGTAGTTCAGTATGCTATGGGAAAGGGAACTGGTATTGAAAAACGACGATGAAATCTCGTTCTATATCGTGGATGCGTTTACCAGAAAACCGTTCAGAGGCAACCCTGCAGCTGTCTGCCTTTTGCAGCAGCAAAGAGAAGATGATGTACTGCAATCGATCGCTACTGAATTTAATCTATCAGAGACAGCATTCCTCCTGAATATAACGGAGAAACCGTTCAAGCAATCTCGAGTGTTCGCGCTTCGCTGGTTCACCCCTAAAACGGAAGTACCATTGTGTGGACATGCTACTCTCGCCACAGCAACCGTCATATTCCATGAATTTAATGGGGAAACCAGTGTATTGTTCAAGACGTTGAGTGGAGAACTGACGGCACGCAGGGAGGGAGATTCAATAATACTCGACTTTCCGAGTGAAGTGACCATTCCCACTAAACCTAACCACAACCTGCTAAGACAGATGGGTATCCGCGAGTTTGAAGATGCACATCTCTCTAAAACTTCGAGCACGCTACTCATTCAACTTAAAAATGAAGAGATACTTCGTTCTTTAACGCCAAACTTTGATGGCATGAAATCTGTTTCCACGAAACAGAACATTGATGGTGTCATCGTAACATCGAAAGGAAACCCACCCTACGATTTTGTTTCACGGTTTTTTGCACCATGGTTAGGAATAAACGAAGATCCAGTTACGGGATCAGCGCACACAATATTGGGCCCCTATTGGAGTAATATCCTAAGAAAACAGGAGATGTGGGCCTATCAGGCCTCCGCAAGAGGCGGAGATCTAAGGGTTAGGGTGCGAAAGAATCGGAGAGTTGACTTGACTGGAGAAGCGGTGATTGTTTCCAAAGGTGAACTAAGTCTATCTGGGTACACAAGCAAAGACTATTCACGTGTGTAGGATGGGGAAAAAGTATTTAATGCACTGACGCTGGCGGCATCACCCGCATCTCCCCCTTTTTTACGCGTGCGCATTAACTCGAATGGACCTGAGCCTAACCAGAAAAAGCCAATGACGATCCAACCTATCAGGATGGGCACTCTGAAGGTTGGCCAAGGCCTGAAGCCGTCATAAAGTCCAAATCCGTCTACTGCGTAGTACTCACCTTGGTACTTGAAAATGCACGTGCGCAGTTGTTCCCATTTGAGAGTGTGTTGCTGATCTGGGTTAAATAAGGCACATTGGCTACGATAGATACCGTCAACTTTCACATCATTGATGGGATCCTCGATTGCTGCTTCTGTCCACGGGTCCAAGGGGTCATGAAGCTCATAACATGGCTTGTCTGGTGAATACGTAGCTTTACATAGGCTGATGTCAACACCGCTATATACTTCATTTAAGGGGTCGAGATGGATACGCACAATTCTCGATGTATCCATGCCAGTTGGGGTGAACGTGTAAAATTCTTCGCCATACTTGAAAACTGTCGCATTAGACTGTGTTATTTGACACTGTGCCCAATTTTGCTCGGAAACAACGATAAGTTGGTGAAGTCTCGTATCGCTTGGGCAGTCCATTCATCTAACGGGTCTGCTAATTCAAGATATGATTCACATGGCTCTGTTTCGCGAAGTCTAAAAAGTTTCCATCCCTCGCCATCTTGCCTCCCTACAGGTGGGGCAAGAGAATGTTCATAGGCTGTTAAAAATACTGTTGCGACAACCATACATAAAGTTGCAGCAATTAACCCTCTCCACCTCAATCTTCCTTTCACCTCCGATTTGTAGGGCTAATTTGAACTCTAACCCTCACTCCGTCGCTCTATTTCATATTACATCGTGCACGCACGAGAATTAAGTTCTGAGTGAGCGTGCTTACAGCGTTAAGAAGCGATGGATCATATGCTTATCGTAAACATTGTCTGAATACTCATTCGCCTTGTTCCTCTCGCGCAACCGCGTCCTTAATCATGCGGACGACGTCTTCCTTCTCCATGTCGTAGACATCGATCCAAATGGGGTTCGGATCTTTGCCATACTTCTGTCGCTTGGCAATCATGATTACGCAGGTCGCTTCGCCTCGTACTTTTATCGACATTTCTCACCCTCCTTCTCAACTGTGTATGAATGCATGCGGTGTTTAAGGGGCACAGGACTAAAAGAGTCTTTCAGGAGGTACGGATGAAAATGTATGCACGTGAGGTCGGGATGAGGTATTCCCGAGCAGGCTGGCGACATCACCCGATCTTCCCCTTTTTTCCGATAAATCTAGAAGAATGTAATAGAAGAAGATTTCACAAGTGTTAATTTCTGCCATCTTGAATTGAGTTTCTGTTTTTCGAAGGGGAAGGAGGTGGTTGAATGAATGAGAAGATTTCGATGCCTTTTGTGGCTCTGTTAGCGTTTTGTGTACTCACACCTTTGGTGGCAGCACCGGCAGTACGAGTGTCGTATACAGCAGATGTAAGTCTCGTCATTACCGATCCAGGCGAAAGTTGGACAAAGGGAGGTATTCTACAAGTCAGAGGATTAATAGCCGTGGGAACCTTTGACAGTGCCGATCTCGGTATTTTCGGGGCAACCATGTGGAAAAAACTTGACTACACCCTCAACACGATGACAGGTTCGGGGACCATGCATGGAATTTTTATACTTACAGTTGACGGAGTTGGCTCTTTTGAAGGCTCATTCCGTGATAGAATTAGCGATTCTACGCATCTTGCAGGAACAGTCGTGGGGCAGGGCACTGGTGATTTTGAAGGGGTAAAAACAATGGGAATATGGTATGGAGACATTGTAGATGGAACCGTAGAAAACGTGTTGGAGGCTCAATTATTATTCCCAAGGGAATAAGGACGAGAAGAATCGAGTTCCCAATCGCCGTGGAGATATCACCCGGAAAATCCCGCACAACCTCTTTTTTTACAGCAAAGTAGTGAAATTTGTGTGAAAAACGTTAAACCGTTAAAGACTATGATTGCGACTTGCTCAAGGAATTGCATGAAACACTCGATATTCCATGTTTTCAACGCAGAGTACGTTTTCGCTTATGAATTATGGTTGCTAACAACGTGGTTGTGATGAATAGGAGTGAACTGAACTGGATGGAAAATTCTGGAATTATTGATCTGGGAGTTTGGAAGGAACCATGCAATCTCCAGTGTGGAATCTCTGCCCTCGCTTCAGCATATTCGGCGTATGCGTAAGGAATAGCTAAGTCAGATTTTGTTATTTTAAGATCCGAAAAGCCAGGTTTCAGAACCATAAACGTCATGGTGAAAACGGTTGCACTTCCATTTGCTTGATTGAATGCCTCTGCAGGATGTCGTGATGAATCGACGATTGTGTATGTTCCTGCTTCGGCATCGATCTCCTCGATTCTACTACCAAGGAGAGGCTCATGTAGAATCCCCTCAGGATTTGCTTCAACAGGTATCGTAACGGTGTGATTCATGTACCTGATCACTGAAGGATTCCACTCCAACTTTACATCCAGCCCAAATAAACTACCGAGGGAATAGTTGAAGATCCCTCCGGGTGGTCCTAATGGTTCTCCAAGTTCC
>CP070765.1:686560-693308 GCA_020345645.1 Candidatus Bathyarchaeota archaeon | reverse complement strand
GAGCGGTTTGAAGTATTTGATGTCGTTGATGTCTCCGTTTCTCTCTTCGAGTGGCTTGAAGACGGCTTCGACAGGCATCCCGATTTGAACATCGTCTGGTTTTACTTCACCGAGTCTGTGGATTAGTCCGCCGTGTGCACCATCGAATTTGATGTAGGCGTAAATGGTTGGTTCTTTTAGTCTACTGGAATCTACGTCAACGTAGGCTACTGTGTAAGTGAATACTTCGCCTTTTGTACCGACATTAACCCACTCGGTGAGTTTCTTGAAGCATCGTTCACAGTAGAGTCTTGGAGGGAGGTAGATGAAACCGCACTGTTTACATTTCGCGGCGAAGATGCGTCCTGAGTTCTTCATCTCCATGAAGAACTTCTCTCCTGCGAGTCCAAGGGTGTAGACGTAGTCTGTTTCCATGTGTCCAGGCCAGTGGGCCATTCGTCGAGCGTCTTTAAGCTTCTCTGTGGACATTTTCAGCCCTCCTTGAAAGGCTTGAAATATTTTATATCCGTGACTGAGCCTTCGCGTTCGTTGGCAGGTTTCCAGACAGCTTTCACTTTCATGCCGAATTTAATCTGTTTCCAGTCGCTGATCTCTCCGAGGATGTGCAGGATCCCCATGCCTTTAGAAGCGCCATCCAAATCGATGACAGCTACTAGGATGGGCTCCTTAATTCGGCTAGCATCACCGGCTACGTAGGAGACTGAGTACGTGTTTATTGTGCCGGTGTCTTTAACAGGTATATACTCGTCAATGGGTCTGAAACATTCTTCACAGAAGGCTCGGGGGGGAACCATGATCCGCTTGCATTTTACGCATTTTGCACCGATTATTTTTCCAGCTTTCATACCTTCGATGAAGCGGCTCATGGCGACTCCTGCACTCCATAGGTACTTCACATTGGGTCTGTGTTTAATGCAGGGTACCTTTCCGTCTCGAATGTCGCGGCCGCTCACTGCTTCTCCTGGGAAATGTTTGATTTTTTCACTCATTTTCCATCAGCTCCTCATGACCACGACTGATCCATATTGCATTAGGTCGCCCCAAGCTTGAGCCAATCCAGTTCGAGGATCTCCTTTCACCTGCCGCTTTCCAGCTTCTCCTCGGAGTTGCCAGAAGATTTCACAGCACTTCATGGTGCCAGCGGCAGCAATTGGGTTTCCAACCCCTAGAAGGCCTCCTGAGGGATTGATTGGCAGATCTCCGTCTCGTTGGGTTACGCCTTCTGCGGTCAGCTTTGGTGCTTGTCCTTTACGTGCGAGCATTAAGCCTTCCATGTGGTGGAGCTCCTTGTAGTCGAAGGGGTCGTAGACCTCGGCGACGTCGATCTCTTTCGGGGGATTTTTGATTCCAGCCATCTTGTATGCCATTTGTGCAGCGCACTGGACATATTGTGGGTAGTAGAGGTCGCGGTTTGTCCAATACGTTGAGTCGATGCACCACCCGACTCCGTCGATCCAGACAGGGTTATCGGTCAGCTTCTTGGCTACGTCTTCAGAGGCGAGGACCAACGCTGCGGCTCCGTCGCTTGTTGGGCTGATGTCAAGTCTCTGGACGGGCCAACACATTACCTCTGAATTGAGTACGTCTTCTACGGTGATGTTTGCACCGAGTTGAGCACAAGGGTGGTCGAGAGCGTTGCGTTTATTTTTAACGGATACGAGGGCGATCTCCTCTTTCTTGATGCCGTGTACGTGCATGTATCGGTGCATCTCGAGGGCGAAGATCCAGATCAAAGTGACGCCTAAAGGTCGGGCGTAGATTTGGTCAAAGATCGTCGTGAAAGCGTAAGCGGGGTGTGGGTAGCATGAGGACATCTTTTCCTCTCCGACTACCAGGCAGGTGTCGAATTTACCGGAGGCTACGTGCCACCATCCGGCGTCTATTGCGAAGACTCCTGTTCCGCCTCCAACGAAGACTCGTGAATAGGGTTTCTCCCATCCGCCGGCTCCGTCTGCTAAGTATTCGCCTTTCATGTGAACGCCATCGAAGGCGTCTGGAGCTGTTCCCATGACAACGCTTTTGATGTCGCTGAGTTCCAGCCCTGCTTGATCCAGTGCTATACTTGACGCCTCATAGGAAAGTTCTTTTCCAGTCTCCTTCAGGTTTCGCCTGAACTTGGTCATTCCAGCGCCAATCACTGCGACTCGTTTCTTTCCAACCATTTTCGTCACCTCTAGCAGTTACTTAGTACTGCCGTACCTCCTGTGGCAGTTGGTATTCCTCGCCAGGATTGAGCTAAGCCGACTTCAACGTCAGCGAGTTGGCGTTCTCCTGCGTCTCCTCGGAGTTGAATCACGACTTCTAGGAGTCTCTGCATTCCTGAAGCTTCCAGAGCCCATCCCATTCCGAGGTTCCCTCCAGATACATTGATTGGGAGGTCTCCGTCAATTCCAGTTACGCCTTCTGCGATCAGTTGCCCGGCTTCACCTACATCACAGAGTCTCAGTGCTTCCATGTGCTGTAGCTCCTTGTAGGAGAACAAGTCATCGACTTCAGCAAAGTCGATCTCCCTGCTCGGGGAAGTAATTTTAGCTTCTCGATAAGCCATTTCAGCTGATAGCTGTGCGTAGACAGCGTCTCCAAAGGATCGGCTTTCAAGCGAGGGTGTTTCAGTAGCCCATCCGACTCCTTTAATCCAGATTGGGCAGTCATTTAGGTCTGATGCTACTTCGTCAGACGCGAGTATAAGTACGATACCTCCGTCTGCTGGTTGGCTGATGTCAAACTTGTTCATTGGATAGAAATAGGGGTTTGAACAGAACACGTCGTCAAGATCGATTTGAGCACCGTATGCAGCGTAGGGGTTTCTCAGGGCGTTTTCCCTGTTTTTTACTGCGACCATGGCGCAGTCTTCTTTAGTGTTTCCTGTCTCGAATAGGAATCGATTCATTTCTAAACCAGCTAAGTAGAAGGGGTGTCCACCAAGTGGTCGATTGAACACTGGATCCATAGCGAAGGAAACGATGTCATAGAGCGTTAGTATGTCAGAGGGTTTGCCATGCGACTCAACTGCTACTACGTCAAAGTGACCGGTTTTTATCAACATGTGTGCAGTTCCTAGACCAATTATGCTGTCACCGGAAACTGTGAATAAGTGGCGCAGCACTGCTCCCAGTTGGTCAGGTACGAATTCGTCGAAAATGCTGAAACCTTCCCAGTAGTCTTCAGCTACTGAAATGAAGGCATCGATGTCTTTCCTCGGGTTAATATTTCCTGCGTCCTGATAGGCTCTGGTGGCTGCTTCGAACATCAGTTCTTTGTATGAGACGTCTGGTGAAACTGTTTTGAATCCTGTGCATCCGACGCCGACAATCGCTACATCTGTCAATTTTCCATACTCCTTTATGATGATGAAAGAAGTAGTCTTGTGTTTATGAGTAACTATAAGTCTTTTGTACTTCTTTAGGGGCGTCCAAATGGACTCACTGAAGGTTTCTGATCTGGCATTTAACTACAGGCTCATGTTCCAAGAATGGTTACATCTGGTGCATCTAAAATGCACAACAGTTCTTTCTCTACTAACTCCTGCATGTTCCCCTGAGATACTTGAGAACCAACGGACGGCTTCCTCATTTCCACATTTGGGACACGACCTTGCGACTTTGACTGTACTGTTCTCTTTTCTCTCGGAGAGGTAAATTGCATCCGATTGCTCACGATTTTCAGGTTTTTCGGATATCTCTTTTTCACTTTGTATGGATGGTTTCAACCGCAGTGACTTTCTGCATTTTGAACACCAGTATTCTCCGCCCTTCTTGACTAGGTATGACCCACAGGCATCGCAAAATCGCACGTCAATCGCTAAGAGATGGTCATTCACCTTACTTCAGTCTTCTTCACTATTCTAGTGATTTCGACAACTCGATTGTTACGACTGTAAATTTAGGTCTTGATCTCTCCATCTCTTATGGCGAGTTTGGCTTTGGAGACTTCAGCGACTCGCTCATCGTGGGTAGCGACAATTACTGTGGTAGCTTTCTCCGTGCTTAGGCGGAGAAGGAGTTCAATTATCTCTCGTCCAGTCTCGGAGTCCAGTTCACCTGTTGGCTCATCAGCCAAGATCAATGTTGGGTTATTGGCGAGGGCTCTAGCGATAGCAACACGCTGCATTTCTCCATTGCTTAACTCTCGAGGCTTATGTTCTAGTCGTTCAGCTAACCCGACGGATCCTAGACATTCGATGGCTTGGATTCTTTGTGTTCGTTGAGGGGTCCCAAGTAATGCCATAGGAAGTTCTACGTTTTCAAGCGCTGTAAGTGTAGGAAGCAGGTTGAAAGTCTGAAAAATAAAACCTATGTCTCGAAGCCGTATCTCTCGTCTCTCTTTATCAGAGATAGTTGAAGTCTTTCGTTCTTTGAAATATACTTCTCCTGAAGTCGGTTCGTCGTTTAATCCTATGAGGTTCAGAAGTGTTGTTTTTCCTGACCCTGATGGACCGACAATAGACACAATCGAACCCTCAGCAATCTGCAGGTTCGCTTCATTCACAGCAGTGATGCGTGAACTGCCTAGCTGGTAACAACGTGTCAGGTCTCTGGTTTCCACGATCAATATTCGGACCTCAACTCCGCTGCAATGTTGACTCGGGTAGCAGCTACTGCTGGAATCATTCCTGCTACACCAGCTACGGCCACTGTAGAAACTAGAACCCGAATGATCAACCACGGAGAGACGATTTCAGAGATGTGTGCGAGGAACAGAGAAAGCGGGATTTCGGTGTATAGGCTGGCAAATAAGATCGCTGAGAAGGATCCGACGACTACTCCGATAATGCAACCGATGAGCCCCATGACCATGATCTCCGTGACCACGATCCGAAAAATGGTTTGTTTGGGTGCCCCTATTGCGTCAAGTGTGGCGAAATCTCGTCGTCGTTCTGAGATGTTGATCATTGCGACCAATGTGATGAGAACCATACTTAACGCGTAAAGCACCGTGGTAATTCCACTATTCCATGTCTCGATGTCGCTTAGGAGAGGTTCAACAATCTCATTTCGCAGATCAGTCGTCAAAGCTTCGATGCCAAGAACCTCCGTTCTGATCTTCTCCGCAACCTGTTCTTCTGACAATCCTGGATCGAATGTGACGACAACCATGTTCCCTATCCAGTTGACCTCTAGGTTCGGGTAATGTAGTTCACGAGCCATATCCAGAGGAACTATGATGCTGCGCAATAGGAGGGCGGACCTTGAGTCAAGAATGCCAGAGACAGTCAGATTGACATCTTTCGCCCTAAACGTTGCCCCAACTTCAAGACCGTACTGTCGGGCAATTGATTGTCCAAGTACGACTTCATCATTCACCGAAGGCCATTTTCCCCCTGATTCCAGTGGAATCCTACCCACGAGTGTTGACCAGTTTCCGTACGGGACACCGACTGTAATGTTAGATGGTGCAAGTTGAACGACGGTTTCGATTTGATATCCAAACCGAACCAGCATGGGAACTGCTGTTGAAACACCTTCAACTTGACTGAGTTCTTCAACGATGTTCTCTGGGATATTTCCGCCAACTACAGGAAAACCCTGGACAACCATAGCGCCTTCAGGAACCGCTACAATTTTTCCTGCGAAGAAGATGTTCATATCCCTAATTACGTTGGTATAGTGACTTGTTGTAGCGCCGATTGCGACAATGAAAACCGTTGCTAAGGAGATTCCAAAAATACAGAGTGTAGTTCTTAAACGTCTTCTCAACAGGTTTCTGAAGCACATCACCGTAATTCGCATCGCAACCACCCAGTCAATTAACACGTTGAGTGTGTTCTAGTCTGCTATTCACTCTAAGCGCATAAATACTGTATCGATGAATAGAGTGTGGGAACGGTTTTGAAACACAAGCCAAGTCTTTTCCGAATTGAATTACTTATCATATTAGGGCTCCTGATTATCTCCACATCTTGGTTATCTCTTCAGATTCGAGCTCAATCAGAAAACGCTAACTTGACCAGAGTCATTTCTGATCGAGGGGTCGATGTTGATGGCGATGAGTTCTTCGATTATCTTGAGGTCGCAGTTGAAGTAAACGTTTCAGTTGCAGGCACATATATGGTGCGGGTCTATGGGCTTACTGGTGACGCCTTCAACTCAACGATAGATGTGGTGGGTGAAAGGACTGAAAGGCTTGATCCAGGTTTTCAACTGATCAACGTTTCAATGTATGGACCTAAGATCTACGCATCTGCAATAAATCCGCTGAATGTCAGCGAAATACACCTCTACTTCATTGAGTATTATCCACCCTTCGACTATGTGGAAGACTGGTTGGATTCAGTCTACAGCATATCCCTATCCGGCGAATACAATTACACTGACTTTGATTCACCTTTCACTGAGATGGATCTCACTCTCATGGTTTACCCAGACGGCAGGGTTGCTGTGGAGGGAATGCTGGAAGCTGTACACGTTGAAGAACCGTACATTGATCTGCCTATGTATGGAACAGTAATGCTTGCCGCGGATGACACTAGTGCGCAATGCTCTGCGAACTTCACTCTCGCTCTGACGGAAGATATGATGGAGTACCCATTTAACTCCTCAAGTGCCTATGGTAAAGCGACGTACTTCGACGAGCTACTCACTATCTGGATAGATGGTTCAACAGTATTCCCTTCTGGAATGGCTGCTGAGTTTCCTTTCAATGCCTCCGATGTTACTGTTGAAGCCGATTACGATGGGCAATCGCTCACGGGGTACGTTAACGTGGACATTCTACCCGGTTTTCCCTTAAGCGAGATCATACTCGAATT
>CP070765.1:679906-686460 GCA_020345645.1 Candidatus Bathyarchaeota archaeon | reverse complement strand
ACAGGTACAGATCACAGTACTGGAGCGTCTACGGAGACGAAGCCTATTACACAAGTGATGGCGCTATCTGGTGGGATGAGTCAGGGAACATCCGTCTAACAGGACGAGTAGACGACGTCATGAAAGTCGCAGGTCACAGAATGTCAACCGCTGAAGTCGAAAACGCTCTAACACAGCACCCTTCAGTCGCTGAATGCGCAGTTGTCGCTGCACCACACGATATAAAGGGAGAAGTCCCCGTCGCTTTCGTCGTCCTTCGACAAGGACAGACTCCGTCAAAAGACCTCGAAACCGAATTAACGCAGCAGGTTGTGAAGTCGATAGGACCCACAGCGAAGCCAGGGAAAATCGTGTTAACTGATGCACTGCCGAAGACGAGGAGTGGCAAGATCATGCGTAGGATCCTGAAGGCGATCGTCAAAGGAGAGTCGGTTGGAGACGTAACGACGCTGATGAACCCAGAAGCGGTACAAGACCTCAAAGAGAAGCTTGAGCAGTAACAACATGCATGTAACAGCGTTGAACATGTCCTGGTTCATTCATAAGTCGATTTAAAATGAAATCAGCAATTCCCGTAAAGCACCGTCTTCAAGCGTATGATGTTCAGTTTCATTCTAAGAATCCCTTCAGGAAAACTGCGTATTCGCAGGGATGTTCATTCCGAAGGAGAGACTTGATCATTTTAATTCTACCTTTTTTCTCTTTGGTAACTTTTGCGATTATGTATTCGATCGTCTTCCGTCGAAATTCGCACAGCCATTTCTTTTGACCAGATTTTACTAATTTGTAGTAGGGACATGTTTCATATTTCAAGGTGAAGCCACCTTCAAAATATTCGATTTCAACCTTCATGTCTACTTCGCGATACATTTCCAGCAATCTTCGACCTACTTCCCTAATTGTCCAAGGATAGTCTTCTGGAAAAATTTTGTCAATTTGACTTTTCACTAATGAAAAGGCCTCGTTGCAGTTACTTGCGGACATTGCTTCCACAAGGTTATTCATCACAGCTTTCCGAGAAATCGCCTTAAGAAGCGGTTTCTCAATTTGCTTCAAGTTAAAATCTAAGAGGTTTTGGAATGCAGTCGCAGAAACCTCATAGCCCAAATCTCTGAAAATCGATTCTATAAGTATTTGTTGACTCACCATTACTAAAGGATCTATTCGCTTAAAGACCACTGTAAAGTGTGATTTGCTCAAAAATTTTACTTCTGCGTTGGCTTTCACAGCGTTTATGTTTTCGATTACAAACTTCTCTGCAAGTCTTCGTGCTCTTTCACGATCGTTTCGAGCTAGTAGTTTTATCGCATTCGATATTTGTTCCCCTACGACCATATAAACTGCACTAAATTGATCTCTATTGGTTTCAAGAACCTTTGAAGCCAGAGTATTCAAAATAGTTCGTGGAACTGGAATCATATCCAAGAATTGTGTGACGATGGTCTGGTAAGTATTGAGTTCTGCAAGTTTATCAAGTAGGCTCTGATCCTCAAGTCCTGCAAATTCTACCTTGATCCTGCCATTTGCATGTTCGATGTCAAAACCTAGAAGTTTCCACCCTCGTGTTGCCAACATGACTGAGAACGCATTTATCGCGAGTTTTGCCACTGCTGGAGAAACCGCTTGAAATGTGATGGTCAAAACTTCTTTGCTTTCTTCAAGAATCTTCACTTGTCGGAGCCAGTTGAACTTTAAGCCCGCAGAGACAATTGCATTCAGGAAATCTCTCGGCTCCTTTGGCAATTCTCCAACCCCAAGCACGATTCGTACATCCTCGATCATTGTGGCCAAATCAGTAACCGGCTCGTTTAGATGCTTTTGAGCCCAATCGAAAAACCCAGGTCCTACCAATGAGAGGTCATTTTTAAATAATGCTGGCCTGATTCTCTCCAGTCTTTTCTGGAATTGATGAGATAGAACAGAATTAGACCCGCTCTTTTTCAATGGAAAAGTGTCATTTCTCACCATCTTAAGGATAATATCGTCACCCATTATCCTCAGGTCAAAGGAAGATTTCGTACCTTCGAGAATTGTGGCCAATTGAATAGCTATAATTTCAGGGATTTTTCTAAAAACCTTGGTTCTCAAAACAATTGTGTTATCAATTTCATTATAAGAAACAACATCAAACAATCGAGTTAATTTCTGAATTTCCTCAGTTAAAAAAAGTAACTCCTTGAAAGAGGCAGGTGTCCCCCACCCGATTGAATCTTTAATAACAGTAACTTTGTTGAGTGATTCAATTTGTAGTTCCTCGATGAATTCGTCGAAAGTTCGATCGCCCAAAGATACTTCAAGCAAACCATCTAAGGTTTTTCTTTCCAGAGCAGTTAAATCCAGAGCTTCTTTGAGATTTGCCTGTTCAATCATCTTTGCTTTTATTGTACACTCATCACATGAGCCAACCTTTTCAACTCTAAGGAAAGTGTCTAATGCTTTTTCGAGAACCCGGCTCTTTGTACCATGAGTTTTAGCCAATTCTACCAAGATTTTATCAGTCTTTCGTGGAATTGTCGTGTGAAGGTGCACGGACATGTTTCTATCACGCTAGGAAATGTGAGGAGTCTACTCTATAAGAATGTTCACAAAATGTTGTGAAAAATGCAGTAATACGATGTGTACATATTCTCTTTAAGGGAAATAGAAAAAAGGATTAAGAATTAGATTATTCTAAGTCACTGTTTGATCATAGGTGTCCGTTTTCGGGTTATCATTGCATCGGCCACTCTTTTTACTGCCAACATATATGTTGATATACGCATGTCAACTTCGTGCTGTTTCATCATCCAAATTACATTGGTAAAGGCTTTGTCAATCACGTCTTTTAACCTCTTCTTGACCTCATCCTCAGTCCAATAGTAATTCATTTGATTCTGAACTTGTTCGAAGTAGCTAACAATAACACCACCTGAGTTGGCGAGAATGTCTGGAATTACCAAGATCCCTCTTCTGAAAAGTATCGCATCAGCTTCAGGAGTAACAGGACCGTTGGCTCCTTCTGCAATGATCTTTGCATTAACTTTTCTCGCGTTGGCTTGTGTAATCTGGTTTTCTAGGGCAGCTGGAACTAAAATGTCACATCCTACTGTGAGTAATTCTTCGTTAGACATCACGCTACTCTTAGCATAGTTGATAACAGATCCTGTCTTTTGCTTATGTTCTAGAACACGGAGTGGATCCAATCCTTTAGAGTCATAAATTCCACCCTTAGAATCTGAGACTGCGACTATTTTACAGCCAATACCATGCAGAAGCTTTGCAGCGTGAAAACCAACATTGCCATATCCCTGCACTACTACTTTCGCATCTTGAAGTTCCATCCCGATATGTTTTGCTGCATTAATGACAGTGTACATTAGACCCAGAGAAGTAGCTTCATTTCTGACTAATGAGCCTCCTACATTCACTGGTTTTCCAGTTACGACGCCGAAAGTATTATGCCCTATAATCTCGCTGTATTCATCCATCATCCAAGCCATTGTTTGAGCGTTCGTGTAAACGTCGGGTGCAGGTATATCTGTGTAAGGACCGATGAATTTCGCCATTGCCCGAGTGTAGCTTCGGGTAAGCCTTTCGAGTTCGTCTTTAGACATTGTTTTTGGATTACATCGTACTCCACCTTTGGCACCTCCTAATGGAAGGCCAACGACTGCGGTTTTCCAAGTCATCCAAGCAGCTAACGCAGTAACCTCGTCAATTGTGACATCAGGGTGGTATCGAATACCACCTTTAGTCGGGCCTAATGCATCGTTATATTGAACACGTATCCCAGCCATCACGCGTGTACTGCCATCGTCCATGAGGACAGGGATATTCGCAATAAATACGCGCATTGGGTGTCTGAGTAATTCATGGATTGCAGGATCTAGATCTAGCTTCTCCGCTGCGATATCCAATTGCTTTAATGCAGCTTCATATGGATTTGGGGTCTTCACAACAGAAGCTAGAGTTTCCATTTGCACAGATACGCAATTCTGAAGCTTTGTAACCAAGTCTTCTGCAATTTCTCGGGCAATTGCGTTTCCATTTACTCGGTTACGAAGTCCGAAAAGCCAATGGTATGCATCTGCTAGTTCATCCCTATTGGAGAAGTGTTCACCTTGTGACAGAATCTTTGGGTTCTCAGAAAAATAATCAACCATTATACGTAGCATATTCAGCTCGCACTCAGACAGCAAATGGGTTTTTCGAGTGGGGTGTGAAACCTCAACCTCTAAATACTGAACCATGCTGACTTTTTCTTTTAATTGGTCGAAAATGGCCTTGGAGGTTTTTTCTTCTAATCCAAAGATCTCCGTACAGAATGATGTCAATGCATAGTGTGCCGATGTATATTCCGTCGGTCGAGTAATCAACTTTGGTTTATTGGCGAAGAAGTCCGTCATCAATCGGATTAGATTTAGTTCTTCTGTCGAAAGTTCAAGTAGGCTTAGCACTTTTACTACCTAATATCAAGGGGCGAATGTTCAAATATAGAAGCATTATGTCCATAATGTTCAGGAATGTACATTATTGGGTAAAAAACTTTTTTTACGCTCAAAGGTTTAGGATCTTATATGAGCCAGGAAGAGCGATACTCAACTGGAATCCCGAAGCTTGATGATGTTCTTGAAGGGGGGTTATTTCTTGGGGAGAATGTTGTCTGGGAAGTTGAGTCTGGGACATTTGCACGTGAATTCATGATGGCTTTTATTAAGCAAGGAATCATGGAAGGAAATTCAGTAATCTATTTCGACTTCATTTATCCGCCACAGGCGTTAGTGTTCCATCTCCAACCTCTCGTCAAACAGTTGCCTGATGAGTGGGAAAAAAGGTTTTTAGTTTTGGATTGCTTCTCAGAATCCGGTGGTCAAGGTGAGTTGGTCTTCAGTGATTTTTATGATCAAGCACCTTCATGGATAAGAAAAGTCCCAAGTTCTAGGGATCCTGACCGATTTCATCATTTTTTCGGGAGAATTGAACGGGAATTTATTACTCCTTGCACTCGATTAGTTTTCTACAGTTTGTCCATGATGGAGCAAATCTGGGGTCAAAAAGAAGCGTTGGTTTTTTTCAGCCATGTATGCCCGGCGTTATATGCTTATGGAACATTGGCGTATTGGCTTGTGATAAGAAAGGCTCATCCATTGGATTTTCTTGCTAAAATTGAACATACTACTCAAATTGTCATTAATCTATCGAAAGAACAGAATCAAAATTGCCTTTCAGTGAGGAAAGGTGGACGGAGATATTCTCCTAGTACTTACAGAAGAACAGAATATGCATTGGAAGGATCAGAAATAACTCTTCAGCTGAACAAATACTAGGTTTCTTTCACTTACATGTGTAATTTTAAACATTCAATAGTTGAGCTTATTGACGTTATAACACTGTGGCGACAAAAGAACCGACTAGGTGAGAAACGATGATTACAAGTACAGCAAGCGAAATATGTTCAGAGACAAGTCGTATTGGGTGTTCCTTCCTGATCTTAGCAATGTAAGAATTTAAGAGGATGAGGAGCAGCATTCCCCATGCAATTGTGACCCAGAGGGCATCTTCAGAAGAAAGAAGCAAGATAGGAAAAGTGAAGGTCAAAGTGAAACCTGAAACCGAAAAGAAAGTAAGGATAGTAGTTAACCAGATTTCCAATGAAGTGTGTTTACCCCTTCCCCTTTGAACCTCTGCCTCCTCAGCAGTATGTAGACTGACAGCGTCAGACAAACCATCAGTAAAAGCCATAACAACAAGCCCGGCGACAACGGCTAATTTCGATGATGTTGCTGATTGTATTCCAACAATCATCCCGAGAGACGTAATCACTGCGGTTGTCAGACCAAAAGATACAGCCGTAATCACTTGGTGAGAGAACCTCTTGCTCATGCTATCATCGCGTGTTTGCGAATAAGCTTCTGTTTTCATAACAGCACAGCCATTAATGTTCGTATGTTTAAGATCGCAACCCATAGTCCAACCAGTATTCCTAACAATCTTCGTGGCGTCTTTGAGCTAACATAAGCAGCTAATGGAGTTAGGAGGATTCCTCCTAATAGGATTGGGAGGACGATGTTCCATAGAAAACTTTCAAATCCAATTATTAAGCCAAAAGTTACAAAGGCAGCAACAGAGATTATCGGCTCGGTAAATTCTACTGTTCCTACAGCTTTCCTCGGATTTGAACCTGTCGCTACGAAAATAGACGTAAGGATCGGCCCCCATCCTCCCCCACCTGAAGCATCTACGAACCCTGCGATAAAACCAAGGGTAGCAATTTTTCTCCGTGAGTAGTTCACCTTGCCTGGATTAGCCAAAGAGGATGATGACTTCCCAGGATTTTTCCATCGGAAAAGGAATTTTATCAGGATAATCAATCCCATAATTAAGAGAATCAAGGCCACAACTGGTTTTGCTGTTTGAAGTGTAAGGAAAGAGAGACCTGCTGCTCCCAAGATTGCTCCAAGAGGACCGCAGAGGAGTAAGGGTACAAGGAGATCCTTCCGCACGTTGTCGAACTTAAAGTGAAAGCCTGCGGATATACCATCGACAAAGGCTTCTGCGGTATGAACAGACGCACT
>CP070765.1:660410-679806 GCA_020345645.1 Candidatus Bathyarchaeota archaeon | reverse complement strand
GGAAAAGTTAGAGTGACAAGGTTAGTGAAATACCCTTTGCACCGCAGGTAACTGTTAAGGGGGCTATACTTGGAGATGGTGTGCCGTGGAGCGACGATTCTCCGGGCGCAGTTTAGGCATATGAGTCTGCGGTCTTCGCACCAGAGGTTAAAGGTCATGCAACTTCGGCAGTGAAGTTTCTTGCATCGAGTACATCGGTTAAGTTTGTAGAGGGAGAGAACTCTGTTGCAGATGGCACACTCGTCTTTCATACGGGTACTACTGGGGTTCTAGACAGAAAAACATATTGATCTGGGAGGGGTTTCAGGGCAGAAGAGATAAATATGACGCACGTCATATTGTAATTGTGCATGTCGCAGGAACGATGGAGAATGACCATTTGAGATCTCCTTTCCCTTTCTCCCCTCCCACAAATCCGAATGATGACCAAGTTCCGGTGACATGCGCAGCGTTCGCCCAGAACCAGCCCCATCGCCCTTTTCCTTACGATCCGCTTAACCCGTTGGGACCACCCGAGCCCCACCCGATGCCGAAGCGCCCATTCCAGATGGTGCAGTAGAACCAAAGCATTCAAGAAAAACGAGTCATCGTAACGACCGAAATCAGCTCTTTAAAAAAAAGCAAATGTTGCAGAGGTTCATCTACGTGTTAACGTATTTCAAGGATTGTCGAGGCTTCACGGATTAATGAATTCAATCGAAGCCTTTCAATCTTGGCTTGCTTGAAGAGGTTTTTAGGATCTCGCGTTGCCAGATCCTGTAGCAGCAGAATTCCTGCGGAAGCAAGGGCTTCCCGAGTGGACCGTGTTAGGCTTCTGAGGCAGTGGATCGGGTAGAGCCGCTTTTCCTCTATTAAGTCCTGTAGACTTCGATTGCGAGGGGTGCTCCAACCAATTTTTTCGATGCCTTTGCAGTCAGTATACCGTTTCGCGTGCCACGAGAGTTTGGTGTTACACACCATCATCGCATTATCCACTTTGAGATGGTTGTGTCCTGCTTGATAACCGTCAACGACATCTTCAAAGACAGCTCGTATGATTCGACCCTCGTCGAGGCCTGTAGGCGTATGGTAATTTAAGTGGTGTTTAACTTCCACGAGGAATGTTTTACCATCTTTCTCTGCTATGGCGTCTACTTCGTGTTCTACACACTTGCCTTGAATGGTCTGTGAAGGCGAAACCTTGTATCCATGTGCTGTCAGCAGCTTCTGAACATATCGTTCAAAGTCAGGTTTCGACTTCATTAGGCTTAGACCACGTCGAAGGCAGATCAAGTACCTGACCGCTGGTCTGTGTTTCCTCAGGTATCTGAAAATCATCTGAAGTATCTTCTTCGTTGGGGTACCGTCATGGATACGTTGTTCGATTTTCCACGCGACTTCTTCAGCCTGCGTTCTACTCGCCCCCATTCTCAGACATGTTCGTATGACCTTCTTCCTATCAAAAGGCTGTCTTGTTCCGTCTGCCTTAGATACTAATAGCAGACTCCGTTCTCTTTTGACAGTCATGGAAACGTTTCCCTTCAGTAGTCTCTAAGAAAGTAGTAGAGACTTTCGGTCGAATGCAGAGTCTGTGTTGATCGGAATTATTTGAAGTCCGTGATTCGCTTTTGGAGACTTCCATCCCTGAGGGCTAGTACGTATTGGATCACGTCCGAGGATTTCTTGAAGGAGAGCTGTTTGATTGCCTTGAATCCCCATCCGGAGCACTTGATGCTTGAAATGATGGAGGCGACCGTGACAGATTTTGATAAATCACGAGTTGAACTGTATGAAGCCAGAAACGCGCCATTCCACGTATCACCTGCACCGGTCGTGTCGACTACTTTGCCAGTTGGGACACTGAGAGCAGGGATCATCTGTGCTTCGAAGTTGTCGCCTTCAACGATGGCACCTAATCGTCCCATGGTGACAATCAGCCTTTGAGCAGACATTCGTTCGATGGCTAGGGGGAGATCGTTCGTTTCCCCGAGTGTTTTTGCTTCCCGTTCATTCAGCATAAAGAAGTCAATCTGGGATGCTAGTTTTCGCAGCAGTCTCCGGTCTCGCTTACTTTTCAGGTACCCAAGCCAAGTGCTCATTGAGATCTTAGTCTTCGGAGACCTACCTTTGATTCGCCCTATTATCCTAGCGGATTTTGTTGGCTTCATTGGAGATAAATGAATGATACTCTGCTGGTCAAGGAGCTCCCAAGGAATCATTGATACGCCGATCTTGGAGCCCGACCCTATTTCCACGTGCAAGTAGTCTGCATCCCAGTTATTGTTGTAGCGGATGGTAAATCGCGTCGTGGGTCTCTTGGTTTGCTCTACATACGTGGAATTCAAGCCGTCGAACGCGTCAGAGAATGGGAAATCCTCGCCTATTGCGGAGACCAAGAGTGCTTTCACGTTGAGGGCTTTCGCTGCGATCGCGCCGTAAAGGGCGCTTCCTCCTGGTTGAGTCTTTCGTCCATGCAGGTTTATCACGTCATCTACTGAAACGTGGCCAATGAAGACGAGGTTAGTTGAAGCCAAGGCTAGATCCCCAGATGTCTCGAGAGATTCGCAGCTATCGTCATACCAGATGGCAGGTATTTTCGCGGGACAATCAGTCCTTGGGGGAATATGCATTGTACGCTGTTTAAAACGCTTATTGCATCATTGTTGTCTCAGGAGGAACCAGAGGGGGAGAGATTAGGCACAGACATTCGTGCTTACCTATGTAGGGCTACGAGGAGTTTGCCCATCAACTCGGATGGAGTTGATCCATAATTCACAATCTTTTTCCTCAGAAACGTACTAGTCGAAGACGACAAAGTGTGAAAATCGCAACTTCTGCCGCGATCCTCTATTTAGCCTACCTTCTTTTTCTAAGTGTAGGCTTCGTTCAAGCGGCCTCAGAAAGTTTCTCCTTAGACGGGAACGAGAGTGTCTCGAGACCAGTAAATCTCAGTGCAGGAGATGAACTCTACGTAAAATTAATCGTGGAAACTCAGCATAATATGATTAATTTCACGTTGCTGAGCCCTGAAAACAGAGTAGTTTTGGAAAAGCTGAATGTGGCTTCAGCAGAGTTCAAGCTGAAGATTCTAGTGACGGGTGAATATCGTTTCCTCTTTGAAAACTTGTATTCTTCAGAAAGTAAACATATAACGTTCTATTTCTCAGTTCAACATTTCATTTTGGGCTATCCTCAGGAAATGGTGCTTCTCTTCGCCACAGCCTTTATTGTCCTGGGAGCTATCGTGGTCTTTGTTGCTATGTCACCGAAGCCATGACTGATTATCGATATCGAGTTGCGGGTAGCCGAGGTCTATCGTATTGGTCCATTTCTCGCAGCAGAGACGGTTATACTGCTCGTTCTTCCCCCAGACACTCTCCTAATATAGGCGAAAGTTTTCTTCAATGTCTCCTGAAGCGTCAGAGGTGAGACTCTCGGGGCTCCATACGCGATGAGCCCTACATTTCTAGTCGTCAACGTAATTTTAGTCTGGTCTGAATCCCTATACGGATACATGCACAGGATTCGTTCTTGATCCGCAAGAACCAGTGTACCTTCGTCGAGTAACTGCGGGGCGTTCATGCCAATACCGAGAAATTTCTCGTTTGCATCTGCAAATCTCACTTGTAGCGGTCGTTGAGGAGGTCTCTGTCAAACCCGCTGATGGGAATCATCGTGCTTAGCGACGCCAAGTTGTAGGCGTCGACAACAGTCGATATCGAAGGAATCCCGCGACTACGAAGGATACGTCTGAGCAACGCTTCTCCAGAAGGTCTGGTCTTTGTAGGATCTACGCCTAACCTCCAATAGAAGTCCCGGTAGGCACGGATAGTCGGATTCTCTTTCAACGTCTCGATATGGTGTTCGTTGATGACCGCAGTTTCCACTTCGTTCCTTAGTTCGTTGATTTCTGCGTTGGATCTCTCTACAATGGTGTCTTCGACAACACCTACACAGACTGCTAAGTCAGGGTGCTTAACAGATACTTTTGATCTCCAAGAAACGTAGAGATCCACTGCTCGATTGCTCCTTCCAGAGGCGGTAAAATAGTGATTGAGGATCAAAGGAAAAGGTTTCCTGTCTGGAAATAAGAAATATAGGGGATAAGCTCCGAAAACCAAATGGCGAGAACGAGGCATCTGAATCTAAAAGAAGCTACTTCACCTCCTCTCTTCCCAGCCTCCCTCGCCCCCACGGTTAGGGTACAGGGCATTAGAAGGTGAAACGCAACAACAAATGGTTCACAAGTATGAATCATTCTGCCATTGATGACGTGGATGAACAAGGGGGATGTAGCATAAACTTTATCATTTTATTATGTTAGGAAATTAAGTGACGGTAGATCTCTTCGATGGAAGTCAATTCCTCCAGGAGTGGTGGTTCATGAATGAGAAGGCGTTAATCGCCATTGCCATTATTTCAATTGGAGCAATAATAGTAGGAGTAGTGTTTCTAACTTTTTCTCATCAGTCACCTCCAGTGGACGTCTCTGGCATCGATCTCCCCCTGTTTTTGAATTCAACTGACCTGATGCCGCAAGAGTTGAGGGGGATCGAACAAGAAAAAGGGTATACTGCTTATGCGACGGTACCCCACCTTTATGGTGGTCCAGGAGAATACCTTGTAGAACACACGACCGCAATCTTCGACGAGACCACCATCCACATTCTGAGAACAGCTGAAGGATCGGCGGGTGAAGCCTATGAAGGCGAGACCTTGGATATTTTCTACTTTAATCTGTCTTCTCAGTCAGAAACAGGAGTCAAGACTCGAGCATCAAACTGGTTTCTTTGCGACTTTGAAGACTTGTACGCCTTCTTCTGGGGATCAGATAACTGGGTTTTCGGAGTCGTGTCGCCAACTAACTTTGAAGGAGAAGACATGGCGAACAGCTTCGTTCAGCATCTCAGAAGACAAAGTAGCTCTGTCATTGACTAATCAGCAGACTCGGACCACACCCAATTCTGTTATTAGATGCTGTGTCACTTCATTAGAATCTTAGGTCTACGAAGAGAGATGTATAGAGTACCTGTTGCTGTCGTGATTCTCGGGGCCACTTAAAAATTCGAGGTGAAAACGTGTCAGGTCTTCCCGAACCGGAAACAGAAATACAGAGTGCTGTTCCCCCTGGGAGAAAGACGCTGCTCAATATCTCTTCGTTTCAGATCTTGGCGATGTTCAGGAGAGGGCTATTTTACACATACGTGTCAATCTACCTGAAAAATTTCCTCGGGTTGAGTGTCACAGAAACCACGTTTTTCGCCACGTTTCCGATGATTATGAACGTTTTATTTCAGACCTTTATCTGGGGAACGGTCTCAGATAGGTTCCAGTTAAGGCGGACTCTAATTGTAGTAGGAGAGCTGTCAGCTGCACTCAGCACACTCGTTGTGTGGTTCCTGCATACATTGCCTGAGAGTAATCAAGTGACAGGATACGTGATTATTGTTGGATTATCGATTGTGGAAATTTTCTGGTCTATGTCGAATGTTGGTTGGAGCGCACTCCTATCCGACCTGTATCCACCTCGCGAAAGAGCGGGTATTCAAGGCAGGCTATCCAGTATCGGGGCAGTCGGTCGGATTATCGGCATTTGGGTTGGTGGTTTGGCCTATGATGGCTTAGGACAGTTCTATGAAGGGTGGGGGTTTGATCAAGGTCTGCTGTTCTTCATTGCTTCAGCCGTGATGATCGGCTCCACCGTTCCCATGTTTTTTGCACCTGAAGGAGGAATCGTCAAAAGCCCAGTACCTAGAAGAGACAAAAGGCGTGAAAAACATGACCTTTCCCGATTGTTCCTAGTTTTTCTGATCGCTATGATATTCATCAACTTTGGCAGGAACTCCGTTGCTGTAGTGCAGTCGCAGTACCTATCGTTAGATGAAGGCTTCAACGTATCAAGCAGCCTTCTCAGCTACATTACGAATACGGCATCGGTAGCAATCCTTATGGTCGGTCTCTTTGTGAGAAGGATGTCAGAGCGGTTCAACGATAAGACCTTACTCCTCGCTGGTTCCGCACTGGCAATCGCATCGCTGCTAGGAGTTGCCTTAGCTAATGACTTGGGGACGATCTTCCTTAGTAGTTTCATGCGAGGAGCATCCGACGTGATCGTCCTAGCCACTTCATACTCGTTTGTTTCAAAATTAATCCCTCGTGGAAGTCGAGGAAGACAGTTTGCCCTCTTCAACGCCACGCTCTTTCTAAGTTGGGGGCTCCCAGGAACATTGATTGTCGGTCCCCTTATTGACGGATTGATAGGCTCAGGAGTCTCTCAGGTTTTTTCCTACAGAATGGGGTTCATTGCTGCAACAATTCTCGTTTCTATCGGGGTTTTGATCCTAATGTTCGTGCATAATACCCACCCAAAGACAGGGAAATCCTGGAGGTGATGTTCTCGTCATCTGAAGTTGTCAAAGCCGCCTTTCTCGGAGGGTTCGTCTCTGTGTTTTTCATAGTGAATCTGGTGAATGCAAGTAGGATTCTGCTTTCATCAGGACAACGGAGTAGCCGAATTGAGCGGGAAACGTTCAAAGGCAATCGTGTACGAAGCATCCAGTTGACAATTGCGGGCTTTGGTACAGTCACCTACTTCGCGGTCATAGTTGTTTACTGCATATCCGTTTTCGTAGGTTTATTTGAGCTGCTGTCAGCGTGGACAGTCGATCTTCATCCTACTCTATCGGTCTGTTCAGATGTGGTGGGAGCGACCTTCATAGCGGTAGGTTGTTTCATCTTTCTCTGGAGCATCCTTGAGCGCGGTCGACGGAGTAACTTGAACAAATTGGTGACGTGGGGAGCCTTCCGATACATACGGCATCCATCTTACGCGGGGTATTTTCTGATGTTTACTGGTCTTGTTCTTCTGCTGAGACATCCGATGGCACTGCTTCCGTTAGTAGCCATACCGGGATATGTTGGTCTTGCCACGTTTGAGGAGCAGATGCTGATTGAGGAATTCGGGGAGCCTTACCTCAAATACCAAAGAAGAACGGGTCGGTTTCTTCCGAAACGAAGATCTCCGCGAACGGATGTCTCTGAAGCAGATTGACCGTAGGTTACTCTGAAGGAAGAAGAGTGTTACTCGTGAGTCGTATCGCGAGAGGGCGTGAGGAGTTCTCTAAGCAGACGTTGAATATCGTTAAAAGCCGGTGGATGAACCAAGAAAAACCGGATGTCGGATGGAAGATAGGACTGCAGGCTTATACGGCTCTCGTCAGACATTATTAGCAATCCTGACTCCTCCTTCTTCAGCGTCTCATTTATCCGCTTAGCGAAGTGTTTGAGCCGTTTCTTCGACGCATCCATCTGGAATCCAATGATCTTCTTGACAACGTCCTGACTTCGACCAATCACCTGTAAACACATGGACCAGTCGATATACTCGTTGAGGAGTTGAGGTTCTTCCGCCACTTCAAGCTTCGCTCCATTTCCTAATGTTGCCTTGATGAGGTTGTGGCTTCCCTCATTCATCTGTTCGATAGCTTTCATTGCAGGTTCTCCGGTTTCAGTGACAGATTCGTGGAAAATGTGTGTGGGTTCCCCAAGCTTCGTGAGACTGCTGAGATGTTCGTTAACTTGCTGCCAGTAAACCGTGGCTTTTTCCTGATATTCCTTTTGGGCTCCAATGCCCTTTAAGTCAGGCATCAATGGAACACAGAACAACTTCCTACCCTTTCGAAACTCCTTCACCGACGGCTTATCCAATTTACCCAAGGTCTTTGACACCCAATTACCATCCAGAGCATAAATCCTAATTGCCTACGTTGACGTATGCAGGTGTATTTTCGGTAGTGGTTAATATTTTTAGATGTTCAAACTGCATACTAGGAAAAGGTTTTGTCGAGGTTTTCTGTATTATCAAGAGAGTATGTAAAAGCTAAAGTATCGTTTTGGATAAATGATACTGTGTGAGTAGAGCTGTGAAGAGAATAACCGGTTTCTCATTGCTGCTCATAGATTAGTTTGGATTCTGAGTACACCGCAGGTTTGTGCCCCGTTTAATGAGGGAGAACGACTCGCGGGTTTTCGAAAAAATTACACTCAGCTAGATCCTCGCACTACGAATGCACAAGTTGACGCGGATACGGTTCCTGATGGAAATCTGCAATTCTACGTACCTTTCATCGTCGTCATCACCCTGGTTGTTGCTTTAATTTTATCCGCAACTAGAAAAAAGAGCCCTAAATGACGAATTGTATGCAAAAAGTCGATACTATTGCACAATAAAGGCGAGTAGGTACATGTTTTTATGATATTGTGAGTATTAAGGTGGTTAAGGATGCATACACGCATCCCAATGGATGGGGAGAGCCAGTGGTTAGAAGGCGAGGTTGGCAGATTCATATTAGCGATGCGGAGCTGCAGGAGAAGAAGTTTGAATGGATTGCTGCCATAAAATTTTATGAAAGAGCCGCAGCTGCTGCACTTAAGGAACATCTAGATCATGAGGCTGCAAAGCTTACCAGACGAATAGGGGTCTGCTACTTACGTGCTGCTTTGAAAGCAGGAAGCAGTCGAGAATTCAAGAACCGAATGCGACTGGCTCTAAATCAATACAAAGAAGCCGCGAAGGCTTTCAAGGAAGCCACAGGTCCCCTCAAGCAGGCGGAAATCCTACGCTGCCAAGCTGATGCAGCATATGTCAGTTTCTGTCTTCAAGATGATGGTGTATCCCGAAAACGGTGGCTGGATAAATGCTTAAACCGCGAAAAGACCGCACTCATATGCTACTTGAAATCAAACGACCAACTTAACCTGGGAAGAACTTACAGTAAACTGAACCGATACCTTGTTGAACGACTGAGCCTCGAATGGAACCGCCAGACTCGTCAAAGAATATTGAGAGAAGCGCTAGAATGTGGCGAAAACGCGATTAGCATATTTCAGGAGTTGAATGAGAAACATGAACTGTCCAGAGCTTACTATACGACCGCAATTCACTATAACACTCGGGTAAACTGTTTAGAACGTGGTAAGAGAAACGAATATCAGCAGAAGACTCTTGACTACGTACATCGTGCTGTAGAACTCTCAGAGGAAATAGGGGATCCCTTCCTCATTGGCATGTCGAATATCCAACAAGCGATAGCCATTATTAATTTCACGGATAAACCAGAAAACGCAGAAGACTATTTGACTAAAGCGTTGACGCAGGGACTCCAAACAGGCGATAACTACCTCGTAGGACGAGTGTACTACCTGCTAGCTTTCTTATTGGGCTGGAAGATTATTGCAGAGGAAGACCCAGAGAAAGCCAAGGAGATGTTAGGAGAGTGCCGAAAATATGTGGATGACTCCATTCATCGGTTAAAAGTAATTAATGCTGATTGGGAGGTCGCCAACAGTTACTATTGGCGTGCTGAAAATCACATTACCCAAGCTAAATCCGAAGCTACCTGGAAGAGAAAATATCTTTTCTTGAAGAAAGCCGAGGTTGCAGGAAAAACCGGTTTAAAATATGCTAAACGCTCCGGTTCTATAGATGCTACCTGGTTCATTCTTCATCCCCTCAGTAAGTCGTTGTTCTTTCAGTCAACCTTAGAAACGGAGATAATTAAAAAGAAGAAGCTTTTAGAATCAGCACTGAAGTATCGCGAAGAAAACTTGAGGGCTCTGAGACTTGCCCTACCCCATTTCCACTGGAACCTCGGTGCGTATCATAATTACTTGGCTTTAATTCAAGCTGGACTAGCAAAAACGAAAACTGACAAAGAAGAAAAAGTGTCGCTTCTTACGAAGGCAGTTGCGAGTGCAGAAAAATGCATCAAATTCTGTGGGCAATCGGGTAGTTTGCTTCGTGGCGTACACGCATTCACTGCAACTTTCGGGAAATATCACTTTGATTACGGTGGAATTCTCAACCAACTTTACAAACTAACAAACTCGCTCAAGTTACTGCATAAACTTCTGGAAGTCTTACGCGGAGCCATCGAAGCTTATGAAAAAGTGGACTTACCTAGTCGTGTCGCTGAAGGTTACTGGCAAATAGCAGCAGTTCACCATGAGCTTCGTAACTACGCGAACGCTGCGGAAAACTTTGATTTAGCAGGTCAAGCCTACAGTAAAGCAGCTAGGAAGATCCAGTCACTTGCAGACTTCTATCAAGAACACGTTAGTTACATGCAGGCTTGGAGAGAAATTGAAAAAGCAAGATACTACCATTCACGTGCTCGATATGATGAGGCGAAGAACCATTACGAGTTAGCGGCTAACAAACACAAGTCCACCAAGTCTTGGAAGTATTTGGCTACGAATTATCTGGCATTAGCCCAAGTGGAACATGGTGAAAGCCTAAGTCGCCAAGAACATCCAGAGGAAGCAAAATGGATCTTCGAAGAAGCAGCTAAGCTCTTCAACGACGCCCGGAAGTCAATTTCGATGCAGGTAGACAACATAACGAGTAGAGAAGAACAGCAGATGGCTATGGAACTGTTTGCTGCTTCTGTTACCCGACGGGATTACTGCCTTGGTCGAATCGCTTTAGAAGACGGGAAAATTCTTGACAACCAAGGCGACCACGTCGCAAGTTCGGAGAAGTATGGCACAGCCGCAGAAATATTCCAGAGCGCAATCAGTTCCATGACGCGGGAATGGGATCGTAAAGAGTTGAAACCTATAGTCAGTCTCTGTAAGGCATGGCGGGAGATGGCGAAGGCAGAAGCTGAAGCCTCCCCTCACCGATACTTAGAAGCATCCAATTATTTTGATGAAGCAAAGGAACATAGTTTCGATGAGAAGACGAAATTGCTGGCTGCAGGTCACAGCTCCTTCTGTAAGGCGTTGGAGAAAGGGAGGAGATTTGAAGCAACTAGAGACCTTAGGCTGCATTCAGTCGCAACCAAGTACCTTGAAGGTGCAGAAAACTTCTATGTTAGAGCAGGATTTGCTTCTGCTTCAGAATACGTGAAGGCCACGCAACGACTCTTCGATGCACACATGTATACCTACAAAGCCAAAACAGAAATTAATCCAAGGAAAAAAGCTCAATATTACCGAATATCAGAAAAACTTCTACAGGCGTCAGCAACCTCTTATTCGAGAGCAGGAAAACCTGAAAAGACCCAAAACGTTCAAAGATTCCTCGACGGAATCAGGGAAGAGCGGGAATTAGCATTATCATTAACCGAAGCTATACAGCCCTCAACGATCATTTCAACAACAACCTCGTTCTCCACGCCAACCCCATCCTTCGAGAAAGCTGTAGGGCTTGAACGATTTGAAGGGGCCAATGTTCATGTTGATCTTTCCCTCGATAAGGAAGAAACCACTGTGGGAGAAGACTTCCGAATCAAGATCAACATAACCAACGTGGGAAAAGAGCCTGTTCTCTTAACCAAAATGGAAGATCTCTTCCCTGAAGGCTTCGAAGTAGTGGTTAAACCGGATAATACACATCGGGAATACATGGATCTGAACCTAGAGAACAAGCGACTTAATCCATTAAAGACGGAGCAGTTGAACTTGGTCCTCAGGTCCTTCAGTCAAGGAAAACATACGATTCAGGCAAGGGTTAATTGCGTCGATGAAAATGGCCATACACTTCTGTGTGCCCCTCAACCAGTGGAATTACAGATCTCTGAGATTGAATTTCCAGATCGGATAGCTACTGGCTTCAGAGATTTAGACACTCTGCTGTGCGGTGGAATCCCCGAGAATTATGCGGTTGTGCTGACGTCTCTCTCATGCGATGAAAAAGACAAACTAATCAATCGGTTCCTTGAAAATGGGGCAGAAAATCAGCAAATCACATTCTTTCTAACGGTTGGAACGCGGGGAGCAGAAGCACTATCGGAATTCAATCAATCAAACACTCATTTTTTCATCTGCAACCCTACAGTGGATTCTGCGTTAGCTGGACAACCTAATATACATCGACTCGATGGAGTGAAAAACCTCACCAGCATCGGCATCGCAATAACGTCCACCTTCCGCAAACTGGACACGTCTATCGAAGGACCGAGGAGAGCCTGCATCGAAATACTCTCTGACGTATTATTACAGCATGGAGCGGTTTCCGCGAGAAGATGGCTCAGTGCCCTACTTCCAGAGCTGAAATCGAGGGGCTTCATAACTCTAGCTGTATTGAACCCCTACATGCATAGTCAGCAAGACGTGCAGGCTATTCTAGATCTCTTTGACGGAGAAATCAATCTTGTAGAGAAGAAGGCGGAAGATGGTGGAGGAAAATTCTTGAAAGTAAAGAAATTGTATAATAAAAGATACTTGAATGTCGAGTTACCGTTGAAGTAGAATATTAATAGAGTTCAGAAAGCCACTTTTCAAGTCTCTTGAAAGCTAAATATTGGCATAAAAAAAAGACAGTTGATAGAGTTGTTATTTACATCTTTCTTGGATGCAATTCTTTTCAAAGGTGAAAGTTATTAAGCGGAAGTGATTACTTCAATAATGAGGGATTAAGGCTGTGACATGTCATGGATTTGGAACCGCTAAAGTCAGGAGTACTGGAATCTCATTGAAACAAAAGAAAAAGATCGCTGAATGCATTTCCTTGGTCCATAATGTAACTTGGGCTCACGTAGTAAAGAAAAAGTCTGATAATGACTTCGATATCATCTTCGAGATGATGAACACATGTGATGAAACTTCGATCAAGACATGCATAACTAACAATATCACGGGGCAGCATAATATCGATATTGACTACATCACTTTGGAAAACGAGAGCTATGTTCTTGGAAGAAAAGGAAAACATCCTAAAGCGGTAGATTAGATTTCCCTTTCCGTTAATACGGATAATAGTATGCTACTAAGTAATCGCTTTTGTTAGTAAAGGAACTGAAATGGTACATTCTCCCTGCTAAAAGCGTGGCTGAGGGTGTTCTTCTTCTCCGAAAAGAAAACTTCAGTTAACGCATGCTGCAAACCGTAGAGCTTGTATTGCGAGTCCGCGTAGTGATAGTTCATTCGATCGATTAAAACACGGTCAACTTTCCCTTTCAACCTTAGCACTAATGGTTCGGGTTCAGGGAGCATTGGTGCAATCATCGCAAAAGTTCTGATGTTGTGATATTTCAGCTCACCGAGTGTTCGGATCCTTTCCTCAATCGGTGGCGTGCACGGTTCAAAGATCCGTCTAATGCGTTCTTCTGAGGTAGTAACTGTGAATCCAACTTCGATATCATTGAAGGTTTTAAGCAACGGAAGGTCTCGCAGGACTAGCGGAGACTTGGTCTGAATTGTGACTGGCCACTGAAAGGTTGATAGAATCTTTAAACACTGCTTTGTAAGTCCGTATCGTTTCTCTAGTGGCTGATACGGGTCACATACTCCACTTACCCAAACTCTGCCGACTTTTTTCCTTTGGATTTCGCGTTCTAAGAGTTCAGGTGCGTTGATTTTAACATCCACGAAGTCGCCCCACGCCTCTTTATGTCCAGTGAATCGCTTAATGAACCGTGCATAACAATATGTGCACTTGTGTTCACAACCCACATAAGGATTGACCGCGTAGTCGAAGACTCTAGACTTGGAGAGAACGGTTTTCGCTGAGATTTCGTTGACGATCATACGCTAATCATTTACTGCGGATTTTTCATGAATTATATTGCTTTTACATGATGGTTTTTGGTTTCTGGGTTTAAATGGTAAGTTTTCCTTTTTCGTAGATCAAGGTATTATCTGCGTAGATTTCTCCGTTTGTCATGTCTTTTAAGAGGTCCCAGTGGATGGTTGACTTGTTTTTTCCACCGGACATAGAAATGGATCTTCCGAGTGCCATGTGTATGCAGTTTCCCATCTTCTCGTCGAAGAGCATATTCTTTGTGAACCGCGTGATTCCTTTGTTGGTTCCGATGGCGATTTCGCCGATTCGTTTGGCTCCGGGGTCGGTGGCGAGAACCTGGTTGAGGAGGTTCTGCCCCTTCTTCGCTGTTGCTTCGACTACTTTACCTTTCTTGAACACGAGTTGGACATCGCGGACTTCTTTACCCATGAAGATGCCAGGATGAGTGAATCGAATTTGTCCTTCGGCTGAGTTCTCGAACGGTCCGGTGAAGATTTCGCCATCTGGCATGTTGATATGGCCATCGCAGTTTATCCATGTTCTGCCTTTCACGTTGATTTTGAGGTCGGTATCTTCGCCTACGATGCGGATGCGTTCGACGTTGTTCAGGTGCTTCACAATGCGTTCTTGTTGCTTGGAAAGGGTTTTCCACTCTTTCACAGGGTTACGTTTATCCAAGAAGCAGGCGTTTGTTACGAAATTCTCGTATTCGAGCAGTGACATCTCGGCTTCCTGGGCGAATGCTTCGGTGGGATAGGGGATGATGGAGTAACTACCGACCGTGAAGCGTTTCATGTATAAGTCAATTATCTCTTTCTGCGACGCACTTCGCTTGCTCAGTTTTTCAGGGGGAACTCCTGACAGCTTCTTTAGATTGGTTTCAGCGTGAACCCGGATGATGCCGTCGATGTGTCCGGCGAAGAACTTGGTAAACGGCGAGACGAAAGTCAGCTGCTCTTCACGGGAGTGTTGGAAGAACAACTCACTGAGCCCATCGACTTCAGCACGGACGGTCGGATGCCCGCCTTCAAGAAGTACCTGCTTATACAATTGCTGAATCAGCGGTGTAGCGATGACGTTCGCTACGATTCCAACTTTCTTCCCCTCGGTGACGCCTAAGCAGTATTCTACCGCGAGAGTGGCAAGCTTCTCAACATCAAACAAAGTGATCCAGGAGAGCTCATTGCCACAGTTTATTTAAACCTGCCCTCTGCCTGCAGGTAATTGACCAAGGAATTTTGTAGGGGTTTTCGGCGATAACACAGGAGTTTGAAATAAAAAGGAAAGATGGTTATCGTTATTCTTACTCGAACTGCAGGCACTACTGCTGCTTACATTGGTATCTGTATTGCCATCTGTATTGGTACTTGTATTGCCACGCATATTGTTCCAAATTCATAGTGCAATTGCCGGTGCAGTTTTGCATTCTTAGTCGATCTCGAGCTTGGTCCTGACTTTGAGTCATGCTACCATCGCAATCACGAGTCTTTACTCTATCACGATCTTGCGATTGAAGCAGGTCCGGCTCGCTTATTCCGCTCACATAGGCTTGAATCGGTGAGGCGAACAAAGTCATCGAGACTACTGCTAGTACGAGGGCAACTCCAATGATTAATTTTCCTTTCAGATTCACCATTTTTCCACCTCCTTTACTGGCGATAAGAAAAATAGGGCTAGCACGTGGTTTAGATGGTCCGTGTAACAAAACGTTTCAAACTTTGAAACAGCATATAAATATCGTTTCACCTCCACTTTCTACGAAGGAATTATGCGTCTCAAGGTCCTAGCTTTCATTTTAGCAATTGCAGTGGTCGTCAGCATCCTCAGTCTACTGGTTTTTTCATTTGAAGGAGGTTTTAATGGAAGAGGCCGCGGAATGGCTTCAGGGGTTCCAGAATCAGTTTGGCTTGTCCTTTTCATTGCTCCTCTTCTCATGGCTATATCGGCGTTAGGATATTCCCTAGTATTCCCAGAACTTAGCCAAGAGCGATCGAGGAAACCCACTTCGAGGCTAGTCGAGAAAGAGTCTGCCCTTTCAGCAGTTCTAAGGGTTCTGGAGAACGATGAGAGAAAGGTGATAGAAACCCTATCTGCAGAGGGAGGTATAATGCTTCAAAAAGACATTCGTTGGAAGACTGGGTTCTCAAGAGTGAAGACTCATAGAATCCTTCTTAGGTTGACTAAGCGAGGCATTGTCTCAGCCGAGAAACACTATAACACCAACAAGATCACGCTAGCAGATTGGCTTACGAATGAAACTGAGAAGTCGTAGAATTATTCATCGATTATGGAGATGTCTCCACTATATACGAGGCTGAGCTACCTAGGCAGCGCGTATAAAAACCCTAAAGAATCTTGATACTGAGATTATTAATGTGCGGTTTATGAAGGGGAGAATGGAGACCTATCTATTCTGTTGTCTCATTCTGACTTTACTTCTATTCGCTCTGTCACCTTTGGCTACCGCGGCTAAAGGTCCGCGGATGGATAACTTGCTGATCAAGTACTACGCTTCGGTTGAAGTCGCGTATGAGGCTCTGAAAGCGTCAGAAATAGATGTCGTAGGCTACGAACTCACCGACGCCCTTTACGCAGACGCTATCACGGACCCGAACATCTGTCTCGGTCGAGTTGCTGACCAGGGCATGTGTGAGTTCGACCTTAACAGCAACCATACCATCAAGACTTACCCCGGCGTTGAGTCCTTCATCTATGGCAAGAAGCGTAGCGGAGTCCGAAAGGCAATCACATACCTAGTAAACAAAGACCTGATCGTGTCTGATTGCTGTGGGGGCTTAGCCGAACGAATCGATCAACTGCTAGCAGCCCCTCATAAAGGGTGGCGTAACCAGACACACCCGGGTTGGGGCAGTAGCAGTTTCTCATACGAATACAATCCGGACGCTGCTGCAGCTCTCTTGGACGCTGAAGGCTTCATCCAGGGATCAACACTGAACCCAGTCCATAATCCAACTCTCTCGTGGTCAGCTGAGTTCCTCCGAGTTTATCCGAGTGACCACCCAACACATGCTGGTCAAAACGTGCATCCAATTCAAATGTATATCCGGACTGACGACCCGAGGAGACATTGCGCTGGAGGTGACTTAAAACACCACCTTGAAACCATCGGCTTCACGGTAAATGCATTCAATGGGGGCACCGAACTCATGATTTATATCACATATGAACCTGCCTTCCACATCTATACTGGCAGCTGGAAGCTTGGACGGTTCCCACCACTCTACCAGTACGGCTTAATGCATTCATCTCAGTACTACGCCTATGGCTCTAACTACATCACAGGGTTTGATGAAAATGGTGACCCGAATTTTCCAGATCTTGACGCCACTCTGCTTGAAGGCTACAATGCCTTAACCTATGATGAGGCTCAAGCTGCTGTGAAGAAGTCCAGTGGCTTGGCACACTACGAGTATTGCGTCAACATCCCCTTATGGAGCACTGCCAGCTACAGGGCTTGGAAGTGCAACGTGAAAGCGGTTGTGAACTCAGAGGGCGCTGGGCCGGAGAACGGCTACTCCTTCATGAACATGTACAAGACCGATGAATCGATTCTAGTATACGGAACCATCAGACCGCCGACAGCTATGAACAAGATGTACTCAAGTTGGTACTACGATTACCAGAACTTGAATCGAATGGACCTTTATGGCAACGGCATCACCGCTCCACCCTACGACTTGGGCATCGACCAGAACGCATTCATCACCGAATGGGTGACAGGCACCTACATCGACTACGATACTGCTGAAGAGCAGTCAATGAACGCCTTCACCTATCGGTCAGATGGTTACGCGATTGAACCAGTGACTGGCAACGTTGTGGAACACTTGAATGCATCACAGGTCTATGCTAACATCTGGTACACGTATCAGACGCCTAGCTCATGGGGCTTCCCAGGAGTACAGTACATTGACCATCTTAACATCACCAACAACGACTGTGCTGTCGAGATGTACTGGTGTACTTTGAGTTATTGGAATACCTATTATGGTGGAACCGTAATCAACTCATTCGACTGGCTGAAGACGACTCCACTCAGTGCCTTCCACATCGAAGACATTGCGTGGGCAGGTGGCTCTGGTATGGATTTCGTTAGCTTAGGTAATTCAGGTGTGTTTTGGATTGAACGAACAGTAACGCTCAACGGAACACCGTTGGTTCAAGGCGTCGACTACGAAATCTACACACCGTGCTCAGGTAACGGTGGCGACGCAGATATGAGATTGATACAAGCTACGGCTGCAGGAACACTACATGTTGAGTACTGGGTCGTCGGTGATGCCAGAGGATACACGCCAGGCAACCTCCCCTGGCAGACAGCCTTCCAAGGCGCTGGAGCATTCTACGCCACCGACTTCGTCGCAGGCGCAGGCGGCTACCTCGCCCTCACCGCGAACAGGCAGTATTACATGGAAACACCACCACTCGGAGAAATCGACTTCGTCAGGAAAAACAACGGTTGCTATCGGATCGACATCTTCGACGTCGTCATGGTCGCATCTGCGTATGGCTCAACAGGCGGAAGTTTCCCTGACACCAACTGGTTCCCAGGCACAGACCTGGTCCCTGAATGTTGCAGAGTGGACATCTTCGACGTCGTCACCGTGACGGGCAAATACGGTCTCGAATGGGACTGCCCACCACCATGTCCTTCATTCTAGATGAAAGAGAAAATCGTAAGTGCTTTAGCAACTTTTCTCAAAACTCAGTCAAATCTTAAGTCCGCTGGAAACCCCGTTTATGTTAGCTGGTGCCTCGGAGGAGAGGATGTTGTACTGCATGGTGAGGAATACTCGGGTTTCTCTCGTTGGCGTATTGCTGTTCTTTGCCTTACCGTTCTTTCTGTGGTTCCATGCTGGCACCAACTTGTGTCCGTGCGATGTGGGAGGAAAGCGACTGCGATGGGGTTTAATATCTCGAATTGGACTCCTCCTCCCCCAATTGACGGTCTTCTATACGCTGTCTTAGCATTAATCGCTACAATCGTGATCGAAGTTCTACTGCTTCGACTGGCAATAAAGAAGGTAAGATCAAAGGTGTATATGGTTGTGGTGGCAGGTAATATGGTTACGTGGCTTGTTGGCTTTTTAGTGACAATTATTTGGTATTGGAGGTAATGGTTCTTCAGTGGGAAATAGGAAATGTACGGAAGACATCTCCTGAGCTGACACAAATTAAACCAATCTATGAAGAGTTTATCTCCCACGTCTTTTTTTCCAAATGCTAGGCAAGTCGATGGTGAAAACTAGTACGATACTGCCAAGTACAATGCTGATGTAGGGTCCCTGCGAGGTCACCCATGCCCATCGAGAATTCGATTGTCTTGTTGGGACATCATATAGTATGGCGTTTAGATCTAATAACAGAGCTCCTTCTTGAAACTGGTCGAAATCTGCTTTGGAAGCAAACTGAATTTCATTCGGTGGAACTTGCGGATTTGTCCTACCGCTTTCAACGTAAGCATCCTCGTAGTGAACACCGCCCCAGCGAATGTAGCTGTCTAGTAATGCATCGTTCCCACTGAGGGCTTTTGCAGTTGCCACCTCTTCCCAAGCATCTGTTCCTGAAAAGACGAATCCTGGAGAATATAGGTGTGTTATCCAAGCGGGTGAAAGTATGCTGTACGCACTCCATGCGCCGATGAACTGAAAATACTTCACAAACGCGTGTGGGCGGGACGGTGTCAAGTAGAAGTATGGTTTACCCGAATCTCCGACATCTGGATGGTACTGAAAGATTGGTGATGGCAGGTCCGGTTTGCCCTCAACGGAGATGAAATAGTTGAGGTTCCCAAGTGCGTCCCATTCCATTCGAAGCGTGACTGTAGAGTTCAGTTGGAGATACGCGGGATTGGCATATGCTACGCTGACG
>CP070765.1:651849-660310 GCA_020345645.1 Candidatus Bathyarchaeota archaeon | reverse complement strand
CAGATCCATTTCAAAGTTGGAGCCAGGTAGCCCTGGCATGAGGTGATAGAGCACTTTGAGACCTGAATCCTTCAGCAACCGTGTAGCATCGACAACGTCTTGCACCGTGTGACCTCGATTTATCTGCTCGTAGATCGAGTCGTATACATTCTGCACTCCGACCTCGACGCGGGTCACTCCCATTTGAAGCATCTGGTCAACATCCTTCTCTCTGCACCAGTCCGGTCGAGTTTCCACGGTTATTCCTGAATTGTGAATTGTAGCGACTCCAGCCAGCTCTTTCGATTCTTTAAGGCTGGTGGTTTGGTGACCGATCAGACCATCTAGGCAGCCTTTCACAAAATCTTCTTGGTACTTTCTCGGAGTACTTGGGAATGTGCCGCCCATTATGACAATTTCAACTTTGTCAACTTGATGCCCGATCTTCCTGAGTTGATCTAGGCGAGCGTGAACTTGGGTATAGGAATCAAATCCATGTTGGATTCCCCTCATCGTAGCGGGTTCAAATCCCGTGTAACTTTGTGGCACGCCTACCGACGGGCCTCCTGGACAATATGAACAGGGAGACTGGACAGGGCAAGGCCAAGGTTCCGTCATGACTGCAATAATAGTGACGCCGGAAGCGACTCTAGTCGGCTTTCGCGTAAGCAGGGGAAGTAATTTCGAGCGTTCATCAATCCGTAGGTTTTTTATGAGCCTAGAGTTCTGGACGATTGAGCTGATCCCTCGCCCTCGGGCTGCGACCACTTTTATTTGGTTAATTTTCTCCTTTGTTAATGAGTCGATTGACATAAGCTGATCGATTATCTCTCGACATATCTCAGTCTGAGCGTCATTCTGTTGATGTTCCCCGTCGGGCTTAGGGTAAATGGTGGTTTTCTCTATCATAGACTACTTCTCCCGCCACGATTGTCTTTTCAACCTTGATTTCCTTGATCTGTTCAGGCTCGATTTCATAAGGGTCTTCTGAAAGAACGACCAAATCTGCAACTTTCCCAACTTCAATCGACCCTTTTACGTTTTCTTCAAAGGAAGCATATGCTCCATTGAAGGTGTAAAGTTTCAAAGCTTGGTCTACGGTGAGGTTCTCGCTTGGGGTAGCGTTTTCCGTCACGGCGGCGCAGATGCCTTTCAACGGGCTGATGGGTTCGACGGGGGCATCGGAGCCAGCTACCGTGGGAATGTTGCTTTCAAGGAGGCTTTTCAGTGCGTAAGTCCATCTCGCTCTCGCTTTTCCTAATCGCTCGTTGATCCAGAAGTCTGATGCAATGAAATGAGGTTGAATCGAGGCGATAACTCCGAGGTTTTGCATCTTCTCTATCAGTTTCGGATTCAGGACTGAAGCGTGCTCAACCCGATGTCGACGGTTCATATCTGCAGGAGATTGGATAACGTTCTTCAGCGTCTCTAGCACGATCCCAATTGTTCTGTCGCCAATTGCATGTATCGCCAACTGGAAACCTCCTGAATGCGCTACTCGGACCATTTTCTTTAACTGCTTTTGAGAGAGGAGGAGGATCCCCCGTGAAGTAGGAAGGTCTACGTATGGTTCTTCAAGAGCAGCGGTTCTTCCTCCCAATGAACCATCTGCCATCACTTTCACGCAGCCCATTCGCAATCTATTGCTACCAAAGCCTGTTGTTAAGCCGAGGCTAACTAAGTGGTCTAAGTATTCCGCCGGGATCATGAGGTAGATATGTACCGGGACCAGATTTCGTTTTTCAAGGGAACTGAGGATCCGAAGCTCTTCTGGTGAACTTACGATCCAATGGACGGTTGTGATTCCCTCCTCAACCATCTTCTGACAGGCAGCCAAACAGAGCCCTGTCAGTTCATCTGAATTCGACCTTGGTAAAACATCGCCTATGAGTTTCAGTGCATTCTCCCGGAGTATTCCTGTGGTTTCTCCGGTTTCGCTGTCCAAGTCAATCTGTCCCCCTCGGAGTTCGTTAACGTGGCTTTCTGCATCGATGCCGGCCATTTCAAGTGCTTGGGAATTTACGACGCATACGTGTCCGCATGTACGGTAGAGGAGAACAGGGTTACGTGGTGAAGCTTCATCAAGGTCCCTCTTAGTTGGATAGCGATTTTCACTTAATAGGTCCTGATCCCACCCGCGACCAATGATCCAATCATTATCAGCTGTTGTCTCAATCCATTTCTTAACCGTCTTCTGGATTTCGTTGATTGATTTGACTCCGCGAAGATTGATTCGGGACAGTGAACTACCTAGCGAGACCCCATGGACGTGTGCGTCGATGAAGCCAGGGATAACCGTTTTTCCATGCAGATCGATTACCGTGGCATCGCTAGATTCAGTAAAACTTGGTTTTTTCTCTTCTACTGCAAGGATTCTGCCACATCCGACAGCGACACAACTGGCTTTTGGCCTTTTAGGGTTCATTGTTATTATGTTACCGTTAATCAGGATTAGGTCGGGTTGGGACATAACCTAAGATAAACCGCTCTACTCTGCATAAGTGTTTAGAAGGGGCTGTTCACTTAGCGCCTGAACGACTTCCAGTTTTGTCCAGCTTTTCGTTGAAGCACAATGCGTTTCTCGTAGTTTCTTCGTGAGCGTATTCTTGGAATAAGATGCCGTCGAGGTTTGCCCTCAACCTTCGGCGTTTGCCCTCGTACTTTTCCAGCCTTGGATAATGATCCGTGAGTTGGCATTGCATCTACTCCGTGTGTTGTTACCTTTTTTACAGCGCTCTTTTAAGGGTTCCTACATTCTCCTTAAGCTTTGAACCACTTGAAAATGAGGTATTTAACGTCCTTCTCATCTTTTGGGCTTGGAGAGGCTACGATGAATCTTTTTCGAACTGTTGTAGCGAGTCTTCCAGCTTTAACGATGTCGGTTGCTGTAATGTCTTCTCCCCTTTTCTTTACAGAGACCATGTACGGTGCGTGTTCAACTCCTGGACCGTACTTGTAGACAGCGAAGTCACAGCCATACTTGATGCCTGGAGTTACGGCGTATTTGTTCTTTCTTAGATCCCTGTAAACTGCGTACTTTGCGTTGAAGTCTTCGTAAACCTCTTGCGCTAAAGCCCGAAGTTTTTCAGTATCAACTTTTCTTCTTGACGGCAAGTTTTCTTCTACGTCAATGATGCCCTCTTCGAGGAGGTATAGCCCTTCTATTAAATCGAGGATTAGGGGAGCATCGAACGTGGTGGTTTTTGGCTTTGGAATCCCTAAGGGTTTTCCAAAGTATCCTCTCTCATAAAGCTTTGAGGCTTCAGTAGTATTCCAGACGACTAAAAAATCTTCGATTAATTCAACGGAGATAGGCTTAGGCATCTGTTTCACGTTTACATGGCAAATGATAGGATCCGTGCTGCGTCAGATGCATCTTCAGCTTTATCGGCTGCATCTTCAAGAAGCTGAGTTATATCCCTTAGGAGGAGCATTGCAGGAATCTCCATGTTGCTGTTGATGATTTTTACTTCGAGGTCTCTGTAAACGTCGTCGACTACTCTTTCAGCAGTCTCGACTTCCTTAGCTTTCTCCAGAGTCTTCGTAGAGCCAAATGAGAGAGTGATGGCGGTTTCTCTAAGTTTAATCACCGTGTCCAACATGGCTTCTGCGAGTTTTGAGAGACCCTGCTTGATTTCCGACGGAACCTTCCACCCACGATCTAAGATTTGGGAGAGCCAGAAGGCAATACCTTCGCAGAAGTCAGCTATCTCACTAGCTAGATTCGTGAAGCGCAGAAAGTCCTCACGGTTGATGAGAATCGCTCCGATCTGAGCAAGCTCACGAGAGACGACCCGTCGGGCAATATCTACTTCGTCATCGGCTTTTCTGATCTCGACGAAAACCTGTCTCGCCTCGCTCTTGTCATTTGCTGCAAAGCAGTCAACCATCTGCGGAACTTTCCTGGTTATCTCTAAGACTTTCCGCAGGTGGTCCTGACAGACACTAAGAGCTCGTCGTTTTACTCGTTCTTCTGTTTCAACGGGAAGGACCAATTCTTCGCCCCAGAAACACCCTTTTCTATTTCATAATTAGAATGTGCAAATCTGTTAAAAAGTGTAACTAGTTACTGATGCTTCCTAGATCTTCAAACGTGATTTTGCGGTCAAAGTATGCGTTTAGGTTCGGGACTAGTTCTGGAATTTTAATGCGGACCTGTGTCCACGTGTTTCGATCACGTACGGTGATGGTGTTGTCTGCAAGGGTAAGTTTGTCAACGGTAATGCACAATGGTATTCCTGCTTCGTCGGCTCTTGCGTATCTTCGGCCAATAGACCCTGATTCGTCGTAGAACACTTCCAATCCTTCCTCGGATAATTTCCTCTGCAGTTCCTGCGCTTTTTTCCCCAAATCTCCTTTCGTGACCAAGGGGAAGACTGCGACTTGTATAGGGGCAATTTCCCGCGGAAACTTGAGAATTGCTCTATCCTTCTTCTTCTCATACGCCGTTTCGAGAGCGATGTATACCAGTCTATCTATTCCAAAACTCGGTTCAACTACGTGGGGGACGAATTTTCTCCCCTTCTCTTCCACTGTTTTTCGGCTAACTTGCACGTGTTCAGGTAGAATCCTGAAGTTTTCAGCAAGAACGTAGCCTTTCTTCTTCATCTCTTGCATAAATCTCGAAGCATCAGCACCTGTAATGACATCAATAACCTTCTTCGCATCCTCCTTAAAGGCTGGACCTATGGTGGAGCGGATCGGCTTGATGAAGACCCTGTCCACGGACTTCGGCTGGTCATATTCCTTGAAAACCTGCATATCCACCTTACTCCACTTCATATGCTGCTTAAGATCGAAGTCTGTGCGATAGTTATGTCCTGAAACTTCAGTCCAACCTAAGCGGTCGAGAAGTACTTCTTGATCATATCCTTGAGCGGAGTAATGGGCTCTCTCCCATCTTAGCTTCTCAATGAAACGTTGCTTTTCATCTGGGACTCCGAGCGAGTTCAAGAATCTTTTGGCTAGAACCATGAAGTATGCTAACCACTCAGTCGCTATGTACCCCTCCTGTAAGGCTTCACTGACTTTGACTTCTAGGGCTTCTTTGAGACCTTGGCTCTTAAGCGTCCCTGGAATGAGGGGTAGTGTTTCATCTTCAACCTGCTTAAGGAGGTTGCATTTAGCATCTTGGGGATCGAAGAAGAATTCGATATCTGCTATGGTGAATTCCCTGAGTCTTATAGGACCTTGCCTAGGAGAGATCTCGTTTCTCAGCGCGTGGCCGATCTGAACTAACCCTAAAGGCAGTCTCTCTCGTGCCACCTCAAAAAGACGTCTGAACTCCACAAAGATACTTTGGGCTGCTTCAGGTCGCCCATAGCCAACGGAATCAGAATATGGACCGATTCTCGTCACAAACATTGTCATGAAATACTGAGGGTGACCAAATTCTCCTTTACATTCAGGGCACTGAATGCTATGTCGCTTAAGTTCTTTGGAAACCTGTTTTAAGGTCAGTTTCTCTGTCTCTGAATCGCTTATGTTCGCTTGGTCTCTTAGCAGATGATCCGCTCTGAACTTCCTCCTGCACTTCGTGCACTCAACCATCGGTTCTTTGAAGGACTTCACGTGTCCTGATGCTTCAAAGACTTTCGCTGGAGTGATTATACCGGACTCAATTTCGAGCATCTTGAGAGGCTTAAGGAAAGCATCTCTGAATGTTGCTTCGATTTTTCTCTTCAGCAAGGAGCCTAAAGGTCCATATGTCATGAAACCACTCGCGCCTCCGTAGATCTCATAGGAGGGCCAGAAAAATCCTCGACGGCGAGCGATTTCGTTGACTGCTTCATACATTGTAACGTTGTTCTTCTTCATTCGCAACTCAACCTTGTAGAGGTTTCTGGAGAGGTGAGTTTGTTCAAGGTCTCCTTGACATAGTTACTTTTCGTTCTAATGCTTGCTTTAACGTGGGCTATTGTCTCCGTCGGAGTTGGATCTGTTCCTCTGAGGAGCGCTAGGTAGGTGCTGGCGAAATCTCCGATTTGGATAATCGACAGGATCTTTGCCAAGTTACCCTTGCCGGCTGCTTCTATCTCGATGACTTTACGGACTTTCGATGATGCAATCTGCTTCGTTAGCTCGATTCTCTGAGTGATCTGAGGGGGTTCTTCTCGGTCTCTTATTATGATGATAGAAAAATTCGTTGTTAGACTCGTGGGGGCTTCCCATCCAACGACCTCATTATGGTCCAGTTCAGTAAAGAAGTCAAACTTACTTGGAACTTTGCTGTTCTCGTTGAATTGACATTTGAGTCTACGGGCTGCAGAAGCATATTGCCTGAACCCATAGACCACTGGAATGGTGTTGTTGACTTCAGTTGCTATCTTCTTGGCTTTGTTAATCATCGTTGGTGAGTTGATGCCATTTTCTTGGCTGATCCTCTCTGCGACGCTGAAAGATTCAGTAATCTCTCGTTCTACTCCGCTGACTACATGCAATTTTTTCATCAGAATCACGAGTGGCATGAAAAGGTATGCGATTGCCGATCTCGGGGCAGGGAAATTGGATGGTATCTGAATATGCGGAGTCTTTAGTGTCTGAGCGATTTTCTGCAGATGTCCTCCCGAGGATAATGAGATGGGTTTGCAGCCACGTTTTATTGCTTGGAGGAAGGCACTCAGGGTCTCTTCCGTATCTCCTGAGTAACTCACTGCTACAACTAGGCTTTCATGATCTGCATATGCAGGAAGCACGAAGTCTCTACATGTCTCTACTGGAACCGTGGCTTTATCAAACAGCCAATCTTTCAGCAGGTCACCGCTTATAGCTGATCCTCCCATACCTATGATGATTATGTTCTTGGGACGTCGATAGGTGATGGTTCTTCCTAACACCTCGGTCTCAATCGGTATCTGTAGCGCTTTTGTCCTAACCGTTGCGTCTTTCAAGAACTCAGCCGTTCGTTCGCAGAATTGAAGCATGTTCTTCTTGTCCACGTTGCTGATCGCAGAAGGGTTATCGAGAATCGTGTTTCCGAGCATCGGGAGTCGCCTTCTTAACTCCTTTTACACACAAGTCTTTTAAAGGCAACGTGATCTAGCGAACGTTTCGATTGGTCAATGGATGGAAAAACAATGGTTAATACGCGTTTGTCGATTGCTGTCCCTGCATCGTTGGTGTCTGATGTTCCACACCTCCGAGATAAGACTCTCAAGATAGGTCTAATCGGACGTGCTGCTGCAATCTTTGGAGTTGACCAAATTATCGTTTACAAGGACGATTCAAGTCGGAAGTGGAACGACGAGATCTCCTTAATCTCGATCATTCTCTCCTATATGGAGACCCCTCAATACCTTCGAAAGCCCCTCTTTGGATTGCGACCGGAACTGCGCTATGTTGGTGTGTTACCTCCATTACGTACTCCCCATCACCCTCTCGGTAGTAAGGTGAAAGATCTTGTACGAGGTGAGTTTCGAGAAGGCGTTGTCATGACTCACACCAGAATGGGAAACATGGTTGATATTGGCGTGGAGGACTTGGCTCTGGTTCGTGGGAAGAAGACGCCGATCGGCACTCGCTTGACTGTAAAAATAAAACACATATCACGGAAGCACTTGGAGGCTGAGGTTGCGGATGGTGGTCAGATTAAAGCCTATTGGGGATACCGTGTTACGAGATCAGATGACCAGCTGTTGGGTGAGTTCTTGGAGACCCACCACTTTGATCTAATCGTAGCAACGTCTCGACGTGGTGCATCTTATGTGAACGTTAACGAGGCGCTGCGGGATAAGTGGATGGTTGCTGAAAAGAAGCTTCTGGTTTTTGGGGCTCCTTCGAAGGGATTATATGAACTCCTAGAACATGAAGGGCGTAAACTTGAGAACATGACAGATTTCGTAGTGAATTTTGCCCCCTGTCAGACGGTTGAGACAATTCGTACAGAAGAGGCGGTTCTCCTAACTCTTGGAATAATCAACATTCTCAACGCAACTATCTATTGAGATGGTTCAACGGTTTTAGGATCCGTCGATTGAAGTGTACGGACCTAAAGGTTAAATCCTTAATCTCTCAAGGTTGGGCGTATGAATCTAGACATAGTTCTTCCTTTAATAATCGCCATTGACACGTTTGCCACGTTCATGCTCTTCAACAAGGTGAAGTATAGGCTTAGGACACCATTTCAACAAGCAGAGGTTGGAATCCGAGAAGCAACCCTTCTTGTGCTTGTGATGGGTCTTATGGTCACGATTTTCGTGTTCGTTCCACAGCAAGCCATTCAACTACTGTTCTTGTTCGCTTGCTCTGTTATCCTGTTTCTCTTTGGGTACGCGGTGCTAGGCAATCCATTCGACAGTCTGATTGCACCCTTAATCTTCGTTACATTGTACCTCTTCTCTTGGAACCTTCTTCTGCTCAACATTTTCGCGATCCTCTTCGCAGTCCTCATCTCCGTTTATGTTGGGAGCTTCTTCTCATGGAAGACTGTTATAGCCTTCACCGCTTTAATTACAGTAATGGACATCATTCAGGTCTTCCTAAC
>CP070765.1:610439-651749 GCA_020345645.1 Candidatus Bathyarchaeota archaeon | reverse complement strand
TTATAGCCCTCACCAACTGGTTTGTGGTCTTCAACAACTCCGTGTTACAAAAGCCCTGCGAACATGTATCAAAGGCACCTTTCCAACTCATCGACCAGCTGTTGCGCGTTGTTCTGAGTGAAGCACATGGGGGGTTTAATCTTGATCACATTTTCGTAGGGCCCATCAGTCCCGACTAAGATGCCATTCTCTTTCAACTGATTCTTCAAACGCTGTGCAAGCTCAGTGTGTGGTTCGAACGTGTTTTGGTTCTTCACGAGTTCGATTCCAAGGAAAAACCCAGTGCCTCGTATATCGCCCACTTCTGTATGCTCTTCGGTAAGCAGGCTTAGTTTCTGTTTTAGGTAGTTACCAACCACCAAAGCGTTTTCCTGCAGTCTCTCCTCTTCAATTACTTCAAGGACAGCCAGTCCGATTGCGCATGATACGGGGTTTCCTCCATATGAACTGAAGAATTCCATTCCGTTTTCGAAGCTTTGTGTCACCTCATCTGTGGTCACGACTGCAGCAATCGGGTGCCCATTTCCCATCGGTTTACCGAGAACAACGATGTCTGGGACAACGTTTTGGGTTTGGAACCCCCAGAAACTTCCTCCTAAGCGTCCAAAACCCGTTTGCACCTCATCGGATATACATACTCCTCCTCGTGTCCTAATGGCTCCATACATTTCCTTCAGGTATCCACTGGGGAGTGGCACTTGGCCACCTCCCCCTATCACGGGTTCGCAGATGAAAGCTGCTATGTCTCCGCCATTCGCATTGAGTAGTTCAATGGCTTCGTTGGCGTATTGCTTCCCTGCTTCCTTGGAATTCTGTTTGTATTTCCCTCGGTAGGTGTCTGGAATGGGAGCTTTCACAACGTGGGAAACTTGACCTTGACCACCTTTTCCTTCGTATTTGTAGGGGCTGATCTCAATACCTGTCTTTGTGTTCCCATGATAGCCGTGTTCTACGACTAGGATCTTTCTGCGACCTGTATGCGTGTAAGCCAAGCGGATGGCTAAGTCACTTGCCGCACTGCCGGAGTTCACGAAGAAGACTTTGCTTAGTGGCTTCGGGAACTTCGCGAGGAGTTTAGATGAGTAGTCGTTCAGTTGATCGTATAGGTAACGAGTGTTGGTGTTCAGGGTCGCCATCTGTCGTTGACCTGCTTGGACTACTTTGGGGTGACAGTGCCCGACATGGGGGATGTTGTTTCTCGCGTCGAGGTAGGTTCGTCCACCAGCATCATACATGTATTGAAATGCTGCTTTCACCATTCTAATGGGTCGTGAGTAGGTGATGGAGAGTGATTTGCTGATGTGCTTCATTCGATCGTTCAAGCTTTTCTGGAGGGGTGAGTAGACTCTTTTCTGGAAACCCGCGGCGTGTCTGAAGTTCTTTGTGGCTTGAATGGGACTGATGGTAATCCATCTCTCCAACATGTCCCAAGCGGGTTTTTCACTAACCGTGAGGTGCTTGTTGTCTGGATACTGCTTCTTGTTGTAGGCTGAGATACAGACGCTTGTACATAGGCGAGCAGCGATAAGGTAGTAGAGCAGTGCGACTTCCTTGTCCTCTAATGGTAATACTTTGGTGTATTCTTCTATTATGTAGCACGCCCACTTAATTGGTTCCTGCTTTCCCAGAATCGCGTAGGTCACTGTGACTGCTAATTCATTGATTAAAGGGGAATAAACTACATCGCTGAAATCGATGATCCCAGCGACCTGTCCTTTCCGTACAATTAGGTTCCAGTCGTTAACGTCTGCGTGGATTGTGCTCTTTCTCAAACTCCTTATCTCTGGAAGCACCGTTTCCCTGAATTGGAGGAAGAAGTAATCGACTAGTTTCCGGCGTTGTAGTTCTTCAATGTAAATAGCAAGTCTCTGATTGTCTAGGCAGTGCTGTAAGTCCCAGTCTAGCTGTCGAGCTTCTATTGCAGGGTGGCGAAAAGAGGTTAATGCTTGATCCATTTCGGCTAGGAAGCTACCAATGGAATGAAAGAGTCGTGTCGAATGGTTCACCTCGCTCAGAAACCTTCCTTTAATGAATGTGAGCAATCGACCCAGTTTTTTCCCGTGTTCGATGTTTGTGATGAATTCTCCGTTCAGGTTTCTTTGAGGTTCAGGGAAGGCATAAGGGACATGTTTTGTGAGAAGTTGTAGAATCTGGTTTTCTGCATCCAGATATTCTTGGAGTCCAAGTTTGGTTTTGTATTGTTTGAAGACGAATTTCTGTCCTTGCGAGGTGCTTACTAGGTAGTTGAGCTTCCTTCCGTCACTGTCTAACTGCTGCAAATTTGCGTTTTCAATTCCGTAATGATCTCTCAGTATTTCAAGCGTGTTCTTCATATCATTACTACTCTCAAACTGGGAACCCGTCGTTTACCCGATGGATTTGACCTCTTGGTGTAGTAGGCTCAGCTAGGTTGGAACGGTGATTCAAACTTCTAAGCGACTGCCATTTTCCATATGGCCTGCCTCATCTGCTCGCCGTGTTTCAGTCCATAGTAGAGCCCGACAGTTTTAGCTATGTATGGAATCATAACTCGTTTTATGGTGTTGAAGACTAATGGGTTGCGGATTCGGTGGTGAAGGAACGTGTCACGCCAGATTCTGACGTTGTATTCCCAGCAACGGGTTAAGAGTTCCCAGCGGATTTCTGTGAGCGAATCGATCTCTGCGGCTTTCCGATGCATCAGTAAGCAGTTTTCTAGTGGGACGAAAAAGAGTGGCACATAGAAAGCGTTGTAACCTTTCAAACCATCCATGAGCTCAAGTGTTTCCGTTACATCCTCTTCCCTTTCTTGAGGAAGCCCGATGATGAGGGTGGCAAGAGGATACCAATCGTTATCGTTCAAGATCCCGAAAGCCTGTGTGACGACCTCTCGCCACTGTTCCGGTTTGTACGGTAGCATTTTGCCAGCCATGTACTTTCTCATGAGTCTTGTACTACCTGTTTCAATCCCCGTTTCAGACGTAACGATCGGCTTCCCTCCATGAGAGTACCAGCTGTGTTCGATAAGAACTTCTGCGACTTCCTTGACCATTCCTTGGTCATATACTACAGGAGCTAAAGACATGTGGGAAGGTTGAATACCTATAACTCCCGGGTGATCCGCGATGCTTCTGACAAGTTTTAAGACTGCTCTCTTATTCGGGATGAATCGACTAGTCTTTGCTCCATAGAGGAACAGGTCTTCCGTAACTAAAGTGATGTTTGAAAAATCCTCATTCATCGTTGTCTTAACTTCCTTTAAAATTGCGTCGAGTGGTATATCGACCTTGTTCTGCATTGTCGGAGTGCAGAATTGACAGTTTCTACCACATCCTCTGGAAATTTCCACTGCGCCATGAATCGCGGCATGCCTTATCATTGGTAACCCTGCATCTTCAGCGTCACCCGTATGGTTCTTTTCATCACGGATAATCGTTGGAAGCGGTTCTCCATTGACTGCTTTGTCGAAAAGATCAACTATCGTATTTACCTTCCCGCCGATGAGTAAGCAATCAATGCCATATTTGTCGACTAAGCCTTTTCGTTCGAGTTGCCACGATCCGAATCCTCCAACGATGACTTTTGGCTTAAAAGCTCGAATGTTGGGATGATTTAGGAGTCTCTTGAACTCGATTGCGTTCATTGATTCTCCTCCGCCTAGTAGCGAAGAATACGTCTTGCTGACGTATCCCATTCCTGTTGGATCCATGGAGGAGATTCCGACCACTTTTGTTTCTGAACCAATAAACGAGTCTAGGTCTGTGGGGTGAACCACGGCGACATCTGACTCAGCGAACCCGTTCTTTAGGAGAAGAGCTTCGACCTTCCTCAACCCATAAGGTGCGTATTTAGCCCTTCCATGGGCATCGCGCTCAACTGGTGGGTAAATCACCTTCCTCAACAACCACGAAGGAACTGGACCTTTAGCGAAGCCTGCAACGAAGGCTACAAACGGGTTGTTGTAGTAATCGCTCATCTCAGTGCCAGAAGCAGTGAGCACGATTTTGACGCCTGAGCCTGAAGTCATCGCCCTCTCCTTTAGCGAGTTTTGAAGAAGGGTCTTAGTACACTATTAAGATTGTTGTCAGACGATCAATCCGCGTTTGAGAGATCCCTTAGTTTTTCCTCTGTGACGCTGGTGGGAGCTTAAGGCGGCTGAGAGTTGCTCCTTGCGGTACTCCATTTTGCGTCCATCCTCGTTCTTCGTAATACTCCTTCAACATTGGCTCGATCTCAAAGAGTGCTCCCTTGGAGGCTCCATCTGGAATAGGTTCAGTGAGAAATCTGCTTGGTAAGCAGTCATCTTTCCCTGTGACCCCTTCTCGAAGCAAGTATAATCTCTCAAGATTGACAATTCTTTCACCGATGTCGTGTATTTGTCCCTCCGTGAAGTGGAGACCTGTTACTGCTTCAGTGACTTCAGCGGCTCTCTTCCATGGTAATAGGTTCATGTTCTCTGCAAGGTTCTTGCAGACCTCCAAGGCGTCTATAACCGCACACCAATCTTCGAAGTAACGAACAAGTTTTCCTTTTCCTTTGTACTCAAGCCTCATGGTTGCCTCAGGTACCCCGAAGAGCTCTATTCCTTTCGAAGGATCATCTGTTAACTCTAGGAATGGCTCAGACCTCAGGTGATCACCACCTCTGCTAGCAACTACGTATCCTAATCCATACCCCTTCACTCCGCGAGGATCAGCTTGGATGATCTCGAGACCTTTGACGTGGAGTGCTAGTTCCTCTCCCCTGCCCAGTTTCGCAGCTGCCCGTTTCACTCCGTCAGCTAATACGTCACCGAATCCTTCGCGGGTAGCGATTTTCTCAATTAAACTCAATACTCCTTCACCATTTCCCCATTCAAGGTTAAGTCCATCACACTCTTCTGTAGTAAGCTCTTTTCTTTCATACAGCTCCATCGCCCAAGCAATGCATTCTGCAGTGGTGATTGCATCCATTCCTAACCTGTTCACCAAGTCTACGGCTTTCAACGCCAGATCTAAATGGGAGTTGCCAACTCTGGCAGTGAAGCTACTTAACGGTTCGTATTCTGGTCCTTCTCCGTACAAGCCAGCAAATTCTCCTTTTTTCACAGCGTAGAATCGACTGCATGGAACAATGCACGCAAAGCACGCTCTGTTCTTCACATTGAACTCTTTAGCCAACCTCTCACCACTGACTTCCTCAGCATGTTCAAAGGTGGCTGAGGTGAAATGTCTGGTTGGAAGGAAGCCCAGTCTGTTGGCTAGCATCAGGATTCTAGTTGTGCCCATTAACCTTCGAGGCTGATATTGTGGGTGGGCATACGTTTCTTCTTCAACTTCTTCAATAATCGCTTCGAATTTTCTGGGAGCAGCGATTTTCACACCTCCAGTTCCCTTAACTGCAATCGCCTTGAGGTTTTTTGAGGCCATCACAGTCCCCATGCCCGTTCTCGCCGCCGCTCTCGCAAGGTTGGCGAAGATTCCAGCGAAGAGAACGCCATTCTCCGCTGCGGGTCCAATTGCAACTGTCTGAATCTGTCGGATTCCTGACTCCTTCTCTATGGTCCTAGTAGTTTCATAGACGTCCATTCCAGCGAGATGTTCTGCATCAATTATCCGGACATCGTTGTCTACGATCTGGACATACGCTAGCTTCTGGCTTCTTCCTTCAATGATGATCTGGTCGTACCCAGCATACTTCATCTCGGGTGCGAAGTGTCCTCCCGCATTCGAATCTCCAAGGATCCGTGTCTGTGGAGACTTCGCACTTACGTTGAACCTTGCACCTAGGGGGAACGCTGTTCCAACAAGGGGGCCAGTAGCAAAGAACAGCTTGTTTTGAGGGGAGAGCGGTTCAACATCCCTGGGTAACTCAGTATAGATTCTCTGAGAGTTGAATCCTCTTCCACCCAAGTACATTGTTACAAGTGTTTTGTCAAGGGGTTGGGCTTTGGAAACAGTCTTTGATAGATTGATGCGCAGGGTTTTTCCTGCATAGCCACACAGTCTAGGCACTAACACCCCAACTCTTCAAGGCATCCTTGACGACCTGTCCTAGCAGTCTTGGCGTTTTCTCTTTTGTCTCCTTAAATGATAGTGCCTGCGTTGGGCATTTTTGAACACAGACGGGGACCCCTCCGCATTGATCACAGATCATAGGGATATTTTGTACTGGGTGAAGTCGAATTGCTTCGATGATACATGCATCAATACAGCTTCCACATCCGATGCACCTAGCTTCGTCAAGATATATCAGACCATCCTCGTTCTTCTGCAAGGCGTTTTGCTCGCAATTCTGTATCGCATTACATGGGTCGCAGTGCCAGCAGAGAAGTGGGAAATCAATTCCGAGCTGGTCATCTTTCTTCACATACACTCTGGATGTAGCAGGTTCGGAGACGCCTTCTTTCTTACAACTACAATGCAGTTCACAGAGTCTGCAACCAGAACAGCGATTGATGTTTGAGGATATTCTCTTCAATGACGTTGCTCCCTTTCCTGAATTTGCAGTAACGCACAGATCTACATCATAGCGTAAACCTTTAATCTTGCTACTATTCCCGTTTTGCTGTGCAATTCTATGAAGACGCTGATTGTGAGGGTTAAAGCCATTGAGGGTTACTGTAACACGCATCAAGTTGGCGACTGCTTCCGTCTTGAGGGGGGAAAACTGAGTTTACCTGAAGGAAACAAACACGTCTGTCTCTATGCGCTTTCCAGTCTCCTTCCCTTGCTACCCGCCAAGCAGAGGAAGATTGATGAACCAGATGATTGGCTTCCTGAAGTCTTCGAGATCGAGTGCCCAGATCCCGAGGGGCGTGTCATCTGGGAAATTGGTTATGAACGGTAATTCCAAGCGCGATCAACCGTTTTCTTAATTTTCAGAATCCGCTGATTGGAGTTTACACGTGTCCGCGGAGCGGATATATGTAGGAACCGCCTAGTTCTGACGTTACACGTTGGTTAGTTAGTTGAGTCAAGTTCTGACAAAGATCAAGTCTGAGTTTTCCTTTATGCGAGGAAACTTGCTGACTCTCATTGTCAGCTGGCTTTTTGTTTTCTTCACTTTCTCCATGACCTTCTCGTTTGAATCCCCCTTCTTCCGAGACCTTGGAGCGCCTCCTGAAGTCATCGGGTTGATGGGGTCAGTTGGTGCGTTGGCTTTGGGATTAGTGCGGATTCCCGGCGCGGTCATCGCTGACAGACATGGGAGGAGGCAGATCATTGTGATGATGACTTTCGTCATCGCCTTCTCGTTCCTCTTTCACATCTTTGCACCTGATTGGCGGTTTGTCTTAATTGGGATGGTCATCTCGAATCTGAGTTTAATCTACCAACCCGCTCTCGACGCGATCCTAGCAGATTCAGTTCCTCCAGAGAAACGTGGCATGGGATACGCCGCGGTGAATGTAATTCCCAACATCCCAACGATTGTTGCACCTGCAATCGCTGGGTACCTCGTGGATAGTTATGGCGTGGTTCCTGGTATGCGGATAGTCTATACTGTCGTGTTCTTCTGCATGTTGTCGGCGGCACTTATTCGCTTGTTCTTCCTTCAAGAGACGCTTGAGAACCCGCAGCCAATTGAACTTAGAGCGGTGAAAGCGGCGTTTCGGGACTCTCTGACTGCGATTAGAGAAGCTTGGAGAGACATGCCTCGAACCTTGCGATTTGTGACGATCGCGTTTCTCGTAAGCGCCTTTGAAGAGCCTATGTTTCGCATGTTCACTTCTCTCTACGTGTTGGATGTCGTTGGGATAACGGAGTTGGAGTGGGGTCTCGTGAACACCGTGTGGGTTGCTACAACTCTGATCCTCGGTTTTCCATTTGGGAAGGTCGTTGACAAGATCGGTCGGAGGCGCTCCATCCTCATAGCCTACGCTCTCTTTATGCCTTCCACTCTTCTCTTCATTTTATCAACTGGGTTTTCGATGTTGCTGGTCGTCCACGTTATGTTTGGGGTTGGCGGCTGCTTGATTATGCCTGCCTACAACGCGCTGCTAGCTGACCTGATTCCTAAAGAGAAGCGAGGTCGAATTATGGGTACAATCGTAACGATGAACATCCTCGCTACGGTTCCTTCATCCGCGTTTGGTGGAGTTCTGTACGGGGCGTCACCTGTCTACCCATTCTTCCTCAGCATGATTCTAGGTGCCTCAGTCAGTCTAATTGTGCTCTTCGCGGTTCGAGAGCCAAAGACGAAGGAAGAATGATGAACATCGATGTGCAGGTTCTCCTACATAACCCTTAAATCTGCTTTTCTGCATCAGCACCTCCGATTCTAAGTGAGATTGTAACCTTGAAAATTCGAGCGTTTGTACAGGGAGAAGATGAAGCGATCTGGCTCAGGATGCGGAATGAATCCTTCACTGAATATGATGATTTCCGACCTGGAACAATGGAAGATATTGAAATTTGGGAGAAATCGCCTGAGTTTGATCCTGTTGGTATGTACATCGCTGAGGTTGAAGGTCAACCGGTTGGGCGTGTTCAAGCCCATGTGGACAGAGAACGGAAGGAGAAGAAAGGTTTCGTGCAAGGGTTGTGCGTTATCCCCGTTTACCGGAGAAGAGGTATAGCTCGTGCGTTGTTGGAGACTGCACTCTCCAGTCTACGCGAGCGGGGAATGGAGACTGCACAGGCTTGGAGCAGAGATGACAAGCCGGTAGCCAAACACCTGCTTGAATCAGCGGGATTCCAAGTGGTCCGAGTCTTCAGTACGATGCGGCGAGATCTGAGCCCAGTTGTAGACGTAGAGATGAACCGAGAAGTGACCTTTAGGTCTATGAACGACTCCTCTGAAGACCTTCAGCTCATGCGAGAACTGAACAATGAAGCCTTCAAGGAGCATTTCAACTTTAGACCCTCCACTCTGCAAGAGTGGTTGCATTGGAGTCAGCATCCTGATTTCGATCGAGAAGGATGGTTCTTCACGTTCATAGACGCGAAACCTGTTGGGTTCGTTGGGACGTGGATAGACCGCAAGTACGTAGCTTACCGAGAAGAGAAACTAGGATGGATCGATTCCATAGGCGTCTTGAAGCCTTATCGTAATAAGGACATAGGGACATCGCTGATGTTGAGAGGAATGGAACACTTGCGTAAACGAGGAATGACTGAGGTTGCATTGGGCGTCGACGATTCGAACCCAACCTTGGCGATCAACCTCTACGAAAAAGTCGGGTTTAAAATAACGCGAAAGGAACTCACCTATTCAATGGTGCTGACCGGTTAATCACACGTTATATGATTTGCTGAAGTTGTGTAGGTGAGGGTGGCTTGAAGTCCAACGGTTCAACAACAAACACGATTCGACTCTTAGGGGTTTCAGGAAGCCCACGTGACGCGTCTACGGCGTACTTGGTGAAAGAGGGTTTGAGATATGCTGAGAAGCGTTCACAGTCAGTTCTGACCGAGTATTTCTCTTTGAAGGGGAAAAAGATAGACTTTTGTATCCACTGCGACTACTGCGTTCGGGAGAAGAAAGGATGCGTTCACAAGGACGATATGCTTGAGGCCTATGAGAAACTTTCGCGAGCAGATGCACTCCTCATAGGGTCTCCCGTATACAGTGGCTCGATCAGTGGGCAACTGAAGACGTTCTTCGATCGCTGTCGTGCGTTAGTCGCTAGGAATCCTGACGTTCTGCGAAACAAGGTAGGGGTCGGGTTGGCGGTCGGTGGAGACCGTGCTGGCGGTCAAGAACCCGCACTGTTGACCATTCACTCCTTCTTCCTCGCCAACAAGATGATTCCCGTGAGCGGAGGCCCCTTTGGTGCAAACTTGGGCTGCTCTGCGTGGTCGCGTGATCTTGGCAAGGAAGGAGCTGAGAAAGACACTGAAGGTCTCAAGTCGTTGCACAGAACCATTGACCGATTGATTGAGGTCGCCTTTAAGCTGAAAGGAGACATGTTGCCACAGTGACCTTAAAGATCGCGTGGGGAATCACTGGAAGCGGCGACCATATAGTAGAATCTGTTACCACCATGAAGATGCTCCATGAAGAACACGATTGGGAGATCCATGTCATCCTATCTAGGGAAGGGGAGACGGTGATCAGGTGGTACAAGCTTTGGGACACTTTGAACGAGAGTTTCGCCAAGGTTTTCATAGAAAACACCCCCAACAACCCATTTTTAATTGGTCCTCTTCAATTAGGCAGATATGATCTGCTTCTGATCTGCCCCGCGACAGCGAATACGACGGCCAAGATCGTGCATGGCATTGCCGACTCCCTACTTACCAATTGCGTAGCTCAGACTATCAAAGCGAATGTCCCCGTCGCCATCTTCCCTGTTGACCAGAAACCGGGGACGCTCGTGACCGATCTTCCGCACGGAAAGCAACTCACCCTCCACATGCGAGACATAGATATTCAGAACGTGCAGAAACTAAAACGGATGCAGGGGATCACCGTTCTATCAAGCCCCGCGGATGTAAAACCGCTCCTTGAAGAATTATCGCGGAACAAGACTTGAGGTGGTCATCCGCCTGCGTGGTCACAGCTCAGAACGTAATGCTGTCTTACGAATCGACCATCAATGGGTCTGCCCGTGGTCTTTTTATGCTTATTTCAAACCGAGTTTCTTGTTCTGCTCTAGAAGTTCTAGTGCCTCCTTGAGGCGTCGTCTGCGTGTCTCCTCCTTTTTGGCACTTGTTATCCATCCAATGTAGTGTCGTTTGTATGTTGGGGCTAATCGGTCAAAGTTCTTCTTGGCTTTCAGGTTACCATTCAGTGCTGCTTGGATGAATGATGGAACAGCAAGCGAGCCCTTGCTAATAGGGTTTCGGAACCACTCGCCGCTCTTCTTAGCGTCCTCAATCTTGATCAACCCTGCTTCCGTCATCTTTCCTTCGGAAATCATCGTCTCGGCTCGTTTTTTGTTTAGTTCAGACCATGTGCTTCCAGTTTTTCGAGGTGAGAACTTCTGAATATATTTCTCATCGTCAACTCGCTTGACTAAGCTGTCTATCCACCCGAAACATATGGCTTCTTCAACTGCGTCATCGTAGGGGATCCGGGGCTTCCCAGTGTGTTTCTTGAAATAAACAAGCCAGACCGCTTCTACCGTATCGTGGTTTCGGCTTAACCACTTCCGCCAATCACTCCTGTTGACTACGTATAGTTCATCATTCATCTCGATACCTCAATCCCGCCTTCCTAATGGCAGACATCGTTCTACGGGACTCTTTAAGCTCGTACGATATCACTCCTTAGGTCCGAGTTTCTTCAGCTCTCTCATGAGATTCCCCTTTAATCCTGTTGGCTCCGTTCTACCTATTGTGAGTTCGCGTGCATTATGTAACTTCAGGAATCGTCGCAGTGTTTCAGCGAGTCCTTCGAGGAAGTCGGGATCAGCTTCTTTCTCTAGTATTAAGGAGTTAACGATTAATCTCCTGCTTTTCCGATCGAGTTTTGGATCCAGTCTGCCGACAAAGCTGGTTCCATTGAGTATTGGCATAACGTAGTATCCGTATATTCTCTTATCTGGAACCTTGTATACTTCCCATGAATAGTTAAAATCGAAGATCTCTGAGAGCAGTCTGCGATTCCATAGTAGGTTGTCCAAGGGCGGGATTAACAACACATGCCTTTCCACAGGAGCACTTGGGGCTTCTAGACGCTCCCTGCATTCTGCCAAGGCATAGTACGTGTGTTTCACGTTCTCGACCTTTACCGAGGTTAGCTCGTCGGTTTTCTCCATCTTTGACACGAGGTCTCTTCGCTGAGGTGCTTTCATCGAGAGCCAACCGAATCGCCAATCGCGGACATCAACGAGTCCGTATGCCTTCATATACTTCTTAACCATGAAGCTCCTGTATTCTTCTAGGCTGGGAAGTTCCTCGTTGCATGGAAGAACACGCTCAGCGAGGTCGTAGTATCGTGCATTGCCATCTACGTGGTGAATCATGAGTTCTCCTAAATCCCAAAGTAGGTTCAGAACGTGGGTAGCTTGTTTTCGCTTCAGCAGTCTTTCCTGTAGCTCTTTTGCTGAGAGCGGTCCGTGTTTCTGGATCTCTGAGAGGACCAACGAGATCTCGTGTCTGAGTTCGCCTCTTCGTCTCTTGATCCTCTCGTAGAATGGGGAGTGGAATAGGGTAGGATTCTTCATCCTGAACCGGAAGTAGGGCAGGTCTCTGCTTGGGATTATGGATTTCGCATTACACCAGTATTCGAATAGTGACTTCTCCTTGTACAACAACTGGGTTAAGAATGAAGGCTCATAGTCTATGACTCGATCGTGCAGTACTAAGTGGTGATTTCTATGAACGACATTGATTGGATCCCTCTGGATGCATTCGAGTTGCCGAGTCGCTTCTAGGCTCCCTCCTTTCCCCCTGCCACTTAGAAAGAGTTGTTTACTGACCAGAAATCTCCTGGCTTCCTCTTTTGGGATGCTAATCAAACTCGCCACTCGTGAATCTCTGCCCATCTTACCAGTGTTCGTGTCGGACAATCTCTGCGAGTGGTTTTCTACTTTTTCTTGGGCCCTTTTCATCGGCTGGGTGACCTAAAGGAGTCATGGCGACAACGCGAATATTCGAGGGTAGTTTGACCGCTTTTCGGATAGCTTCTTCGTCGAAGTCTGCGATCCAACAAGTCCCCAGACCAAGTTCTGTGGCTGCTAGGATCATGTTCTGTATGGCGATTGCTACATCCACCATCCAGTATTCTTGACCATCCATTCTTTTCCAGGCTTCTTCGGGAACAGCGCATCCTATGATGATCACGGGTGCAGAGACGAACCAATCTTTATCATAGGCTGCCCTTAGTTTTTCTTTGACCTGTTTGTCTGTTACCACTATGAATTGCCATGGCTGCTTGTTACTGGCAGAAGGTGCTAATCTACCTGCTTCTAACACTCGATAGAGGTCCTTCTTCCCCACTTGGGTTGTTTTGTACGATCGGATGCTACATCTTTTCTCTATGGCTGTAAAGACTTCCATTTTGGGCGTCCTGAATACTACATGAAAAGTTCAGGTTTATCGTTTTTCCTATACCTTTATGCATGTAGGGAGAACGCATTCTGTCATCGTTTGAGTAACTACCGCTTGGGTCTTTGAAGAACCGATTCGCTTGAGAAACTTAGTTCTTCTACAAATGCTACACCCGACGAACTTCTCACTATCGAGGTCGGTATTCTCCTAGAACTCCCCATTCCTCAATCTTGTTATACTCTTCTTTAGTAGACTTGAAGTAAACGATGACAGCTGAATTATCTAGATTCGAGTACTCAGTAAAGAGCGTTCTATCACCATAACGAATCGCTTCTAGCACTAGGGGCATTTCCCGTCTAAATATAGAAAATCTCCAACGAGCTCTCCCAAACACCATTCCACCACTGACATGACAATATACGTGAAGAGAAAAGCCAGTTTTACTTTGGCACCATTCTGCTAAAACTTCATCCCTCATCAACCTCGTATAAAGTCCGGATATTGACTTTCGGTCGTAATCTCCACCTATCGATAAATACAGATTCCCAGTGAAATCTGAATGTGTGAGTGTGTACCGTCTCGGAACTACCGGTCCCGTCGGATCGCCCCCAGGCAAGTATCTTACGAATAATTTCTCAGGGATTAAACGGCTCATTATACCCGTCTACTAAACCATCTTGTGGTTCCTCAATAAGTGTACTCTTATGGGGTGCTCGCAGATCAGCTTCTGCTATCTTACACGCATATTAGAAGAGCGTAACTGAACCAGGGCACATACAAACGCTGATCTTCATTGACGCCTTCGCTTAGCGAGGACTACGGTAGTAACTAAAGTAATCAAGACCACAGCGGCACTGACTTGCGACAAGGTGACGATGTTTTGGTTTCCACTCTGCCCGACGGCAATGCCAAGTAATGCCCAGACAATTACTAACCCGTACGCTACGTCTTTTCGCGTAGCTAGGACCAGTACCGCAATCAGCAATGCAACTATAATGATCAGAGTCGCCCATGTTTCTGAGACTATTCCGAAACCATCCCAGTTTAATGACACTAGCGTAACAGCAACGTTGGCAATTGAAGCTATGGTGATCCAACCTAAGTAAGTGCTGAAGGGGACATGAACTGCCAGTTTTTCCCGCAATCGAACTTCGGACTTCCCGACATCGAGGCGCAGATAGGTCGCTATCAAACTTGCCAGAAGTAGAAACATCAGAATGACCGAAAAACCAAGATATTCAAACTGCCAAAGAAAAAGCCAAACAATATTCGCTATACTGCTGAGAACAAACAGCCAACCAATGCGATTCCTGTAGTCTTCACCTTTTTCCCTGGGCAACGCCTGAAAGACCGCGAAAATCCCTAACAAAACGTAGATGATGCCCCAGATAGAGAATACGTAGCCAGCAGGTGTAATAAGCGTCGGGTTGGCATCAGAAATCTCCGCTGTGAACTTACCTCCGAGAATCGTGGTGCTACCCGCTAAGCTATTTACCACTACCATTAGGATGAACGCTATGATGTTTGCCCATTTTAACGCAGTAGCATTTTGATCCAGCACAAAGCACATCCGAATTCTCTTTTTATGCACTACGAATATAAAAACGCGTGATACATGTGCACGAAGATGTGCTAGCGGACCAGAAAATCCCAGAATACTCTTCCATGCCTAATGGGGCCGTTCTTTCACCGGGAATCTGCATGTTGAAGATTTCGACTGCTTGAAGAGCAACGTAACCTTTTTCTCTTCTACACTCTAAGCTATAACCCTCATACTGGCAGGATTGCTTACGCAGGTGAGGGATTTTGGGTCAATCGAAGATTAAAAGCACAATTAGTGATCAGTTCAAGGAGCAGAAGACGCTTGAAGATGAGATGGCCGACCAGCTAATAGCTTTCTACAACTCTACTACAAACCCTCTCGTTAAACTTTTTGTGCGCTGGATTATTCTGGATACAAAGAAGCACTCAGAGATTTATCAAACTCTAATTACATTAGATTCTAGCTCTGGTGTCATAGTTGGCGATCTTGAAAAAGATAAGCTGACAAAGGAGTTAACAACTCACGTTAGCAAAGAAGCGGAGATGTTGAAAAGAAGTGAAGAAATCAGTGACCTGATTGAGGACGCCCACACCAAAGAGCTTTTCGAGATTATCATCAACGATGAGAAACGCCATCACCAGCTCCTCGTGGATCTCCTCTGGCTAATTGAGAAGATCGATGAGATGAGTAGAGACGAATGGCATCAGCAATTGAACCGTATGATGAGGTCGGAGAAAAGAATACCCAGGACTAGTAGACGCATACGGGCACAACGCTCCAACGCAACAAGATAAGTAAGCACTCGCGATCTGGTTCCATACAATATAATGGCCCGGCACACAATCTTAAATCACTCTTGTATGCATTCACTGTGAGGATTGTGTGTTATGACTGATGATGGAGTGTTCGTTGAAAACGGTTTAGCCGAGATGGAGCAGATGTTGAGGCGGGCTGAAGTCGGTCGGATTGGGCTCGCTCATGGGTCGAAGCCTTACGTTATCCCTTTGAACTTCTTATACCATGAAGGGAAGATCGTTTTTCACTGTGCTTGGGAGGGGAAGAAGCTGGCGAGCATCGAAGAGAACCCGAACTGCTGCTTTGAAGTTGATACATTTGTGGGCTCGGTAAGTGATCACCATGAGACGCGATGCCATCTCGATTACGATAGTGTATTAGCCTATGGTCGTGCACGCGTGGAGAAGGATGTGGCTGAGAAGACCCGTCTTTTGCAGTTGTTTGCTGAGAAATACAGCGAACCTTACAGGAAGCCTACGTCTGAAGGTGGGAAAAGATTCAGCAGGTCTCGAGCATCAGAATGCTGTTGCGTTGTTATCGACGTGGAGGAGTTGACGGGGCGACGGGAGCGAACAGTAGGCGAGAAGCAGGAGAAGACGATGTGGCGTCATAGCTTCAACCCTTCATTCTGATGAGGAGCCATTGATTCTGGTCCTGCTTCCGCTGGCTGTACTTCTTCAGTTTTACCAACGCGTACATGCCGTTGACTCGTTCACCATCTAAATAGAACTCGATCTTGTCATCGTGCCAGATCTTCAGTCGATAGGATCCTTTGTCCCAGATCTTCACAATTCCCGCACCATATTCTCCTTTAGGGATAACGCCCTCAAACATGCCATATTCAAGTGGGTGGTCTTCTGTTTCCACAGCGAGTCTCCGTATTCCCGGCTGCAATGGCACACCTTTTGGAACTGCCCAACTCTTGAGAACTCCATCACGCGATAGACGAAAGTCATAGTGAAGACTCCTGGCCTGATGCTCTTGGATAACGAATCTCGGAGCTTCATCTATCGTTTCATCTCCTCTCGGTTCGCTTGTCCTACCAAAATCCCTCTTTCGTACATACTCCTGCAGCGGCGACTCGGTTTCTTTCTGAGGCTGCTGATCGTTACGTATTTCTAACCACTTCTCGCTGGTAAAGCCTGATTCGTATTTACTGTTCTTCTCCTTCCCGATGATGTTGGTGAACCCGCTTTTCACGGCTGCTTCAAAGTAGGTCTCACCGTTTCCCTCTGCGAAGATGGAGGGTATGGTGTATCGGAGTCCTTGCACCATTCTCTGCAAAATCTGCTTTCGCAGCATCAGCGGTTTGTCAACGAGCGATTCGCCGGCTTTTTCGAGAACATCGAAGACAATGTATGTTGGGGGAGAACTCGCTGTTGCTACGTTGCGATTCTCCATAGGTGTTTTCAGTCTATTTTCGAGTGCTCGCTGATCAGTCTTTCCATCTTTCAAGATAACGATTTCCCCGTCTAGGACTGTTGATGCTGGGAGCGTCAGCAGTTCTTCTAATTCGGGAAAACAGTCTTTCAACTCTTGCTGGTCTGAGCTTCGGATGTTAACTTCCGAGGAGATGTACGTGATTGCTCTTATCCCGCCCCATTGGAGCTCGAAAACCCAGTCCTCAGACGAAAACGGACTCTTCACTTTCTTAGGGAGCATGGGCTTGTAGAGTTTCACCGCGTTGCCATCCTCTTCTCTAAGTGAAGTCTAAGGTCTGCTGGTTCTCGAAAAACCCTTTCCAGGGATCGGTTTTACGTTTTGCGACGCTGAAGATATTCAGGTCTTCAGGGATGAGCCCTTTTTTCACCTCTCTCCACTCGAGAGGGGTTGAGACGGATGCTTCCTTCGTCGCTCGCAGACTGTAAGGACATACCATCGTTTTCCCCTGAACGTTCTGCATGTAGTCGACGAAGACAGTCCCTCGGTCCTTTGTTCGAGAGAACTCTGAGACGACAAGGTCGAATTCTTTTCCGAGGATTCTCCCCATCTGGTGGACGAACGCCCGAGTCTGCCTGAACGTGTACTTCTTTGCGATGGGAAGAGCGACATGTAACCCTTTTTTCCCGGAGGTTTTGATATAGCATTTGAATCCAAGTAGATCCAGTTTCTCGTTCAGATGGCGTGCCACTTCTACTGCGTCATTGAATCCTGCTGGGGGCTCTGGGTCAATGTCAAAGAGAACCATGTCTGGTTTACCATAAGACTCGATGGTGGAGAGGGTGATGTTAATTTCTAGTGCTGCGAGGTTTGCGAGCCAAGCGAGTGTCTCAGTGTCTTCACAGACTATGTAGTCCAGTGTTCGGTTGGCGGTTTCAGAGAACCGGCTGAAGGTTTTTACCCAGAACGGTTTTCCTTTCGGTGCGTCTTTTTCGTAGAATCCTGCCTCGCCGACTCCGTCTGGAAACCTGTACATTGATACTGGTCTTCCTGCAAGAAAACGCAGCATTCGGGAAGCTACGTTGAGATAGTACTCGACAACTTGGTATTTTGCGACTCTAAGGCCAGGGTACAGGATCTTCTGTAAGTTGGTAAATTTCACCCGACTCTTTGGTGTAGAGTTTATTCCAGTTGGCGGGGGCTTCGTCTCAGACATGCCTTTCTCTCTAAATGCCTCTCGTAGTATCTGTACGTCAAAGCTTGATCTTTTGGGATTGGATACTGCCAGGCTTCATGTATTCGAAAGCTTTTGGTTCGAGTTTGATCAGGGTGTACTTTGGATCTTCTGGGGTTTTGAAGAACTCTTTCATAAAAGGAATCTTCTCGAAGATGTGTGTTCGGATCTCCGCGTCTTTCACTAGGCTAGCTTCGCATTCTGCTCGAATTGTGCCTCTGGATTCGCCTTGCTCAACGAGAAGGCTGAATTCGACTCGGGGATTGCTCTGGATCTGGCTCGTTTTCGCATCGCCTGAACCCGTAGCAACGTAGAAGTCGTCACGAAGATAGATTAGGGTCACGGGTCTAACTCGAGGCTGATTCCCCTCAACCGTGGCGAGAGAGATGTGTTGTTGTTCGACGAAGTATCGGAATATCTCGTCTTTTAACTGTGCTCTCTCAGTTGGGTTCAAGGTGCTTCTCGCTCTTCCTTGTTACCTTACGTAATTAAAGAATTGTGCTGACGCTGGCTTGCTACTTTCCATGACGGTTTTTTATGGGAGCTTCATTGACGCATTGGTTGCAGGATGGCGAACCGGTTTCCTTCTGGGTCGAGGGCGACTGCGATCCACCCTACTCCTGTGACTTCCTGCTTTTCTTGAACGATCCTTCCCCCTGAGGTCTCTATGTTGCGAAGACACTCGTCGATTGACTCAACCGAGAAGTAGTTGATAGGCTTCTGCTCCAGGTCTACTTTTGGGTACATCCCTCCATTAACGCCGGGTCTCAGGGGCATCATGTTCTCATCGATTGGAACCGTTTCGATGGTCCAATAGGGGATTGGCCCAGGTGTCTTCTCGATCTTCCATCCGAAAAGCTCTGAGTAGAATTTCCGTAGCTTTTCTACGTCGTTGGCAGGGATCTCAAAGTGGACTATTGTGTGGTCCATTTTGCCATAGTCCATTGCTATTCAACGTTAAGCTTTCTTTTTGTGCTTTTCTTTGGGGGCTCCGCAGTTGGAGCATTCTGCCATGCGGCACCTGCTTTGGTACTCAGTTTTACATTCTTCACATACCCAATTTGGCATTTGGTTGATTCTCCTACCGATGATGGACCTAAGACGCATATTTAAACGCACGTTTGAAGAGACGCCTCCATCCCCGACGTTCTCTCTGTGTAGTGAGGCAGCTTCGTGAAACACGTACTTATCTCAATTAGTTGAACTGCACAAGTATTTTCTATACTCGAGTTCCAAGGGGCATCCTCCTCCACATACTGCGAGTTGCGGGCACTCTTCACACTTTGGCTCGATGTACTCTCGGTTTCTAATTCTTTTTGCCAGCGGGTGATTCCAGATTGTTATCCATTTCTCTTTGAGGATGCTTCCTAGGCTCTCAAAGTAACTCTGGCAAGGATACACGTCTCCGTTCGGAGCAATACACATGTTGACTTGAGCTGCAGTGCAGGATTTCACTCCAAGCCCTAACTTCACTGGATCTAACTGACAATATTGGGTAGGTGTATACCAAAGGAACTTTAGTCCTAGGTGGGCTGCTTTTTCTTTGATGTCACGCAGCAGTTCTTCTAGGCTTTCTGTTTGAAGGGCAATTTGATCGCTGACCTCGGCTCCTTTTCCAGAATATATGAGGCTGTTGCAGCCAAACGCGGCTACGCCCAAATCCTTGATGAAATCTATGGTTTCTAGGAATCCGTCCGCGTTCTGCATGTTCAGCGTAGTGTTTGTGGTGACATAGATCTCCGTTTCTACCGCGTTTTTAATTCCTCTGACGGTCTCAGTCCAACTTCCTTTCACGCCTGTGATTCTGTTATGAACTGTGGCCTTATGCGACTCTAGCGTAATCTGCACGAAATCCAATCCGGCTCCTCCGAGTCTCTGCACGTAATTTCGGTCAGCGAGTCTTCTTCCGTTGGTGATTAGCCCTGTGACGACGCCGTTCTCCTGGGCAAATGTTAAAAGGTCTGGTAAGTCTTCTCGAAGGGTCGGTTCACCACCCGTAAAGGTGACGATGAATACCCCGATTTCTCCGAGCTTCGTTATGATGGTTTTCCACTCGTGTGTCGAGAGTTCAGCCGTTTCGTGGGAACCTCCCGCGTAGCAGTGGACGCACTTGTTTTGGCATCGGAAAGTCAGGGCGAGGTCCATTCGGAGGGGGGCGGAGACTGGTTGGGTGAACGGTTCTACTTGTTTCACGTCGAGGTAGGAGACTGGGCAGACTTTCTCGGTTTGCGCGAGGGTGCTGATGGTGAAGATGAGCTTCTCGTGTTCAGATCGCGCTGTAGCCTTCTTCACATGGTACATCCTCTGAACGTTTTCCACAGCTTCATCGATGGGCATTCCCTGCATCAAGAAGTAGGCGTGGACTGTAGCTGTTTCATTGAGATACAGGACGGTGTTGGCGTTGATCACTAATAATCCTTGATGGTTGGGTTCCACTCGGAGTTGCAGAGCCATCTTCGCGAGTTCTCCCACTCCTCTGTACGTGTAGCGACCAGTTGGGATCTTGGGGTATTTGAAGATCTTCCGTAGGAAGCTCAATCTAATTCCTCCTGCATCATCCTGCCCCGCCACCTGCACAGGCGCAGGCACAGGAGACGCATGCACATGCACATGCGCACGCAGCGCATGCGCAGACACAGTTTGAGCGATGATGCGTTGGCTGCCGCGATGTTTTAGGCGGTGGGGATGCAGGGAGTATGGCGTTTGCGAACTTCTCTAAGTTGTTAACGATGTTATTCGACGTCTTTTCGACGGCTGTCGCAATGTTATTCGCGAACTCTGCACCTGGTATCTTCGGTGGTTGACCTGATTTTGCCGGTGTATCCACGTTTGGTTCAAATTCTGGTCGTGGATGGTAGTGTCGATATCCGAACCAGTACCAGAACCAGAGGGATGAGGGCTCAAATACTCGATTTGAAAATGCTTTCTCAGTCTTCTTTTGGCGGTTAGGGTCCAGAAGGAGCCAGAGGAGGTGTTCGTCGAAGAGCTCCGAGGACAGCTTCGATGTTTCCGCTTGCGCAACTTCTGTCCACACTTTCTCCACGACCCGTGAATAGTAATCTACAGTATCCTTTCTGCAATACCCGTGAAGTTTCTCTTCGACACTGCGGTCGAGAAACGAGATCGTCTCGGCTAAAAGCTGCTCATCCAAGGTCCCGTCCTTCTTTACTGCTTTCAAGAAGTCGATCTCGTAGTATCGAAGCGGGTTTACCGTTGAACTTTGAGGTGTCTCTTTGAATTTCTCTATCACTCTTAACCTTACCGAAGGCTCAGTCGCTGTTACCCACACCGCTCTCTTCTTCAAGAGGCTGTATAAGATCGTCGTAACAATCATCTCTGGTTTGAGATCCAGAAGGCACGCTGCTTCTACAGCTGTCAAGCCTCTTCTGACGCCTAAAGCTTCCATACTCATCACCGGCTTCAAGTAGGGCTTCTTCTGGAAGGAAGCTAAGACGACTCCGACGAGAATTAAGACGAGTACGATGAAGACTCCAATCCAGAGTCCATACTTCCCTATGAAATCCGGCTGCACTTCATAGTGTTCAACATACTGCTCTGGAAACGAAACGCCAAACGTGAATTTAACGTTCGGAGAAAGATCCTCTCTTTCCCAGTAGACTGCAAAGGGGCCATCTACATAGTCTGCGTTGTCCCATTCAACGCCCGTCAGCGTTTTCACGTCTACCTCGGTCACTCCTTCTGGCATGACAATCCGAACCCGTAAGTTGCCCACGTTTACGGAGAACCATGAAGGTGTAAACTTCATGCCTACATTGCCCGGATTCTCCACGTCTTCCCAGACCATCCGTCCGACGTTCGTTGTCAAGGTGAAGCGTGTGCTTTCACCAGCATCAATGTCTTCAACGTCCACTCGGACCCTGTAGTCGCCTCGAGAGCTTTCATCCGATGTCGGCAACCTAGTTCCGGATTCGTCGAACGCATCACCTATGATGAAGTCATCGTTGGGCTGTCCGATCTCGAACCAATGTAGGGTCCCTTGATCACACGCAACTTCAATGTCGTAGAGAACGTCGATTGTGCCATCTTGGTTGATCCAGATCTTCACCCATTCGTGGTTGACGTGGTAGATGAGACTCTGAGCTTCTGCATTGATCGGTCCGAGAACAACGATTAAGCTCAAGGAGAGCAAGAGTAGACTCTTTTTGGTAGTCACCATTTCGGCTCCTCTGCGACCTCCACCGTCTTTCCGCAGTATCTGCACGTTGCGTAGGGCACTCCGTCCTTGATCTTTATGCGTTGAGGGTCGATTGAACCTCCACAGCTTGGACATTGAATGGGGACCGCCTTCATTTCTCCGGAGAGTTCTACTTGGTGAATGATTCTAGCAGGCTTCTTGGAGATCACATATAGGATCACCACTACTCCGCAACCCATAATGAATAGAATTGCTGAGACGGCTAGCCTTGAAGACGTGTCTGCACCAGACGCCCCTGAAGCTAACGCGAAGATTACACCGAAAAAGAAACAGATGATGGCGCCAATTGAGCCGAATATGACCTTGAAGTCCATATCTACCACTTCATCGTTCTACCAGTTCAACTTTATGCCAGTGTGCACCTGCAAAGAAGTTAGCAATCCAGTGCCAAACCTTATGGCTATTGTGAAACCGTATTATGTGCTGCTTCAAGTTTTTCTATGTGTCTCATGTCAGTGAAAAACCATGAGAATGTCAGGATGGTTACTCCGGCTATAACACAGGCGAGGAAGAGACTGCTCGTACCTATATACTCTGCTAATGGTCCAGCAATAATCATGCCCAAAGGCATCGCTGCTGTCGCAAGGGTGTTTAATACCGAGTTTACCCTACCTTGCATTTGCAGAGGAACAACTACCTGCAATATTGTCAGTAGAGAGACATTGAATATTGGGGGTGCAAATGCACCGATTAAAGCCCCCATAGCCATAAACCAAAATAGACCTGTTGGTGTGAGTGCTATGATCGAGTACCCTAAGAAGATGACGTAGACGAAGATTATCCCTGTTGTCACTTTCTTTTTGAATCCTTTCGTTATCGACATCAAGAGCCCTCCCCCTAGTGACCCTGCTCCAAAGAACGCAGAGACGAACGCCAAGTCTTCAGCGCCCCCAAAATGATCTACTTTGACGTAATAGGGGAGAAGTGTAGAGAGTGGGACGAGTAAGAAGTTCAACATTGTCGCCGTGAACAGGAGCGGCAGAAGACCTCTCGCACGCTTGATGAACCCTAAACCCGTAGTCAACTCGCTGAGGAAAGAGGGTTTTTCTCTAGCTTGCTCTTGAACTCCAGTGACTGCCGGAATTGTGATTATTAACAGAGGGATCACCGCTACCACAAACGTGATAGCGTCAATCCAGAGGATCTGATGGATGTCCCAGACGGTGAGTAACAAAGCCGCTAAGATTGGTCCAATTAGGTTGAATGCTCCAGCTGAGAAGCTGTTTAACCCATTTATTCGACTAAGTTTGTCCTTTGGCACCATAGTAGGTGTTATCGCTGCCACGGCTGGCGTGTGGAAGGCTTGAAACGCACTTCGAATGGCCAGCATTACCAGAACATGCAAAATTGAAGCTGCGTTGAACCAGAATAATACTATTAACGACATCGTGGTCAGCGCTTGCAGAAAGTCGGTGACGCCACTGATTTTCTTTCGACTCCATCGATCAGCGAGTACCCCAGCGAATGGTCCCAATGCAATTTGAGGAATGAAGCCGACAAAGGAGGCAATCGATAGATAGACTGCGCTTTCAGTCTGTAATGTTATCCACCAGATGATGACAAATTGAGCGATTATCGATCCTAGGAGCGAAGTTAGTTGACCGGTCCAGAACACTAGGTAGCTTCTGAACGTTGAAGTATCGGCTTCAATCTCCATGAGTCATCGTGGTTTGGTCTGGATTTAAGATTTGGCGGAGATCCTTTCAGGTGTCTTAACCAAAGACCGTGGAGATTTCAGGCAGGAGCAGACCGCTGATCTTGGAAATGGTTTTCTGCCTAAAGTAGTTTAATTTCGTCTGTTTTGCTTCGAACTCCTCGTTTGAATAGAGGTTTTCTGGGTGGAAGTAGATGTCATCTACTAGTCTGACAGCTTTTGGAACTTGAAACCCGCTGGGAGAAGATATCCAATCCTCCAATCCGCCTCTCAGTAGGGAGTCCAAGATCGCCATTGTGTGTTCTACTGTGATTTCCTTGTACCGTTGCCCCTCGCCGATTCCGCCTGTGTTGAGTAGGAAGTACTCGATGTGGGGTAGGCCTTTCAGGGTTTGATAGAACCGGTTCGTGTGAGTTGCTCGGTCTCCGGCGACAAATGGGTCGTAGAAGAACTGACTTGCGATGGATCCAGCTTGGGTCGGGTCACCTGCCGATGACTCCATGGCTTGTCCTAGAATCATCAACGCGACTGCTTGTTCAAGAGTGAGTTTGGAGAGGGCTGGAATTAAGGGGCCTCTCGTGATCAGGATCATGTTGTCAACTCGGTCGACATCGATGTAAGGACTCGCATGCATGATGTCTCTTCGTGGGATGACGGCTCGTCCGTTTGACGTTCGTTCTAAAGCGTGGAAGTCGAGGTCACCCTCCGGTGTGACATGGACATTTTCGATGAAGGTGTTAGGCTTCAGTAAACCGAAGAATATTTCCCGTTGTTCGCCAGGTGTCACGTCTTCGGTTTTGACGAAGATTCCGCCTGCTTCGAACCCGTGGAATGAACCAGTTGGCATGAGGGTTCCTCCATCATCCTGAACGAGCCACGACTGTTCCTTTCTCTTTCTTGCTAGGATGCGACAGGTCAAAGTCGTTTTGCCATTTGCACTTAAGGCGAGGAGTAACGTTCTGACCTTCTGGTAGTCTCCGTGAACCGATTGCAGGTAGTCTTCTCGGCAGCCCGCGTGGAGAAAGATGCCGCCTCTCGTGGTCTTCGCGGTCCAGTCTTCGGCGGCGAAGACGCCTTTCTTGTATTCCCCGATGTAGTTGCTGTTTCTGACGACTTTAACAACTCTGCCATCCGGCAGGAATGCCAGCCGTATTGTGATGTCTTTCTCTGGGAGCACCTTGGATTTGTTGGTTTCAAATTTGTCGTCGGCAAAGAATATAATGTGGTAGTTAGGTCGTGGGTTCTTCGCCGTCGTTGGAAGAAAGAGGTTTCTACCTCCATAGCCGACGTGAGAAAAGGCGTCTGGAATAATCAGCCGAACTATGGTCTTACTCTCTCTGTTGCCGACAGTACGATCTATTGAAATCAGTCGTTTTTCTGCCAGGATCTCTTCACATTTGACTAGTAACTGACGTTCGTCTTCACCAAATTTAAAATCTACACTGTTCTTCGTGAACATCGCAGCTCGGGACGTAGGTTCACTCTCGACGACCAAGCTGCCATAAACCGTCGTCTTGACTCCTGGTTCTTTCTCAGCAATTGACCTTAATTCTTCGTCAGACGGGTTCGAGATGAGTCTTCCTTCCTTGGAAGCCTTATCTTGGATTCTATCGGCTACGTCTATGAAACTCTGCAAACGAAACTCAGCCATGGAACAACTCACCCTATTCAATGGATGTGATCTTAGATATAATTCGACCTGCATCCACAGAGTTTAATGGCGCCCTGGCCGGGATTTGAACCCGGGTCGAGCGGGCGACAGCCGCTTATACTAGACCGGACTATACTACCAGGGCAATTCAAGCCAAGAACTTTTCAATTCCCTTAATTTAAAGCTTGAGCTGATCAGAATTTCACTCTGTTGAAAACGTTAGTACTTGATAAGAGGTCTCGATTAGGTCGTCGATCCTGCTGACGGTCTCTACGCTTCAGATCAAACTCTTGGGCTAAGCTGAACGCCTATAGGCACGCACCCAGAGTGCACCCCAGACGAACATGAAGAGCAGAGATGCCCAGAACAGGACGATGAGAAACCCTGCTCCTGAGGTCGCTATCTCCTCAAACATTCTCCTTCACTTACATTGAAGATCCTTACGCTTCGGTAAAAGGCTAGTTTCTTCTGCTGAAACGTTGGCTTTCTATAAGTAGTCTCTAGAACTACATATATCAGAATACGGCATAACTCCTTTATTTCCTGAATCAAATATTGGTATTGCGGACATGGAACTCAAGGAGAAGGCGTTACTGAGCTGAGAGGAGTCTCCCTGATCCCTCCTTAACACCTCTCAGCGATGACTAACAATGAACGCTTGCTTTTACGAAATCGATAAGAGCACGTAGAGTCACCGAGTCTGGTATGAAGGCTTTGGCGCTGTTTTCAGGAGGTCTCGACAGCACGTTAGCCATCAGGCTTGTTCAAGATCAAAACATCGACGTCATTGGATTCCATTTCAAATCCCCTTTCCACTCCAGCAACGATGAGTGTGGTGTCTTAAAGACCGCTGAAAATCTTAGCATACCGCTGGAGACCTTGGAAGCTGATCAAGACTACTTGGATATAATCAAGAATCCTCGGTTTGGCTATGGCAAGAACTTGAATCCATGTATAGACTGCCGAATCTTCATCTTAAAGAAGGCCAAGGCAATCGCGTCTACAGTAGACGCCTCCTTTCTGTTCACGGGAGAAGTGCTCGGTGAACGACCGATGTCTCAAACCATGAAGGCCCTAAGACTCATTGAGCGAGAAACAGAACTGGAACAGCAGATCCTCCGTCCCCTTTCCGCCAAGCTACTTCCCATTACGGAAGCTGAAGAACAAGGATGGATCGATAGAGGTCGACTGCTAGATATCCATGGAAGGTCTCGACGACGACAACTCGAACTCGCGAAGGCATATGGATTCACCAGCTTCCCTACCCCCGCGGGAGGTTGCCTACTCACCGTCAAGGAATTCGCCGCTAAAATGCGAGATCTCCTGAAATGGAAGAACGATGTGGACTTCCGAGACGTTAACCTCCTGAAAATCGGTAGACATTTTCGACTTGGGAACGCGAAGATCATCGTAGGTAGAGACGAAGCGGAAAATGACAGGTTACTCGCTCTCCGAAAGGATGAAGAATTGTGTTTTGAGGTTCCAGACTGTGGTAGTCCAGTCACTCTACTGCAAGGTGCTTCCGGCACTAGGACCGCTATTGAAACCGCGGCAGCGTTAACCCTTCGATACTCCGATAACACTGCACCCCGTGCGACCGTGATGTATGGAAGTACGGACTTAAATCGAGCTATCACCGTCCGATCGCTGGATGTCTCTGACATCGAGAGCCTGCGAGTCAAGTAGAGATAGGTCGGATGGCGTCAGTCAGGTTCTTTGGACATGTGTCCGAGAGAATGCAGGATGGACACTCCGGGGCCTTCTTGCAGTATTTCTTTCCGAGTTCGTCGATTAAGGCGTGAAGCTCCTTGTAGACTTGGAGATCTTTTGGCATTTGCTCTTCGAAATGTGCTTTCAACCCTTCATAATCCAGGTCACCGAGTCCGAAGCGACGTGAGAATCGCTGAGTGTATGCATCGATTGGGAACACCAGTTGATTCGCTGCATATAGCAGAATCACGTCTGCCGTTTCCCGCCCAACTCCTTCCAAGGAGCGTAATTCGCTCCGAAGTTCTTGCCACGGTTTCCTGAGGAATCTGTCAACGGATCCGCCGTATCCTTCAACAAGGTGATTTGCCAATTTCCTAATCCGGCGTGCCTTTTGCCTGTAGAAGCCTGTTTGTCGCACCATCGCTTCGACAAGCTGCGGATTCGAATTGGCGAGGGCATGAGGATTCAATAACTTCTTTCTTTTCAGTTTCCTAATCGCCACCTCCACTGCAGACCACGTTGTGCGTTGGGTCAAGATTGCCCCAACCATCATCTCAAATCGAGTCTCCGCTGGCCACCAGAACTGCCTGCCAAATTCCGTCAACAGTCTTTCGTAGACTTTTACGATCTCCAAGGGATCCTCCCTAGCGTTATGTTGATTCAGATATAAGCCCCTGTTCGGGGAAAATTGAATAAGCGATGAATTGATGATCTGATCTTTCTTGAAACGGTGAAGTGAAGCGTAATGAAAGAAAACTCAGTTGTACAGACTCTCCTCGACCATAAGTCGATTCGGCGATTCATCGAGAAACCGGTTTCAGACGAGATCATAACCACGCTTGTTCAAGCGGGGCAACAAGCGCCCTTCGCCTCTCAGTACTACAGTGTCTTACTTTCTCGCAACGCGAAGCGTAACCCGATGCATGCTCCCCTCCTTTTCACTATCTGTGTAGACTCCTTCAAATTTGAGAAGATCATGGCCAAACGGAAATGGAAACTTGTCACCAACGATCTGACGTTACTCTTCTTCGGAATCCAAGACGCTGCTTTGATGGCTGAAAACATGGTGGTTGCCGGGCGAAGCCTCGGGCTCGGGAGTTGCTTTCTGGGCAACGCTCCCTTCAGGGCTGATCAGATTGCGGAAGAGTACAATCTGCCACAGCGAGTCTTCCCCCTTGTCCAGTTGGTGATGGGGTATCCTTCCGAAGACCCACCGAGGAGACCTCGATACCCTTTAGCATACACGCTCTTCGAGGACAGATACCCTGAATTGACGGAGGCGTTGGTGGACCATGCAATGCAGCAGATGGATGAAGGATACCTTGCACAGGACTACTATCGGAGCCGACAGGCAAAGATCCCTTTAACTGTAGACCGAAAGGAAACGTTCACCTACGACGACTATAGTTGGACCGAACACATCTGTCGAAAATGGGGTCAGTGGTTTCCTGATCCAGCAGATCTCTACACGCAACTCGAGAAGCGCGGTTTCAACATCGAGAAGAAGCGTTGAGCGTTGATTTGATCCGATGAAAGATGATGTGGATTACTCGGTTCTGAATAGCTTGAACAGAAGAAAACTTGCGAAGGCGAAGATTGACGCCAAGTACATTGTGCTTCGATAACCTCCAAACGCCACCACGTACGCTCCAAGAAAAGGTCCAATTATCGACGCCAGGTTCAACACTGAGTCTAGAAGTCCTCCTGCGGTAGCTTTCTCAACGTTCTTATCCATCAGATAGCGGAGTCCTCCAACGTATAGAAGTGCCCAGGAGACTCCTAGCAGGATCTGAGTTGGAATGAGTTGCCAGAAGTCCGAGGCAATCGTAAAGGTGAGGAAAGTGGCACTTGAGAGTAGCAGTCCCGCTGCAATTGACAGGCTGTACTTGATCCGTCCTCCGAGCGTGTACATGAACAGAAACTGCGTCAGGCTATTCATCATTTGAATCACGCCTACCCACAAGAGGTCTGCACCAAGCTCTATCAAGAAAAGCGACCAGAACGTCCAAATCATGTGAGCCCCTGTGTGCCGGACCAGCACAGCTAAGTAGAGTGGCAGGTTCCTCTTCACGACCTCCGCTGGGAACCTGGGAACATCGATCGCCTGATGACTCTCGAATTTCAGCATGAGAGCTATCAGTAACGCGAGAAAAGCTAGGAATGCACTGAATAGAAAGACTTGGTTGACCGCAATGTAGAACGCTATCAGTCCACTGAGAAGCGTGCCTACTCCCCATCCTAGGGCCCCGAAAGCCGAGAACTTGGCGAGGCTCTGGTTACTTTCTTTGGCGTATGCGATCAGTGAAGCTGGGAAGATCCCTAGCGAGAACCCGAGGAAGCTACGGAGGATTAGCAGGCTCAAGAAGTCGTACGCAAGGATCTGGAGGAAGAACGCGAGGGATGACAGGGCTAAACCGCCTAGTAGAAACCGTCTCCTTCCATACTTGTCTGACGCCCTCCCGAAAATAGAGGATGAAGTGAACAGCGCTAGGGCGTTGAAAGCGACTATTACTCCGATCTCTGTGTCAGATATTCCCAGCTCTTTGGCAAAAATCGCCAAGTAGGTCCAGGAAGCCATTAGCGCCCCGAAGGTGCAGAACCTGATCAGGTTGGGCTTCACTGTTTAAACCAAGCAAATTGGAGTCGGCTCTAGCTGCCTTCGAGCGGGTCGAATAGCATTACGGAAGCCACCACCATCATAAAGGAATCATTCGGATCCAAATGATTACAATCGCACCTATTGTGATGAAGCCAGCGGCGAGGAGGACCGCTATGTTCTGCCATACGTTGAACCCAGTTGGATAGAACGCGAGAAACAGTATGGTGGTGACTGCAGCGCAGATGAGTAATAAGATTGTACCGATCACCTTCAGTTTAATCGAGTTCATGGACGTAGAACGTGATGGTTCACGTTTTTAACTTCTTCGTTATATCCCTGTCACCTGCGACTCCGATAGTCTTTTAGTTCACCTACTCATCTGAATTCTCGACGGATTTGAAGAGAATCAACTACGTTATTCTTCTCTGTATTGTGGCATCATTACTCTATTGGTTCTGGAGACCTGACTTGCTTGAGCACCTCGCCTTTAGCGGAGAGAACCTTCAACGTGGGAAAGTTTGGACTCTCCTCACTGGGCTGTTTCTTCATGGGGATCCCCTCCATCTCCTCGGAAACATGATCTTCCTCTACGTCTTCGGCAACACGCTTGAGGACATCTTAAACGCTGAGAAGACGCTCTCCGCGTTCTTCCTCGGTGGCGTGCTTTCGTTTCTCGTGAGCGCTTTCATCTACGATCCGGAAGTGCTTATGATCGGGGCATCTGCTGCAATATTCACCCTCGCCGCTATCGCCATGTTAGTGAGACCGTTGAAATTCTCCTTCTTCTTCTTAATGCCAATCGGCCTCGCAGCGATCATCTACTTCATCTATAATCTTGCAGCTGTATACTATGGGTATCAAGGGAACATCGCTTACATTTCGCATGTTATCGGATTCGTAATCGGCGTCCCGTTAGGTATCGGTTGGAGTCGCAAATGGGTCGAGAACCTTTTGATAACCTTGGCGATGCTCTTCATCTATCTCCTGCTAGGCCTCTTTATGTTTCCTGCTCTTCTCCAGCTTCTCTAGGAATCGTCAGTGCTCTAGATTGGATTTTAACGATCGTTGAATATGGATCTAAGGCTCGGTGAGGGAAGTCTCTACGCTGTTGTTCATCGAAAATCTCCCTATCTTGGTCTTCGGTAAAAACCCCGATACTCCTTGCTGCTAACCCTGCTTGCTCCAATCGATGGAGTGCATTCCCCGCTTCCTCTGGCGAGAGTGCTACTAATAACGTGCCAGTAGAAGAGGTTGACAGAACCTCTGTCTCCGATAACATTAAGTGCTTTTGAAGAATTGTGAGTTCCTCTGATATCGGTAATCGTTGGAGATTTATCCTGAACCCGAGCCCTGCATTCCCCGCCATCTCATTCAACGCTGCCACCAACCCTCCCTCAGTCGCATCATGCATCGCGTGCACTCCTTGAAGACTGCTAAGAAGTTGCGCCTCTTTGACACACGTCTGCTGATCCACCATTGTTCTCAGCTTTCGCGTTCTTTCTGGACCGAACAAGCTTTTGGCTACAGCCTGCTGGGACAGAGTGAAGTTCACCACGGTCTCTAACCCGATGCTTTTGGTACAGATAATCTGGTCACCAACCACGGCTCCTCCTGGAGTAATCAATCTATGTTTAGGAACTATGCCATACGCTGTACAGACTCCTAACATCGTAGATAGCCCATTGTAGGTCCCTGTGTGCCCTGTGACAATACCCATCCGCAACTCCTCAGTTGCCGCGGCTACCTGTTTCATTATTCTCACAAAGTGCTCTGACTCCGTTGATGATGGACCCAATAGGGTGATTGCACAGAATTGTGGGTTGGCACCAAAGACTGCGATGTCGGAAGCAGCATAATTCACTAACAGCCAACCGAACCATGCTTCAGGCACGTTGACACAGGGATCGGTCGAAACAACGAGTAGCAGCTTATCATCAAGCTCGTGGACGCCTGAGTCGAATCCTAGTTGAGGAGGGACTACCGTCTTCGGATGTTTCTTTATAGTCTTCAGTAATCGACGCAGGTCTTCGTCAAGGAGTTTGCCCATATCTCGATGCACAACTATGCTGGTAGTCTGAAGTCCTAGTAAATCCTGTTCTTACATGTACATCTTTAGTGCTTTCGTCTCTACAACTAAGTAGGTGAGGTAGATGCTGATGGCTAATTCAGGTAGCAAGTAGCTTCCATTATAGATGGCTGAGTATGCGAATGACGACATCCCTTCAGGTGCCCACTCTGAAAAAAAGATCACTCCTGACGCGAAATGGGCGAGGAACCGTCCCAGGATCCCGATGTTAATCCCGATAAAGGGTCGGTTCTGGAAGAGACCTGCTAACCCAAGAGCCCCAAATGCAATCGGATAGTCCAAGAGGAACTGTACTGGATGAACGACGAAGGGTTCCACCATCAACTGAATTAAGCCATAGACCACACATACGAAGATCCCGATCTTGGCACCTCTTCTAAGGGAGAGCCAAAGAAGAGGGATCATTGATGCCGCTGTAACCGACCCTCCTTGAGGAAGGCTGAATAATTTCACGAAACTTAATGCAGTCGCAAGTGCTACAAAAACTACAGCTTCGGCAATAATCAAGGTTCGAGTTCTGAGCTCAGTCATTTTCCTTCGCCAGCATTACCTGGATCAGGTTCAAAGGGTCGACGGGCTCCACCCATCTTCTCAGCCGAGTACTCCCAGCTCCCCTAGGTGAACGTAATGAAGAACTGACTAACTATATAATAGTACCCTCTTTTGAGCCTCCTTCTAATAGAAAAAAGGAGGAGGTCGGGTGTATGTGCACCTCAGACCGCGAGGATGCTTTGCGTCAACGGGGAGGAATCAAACTCATTAATCAACTGGTGTCCTTTCTGAGTCGTCTGATAACAATCCTCAACTTCTTTGATGAAGCCTTGATTCGTTAGATACTGAAGATAGCGCTTGAGTTGATCGTAACTCAAACCCACTGAGTAGAGCAAACGCGTCTTCCCAGCGCCTGAATTAGCCTCCTTTAGAATGTCGATTGAAATTGCGAGAACGCCCCTTCTTTTCGAAAGGAGGTTAGAATTCATGCCTTCTCCAGATATAATATAGATGTCTTTTCTAGAACATAAACGTACCGTGTTTTTCCTTCTCACACGTTTACGTATGTGAACCTCGAAGCGAAAGCGTCTTTGCTATCACCATATACAATATCTCCTACAAAGGGGATTCATCTGTGACCATTCAGAACGTGCTCAAATTCACGCGCCATGTGGGGCGATTGAAGACAACTGCGAGATCAGGCTGGGTTTCACACGTAAACATGGAGAAAGCTGAGTCGATTGCTGACCACAGCTTCAGATGTGCAGTCTTAGCGATGTGCCTTGGCGATCTGGCGGAGATGAATGCCGATAAACTCATTCGAATGTTGCTTCTCCACGATGTACAGGAAGCACTGACGGGCGACTACGATCTCTTTGCCAAGGAACGCACAGGCTCTTCGAAAGTCAAGCAACTCGAGAAAAAGGCGATTAAACAACTCCTATCCCTGTTACCAAGTGACTTGAAGGAACGTTACTTTCTCCTATGGCAGGAATTTGAAGCGCAAACGACTCCTGAAGCGATCCTAGCGAAGGACATCGACCGGATCGAGATGGTGATGCAGGCACTGGAATATGAAGAAGCAGGGTTCAATCGTGACGCTCTTGAACCCTTCTGGTGCACCGCTGAGAACCAGATTGAGACATTGATTGGTAAGACTCTCTTCGACCATCTGAGAAAGAAGCGGAAGCAACTAACTGAATAATCCTGCAGTTTTACTGCTCTCCATCTACAATGTTTATATGGAGATGGCTTAGTCTAAGTGGCTCAAATGAAGATCCTCTTCGTCTGTTCAGGTAACGCATATCGGAGTCCGGTAGCAGAGGCTTTACTCAGGAAGCTCCACCCTTCCGTTGATGTTGACTCGGCTGGAACCGACCCGGCGATCCCTATTTCGGTAGCTGCTAAGGAATATCTGAAAGATGAAGCAGCCCTCCAGTTCTTAAAGCAGACCCCCGAAGGCTTGCAGCAGAAAAACCTTGCCAGTTACGATTTAATTATCGCTATGAAACCTCGACACAAAGCATTCATCTCAGCTGAATGCCCTGAATGCACCGATCGAATTACGGTTTGGAACATCGACGACCCATACTTTCTCCCCCATGGTCACACGAAACGGATCTTTGATCAGATCAAGATGAAGGTCAGTGAACTGACCACCGCGTTGTGAACCATGTTTAACTGTTGATCGAGACGATAATTCTAATAGCTTTCCACTCATTCTGTTAACAGAAAGCGTGACTGAGGTCTCTCTGTGAAGGCAATTCTCGTTATTGCCGATGGAATGGCCGATGTTCCTCTGAAGGCACTGAAAGGGAGGACTCCGCTCGAAGCCGCTGAGGTGCCCAGCCTCGACGAGATCGCGAAGAAGGGCATCTGCGGTCTAGTCGACGTCATTGGTCCAGGAATCCCTCCGGGAAGCGATACCGCTCACCTTGCCCTCTTGGGTTATGACTTAATCGAGTCCTATACCGGACGGGGCGCTCTTGAAGCCATCGGCTCCGGTGTCGATATTCTGCCAAACGACTTGGCTTTTCGCTGCAACTTCGCCACAGTTGACGCTGACTTCATTGTGCTGGATCGTAGAGCTGGGCGAATCACTAGTGAGGAAGCTGCTACGTTGACTGCGGCTATCCAGGAATCCATCAAAATGAATCCTCCTGAAGTCGGAGATATCCTCTTCACGAACACTGTCCAACATCGGGCTATCCTTCGCTTGAGTGGTCCCAAGCTGTCAGCATTCGTCTCGGATACGGACCCTCACAGGACCGGGCAGAAGGTTCTTCAGGCGCACGCCTTGGATGAAAACCCGGAAGCTGAGCACACAGCCAACGTGTTAAACACCCTTACTTTGCAGCTACATGATGCATTGACCGATCATCCCGTTAACAAACGGCGAGCGAGTAACGGGCTTCCAGTAGCCAACGCGGTTCTCTTCAGGGGCGTCGGAACGTTGCCTGAACTTGACCCTCTCTCGCTTCTCTACGGGATCCACCCTGCCGCAATCGCTGCGGTTCCCCTTGTGAAAGGGGTGTGTAAGGCGGCAGGAATGCGCCTGATCAACGTTGAAGGCGGTAACGGAACATATGAAACAGAGACCAAGGCGAAAGCGCAGGCTGCGATCACGTCGCTACAACGTTTCGACTTCGTACTGGTACATGTGAAAGCCACGGACTTGGCGAGTCATGATCGTAACCCGCAGAAGAAGATTCAGATGATCGAAAAAGTCGACGTCCTCGTGGCTTACCTACTTCAGCACATTGACTCTGAAGACGTCTTTCTCGCTGTGACTGCCGATCACACCACGTCTTCCGTGAAGGGTGAACATAGTGGGGAACCGGTTCCACTCGCTATTTCAGGACCCAATGTCCGCCGAGACGACGTCGGTGAATTTGGCGAGCGACCGTGTGGTCGCGGAGGATTAGGTAGAATTCGCGGCGTGGACTTGATGCCTATCCTTATGAACCTGCTGGGAAAAGCTGAGAAAGCCGGCTCCTAAACATCGACGGTGCTATTCGATCGGCATTAGCCGCCATTCGCGGTAGTCCGTCATCACCCGAATGAACCCGCCCAACTGCTTATCCAAGTCCTCGTCTCCTGTATCGACTCTCAGTTTCCCCCCTTCGATGCCACGAATCTTCGCTTTGGTTGCTACGACGAAAATGTTCTCCTTACCGACGCTACGTATGATGTTGGGACTAACCTGCTGGTTTCCTCTGCCGAACAGGATTCCCTGTCTACCGATCGGTGAGACGATGATCTGTACACGCTTTTTCCCCGCAATCGCCTCGCGAATCGCTGTTTCGTTCACGTCTTTACGGAGGGTTCCCTTCCAGTAGACGTCTACGCCCAGTAACGTCTTCGCTACGCCAAGAAGATCTGCAACGCATCGTACGGTTGTGCCTGGGCAAAGCAGTAGAACCGCGTCGCGGTCCAGCTCTTCCATCGCGAACCTAGCTGTCGCCATCTGGTTTTCATGTTCGTCGGTGGCTTCTGACGAGACCTGTTTACTTCCCTGGATAAACGTCGGCATCAAGGGACCCTTCAGTAGACCGCAGAGGCGGATGGTGAAGTGATCCTCTCGAGTGGTTTCCTCGTCAGCGTCGATGATCTCGAAGTCCGTAGTCTGTGCCTCGCCATTTACGACTGCTTCCACTACGTGTGCAGCATCCGTGGGATTGGTGGCGAAGATGCCGCTGTACATCTTTACCCCTGCTGGGACTCCGAGGACCAGAGGTGCGTCTTCGTACGTACTTACTTCGAGGACTGCATCCATGATGTCTCGGGCGGTTCCATCTCCTCCGACGAAGACGATGAGATCGACGCCTCGTCTGACCATCAGTTCCACTGCGGTTTTGGTGTCCTTCGCCGTTGAGTCTTTCGGGACATCCATCGGTAGGATAGAGGCGTCGAATCCTACAGTAGTCAATTCACTGAATCCCATCTCCGCAGGGCATGAAACCACCTCGATCTTCTCGTTCACACCTAGCCGCGTTAGGTGTTTCAGGAACTCGATTCCCCTCTGAGGCGCTATTGACGTTGCTCCGAGTTCAAGAGCTCGCTCAACGACGCCGTCAGTGCCCTTTAGACCGACCTTCCCACCCATGCCAGCAATGGGATTGACGAGGAAGCCCACTTTCATGATTCTGCAATCCGTCGGTTATTACGCCCATCCTTAACGGTCATATCTTTTTCGCACACCTATGCTCTTGGATAACCTTTTTACTCAATGAATTGAATGATTACACTCTCACGTTCCGTCGTGTCGTGCATGAACATGTTTGCCATAATGAAGACGAAGCGAGGTCCAGGTGCTGAAATCACTACTACAACCCTTCCGACGTTGAAGCGAGACGAGGTTTTAGTTAAAGTTAAAGTCGCTTCAATCTGCGGAACAGATCTCCACATCTGGGAGTGGAATGAATGGGCCCAGACAAGGATTAAGAAGCTTCCATTCGTCTTCGGGCACGAGTTCAGCGGAGAAATCGTGGAACTCGGACCCGGGGTCACTGGATTTAATGAAGGCGACGCAGTGTCCGCGGAGACCCACATATACGATGGCACCTGCACCCTTTGCCAGACAGATCGGATGCATATCTGCCGGAACCTCAAGATTTTAGGAGTCGACACCGATGGGTGCTTCGCTGAGTACATCGCTCTGCCTGCCCAGAACGCGTGGAAGAACGACCCGAACATCCCTCCCGAAGTCGCTTCCATCCAAGAACCCCTCGGTAATGCTGTGCAAGCGGCTCTCCCAAAAGACAATGTTGAAGACATCGCGGGGAAGACCGCGGCAGTGATAGGTTGCGGTCCCATTGGATTGATGGCGATCGCTGTACTCCGGAAACTCGGGGCGACCCGAGTCTACGCGACTGCTGGTGGCTTGAACCAAGTACGTATGGAGCTGGCGCACACGATGGGTGCAGACCTCGTACTCAGTGCCAAGAAAGAAGGAGCCCAGCTTCCCCAGATCATCTTAGACGAGACTGATGGAGAAGGCGTCGACGTCGTCTTGGAGATGTCTGGTGCCGCAGCTGCCCTACGTCAGAGCTTCGAAATCTTGAGAAGTGGCGGTCGTGTCTCCCTCTTAGGAATCTTCGATTCCCCCGTGACCTTGAACCTCAATGAAGCCATCATCTTCAAAGCCGCTCACATTTACGGTATCTCAGGCAGACGCATCTATCAGACGTGGCATCAAGTGAAAGGGCTGTTATCAGACTTGGTTTTCCAGAAGAAAATCGCTTCCGTCATCACGCATCAGCTACCGATGAGTAAGATTGAGGACGGCATCAACCTTATCGAGTCGAAGAAAGCCGCGAAAGTCGTTATAAAACCCAAGTAGTATGGCGATAAAGGTTAAGAGAACGGAGTCTTGAATAGAATGCAGCAATTCAACGTGAGGTCTCAAGATTGAAGGCAACGCGCCACCCGACCAAGTATTTAGGGGAAGAATATCGGCGGCTCGTCCGCGAACACTTGAACTGGGAGCTCAAAGAGCTGCAGACGGCGAATGAACCCGTCTGCAAGGTCGACGGCAGACAAGTGATTCTGCTGTGTGCTAACAACTACCTTAACCTCTCCACCCACCCAAAAGTCGTCGACGCCATGTTGGAAGCGACGAAGAAATACGGCGCCGGAGCTGGAAGCGACCGTTCCATTTCAGGTAACATGACCGTCCACGAAGAACTGGACCGACGGCTAGCCCGTTTTAAGAACGCCCCAGCCTCCCTAACGTACCAGACTGGGTTCATGGCGAACGAAGGGCTCGTCCCACAGCTCTGCGGGAGAGGCGACCTCTTCGTCTCCGACGAACTTAACCACGGTTCCATCATCGACGGTGTCCGATTAACGAAGGCGGATCGTGCAATCTTCAAACACAAAGACGTTGAAGACCTCGCTCGCGTCATGGATGAAGTAGCTAAACATGACCCACCATACAACCATATCTGGATCCTAACCGACGGCGTCTTCAGCATGGATGGCGATCTAGCTCCGTTACCTGAAATCGCTAAACTCGCCGAAGAAGCTGGAGCCGGAGTATACGTTGACGACGCGCATGGCGAAGGCGTACTGGGCGAAGACGGGCGTGGAATCGTCAGCCACTTCCACTTACGACGAGATCAAGTCCACGTGGAGATGGGCACCTTCTCCAAAGCCTTCGGCGTGATCGGAGGGCACATCACCGGCGGCGAAGACCTGCGGAACTTCGCTTACAACAAGTCACGAAGCTGGCTCCTCAGTGGCGGGGTCCCCCCCGGCGTCGCCGCGGCCTGCACAGCCGCCATCGACGTCCTAGAGACAGAACCGCAACACGTACAACAGGTGTGGCAAAACCGGGAGTACTTCCTGACAGCGATGCAGGACCTCGGCTTCGACACAGGAAACAGCGAAACCCCCATCGTTCCCGTGATGTGTGGCGAGAGTAAGAAGGCGAAGGAATTAGCGGACTTCATCTGGCAGAAAGGCATCTTCGCCCTCCCCATCGTCTTCCCGATGGTCGCACGAGATAAAGCCCGAATCCGAGCACAGCTATGCACCAAACACACAAAAGAGCAGTTAGACCGTGCCATATGTGCCTTTGAGGAAGGAGGAAAGAAGCTAGACTTAATCTAGCCCAGAAACCATTGAACACTCATTCCCACTGGAAGGAATCTTCACTCGGAGTGCTTCCCACTGATAACAGACTGGCTGGATCAAATAGCACGGCAATTCGGTTACTTTGGCGTATTCCTAGTAAGTGTCCTAGGCACGATGGCTATCGTAATCCCAATTCCGTATACGTTAGTAATTTACTATCTGGCTCTCGCAGGTGAGGACCCTCTTCTTTTAACCCTAGCAGGGGGAACCGGTTCAGCTATCGGAGAACTCGTAGGGTACTTTTTAGGGTACTACGGACGGAGGCTCATAAGTGCCGAAAGACAACGAAGGATGGACTACCTCCTTCGAATATTCGGAAAATACAGTCCACTAGCTATCTTCCTCTTTGCGCTTACCCCGCTGCCTGACGACCTGCTGTTCATCCCCCTTGGACTCATGCGGTACAGCGTGGTGAAGGCGTTCATTCCAGCCCTCTTCGGTAAACTCCTGATGATTTACGCCGTAGCGTATTTTGGCAGGATTCAGGGAGACATTATTCTGAGATTTTTCGGGGATGGAAGCTGGATAATTTCAGCGGTCACGATGGCTCTACTAATCCTAGTAGTCGCCCTCCTATACAGAATTGACTGGGAGAAAGTTTTCGACCACTATTTCAACAGAACCCCTTCACGCAACCTTAATGAAGACTACCGGCAGGATGAAGTAGACAAGGATTCGGATTCGATCTCAGCGGGAGAAGACCGTGAAAGCTGGTCCAGTTAACCTATGAGGATTGTTGCAGACTTACATATTCACAGTCGGTTCAGTCGGGCAACAAGTAAAAAGATCACTCCTTCCGAGATTGCCCGCTTCGCGAAGATTAAAGGCCTAGACGTCGTCGGAACAGGCGACTTCACCCATCCTCAATGGTTGGCGGAAATGCGGGACCGTACAACAGAGATCAACGACACAGGACTCTTCCAATTAGCTAAGGGATCTGCGTCTCCTCGGTTCATGTTAACTAGCGAAGTCTGCACCGTCACAGATCCTATTGGTACTTTGAAGCAGATTCATCACGTGATTCTCGCGAAAGGTTTTGACGAGGTGACTCAAATCAACGAGCGGCTCTCGCAATACGGTGATTTGACCGTTGACGGGCGACCTCTTCTTCAAATGTCTGCTCCTCACCTCGTCGAAGAAGTGATGGCTGTTTCAAAAGACAACGAGTTAATTCCTGCACACGTGTGGACTCCTTGGTTCAGCCTCTTCGGCGATCGAAGTGGATACGATCGAATTGAGGACTGTTACCACGAGATGACTCGACACATTCATGCTTTAGAGACCGGGCTCTCCTCGGATCCCCCGATGAACTGGCGACTGAGCGAATTAGACCGTTTCACGCTTGTTTCTAACAGTGACTGCCATAGCTGTTGGCCTTGGAGAATCGGAAGAGAAGCCAACGTCTTTGAATTGCCTGAGGTTTCCTACCGAGGAATTCTTGAGGTTCTCCGAAAGAAGGATCCGAAGCGATTCAAATACACCATTGAAACGAATCCTGCGTATGGGAAGTACCATTGGACTGGTCACAGAAACTGCGGAGTCCGATTGCCTCCGGAAGAAGCGGTGAAATCGAAGACGCTGTGTCCTGTCTGTCGACGGAAGATGACGAAAGGTGTAGAGCAGCGGGTGGAGGAGCTTTCAGACCGCCCCCGTGGTTTTAAACCTCCTCTAGCGAGTGGCTTCATCCATCTGCTCCCCTTATCTGAGATCATTGCTTCAGTTCTCGAGGCTTCTTCACCGGCAGTGCAATCCGTTTGGAGTGCGTATAACCGGCTAGTCTCCTTTTTTGGCAGTGAATACGCAGTCCTCATCGATGCTTCTCCGGAAGCATTGGGAAAGGTTACTGAAGCGGGGATCACGAACGCAGTTCTGAAGGTTCGTGCTGGCAGAGCCTATGTGACGCCTGGATACGACGGAGTCTACGGAGAGTTGAATCTTCAGAAAGTGAAGGTTGACGAAGACGAAGCACCTCATCGCGAGGATATGAAGACGCCACAGCGCAACATGACGGAGTGGTGCAGCAATCTTTAAGCAATTAGATTAGTATTAAAGTAGCTCGATGCTTACGTAAACTTCTTCCGGGACGCGGATTCGCATAATTCTACGCATCACGCGTTCTTCAGCATCGATGTCGATCAGTCTTTTGTGGATGCGCATCTCCCATCGATCCCAAGTCGGGGTGCCTTCGCCGGAAGGTGCTTTCAGGACAGGCACTTTAAGGCGTTTCGTCGGCAGGGGGACGGGACCGGTCATCTTGACACCGGTTTTATCTGCGATCGCCTTCAATTCGCCACAGATATCTTCTAACCGTTCATAATCGGTGCTTGTCAGCCTGATTCGTGCCTTCCTTGCCATTGACTAAGGTTCTCCGAGTGACTTCACTTATCCACAGTGACATGTTTTAAATACTTTTTCCCC
>CP070765.1:605661-610339 GCA_020345645.1 Candidatus Bathyarchaeota archaeon | reverse complement strand
AATGAATTTCGAAGCGGAGAATGTATCCTATCATCAGGTTTATTCTCGCTTTCTCTACAGCTCTTAAAATGGCTGTAGCGTCTTCGATATTCGAAGCCATCGGTTTTTCCAATAGAATTTGCTTTCCTGCCTCTGCTGCAGCAACCGCAGGCTCTCGGTGGAATTGATCCGGGGTAGCGATGCTTACTGCATCAATGTCAGTTCGCTGCAGAAGCTTGTTATGGTCAGTATACCAGGCCTCAGCCCTGTACTTCGTAGCACATTGCTTCGCCCGTGTCTCGTTCACATCCGCTACGGCTACTAACTTGGCGTTGGAGAGTTCTGAGTATACTCGTGCATGGTTTTCGCCAAAGACTCCGACTCCGATGACGCCTATTCCTACAGGTTTCTTCACTTAATCTGCTCCTCAGGCTTTACTACTACTCTGATAGGATCTCCGATCTTCTTATCTAAAATTTCGATGGCTTTGTTAGCCTCTGTTAAGGGGACGATGTGTGTGATGAGTCTCTTGAGGTTTATTCGACCTGTAGAGACGAGTTCAATCAACTTGGGGAAATCTGCACGGACTACACCGTAACATCCGAATAGGGAAAGCTGTTTGAAGAGGATGTCTTGCCAATCAACGTTGAACACGCCTTTCCCTATGCCAACAAGCATGACTTTTCCAGAACGTTTCACGCTCTTAATGGCCTGCTGAACAGTTTTTGCGAGGCCGATGAACTCCATAGCAATGTCAGCTCCTCCCTTGGTAAGCTCAATCGTTCTTCGGACTGGATTCTCTTTCGTTGCATTGATTGTATATTCCGCACCGAGTTCCTTCGCCATCTTGAGTTTTTGATCGAACAAGTCGACGCCGATAACACGGCCTCCGTTCACGTTGGCCACTTGAACCGCACACATGCCTAGACCTCCCATGCCATAAATGACCACCCAGTCTCCCGGTTTTATGCAGAGCAGTCGAATTGCATGGTAGGGCGTAGCTAAGGCGTCCGTGAGAATAGCGGCTTCTTCAAAGGAGATCGTATCTGGGATCTTAAAGACGTTCCCTGCTGGAGCTAGGGTATATTCTGCGAGCCCGCCATCAAGTTGCATGCCGATGGTGACTTCGCCTCTGGCACAGATATTCTCTCGTCCTGTTAGGCAGAGTTGGCAGTGTCCGCAAGGAACCATGCAACATACGGCGACTCTGTCTCCTTTCCTGAACCCTTTCACGTCCGTTCCGATTTCTGCTATTTCGCCTGAGATTTCATGTCCTAGAGTGATAGGCGTGTGCTCGAGAATCACCGAACCATGTAGTTTATGGACATCGGAGTAGCAGACACCGCAGGCTTTTACCTTGATGAGGACATCGTTACATCCAACTTTCGGGATAGTTACATCTTCCACTTTCAGGGGCTTTCCGGGTCCATAGAATCGAGCTGCTTTCATGAATCTCACTCGGGAACGTTCTAGAACTGATCTAGGACTGATGAAAATGTTTTGTATGCCAGCTGAGCTGCGCTTTTTGGATTAAAGAGAATATCCGTGCGCCTGCTGTTGGCAATCTCCACAGATATGAACCCATCATAATGTACTTCTTTAAGTGCTAGGGCGAATTCCTTAATCGCGTCAACATCATCTGGATACTCGCCTGGAATATACCAGTTGTATTCGGGGATTAAACCCCGCGACCCTTTGAAGTGGGTGTGAATGATGTGGTTTGATAGTTTCCGAATGGCTGCTGGTACATCCCAGCCTCGAATTGAGAAGTGGCTGGGATCAAAATTGACTGCAAGGGATTTCGAATCGATTGTGGCAAGGAGTTCAAGTAGAGCTTCTAGAGAATCGACCATCATGTCTTGTCCTCGAAACGGGGCGTGAGGTTCCATCGCGACGGTTATCCCTTTGCCTGAGGCATAGTCCACGTAGGACCCTACTGAGTCGATCAGTTTTTCCCACGACTGCTTTCGCGTATAACCCTCTAGGGGCAGTCCCGATGTTACGTTAACGACCTTCGTCCCGAGCACTTCAGCCATGTCTATACTTTGCTTAGTGAATTTGATGTGTTGAATTCTGTTCACTTCAGTTGGTGCCCTATATCCAAAATTAATGTCCAGCGCCAGCAGTGACGATATCTCCAGATTGAATTTCTTTGCACTAGTCGCTATTCGATCGAGCATGCTTTTCAGTGCTTTGTCAGAAAGCAGGTCGGGGTCAAGGACTGATGAATCAAATATGTAGTTTTTCCAGACGTAGACTTCGATCCCGTCGTATCCAATATTGGCTATCGTCTCAATCGCGGTTTCGATAGGAATTGTGAAGAAACCTGCAAGACCGAGTCCAATCTTCAATTTAATCATCGGTACAGTGATTCAGTCTCGATTTTAAGCTTGTGGTTTTGTGAATAGAAGATGCAAGATGTGGGAATTACACATTAGACTAGACCAGACGTGATCTCAGTTGCGGTTAGCTTGTTGTTTGGCTGATAGTTATCCGAGCGTCAACGATTGTGGCTCCCTTACCATCCTCTTGGACCAGAACCGGATTCAAATCTAATTCCTGAATGCTTTGGAAACATTCTGAGAACTGGGCAACTCCTTGAATGATCCGTACAAGGGATTCAACGTCAGCTTTTCTGGCTCCGCGATAGCCTCTTAGTAATTCGTAGCCTTTGGTTTCTTGGATCATCTCCAACGCGTCATTCCTTGTTAATGGAACGACTCTCAGGCTAACCTCTTTCAAGACTTCCACAAAGATTCCTCCTAGCCCAAAAAGAATAGCAGGTCCAAAAACCTCATCTCGTCGCATGCCAACGATTATTTCAACGCCTTCTGTTATCATCTCCTCAACGAGGACACCATGAACTGCAATACTCGCCTTCGCGTTTCCGTCGTTCATGAGCTTATCAAACGCGACTCTGACATCGTTATCATTTCTTAGATTCAATTGAACTACTCCTGCTTCTGTCTTATGGATGATATTTGGAGAAACTAGCTTCATGACAACAGGGTAGCCGATGGTGCTTGCAGCTTCCACTGCCTTTCTCTCTGTCTGTACTATCCGGTGATTGGTGACTGGAAGCCCCCAAGTTGATAGAACTCCTTTCGATTCGAGTTCCGTTAGTTGTCTCCGCTCACCAATCTTATTTAAAATCTGATTGATCTTTCTGATTTTTTCCAATAACGTCTCCTCCCTCATCAACCTAATGCTTCCTTCTCAATGTTTAGTTCAATGTCGGCATTTTGTGGGGGACCTGCAATCAATCAACTTGTTGTCCTGTTGACCATTCTTCTCTCAGCAAGTCCATGATGATGCTGTCGTGATGTTGCCCATCTATGAAACGTGCTCTCCGTCTTCTTCCTACGGCTTGGAACCCCACTTTCTGGTAACATTTGCGAGCGCGTCTGTTAAATTCGAACACCTCGAGCTCCACCCTGTTTAGGTTGAGGTCTTTGAAGGCGAACCTCAGGAGCAGGTTCAGTGACTCTACTCCGTAGCCTTTTCCCCAGTAGTCTGGGTTGTATATGCTGATTCCCACTTCTGCAGATCTGCTGGTCCAATCAAACTTGAAGAGACCCGACCCTCCGATGAGTTTGTTGTCTGCGACCGTTTCGATCGCAAAGAGGAATGCCTTCCGTTCTTGACGTAGCTTCCAAGTGTCCTTAATCCATTCCTCTTCCTGATTTCGGGCAGCAGGTCCTCGATCCATGGCTCCCAGGAGGATCCGTAACTCCATCTGGTTCCAGTGCTTCATGATCTCGTCTACATCTGAGAGCTCAAAACTCCGTAAACGAACTTTTTCTCCCTCGAGCAAACTATCAGGCTCCGATGCTCCTAAGTAATCGGTGAGTACTTCATCGCTTCCCTATACAAGTTTTTCTGGGTCGCGTTTCTCTACTGGTTCTTCTTTTCTTTGGAGTGGTGCAGTCTCTCGACTGCTTCAATGTATTTGTCTGTACCTGCGTTCTTTCGATAGGCTAACAGTCCAGCTCTCGTGAAGGCGCTTTTCGGACCTTCGGCTGGGTCAAACTGAGTTACGAAAAGGCCGCAGGGGAATTCGGTGCAATTGCCACAATGATCCACTGAATGCTTCTTTGCACAAGTAAACAGCTGGCATTCTCCCCAAAAGGGGTACCCATTTTCTGATGTGCAACCTCGGCAGTGTGGGGTCTTCTTCTTCGTGTAGAAGTCGCACACTCCACAGTAGGCGCCGCAAGGCGCAAGGAGCTCTTTCACCACGTCCACCAACTCTGCAAGATTGTGTATTCCTGACTTACATATGACTTGTGCACTGCTACTGTACTGCGATAATTCCGACAATTCTCGGATGAATTTTGAACCACTGTAAAACGTAACGTGAGTGCAATGCGTGCACTATGCCGCCATAGGGTGCTTGATTAAAACTTCATATGAGCCCACTCGGTATTCGTCCCTGAATGCGGCTACCTATTCAAATTCAAGCTATCCTGTACCGGAAGGTAGATGAAAAGCTGCAGTTCCTGCTTCTAAGACGGGCTTCAGACCGGGATGGATTCTGGCAGCCAGTGACCGGAGGTCAAGAAGAAGGAGAGAGTCGCATGGAAACTCTCACGAGAGAGGTTGAGGAAGAAACTGGAATCAAAGACTTTATTCGAGTAGTCGATGATGTTCACTACTTCGAGTATTCACTTCCACACTTAATCAAGGAGTACGTAGTAGG
>CP070765.1:580304-605561 GCA_020345645.1 Candidatus Bathyarchaeota archaeon | reverse complement strand
TTTCCTTCGTAGAAGGCGGCGAGAGCGAGGGTTTCACCGGCAGTAGCAGCGCCCTGACCCCCTCTACCGTGGAGTCGGATCTCGATCACGTCTCAACCCAACAGCTTTTCGTCGTATGGTGCCGTGGACAGAACCTCGTTTCCGGTCTTCGTTATCAGAATGGTGTCTTCGAGGCGAACGCCACCAATCCCAGCAACAGCTACGGTGGGTTCCATGGAGAAGACCATGCCGGGCTGTAGTTTAAACTCCACGAATTTCTGTTCCCCTTCGAGCATACGTTCTCCAATGAACGGAGCCTCCAAACCGCCGATGCCGATGCCGTGTCCGAGGACACCGAAGTAGGCTTCTTTCTCGAACCCGTGCTCCTTCACGGTGGTTCTGACCGCTTGGCACACTTCGGTGTTCAGTACACCAGGTTTCATGACGCGAAAGATCGTCTGCATCGTAGCGTACACGGTTCGATAGACTGCCTTCTGCTTCTCGGTCGGGGTGCCGTGGATGACTGTGCGGGTGAAGTCGGAGAAGTAGCCATTAAAGCAGCCGCCTAAGTCCAAGAGCACGAATTCATTCCGCCGAATAAGCTTGTCCGTGGCGAACCGGTAAAGTGGCATTGTGTGGTTTCCGGAGGCAACGATGAGGTTGCATTGCGGGACCTCCATACCGAACGAGTAAAGGGTTCGCATCGCTTCCCCCAGTAGTTCACACTCTTTCATTCCCGATCTGATTTTTCCGATCGTTCTTTCCATAGCGAAGGATGCGATCGCTGAGGATAGGCGCATCAACTGGCATTCTTCCTCTGTTTTGATGCGTTTCGCATGGGTGAAAACCTCATCTCCATCCACAAACTCAGCTTCAGGCAGCATTTGTTGCATTTTCTGAGTTAATCCGAAGCGTGTAGCGTCTATCCCAATCCTGCCATTGGCTACTCCCAGCTCGGTTAAATCATGGTTAAACGTGCGTCCTGTCGTCTTGAAAACTTCGGGGTCTTCCAGCACGGCTAGGGGACGGATGTTTTCCTTCTTCAACCATGGCATAGTGGAAACGCTGCGCTTCCAGTCTCCACTCGCTACGTAGAGAATAGGGTCTCCTTCCTGTGGCAACACGACAGTGTTCCTGGTCACGGACATACCGGTAAACCACTGCAAGGCGCGGTATGCTGTTGTGTATCGGATGTTCTCAGGTCTGAACGAAAGAAGGCAGTCGACGTTCATCTGCCGCATTTGTGCTTTGATTCTTTCAAGGCGGTCACTCCGAAGCTTTTGGAAATCGATGCGTGTTTCCCAGTCGACTCCGAACTGACCGAAAATTCCTGTCATAATTCACAATTCCTTCATCTATTCAGTAAGTTTGCCTTGTTTCTGTAGATCTTTTGCTATTTCATCGAGTTCAAGTTCATCAAGTTTTTTCTTTGAAGGGAGACCTGTCTGAGGATCCCAGCCTCTCGCAGTGTAGTAGGCTTTCTTCATCTGTGCAAGCTGGACTCTTTGCCCTTTTGCGGGACCGCTGGGCACCGGTTCTTTGATGAAGTATTCAGGAATGGTGTCATCTTTACTGGTGATTCCGAGGCGTAGATTGTAGCCTTTGAATAGGTGGTAGATGCGCTCCCCGGACTTCCATAATTCCTCTTTACTTACATCCCATCCCGTGGCTGCGGAGAGCATCCGAGAGATCAGCTTCATATCTACGCTGGAAAAAAGGAAGAGGCACTCCAGAATGCATAAACCTGTGGATGAGAGTACTGCGATGAAGTCTTCGTGCCATTTGACCATCCGCCCTTTGGCGGGGTGATCGGAGTAGGGGTTCACGATCTCTTCGGTACCAAACATCGTTTGCGCTGTTTCACGGTCTCCAATAGCCTCGAAGACGGGATAGCCCTTAAGGTGGTCTGCACCACGGGGGTTGACTGCATAGGCTAACGCCCAACTTTTTCCACCTCGAAGATCCTTGTAGGTCATTCCCATTCCCTTGATGTTTCCAGGACGCTTGAACTTCAGATTCATCGCTTCACAAGCGCCTTTAACACCCTTACCAAGTACTGCCCCAAAGCCATCGGTTTCCGCGATCTTGGTGAGAATCTCGATGATCGCGTCTACGTTCCCCCATGTCAGGTCGATTCCGTCAGTCTCTTTTTTCGTGACGATGCCTTGCTCGAACCAGTCCATCGCCATCCCGATTACATCACCACCTTCATGCATGTCTAAGCCTAGTTTGTTGGATAGGTCTTGAAGATAACATATCGCAGCAAGGTCATCATTGCCGACGTTTACGCCAAAGGCTTCAGCCGCAGTCAGCTCTGGTTTTGCACCCATAGTTCCAGCGAATCGCCCTTCATCGATTGAGTGGAAGTGGGTGCAGTGGATCGGGCAGGCGAAGCAGGCGATATTGCGCACCTTGTATTTTTCTTCAAGTGCTTCAGCGGTGATGTTTTCCAGCCCTTCAAAGAATGTCTGTGTTCCGTTTCTGACACGGGCGAGACCCATTGCGTTGTAGGACGCGATCTGGTCCAGCGTTCCATACGTTGAGAACCGCCGATACGAAGGGTGCTTGAGGATGGACACGAATGCTTCCTTGACAGCGTGTTGGAACTCGTCCAAGTGGGCGATTTGGACTCCACCGGTTCCTCTGACAGCGATAGCTTTGAGGTTTTTTGAACCCATCACGGCACCCATTCCGGCTCTTCCCGCCGCACGGTACCGTTGGCCGATTACGCTGGCGAAGAGCACCTTCTTCTCTCCGGCAGGACCGATGATGGCGGTTCTCAGTTCCTCGTCTCCCAAGTCCTCTTTTATCACATCGTCCGCGTCCCACGTTGTCAGTCCCCAAAGATGTTCAGCATCTTTCAGTTCTACACGACTGTCATCGATCCAAAGGTAGGTAGGCTTTTTCGCACGACCAGTAAGAATGATCTGATCGTAGCCTGCAAACTTGACCGTGGGGCCGAAGTCCCCGCCGAAGTTGGCATCGCCATAAATTCCAGTTAGAGGAGACTTGGCAGTGATCGTGGTTCTGGAACAACAAGGAGCGGACGTTCCTGAAAGTGCTCCGATACCAAACATGAGTCGGTTCTCAGGACTAAATGGAGCAACATCTACGCCAACTTCATCATACAGAACCTTGGCGTTGAATCCTGAACCTCCAATAAACTTTCTCGCAAAATCAGTCTGCAGTGGTTCCTTCCGAATCTTACTTTTTGTCAGGTCAACTCGTAATATACTGCCTGCATAACCGAATAGTTTACTCAACTCTACTCCTCCGACCTATGACGGTTGAGAATCCGTTGAACTGCACTGTAGTATAGCCGTTTCAGAACGCGCTTCTGCTTCACAAGTGCATTCACGTCTCTAATCGCAGCTCGTGACATCTTTTGAACATGTTGTCGATCTGAACGCTCATATTTTATTGCACCTGTGGGACACCAACGTGCACAAGCTGGATCACCGCCGCAAAGATCGCATTTCTCAACCTTTCCCTCTGAACCCATCCAGATCAATCCCCATGGGCAAGCTAACATACAGGAGCGGCAACGAACACATTTTGATTGATCGACTAAGACTGCTTGAGTGGGATCTTCGCGGTATATTGCCCCAGTGGGACACGCGTACATACAGAAGGCTTCTGCACAGTGTTTGCACACTGTTGGGATAAAGAGACCTTCTGAGTCTAAGCGTACAACATGAATCAGTGCACGGGATGGACGTGACTCTTGAAGATGCTCCAGTGAGCATTGTAGTTCGCATATCCTACACCCAGTGCAGAGATGTGGGTCAACAAATAGAGAGTTCTCCAGTTGAACCAACCTTCTAGAAGTAGGTACAGCCACTTTCAGAGTTTATATACCTTCTCAAAAAGTCTGTCACCTTCTAATAGGCGACTCTGGTTGGAGAAAACGTTTTAATCTGGAAGCTGGTGCTTGCTGATCAGTGATCATCAACGCAGTCTCAAATCTTTGACCTTCTTATTATTGGAGGAGGAGTTGCAGGGGTTAGTGCGGCCCTTGCAGCAAAACAACGGGCTCCAAGCAGATCAGTTGGACTAATCTCTGAGGAAAATTTGATGTATTCAAGACCGTCTCTCACAGCCGTGATCTCAGGGGAAGTTTCTTCCGTAGATCAAATTCATATATTTCCTTCAAAGTTTCTCAGAGACGCAGGAGTCACAGTCTTTCCATCCTATAGAGTGAACGAAATCAACTTCCCTAACAAGATTGTGCATGCGAGGAGTGTGGGTGCAACAGGCGGAAATGAACAGAGACACTACGGTTTCAATAACATAATTCTCGCGACGGGGTCAATACCCTACGTGCCTAAAGTCGGTAGTGATCAATTAAAAGGTGTCTTTACAATTCGGAAATTCCGCGAAGCCAAGTTGCTCTCGGAGTTTTCCTCTGAGGGATTAGTTGCTCACGTGATTGGTGCTGGGTTTGTAGGGCTTGAAGTTGCGGAGGCTCTCGCAAAGAGGGGGATCAAAGTGAGTCTGGTTGTCCGTTCACGGATCCTGCGATTGCTCGTGGAGGAAGACCTCTCGGAGAGGCTGACTCGACGACTCGAGGGGCATGGAGTTCAAGCACGTTTAGGGTGTTGCTTCGAAGGAGTTCAAGGGGACAGGAAGGTCAAAGCCGTAATTATTGATGGTCAAAGACATCGTTCAGATATGGTTGTCTACGCTACAGGTGTGTCTCCAAATGTAAGGTTGGCTACGGAGACCGGAATAGAAGTCTCGACGAATGGAGCGATCACAATTGACAACCGGATGCAAACCAGTCTTAAAGGAGTCTACACGGCAGGCGATTGCTGTGAAACCTTGGACTTTGTGAGCGAGTGTAAAACCTACCGCCCTATTGGGAGCGTCGCTGCTGACGAAGGTAAGATCGCGGGGGTAAATGCAGTTGAGGGCGCCGAGGAAAGCAGAGGGACGATTCGACAGCAATACAACAAGTTGTTCGGAACTGGGGTGGTGAGTATGGGGTTGAGTAGTGAGGAAGCACATAGTCTAGGGCTTAAAGCTAAGTCCTTCACAATGCGAGTCAAGTCACTTCAGTCTGAACCCTTCTCACTGAGAAAGAGGGAGAACATAATGAAGATGGTGGTGGAACAAGGGAGTGACCGGATTATTGGATGGCAGTCCATAGGAACTCGAGAGGCTAGCTTCCTCTCACATTACATGTTTGACTGCATTCTCAACCATCGCGGGATTAGCGAGGTTGCGGAGTCCGGACTCAAATTCGACCTCCAAGTTGAATGAGGCAAACATTTCTATCAGTCGAGGGTATTGTGTTCTAAAGCGGTTTCTATGCGGTCGAGAGCCGTCTTGATGTCGCTTAACGAAGCCGCGTAGGATAGTCGAATGTTGTGTTCACCCGGTTGTCCATAAGCTATGCCTGGGTACACTGCTACTTTTGCTTTCCTTAACAAGAACTCAGCCAGTTTCAGGGAACCAACCTTCAACTCTGTCACGTCGGGGAACACGTAGAAGGCACCTTTAGGCGTCGGGCAGGAAAAGCCTGCAATATCGTTGAGTCGTTGAACGATGAAGCGACGTCGTCGATCATATTCGTCCACCATTTCAGTGACGCAGTTTTGCGGACCAGCTAACGCAGCGACTGCAGCCTTCTGCACGATTCCATTGGTGCAGAGTACGATTACGCTTTGGATCTTCTTCAAGGCTGGAACGAGGGTCTCTGGACCGACCAGATAACCGATGCGCCATCCTGTCATCGCGTAGGTTTTAGAGAAGCTTCCGATCAGAATGGTGCGTTCCTTCATTCCTGAGATGGATAAAATGCTTTTGTGCTTCACCCCGTCATAGACAATCTTTTCGTAGGCTTCATCGGTTAAGACGAGGAGGTCGTGTTTCTCGGCGATTTCAGCTATCGCTTTCAGATCGTGGTCAGTAATAATCATGCCGGTTGGATTGCTTGGGGAGTTCAGAACGATCATCCGAGAAGAGGGGGTGATTCTCTGCTCGAGCTCAACGGGGTTCAGCCGGAAATCATCGTCAGCTGATAGGGGTATCGGGATTGGTGAACCACCAGCAAACTGGATGCAAGAGGGGTAGACTACGTAGCAGGGATCGGGAATGAGTACTTCGTCTCCTGGATTGACTGCACCCATAATGGCTAGGAAGATGCCTTCGATAGCACCTGGTGTCGCGAGAATGTTGTTGTCTGAGTCAACTTCTACGCCATGTTCGCGAGCGACCTTTTCAGCAATCGCTCTTCGAAACTCGGGGATACCACTCGTTGGCGTGTAGAAGATGTCCCCTTCGTCAAGAGCCCTCTTTGCAGCATCCACGATGTGGTTCGGCGTCTGAAAATTCGGTTCTCCCGAGGTGAGTTTGATGACTCCTTCAGTCTTCAATGCAAGCTCCCGTATTCGTGCAGCCACCATAGAGTTAAGAGACAACACGTTGTTGAGCCGTTGCGAGATCCAAGTTCTATCTTTGTTGACGTCCAACCCAAGCACTTCAAGTCTCCTATGCAGATCTCCATATTATCGTTTTTCACTCAATGGTGTGAAGATTCCGACTGGAAATGTTAGACATAATAGGTCGAAATTTGTTTTCAGTTTAGAAGCGTGGGTAAATGTGCGCACGTGCACGCATGGATATATTGGGGAGAGAATGGCTTAGAAAGCGTCAGACTCAGTGAATCCCATTCGTTCAAGCGAGATACTCCTCTTCACCTCTGAGAAAATCTCAGTTTTTCTCATGATAAAGGTGGCATGCTATACGATGGTTTTTCCGATGTTCCAACAGGATCGGTTCGTCACTCGAACATCTTTTGAAAGCCTGAGGACAACGCGGGTGAAATCGACATCCCAATGGGATGTTAATAGCAGATGGAACCTCACCTTTGAGTTCTACAATTTTACGTTTTCGATCCGGATTGGGAACAGGAATCACGGAAAGTAATGCTTGAGTATAAGGATGTAACGGCTTAAAGAAGAGTTCTTCAGCTTCAGCTATTTCAACCGTTTTTCCTAAATACATTATGGCGATTCGATCCGAAATGTATTTGGCAACTGCTAAATCATGAGTGATGAAGAGATAGGTTAGACCAAGATCTCTTCTAAGTTCTAACATGAGTTCAATTAGTGTGGTTCGGAGGGAAACATCTATCATAGAGACAGGTTCGTCAGCCACCACGAATTCTGGCTCGGTGATTATCGATCGGGCTAAAGCAACTCTCTGCCTTTGCCCGCCACTTAGCTGGTGAGGGTATAAACGGAAAAATTCTTTAGCGGGGGACAAGCCTACCTTATCTAAGATTTCAAGCACCCTTCTCTTCTTCGCTTCATCTCTTGCTAAGTGATGTATCTCGAGAGGATGGCCAACCGCAGGACCTATTCTCATTCTAGGATTGAGGGATGCAAAAGGGTCTTGGAAAATCATCTGCATTTTTCTCCGTAATAGTCGAAGGTCTTCGCTTCCTAAGGTGGTCGTGTCTTTGCCATTAAAGAAGATTCTTCCCGAGGTTGGTTCGATGAGTCTCAGTAAAAGCCTTCCGACAGTGGTTTTTCCACAGCCGCTCTCACCGGCTAAGGTGAAAACTTCACCTTTGTTAATTTCGAAGCTTATGTCGTCGACAGCTTTAACATGTTCTTCTCTTCGAGTGAAAAGTCTTTCAAGGAAGCTTCTTTGTACAGGGAAATACTTCTTGAGATTAATGGTGTCTATAAGCGTATTCAAAGCTACATCTCCTTGAAACATCTAACGAAGTGGTTGGGGATCACCTCAAGAAGTTGAGGTTTTTCCGATTTGCATCTTGGTTCTCCTTCTGAGCAACGTGGGGAGAAGCTGCAACCGTTAGGTGGATTCAGTAGGTTAGGAGGAGAGCCCGGAATAGCTTTCAGCTTCTGATCTGAAAATTCGATGTTTGGGATACCTTGAAGGAGTCGTTGTGTGTAGGGATGGCGGGGGTTTCGAAATAGTTCTTTACTGTCAGCGTATTCTACGATGCCACCAGCGTACATAACTAGAATTTTATCGCAACGCTCGAGTACAACACTAAGATCATGGGTTATTAGGATCCAAGCCATTCCATACCGGTCTCGAAGCTCTGTGAGAAGATCAAGTATCTTCGCTTGTACAATTACATCAAGAGCGGTAGTGGGTTCATCAGCGATCACTATTTCTGGGTTGAGGGTGATTGCTAATGCGATCATTATACGTTGTCGCATTCCACCACTGAATTGATGGGGATAATCTGCGATGCGTTCTGGAAGAATTCCAACATCTCGAAGAGTTGTGTTGGCGCGTTTCAGCGCTTCCGCCTTTGTTGTTTTTGGTTCATGAGTCCTTATGAACTCTATGAAATGTTCACTGATTTTCTTGACTGGGCTTAATGATGTCATCGGGTCTTGGAAAATGAATGAGATTTGGCTGCCTCTAATCGATTGCATTTTCTCAGCCGAGAAGTCTATGATGTCATCTCCATCGATTCTGATACTTCCCTGTTCAATTACTCCTGGTGGAGGAACAAGACGAATGATCGAGAGACCTAACGTTGATTTGCCTGAACCGGATTCTCCGACCAATCCTAGAAGCTCACCCTTCTCTAATTTGAAGGATACATCATCTACAGCTCGTATACTTCCTCGTCGAGTTCTGTAATCCACACGTAATGAGTCAACTTCCAAGAGACCCATTGAGCTATCACCTCTCAAGCCTTGGATTCAGCAATTCACTTAGTCCTTCTCCTATGAGCGTGAATCCTAGTGCCAGGAGAACGATCATGATGCCTGGGAAAGTTATCACCCACCATGCGCCACTTGGTAGAAGCTCTCTACCTTTTGATAGATCCCATCCCCAATCTGGAACATCGATTCCGACTCCCAAGCCAATGAAAGTTAAGCCTGCAGCCGTTAGAATCGCATCAGCGAAATTTACTGTGGCTACGACAACGATGGATGGAACTACATTGGGAAGGATGTAGCGAAGGAGGATTGTTCGTCCTCTTGCACCTGAAGCCCTAGCAGCTTCTGTGTATGGGAGCTCTTTTATCGTTAAGACTTGGCTTCGCACTATCCGATAATATGATGGAACGTAGACTACGCCTATCGATAGAGCCAGGTTGATTACACCCCTCCCCATCATGGCTGCGATCGCAATGGCTAGAACCAACCCCGGAAAAGCGTAGAAACTATCCATTACCAAAGTGAATGTTTTATCAAGAGACCCGCCAACATAGGATGATAGTAGACCTATTGGGACTCCTATAAGGAAGCAGAAAACAACAGACAAAAAAGCGACTTGAATCATTATGCTTCCGCCACATAAGATTCTGCTCAGCATATCTTGACCCAGGAGGTTTGTTCCGAGTGGAAAATTAGCACTTGGAGGACTAGGGTTTGGTGGGGGATTGACGTTTGGAATAGTGGGATCATGTGGTGAAATAAAGGGGCCTAATGCCGTTATCAACAAGATTGTAAAGACTATTAAGGTGCCGATTATGATCATCCAGCCAGCGGATCCTCTTTCAGCTAATGATTTAAGTCCTGGAATCAACCCGAACAGAAGTCCCCGTGTTTCACCCTTTTCCGCCAATTTCAATCCTCTAGTAACGTATCCTTGGATCCAAGTACGCGTATAAAATATCAATAATCAGATTAACGACAGCAACAATGAGGGCGAAGTAAACTACCGCTCCTTGAATTGCAGTATAGTCTCGAAAATTAATTCTGTCAACAAGATACCGTCCTAATCCAGGCCAAGAAAACGTAGTCTCCGTTAGAATTGCACCACCGAGAAGTGTAGCGAATTGTAGACCCATCATAGTTAAAATCGGAAGAAAAGCATTCCTGAGGGCGTATCCGTAAGTCACAGTTGACTCTTTCAGTCCTCTAGCCTTAGCGGCTGTGACAAAGTCTAACCGTAGAGTCTCAAGCATATTGCTTCTAGTCAATCTGATAAACACCCCTGAGAGAACTAGACCTAATGTTAGCGAAGGAAGGAAGAGGTATCTGAGACTCTCGACGAACTTGAGGATGTTCCCTTCAATGACACTATCTACGGTGAATAACCCTGTTGATACCCGTACAACTCCGCTCATGTTCAACTGAGCGTAGGAGAACCCCACAATCCACACGGTGAACCCCACAATCCACACGATCATGAAATGGGATAGCGATATTGTAGAGCCTTGACCCCAGAACCTAACTCCTTTCATCCTTAACAGGCCAACATGCAACGCTAAACATAGAAGACCAATCATAAATGACCAGACGGCAATTCCGACGGGTTGGTTCATGAACAAAATCATTCCCCTAGGTTCGGTGAGACGCGGAGGGAAGCGCCCATTTGCAGGAAGCCAGTGGAAGTTTATTGCAAATATCATCTGAAAAATCATTCCTAAGAAGAAAATAGGCATAGCATAGACGATGATCCCAAATGCCCTTATCAGATGATCTTTTAGTGAATTGTAGGACTCAGAGGCCTTTACACCAAGTAGAATTCCTATAGTAGTCGCGACAAGCATAGAGCAGATAGCCAGCTCAAGTGTTGCCGGGAAAGCGGAGAAGATCTGTTCTGAGACTGGGGAAAAGTCCTGCATAGACCGCCCAAGATCTCCACGAAACAAACCTCCCAGGTACTCGAAGTATTGAATCGGCAACGATTTATCCAAGCCTAATCTCTGCCTCATTGCTTCCACAGCTTCTTCGCTGGCTTTCCTCTCAAAGTGAAGTAGAACTGGATCGCCTGGGATGACCCGGATGATCAGGAATACTATGGAAAGTAGCAGCATTATCAGCGGGATTGTTAGAAGAATTCGCACGATAATATATGATCGGAGACCCATAAACCACACTTTCTATTAACGAGTCTAGGCTTAAAAAGAAAAGAGGAGGGAGGAAAGCGTCTACTCCTCGTAGAGGAGCCACATTCGCCATGTTTGGGTGATGTCGAGGTAGACGCCTTTGATGTTCGTTTTTGTCACGGCGTAGGCGACACCTTGCCAGATAGGTACAACGGGGCAGTCTACTACGGCGTAGCCTTCAAGCTCGTTGTAGAGCTCGATTCTTTCAGTTTCGTTTGTCGAAGCCCTGGCTGCGTCGTATGCAGCTTTCATCGCGAGATAGTTGTTCGTTGCATTGTAATCCACGTATTTGTGGTTCAGCCAAGTTGCATAGTAGAGAAAAGCGTAATTATCCGGGTCAATGTAATCGGGATACCAGCCGTATAGGAAGACGTGCATGATTCCATCATTTCTGTTAAGTCGATAGCTAGGCCAATCTGCGGACTTCAGGGTCACTGTCGTTACGTTGCTAGCTTCAAACTGCGCTTTGTAGAGTTGAGCTTGGTCTGGGCTTGACGGGTAATGTCCACTTGTCTCATACCACAATACAATCTCTAGCTTGTTGGTTTCATTGTATCCCAGTTCAGCAAGGAGGCTCTTGGCGTAAGTATAGTTTGCATCACCGAGTACCTTGAATGGACCATCTGTGCCCACTGGGCGACCAAGCATTCCGGTTGGGATCATACTGTACAGAGGCGAATACTGACCAAGGAAAACTGTATCAACTACTTCATCGCGGTCTAAGCAGGCGGCCAGAGCCCTCCTAATCCTTGGATCATTCAGTTGAGGTAGGTCTGGTAACGGATCTTCTTGGAATATCATGTATTGAATAGCTGCACCAACACCTTCATGGACTTCCAGATCAGGATCGTCCTTAAGGTCTTCTATGTCTGTGGCGGAGATGTGTCTGAAGGCTATATCGATGTCCCCGGCTTCAATGGCTAAGCGGAGGGCTGTAGCATCAGCATAGAATTTGATGATGATTGTTTCAGTCTTTGGGTAGCCTGAGTCCTTGTTCCAGTAGTTGGGGTTTGCTTCAAGGCGCATTTCGTGGTCTTTTCCCGCTACGCGGGTCCAGTTGGCCAACACGTATGGACCGAGATCCATGGTGTTACTTGCTCGAGCGTCGCCTTCAGTGTATTCGACTATGTCGTCAACACTCCAAGCTGTTTTCCATCCTCCAGAGTATTCAGGATTAACGATGGAGGACGCTTGACACGCCATCAGCCCCAAGAAAGGTCCGAATGGTATCTTCAGATTGAATCTGACCTCGTATTTGCTTGCGACTTCCACATTGTCGATGATGGCGTCGTACTCCATATTAAGCTGGGGTCCATCAGGACTAGCGATTTCCATGTTCCTGTCGAAGCTGTATTTCACGTGTGACGCATTGAATTCAGTCTCATCATCAAACAGTACGCCTTCGCGCAGGGTAAAAGTCCAAGTTTTCAGATCTTCACTGGTTGTCCAATCCGTAGCTAACGCAGGAGTGTAATCATCAGCGGTTGCGGCTGAGCCGGGTTCAACCTCGATCAACGTGGCACCTATGTTCTGGATGATCTCCCATCCGAAGAAGTCGTAGGCTTGTGCGGGGTCTATTGCGGATTCCACTGAATCGGTTGTTCCCATTATTAGCTCAGTTTTCACTAGGGGTGCAAAGGGTCCTATCTGAAGAGCGTAGAGAGATCCGATGATGATGATTACTATCAGAATGATTGCGACGATGATGATCGTTGGTGAAATTCCTCTTCTAGAACGTTTAAGTTTCCTCAATATTTTACACCAAAGGTGATTTCCAATGCAGATCTGTGTGTTTTGGATTTAAAGTTTGTTACACAAGTAACGAAAAATCCGTAATATAATACATGTTTCCAAGGCAGATCTTTTGGAAAGCATGGTGTTACTGTTGATTCATGGCGCAGACATAATAAGCAGGCTTAGAATTGTTCAAGTCCAGAAGTGTGTTGATGAATGTCAGCACGAGATGGATGGAACCTGATCTCAAAAGCCTATCAAAACAACATCAGAGTCTCGCTTGAAGATGTGCATTATGGCCCCGCTTCTCCTGGCGAACGGGAGATGAAGCTTCTAGGAAATGTGGAGGGCAAAGACGTGCTCGAAATTGGGTGCGGAGGAGGTCACAACACGATTGTACTGGCAAAGTGGGGTGCTCGGTCAACTGGGCTGGATATTTCAGAGGAGCAACTCAAACATGCGGAGAGGCTTGCTCATGAACACAAGGTCGCTGTTCAATTTCATCTCGGAAACATGGAGCAGATGGAGATGTTTCCCGATGCGAACTTTGACATCGTTCTTTCTTCCTGTGCGATCGGGTACTCAGAGAACATCGAGCGGACGTTTCATGAAGCTTTCCGCGTGCTGAGAAGGGGAGGGGCGTTTGTGTTCTGCGTTGTCCACCCGTTTCGCAATAGGGGGAGAGCGATACGGTATAGCGGACGCAAGCTGTGGGGGATAGGCAACTACTTCGATAGAAGACGGCGGACTTGGATCTGGAGATTCGGTGATGTAGTTGCCAAGTTCTATGGATACCATCGAACGATGCAAGACTACTTCAATGCGTTGACATCTGCAGGCTTCGTCGTTGAAGGTCTCTTTGAGCCGGAACCATATCCCCTCAAGAAGATGACGGCGGAAGAGAAGCGGATGATACCGTATTACTGGGAAGGGGCAGAGAAGGAATATGAAATAAGGAAGCGGGTTCCTTTTATTCTCCTCTTTAAAGCAAGAAAGCCACTTGCATGTAATAGCGCTGTGTGAAACAATCAAGTTTCTTTATGCCATTCTTTGCATTCGATACCAGAGCAAAAGTCCTTACTTTCAAGCTCGATTGTAGAGTGTTCTATGTGGTGTTTCTTCAAGACTTCCTTGATTGTTTTTCTGGTCTGGTCGGGAGTTTCCAGACATTTCTCGTCGACGACGATGTGTCCAGTCAAGATGTCGGTTTCACCTTCCAAGGACCAGATATGGATGTCGTGTATTCCAAGAACTCCCTTGATTTGTAAGAGTTCTTGTCTGACGTTGTCGATGGAGATATGGCGTGGCACGCCTTGGAGTAAGATGTTGAGTGTTTCCCTCAGGTTTTTTGATACGTTATAAAGGATGAAAATCGTCAAGCCCACGGTGATAATCGGGTCAATGATGTAAATATCCCAAAGGTGTATGGCGAGACCACCTATTAGAATCGCGATCCAACCAACGACGTCTTCTAGGAGATGCCAAGAGAGGACGCGTTCATTCAGGCTTTCACCTTTATGGAGGAGGAGCACCCCCGCACCGTTGAAGATGATGCCGATGACTGCGATACCGATTACGCCTTGGGCTTTCACTAGTTCGGGATTAACGAATCGAGGGATCGCTTGGATAAGGATCACCAGAGAGCCCCCTACGAGAAGCATCGCGGAGAACAATGCTGAGAATAGCGAGAGACGTTGGTAGCCGAATGTACGACTGCTATCCGGAGACCTGCTCGCGCCACGCTCCAGTAACCAGGAGCTACCTAAAGCCACGCTGTCTCCGAAATCGTGCAAAGCATCTGAAAGGATTGCTAGACTATTGGACCAGAAACCACCTACAGCTTCCAAGATGGTGAAGCAAACGTTCAGTAACACTGAAAAAAAGATTCGCCTTTCACGCTTCACCATGGTTGAAAAGCAGTCCTGATTTGATAAAAAGCTAACTGAACCGCAGCGATCGAGAACAAGATAGATTGATAGACTGTGGGCGAGTTCTGCCACAAGCCATAAAAAGCAATGCTCCCAATACCAGTGAAACGTTTTGAGAGTGGAATTATGAGAAGAATGTCGTTAATTATACTAATCTTCTGCTTATTGCTTGGTCCAGTTCTGATTCAGAAGATGAATATCCAACCAGTCAAGTGTGCTCCTGATATTTATCAAGGAGATCTGAATCTAACTGGAAACAACGTTACTACGATTGAAGGAAGATTCGACATCAATGGAAGCATAACAATCGAGGGAAACGCCACATTAATCCTGAATGACGCTATACTCAACTTTACTCCCGGAGGTTATAGCTTCTCGCTGCAGAACCCATTGAATGGCACCCCAAGGCTGAAGGCTACAAATACTTCGATCATAGGAGCTATATCCTGTCGCCAGTATGATAATGGTTCACTCACGTTCTCGAATTGCTCTATCTCCTCAGCACTCTACTTGTACGATGAGACGAACGCGGAAATTTATGATCTACAGACTCCTCGATTAATATCAGTCAGGGAGAACTCCAGTGCACTGATAGTTAACTCAACAATCGGAAAGTTAGCTCTTGTGATGTATTCCGCTAACTCATCCATCAACAGCCTTTCACCGGGACCGTTCGATTACTGGAGTTTCTGGGATAACTGTTCAGTAGTTATCGATGTAGGAGGAAGTGCTCCAAATGTTACTTTAATCCAGACAGACGTGCAAGAGTGGGAAATCAGCCTTCAGGCATCATCGTACTCAGAAATCGATTCCTCAACACTTCAGAAGATTCATACTAATTATGGTCATGCGATTGGAACTAACTCCATCATATCTGAAATTGAGCTTTATTATACCTCAATAGTAACGTTGACAAACTGCACATATGATGCTACAAACCTCTACAACGATGCAAAGATCAATGTTTACTGGATTCTTGATGTGCATGTCATAGACCTATTCAACCAAGATGTCCCAAATGCAAATGTGAGTGTTACTTTTTCGAATACGTCGATTGCGGGATCGCAGCTGACTGGCATGGATGGTTGGGCTAAACTAACTTTGATGGAGAAGGTGAAGAACGCTACAGGGGACTATCCAGTCGGAGCCTACACGGTTGAAGCAACTTACTCCATCCACTCAAACAGCACTCACGTGGATATGACAGGAAACCAACAAGTAGACCTGAAATTAACCGGCTTCGTTATCCCGGAGTTCACATCACTTATCGTTCCATCGTTCATTGCCATAGCGACGCTACTCGGGGCAATTTTTAATAAAAGAAGACTGATCAAAACCTGAGTTCGCCAACTGCATGGTTCACAGAGCCTTCTCCACGACTTGGAATGTGAGGGCCATTACTGAAGTCTGGGAATGTGACTTGGAGTTTACAGTCGACCTTTACATTCAGGAATGTCCTTGAGGGCTTTCCTTTCCTGTGTCAGAGTGATGACATCACCATGTCCCTTGATTAGGTCCACAGGTAAACAAATGGTCACGTGTCCAAGGAGCGGTCGCTTAAATCCCAGTTCGTTTGCGGCATTCTTGCTGAGGTCTACGTGAAGGTGGGTGATCTTCCAGTCTTTACTCATCTCGGCACCTGAGACTTCGCCGACCTCGAATGCATCAGCAGTAATCACCTTCATGCCATTCAGTTCGCTGACTTCAACCATCTCATCGCCACGTCATCATATTACGTATTTTAGTTAAAAGCCTTAATTGAAGCGTCTGAGATGTGTCTGGTAAAGTTGATGCCACAAGCCATAAAAATTCAGCAAGCTGTTTTGGTGATGCATGTTTCATAGGGGGAAGAAATGAACTCTACTGGTAAACGAAAAAAATCAGACCGGCTTTATGGCCGGGTTGCGGATTTGGCTGGTTTGATCGACTATCAAGAAGGGTCAGTCGTTAGTCGAACCCTAATCGATAAGAAGACTGGGACAGTTACACTGTTCGCTTTTGACGAAGAGCAGGGGCTAAGTGAGCATACTGCACCATTTGACGCCTTGGTGTTCATCCTTGAAGGCGAAGCAGAAATCACAATCGCAGGCAAACCGCTTCAGGTAAAGCGAGGAGAAGGCGTCATTATGCCGTCCGGGAAGCCCCATTCGCTGAAGGCAGTGAACCAGTTCAAGATGCTCCTAACGATGATTCGATCCTAGGATAGAAATTCGATTTCAGGCACCAACAGGCAGGGTGGCAAAACAAGAATATCATTACTTGATGCGGATAGTTTCCGAGGAGCAGTAGGGTTTTTCAGATGAGTCAGAAGTGACAGGTCTAGCAGAGACCTCTCCTCGGGTGTGTAGAAGACCACCAACTGCCTGCTTGATTTTTGGCAACAGCGAAGAATGCTTATGGCCTTCCCAAGAGGCTTCCTCGTCAATTGCGGAGATTAGTCCTTCAGCTAGTGCAACCATAGCGTCAGTCTGTGTTTCAGTCAACTCGTCAGGCTTATTCGTCTTCAGTTCAGTAACGTAAGCTTCAAGTGCTCCAATTGCTTCTTTTCCTCTCAAAACATACGTTTCTGGGCGCTTAAGTCGCTGCATTCACATCACCTCATTGAAAAAAATAGAACTGTCTTCTAGTACAAAAGGAGACTTCTAAGCTCCGAAGTATATCGAAGTCGGATATATACGCACACGAAATCAAGGCTCTTCAATGGTTCGTGCTTCGAGTGCCTGTCTGAAGTTTCGGTTAACACGGTTCACGTATTCTTCAAGAGATAATAGTTCATGGCTGACAGTTTTCAATGTCTCGTCAGCGATGTAACCCTGTCGAATTAACTGTAGTCCAGCTTCATTGGCTGCTGTGAAAACATCATCTGCGGATGATCCGCTTCGTTTCATGGCTGCAGCAGCAGGTCCGTGAGGTCTCAGCAGAGCACCTGCGAATTCTCTGCTCATGTTTTTGCACATCGCTTTCATATGCATGATTAAAGGGTCAAAGTTATCCAATTCCCAGAAGCCACAATTCGACACCAACACCAGTTTACCTTTCAGCTCTACCTCTCTTGGAGGATGACGGCAGTGACCATGCCGAAGTTCGAAGAAGGGCTTCACAAGCGGAATCATTCTATCGAGAAGATTCTTGAGAGGACCAGTAACACCATCCACGTACACTGGTGTGGCAAATACAAGGATGTCTGCAGTCTGGAGTTTGGGATACAGTATCTGCATATCGTCTTTCTGATAACATTCGCCTGGACGCTTTATCCAGCAATGGAATTCACCCGTACATGGCTTGATATCTAAGTCTTTGGTGTAGAAGAGCTCGATATCGGCTCCTGCTTCCTTTAGACCCTCTAGGAAGGGGTTCAGAATAAGTGCGGTGTTACTGTGTTCTCTTCTGGGGCTAGAATTAATCACTAACACATTCATCGTTGATCATCTGGTTTTACGAGTGTGGCAACAAAGGAATATGGAGAAATAAACTTTCACATGCTAAAAGTGAAGAATTGTTGGAGTGAAGATCTACTTGCGGTTCTTTCAGCCCAATTCTTTAGCTAAGGACATTTTCCATAAGTGGAGAGTGCGTAGTTGTGAAAACATTGAGGTTCATTAAGGAAAATCTGGAAAACCAATTGAGAACTTCTAGAAGTTAATGTAAGATTGGCGGTTCAGAACTCTTATTATCTTATGAACCAGATGGATCTCAGAGCGATGGTCTTCTTGGCTGAACCTCTCGTTTCCTTCAGGGATAATCGAGAAGAGAGGAAACTCGAAAATTGTCAGAGAAGTCTGGATTCGGTAGGGCTTCTGCGAGAGAAGAGGGGTAGATTTCGGTTAGTGAAGCCAAGAACCATCCTCTCTCCATGTTGATCTAAGCTTTTAGAAACAGGGATCACTCGACATCACGGGAAATGCGAAGAGTCAGAGCTTAAGTAGATCAGTGGGTCTTTGTATTCCCGTGGTTGGGAGATAGAAACCTCCTTTCTTAATGGTTGGATTTTTGTCCTTCCCCCATCTCCCAGCCTACAACCCTACGAGACTGAAAAGGAGTAGGAACATCATCACTACGATGTTCAATGTCTAGTCAAATTGCAGGTTATGCAAAGGACAACGTGGAGATGGGGATGCACAAGACATAAAAGCAGACTAATGATAGGGAGAGTTCTGAGGGAAAAAGTTGCCAAAAGAGAATGAGATGCTGGACGAACTGAAGAAGATCCGAGAACTGCTGACACCTGCACCAACACCACCTCCTAAGAAGGGTTTGTGGATCGAATTCAAAGACTTCATCAAGAATTACAGGGTTATGGGTCTCGCAGTAGCCTTCATAATGGGTATCTATCTAGGCGCGTTGGTCCAGGCCCTTGTTGCAGATCTGATTATGCCGATGATTGGACTTGCGATACCTGGGCTGGATAACCTCGCTACGATCGAGGTCCCAGTTGGAAACCAAAGTTTTCTCGTGGGACATTTCCTAGTCGCAGTGATAACATTTATCATCGTCGCTTTCGTGATCTTCATACTCGTCAAGATCACGAAACGATGGGGTATAGAGTAACACGGAATTCTCTCACCTTTTTTCTAAACATACGAAAAATATTTTGAATTGTGGAGTACACCCATTGTTGACTAGGTGATGAGTGGCGTTCCCGCGATCCCTGCGAAGAAAGTGCTTGAACGAATGATTGGAAGCGGAGATCCTGATGCAGTATGGTACTCTGCAGGGCTAAGAACCCCAGAAATGTCTCCTTCTGTGCCAAATGTGGACTGAACATCGCTGACGCTCGCACCAAGCGAGAGTGGTTAATGTAAATATGCAACGGTCTTTGAGTTATCAATGGTGTCAATGCCCCCTTCACGATCATCAATGATCTAGAACTATCTTCTGTCACTCTTTATCTTCCTGTACGAGTCAGTTAGTAGGGAGAAAGCCGAAGAGTCATGAAGTTCAGAGCCACATCCATCCTAGGCGTAATCATTACTGTTACGGTCCCAAGCCTGTTTCCTCTTGTGGGAATGGCTTTGAATGAGATGGCACGTGTGGATGTGAGATGGATTCTGGGGCCTGATGCACCTCAGGGAGCTTACATCTCTGGAAACACGGTGATACTAGACTTCGACGTGGAACAGGGGACGCCCGTGAACTTCACTGAAGCTTTGTTCTTGAAGAATGAGGACCCCACGAGAGCTTACGATCTTGAGATCAGTCTTGATAGAGCAGTTCCAGCCAGCGAATTCGTTGAATGTAAGATCCACATCTACGAATATTCCACAACCCCAAGTCGGTTTGTGGATACACTTGATCTTGCAGATGGAGCAGATGTTTATAATGGAGCTTTAACAGCAGGTGGCTGTCTTCGGATATCGTTGGAAGTCAATACAGTTGCAGATGCAGGAGAAACCTACAGTTTCAGAGTCAAACTTGAAGTCTCATGATAGCTCTCATACCTTATACACATGTATAGGCATAAGGAATGCTTGTCAAAATAGATGGATGTCTCTCCATAATGCATAAAATCGTGAGAGACGTATATTTGAAACGATGCAAGATGGTGAAGCGGAGGGAACTTGATCGTTCAATTCTCTTTGAGTTGATGAAAAACTCTAAGATAAGCGATCGGCAGATGGCGAAGAAACTGGGAGTCTCACAGCCCACCGTAACTCGAAGAAGAGCGAGACTGGAGCAGGAGTTAATTGCAGAGTACACAGTCATTCCTCGGTGGAAAGAACTCGGGTACAAGATCCTCGCCATCATTCTGGTAAAAGCACCCCTTCGATTAGGAGCCGATGAAACGCTGAAGAACTCCGTAGAGAAGTCGATGCAGTGGCTCAAGAAGCAACCCAATGTTATTTTCGGGGGTGAATGCAGAGGATTGGCGATGACGGGCATCATGATCACCGTCCATAAAACCTACGGAGCCCTAGACGAGTTCCTTAGTAATCACAGACAGCAATTAGGTCCCTTACTGGAAGAAGTTGAGGTGATCGTGGTGAACCTTGCGGGAAAAGGCATCTACAGACATCTCAGCTTAAGACATTTAGCAGAAGCCTATGAGAAAGACCAGAGCTAACCGGATAAGACCAGTCGAACGCACACGAACCGAGAGAATGATGATCAACAAAAGTCAATTTTGGATTCAATCCCAGAGGAATGATCTACATTAATGCATTGATGTGGATGGAGAATTCTAACTAGTACTTCATATTCCCAAGCTGTAGAGTTTATCTACATGCATCTCGGAGAGAGGAGTTGTTAAACCGTTAGGACGGATTGGCTTCACTCTTACACGGAACACACACAGCGTCTCCGTAGAACCCTTTCCTCCTGACGGTTAGTTGATGTTTCACGGATAGTCCGTGTTTCTTACCAAGTTACTAATTACTGTTCTAATCTAAATCGAAGCCCACATATCACGGCAATAATGCACGTGCTTTGCCCGTTATGGACATGCGTAGTTCCTAATACAATCACGTAGTCTCACTTCACCAGCACATTACTCCCAAGTAGCAAACCGATCCCTGAGCCGATAGCCCATTCTGATGGGCTCAACAGACCTAAACCTAGAAGTACAACTCCAACTGCGTTTACTAGAAGATACCTTTTTTACTCCCATCCATTCTCTCATCGTCAGGTAAATATTTCGAGCGTTGGTATAAGCAATTACGGATTATCCTTCAATGACCTAAATCCGAAACAGATGGTGCTATTTAAGAACCAAGCGTACAGTACGATAATCGTGGCTTAGAGGAGAAATGGGTTTTAAGATAAATAAATATAACAAGAAACACCAAGGCGCGATCGTTGATTTATGGGAAGAATGCGGTCTGGTTGTCCCCCAGAATGATCCCATTGAGGACATTCGGAGAAAAGTGAACTTTCAGCCTGAATTGCTTTTTGTCGCCGTATTGGATGGTCAACTCATCGGGTCTGTTATGGTCGGTTATGAAGGGCACAGAGGTTGGCTGAACTATCTAGCTGTTCATCCATCGTTTCAAAGACGAGGTTTCGGGACAAAGTTGGTGCATAAAGCGATCGCAGAATTACGGAAACTCGGGTGTCCGAAACTGAATCTTCAAGTTCGAAAGAGCAACGCTCCTATTATTGGATTTTACAGGCATCTTGGGTTCAAGGAAGAAGAACGAGTTAGTCTCGGAATGCGGTTATGAAATGGACTTGTTGATTTGCCTTCACTCGACTTTATTTGGAGATAGTACAGCGAGAGAAGGTCGTGAGGTAGAATACTGACGCATCCCTTTTAGAAGCTCCTTCAAGCGCAGATAGCTCCGTTCAGTGATTTGATCACTATCACGGAGCTTCTGAAGATTCTCAAGTTCTTCTTTGTACGCTTCCTCACGTTTGATCCACTCGCTGATAGCTCCGTAAGTAACCTCGTCGATTGCACCCTTCTCTAATTGCTTCTTCAACTTGATTAGTCGCCTTTCGTAGCTGCTTCGCCTTAATTCTACATGGAATACTAGAAACGCTAACAGGAACACTAGAAAAGCCAATGGTAGAACATATAGGAAAAAGTCTAAAGGCTCCATATCAAGAAAAGAGAAGTCGTCTAGTTAGAAATTCTTTGTGAACTTGCCCTACAGATTCATACTTTGAACTGTAACTCAACAGGCTCGAAGTGTAGAATCACCAAACTCTAATGATCTGCGGAATCGTCTACACTTAGTTAAGAGTGCACGTCAGATTTTCGTCAGCATTAGATCTGTTGAACATAGAGCATATCATCACCATAGGGAATATCCAAAGCGTTTTTTGAATGGTCGCTACGACGCGAAATCTCTTCTTCTCGCATAACCTTCTGGCTGCAAGAAACCTTTCGGAAGCTCCTGTAAACAACATGACCTTACTCAGGGTTCCGCTGAAGCGATTACGCCTCGATCAAAAATTCGGATTATAGACTGATGGCTGGATTTCATTAAGAACATGAGAAGTAAATTCATCAGTACACATGTGCCCCATCATCGCAACTGGAAAGCTTCACTCCCTGCTCATTTCATCATCTGATATTTTCTCCCCTAAGCATGGTTGAGTTAAAATCCGATGGGCCCACGCTTGCACAGTACTAGATGATCACATACTACAATGCACACTTCGAAAATAAAACCATTCTACATGAAGTGCTAACTGCTAGAACCTTTCTTGGTGTTGTTGCGTTGCAGTCACAATTCGTAACTACAAGACGTGAATGCTGGACGTGAGTTGGGTTTTTTATCCTCATTTCGCAAGGCAGTTCTAGATGATCTGTGTGTTAGAGAAGCTGTTGGCTTCACACGACTGTGTGCAGTCGGAGGAGACAACGATTTAAATAGTTAAACGCACTTAAATATGAGTTAAAGGAGTAAAATATTGAGTTAAAGGCGGAGGAACATGACGGATTACGCGATCAACACCACAAAGCTCTGCAAGAAGTACGGCAGCACTTGGGGTCTTAAAGGCTCAACATTCAAGGTGAAGCGTGGCGAGTTAGCCGTCCTCGTTGGACCGAACGGCGTTGGAAAGACAACCACAGTTAGAATTCTAACAACCTTCACCAAACCGTCCGATGGAAAGGCGGAAGTCCTCGGAATGGATGTCACCCGAGACTACAAGAACATTCGAAAGAGGATTGCTTACTTACCTCAAGGATTTGAAGTCAACAATAACCTCACTCCCATGGAGTCCGTGAAATGGAGCCTTGTCGCGAAAGGCTGCAGACTCTCCGACGCGAAAACGCGATCCGAAAAGTGGATGCAGATGATGGGATTGGAAAAATGCCAGAACCGCGTCGGCTGGACGCTCAGCGGTGGCGAGAAGAGAAAAGTCGCGGTCAGTATGACGCTCGCAACAGACGCGGAAGTGGTCTTCTTAGACGAACCTACAACTGGGCTAGATGTGGAAGCTCGCCACATCATCTGGAAGATCATCAGAGAACTCGTCTCGAACGGCACAACGGTGCTCCTAACTACTCACGACATGGAGGAGGGGGAGACGATAGCTGACTCAGCTGTGTTGATGAACCACGGGAAGACTGTGAGTCAGAACACACCGCAGAGCTTAGTCAATGTTCTTCCCTATAAATATCGGGTGACGATTGAGAAAGACGGACTCGGTGAAGTCAAGGTTCCAGAGGCCATTGACTTGGGTGACCGGCTCATAATTTATGCACAGAGCGATGAAGAAGCTCGCAGCCTAATGGCAGATCTTTCCGACGAGTCCATGATTCTCTCGGTGGGCAAGGTAGGTCTGGAAGACGCATACCTCTACTTAATTAATAATGGGGAGATGCCTGCATGCAGTGGCTGAGACAGATCCTTGGAATCGCTGTTTTGAATGGCAAATGGATTCTGAGACAACCGTTATGGATTTTCCAGAGCTTCATCGGCGTCATCGGGTTGACGATAACCCTCTTCGCCTGGGGAAGTAGCCTAGCGTTGAGCAATCTGGTGGTGGCGTATCTGGTCATTGGATCGTGGGGGCTAGGACTGAACATCGTTGCCCAAACCATCGGATGGAACCGCGTTGGTCATGCCTACGAATCATATGTCGCATCGCCGATAACGCTGCCGATCTACTTCCTAGGCACAATCCTCGGGTCAATGCCGTTCTTCTCCGCACACCTGTCAACCGCAATCGTCATCTCCATACTCAGCCAAATGGACCTCGCATTTATTCCCCTAGCACTTCTACTCTCGTTAATCTCGCTCATCCTCGGTGCCTTTCTATCATTGTCCATAATCCTTCGATTACGGAACCCGACCAACATATCAGCAATCACGAATCCCCTGAACACGCTTACCACAATTCTGCCACCAATCTACTACCCGCTCAGCTTCCTGCAACCAGTACTACGTAATCTAGCACTCGCCGTTCCAACAGTACCCTTAATGGAAATTGGGCGTTGGCTCGCCGCTGTCCCTACAGGTCAAGAGATAGCACTATCTCTCACATCCTTGATTGTATGGACTGTCATCGTAACTGTACTCGTCGCCAAAAAATTGCGATGGGGACTCGAATAGCTACTTATCCGCACAAATGCACAAAACGACTTCTATTATCTCTACTGAAGCGGCTTGAAATTAAAATCAGGCGTGGAAGTGCTATTTTCTCCATCATTTCGTGTTTCTGTTTTTCTTTAGTGTGAAGCTATGTTCGCCTTCAAGGGAGTATTCTCTGAAGTCTGTACCGCATTCGCAAGTGTATGCTTCGACATCGAATTTGCCGAACTTCCAGTTCTTCTCGTGTTCACGGTATTCTCACATGTAGTCTGGACATTTTCCCACATAAATCCCTGTATAATGAGCATTTGTGATCACCTTTAAGTCATCGTATGCGAACTACGTCGCGTATACTATGAAGTGAGGGTTGATGATCAAAGCTGTTCTATTTGATATGGGGTATACCCTGATCAAACCTAACTTCACGCATCCTAGTGAGGTATTTCAAAAAATCTTAGCCTCGTTAGGTATCTCCAAATCGGCAGATGATGTGAAGACGGCGTTTCTGAACGCTGAGAAGGAATGGAAGGAGCGTGGTCTGTTCTCGTCTTTCGGTAGGATGGACCGTGAAGTGTATTGGCTCCGATGGGATGCCCTCGTTTTGAAGTACCTTGGAATAGATGAAGACACAGAACTAACCGAGACTGTTCAATCCAAGTGGAATCTGTTCGTAGATAGCGTCCTTTATCCTGAAGTCATGACTGTTCTCTCAGAGCTGAAAGCCCGAGGGCTCAAAATCGGGTTAATCAGCAACATCTACAAAGAAGGTATAAGGGCAGACTTGGAGAAAGCTGGTCTCCAA
>CP070765.1:558896-580204 GCA_020345645.1 Candidatus Bathyarchaeota archaeon | reverse complement strand
GCTACATCCAGATCCCACAACCCCACCTCTGAATACTCCTGCAATAAGGAGTGAGCCAGGTTCGCCCATTTCACGCTCTCTCTGATAAGTTGTATCTCCTCTTCAGACTTGATGAGTCGCATATCTCCTACGATGTCTTTGGCAAGAATCATCTTTGCTTTCCGAAGTCTTTCAGAGATTGCGGGTCCCTCGTATCCCCAAGTGCCTGCTGCTCCCGCCAGATTGTCAGCACCAATCTTCTTGGTGTGGAGATTCATCTGCGTTAGAAAATCAACGAACCTGTTTATAGGGTGCTTTTCCCCAGGGTAATCAAAGTAGGCTTTGACACTCTCAATAATCCTGGTCTTTAAATGGACGTGGTCCGCTTCGAGGATAGGACCCATGAACGTGATCAGTCCGTCAACGGGGATGACTAACGCGGCAGGTCGTTCAGTCGGTATGTGAGAGAAACCGGTTAAGTAAAAGATACTGACGCGACTAGTGAGGTATAGTGCATCTAGACTTCTTTCGACCAGCTCTCTCCTAACATTCTCTACTCGTATTTTGTATTCGTTATTGCTGATGGTAAACTTTACCACTATCTGACACCTCAGAGAGGAGTTGAGTATCAGAATAAAGGTTTTCCTACTGCACCCTCTCGATGAAGTCAATAAGATTGAGTGTTTTGGATCGATGAAGTATCGATGCACATTTTTGAGGATTAATCGGTTTGAAAGAAAGCTTCAAAGACTCCAACAACCGCTGGCAACCTTTAGTAATCTCCGGAGCTACTAAAATCCCCCTGACTTCACGGGCATCATTTTCTCTCAACGTTTTCACATATCGTGACAATTGCAGAACAGCACTCCGTCCTGCAGCCTTACGCTTTATTTCTACTACCGTAAACTTTCCCTCAGCATCGACTCCGTAGATGTCAACAAAGCCAGGTTCAACCTTCTTCTCGAAGCTCACCGGTACGAACCCATCCTCCAAGATCGATGGTTCCCGAAGAATGGCCTTCTGCATATCCTCTTCAGTAGCATGGAGTGTAAATTCTGCGTGATCCTTGAGATTTAAGATCACGATAAGGTAAAGTTGGCTAAATCGTATCTCTACGAGTTCATGTGGACGCCGGTGAATTGACGTTACTGCCAAGTTTCCCTCTTCAATTCTAACCTTAATAACACAACCGGAAAGTTGCCAGTTGATGGCTTCATGTCCAATAGGTCGATGAACCAATAGGGAACGATCCTGTTTGATCATGATCAACCGATCACCTGCATTAAGCCTGCTTGAAGCTCGACCTTGGTATACAACTTGACACTTACCGACCAGCAACAACATCCGGTGTTGGGCGAGTGATCGCTCGATTAGGACCTTACTCTCCTCGTTGATTTTTGGTCTTTGCACCACCCGTTCTTTTCCGACCTCCAGCATAGAATTCACCGAAGATTCAGAACTTCGCTTCGCAATAAAACTCCTGCGGATTCAGCGAATTCTTTATACCCCCAAACCCTGCCCTACATCTCGATCTGATGTGACACACTGGGGCCATAAGGAGAACCAGATGCTCCGCTATAATTTGACAGCCTATCTCTATGACACACGGTACGCAGAGGACCAGAAAATGAAGTATGCTCTAATCCTCCAAGATCTCCCATCAGGCATTGGACGTCTGGTTCTCGATCTAGGCTGTGGGACAGGGCTCCTACTCCCGAAGATAATGAATCGATGTGGCGAAATAATTGGTCTTGATATCTCAAAGGAAATGTTGAAAAGGGCACACCTCTTAACCGATGGCAAAACAAGTATTAACTTAATTTTAGCAGACGCTGATCACCTTCCGTTCCGTAAGTGTTGTGTAGACGCAATATTCGCCATGACTCTTCTACAAAACATGTCCGATCCACGCCACATGCTAAATGAAATCCGAGAACTCATGAAGCCAAAAGGAAGATTGGTCATCACTAGCCTCGACGAAATAAAAGACCCGAAGGCATTTCGCAGTCTCCTAAAACGGTCAGGGTTCCAACTCTTACGTTTTCAATCAATTAGTGCTTTAAAGTGCCATTTCGCAGTCTGTGGCGTGAAAAAAGACCCTCTAGCGGAGAAGTCGAGAGCTGAGGTGCTATCTGGAGGATATACCTAATGTCACCTTGGCGTCTACTCAAGGCAGAGGTTCACAGTAGCTTTGAGAACATGGCCATCGACGAGGCGATACTGGAAACAAGGATCAGGAACCGAATAGACAATACCATCCGTTTCTATCAATGGAATCCCTCAGCAGTTTCCATCGGGCGTTTTCAAGATGTACAACGAGAAGTGGAACTTGAGAACTGCAGAGAGTTTGGTGTACACGTTGTTAGGAGGATTTCAGGCGGTGGTGCAGTCTACCATGACTCCGACTACGAGCTAACCTACAGTGTAGTGGCAAAACAGGAGGATTTAGGCAGTTATGATGTGGCAGAGAACTATCAGCTTATCTGTAATGGGTTAATTGAAGGCATTCGAGGTTTAGGACTTGAAGCAGATTACAGTCAAGGTGACAGACGGAATTGCCCAAATGTTACAATTAAAGGTCGGAAAATTTCAGGAAGCGCACAAACAATAAGAAAAGGGACAATTCTTCAACACGGTACACTCCTAATCAATGTTGATCTCACTAGGATGTTCAAATTTCTTAAGACCCCCATCCACGGTGACTGTGCAGATTGGAAACATAGAGTCGATGAGAAGATTACATCACTCACTAGGGAATTAAGGTATTCCCCCTCTCTACTTGAAATCGAGGAAGTCATAATTCAAGGCTTCAAGAGGGCTCTCAAAATACATCTGATCAAGAACACCTTAAGCGAAGCTGAGAGTCGATTAGCTGACCGACTCAAAGCAGCGAAATTCTCAACCGAATCGTGGAACTTGAAAGGTAAATTCTCGACGTGATGTTAAAACCAATCAGACAGCTTTGCACCTTGTTCTAGCTGTATGCCCATTGGTTTGAATATCTGCTCAAGAGAGGTTGATAGATTTCGAATATAATCCTCTATGTTGATTTCGCTTGCGTTCTTCACTTCAGTAACAGGTTTTACCGTGAATTTTCTCCCTTGGTAGTTGAAAGGTCTAACTTTGACAAAACGAACCGCATCTCCTCGTTTTACAACTTCACCTCCGTCGATCATTTGTTTAGCACATTGATATGCCTGTGGCAAGATTGCTGAGGTTGATTTTTCAACTGGATCATGATAGAGTTTCGTCGAATATACCAGTTCTTGGAGATGCACATTTCTCCTTCGCAGTTCGTCCTTTGCGTCCTTGACAACTTGCAGGATTTCACTCTTCGCTAATTCATACTCCTCCATATTTCTCACAGATCTGAGAACTTCAACACATCTGCGAAAAGTATTCTGAATGAAATCTGGGGCATTTGACTTCACCGCTGTCAATCCTCTTAGATCAAGAGACCCGTCTTCTTCGATTCCAAAGTAAGCTTTCTTTGCACTGGACAATACACAAAGCTGATACCGCTTTTCAATGGCCAAATCGAGTCCAAGTCTCTGTTTTACTTCACCAATCAGGTCTGTGACTTGCCCGTCTGTAGCTTTATCTAAGAAGATCGAGTCCGTATCTCCATACACCGGAACCATGCCTAATTCTTCGGCTATTTTCCACGCGCTCCTAAGTGCCCATCTCCCAAATGCAGTTATCGATTCAGCTAAAGGAGGACACGCGACTCCATGGATTCGAACTGTAACTCCATAACTTGAGACGGTGATTAATTTCAGTAACCTAGAAGCTGTCTGTGCTAACTCATTGTCTCTGGAGGTGAGACCAATATTCTGAATAGGCTTGAACCACCGAATTCGAAGATCTTTCAATGCTCCTATTAGGAGTGAATAGAACCCTCTTCGTCTCGTGCAGATGTGATGATCGATCTCTGAAATCGTATTGCTTTTGCATTCCTCGTGAAAACAATCTATGGTCTCATATGATAGGTTGAAGCGATCTATGCAACTTGGATAAAGACTCTCAAAATCGCAGACAACCATATTGAAGTATGTTCCCTCCATCGGCTCAATTGTTAAAGCACCAGGAACTCTACTGCCTTCAAAGCCTTTCCGTAACTCTCTTGGAGTTGGAATCAAGTACCCATGTCCTCTGAGGTGCGTATATATCATAGACTTGATCCATTCACTAACCCGTCTGCTCCTATGAGCTTCTGGAAGAGGAATATTGACTAATCTAGAAAGTAGGAAAGTCTTAGTCAGCTGTTCACTATCGAGGAGAGTCCCATTGTCTCCGAATAACTCAGCGATGACGTCCGGGATAGGCTGATGGCACAGTTCAAACCATTCCTGTATCTGCTTAAATTTTTTTGGATTGTCTACCCGCTCTTCGTTGAAAGACTTGGAAAATTTACCCTCCATCTTTGAAAGATTTTCTTTGACTAGGATAGGCTGACCTGAATGCAATGTATATGGTGCACCAAAGATCAGATTTTCATCGAATATGTAACTCCTATCGTATGGAATCTCGATTTCCCAACTTCTCTCGAAGTATTTATTGAGTTTAAGGAGTAGTCTCGGATCTAAGCATTCAACTTTTACCAACGACAGAAGCTGGTCGCTGAAGAGATCGCGTTTACTGACTTCTTGAACTGATCCATGATGCTGTAATACTGCCTCCTGTTCTTCTTCTGATAGTGGATGGGGTGCTAGAAAATAGGGTTTGTAATCTCCTATACTTAGTGATTTAATTCTCTGCTTATCCGAGTCGTAGAAGTCAAGCTTGATAATTCGACTATCTTTATCAGCGCTTGAACTCCACAAGAATAGCATTGCACTCATCGAAGGGTACTCTGCCCTGAACAAAGGTCTTACGGATAAGACCGAGGTTTATCAACAGTTGAGTGCGTAACATAACATTCTTGTCAGAAATCTTTTATGTGAATTACGATCGTCTCTTCTATAAAGGGACTCCAAATGAAAAAGAAACTTATGGAGATTCTAGCCTGCCCAGTTGATAAATATTATCCACTTGAGCTCCACGTTTTCGTGGAAAAGAAGGAGATTGTTGAAGGGTTGATAACCTGTTCAAAATGCCTTCGTTGGTATCCGATTCGAAACGAAATCCCTGAGCTACTCCCTGATGAACTGCGAAAGGAAAAAGATGAATTACCATTCCTCAAGAAGTGGGTGAAGAAGATTCCCTCACCGATTCTCAATGAAGGCAGACCATTTAACCTTCACGATCAGATGAACTCAAATGTTTAACCTAGAAGCTTTTTCTCAGATTAAACCTCGTTAAGATTCAGTTTTACTGTGCACCCTAAAGACGAGGATTTCAATGCGGCTTCAGCAATGATTAAAGCTTTAAGACCATCTACTCCTGAGACCTTGGGAGGCGTATCATTCAATATACTCCTTGCGAAATGCTGGAGCTCTAGTTTTAGAGGTTCTTCCCACCTATGCCTCGGCTTCAGCGTCTCCTTTTCGGTTTCCAGGGTAATCTCTTGGGTGAGATAGTTAAGAGACATTGTTCCCTGGCTTCCTACAAGAGTTAGGTCTCTAATCTTGTACGGTGTAAGCCAATTTGCTTCGATGAATGCGGTCTTGATTTTCTTGAATGTGAGCATCATCTGCACATAATCTTCATATTTACGATGCTTTAGTTTGCCAGCTTGAGCGTAAACGACGATCGGGTCGGTCTCAAAGATGCTTCTAACAATATCGATCTCATGAATCGCATAATCCTTCACAACGCCAACGTCGCCGATTCGTTCAGGCCATTGAGAGACCCTTTTTCCACTAGCTGAAACTAATTCGCCGATTTTCCCGTTTGCTAAAAGTTCTTTAGCTTTCTGAACTCCTGGATTAAACCTTTCTATGAATCCGACCATTAGGTGTGTGTCCTGTTTTGTTGCAGAACTAACGATTCTTCTTGCGTCTTCCACTGTGTTGGCTAGTGGTTTCTCTACAAGGATGTGTTTCCTTGCACTCAAAACTTTCTTTGCTTCAGTCGAATGCGTTGTAGTCCAAGTACAGATGCTGGCTGCGTCTATATCTTCACATTGCATCAGATCGTGGCTGTCTTTATACGCTTCAACCTCGTATATCTTAGCGACTTCTTCTGCTCTTTTGATATCTTGATCACAGACTGCCACAAGGTTAGTTTCAGGAAGTTCATTGAATACTCTGACATGATTCTTTCCCCAGAAACCTACACCGATGACAGCGACATTCAACGTTTTCATGGTGCTACGATACCTCTTCCCACTCCATAATATATGAACCCATGTTTCTCTGCTAATCCTTGATCTATTACACGGGCGAAATCAACGATTGCTGGGGGCCTTCTTGCTAAGAGTTTAATTCTTTTAAGGTTCAATCTTCTGAATCTTGAGTGCCTTGTGAAAATTAAGATGCAGTCTGTTCCCTCCACTGCTTTCCAGAACTTCTCTGCGTTGTATCCGAGCTTGTTAAGTTCTATCTGAGAAAAGTAGGGATCGTACACATTGATTGTCCTCACCTTCTTTCTCAGTAGTTCGATAACTTCTGACGTTTTTTCGTGAGGGAAGATTTTCATGTCGGGCTGTCCGGAGACGCCAAGGATTGAAATCTTCGATCTTCTCAAAGTTTTCTTACAGGTTTTTAGGGTGTCCCTCAGAACGCGGAGGACTCTGTAAACAGCTTCATCGTTTGCCTTTTTGATATGTTTTAATAATCGTAGTTCGGAACCTGCATTCTCCGATTCTTCAGATAGATGGTAGAAGCCTTTCCAAGAAGAACCTGCGAAATTCGGAAATGGGATGCTCGGGGTTCGATCTTTATCAACTGCTGCAGTTACTTCGATAAAGTCCACTCCAAGCTTCTCGCAGACCCAGGCAAGCTCATTTACGAAGGCCAGATCTGCTTCATTCTTAGCGACTGAAACTAAGTTGATCACCTCTGCAGTTTTTATATTCCGAACCTTGATTGGTGGACTTTGACTGATCCTCTCTATGATGATGGCTGCAACCTTCAAGCTGGTTGAGTTGATGGCTGCTACTACTCGCGGGGTTCTCGAAGGTTCCTTGGGGTGAAGGCTCGTATGCAAGCAGGGAGTGCTATATGCCAGTCCGAAATCCTCACCTGCAATTAGCCCCGAGGCTTTCTCTATCTTCTCTCTTAGTCGCCCTTCAACGACTCCTGGTCCCGTTGTGCTCATAAAGAGGATGAGTGATTTTCTCTTAAGTCCCATTCCCACCTCTTGGCAAACTCTTTCAATTGTGGAGTAGTCGGGTCTCTTCTTTTCTATCGAACTCTGGATTGTGATAACGATTATCTGGCTCTTTCCTGTTGCTTCGCGGATATTTGAGCTGCTAGAGAGATCCATCCCATTTTTCTTAGTCGCCTCGGTTTTCTGTTTTTTCTCTATCATTCCCAAATTGTGAGGGTTCGTGTTTACTGCTATTACTCTGAACCCAGCTTGACCAAAGAGGTTTGCCTGTTTCCATCCGAATCTATCGCATTCGATTATGCTTACTGTAAATGAATGACACTTTTCATGGCTGTCGACATCACATCCTTTAATTTCGTCTAGTTCTGCCAATGAGTTCACCTAGAGGCAGTCCACAGTATTGTTTCAAGCGTGCATTAATTTAGAGAGTTTTCGCCTGTAATCTCGGACAAGTTTAGAGGCTCTATCCTTCGTTTTCGCTTCGGCGTAGAATCGATATAAGGGTTCAGTTCCGCTTGGTCTGATTAATATTGAGCTAGCGTTTGGATACCGTATTTTCACTCCATCAATTGTGTCGAAGGTCAGATTTTCGTTTCGAACTTCATCAGTTAACTTCTTTAAGATTAGGGATTTCAGTTCTGTTGGGCACTTTATGGTATCCTTTTCTAAAAAATATTGAGGAAGTGCCTTAATCACGTCCGAGAGCTTCTTTTGTGTTCTCGCCATTACGTTTAATAAAAGTGCTGTTGTCATTGCACCATCTCTCACAGGTTGATGTGGTCCGTAGAATACACCTCCGTTCTCTTCCCCTCCAAGTTTAGCCTTCGTTTTTTTCATAGTGTGTGAGACTGCTGTACTTCCTACTTTTGTTAGAATTACCTCGGCTCCATGTTTTTCTGCGACATCCGTAATGATCTGGGAGGAACTTATAGGTGTCACGATTTTCTTCACTTGCTCCGTTTCTAGAAGGAACTCTTCAATAAGTGCAAAGGTTCGGTCTCCCCACTGAACTTCTCCTTTTTCGTCGACAAAGATAGCTCGGTCAGCATCCCCGTCAAAAGCGACACCCAAGTCAGCTTGTCTTGCCTTCACAATAGTGGATAGCTCCTGTAAGTTTTCGGGTCTTGGCTCAGGGGGTCTGCTCGGGAATCTTCCATCGATATCTGCGTTAATGGTGGTTACTTGGCATCCAAGTTCTTTCAGCAGATTTGGTGTTATTAACCCACCTACCCCGTTCACCGGGTCGACGACAACCCTGAACCTCTTTCTTTCCACTATCTCGCAATCGATATGTCTTTTGATTGCTTTTTTGTATTCTTCATGGGCATCTGAAAGCATGTCTTTTTTACCGATCTTTTGCCAATCTACGTGATTCAGTTTACTTGTGCAGAAGGTTTCTTCGATTTCAGCTTCTTCTTGTCGTGAGATTTCCACACCATCACTGCCCAAGACCTTTATGCCATTGAACTGCGGGGGATTATGGGATGCTGTTATCATTACACCGCCATCTAGTCTACGATTCCTTGCCGTATGTTGTATGCAGGGGGTCGGTGCTAATCCTCCTACATGAATATTGCACCCTGTTGCTGCTAAACCACTCGAGATAATCTTCACAAGCATTGTGTTACTTGTTCTACTGTCGTACCCGATTATGATCTCTCCTTCGTCGAAGAAGGTTCCGATTGATTCAGCGATTTTCAATGCAACATCAGGGGTTAGTGTTTGATTCACTACTCCTCGAATTCCATTTGTGCCAAATAGTCGATTATCGGATGTAATGTCAACTTCTGCGTGCATTGTTTGAGACCTCCTTGTTTGGTTGTACTTTTGTATGGTTAGCCAACTTGACACCATCTCGTATTGTCGCTTTATCTCCTATCAGGCATCCGGTTCCGATCCTTACCTTTTCACCTATCTTAACTCCTGCTCCAATTATAGTTCCAGTGATGATGGTCTGATTACCGATCGTGACAGTGGGAAAAATGATTGAGTTAGATATTTTTACAGCTTGTCCGATTTGGCACCCTTTCCCCAGAGAAGCATTCGGTCCAATTTCTGAAGTTCTTCCAATCGTTACGTTTTCATCAATGCATATGGGCTGCAGAATTAACCAGTTCTCTTCTGATTTGGTCGCAGTAATGGATGACCTTGAAGCCTCAACTTTTTCAATCCAGATTCTGTTAGCCTTAATATAGTCTACTGGCTTTCCAACATCAATCCAGAGATTACTTGCTTCATATCCACGAAGCTTCCTCTCCCTAGCGAGTTTCGGGAAGACTTCTCGTTCTATCGAACACGGTTTCCCACGCGGGATGTATTTGAAGACTTCCGGGTTGAAGACATAAATCCCTGCATTGACCAAATTGCTGGGTGCATCTTTTTTTGGTTTCTCTATAAAATCCTCTATGAATCCCGTGCTAGAAAGCTTAACGACTCCGTAACGAGAAGGGTCTTTCACCTTGTGAAGAGCTAATGTAGCCATTACCCCCTTCGTTTTGTGAAGTTGAACAATCTCTTCATAGTTTATTTCAGACAGGATATCGCCATTTTGTACGAAGAAGCAGTTTTCTTTTTTCAGCAGACTTTCTGCTTGCTTTATCGCTCCTCCAGTTCCTAAAGCCATTGATGGTGATTCTAATGTAGAGTCTCTCAAATACCTGAGTTTGACTCGATATTTGGATTTACCAAAGACTCGTTCTAAAGCATCAGCCATGAAATTAACCGCGAGAATAGCTTCACTAACCCCACTTTCGGCCAGTTTTTTTAGTGTAAGATCCAATATCGGTTTATTAGCAATAGGAAAGAGGAGCTTCGGTCTCGTGTAACTTAAGGGTCTCAGTCTTGTACCAAGTCCTCCAGCTAAGATTAATGCTTTCAGATCAGTTCCTCACGTATGCGTGTTAACATTAAACGTGATGAGTATAATTAGTTGCTTTCAGAGAACAATGTCACTCCCACTCGATGGTTGCCGGTGGTTTGTTCGTGATATCATAAACAACTCTGCTTACTTTCGGGATTTCGTTGGTGATCCTTGAGGAAGTTTTTTCCAAAACTTCGTACGGAAGTTTAGTAAAAGCAGCAGTCATTGCCTCTCTGCTTTCAACGACTCTTAACGCTACAACATAGCCATAGGATCTCGAATCCCCTTTGACTCCCGTGCTCATTGTGTTTGTTAGGACGGCGAAACTTTGCCAAAGATCCTTTTCCAGACTTGCCCGTAATACTTCCTCGTTTAATATCCTATCGGCCTTTCTCAAGATTGCTAATTTTTCCTCTGTGACTTGACCTACTATTCTCACTGCAAGCCCTGGACCTGGAAAAGGCTGTCTATTGATGATTTCTTCTGGGAGATCTAAGCCTCGAGCGAGTTGACGAACTTCGTCTTTATATAAGTTCGCAAGTGGCTCAATAATCTCTTTGAACTTGATCTTTTTTGGCAACCCTGCAACGTTATGGTGTGATTTAATCTTGCTTGAGAGTTTTCCGAACCCCGACTCTATTCGGTCTGGGTAAATAGTACCTTGGATTAAAAATTCTGCTTCGCGTTTTTGTGCCTCTTCTTCGAAGACTTTGATGAACTCCTCACCTATAATGCGTCGTTTCTCCTCTGGGTCAACAACTCCTACTAATCTATCTAAAAATCTTCGCTTAGCATCAACTACGATGAGGTCGATTTCAGATCCTTTGAACAGCTTTTGTACGTTTTGCGTTTCATTCTCTCGCATGAATCCATGATCAACTAGGATTGCTGAGAGGTTTCTTCCCAAGATTCTTGCACCAAGAATCGCTGCAGTGCTTGAATCTATTCCTCCACTAAGTGCAATCACCGCTCTTCCTCTTCCTACCCTCCCTCTCATTTCATCTTCTAGTTTTTGAGTCACATTCTCAATTTTCCAGTTTGCTATACAACCGCAGACTTCAAAGAGGAAGTTACGAAAGACTTGATCACCTTCTTCAGTGTGAATCACTTCAGGGTGCCATTGAATTCCATAGATTGGTTTGTATCTATGTCGGAAAGCTGCAATCGGTGAATTCTTGGTGTGTGCTAAGACTTCGAAATCTTCGCTCAACTCAAAAACTGTATCCCCATGACTCATCCAGACTTGGGTTCTAGCCTTCAGCCCTTTTAGCACGCCAACCGGTCTATCAATCAAAGCAGAAGCGATTCCGAATTCCTTTCTATCCGCGGATTCTACAAACCCTCCGTATACTTTTGCGATCAGTTGGTGTCCATAACAAAGCCCTAGGACAGGAAGTTCGCTGTTAAGAATTTCACTATTAATTTTAGGAGAGGTTTTTTTATAGACACTCTCTGGTCCACCAGATAGAATGAAGCCTTTGATGTTAAGTGATTCTTTGCACCTACCCAACTCTCGGCTGGAGATGTCATGGGGGACAATTTCCGAGTAAACGCTCTGTTCACGTATGCGTCTAGCTATGAGATGGCAGTATTGCCCACCGAAATCCAAGACGAGAATTGCATCTGGTCTCACAATGTCCACTTGTAACAACCCTTTCTTCGGTTGGAAGAAGCTCAACAGGCTTCTTTACTGTTCCGGTTTGAGGTTTACCGGGTTTCAAGAGAAGATTTATTAGAGACAGCCTAGCCTCTATGGCGTTAGCTCCAGAAATGATCACATGGAAAGCTTTTCCTAGCTTCCTGTCGATTGTTGGAGGAATTTCCTAGTTTGGCAAAGAAATTGCTTAAACAACCACCCTTTCAAGCGTGGAGATTGGTCTTTTGATGGAACCCGCAGTCTCCGACATCACCGAAAGAGACCTGTTGCTTCTTCAGAAGTCTTTTTTCAGCGAAAAAGGCCTTGTCAGACAACACCTTGACTCATACAATGAATTTATCGATCATGGGTTACAGCAGATTGTCGACGAAACTGAAGAGATCAGCATCGAGTTGCCCGAGAACCCATACAAGATAAAACTCGGGCAAGCATGGATTATTGATCCTCAGAGTCGAATTAGCAGTCCCTATGTAACTGAAGTGGATGGGACAAAACACGAAATCTTACCTATGGAAGCCAGATTCAGGAACCTTTCGTACATTGCACCGATAGCGGTTGAGATGACTCCCTATATCGAAGGACGAGAGATGGACACTGAACTGGTCCTAGTAGGCGATATTCCTGTCATGTTGAAATCCAAGCTATGCACGCTTTCTCAACTTCAGCCAGACGAGCTTGTACTGAACGGTGAAGACCCTAAGGATCCAGGCGGGTACTTCTTAATCAATGGCTCTGAGCGAGTAATTGTCGCGTTGGAAGACTTAGCTCCAAACCATATACTTGTAGACATAGATACTCGAGGTGCTCACCCTGTTTACCAAGCGAAAATTTTTTCGACAACCGTCGGCTTCCGAGCACGGATAGAACTAAGGCTCAAATCAGATGGCACCCTATACGTTACAATTCCCGGCGTTCCCTCTGAAATCCCCTTTATCGTGGTTATGAGAGCTCTCGGTTGTGCATCTGACAGGGAAGTTGCGGAGGCTGTCACATCGGACCCATTAGTGCAGAACCACCTTGAACCATCGTTTGAGAAAGCAGTGGGGATTGAAACAGATAGGCAGGCTTTAGAGTATATCGGGAACCGTGTCGCTCACGGTCAAGTAATAGACTACCGACTGCAGAGAGCAGGAAGTATTTTAGACAGGAACTTCCTTCCGCACCTAGGTCGCGACCCAGAGAATCGCACTGAAAAGATAATCTTCCTTGGAGAGATGGCTTGTCGAGTCATTGAACTGAAGATGCACCGACGAGCACCAGACGACAAGGATCATTTCAAGAACAAGCGACTCAAACTTGCTGGTCCATTGCTTGGAGATCTTTTCCGCGTTGCTTTCCGAAACCTGTGCAGAGACATCAAATATCAGCTTGAACGGATGGGATTCAAGAGACAGATGATCACAGTCTCAGCTGCGGTTCGCCCTGGAATTGTATCAGATCGACTGCAACATGCTTTAGCGACAGGTAACTGGGGAAGGGGGCGGGTTGGAGTTACACAACTACTCGACAGAACAAATCTTGTTTCTACCTATAGCCATCTCAGACGGCTTCAATCTCCGTTGAGTCGCAGTCAACCCAACTTCGAAGCTCGCGATCTACATCCTACACACTGGGGGCGCCTTTGCCCGAATGAAACACCAGAAGGATCAAACTGTGGGCTCGTCAAGAATCTAGCCTTATCTGCATGCATTTCTGTCGGTGCCAATGCCGGAAATCTCAAACATGAAATTATAAATATGCAGGTCATTCCTGCAAGCGAAGCGAAACGCGACTTGCGTCTCTCAGGTGCTAAAATCTTCATCAATGGAACCTTAATTGGTTACCATCCCAATCCTGACGAATTTGTACTTGAATTGCAAACCAGAAGACGAAAAGTTGAAACTTCAACCGAAGTCAATGTAGCTCGATTCAAAACTCTAAGCATGAAGGACGAAGTCTACATCAACTGTGATGAAGGACGTGTTCGACGCCCCTTAATAGTAGTCAACAATGGTAAATCAGCATTACATCCAGAACACATCGACCGAATTCGCTCAGGAGAATGGTCTTGGGAAGATTTAATCAGAAACGCGATAATAGAATACATCGATGCTGAAGAAGAAGAGAACACGTACATAGCCTTGACTCCTGAAGCAACCTCCTCCAAAAACACACACTTAGAGATCTCTCCCTACACAGTTCTCGGAATTAGTGCTTCCTTAATACCATACCCTGAACATAACCAGTCCCCCAGAAACTCATACGAGTCAGCGATGGCGAAACAAGCTCTTGGCGTCTTTTCATCAAACCATTCTTTTAGGGCCGATTCAAGGTCCCATGTTCTGCATTACCCTCAAGCTCCCTTAGTAAAAACAAAACCTATGGAGATCCTAGGGTACAGTCAAAGACCATCAGGACAGAACTGTCTAGTTGCAGTCGTCTCCTTTGAAGGCTACAACATGGAAGACGCCCTCATCTTCAACAAAGCTACCGTAGAACGCGGTCTCTTTCGTTCAACATTCAATCGCATATATGAAGCTGAGTGCCGTCAATACCTCGGAGGCCTTAAAGATCGTTTTCTGACTCCTGAACCAGGTATCAGAGGATTCAGAGGAGAACAATACTATCGATTGCTTGAGCCTGATGGCGTTGTTGGCCTTGAGGCGAACGCAAATGGAGGTGCTGTCTTAATCGGACGCACAAGCCCGCCTAGATTCTTGGAGGAGTATAAGGAATTTGAAGCACGAGGTCCCTCAATGCGCGATACTTCAATAGACGTACGACAATCTGAATCTGGCGTCGTCGACTCAGTTTTCATTACAGAATCCGATGAGGGAAGCAAACTTGTGAAGGTCCGAGTCCGCGATCAACGAATCCCAGAACTTGGAGACAAGTTTGCGTCTCGGCACGGTCAGAAAGGAGTAATTGGCATAATAATACCTCAGGAAGATCTGCCCTTTACAGAAACGGGTCTTGTACCCGACATCCTCATAAATCCACATGCAATCCCATCGCGAATGACTATTGGTCAATTCTTGGAATCGATGGCTGGAAAGATGGCTGCAGCACGCGGAAGACCCGCAGATGGAACTGCATTTGCAAATGAGCAGATCTCGGAAATAAAAAATGCACTAATAGACTATGGCTTCAGTCATACTGGAAGAGAAGTCTTCTACAGCGGCACAACGGGAGAGAAATTCTCGGCCGACATCTTCATGGGTGTAGTCTACTACCAGAAACTGCACCACATGATTGCTGATAAAATTCATGCCAGAGCACGAGGACAAGTACAGATGTTGACAAGGCAGCCGACTGAAGGTAGGGCTAGAGGCGGTGGGTTGAGATTTGGCGAAATGGAACGCGACTGCTTGATAGGTCACGGAGCAGCCATGCTCCTTCGTGATCGTCTCCTTGAAGAATCAGACAAATACCTCCTTTACGTGTGTGAGAATTGCGGGCACATTGCTTACTACAATATGAGACAACGCTCCTACGTCTGCAGACTATGCGAAGAGAACTCGCAAGTCACTCCCGTAGTAATTTCGTATGCGTTCAAGCTGCTATTACAGGAACTTATGAGCCTATGTGTAGCACCTCGATTGAAGCTGAAGGAACGTGCTTGAAATGGCGTACGAGGAGATACCACATAAAATAGTCCACCAACTGCAATTTGGGCTTTTTTCACCGCAGGAATTAAGACGGCTATCAGCAGTTGCAATCCAAACTGCAGACACTTATGACGAGGACGGAGCACCAATATCATCCGGTCTCATGGATGGAAGACTCGGTACTCTTGAACCTAGACAGAGATGTAGAACCTGCGGCAATACTGCTATCCGTTGTCCAGGACACTTCGGACACGTTGAGCTCGCAGTACCGATAATTCACATAATTTTTACTAAAATCATTCATGATCTCTTGCGTGCGACCTGCAGAAACTGCGGTCGAATCACATTACCAGAGGAACAAGCGGATAAAATAAGGGAACAGATCCAAAGAACGCGAAAACTACTCGGTGAGGTTCCTGATGACATCTACAAAAAGATTCTGAAAGACGCTAGGACGAAAGAATGCCCCTACTGCGGTGCCCCTCAACATAAAACCGTATTCGAGAAACCAACGCGTTTTCTTGAAGAAACGCCTGAAGGAGGTGCCCATCAATTAACTCCTAGCATGGTTCGTGAGAGACTTGAAAGAATAACCAACGAGGACCTCGAGCTTATCGGCTTTAATGCAAGTACTGCGAGACCCGAGTGGATGATTCTGCAAGTCCTTCCTGTTCCACCAGTCTATGTTCGTCCCTCTATTACGCTTAACTCTGGAATCCGATCTGAAGACGACTTGACACACAAACTTGTCGATATCATTCGAATAAACCAACGCTTGAAAGAGAACATGGAGGCTGGGGCCCCAACTTTAATTATTCAAGATCTCTCGGAATTGCTTCAATATCATGTAACTACTTACTTTAACAATGAAGCATCAGGGATCCCTCCTGCACGACACCGTTCAGGTCGAGCATTGAAGACCCTTTCACAACGTTTGAAAGGAAAAGAGGGACGTTTTAGAAGCAACCTCTCTGGAAAGCGTGTCGACTTCTCTGCGAGAACGGTGATTTCACCGGACCCAAACTTGGATATTAGCGAAGTAGGTGTGCCACTCGACGTAGCCATGAAGTTAACGATTCCTGAGAAAGTCACTCACTGGAACATTGAAAAGCTTCAAGCTCGTGTGCGGAAAGGTCCAGATCAGTATCCCGGAGCTCTGTATGTTCTCAGACCTGACGGGAAGAGGATCCGACTCGAATTTGTCATCGACAGAGAGAAAATAGCTGATGCAGTTGAACCTGGGTTTGTTGTGGAACGGCATCTTGAAAATGGAGACATCGCCATATTCAATCGCCAGCCATCATTGCACCGAATGTCAATTATGGCCCACTACGTTAAGGTTTTACCATACAAGACATTCAGGTTGCACCTGTGTGTTTGTCCCCCATATAACGCTGATTTTGATGGCGACGAGATGAACCTCCACATTCCTCAAAGCGAAGAGGCTCGAACCGAAGCTCTCCTTCTGATGCAGGTTCAGGATCAAATTCTCTCTCCAAGGTTTGGTGGTCCAATCATTGGCGCTATTAGAGACTTCATAACATCCGCCTACCTTCTGACTAGGAAATCCACCCTGCTTCCTAAACGTACCGTCTGCAGACTCTTAACTTCAGCTGGATATTTAGGAGCACTTCCTAAACCTACGGTATTAAAGCCTGAGCCCCTTTGGTCGGGAAAACAGATCTTCAGCCTTTTCCTTCCAACAGACTTCAACTATTCTCTTAAAGCTACAATTTGCCAAGGTTGCACCGAATGCCAAAAGGAAGAGTGTCCACACGACGCCTATGTCGTAATCAAAAACGGAATCCTGAAGACAGGTGTAATTGACCGACGTGCTATCGGTGCGGAACAATCAGAGAGCATCCTTCATCGAATCATCAAAGACTATGGTTCTAAACGTGGACGCGATTTCCTGAATAAAATCTGCCAACTTCTCAAACTATTTATTTCTATGCAGGGGTTCACATACTCCTTTGACGAACTTGAGCTATCTCCAAAAGCCCAAAGCAGCATTCAGAAAACCCTCGAGAAACACGAAAACAACGTTCAAAACCTGATAGTCGCTTACCGTAAAGGAACACTCCAACGGCTTCCTGGCCAATCACTCCAAGAAAGCTTTGAGATCTATGTAATGAATGAACTAGCGAAAGCCAGAGACGTAGCAGGCCAGATTGCTGATAGGTACTTCCAACTTGAGAATTCCGGCATACTCATGACAAGAACAGGAGCGAGGGGCTCAAGCCTTAACATCGGTCAGATGACTGCATCAGTCGGTCAGCAATCTGTTCGTGGAAAACGTATCATGCGAGGCTACGTTCAACGAGCCCTTCCACACTTCGAACCCGACGATCCACTTCCGAAAGCAAGGGGGTTCGTCTACGCATCCTATCAATCTGGTCTGGATCCATTAGAATACTTCTTCCACGCTATGGGTGGTCGCGAAGGTCTCGTGGACACCGCTGTGCGAACGCAACAGAGTGGTTACATGCAGCGAAGACTGATCAACGCACTTGAACATTTACGAATCGAATACGATGGGACAGTTAGAAATTCTGTTGGTGAAATAGTGCAATTTAGATACGGAGAAGACGGCGTAGACCCTGGCAAGAGCGATCACGGGAAAGCCGTCAACATCCGAAGACTCGTTGACCAAGTCACTATAATGGTGGAAGGTAAAGGCACACCTGCAACGGAAACATACCTGACAAAGAAGCTTGAGAACGTGCGGAAACAACTCACACCTCTCTTGCTTGAGGAACTAAGAAGAGAGCTTACGCGGGCAAAGCTAAGTAAGAAGGGCGTCGACCTTACAGTTGAATTAGCACTCAAACACTATCGACAAGCCCTTGTAGAACCTGGTGAAGCAGTTGGTATCGTAGCTGCTCAATCGATAGGGGAACCTGGAACCCAGATGACTTTGCGGACATTTCACTATGCCGGTGTCAGAGAGCAGAACGTTACATTAGGTCTTCCACGACTAATTGAAATCGTAGATGCTAGACGGATACCTTCTACGCCAATTATGTCGATTTACTTGGATAAAAAACATCGCAGAACTCAAGAAAAAGCTCGAGAAGTCGCCCAGAACATTTTACACACTACGATCGAAGATATCACTGAAGCTGTGTTTATCGATCCTGAGAAGGAACAGATTGTCGTAATTCCAGACAAGAACTTGATGAAAAACCGGCAGATCTCAATGGCTACATTGAAGGACACCCTACAACTCTCAGACTGCACTTTAAAGACCAGTGGTAAGCGGCTACTTCTAGGACCCCAAAAAGAAAAAGATATCAAAAAACTACTGACAAAGGTTTTATCCCTTCCCATCAAAGGTGCGGCTGGCGTCAGCCGCGTGCTAGTGACCGCAGAAGCAGGACAATGGGTGATCCGAACCGATGGTTCCAATCTACCAGACGTTCTGAAGATACCCGGGATCGATCCAACCAAAACGGTTACGAACCACGTTCATGAAATAGCCAAGACTCTTGGGATTGAAGCAGCCCGGAACCTATTAGTGAAAGAAGCCTTGGGCGTCCTAGAGGAGCAAGGTCTAGACGTTGACGTTAGACACATAATGCTCGTCTCCGACATAATGACCCTCACCGGAGAAGTGCGACAGATCGGACGCCATGGAATCAGTGGGGCTAAGTCAAGTGTACTCGCTCGTGCTGCATTCGAAATTACTGTTCCGAACATCGTTGACGCAGCGATTAAAGGCGAAGCTGATCCATTGCGTGGAGTAACCGAAAACGTTATAGTCGGGCAATCAATACCGATTGGCACCGGACTTGTGAATCTATACATGGATACGCTAGTACAACAGGAGAAAGATAGATGATTGACATGGACAAAGCTATCGCTGCTGCCATCAACTCAGGAAAAGTCGCCTTCGGTACAAAAGAAGCCATACAAAACGCAAAGACGGGCAAGGCACGTTTGATCTTAGTCGCTCGAAATGTGCCAACTGCGACCCAGCACGACCTCCATCACTACGGAAAACTTTCCGGTGTCCCTATTATTCGCTATCGAGGAGACGGAGTGGATTTAGGCTTGACATGCGGGAAACCATTTGCTGTAACCGCCCTCGTTATTCGAGAGCTTGGGAACTCTGAATTACTAACACTCGCCGAGTTGGAGCCAGACGAGGTCAAAGAGGACTGAAGGACTTTATGGCTTCTGGAATAAAACTAACAAGCAAAGAAATGAGGTACATCGCTCTGTTTCAGAGCATAACCGGTGCTGCAGTTAAAGACTGCATTCTTGACGATGAAGCTAATCGGGCGATCTTTATGGTGAAAGAGGGCGATGTTGGAATGGCAATCGGAAAAGGCGGAAAGAACATCCATCTATTGGAAAAGATGACGAGTAAGCGGCATGAGATAATCGAGTACTCGGATGATCCTGCTAAGTTCATTAAAAACGCGCTGAAACCGGCTCAAGTGACTGAGATCCGAATCACCGAGAAGACAGACGGGAAATCGATAGCGGTTGTACAGGTCAAGCCAAAAGATAAAGGAGTTGCGATAGGAAAGAACGGGCGCAACGCTGAACGAATACGCTTCCTAGCGAAACGTTACTTCAACATTGAGAACGTTTCAATAAACTAGTTTAGCATCTACGCTTCTTACTTTGACTTCTTTGAGAGCATGCGATCAAATACAGGTTTTAATTTCGCATTCTCTTCCCTTATACGTTCTGCACCTAATTCTTCTAGTTGCGTTGCCATTTCTTTCATGAGTTCAGCGAACTTTAATCCCTCTGCGGCTGACACGTATTCAACACGGAACCTCTGAGGGCTTAACCCCAGTTTCTGAAGCATTGGAGTCAAGGCGTCCATTCGTGCTTTCATCTTCCAGTTTCCGCTGATGTAATGGCAATCGTAGGGCAGATGGCATGCTCCGATTAGGACCATTCCTGCACCCAATCTGAAAGCCTCCAGCACAAAGTCTCTGTCAACTCGACCAGAGCACATCACGCGGATGGGTCTGATTAAAGGAGGGTATTCGAAGCGGCTTGTACCTGCGAGGTCAGCACCAGCGTAGCAACACCAATTGCAGAGGAAACCCAGTATCTTCTCTTCAGGATTCTTCTCAAGTGCTGCTTTGATCTGAGCGAAGATCTGTTCATCAGTGAAGTGTTTCTGTTGAATTGCGTCGGCTGGACACTCTGCGACACACGTTCCACACCCATGACACATCGCTGTTCTCACTATGGCGGCTTCGCCTTCAGCTGCTTGTATTGCTCCGTAGGGACAGGCTTTTACGCAGATTCCGCATTTCACTCGCGTGTTTCTGCATTTTTCTGGACTCACGACAGCGACTATCGGTTCAATTTTCCATTTTTTCTTTGATAATATTGTTGCGGCTCGTGCTGCAGCAGCACTGCCTTGAGACACGCTGTATGGAATGTCCTTGGGACCTTGGCAGGCACCAGCCAGGAAAACCCCATCTGCAGGTGTATCGACTGGCTTAAGTTTTGGGTGGCTTTCCATGAAGAATCCGTCGGTTCCTCTTGAGATGTTCAAGACTCTTGCGACGTCGCCTGCGTCCGACTGTGGGATAGCTGCGGTGCATAAGACCACCATTTCTGCTGGAAGTTCTACTGGTTCCCCAAGTGTCATGTCCTCTGTGCGAATCAAGAGGCTCTGTGTCTTTGGATCTTCGACAATGTGGCTGCCGCGTCCTCTGATGAAGATAACTCCGAGATCACGGGCTCGCCGGTAGAACTCCTCGTATCCTTTGAAGTGGGTTCGCATGTCCATGTATACGATGTAGACATCCACATCGTCCTTGTACTTTTCTTTGAGGAGGATTGCGTTTTTCAGTGCGTACATGCAGCAGAAACCTGAGCAGTACTCATACTTGTCAAGGTTGCGTGATCCAACACATTGAATGAATGCTACACTGTGTGGCTTTTTCCCATCAGATGCTCTGATCACTTTTCCTCCTGTGGGTCCAGCGGCTAGAATTAAACGTTCAAACTCCATAGCCGTAATTACGTTGTCGTATTT
>CP070765.1:551941-558796 GCA_020345645.1 Candidatus Bathyarchaeota archaeon | reverse complement strand
CAACTAACGTCTGATCCACTACTGTTGAAATTCGATCAAGGATATGATGAATCAATGGCTTACCTAACAGACGGAGAGTACCCTTGTCCTGCCCAAAACGTCGTGAATATCCACCTGCAAGGATAATTGCCGTCTTTTCCATGGAATCACGCCTTTTTCTGATGGCAGATCACTAATTCCGCAAACAACATGTCTCACATTTCATTTTTATTTCGAGGACAATAGGTTAGATGTCGATTCTATCAGGAGACGTATAAACATTCATTCGTTTACCTCTCACGAATCCTATCAGAGTCGAACCGACTTTCTCGGCTACCTCCAAGCCTGAATCGACGGCTGCAGATAGTGATGCCAGAATCGGGATCCCTACGCGTGCTGTTTTCAGCACAATATCTCCAGTGATTCGTCCACTCAGAGCAAGGAAACATCCCTTCAGGTCTTCACGACCTTGAGCTGCACTACCGATGACTTTATCAACAGCATTGTGTCGCCCGACGTCTTCAGCTAAAACCCCGAGCGTCCCATCTTGTCGAAATAGCGCAGCCACATGGACACCCCCAGTCGCCCTGAAAACCTTTGCTTCGACATTAAGGCTTCTAACAGCGTGGGAGATTGTATGTGGGTCTATTCGCCACTTTGGTAAAGGATGGAGTTGAATCTGGTTCAATAGCTCGGAAAGCGATCCATGACTCACATTGCCGCAGGATGAAACAATCAGCCTTGAGAAAGGTTTCGAGACGGTAACATGGTTACCTGAATCCCCATGGCTAAGCGTCACAAAGCATCGATTTCCCTCCTCAAATCTCATCTCTAGAATGTCTTCAACTGAATTCACCAAGCCTTCACCGAGTAGGTGCCCTGTGACTAGATCCTTCAAATTTGATGGAGAACAAAGAATAGATACAAAGTGAATTGAGCCAATGAATAGATGCATGGAGACCTCGCGTGCAACAACGTCTTCCGTCTTACGCACTCGAGACGCTGCCATATCAATCTTCGATATCGTAACATTCCTAGTATCGGTGCTCAAGTTAAACTCCAAATCTCACACACGCGCATATGGAATTAGGGAGAATTACAACTGGTTCACGCACGATATATAGTTTAAAACCCTGTACGAAGAATCCGTGAAACGTGGGCACATATGCTAGGGACCACCAGATGACACGGTCTCGTCTAATGTCCGACGTTTTTCTGAAGGTTTATGTAGTTCTAAAGATTGTAAAGTCGTAGATTGCCATGAATGGAAGTTCCGAACAGTACGGAGAGTTTAAACCTGTCATTGTCGGCTTTCTATGTAATTGGTGTGCTTACGCAGGTGCGGATCTGGCGGGAACTAGCCGAATTCAGTATCCACCAAACATCAGAATCATCAGAGTGATGTGCAGTGGCAGAGTTGACCCAGTCTTCATCCTTGAAGCGTTCAATAATGGGGCTGATGGAGTGCTAGTAGCTGGATGTCACCTGCCATCTGACTGCCATTATCTCACTGGCAACGTGCAAACTGAGAAGAGGACGCTGCTTTTGAAGAAAATGCTGATCCAACTCGGAATTGAACCTCAACGCCTTAGACTAGAATGGATTTCTGCTTCGGAAGGCGACAAGTTCGCCTCGGTAGTCACTGACATGGTTGCTGAACTCAAGCAAATCGGTCCAAGTCCATTAAAGGCGAACACGCAGGTATCGACGGGAAACAACAAAGGGTAGACGTTGGTAGATCCCGTAAGAATTTCGGAGCTTTCCTTCATGTCGCAGTCTTTCTGAGAGATAGCGTTGACTCATCTGGTTGAAGTAAGGGAAAATCTACAAATCAGTCGCATTCTTCAAGAGATAGGAGAAATCCACGCGATCAGAGGTGAACTCTTTCGAAGCAGAGCCTACCTGAAAGCAGCTCGCAACATCCTGACATTGACTGAAAACCTTCGGCAGATGCATGAGGAGGGGAAACTGCAGACGATTCCAGGAATCGGGAGAGGGATCTCGGAAATTATAGAAGAGTTTCTTGCTTCAGGAGACGTGAAGTACCTCAAGGATCTCAGAGCGTCGCTCCCTCCAGGAGTTCACGAGTTAACCGCGTTAGAAGGAATTGGACCTAAGATAGCTTTCAAGCTTAGCCAAGAACTTGGTGTAGAATCCATCGAGCAATTGGAGACAGCTGCTCGAACCGGGAAAATTCAAAGTCTTAAAGGATTTAGCAGCAAGTCGGAAGAGAACGTTCTGAAAGCCATTGAACGACATAGAAAGACTCTGCAACACCGCCTTCTTCTTGGGCAAGTTCTCTGGCTCATCGAAGAGATCCGAGATCACCTAGCTGATTGCCGTTATATCCTGAAGGTAGAGGCTGCAGGCAGCGCTCGTAGGATGTGCGAAACCGTAGGAGACTTGGATATCCTCGTCGCTTCTGCACACCCAGAGAAAGCAATCAAGCACTTCGCATCTATGCCACAGATCACGAGAATCCTCTCGAAAGGAACCACACGGAGCAGCGTCGTTTTTGGGGGTAGTTTTCAAGTAGATATCAGAGTGGTCTCAGCAGAAAGTTTTGGTGCAGCGTTGCAATACTTCACTGGGTCAAAAGACCACAACATCAAGTTGAGAACTCTCGCAGTCAAACAGGGCTACAAACTCAGCGAGTATGGTTTATTCAGAAGGAAAGATGACACGAAAGCAGCTGGTGAAACCGAAGAATCAGTCTACCACAATCTGGGTCTTCCGTATATCTGCCCTGAGCTGAGAGAAGACCGAGGCGAAATTGAAGCCGCAGTAGCTGGTGAGCTTCCTGAACTCATCTCATTGGAGGACGTTCAAGGCGATCTGCATGTTCATTCTGATTGGAGTGACGGTACAGCGACCCTCCGAGAAATCGCGGAAGCAGCCCTTAGCCTAGGACTCGCCTACGTAGCCATCTGTGACCATACAAGGTCACTAGGTATCGCAAGAGGTTTGGATGAAGAGCGATTAAAGAAGCAGACCCTCGAAATTGACAAGCTGAACAAAGGTTTTGAAGAGTTCAGACTACTCAAAGGCGTAGAAGCGAACATCATGAGTGATGGTAACCTCGATATCTCAAACCATGCGTTGAAGGAGCTCGATTTGGTTGTAGCAAGTGTTCATTCAGGCTTCAAAGGAGATGAAGAGAAACTCACAAACCGTATCCTTTCGGCTATCAATCATGAAAACGTTTCAATCATAGGGCATCCTACAGGGCGATTAATTCAGAGACGGCAACCACTTCCAATAGACTTTGACAAGGTCTTCAGCACAGCTGCTGAACAGAACGTCCTGCTGGAAATCAACGCGTTCCCAAACCGTCTTGACCTGAACGATGTCAACAGTCGAGCAGCACAGGAACGAGGTGTGAAGATGGCCATTGGAACTGATGCCCACGCAGTTAATCAACTTGGGTATCTTGATCTTGGTGTGGCAGTCGCCCGTCGAGGGTGGATCACTCCAAAAAATGTAGTAAATACCCTCGATGTTGCCCAGTTGGTGAAACAACTCCATCAATAGGCGAGAGGGATTAGTTAGGAGAATGAGTTAAGTCAGGTCAGCACTTCCACTTTACTCTCAGTTCTTCTGAATTTCGATGGTAAACATAGGTTAAGAGCTGTTGAGCAGTATCCTCTGTTAAGCTTGCGGTTCACGGTCTCAACCTTGGTGAATGCCTGCAAATTCATGCACATGGCCCCCCTCAGAATGCACGAGGTAGTGGACCGCGAGCCCCTCTACAATTAAATGCTTAACGGAATTGTTCAAGGCAGTGATCGCGATGTTTCCGAAGAGCAGAAGTGAACTCAGGAATTGCAGATGCTGTGGAAGCCGAGTCGCTATATTCTACGAATGTACGAACTGTAAAGCAACAGCTTGTATGGTCTGCACTATAGCAAATCGATGGAAATGCCCTCGGTGTAAGATGCCGATCCTGCAGTAGTTCTCCACGTCTTATACGTATTTATCTGTCTTGAAACATACTTCCCTTTGAGGATTTTTTCCTTGGTGAAGGAGAGCAGACACCTCTCGGGAACGACATGGAACGTTTACATGTTTATTCTTACGTCAAAGGAAGCTGTCGGCGTCAGGGAAGTGGGGAGAGGGTTAAAACTCTCAAGTCCAAGCCTCGCACAGTACCACATCAATAAACTTGTTGAAATGGACCTAATTCGACAGACCCAAGAAGGATACGTTGTGCAGGAGAAGGCGCGGGTGGAGGCTCTGCGAAGTTTTGTGTTATTGAGAGGTAGGTTCATTCCAAGGTTGGTCTTTTACGGAGCCCTCGTCGCGGGTATGCTAGTTGCTTATCTAATGCTGGGATCCTTCCAGTTTCGTTTCAGAGACCTTATAGTGCTGTTAGTTTCCCTTTTCAGCATCTCTGCTTTCTTTCTGGAGGCGGTGATTCAGGTTAGAAGCTTGAAGAATACCGTTCAAAAGGTTTGAACACGCGTTCAAAAATGTAGGATTAAAAGGCGCTAGAACCCTTCTACTAAGACGGGATTGCAGTGAATTTACTACGTTATGTCCCTAATACCGTTGTACCTAAACGGATGATTCTCGCTACCGGCATGATCGCGTTCATCGGAGGAGTCATCTTGGGAGGAATTCTGCTCAATTTAAGCCATCTCCCTATTCTCTTTAGCCCTTCCAGTCAACCCCTCTTTAGATTCTCATCCTACGAAGAACTCGTCAACTTCGTCGGAGAGACATCGCAGTACTACTACGGTTATCCCGAAGAGACATGGAGTGCGACATTACAGGCTGGAAATACACGGGCAGATACCTCACCTTCCGCGAAAGATTTCTCAACTACTAATATTCAGGTTGAAGGCGTTGACGAAATCGACTTCGTGAAATCTGATGGCGATTACATCTACATGGTCTCCAACCAAACGTTACATATAGTGAAGGCTTATCCTCCTGAAGAAGCAGGAATTCTTGCACAAATTAAGTTAGGAAAGGAGCTTCATGGTATATTCATAAGCAGCGACGTAAGCACTCGCGCTGAGGATAAACTGGTTGTATTTGGATCAGGGTACCGCGAAATCAGCGCGACTGAGAAAGTTGGACCGTACTATTGGCCTGATGAATACGAGACGGAGATCCTTGTATATGATATCACAGACAGAGCGGAACCGACTCTATCCAGGAACCTAACAATGAAAGGATATTTCTTCGATGCACGGATGATAGGAAACTACGTTTACGCTATAATCAACACACCAGTCTCTCTAAATGAAAGTGGCGTAGATCTACCGAGAATCCAAACTAATGGAGAAACTCGAGAAATCGCTGTTACTGAGATTGAATACGCAAACATCACGGATTATGGATACACCTATACAACTATTGTCAGCGTGAACATTCAAGACGACCTCGAAGACCCACTCATCAAACCCTTGCTACTAGGGAACACTAGAACCATTTTTGTCTCCCTCGAAAACATCTACATAGCAATGCCCGGAAATTACTATCCAAGTTTCACTACAGAGATCACTTCAATCTACAGGATTCGAGTGGAACCGGGCCGAATCGAGTGCGAGGCAAATGGCGACGTTAAAGGATACATAAGTGCCCATATCGCACAGTTCTCCATGGATGAATACGACGATTTCTTCAGAATCGCTACAACCACAGGATGGGGCGACAACGCGAAGAACCACGTATTTGTCCTTAACATGAGCCTCAACATAGTCGGCAGATTAGAGAACCTTGCTCCCGGAGAAACTATCTACTCAACAAGATTCATGGGTGAAACACTTTACATCGTAACTTTCAGAAAAGTCGATCCCCTATTCATCATCAACCTCACGGACGCTGAAGCCCCCAAGGTCCTTGGAGAATTAAAGATAACCGGATACTCAGACTACCTCCATATGTATGATACAGGGTACCTGATCGGAGTTGGTAAGGAAACAATTGGAGCGGAGTTCGGGAATTTCGCATGGTATCAAGGCCTCAAGATCTCTCTCTTCAACGTAACCGACCAGTCTAACCCACAAGAGCTAGATAAAACTGAGATCGGCGACAGAGGAACAGACTCACCTGTCCTAACAGATCACCACGCCTTTCTCTTCGACAGAGAACGACACCTTCTGGTCCTACCCGTCAGAGTCGCTGAACTCGACCCAGAGCAGTATCCTGATGGTATTGCAGACTGGACACTGGGAGAACCTGTCTGGCAAGGAGCCTACATATACTCCATTTCCATTGAACACGGACTGGAATTGCGTGGTCGTATTACGCATATAGAGAATATCACCGAAGTCCCTGGTAGCTTCTACTCCTCGCCCTACTTCATCGAACGATCGATGTTCATAGAAGACGTCCTCTACACAATCTCTGAAAAGAGAGTAATGATGAACAGCATCGACAGCTTAGCGTGGATCGGTGAAATCGACCTCTAGGAAGATACGCAGGTTCATGAAGACAGAGAACGGATGAAGATTCAGGCTACTTAGACACAATACTTCTACAGCCTTCATAAGACAGTTAAATTCAGACAGCCAGAAGCGATCCTACAAGCAGTAGGAGAAAAGAAGGCGTATGGAGACTGGAAACGTGATTTCTCTCCAAGAGCGAAGGCGACTCCAAACGAAGCTCCACCAAGCGTTGAAGCAGGAGATTCAGATGCTTTCAACAGAAATGCAGCAAATTCTCTGCGACGATCTGGTGACTGCACTACAAAACCGGCTAATCGTCCTCACTAAGACTGAAGCGTAAAGTCGACGCATTGGAGAAAAATACTGATCAGTGGTACACAAATAATTTATACGCAGTCCGAGGAACTGGAGGCTCAAGTGGTTAGATTTGCGTCGGTCCAAACTAGAAATGTACATTGACATCCTCAAGGTTCTATCCCAA
>CP070765.1:550746-551841 GCA_020345645.1 Candidatus Bathyarchaeota archaeon | reverse complement strand
TTGTATGAATTAACTCGAATTAATGAGTCCTTGAAGAAGAGCAAGATATCTCTTGTAGGGATCTCGAACAATCTCGGTTTCAAGAACCTACTTGACCCGCGAGTATTAAGTTGCTTGGGCGAAGAAGAGGTTGTATTTGGACCTTACAATGCATCTGAACTTCAAGACATTTTATGGGAACGTGCAACCCTTGCCTTTCAAGATAGTGTACTATCAGAAAGCGCAGTTAGCCTTTGCGCAGCCCTTGCTGCTGCAGAACATGGGGATGCACGCCGTGCTCTTGATCTATTACGGGTGGCAGGAGAAGTTACTGAACGGGATGGATTGCAGACAGTAACTGAACGGCACGTTCGAATTGCTGAAGAACGAATCGAGCATGATAGAACCCTACAAACCTTGGCAAATCTGACCAAACACTCAAAATTCGTTCTGTATAGTGTGTACCTTTTGGGAAAGGCTAACGTTCACTCGGCGATCACTGGTGACATTTATGAAGTCTATAATGAGCTCTGTAATGAGATCGGAGCACCATCCTTAACTCAGAGACGTGTCAGCGGTCTCATAAACGAACTCGATACAATTGGTCTCCTAAACGCGAGGCTTGTGAGTAGAGGGCGATATGGACGTACAAAGAAAATCAGCTTAGCAATACCTCGAACACCAGTCAGAGAGACATATTCAAAAGATGACCATCTTGGTATGTTACAAAATTTTACTCCGACCTGTCTACAAACGCATGGGTTGAGAAATCAAAGAGTTAATTAAAATCCATTGGAGTGATTGATAGATCTTCAAGGTTGAGAACTGGGATAATCCCCGGCGTTGGTTCTAACCCTAAATTTTTCTGGTAACTCGTCTGCCTCTGCCAAGCTCCAGAATTCACTATAACCGTCCCTCTATAAGCCTCATATTTCATAACGTGAACATGTCCAGAATGGAACACGTCAGGAGCTCGCTCTATCACCAGAAAATCTCGTTTTCCTGGGGATATCGAAGTTCGTTGCCCATATATCGGGGCGAGATGACGACTTCGTAACATTAATCGCATTGCTCTCTCTGGCGAGTGAAATTCCATCCCCGGAACCGTTGCCAATA
>CP070765.1:549513-550646 GCA_020345645.1 Candidatus Bathyarchaeota archaeon | reverse complement strand
CTAAAAACTGAATGGGGAATGTGGCGCCCGAGAACGATGGGCGAGATTGTAGAGTCTTTAAAAGCCAACGCAATCCATTACCCATCCTCAACGCTTTCAGGCGTCCTTTCTTGGCTCGTGAAGCGGGGGAAAGTAAGACGGTGGAAAACTGATGCTGGATACGTTTACATAATCGCTGAAGACGAGGCGTGAAAAAGTGACGGGAACAATGAAGATCCATATCAAGACCCCTTTCGGGAAGGTGATCATCGAAGGAAAAGACTCGCAGGAGGTACTTGCCCTCTTGGAAGAGATGCCCTCTGGGTTGATGAGTAAGATCGATAATTTAGTCTCAACAAAACTAACACCTCCACTTAACACTCAGCTCAAGGGAATAGTGGAGGTCACCACCGAAGGTCCGGTGATCGCAACGCGTCATAAACTCACCCACTATGAAGCTATCGGCTTGATCTTATTCGCCTCGGATGGAGGGACTGAAACCGCCAATCAAATCAGTGTGCTGTTACAGTCGAGTGGCATGAAATCAATGGTCCCTGCTAGACTGAATGAAATGACGAAACGTGGATTGGTGTTTAAACCAGACCGTGTACGCTCCGAGTTCAAATTGACATCTCAAGGCGAGAACTGGATCAGAGAGGTCGTTTTACCTCGATTACAGAAGGAAGAATGAAAGCGAACTTTATCCAACAGAACTTTGAGGTTATTCGCGTTCGGTTTTCAATGCCCCTGCTTGCGGTGGGCGCTTCTGCAGATATTGATACCGTCTTGGTCGACCTACTCGGGTAAGGACTCCCTCTCGCACTAAATCTACTAGCGCGTGAGCGACTGCGGTTCGATCGTAATGAAAGCCTCTCCTTCCCATTTCACCATGAACCTCGCCCAGACCATGTGCAGTACTGAACCATCCTTCTCTCCATAGATTCAGGATAACTCCTTTGCATGTCTCCCCTCTGCCCGTCAATTCCCCTGTCTGCTGCTTTAAACTAGCAAACGAATTACCTGCACTTCGTTGTGATACAGCGTCGAGAACCTCATCCACAACATTCCGAAGTTCCTCGACTCTACAATCGACCTCGAATTCCACGTCTCCCACTTTCATTTTGACGTGGATTGTTGACTTTTCTGCGCCCATC
>CP070765.1:548260-549413 GCA_020345645.1 Candidatus Bathyarchaeota archaeon | reverse complement strand
CGACATCACTGAAGAAGGCAATGGAGGGATTTTGACGTTTAATCTCGATTCTATATGCCTCTGAACTTCCTCTTGTAGCAGACGGCACAATTCGGATTTTGTTAGTGTAAGTCTTCCATCAACAAGTCTTCTGTTCACGAGTTTCCACTCAGCTTGTCGAAGTGAAGCTGTGTTCCTGATGTAACTCACGAAGTCGAGCGTGAATTCCCGAAAATCCTTCGCCTGAGGTGTCACAGGGCGGACATCGCATTTGAAGTATCGTGCAATCTCGAGGACTTTTTTAAAACGCTCTTTCCTAAGATTAAGGAAAGCTCTCTTAGCCTCACAGAGTGCATACTTGTTCTTGAGGAAGTTATCCTTCAGGGCGGCTACAATGATTACTGCCACTGGAAATGCTGGGACTTCGATGCTAGGGCTTCTTCTGAAGGGTCGAACCCTACGAGTTTGATCAATGGTTGAATCAAAACACTGCTCTACGCGGTGTTCTGCGTATTTGAGGACCTCGTCCAACGTCTCAGTTAATTCTCTTATATCGAGATCAAGCTGCTTCACATAGTCCGTTGCTTGAGGAAGAAATGGATATTTAGCCAAGTCTTCTTCAGTTAGAAACATCACTCATTCTACTTCTATACGTGGGGCTAGGTAGTAGGTTAACTTCCCCTCTTTTGGCTGCTGAAAATCAATGCGGATAGGCATGTCGTTAGCAAATTCTAAAGTGGCGATCTCACTGGTGGCTGAAGCAGCCTTGATTATCTCAGAGAGATAGCTAAGGCTATAAGTTGCCTTGGACGGTTCCTCTGTTTTAAGTTCCAGAAGCGCATCACTTCCCTTCTTCAATTCTATTGTAGCTCCCATGAGGTCACCTGTAGCGTTGAGCACTAATTTCTCTGTGTCAGCTTCAACCCTAACGTGGTCACTCACTAGTTGAGCATCCTCAATCACCTGACGCAATCCATAAGCAGTTACTTTTGCTCGAGTTTTGAAAGTGATCTTAGGTGTCGGAACCTCTTCCTCCTGTGGCTCGAGAGTAGGCATGTTGAAAACGCGATTGTATTTCCCTGTTATTGAGACTTGGAGACGTTGTGTTTCCTGATTTAACGCCATTTCTACTGCTTCTTCTTTGCTCGTTCTTCGAAGTAGCTTGAGAAGCTCA
>CP070765.1:546970-548160 GCA_020345645.1 Candidatus Bathyarchaeota archaeon | reverse complement strand
TCTGCAAGCTCTTCGAATAATCCTTTTTCGCCCAGTCTGAGGATGTGGTCTCCGCAGCACCATTCCTCTGCTCCTAACGTGAAGAAATCAATGTTCATATAGTTGAAGGTGGACACGAGGGCGCGACTGATCTCTTGGTTTCTCGGGTCATAAGATGCAAGGCAACCCACAAAATACAAGACACCTCCTTGAGTAATTTCAGGATAGCTTCGGATCTCCAGTTCTTTTGCCCAGTCGCCTCGTCTAATTTGGTTTCGACCTAGGGGATTGTGGAATTTCATAGTGTTCGACAGGATTTCTATAGCTGTTCGTGGGATTACGCCTGTCTCAACAACTAGTCCTCGTTCGCTGACTATTGATTCTGAGCAGTTCACTTCTTTGGGACAGAATAAGGTGCATGAGTTGCAGGACGTGCACAGCCAAAGGTTGTCCGCCATCGGCTGCAGACGTCTCTCTGAGCCTTCGTCTCTAGAGTCCCTGATGAAACGATAGTTTGTCGTCAGCGTTGCAGGTCCGAGGAATCGCTCGTCCAGAATCGCGGGACATGAAGAATAGCAGATCGAGCATTTGATACACATGGTCATATCCCAGAACTTCTTCAGGTCTACAGGACTCTGACTCAGTTCCTGTGGTTTCCTTGGGTGCTCTTCTTTCCTAATTAGAACGTTCTCGATGCACTTGTATTTCTCGAAGAAGGGTTCTATGTCCACGATGAGGTCTTTTACAACTGGTAAACTTTGAAGGGGGGCGATCTCGAGGATGCTGGAATTTAGGTGGAGTACTTGGGTGTAGCAGGCAAGTTCAGGTTTTCCGTTAACCATGACTCCGCAGCTACCGCAGACGCCCATACGGCAGGAGTGCCGGAACGCGAAGGTTTCATCCAAGTTGTCCTTAATGTACAGAAAGGCATCTAACAGGGTACTCCCTTTTTTCACTGGTACTTTAAACTCGGATACAGTCTTCTCGTTTCTTTCGGGGCTGAAACGTCTTATCTTAAAATGAATTATTTTCTCGTCTTTAGGTGTCATGTATATCCCTCAATAGGCTCTCGCAGTGGGAGGCCATTTCGTTACTGTGACTGGAGCATAACTTAGCTTGGGGCCTTCTTTCGTGAAGAAAGCTAGTGTGTGCCTTAACCAGTTCTCGTCGTCACGTTTGGGGCAGTCTCTCCTCGTGTGAGCTCCCCTTGA
>CP070765.1:545654-546870 GCA_020345645.1 Candidatus Bathyarchaeota archaeon | reverse complement strand
AAGCAGTCCGATGTTGAGTTCGTGCCTAGTCTATTAGCTCCGTGAAGGTTAAGGCACGCACATTCCCCAGTCGCATAGAATCCTCGAACATCCGTTTCCGTTTTGATGTTCGCACTTATCCCTCCCATTGAATAATGGGCTGCTGGACGTATTGGAATCGGTTCATCGACAGGGTCAACACCGCTTAGCTTTATGGCGACATCGCGGATGAGTGGTAATCGTTCGTTAATCTTCTCTTCTCCTAAGTGTCTCAAGTCCAAAGCTATGTAGGGCCCGTACGGACCATCTAACCCTCGCCCCTTCAGTATTTCTGTCGTCTCAGCCCGAGATACAATGTCTCTAGGTGCTAGCTCCATCTTTTCAGGGGCATAATTCTTCATGAACCGTTCTCCTTGTGCGTTGACGAGGTATCCTCCTTCTCCACGGGCTCCACCGGTGATCAGGATTCCCGATGGAACCATTCCTGTGGGGTGGAATTGTATGAACTCCATGTCTTTCAGGGGCACGCCAGCTCGATAGGCCATCGCCATACCATCACCAGTTGCGGTGTGTGAGAATGTGGTGAATTCGTAGACCCTTGCGTAGCCGCCAGTAGCCATTATCACAACCTTAGATTGAAAAGCCTTCAATTTTCCTGTCTTTAGGTTGATAGCTGTCAGTCCCGCTGAGACATTATCTTCTACGATCATGGACGTAGCGAACCATTCATCGTAGAATGTTATGTTCTCGAATGTTGCTGCTTTTCCATGAAGTGTATGCATTTCGTGAAAACCAGTCATATCCGCGGCAAAACAGGCTCTGGGATAGCTGTGACCACCAAACGGTCGTTGACCTATTTGCCCATCGTCTGTTCGGCTCCATGGGCATCCCCAGTGATCCAGTAATGCTATCTCCTCGGGGGCTTCCTTGACAAACTGTTCTACTACATTTTGATCGGCAAGGAAGTCTGATCCCTTCACTGTATCCCAAGCATGTAGATCGAAGGAGTCTCCTTCTCTCATCATGGCGGCTGTTCCTCCCTGTGCGCAGACAGAGTGAGAACGTACTGGGTACACCTTTGAGATCACGGCGACATCTAGCTTGTTGCTGTGCTCAGCGGCAGCGATGGCAGCTCTTAAGCCTGCCATTCCTGCTCCTACAATCACAATATCGTGGATTAGTTTTTCCATGCTTCGTTCCACACTTTTCTCTAGGAGAGAAGAAGCAAGTTCCGAAG
>CP070765.1:544323-545554 GCA_020345645.1 Candidatus Bathyarchaeota archaeon | reverse complement strand
GTCTTCACAAGGTCTTTGTATATCCACTCGATCGCGTGTGGGGGCATATCTCTCCCTCCCAGACCATATATATAATTCTGGATGAGCGGGTGAGTGTCAGATTCATAGAGGCTGTGGCGAATTTCGTGGAATACTGGTCCTCCCTGTCCTCCGAAGCTGATACTGCGATCCATCACCCCTACGATCTCAACGTTTTCAAGAGTCTTCTGAATGGTCCTTACAGGTAGTGGTCTGAATGCACGTAGGCGTAGGAGTCCCGCTTTTATTCCTTTCACGCGTAATTGATCAACGACGGTTTTCACAGTACCGGCAGTGGAGCCTACACAGACAATGGCTATTTGGGCATCCTTTAACTGATATTCGTCCACGAGGCCGTCACCATACTTCCGTCCACTCAGTTCGTAGAACTCGTCGTGGACACTTTGTATGACCCTTGAAGCTTTTCGCATGGCTTCTTCCTGTTGCCTTTTGTGCTCAAAGTAGTAGTCATGAAGGTCAAGCGGACCAATCGTGATGGGGGTCTTCGGATCGAGTCTAAGGGATGTGGTTAACCCTTCATGACTCTTCACTTGGGCGAACTCTCTTTCTCCTACAAACTTGCGGACTGATGTATCTGGAAGGATTTCCACGTTTTCAAGAGTGTGACTCAACACAAATGCGTCTAAGCAAACCATAACAGGTAGTAGCAGATCGGAGTTCTCCGCGATTCTGAAGGCTTGGATCGTGGAATCGTAGGCTTCCTGTGAATTCTCCACGTAGAGCTGTATCCATCCACTATCTCTCTCCACCATGCTGTCTGAGTGATCGCAGTGAATGTTGATAGGAGCTGATAATGCTCTGTTTGCGATTGCCATGACTATTGGTGTTCGACAGCCTGAGGCGACGTAAAGGATTTCGTGCATGAGTGCGAGACCAGCTGAAGCCGACGCAGTAAAAGTTCTGGCACCAGTGGCAGAGGCAGCAACACACGCACTGAGCGCGCTGTGTTCAGACTCTGTGCACACAAATTGTGTATCCACTTCTCCATCTGCTACATATTCGCTGAAGCGCTCTACAATGATGGTCTGAGGGGTAATCGGATAAGCTGCCACTACGTCGACATTTGACTGTTTGGCAGCTAGAGCAATTGCTTCATCCCCGTTGAGTGCTAAGGCTTTCTGTTGTTGAGTTGACATATTATTCCCCGCTTTCTCTTATCATGTGAATTGCCATTCCAGGGCATTCATTTGCA
>CP070765.1:542986-544223 GCA_020345645.1 Candidatus Bathyarchaeota archaeon | reverse complement strand
CCAGAAGAGATCCTCATCGCCGCTGACGTTCTCCCCGTAAGGATACTCGGGAGCCACGAACCACCAACCGTCACCGAACCCTACGTCTTCGCCATGTTCTGTCACCTCTGCCGAGATTCCCTCGCTCAAGGCCTCAAGGGACGGTTCGATTACCTGGACGGAATCGTAGAAGGCCAATCCTGCCTTCACTTAAGGCAAGCCTACAACGCGTGGCGCCTTCACATCCCAATCGACTACGCGTATTACATCCATGTCCCCCACGGTGTGCAAACACGACACGCCCTCCCGTACTACACCGAAGAACTGCGAAAATTCAAACACTCCCTCGAAGAATGGACTGGCAGAAAGATCACAGAGAATGACCTCGACAGAGGCATTAACTTGATGAATCGCAACCGGGAACTGATGCATAAAATCTACGAATACCGAAAACCGAACAACCCGAAACTCACCGGTTTAGAAGCGATGGAGATGGTGCTTTCAAGCCAAATGGTGGATAAAGAAGACCACAACTCAGCACTCGAGAAACTTCTGAAAACACTGCCATCGAGAGAGATGGATAGGAACCCAGGAGTTCGCCTGATGATCATCGGTAGCGAAGATGACGACCGAATCTTCATGAAGAACGTGGAGAACCTAGGAGCCACCTTCGTGATCGACGAACACTGCACTGGCAGCCGGTACTTCTGGAACCTCGTCGACTCGTCGATCCAAGACCGACTTGTCGCAATCGCTGACCGCTACATCAGCCGCATCCCGTGTCCCAGTAAAGATTGGCCGGAACTCACCCGGATCAAACAAGCTGTCAACCTCGCGCAAACCTACGATGTCCAAGGCGCGTTAGTGATTCAAAACAAGTTCTGTGATCCACATGGAATCGAAGTCCCACCCCTCCGAGAGGAGTTGAAGGCTGTGGGCGTTCCTACATACCCCTTAGAGTTCGACGTAACCGTACCATGGGGGCAATTCAGAACCCGCGTGGAAGCCTTCCTGGAAACCCTCACGGGCCTCGAGGAGTTGTTCTAGGAGGGATGAAGGTGACAAACCCGGTGAAGAAATATCCAACTGAACCCTTGAAGTGCTGGAACGAAGCAAAGAGCCTTAGAACGCAATACTACGAGAACTACCTACACGCCCACAAGAACGGAGGTTTACGGTGGGCAGGTGGTGCCTGGAGCTTCAGTTCGGTTCCCGCTGGACTCGGCGACGATGTCCACAGCGTCACAGGAGAACCGTA
>CP070765.1:541640-542886 GCA_020345645.1 Candidatus Bathyarchaeota archaeon | reverse complement strand
AAAAGGGATTTATATGCCGACTTTTAACTCTATCCCTTCACGCTTGGTGCATTACCTTGCAGAAAGGAGAAAAGCTGAACCAAAGCAAAGATGTTAGAATCGGCGTTTTCATATGTCACTGCGGAACCAACATTGCTAACACAGTCGATGTGAAGCAGGTCTCCGAGTACGCTGCCAAACTCCCAAAAGTAGTCTTTGCTGGTGAAGAACGATATGTCTGCTCTGAACCAGGGCAAGCCCTAATCAGGGACACGATAAAGAAGCAGAATATCAACAAAGTCGTTATCGCCTCTTGTTCACCTCGAATGCACGAACCAACATTCCGAAAGACCCTTGAAGCTGCTGGACTCAACTCGTCGCTCCTTGAAATGGTGAACATCCGAGAGCAGGTTTCATGGGTTCATATGCACGAACCGAAGAAAGCAACGGAGAAGGCGAAAGCGCTAGTTGCCTCAGCAGTCGCAAAAGCAGGACTACTCGAACCCCTATATCCACTAAAGTTCAAGGTCACACCTTCAACTCTAGTCATTGGAGCAGGAATTGCAGGCATACAAGCCGCCCTCGACCTAGCAAACAAAGGCTTCCAAGTCTACCTCGTCGAAAAAGCCCCCTCGATCGGAGGACACATGGCTCAACTCGATAAGACGTTCCCAACACTGGACTGTTCAGCGTGCATTCTAACACCGAAAATGGTGGATGTCCCAAGACACCCCAACATCAAGCTGTTCAGCTACTCTGAAGTAAAATCGATAGACGGATTCATCGGAAACTTCAAGGTCACCATCACACAGAAAGCCAGATACATCGACGAAGTCAAATGTACCAGTTGTGGCGTCTGCACGGAAAAATGCCCAGTAAAGAACATCCCAAGCGAGTTTGACTTAGGACTCGGGAAAAGAGCAGCAACATACGTGCCTTTCCCGCAAGCAGTTCCCCCCACTTACACCATAGACAAGGACCACTGTCTATGGTTCACAAAAGGCGTGTGTCGAGTATGCGAGAAAGTTTGCCCTGCAAACGCCGTAGATTTCGACCAGACAGATCGGGAAACTCAAGTTGACGTCGGCACAATAGTCATAGCAACCGGGTACGATCTCTTCGACGTCAAGCAGAAACCTGAATACGGCTACGAAAACTACAAAGATGTAATATCGAGCTTAGAGTTCGAACGCCTCCTCAACGCAGCAGGACCCACAGGCGGAAAACTGGTGCGTCCATCAAACGGGATTGAACCGAAAAAGGTCGC
>CP070765.1:540280-541540 GCA_020345645.1 Candidatus Bathyarchaeota archaeon | reverse complement strand
TTTTTTGAATATCGTGTCGTCAACAGAGTCTACAGTTTTTTTAGCTGACAAAACGATGAACGTATTTAGCTCGTGACTTAATATCTCTGATCGCTGAGTCTGTAGACTTTTACGATAGTCCGTCATGAGTTGTTCAGCTAATGTAGAGTTAATGGAACGTAATGATTTGTCGATGAGACTGGCGGTGTAGACGATCATTGAACTGGCTCCTGCAGGAATGGCCCTTGTTCAACATCGGAGACTTCGCCATCAATCATGTGGACAATGTAATCACATCGCTCTGCGATCCATCGGTTGTGAGTGACTAAAATCAGGGTTTGTTGATTAACATGGTTGATCCGACGGAACAAGCTCATGACATCAGCACTTGTACTCGAGTCGAGGTCACCAGTCGGTTCATCTCCAAGAATAATTGCTGGACGATTAATTAGTGCTCGCGCCACTGCAACTCGTTGCTGTTGCCCTCCAGAAAGCTCAGAGGGTAAATAGAACAATCTGTTACCCATCCCCAATTCTCTGAGTAACATCTTTGCCCTTTCACGAGCCACATTTGCGTTCAGTCCTCTCAGGAGCAGTGGTGTTTCAACGTTTTCGACTGCTGACAGGAACGGAAATAGGTTAAACAACTGGAAGATAAAACCGATGTTATCCCGTCGAAAGGTCGTCATTTGACTATCAGACAAGGTTGCTGTGTCAAGACTCCCAATTACGATTCTTCCAGAAGAACGACGATCCAAGTGACCTATCATGTTGAGGAGGGTCGTCTTTCCACATCCAGATGGCCCCATTATCGCCATCATGTCCCCTCGATGCACCGTTAAATTCAATCCTCGAAGAGCGTGAACCTCATTCGTCTGACCCTCATTGTACTTTTTATGCAAGTGCGAAATCTCGAGAATTGGTATTTGCAGCTCGGAGTTTATCGAGAGGGTTCCTTTAGGGTTCATTGTCATCAATCAGACCTCGTTAACCAACGTATCTCAACGCTTCAGCAGCTGGAATTCGAGAAGCCAACCATCCGGGGATAGCTCCTGCTCCAATGGCGATCAAGGTGATGAAGCCTAAGTAGACCGCAACTTCACTCCATGGAACTACTAGCGATGTATTCGCCATGTTCGAGAAACCCAAGCTTATGAATAACCCGTTAATGATGCCGATCAACAATCCGATGAGGCCCAGGACAACTAATTCAAGAAGTACCGATAACATCACTTGTGTTCTGGGAAATCCAATGGCGCGCATCATCCCGATCTCACGTTT
>CP070765.1:538918-540180 GCA_020345645.1 Candidatus Bathyarchaeota archaeon | reverse complement strand
CTATTTTTCCTCCTTTTGTACACAGGCTCCACATGAGTCTAGAGTACACATGATTTTGTCATATTTCTCTATACATTGCGGGGTTATTACCAGACAGGAGTTGCAGAGTTCTCCGGGTGATTTCGCCCCTCGACATTGCAATCCTACTGCAGGACAAATGTACATACAACCTCCGCAGTTACGACAAACATCGTTTGGTAAACGGAACGGTGTAACTACCTCTCGCTCTTGCCCTCTACCTGCAAAACCTATTGCTCCACCCCCCATCTGTTCCGCGCACATTCTTACACACAATCCGCAGAGAATACAGTCCTTATTCTCCATTTTGAATCTCACATTTTCCACTCCTATCTCGGAAGCTAAGTCCTGTAACATCTTTGAGTTGGGACAACTAGCTAACAGCAATTCTAAGACTAACTTCCGTCCCTTCGTCACCCTCTGCGAATTCGTTTTTACCTTAATTCCATCCTTAGCAGGGAATAAGCAGGAAGCTACGAGCTTAGTTCTGCTTCCATCCACGACTTCTACCATGCATAGTCTGCAAGCACCATAAGGAGTCAACTCATCATGGTAGCACAAAGTCGGGATTTTAAACCCATAAAATCTCGCAACCTCAAGTATAGTTGAACCTTCCTCTGCTTGAACCTTCACACCATCAATTGTTAGAGTCGCCACACCATCACATCCTACTTCAATACAATGGCTTCAAACGGGCAGGCATCTCGACAGACACCACATCTAATGCATTTATCACTGTCAATGGAATGCGGACTCTTTGACTCACCTTGTATCGCCTGCTGAGGACAAAGTTTCAAACACGCACCACATCCAGTACACTTATCCTCGAGAATTGAAAACTCAATGAGTTCTTTACAGACCCCTGCAGGGCACCTTCTATCCTTCACGTGGGTCTGATATTCATCGTAATAATATCTTAACGTTGAAAGGACAGTATTTGGTGATGTGCGACCGAGACCGCAGAGAGAGAAATCTTTAACCATCTCCGCTAAGTCTTTGAGGAGCTCAAGATCTTCCTCTTCAGCACGTCCAGCTGTAATGTCGGTTACGATTTCAAGCATTCTTTTAACTCCTTCTCGACAAGGAACACACTTACCGCAAGACTCGCATTGTAGGAAATCGAGAAAATATCGTGCTACATCAACCATGCATGTAGCCTCATCCATCACGATCATACCTCCCGACCCCATCATTGAACCAGCCGCTGTTAACTTGTCGAAGTCTACTGGCAGGTCAAGCAGATG
>CP070765.1:537546-538818 GCA_020345645.1 Candidatus Bathyarchaeota archaeon | reverse complement strand
GAGAACAGTAAAAGCACCACGAAAGTCGACGTGATCGCCGCCAAGTCACTCAACATCATCACAAGCTTCCGATTCCAACGATCAACAAGTGCCCCAGCAAGTGGACTGACGAATATTGTGGGAGCGAAGGCGAAGAATCCAACCAACGCTAACATTGTCGCCTGTCCAGTCGCCTCCCACGCCCAAAGAGTCAGCGCGAACCCCGTCATCGCACTCCCAAGAAGGGAAACCAGTTGCCCCGACCAAATAACGGTGAATGCAAACATCCCCGTCGGGCGATGCACACCTGATGCAGACTCTTCCATGAGGTCACTCAACCCGTTACCAACCTTCCACATTACTGCATTCAGAGATTAAAAATCCCACGCCTTCATTAAGGAAACAAAAAACCTTCCTACAAACCATCTCAGACTTTGAATAACTTGCTGAATTAGTTTCCACTCCACATACTCCTCATCAATTGAGCAGGCCAATTACTATGGATCTAATGGTCACAGAAGTAAAGTTTACTGGAAAAAGTGGTCAAACAACTGTCCTTTCCACATGGAAACGATTACTTTACGCTCTACTTTAAGATGTGTGGTAGAATTTCCTGCAGGTTCTTCTTTCGTATCGTGACATTCGCGTGGTCTTCTACGTCTTTGTCTGTTGGGTTGAAGGCGAGGGCTAGGGCAACCTCTTTGAAGAGTGGAATCAGTGATCGGTCGTCACCGACCGCTGCACATTCTTGAGATGTGAGATTGAATCTCTGCAAGATGGCGGGTAGGTGTTTGACTTTGTCGTTGAAGGGAACTTCGACTTCGACTTCACCGGTCAAGTACCCGTTTCTACTGAGAAGAGTGTTTGCAGTGTAACCGTGGCATCCGAGTTCTTTGTTGATCCGCTCAGCGAAAAAGCTGACACCGGCACTCAGCAAGTATAGTTTGATCCCTCGTTCTTTCAGCGTTTGAATGGTGGGTTCAACCCCTTCAATGTAGGGCATACTTGTGACGATCTCTCTGATTCGGGTTAAAGGCTGATTTTTCCAGAGAAGGGCATCCCGCCTCGCCCAGTCCTCATACGCGATGCGGTTCGCGAAGAACAGGTCTCGGAACCCCTTCGCTTCCGGCCATGTTCCCAAAGCTTCATGAAGGTACTGCCAACTGTACCCTTGGAGGAGGGTGCCATCGACATCGAAGATCACGAGCTTTATGGTCATTGATGCTTCTGTCATGGGCAAGCACCTGAAAAAGTTTATGACTCTCGGAAAGCTCAACTCAGATCCTTGCAGGG
>CP070765.1:536162-537446 GCA_020345645.1 Candidatus Bathyarchaeota archaeon | reverse complement strand
ATTCCAGCTTCTAAGTAGGGTGTGTTGTTCTTGAACGCATCGAAGCAGTGTGGGGAAAGTGTGACAAGCCGTTTGAAGTTGGTTTTCTTGAAGACTGACAAGTTGTGGTCTGCAAGCTCTTCGAATAATCCAGCTTCACCCAGTCTGAGGATGTGGTCTCCGCAGCACCATTCCTCCGCTCCTAACGTGAAGAAGTCTATGTTCATGTGGTTGAACGTGGACACGAGGGCGCGACTGATCTCTTGGTTTCTCGGATCATATGATGCTAGGCAGCCTACGAAATATAGGGCATCTCCTTGAGTGGTTTCCGGATAACTTCGAATCTTCAGTTCTTTTGCCCAGTCAGTTCGCCTAATTTGGTTTCTCCCGAGAGGATTGTGAAACTTCATGGTATTCGTCAGGATTTCCATTGCGGTTCGCGGGATTACGCCTGTCTCAACGACCAGTCCTCGTTCGCTGACGATCGAATCTGAACAATTCACTTCCTTGGGGCAGAATAAGGTGCAGGAGTTGCAGGATGTACACAACCAGAGGTTATCCGTCATCGGCTTAAGCCGTTTCTCCGAGCCTTCATCTCTCGAGTCCGTGATGAATCGATAGTTCGTTGTTAGAGTTGCAGGTCCGAGGAATCGCTCATCCAGGATCGCCGGGCATGATGAATAGCAGATCGAGCATTTGATACACATTGTCATATCCCAGAACTTCTTCAGGTCTGCAGGGGTCTGACTCAGTTCCTGCAGTTTCTCGACGTGTGCGTCTTTCCTAATCAGGACGTTCTTGATGCATTTGTATTTCTCGAAGAAAGGTTCTATGTCCACAATTAGATCTTTGATTACTGGTAGGCTCTGGAGGGGTGCAATCTCAAGCGTGTCGGTCTCTAGGTGGAGTACTTGGGTGTAGCAGGCGAGCTCAGGTTTTCCGTTAACCATCACTCCGCAGCTCCCGCAGACCCCCATACGGCAAGAGTGCCGGAAAGCAAATGTTTCATCCAAGTTGTCCTTTATGTACAGAAAGGCATCTAACAGAGTAGTGCCTTTTTTCACTGGGACTTTGAACTCGGATACTGTCTTTTCGTTTCTTTCAGGGTTGAAACGCCTTATTCTAAACAGAATAGTCTTCCCGTCTTTGGCAGTCATCTCAATCTCCTCAATAAGCCCTAGCTGTGGGAGGCCACTTCGTTATCGTGACTGGGGCATAGCTGAGCCTTGGACCTTCTCTAGTGAAGGTTGTTAATGTGTGCCTCAACCAATTTTCGTCGTCACGTTTGGGGCAGTCTCTCCTCGT
>CP070765.1:534774-536062 GCA_020345645.1 Candidatus Bathyarchaeota archaeon | reverse complement strand
CTCCGTGTTTCTGGATTCAGAAAGAGACGCTGAATTAGTAGGAGAAGGCTTCATGCGCGACCTCGCGCGCCGTGTTCAAGCGTTGAGAAAACAGTTGGGATTCTCACCCACAGAGATTTTAGAGTCGGTTCACCTCGCACAACTCAATCCGGAAACAATTCAACTGCTGAACCCGCACCTAGAAAAAATGGTTGAGCTAGTAAGAGCACGAAAAATCGATCTACAAGCTGATAAAGCGGATCTAAACGTAGACTGGCAAGAGTTCAAAGTCGATGGAAAAACCGTGTCCGTCGCAATCTCCCGTTGATCGACCCACGCTCAGATGTGCTGAATCGTTCTAGAAGATGAATAGACAGAGAGCAAAGATCACAAGCAGTAACCCTGCTAAAAATTTTCTTGAAAGAGAAAGAGTTGAGACATCATCTAAAGGTCCTGGATGTCTATATATAGAGAGGAATAGAACAAGTGCAAGCATAAGATACTGCTCTACGATTAAGAGAAGGAGAATTGAAATGCTGGTAAAGATGATGCGTGTTGAATCTTTATTCACTAAGCTTCGCAAAGTGTGTCCGCCATCAAGCATCCCTGTAGGCAGAAGGTTCAGCAGTGTTACTAGAACTCCGATCCATCCTGCCCAAGCGACCGGATGCAACAGGATGTAATTGTACATATCTGGTATTGGATTAACTACCATCTCCATAAGCAGCACGAACAACGGGGAAATTGCAATTCCACCGTTCTGCAAAGGTTCAACGGTTGCCTTTATGGGAGACAATGCAAGACCAATGGCAGAGACAATGACAGTCACCAAGAAACCAGCAATCGGCCCGCTTGCCCCTATATCAAATAAAGCATCTCGGTTAGGAGCCGTCTCCTTCTGCACTATTACAGCTCCAAAGGTTCCTACACCGAAGAAAGGCGGTGCAGGAATGAAGTAAGGCATAGTGGCTTCCATCTTATGATGGTCCGCAGCGAATTTATGAGCCATTTCATGTACACCTAAAATACCTAGTAATGCCAGTGTGAAACTAGCTGCACCCACCCACGGATTAAGTTCAAAGTCTAAACCATAGTCCAAAGCAGTCGTTAACAATCCATCAGACAAGATGTATCCTGTGATGAAAACGGTGATGATGGTCGCGACAAGAAGCCCCACGTTAATAATTAAACGACTTTGTTTAGTCTCTGGTTTCAGCGAAATTTTTAACACATGTCTGCCATTCACTTCCCTTAAAACAGGAATCGCCTTAATTGAGTCCAGTTTCTCAACGAGTTGAGTGAAGGCTTG
>CP070765.1:533368-534674 GCA_020345645.1 Candidatus Bathyarchaeota archaeon | reverse complement strand
CCAACGTATGATCTGTTGAATCAAACTCTGTAAAGTTAAGGACATAGAACCAGTATGAAGGCTCCAAAGAAGCGTTGTAAGGATTTGACACCAACCACTCTTCCACCGCAGAGGCGTTGATCGCTCTACCAGATTGGGATTGAAAAATCGACATCTTAGTACCCGTGTTTTTCTGAATCTGAAGGGCGGTCTCGTTCAACGCCGAAGTAGTGTCTGTGCCATTCACCGAATTCGCTAACAAGAAAGCTCTTAGCCTCGAGTAATAAGTCGAGTTAGCAAAATGGTAACTGACAGTAACATTCCATTCTATCGTGAAGCTTCCATAAATGAATTGGCAGTCCTTCTGAAGATGCTGGTCCACGAGGATCGTGTCAACAACACTCTCCTCAAATCCAACAAAGACAACATTAAGCGGAAGAGACTCCGATGTTTCAGCTAGCGGTGAATCTCCACCCGCAAACCAAGAAGCTTCACCCCATACTAAAGTCGCCATCAACAAGGCTACAAGTAGCAAAGCAGAGAATTTCCTCATACTCCATCACATTAAATTTCACATACGCATTTAAAAAGACTGATAGAAGAAAACTCAATTTGCACGAATATTAGCAGACCACTACGGCGAAAGCTGGTAGACTTTATTTAACTTTTTTTTCAACTCAAAGGTTTGAATGATTCTTATTAGAAAATGTACATAGGCACTTACAAACATCAAAATTCTCATCCTCAATTCGAGACCAGGATAATGTATTCCCGGCTAAAGTGGAGACATCACCCGAATTATCCCACATTCTCCCCCTTTTTCAATATAAGGTCCCGAACATCTATGGGAAAATCATAAGTTCGACATGTGCCAACTATACACCATTAGAGATTCGGGGAGGTGACTATTTGATTTTCATAACTCTAACCAAATGGAAGACAGCACCAAAAAAAGAGATGGTGGACCAATTCACCAAAACGGTAGAAAAACTTGAGAAGCAAGGCATCAAGATGCGCGTGTACTGGACCCTAGGACGCTACAACGGAGTCACAATTACTGAAGCAGCAAACGAAAAGGACCTAATGAAAATACTTCTCCCATTTGCAGGGCTAATTGATACGGAAACTATGGTAGCTGTTCCACGGGAAGAAGCAATAAAACTCCTTTAAGACGAAACTAGACAACTTCCTCACACATAAAAGAGCAAAGTTTAGGCGAGGAAAAATTGGAGGGTACTAAATGGGAAAATACGAGGACACTCTGAAAGATATAGAAACTACGATTGGTTCAGTGCCGGGTTTTATGAAGGCGTTGGCAACTGATGTT
>CP070765.1:531928-533268 GCA_020345645.1 Candidatus Bathyarchaeota archaeon | reverse complement strand
GTTCAAATGAAAGCTCGATTTTCGAGAGGAGGTCTGAGCAAGTTGCCAGAGCCTCTGCTTGAACTATACGAGAAACCGTAACCCCTCGGTCAACTTCTAGGCTATCTGGCATGTGAATAAACTGAACCAGACCCTTCTCACCAAGAGATTCCACGACAGCATCAACATCATCTCCAAGGATAATTGCCTTGAGTTTTCGTATCTCTGCCATGAGAATCCCCGTTCAATGGCGAGATTCACGTGTGAACGCGCGTGTGTATAAAGGTTTCGTGCATACCACGCGGTTTCGACCCCTCCGAAGGTTCTCTCCCTGAGAGAAACTCTTAAAGCTCCTCGTTCAAAATTAAGCATGCTCTGGTGTAAGCCTTGCTTAAGGTCTTCAAGAAGGTCATAGATAAGGAGCAAGAAGCACATAGGATTGTCCGAGAGGCACAGGTGCAGGCAGAGAAGATAATGAATGAAGCACAGGAAAAAGCGGAGGAGGCCTACAAAAAGACCTATGAACAGACCGTCGCTAAGGCAAAGCGTAAATCTATGGAACTCCGGAGACGAGCGAAGGAAGAGGCTGAACATGAGGCGGAGATTTTTCTTCCGCGCGCTGAGAAGCAGATAATGGAAATCCAAAGAAAAGCAATGGAAAGATTTGATGAAGCGGTAAGCTCTACTCTGAAAGAAGTCCTATCTTAGGTGAGTGGGTTCATGGAATCATCAGTGCAGAAATTTACTGATCGAATTCTCGAAGATGCAAGAGAAGAAGCGAAAACTATTGTGACCCAGGCAGAAAAATCTGCTGAAGTGCTACTGGAGAATCGGAGGCAAGCAGGTCAGCAAAAGGCAGAGGAAGATATGTACGCTCTCCTAAGAAGAGCTGAAAGCGAGGTCGAGATCATTAGAGGAAGGGTAGCCACTGAAACTAGGAGAGAGGCCGGTTGGCTCGTTCTATCCAAGAAGGAACAACTGGTCACAAAAGTCTTGGATGAGGTGAAACGCAGACTTGAGGATCTGCAAAAATCCAAGAGGTACATCCCAATTCTTGAGAAAACGATAATCGATGCTGGAACTGCTCTGGAAGGCGGAAAACTGGAAGTCATGCTGAGTGAAGACGACTCGACACTTCCAATAAGACTCGATACACTAGCTAAAGCTATAACCGAAGAAACAGGCGTTAAAACTAGTCTCACACTCGCTAAGAAGAGAATCAAAGGTCTTGGCGGTGCTTTAGTCAAAATGCCAAGCGATAAGATTATAGTGGATAACACCTTTGAGGCCATACTCAAGCGACGAGAGAAGGAACTGAGATTCAGAATCTCCCGAATTCTATTCAGGAACTAAGCAAGCTC
>CP070765.1:530467-531828 GCA_020345645.1 Candidatus Bathyarchaeota archaeon | reverse complement strand
ATCAAAAGATCACCCTTCGCGCTAAGCTCGAAGTCGAAGACTCACCCAACAGCGCAGGCGTAGCTATCGACGTGATAAGAGCAGTAAAGCTAGCTCAGGACAGAAACGTTGCAGGACCACTAATCAGCATCTCCTCCTACGCTTTCAAACATCCTCCACTACAGGTTCCTGACGACCAAGCAAGACAGTGGGTAGAAGACTTCATCGCAGGAAAGCGCGAGAGGTAACTCTAAGACGTCAGTGATGGCAGTAGGATCCTAAGCCTGCGATATAAAATTCTCAAAGCCCTTCATAGCTACTTCCAAAGGCAACCTTATTGGAGGATGTTTAAAGGCATATGCAGAAATCGCGGATAGGATTCCCACTTCTCCTCTGTCCATTCCCAGCTTAACAGCCCTAATGACATCGAAAAGAACGGCACCAGCATTTGTCGCGTCAACTGTCGAAAGACGAAGCTCGATCTCTAAAGGTGTTCCTCCAAAATAGGTTCCTTTTAACGACAAGTAGCTGTCACGTCGATTCTGCATGAAATCCACGTAATCTGTAGTCCCTGCTACAACTGCCGCTTCATAAGGCAACGCTGACTTAACCGTTTCAGTTTTTATTTTCCGCTTTGTCTCCCTTGTCCGTTCAAGAGTATCCAGAGACTCCGTTCCTCCGCCCACATCGAGCTGATAGGTTTCAGATACATGAACGCCCTGTGTTGAGAGTAGATTCAGTAGAGTTCGATGAAGTGTGGTGGCTCCAATCTGGTCGACCAAGTCATCTCCTACAACTGGTAACTTCGCTCTCTCGAAGCGTTCAGCCCATTCAGGATCACTAGCAATACTGGTAGGAGTCACATTGATGAAACCACAATCCGCTTCCAGAGCCTTTTCAGCATACCACCTTGTAGCCTCCGTCGCTCCACTCGGAAGAAGATTGATGAGAATCTCAGCACCACTCTGTTTCAGTATCTGTGGCACGTTGACTTCAGGAGCAGGAGCGACAACTACGATGTTCTTCAAATATTCTCCTACTCCATCAAGAACTCTTCCCTTGTGAACTGGAACATTTAATTTCGGAACCTGCGCAAACTTCACTGCATTATTTGGCTCAGCAAAGATTGCATGAGACAGATCTTGTCCAACCTTTCTAGCATCAATGTCGAAGGCGGAGACCAGCTCAATGTCCCACGGGAAATAATCCCCAACAGTCAGCTTACGTAGTCCAAGGAGATTCTTCTTCTCTTCCCTGTAATAGGATAAACCTTGAGTGAGTCCCGAAGCACAGTTCCCTACTCCTGCTAGGGCTACTCTTATCTTCCCCAAAGAATCCACAGGTCAGCTATGAGCAACGTTCTGGTTCAAAACTCTTTCTAA
>CP070765.1:528998-530367 GCA_020345645.1 Candidatus Bathyarchaeota archaeon | reverse complement strand
GAGGTCCGTACATGCTGTTTGCTGAGATCGTGAGTAGGTCGATGTCTTCCTCCTGTACATCGATCGCGAGTTCCCCGATCGCCGCTGTTGCATCGACGTGAAGAAAAGCTCCGTGGTCATGTACGATTTGACTGACGTCTCGTATTGGTTGAATAGTGCCGATTTCGCCGTTTGCGTACATCGCCGAGACAAGGGTTGTCTCCGTTGAGAGGGCCTGTTTCAGTGCGTCAAGACTCAGTATTCCCTGTTTGTCTACAGGCAGAAAGGTTGTTTTGAAACCGTGTCGGGTTAGGTACTTGCAGACGTTGAGAACCGACATGTGTTCAATGCTTGTTGTGATGAGGTGCTTGCCTTTATCTCGGTTCTTCATAGCAAGGCTTCTGATCGCCCAGTTGTTGCTTTCTGTAGCTCCTGACGTGAAGTAGACTTCCTCGCTTTTCTCAGCGTTAATTAACTGTGCAATCTTTTCTCGGGCGGCTCGCAATCCTTTTCTTGCGTGATCTGAAAACGAGTGGAGTGATGACGGGTTGCCATAGAACTGGTCCAGAAACGGCTTCATCGCGTTGATTACTCGTGGGTCAACGGGTTTTGCAGCAGTGTGATCCATGTAAACCTTTCTCACCACTCTACTCCTCCGTCGGTGTTTTCCTGAGTAAGAAATAGAATTTCCCATCTTCTTCTTTGAAGTCTAAAACTTGAATTCCCAGTCGTTTGGCCAGGCTTTGAATGTCTCGCTTCGCCGCTGGGTCGTCTGCCCAAACCTCCAAGGTCTCTCCCGGCTGCATTTTGTCCAGTTCTAGGCGGGTTCGGTAGACTGGCTCTGGGCAGAACAGTCCTAAGCAGTCCAATGTTCGATCTACTTTCCGGTCTGATGCCACATCCCACTCCTCATCTCAACCGATGAGTGCACAATCAGGCGTCTGTGAACCCGAACTATTCAGCCTCATGAAGTCTCGATCTCCTCCACAATGTCTTGTTGCATTAAAATTTTGGCACTTTCTCTTGGCAGCGTAGCCACGTCTTCGGGTTCAAACGGTCCATATGGTTTCAGATCTACGCCGACGAATTCTGGAGTTCCCTTCGTGAATCTTACCATAGTTCGCTTGGGGAGCGGTTTTCGTTTTCCTGAGTTCTGTGTACTTTTCTTTTTTGTACCATGCAAAATTTGCTTCAACAGGCTTTGCGAATCGCTGAATGTTTCCTGCATTTTGAGGAACATCTCTCGTTCTCCAGATGCGAGTCCTTCATCGGTATTCCAGTTTTGTGAATGCGGATCGGTTGCTTTCTGCAAGCGCGTCTGTAACAGTTCTTCTGCAAGCGTTTGTACGTTTTGAAGCTCGCGGGAGATCAGTTTTGACTTGATTGAGGT
>CP070765.1:527521-528898 GCA_020345645.1 Candidatus Bathyarchaeota archaeon | reverse complement strand
GAACCTTAGCAATAGTCTCTGGAGGGTTTCCGAAAATTGGGACCTGGCTATTCAATTTAATAAGGGTATCATACGAATCTTCCAACCCAGATGCCAATAAGCAACCATCCAACTCGTGCTCCTCATGCAGATGGTCCACGAGTGAGAGAATGGCGTCGGGTGAGAAGTTTGATCCCAAGACTCCACAGGAGCTACCTACTTCCTGTTCTTGGATCGAGAGACTTGCCTTACAGACAGATCTTAGATCAATGTCACCGAAGTAGTCTGCACCAAAGACTGTGTACCCTGCATGGTAAGCAGACTTGGCAAGTGCTGTGCAATCTACTCCTACAACCAAAAGCCGGTTGACCTGCTTAACGTTCCCCAATTTTCTCGGTCCAATTTGTGAAGGGAATACTAACCTCTTATACTTATTTCAACGATGGCAAGTTATACTAGACGAATCGGTAAAAAGGCTTGATCGTACATCGTGAAGGTGCTGCTCAGCCTCGGTATGTATGAATATTGAGGGAAATTCCGTTGAAAGACCATAAATTTAGGTATCTTGATCATACAGCAGATGTTTTCGTTGAAGCTTATGGTGGTTCTCTCGAAGCGGCTTTTGAGAACGCGGCACTAGCAATGTTTGAGATTATGACAGACACAGAGATGGTTGCTTCCGAAGCTGAAGAAAGACTTGAAGTAGAAGGGAGGGACGAATCAGCACTACTATATAACTGGTTAGAGGCTCTTCTGGTGAGATTTGAAGTTTCAAATATGCTTTATTCAAACTTTAAAATCACGCAGATCTCCAAAACCCCAAGGGGTTTTCGACTGAGAGCGACAGTCCAAGGAGAGAAACTTGACCCCCACAGACATTCAAAGAAGACCGGAGTAAAAGCCATCACTTACCACGAAATGGAGATTCAGAGACACCTCAAGGAAGTTAAGGTGAAGTTTCTTCTAGACATCTAATTAGGAAACGTGCGTTAAGCCATCAATTATGATTATTGAGGTTTTGCCAGGATCATCACCGATCCTAGGATGACTAATATCAATCCACCTGCAGCAAAGATTGGTTGAAACAACAATCGTGGGCTTGTGACAGTGTTGTAAACAAGCAATGCTCCTATTATTAGGATAAAAATGGCGAAGAGTTTCTCCATAATTGTGAATCCAATTGGGGTGTCTGTTGTTCTACTCATGTTGAGTCGCTTCTGTCAATGAAGGTTACTTATGGTTGGCCCAGTTCTATTAAATCTTCTTCAGTTAATCTGCCTCGAGTTTTGCAGGAAGGTACTCGTCTACTATGTAGGTAAGTCCGTAGCGACTGAAGGCTTCTTGTTCTGCTTTTTTCCCGTTTTTCATGAAGGCTTTGATTTCTCGTTGCCATAGTTT
>CP070765.1:526038-527421 GCA_020345645.1 Candidatus Bathyarchaeota archaeon | reverse complement strand
AGCAACCTCAAGTTACCTGAATTAAAAAAATCAGTAAAAGACGCTTATTTGTTGGCGTTAAGCGCCGGGAAAACACGACGTGAACCAATTGAACTGGCTGAACTGAAACCAGTCAACGATAAAGTAAAGGCCAGATTCAAAAAAGACCCAGCTGAAGTAGACCTTCAAGAAAAGATCGCGTATGCTGAAAGAGTATGGCATGAAGCCCGAGATTTAGATAAACGCATGTCAGCGATTACAGTCCGATTACGAGACAGCTCGGGGACAAAGCATCTCGTTACTAATGAAGGCACAGAACTAGAGATGGAGTTCGGCCACGTACATGTTTGGAGTTGGCTCACTGGAAAAGAAGGTGGGAAGTTTACAGGTGCACGACATGAATGTGGATCAATTGCTAAAGGATGGGAATACTTCGACGAGGACAAGCCTGCCTCGGTAGTTGCACAGCGACTAGTCAAATTGGTTCAGCAACAAATGAAAGGAGCGACCCCTAAGCCTGGAAGTTTTCCATGTGTCTGTGGAGGTGAAGTCATTGGCGTGTTGGCTCATGAAGCACTCGGTCATTTGGCTGAAGCTGACCTGACGTTACAAAGCGCTTTTGTAGGAAAGACTGGAAAAAAAGTCGCACCCGAAGGAGTCTACATGATTGATGATGGAACACTCCCAACAGGGTTTGGGTCAGCGAAATACGACGATGAAGGCACACCAACCACACGAGTGAATATTATAAAAGATGGTATATTGGAGCAACTTCTTACTGATCGTGAGTACGCAAAGAAAACCGGGCTCCCCCTCACAGGTAGCGCTCGAGCAGAAGATTATCGGTTCAGCCCGATTATACGGATGCGAAATACCTTCTTCAAACGAGGAGATGTGGCGGACGATGAACTCTTTGAGGACATAGATTTCGGATATTACTGTCTAGGCTTCGCAGGTGGTCAAGCTGGCACAAACGCCAGCTTTCAGGTCGGCGTTCAAGAAGCTTTCGAAATCGTAGATGGCGAAATTGGTCAACCAGTCACCAACTTATCAATCTCTGGAATCGCCACAGAAGCCCTCCTCCAGATAAAAGGAGTAGGAAAGGGAGATTTCCATCTTGGTCCAGGACGTTGCGGAAAAGGACAAGAAGCTCTGGTGAGTGATGGCGGACCAATGATACGTTTTGACAAAGGACCGATCACAATCGGGGGAAAAGAGTGAGGAAATAATATGATTGATCGAAGAAGCGAATTGCTGACTTTGGCAGAACATATTGTGACTTTAGGCACTAAGCAAGCCGATCAGGTAGAAGTGTTCGTTCAAGACTCGAAAGAAACCAACGCGGAAGTGGCTTTAGGTCAAATGAAAACAGCCGTGAATATACAGGAGGCTGGGGCAGCCATC
>CP070765.1:524548-525938 GCA_020345645.1 Candidatus Bathyarchaeota archaeon | reverse complement strand
CTGGTGCCTGTCACCTCGAAGATCGTCCAGCTGTGTTTGCTAGGCAGACCGTTTGTCTTGCAGATATTGCGGAACTCGTCGCGTACGGTCTTGGCATCTTTGCCGGTGGAGTTTATGACATAATCGGTGCCGTATTTCAAGGCTTTCTCCAGCTTCTCAGGATTCCGTGCGATGCCAATGACGGTTTCAGCACCGAACGCTTTAGCCATTTGACCGACATAGCTGCCGACTCCCCCAGTAATCCCGACTACCACGACGTTGTCTCCTTTCGTGATGCCTCCTCGAACACAGGCTTGGTAGGGCGTGGTGACTGCGTCCGCGATCACCGCGAGTTCGGATAACTGGAATCCCTGTCTTCCCTCCACGATGCACAGGTCAGCTGCAGGAACAGGTATGTGGCTGGAGAATCCTCCATAGATTCCCAGGCTATTGCCAGGCATCTTCTGTGAAAGACACCGATTTCCTCGTCCACTTTTACAGATAGTGCAGTTGTTGCATGGCAGAACAGCGGGAATAATCACCTCTTTCCCAATTAGGTTCTCGTCCCCGCCTACAACGACGCCACTGATTTCGTGACCTAATGTTAACGGTGGCTTCGTGACAGTCGGTACACCATCATAGAAGTAGCCCAGGTCAGTGTGGCAAACCCCGCATCCTGCGATTTCAACTAGGGCTTCACTGGGCTCGAGCTGAGGTGTGGGAATTTGGATCCGGGTCATTGTACCTTCCGTTATCTCACCTGTTTCACGGTTCTTTGTCCACGGCTTCGTCATCTGCCAGGTTTGAATCGTAGACGGGTGTTGCGGCATCAGTAGACTTCCTGGTCCGAAGTCCAGCTACTGGTCGGCTTCTTTCTTCGGTTTCGGTAGTACCGCTTCGAACGTTTTAGCGTCGGCTGCTTCTCCTTTGGCGAGGAGCTGCCTGAACTTGATGAAGTCGATGGTGCCTTGCCCCGTCAGCTTTCGAGTGTTGAACGCTTGGAAGCCTAGAAAGGCTTCGTAGTTCATGTTGGCAGCTAGCCAGTGTCGGTTGTAGTTCTTGGTAAGATCCCAGAAGAACTTCTTCTTCGCTCTGATACTGTCCATCGCTTTAATCAGGCATCCTGGGAAGAGGTTTGCGAAGGTCCAGATGATCTTGTCAAGTTCCTTATCCAGAAGCTCGAAGTCGATTTTACCCGCAGTTTTCGCGTCTTTAACCGCAGCTTGGGCTTCTTTGTACTCGGATCCAGTTTTGAATTCACCGTAGACGATTTCACCATCGTCAACGTATTTGTCAAGGATGACAGTGGGATTGCGAACCCAAGCGTTATTCTCTTTAATGACCGGGACCACCTTGCTGACTAATCCGAGCCTCTTCATTTTGTACGAGCTCCATAGTTCGCAGGAGACGC
>CP070765.1:523043-524448 GCA_020345645.1 Candidatus Bathyarchaeota archaeon | reverse complement strand
CGAGTGTCGAAGTGAGGGAGCAAAGCGTAGCTTTGGAAAATGAACCCCATCTCGTGTAGCCTCGCGGCTGACTTCGCTGCATCATTTTTATCATGCAGATTTTCACCATGGAAGAGCACTACGCCATGATCGGGAGTGTCGAGACCGGCAAGGCAGTTCAACAGCGTCGTTTTCCCGGCTCCTGAGCTGCCTACAATTGCCACAAACTCGCCTTCCTTGATGTCAAGGTCTACTCCGCGGACCGCGTATGCGGTTGTGCGTCCAAGACTATAATTCTTCACTAATCCACGGGCAGCAAGAATCGTGTCACTGGCTACTTTAATCCGTGAACTACTCGGAGAATCGAAGAGTGGAGTATTGAAACTGAAATATTGGATGTCGGATGCAAACGTGTCTAACCACATCTTCAGAAGCTCTGCTTCGGTGAAAAGTTCGATGCTCAACTCTGCAATGGTAAGATGAGTACGCTTGAACTCTTCGCTTGTACTGATCGTCACAACTTCGTTCTTGTCTTCACTAAAGTACTCGCGAAGTTGAATCTGGCTCTGTGGAAGATTTTTACAGACTCTTGTAAGGAGTTTTTCCCCAGACGCGATGTCTGATTCTATGGTCTCTAACTCCGCATTAAGATTCTGTGAAGCATTTTGGAAGTCGAGTTCGGAGAGTAATGGAAGAGGATAGCGAAATTGGTCAAGCACCCTGGAGACTAGAGTTCCTACATCCTGTAATGCACTGAGTTTGGCTTCTAAAATTCGGAGAAACCATTCCTGTTTAGCTTGGAGTTGTTGATCACTACTCTTGTAGTGTGTACCAATCAACACTTCATTCAGCTTCTCAAGCACTTGGTCTATTGCCTGTAAGCGGATGATTGTGGGTTTCAGAAAAGCTGCAGAGAAATTCACGACAATTAACTTGTCGAAAAATCTTTCCATCTCAACTGGAGTTTTTGGAGTTTCGTTTGTGAAGATTGGTGAATCAAACGCAGAGAGGGTGATTTGGTGCTTTTGATTTTCTTCAATTGACCAGAGAGTTACATAGCTTTTCGAGTAGATTTCACAGTACTCTTTAGGTAACTCGCGATTCATCTCCTTTAGTCGTTCATTGAATTTCTTGATGAGTGTTGAATCAACTCCTTTTAGGAAGTCTTTAATAATGCGAGAAGTTTCTCGCAGTTCTTGATTATGTTTTAAGTACTTCCGTAACCGCGAGCCAATTTCTCGGTAGTATTTCTCGAGACGTTTTCGAGGCTTTCCTTCCTCGAGTTTTTTGAATATCGTGTCGTCAACAGAGTCTACAGTTTTTTTAGCTGACAAAACGATGAACGTATTTAGCTCGTAGCTAAATATCTCTGATCGCTGAGTCTGTAGACTTTTACGATAGTCCGTCATGAGTTGTTCAGCTAATG
>CP070765.1:521515-522943 GCA_020345645.1 Candidatus Bathyarchaeota archaeon | reverse complement strand
CAGCGATCGTGAAACAATCATGGACTTCGGCGACATCGACGTCTTTGACGGTTACTCCCGCGTTTTTATAAGCTCTCTGTGCAGCACTCACCGTTGCCTCTAGGCCAACGTAGTCAACTCGATTACCTAGGGTCGCTGTTCCAGATGAGAATCCTATCCCAGCGATCCAAATCGGATCCTCGATGTTCAGCTCTTTCGTCTTCTCTCGTGAGGCTAAGATGAGGGCTGCTGAACCATCTGTAACCGGGCAACAGTCGAAGAGTTTCAGGGGTGATGCTACAACCATTGATGCAAGGACATCGTCAACTGTCAACTGTTTCTGAAGGTGAGCAACCGGATTCATAGCAGCGTACTTGTGGTTTTTCACGGCAACCAGTGCTAAGTCTTCCTCTGTGGTTCCATATTTTGCCATGTGTGCACGGGCATAGAGCGCGTAGTATGCGGGAAAAGTGATTCCGAAGTTGTGGAACTCCCATAGGTAGTATCCGGCTCTCCCAATCCACTCCATGACCGTAGGCATATCGACCTCCCGCATCTTCTCTAACCCGATGGCGATCGCAATGTCACTTTGACCGCTAGCGATGGCTGAGTAGGCTGCGAAGAACGCGGCGCTTCCGCTTGCACAGGCAGCTTCACACCTGGTTAACCCTGCTTTCGTCAGCCCACAGTACTCCGCAACCACGACTGCTGGTAACAGTTCTTCGTACCATGCACCTGCTCCGGTCGTGCCAAGAGCTACAAACTCGATGTCGTCTTTGCTGACCCCGGCGTCTACTATGGAAGGCTTAACGGCTTCGAACGCCAGCTCAGGAATGTTAACGTCGTTCCTGATTCCGAATTTCGAATGACCAGCTCCTACGATGGCGACGTCTTTGATGGTCTTCACACCACCTGGCATCAATCTGTTAGGGCTCGTCTTCGCAATCGGATCAGACCCGGATCATTTCCCTTTAAACTCAGGTTTTCTTCGCGACATGAAGGCTTCAACGCCTTCTTTCAGGTCTTCGGTGGAGAAGGACAGCCCCATCAAGCTAGATTCCAATCGAAGGCCTGCTTCCAAGGGGACTTGAGTTCCAAAGTTCAGCGCTTGTTTCGCGTATTTCATAGCGACTGGTGGGCCTTCGGAAAGTCTCTTTGCCAGTTCACTGGAAGTCTTCTTCAGTTCGTCGTAGTGTACTACTTTCGTCAGCAAGCCCATTTGAATTGCTTCGTCAGCCTTCAAGCGTTTTCCTAGCAATATGATCTCCTTGGCTCTGCAGAGTCCGATTGCTCTGACTAGCCTCTGGGTTCCTCCCCACCCGGGTATAAGCCCGAGGGAAAGCTCTGGGCTCCCAAGCTCGGCGTGCTCAGCTGCCACCCTGAAGTCACATGCAAGAGCGAGTTCGAGACCGCCGCCTAGTGCAAAGCCATTTATGGATGCGACAACCG
>CP070765.1:519978-521415 GCA_020345645.1 Candidatus Bathyarchaeota archaeon | reverse complement strand
GCTTGTTGAGCAGCTTCATCCATGCTATTCAAGACACGAATGCCCCTTTGAGTGAGGATACGTTGTCCCTCCTCCTCGTTTGTGCCGACGAGTCTTATGACGATAGGTTTAGATAAAGGGATCTGGGTCTTAGACGCCAATATCCCTTTGGCGACATCGTCACAACGAGTGATGCCACCAAGAATATTGACTAGGATGACAGATATCCGTGGATCTGACAGCAGAATTGTTAGAGCTTCTGCAACTCGATCGACTGAAGCTCCTCCACCCACATCGAGAAAGTTGGCAGGTTTCCCACCATGTAAGTGAACGGTATCCAGAGTAGCCATCACCAATCCAGCACCATTGCCCATTATGCCAATGTCACCATCTAGCTTGACATATGCCAAGCCTGCTCTGCGAGCCCGAATTTCATCAGGAGTCAGTTCTGTTTTCTTCTCCTCGAAGAGTCGTTCTTTGAAATCAGGATGCCGATAGAGCGCGTTGTCATCCATTATTATTCGTGCATCGACCGCAATGAAGCCCCCATCAACGGTCTCGACAAGAGGGTTCATTTCAATCAGCTCAGCATCATACTTCAAGGCTATTCTGTAAAGTCGATTAAAGATACCAGCAAGAACAACCAGCGATTTCCCTGAATACCCAAGGTCAGATGCTATCTTAGTCGCGTGAAAGCTTCGAAAGCCAAAGATTGGATTCACAGAAAACTTCAAAATTTTTTCAGGGGACTTCGTTGCCACCTCTTCAATATTCATGCCTCCTTCGGAAGAAGCGATGACCACATAACGGCGTCGTGATCTGTCAACTGCAACTCCGAAATATAACTCGTTTTTTGTCTTTGCCTTTTCTTCGATCAGAATCTTCTCGACCTTAAGGCCTTTAATTTCCATACCAAGGATCTTTGAGGAGACATGAGAGAGCTGTTCTGGCGATGTTGCGAATTGGATTCCGCCAGCTTTTCCTCGTCCCGCGACTAACACCTGAGCCTTGACAACATAAGGAGGGGGAAAAGTGCGAGGGATTTCTCGAACCTCGGTTTGAGATGTGGCTAAAACGCCCTGAGGAGTAGGAATCCCATGTTCAGCAAGGATTTTCTTCGCTTCAAACTCGAAAAGCTTCAAAAATGAACCCTCTAGATCATGAAGTTTACTTCAGTGTTTGAATCGCGATATAAGTCCTTGTATCCAGTACGCCTTCAACATTTCCCAACATGCTCAACGCATCCTCAAGTCTGTCGCGGTCAATAACTAGTATAGCATCCATTTCACCAGTCACCCTGAAGACCCGTTGAATCGGAAATTTGAAGATCTGTTCGTAGGCTTGCTTCCGTTTCAGTGGGGAGATTTTCAGGAAGACAAAAGCTGGACTGATGGATGTCCCTAGAGCATGCAGACCTTTCTCGGTGATGTCGATGAACCCTCGACCTGTGCGAATATA
>CP070765.1:518441-519878 GCA_020345645.1 Candidatus Bathyarchaeota archaeon | reverse complement strand
ATCGTGCGATTTGGGTTACCAGATGCAGTTGTAAGCTCCAAGTACGTAGCAGTCCAGGAACCTGAAACCTGTGTAAACTGCGGAGCCTGTGTGGATCGATGTCAGTTCGGAGCACGAGTACGCGAGAACGGAAAAGTCACCTTCAATGAAGTGCAATGTTTTGGCTGCGGTGTCTGTATAAGTACATGTCCTACTAGATCGATATCTCTGACCAAACGTGAACCCACGTGAAAAACCTGGAAGCGTAAATACTGTTTTTAGGTTGAAAGAGATGAAAAGACCAGTAAGGGTCGAGGAGTACAATCTTGAGTGGTCGAAGCTGTTTGAGAACGAGAAACAGCGAATTTTGACCGCCGTGGGTTCTCACATCTTAAGAATCGAGCATATTGGAAGCACGGCAGTCGTGGGTCTAGGTGCAAAACCGATTATCGACATCATGATTGCGGTGAAGACCATCAGCGACGCTGATAGATGCATAAATCTACTCGAACGCATCGGTTACCGATATGTACCCGAACATGAAGCCACAACTCCTGAGCGACGGTACTTCCACAAGGGTACGCCACCGGAAGAGCAGCATTATCACATTCACATGGTCGAGTTAACCAGCGACTTCTGGATGAGGCATCTGCTGTTCCGCGATTACCTCCGCACGCATCCAGAGGTCGCCCAAGAGTATTTCCAACTGAAGAGAAGACTTGCTAGGGAGTATGGGTCAGATCGCGATGGTTATACGCAGGCGAAAACGGCTTTCATCGAAGACGCTGTCACCAGAGCTCTGGTGGATAGGAGCGACCATGAAGCCTAGCTCGTCCGCTATAGAAAAGTGAAAACTCTAGCTGTCGCTGAGCATGGTAGAAAAAAGATAACGGTGAATGTAGACTATGGCGCTGGCTGTGGAATTGGGCTTACTCGCCTAGTGAGTAAGAAGAGTAGTATGGTAACGACTGCGAAAATCACCGTTGTAAGACCGAGGAAGTACATTATGTTGGTGGTTGTGGTGTTGAGGGTCTGAAGTTCTTGCAGGTCATGCTGGAGCTGAGCGTTCACCCACTGTTCCGCCTCAAATTCTTCTTTGTAAGGCGATTCCACGTACATTACTGGACGATAGGTAGGGTGGTCGGAGTAATACCAACTCTCTGATTGTTGATGCCATTGTTCAGTGACAGCTTTGACGTAGACTTCAATGTACCCAGGGGCGATGTTCGTGGGCAAGCTGAAGGCGACCGTTAACTCAAGGAGCTGACCAGGTTGGATCTCGACGGGCAGTATTTCATCAGAGTAGAATGTCTGAAGATACACGTTCTCGTCATCGTAGAAGTAATCGATGGTGGCTGTTAGCTCAGTCACCTGGATCTTAGTTTCTTCATCATTGTACACTATCACAGTGATTTCGCCGGTTTCACCTTGGGTGTACACGTCTTCGTCGAAGGTGCA
>CP070765.1:516883-518341 GCA_020345645.1 Candidatus Bathyarchaeota archaeon | reverse complement strand
GCAGAGAATGGCTTTACCCGAGTAATCCTTGCACTCAGCAAGGATCTTCTTGGTTACCTAATTCTTAAAACCGATGTGTATAGAAACTTTAAACGCATTAAGACTCCGGAAGTATCAGTGTCCATTGAAGACTCTAGACTTGGAACGGGCGGCGCGATAAAAAAAGCATGTCAACTCGTCAAAAACGAGGTCTTCTATGCCTGTAACGTCGATAACTTAGCCTTAGACTCAAAGCCAGATAAATTGCTGGATGAAGCAACAACTGGTATCGCCATGCTCTTAGCTAAACCTACGTTATCTTATGGAAAAGTGAGGGTAGATAACGGATACGTGAAGAACTTCGAAGAAAAACCTAGACTATCTTTCTATGTCAACGCTGGGCATTACGCGATGACAAAAACTCTTGTCTCAAAGCTCTTCCCAGATGTCGGAGACTTCGAAAAAACGGTGCTGCCAGCCCTCGCGAAACAAAACGCGTTGAGAGGAATAGAGTACCATGGCACCTGGATCACCATTGACACGTTCAACGATTACTTGAGTGCCCTCAGCCTTTTTCAGTAACTTCAAATGCGATATGTAGTGGTTTTAGGATACTGTTTTTAGCTTGCTGGTTCGCTTCATCTTTGGAGCGGATCACGTGAGGATCGGTGTGATTTCGAGAAGTGATGCTGAAGGCTGGAGTCTTGCCCAGCTGCGGGATTCACTTGGCAGGAGAGGGGTAAACTCCATTTTTCTTAATTTCCCCAGTCTCGTGGCGAAGGTTGTCTGCCACCCTGTCGTACATGCAGGAGATGTCAATGTCACCGATATCCTGGCTGCCTTGCTTGTGCGTTCAGTTGGGCATGGTTCTCTGGAAGAAATAATTTTTAGAATGGATCTGTTGCAGAAACTGGAACGAGAACAGGTCTACGTTGTAAATCCCGCGAAAGCGATTGAACGTTGCGTCGATAAGTATTACGCTTTGACCCTACTTGAAGAGAATAGACTTCCCGTACCACGGACGATCGTGACTGAAAGTGTTGAAGCTGCAGTCGAGGGATTCCATGCGTTGGGGCAGGACGTGGTTCTAAAGCCAATCTTTGGGGCTAGGGGTGTGGGGTTAACGCGAATCTCCGATCCTGCCATCGCTGAACGAATCTTCAATACTATACGCTTCCATCATGGAGTCCTTTATCTTCAGGAGTACATTTCTCATGGCGACTCCGACATTCGTGCGTTCGTCGTAGGTGAACATATCATCGCGGCGATGAGGCGAGTCAGTGATTCATGGAAGACGAATATCAGTCAGGGCGCTGAACCAACCGCGGTGCACCTCTCTAACGAGCTGGAAACCTTAGCTATCAGATCAGCGGAGGCAATCAACTGCAAGATAGCAGGTGTCGACATCCTTGAAAGCGCTGAGGGTCCCTTAGTTATCGAAATCAATAGTCAACCTGGCTGGATGGGTCTTCAATCCGT
>CP070765.1:515309-516783 GCA_020345645.1 Candidatus Bathyarchaeota archaeon | reverse complement strand
CGAGCCGGTTGGATTGCCTTTGAAGCCGGTTTAGCCGGTGGAGCAGACGTTATCCTTATCCCTGAGCAACCGTTTACCGTTGACGAGATCTGTGATATTATTCGACGTCGCCAGAAACGTGGTAGGTACTTCAGTTTAGTCGTCGTAGCTGAAGGTGCCAAGCCCAAAGGCGGGCAGGAGATTGTATACAGCAAAGGCGTCGATGAATTTGGCAATGTGAGACTTGGCGGCGTTGGCTATTACTTGGGAAGAGAACTCGAGAAGAAGATGAATATTGAAACAAGAGTTGTTGTCCTCGGGCATCTTCAACGTGGTGGTTCACCAGTTGCTTCGGATCGCGTACTAGCCACCCGTTTCGGGATAGGTGCAATCGACCTCGTTCATGAAGGAAAGTTTGGTAGGATGGTTGCACTCCAAGGAAACAACATCGTCTCTATTCCCCTAAAGCGAGTTGTTGGGAAGCAGAAGAAACTGGACCTGAACCTCTATAACGTTGCCAAGGTCTTCTTCACATAGAAAGGAGGTCATTCGTGCAAATTAAGGAAAGTCACACGGTGATTCCTACATCCGAATTGTAGATTCACAACTCTTTAATGAAATCACCTAGCGATATCCAACTGACCACCATGCGACTTGGTTCCCTTGTGGATGCCACGAAGGCTACAAATGTTAGTACTCCTAGGTCAAAATGGAGAACTAAGCTTCTTATTTCCTTGAATGCTATTGTGGCAGTCCTAGCAATGGTAATATTCTTGTTACTATTTCAAGTGGACGGTATAGTTCATGGCTTACTTTACGAACATGGTTTGATTTTTGACTACGACTGGGCGGTTCCCTTCTGGACCTTTGAAAGGTTGACAATGACATTTCTCGTTGTGATAATAGGGGCGAATGTATGTTCATTGTATCTCGTTTTCTCCAGCGTTCGCGTGCAATCGGAAAGCGGTGAGTCTACCCAGACCCTATCAAAGACTGAACTGGTGGAATCAAAGACCCTTGATGAGCAGACTTCTTCCTCTACGGAAAGAAACCCCAAAGCAGATATTGAAGGAACTGGGATCGAGATCGTAGCTCTTCCAATGGTGTGCAAGAAATGCTCCAAAGTTTTCACTCAGCCTCTTTGCATGTTTGACTTCAAATCAGGTAAACCAAGGCTCATCAATGTCTGTCCCTACTGCAACGCTATAATTACTGTAGCAGCAGATACAAGAAAAACTGAATGATCTGTATTCAGCGACAATATTCAGAACTAGGATTTAGACTTCTCAAGCTTTATTCCCTAAGCACCTCCAAGACAGAGTGAGACTACCATGAGAATCGAGGTCAATGCTACAATTGTTGCTTTAATCCTGCTAATAATGGCCGGAGTTCCCGTTATCATAACGGTCGGGTTGGTTCAGATCGATAGAATTGTCAACGTCTCTCTCTACGATTATGGATTACGGTTTAGCTATGGTTGGGCTACACCGTATTG
>CP070765.1:513652-515209 GCA_020345645.1 Candidatus Bathyarchaeota archaeon | reverse complement strand
ACGTTGAAGCAATGCCAGACAAACACATAGATGTCTGCTTCTTCAATGGAGCGATTCGAACAGAAGAAAACGAGCGAATGGCCAAACTGCTCCGGCAGAAAACCAAAGCCCTCATAGCCTTCGGTTCATGTGCATGTGACGGTTGCGTCATAGGTCTAGGAAACCTATGGAACCGCGAAAATGTCTTCGAACGCGCATACATGGAAACGCCATCAACGAAAAACCCTCAGCGCACAACCCCACAGACCCATCTGAAGGTCAACGAAGGCGAACTAGAACTACCGGAGTTCTACGACACTGTAAAGACTCTGGCACAAACCGTGGATGTCGACTATTTTCTATCAGGCTGCCCACCACCCGTCCCCCTCATAATCAACGCTGCAATGGCAATATTCAAGAATGAACTCCCTCCAAAAGGATCCGTCCTCATGCCAACGAAATCCATCTGCGATGAATGTCCCCGAGAAAAGAAAGACAAGAAACTCTCTGAGGTTAAGCGAATCTACGAGATAGAAGACGACCAAGAGACATGTTTCCTTGATCAACAAGTGATATGTATGGGTCCAGCAACACGTGAAGGCTGTGAAGCCCAGTGTCCAAAGGTGAATATGCCCTGTACAGGCTGTGGCGGTCCAAGCCCTCGCGTATCTGACCAAGGAGCTGCCATGGCTGGAGCCATTGCATCCATCGCAACTGACACCAATGTTATTGACCAGATCATGGATCCTATAGGCACATTCTACAAGTTCTCCCTTGCTAATTCGATTCTGAAAAGGAAGGTGATAGAGTGAAAGAGGTAATCATTGATCCAATCACGCGGCTTGAAGGTCACGGAAAAATCTCCATATTCCTGAATGAGAACGGAAACGTAGAGAACGCTTACCTTCAAATCCCTGAATTGAGAGGTTTTGAACGTTTCTGTGAAGGAAGAAGAGCTGAAGACCTACCAATAATAACCACACGGATCTGCGGAGTCTGCCCAGTCGCTCATCATATGGCTGCAGCCAAAGCCTTAGATGCCGCTTTCCACGTCGAACCTACAGAGACGGCAAAAAAACTCAGAGAACTAGAGTATTGCGCCTATTACATCTACGATCACATACTTCACTTCTACTTCCTAGGAGGTCCCGATTTCATAGTAGGTCCAGATGCACCCCCTGCCAAGAGGAACATCCTCGGAGTGATAGAGAAAACAGGCCTTGAAATCGCGAAAGAAGTAATAAAGCACAGAGCCTTCGGGCAGAAGATCACAGGCATTTTGGGAGGTAAACCCACACACCCAGTGACAGCTCTGCCAGGCGGTATGGCAAAAGGGTTATCCGAAAAAGAAAGGCAGGAAATCGAAGAGATGGTCCGAAGCTGCGTCGGATTCGCTGAGTTCTCCTTGAAGATCTTCGAGGACATCGTACTGAAAAACGCTGATTACGTGGAACTGATCAAGAGTGATCCTTACAGCCTGAAAACTTACTACATGGGCACCGTTGACAAGAATAATCTAGTCAACTTCTACGATGGCGACGTTCGAGTCGTCGATCAGAAAGGAGGAGAGTTCCTCAG
>CP070765.1:511990-513552 GCA_020345645.1 Candidatus Bathyarchaeota archaeon | reverse complement strand
TATCACAGTAATTTTTCTGGTAATCAGCTTCGTCATCCAGCAAACCCGAGATCTTCTACCTCTCAGTCAAATTGAGGTTCCGGGAATTGGACAGAATCTAGCCTCTTTAATAATAATGATAACGGTTTTGATAGCAGTGATTTTCCTCATTCGAGCATTATCCGACGCATTATTCTTAGGAGATATTCTCACAGACATCATTGTGCACCGTCTCGGAATCATCGAAGAACGGTCACCGAAGAGAGCTGCTCGAGAGCTAATCTATATAATCGTCATTATTCTAATCGTAACAGCTACTACACCAATCCTCGGGACCTTTGTAGAAGGAGATTTAGGATTCTGGATCCAGAGCCTCATCACGTATGTAGCCTTGGGTATAATCATCATCCTGATCTACGACATTGGTAGAACCTTATACCGAGTAATAGAGCTCAAAGTCGAATCGTTTGCTGAAAAACTTTCCAACATCGTTGAAGAGGAAAACGAAAGGTAGGTAACTGCGTGGATCCAGTTGTCACAGCAATCTTTGTCCTCATTTATCTACTAACGGTTCTTCTCTCTGCAACAAAGGCGGTTCCGATGTCAGTAGCGGCATTAAGTGGGGCGTTACTCACAGCTTGGTTTGGACTTCAATACGAAGTTTTCCCCACATATGGCGACATGTTCTCACTATTAGAGAGCAGTCTTCCATTACTTGGTTTGATCATCGGGACAATGATCGTTGTTGAAGTAGCTGAAAAAAGTGGTCTTTTCCGCTTCGGAGCCCTATATGCTGTAAAGATTTCAAGAGGTAACCCAGTTAGATTATTCGTCTCAATCTGTGTGATCTCAGCCATTGTTTCCATGTTTCTCAGTGACCCGACTGCGATGCTGTTGATGGCAGCGGCTATCGTGACAATAAGTAAACTCCTCAATTACGATCCAGTACCTTACTTCCTTTCCGCTACAATTATGATAAACTTGGGAGGCACAAGTACCTTAATTGGGTCAACAAGTAACATGGTAATTGGAGTTGCAGCAGGAGAATCGATGAATTTCACCGCCTTCATTGGTTATCTTACAGCCTGTGAACTAGCCCTATGGGGACTCACTATCTTTGTACTATATACTGTCTTCAAGTCGCGGCTCGGGAAGGAGAAGCCTCTTCCTGAATACAGTCCATGGCAAGGTGTGAAGAATAAGAAACTATTCTATCGGTCTATCTTGATCTTGCTCCTTCTCTTAACGCTCTTCTTAGCAGCAGATAGCCTACCAAACGTCAGACCAGAAGCGGTCGCTCTTGGGTGCGCAATCCTAGCATTGATCTTCAGTGGCCTGGATCCTTCTGATGTTTTTAAAAGCATAGATTGGGAAACTGTTTTTTTCATTGCGGGTTTCATGTTTGTAGTTGGTGGAATAGAGAGAACAGAGCTTTTGAGTGGGTTGTCAAGTGGATTGATCGGCATTGCTGGTGACAATCCAGTAACCGCGTCGATTACCATACTATGGCTAAGCGGAGTCGCCAGTGCCATTGTGAGTAACGTCGCTGTTGCTTTGACTTTCATTCCAATAGTAACTGGTAC
>CP070765.1:510310-511890 GCA_020345645.1 Candidatus Bathyarchaeota archaeon | reverse complement strand
GATTTACTGTATGTATGAAGGCATGTGGGAGTATCTTCGTATCTTGCTAGGAGTCTGTCTTCGGGTTCAATGAGGCGTAATTCCGCGTTTTCCACAGTCCATCCCATTGGTGATGTCCATGTCCAATATTTTGTGGCTCCGTCTGATCTGAACTGTTCAATTTGGGCATCTTTAAGACCTAAAGAGATGAGAGTTGCTTTGATGTACTCTGCGGCTTCATGGAACATGGTTGAGGCTTGGACTCGGTGAAAATCTGTCAATCGAGATACGTAGGATTTCGCTGTCCTTCCGGACAGGCTTTCTTTCACTTCTTTTTCGATGCGGGTATTCATTCTTTAAGCCTGCTAGGGTGTTGAAGTAGACTGAGACGATGTTGGATTGATGATGTTTATTTGGTTGGTTTAGGTTGGCTTAGTCATTTGGATGTCTTCGGCTAGAACGTAAGGGGCTAGTGCGGGTGTTACTGACTCAAAGCCCCACCATCGTACATGCTGCCTTTCCTTTGATATGCCTGCGATCTGGTTCAGGAGTCTTAGCGCGTTATCGCTTAGCCTTAAGTCTTTTAGCGATTGAGTGATCTCTCCGTTTTCTATTAGGAAAATTCCGTCCCGTGGAAGTGTGCTGAAGTCCCCTGTTGCATAATTCTGAAACCGCGTGTACCATGTGTTTGTTAGATATAGACCGCGTTTGACTTGGCTGAATAATTCGTTTTTGGTGACATCTCCTGGATCCATTTCGATGTTCCATGGTCTGGGAGAGACTAGTCCTGCGTTGCCTGTGGTTTTTGTCTTGAAGACTTTTGCGGTTGATGTGTTATGGAGAAGTGTGTTTAAGATGCCTTGCTTGATTATGACGTTTTCTTGGAGGGGGACACCTTCGTCGTCAAAAGTTCTGTTGGCTACCGAGTATTGGACGGGTTTGTCGCGGAGTGTTACATTGTCGGAGGCGACTTTTTTCCCGAGTTTGTCCGTGAACACTGAGAATTTAATCATGACGTAGTAGGCGGAGGCCATTGAGCCCCATGTTCCTAATAGGGACCCGAAGATTAGTGGATCGAAAACAATTGAGTATCTGCCTTCTTTACCTTGTTTGGGGTTCTGTGCAAGCTTGGCGATTGTGCCGGCTTTTTCGCCAGCTTTTGCTGAGTTGAAGTCTTTCAGCGATGAACTGCATTCCACGCCGTGACCTGAGGCATCTCGTTGTGAGAAGGCTCTGACTGAAAGTTCGATGGATGATCGTGCATCTGTTCCGGTTGGGCCTTCTGAAGAGACGAGGTTGGCGTCTTCGTATCTGGCGAAGAGGGTTCCTCCAACGTTAACATCGTCTCCGACTTCTCTCTTAGCAGCATCTAGAGCTTCGAAGACATGTTCGGTTGGGTTTTCAAAGTCGCGGATTTTCGTGTCTGCTGAAGGCTTTTTGTATGTGAAGTTTCCTTCAGCCAGTCCGCCATATGTCGGGTTCTCCTTAGAGACCTTTGCGAGCTTGAATAAGTTATTCATGATTTTGTCCACGTTCTGGAAATCTTGGATCTCTGTCCCGACGAACCGCTTCTTCCAACCGAGGTGGACGTCTGTGATGTA
>CP070765.1:508623-510210 GCA_020345645.1 Candidatus Bathyarchaeota archaeon | reverse complement strand
GAAGTCCACCTCCAGATAGGAGATCTGACGTTCCTGAATCCAGATCAGATGCAGTTCTGGTACGACATCTTGACGAAGGATACTGTCTTGGAGGGGTCAACGCTAGTTGCCGAAGCAGTCAGAGGCTCTGTCCGCTGTTCAGCCTGCGGATACACCGGTGGCTTCATGCAGGTGAACAGCAGCTTAACCCACCTGCCAGTGTCCACCCTGCAATGTCCAAAGTGCAGCGAAGTTGTTGAAGTTGTCGAGGGCAGAGACTGCGTCGTAAAACGCATCAAGATGCTGGTCTAGGAAGGCTCTCCGTGAATCCCCTGATGTCTTTCCGAGACCTTGAACTCGCCAAGAACCTCGTTGCCGACATCAAGCAGCTTCATCCCTCACACCGGACCGTGATCTGCCACGTGTGCGGAACACACGAGTGGACCGTCACGCACTTCGGACTGCGAAGCTTGCTTCCCGACCTCGTTGAAGTGATTGCGGGTCCGGGATGCCCCGTGTGCGTGCTCCCTGCAGCCGACATCGATGTCGCAGTTGAATTGGCACGGAAGGGCGTCACCATCACAACCTTCGGAGACGTCCTCCGTGTACCTGGGTCACACTCTTCGCTGGCGGAAGCGAAAGCTGAGGGAGGCGATGTGCGTGTTGTCTACAGCATCCAGAATGCAGCGACGATGGCACGGAAAGAACCGAACCGAGACTTCGCCTTCTTCGCCATTGGCTTCGAAACTACCGCTCCACTGACCGCGAATGAAATCTTGAAAGCCCCACCAAACCTGAGCTTCCTCTCCTCTCATCGGTTAATCCCTCCCGCTATGGAGTTCCTCTTGGGCGTAGGCGACCTGCAGATCGATGGCTTCATCGCACCGGGGCACGTCTCCACCATCATCGGGTTGGACCCTTATCGCGTCTTCGCTGACGCCTACCATATGCCAGTCGTGGTCGCGGGGTTCGAACCCATCGACGTTCTGTTCGCCATCGACATGATTCTCCGGCAGACCCATGAAGGAGAAGCTAGACTGGAGAATGAGTACAATCGTGCCGTGAAACCGGAGGGTAACCTGAAAGCCCTGGATCTGATGGCACAGGTGTTTGATGTGGTTCAAGGAGGCTGGCGGGGATTAGGAAAGCTCCCGCAATCCGCGTTGTCGATTAAAGACGAGTTCATCGAACGGGATGCCCATCAGAAACATCAAGTAACAAAGAAGAAAGGGCGAGACTTTCTTCCAGGGTGCCAATGTCATCTGGTGATGATGGGAAAAATCAAGCCTTCTGAGTGCCCCCTCTTCATGGAGGCATGTACCCCCAGCGAACCGAGAGGTGCGTGCATGGTGTCAACCGAAGGCACGTGTCGCATCTGGGCGTTACATGGCGGTTCTGGACTTCAGTGAGGAGTCAACTGGCTTCGGACGTATTCGGTGACGCCTTCCACGCTGTTATGCAGCACCGTCTCTCGGAAGATCGGGTGGTTTCTAACGTAGAATTCGGCTTTGAAAAACATCGTATCCCGTGCGAGAATCCTCCGTCGTACGGCTTCGAGGCCCTCTTTGTCCTTTAAGCTGTCCTTGGCGCACTCCGCCCAAAGCTGCA
>CP070765.1:506828-508523 GCA_020345645.1 Candidatus Bathyarchaeota archaeon | reverse complement strand
GCTACAATGAATAACGCGGCTTTCACGCTCCCGCCTTTTTTATCATCTGAGCTACTACCACCCCATCTAACTGCTTGAAAGATGCCCCACGAGATCCAGTATGCGAGAAGCGGTAAGGCGGAGAGCATTGTGACTACGAAATAGTCCTTGTGCTTCAGATGCCCTAATTCGTGTCCTACAACTGCTCGGACTTCCTCCTTATTCAGTTGGCGAAGGAGTCCCTCATGCACTGCTAATGTAGCATCCTTGGAAGTTCGACCGAAAATGAACGCGTTAGGAGTCTTATCTGGAACAACGGCAAGTTTCGGTGGTTCCAAGCTGCTCTTCTCACAGAGCTCGGTGACGATGGATTCAAGCCAAGGGTTCTCACCATGGTCCAGATAGCGGAGATGGGTAGATCCTCGCACGATGGCTGGACCGATCAAGTACTGAATTAGGAGGAATAAGAGAGTCGCCAAGAACGCTAATGCAACGGGCAGGTCAAGTAACAGGGTGACCCCAACCAGGAAGAGGGTGAATACGCAACTTACCAGAAGTATAGCGGAAGTCATGGAGAATTTCAGTCGAGAAAGTCTGGCCAATAGATTCCCTAATCTGGAATCTAAGAAAGTAGCTGGGTGATAAGCGTTCTTCTCCAATCTCAGAGGTGGTGCTTCATGATGGTTCTCGTCGATTGTATGCGCGAATCCATATATGCCTGTTTCATCCGAATAGGGGTCTGGAGAGTGAAATGGGTAGACTACACTTGGGACTCTTGACTCTCGGTGTTCTGCTGATAATTCTTGCAGTCTGGTCAGCAGCTTGGATCCTTGAATTCATCTTACTCCAAGACTTTCCACCAGGAATCCTTCTCTCGGTCGGAATCTGGATGATCGCTTTAGCAGGACTCAAAGCATCCCGCACAAGCGTTTCCGAAAGCAATGCCTTCAGTACCTTTGGTTGGGGAATGCTCGTTCTCGTACTCGGGAGTTCATGGTGGTTCAGCAACAGTGGAATGCCGATTGAGATGACCCTAGTCTTCGTACTTCTGCTACTCGGGATACTGGCTATCGTAACAGCCCTCCGTTCAACAATGAGTCAGAAAGAGTAGCCAGATGGAACAGACACAGAGGAGGAATCAATCATGACTATCGTCCAAGATATCAGCTGCTCCACCTGCGGGGCTCCCCTGCATCTGAGCCCAGGAGAAATCATCAGCACATGTCGCTATTGCGGCTATACACAGGTTGTCCAAACAGGAAAGGTGTTCACCTTTGAACACTCCATGCTTCCCAACGGATTCACTATGCAGGGTAAAGGTCATGAAGGCGCATCTCTGCCTGACATCGAAAAGTCCGTTCTTCAATGGATGTCGACAGGCTTCACTAAACCGAGTGATCTCGCTCGAAGTTCCGACATACGGGAAAGAAGGCTGGTGTATCTCCCCTTTTGGGTCATCGACGTCAACGTGGAGACATCCTACAAAGGGATCTTTGAAAGACTCCAGCCACCTGTCGTTAAGAACGGGCAGATCAAGAAACATTATGATTGGTTAATCCTCGCGAGAAGAGCATCGGAGTTTCCCGTCAGAGAGTATGATATTCCCTTGGAAGGAAAGATTCCCTTCGACTTCAGGAAGATTGAGGATTATGCTGAAGTCTTAAACAGTGAACTTGAGAGAGGCGACGCGATGGAGAAGGCGGAAGAAGAGATCAC
>CP070765.1:505005-506728 GCA_020345645.1 Candidatus Bathyarchaeota archaeon | reverse complement strand
CGAATCCCACCCCGCCCGTTCTGAGCAAACCTCGACAACTTTCCACTGTGGGATCCAAACGATCCTTTAACCTTTCAAGTCAACTGAATTGCGGGTTGAGTGCTTATCAGAAGCAATGATCAACTAATATCTGAAGACTAGTCAGATCAGCCGTCATGTCATATATGTGTCCAAGGTCTGCTTCATCAAGACCCCATGCATAATGGGCTTTGATTTGCGTGTCATCGAAGGTTAGCGTCTCGAGTCGTCGCCATACTGATTCGCCCTTAACGTGGATGAACGTTGTCCCCGCGATCAATTCCGCCTCTTGATAGGTCACTCCATCGCTTATGTTGACGCACACACAAACATCCAGACTTCTAATCCCATTGACGATTACTTCAAACCGAGTCACGCTTGGAAAAGCGCCTTCCGTTCCTTGGATGCTGTTTCCGTCGTCTTTGCCAACCCAAGCATAGGCGAACGAGGAAAGGGCGATGACCGCTACTATTGCTATTAATGCCAGTTTCTTTCTCAAGTTCATCACCAAGAAACTCGTGACCGGAGCGAAATTTAATTCTATAGATTAGAACAAACGTTCTAAAATCCGTACAAGTAAACCCGTGACTTGGATCATTTCGAATTTATAAGCTTTGAAGCCAGTAGAGTGTGCTTGGGTGCGAGTATTGGAGGATGTGAAGTCCCAACTAAAGGGGACGACTCTGCGGGTCTACTGGCACCTTCTACGAACTGGGAAACCTACAACTGCACGACGAGTTCAGAGAGAATTAGGTCTGTCCAGTCCAAGTGTAGCAGCATATCATCTTGAGAAGCTGATGAACTTAGAGGTTGTAAAGAAAAACACTGCTGGAGATTACGAGCTGGGGAAGACTGTGAGCTTGGAGGTGACGAGTTCATTTGTGAAGATCAGCCAGCTGATGATTCCGCGATACATGTTTTACGCGGTCTTTTTCGCCACTCTGCTAATCGTGTTTGCAGTTGGCTACGCTCACACGTTATCCATCCAAGGTGTCTTTGCGTTGATGTTCGGTGGAAGCGGAGTTGTTATCATGGCTTACGAGACGTGGAGACATTGGAGGGCGAGACCGATTTGATTATCGTTCTAAAACATAGAACTAAAGCTCGTAAAAACCTTGGATATGTGGAGGGCAACTATGCAAGTTAAATTACTGCACGCGATTGCGTCTGGTGCCATCGTCGCTTCGGTGCTCGGGATTTACCTGATCCCAGAAATTTGGCAAGTGGTAAGTCGCGATGGCACCTTTGGTACACCTATCTCGGCGACGACAGCTCTAGGAATTGCCACATCAGTTGTTATCATCGCAGTGATGCTACTCTCATTCAAATTTGTGGGAAGAAATGAGTCATAAGCAAACCACGTATGCGTTGAAGAAAAACACGAGCATGCGGAAATTTTCGGGCGATATCTCCGCGGGCCCAGGGGGTGCGAATCCCACCCCGCCCGTTCTGAACAAACCCCGGACGGTTTTCACTTCGGTTTCCGAAAGATCTTGTCGCTACCGTGATCGCAGACGTACTCGAAGCCAACCTCTACAAGCTGGCAGATCTCCCGTTTCGAGTGTGCAACCCGAGCAACGTAGTTCTAACCCTGTCGCTTAACGCACATGCACCGGGATCTTCTGGCATTTAACGTGATATAGGACTTGACGAAACACAAAAGAGGCTGAACCCAGAATTATTATGTGAGGTTTATGAAGGGGAG
>CP070765.1:503164-504905 GCA_020345645.1 Candidatus Bathyarchaeota archaeon | reverse complement strand
TTCTCGAGAGGCCACACCAACTTCTCCAGCCAAGTCCTCAAATCAACATCGTCTGCGTACCCTCGGAGAAGGCTCATCGCTGCGTGATGATGGGTGTTGATTAGACCTGGGATGACAACTCGGTCTGTGGCTTTTATTATTGTGTATCCGTGATACTTGTGTTTCAACTCGTTGGATTTGCCGACTTCTATTATTCTGTCCTCTTGAATTGCTATTGTGCCATCATGAATCACGCCTCGATCGCTCATGGTAACGATGGTGCCCCCATCGACAAGGATGTTCATGGTTGACCCTCTGATCTCAGGTTTTATAAAGTAATATTAAGATTACTCAGCAACTCTCGTATCGTGAGGCGTATGCGGTCAAACGGTGAGGTTTTTTCACGAGGAAACCTGAGGAAGTACCTTTCTTCCGTTTTTAATGAACGTGTTGAAATACTCTCGATTAAACCGATTGGTAATTCTACTGAAGAAGCAGATGAGCACGTTGCTGACATTAAAGGTTGGGGGTATGGAATTCCCATCCTGATCAAACTGAAGATTGGCGAATACACGAAGAGCGTGGTTCTATCTACTATGCGCCCAGGCGGCTTCGGTCACGACCATTTCAGTGATCGTGCTGCCATTCTGCTGTGGCAGCATTCTACCTTCAACAAGCTGAAGCACCATGTGAAGTCACTTGATGTCGGTGCTTTCACTTCGGAAGGCCAGCTGAAGACATTGGGAAATTGTACTGAATTCTTCATATTGACAGAATTCCTTGAGGGCAAACCATACCATATGGATCTTGATAGACTGAAAGCGACAAAGCGACTGACCGAGTTAGATAAAATCCGCTGTAGAGCCCTTTCTTCATATTTAGTTGAGCTTCACGCAATAAAAAGCGAAGAGAAACCTCTCTATATTAGGCGAATTCGGGACCTACTTGGTCACGGGGAAGGCATTATGGGGCTGACGGATAGTTACCCGACTCCTCTGGATTACGTGGACACCTCCTCCCTAGCCGAGATCGAGAAACGGTGTGTCGATTGGAAATGGAAGCTGAAAGACTTCTCTCAAAGGCTGTCGCAAGTTCACGGGGATTATCACCCGTGGAACATCTTGTTTAGTGGTGACGACGATTTCCTGGTGCTTGATCGTAGTCGAGGCGAATGGGGCGAACCAGCAGACGATTTAAGCGCAATGACGATCAACTACCTCTTCTATAGTCTACAGACCTATGGGCGACTTGCAGAAGCTTTTGAGACCCTCTTCAACTTATTTTGGTCACAATATCTGGACAAAACGGGCGACGAAGAGGTATTGCGCGTAATCCCCCCATTCTTCGCTTGGCGTGCTCTCGTGGTCGCCTCACCAATATGGTATCCCAATCTACCTATTTCCGTAAGAACCAAACTCCTTAATTTCATATTTAATGTGCTTGAGTCCGACTCGTTCGATTTGAAGGAAGTGAACTCCTACTTTCTTAGAAGCAGGTGATCACTTGAAAGATCAGAAGGGATGGTGTCTTTGGATTACGGGGCTACCGGGCAGTGGAAAATCTACCATAACATCACTACTTGAGAGAAAGCTTAAGACGTTAAATGTATCGGCTGAAGTCGTGTCAGTGGATCATGTGAGGAAACATCTAACCCCGAAACCTACATACACGGAAGAGGAACGATCTCTGGTCTATGCTACCTTAGTTTTCACTTCCTTTATGCTGACAAAGAACGGTATCAACGTCATCATTGACGCTACAG
>CP070765.1:501286-503064 GCA_020345645.1 Candidatus Bathyarchaeota archaeon | reverse complement strand
CGGGCGGGGTGGGATTCGAACCCACGACCACAGGCTTAGGGGGCCTGCGCCCTATCCTGACTAGGCTACCCGCCCAAGTTCTCGATAGGGTATTGATGCTTTAAGATTTTGGTCACCGGTAAACGCTAGTGGCCAAGTGATGGCCAGTCGTGTTCTATAGCCTCATGTACTCGAGGAAACGATTTATGGAATGCTGATTTCAGCTTCATAATTCCTAAGAAGCAGATATTAGGACTTCGTCATTGAGGTGTAAAAATTCATGTCTGATTACGTAGAAGAAGGGCTCAGACGAATCGGAATAACGATCTCAAAGCCTCTTCTAGCGACCGTGTGCATAATCTTCGGCATCTTCGTGATAGCGTTCCCAAGCTTACTCGTGTGGACCGTCGGATTATTCATGATGATTCAAGGAACCTTGTTGTTTACAGACTACTTCGAACAGGGAAGTCAGGTCGCCTCAAAGCCTGCTGCGAACTGGATCTTTTGCGGTAGCTGTGGAGACAGAAACCGAGAAGACTCAACTTTCTGTAAAGATTGCGGAGCACAGCTCACGCCGACGGAGCAGGTGATTACTTCAGAACCCCAAAAAGATGAACCCGAAGAACCTGTGGAGCCCGTAGTTGAAGCTACAGTAAAGACAGAAACCTAAAGCAGCTTTAACTTCGGTAGCGTTGTGCAAGCGTGAATTGAATAGGATTAAGTCTATTTTCCTCAGCGAGATTCTGCAATAGTCGGATTCAACCTTAGTTAGGATAAAAAGAGAGGGAGGAAATTGAGTGCGTCGTTATTTTCTGCTCAATTCAAAGTAATCTAAGAAGAGCAGGATCCCTTGGATTATGAGGTATATCCCAACGATTGTCGAAAGCAGGTCAGGAAAGACGATGACAAGTAAGCCAAAGATGATTGCGATGATGGCTAAGACAGGCTTCGACACGGTCAACCCGATTCGCTTCAGACCTTCTTCAATTTCACCCATGTAGAAATCCCTTGAGCTCCAGTTCTACACTGGAGAGGTTTATGGCTTTCGAAAAGTTTTAATGATCCATGTCTCAAGGCGTTCCGTTTATTTTCCGAGGGCGAATTTTATAGCCCCTTTGATCTCCATACTTCTCCGACCTATGATGCTCAGAGCCTCATCCATCTCGTCGGACGTCGGTTCTCGACCGTAGCGAAGTCTCACTTCTTCGAAAGTGCCCACAATAATGTCTCCGACAACGTAGCCAAAACAGAAGTCTTCAACCGACTTGAGTGGAAAATCTTCAGAGATCTTGATAATCATGTCAACGACGTCAGGCATCAATAACCGGTCCAGTTCCTTCTCCACCGCACCTCGCACTACGCGTTCCACAAATGTTTCCCTGTTCTCAATGATCCCTGTCAGCTTTATGACTTGCGTAGAATCTGGTTCCACGCAAAAGATCGACTCCAAACTATCCGTATCATCACGCTTCTTTGGATGGTGGAAAGAGTACGAAAACGTTATATTTTCACGAGGTCGACCTGTGTTTCAATTATTTGAGGGATGAAAAATGAGGGGCGCAATCGTCTTTCTCGCAGCGTTTCTGCTATTCCTAGTCGTAACACTCGGGTACCAAGAACTACCACCTGGAATGCAGATATACGACGCAGTCGTCGGTGCTGAAACCGATTATGAAATACTCGGAATCCCCGCTTCCAATCTCATCATAGCTGTCTTCAATGGCATCATCTACGGCGTCATAATCTGGCTCATCTACACAGTGCTAAATAGGATCATGGGCGGAGGTAAACGAAAAGTA
>CP070765.1:499262-501186 GCA_020345645.1 Candidatus Bathyarchaeota archaeon | reverse complement strand
TCAGGGAAGTCGATGTTCTGTATATGACTCGGATACAAAAAGAAAGATTCCCAGATGCTGCTGAGTATGCTAAGGTAAAGGGATCCTACAGGATTAATTTGGATACGTTGGAGAGTGCAAAGGAAGACTTGGTTCTACTGCATCCGCTTCCGCGGGTGGATGAGATTTCACCGGAAGTAGATAACACTACCCACGCAAAGTATTTCGAGCAGGTTTGGAATGGAATCGTTATGAGATCTGCCTTACTTAGCTTAGTGCTTGGTTAAAGCGGGAAGCTCTAACATATATGCTCTCAAAGAATATATCGATGTCTATCCTTGAACTCCTGAACTTTTCCAGCGTTCCATCCTCGTAGTTGTTGATAGTATCCCGTAATTCGTGACCAGTGTTCCAGTTCATCAGCTGTTGCTCCACAGTTTTTGCATCTGACCTGAAGACTTCCTTCCATTGTGCCACAAACTCTGCAGATTGTGATGTCACGAGTGTAGGCAAAGTAAGAGGCTAGCGATTTCGTAGCGATTCGCTTCGTCAACTTCCATAAGGCTTCAGGTGAAGGGTGTTCTTCTCCTAGCCAAATGTGCATTATCGCACCACCTTTTGTTAAGGGGTGGAAGCTTGCCTCGATCTGCATTCTCTCAGGTAATGAGATACCGGAGGAGGGACGAACGTGAGAGCTGTTTGTGTAGTACACGCCACCATTCCCATTATCACCTTGTACAACTGCTGTGCTTCCTAGCGTTTTTCGATCGATGAGAGCTAATCTATGAGCACAACTTTCTGCGGGAGTTTGAATACAGCCAAAGCGGTAGCCGGTCTCTTCTGCATATGTGTCAACACGATTGACCATATGATTAATCACTTCGAGACCGAAGCGCCATGAAGACGGGTCATCATGAAGCTCCATGTTCAAGTGAGCTTTTAGGAGCTCGTTGAGGCCAACGAATCCTATGTTAAGAACTTGCTTGTCTAAGTTCAGATATGGTTCGCCATAGCAGTCCATTGTGCAGAATGGAAGTGAACCCTCCTTCATTCTTTCCTTAACGATTTTGCGTTTGGTTAGCAGAACTTCTTTGGCTAAATCCATTCTTGAGTCTAGAATCTCAAAGAGGCGTGAATCGCTTCCTTTTGCATCATATGCGATACGAGGTAGGTTGATTGTAACAACTTGAAGGCTCCCCATTCTCATTGCGCCTTTATGGAAGTCTTTCAATTCGTCTCCATCTGGCGTAAAGATGAGTCGGCAACATTGGCTATTTACGATATCGGGCATGTAATCGGGGCAGAGATTAAGGTAGTATGGTGTTCCAAACTTTGACGCTAATGCAGAAACCTTGAGATATTCATCCTCAAATTTCTCCAAGTACTCAGGTCTAAGTTTAACTTCGCATTTAGGGAAGTTGAACATCTTTCCTGAGAAATCGCCTTTCATGTAGACGTCGAGAATTGCATTGAAAAAAGCATTGGCTTCGTCAAAGTAGTCGGAGTATGTTATCGTATCACTACTCTTTCCACCTGGAAGAACAGCAGGCACATCTTGGATGATCTCAGGCACAGCACATTCTAATGCGATTGATGAGAAGACGGTCTGGCCACCGCGAGCAACATACATCTGTGACATTTCGTAGATGAACATTTGAGCTAGTTGCATAAGACGGTCGTACGATAAGCCCTTCAAGAAGGGAGCAAGCCACACATTGAAAAAGTCATATCCTTGACCTCCAGCCCAGTTAGTCTGAGCTGCTGCTAAAGCCTTTGCAGCGTGAAGGATGGCAACTTCAGGATGTTTTGCAGGTCCAGCGACGGCTGTGTGTACGCCGCGCCCGTCGACTACTAGACCTTTTCTGAGAAAGAAACGTAAGTCATGTTCTTGGCAGAAGGGTCTTGTGGCGAAATATTCAAGGTCATGGATGTGGATAGCTCCGGC
>CP070765.1:497203-499162 GCA_020345645.1 Candidatus Bathyarchaeota archaeon | reverse complement strand
CACAGACTCTGAAACCCATGTGTCAAGACACTGGGACGATCATCTTCTACCTAAAAGCAGGCGCTAATTTGAAAAATCTTGACTGTGTTGAACCTGCTCTCATCGCCGCGACGAAAAGGGCAACCTCCGAAGTTCCTCTTAGACCAAATGCAGTTGACCCATTAAAACGACAAAACACGGGAGATAACACTGGTAGAAATATCCCTTACCTTAATTGGGAGATAACATCTGGAAACTCTCTTGAGATCACAGCGCTACCAAAAGGTGGTGGCTCGGAAAACGTCTGTAAACTGGGTATGCTCGTACCAGGAGAAGGAATCAAGGGTCTGAAAAAGTTCGTCATCGATTCAGTAGTTGCATCAGGGGCAAAGCCCTGTCCTCCCAACGTATTGGGGATCGGATTCGGAGGAGGAGCAGATATCGCGATGAAACTAGCTAAGAGAGCCTTGCTTCGCCCTGTGGATCAACCGAACCCTAACCCTGAATTACAGAAATTAGAAGAAGAACTCATGGAAGCCGCTAACTCAACCGGCATAGGCCCAATGGGTCTAGGAGGGAAGACCACAGTTCTCAGCGTCAACATCGACTACGCCGCTAGACACCCAGCCTCATACCCCGCCGCTGTCGCCTTCAACTGCTGGGCAGCAAGAAGATCAACCGCCTGCATCCACGAAGAAGGTCTAGTCGAGTTTCTAACCCACGAACTGAGGTGAAAAAAGTGGCCACATACAAGTTGAAGACACCGATATCAGAAGCAGACATTCGAAGATTACACGTCAACGATGTCGTATACGTCACCGGCACCATCGTCACTGCACGGGATCAGGCACACAAACGCGCCCTTCAATACCATAAAGAGCAAACTAAAATCCCCATTGATCTTCAGGGCTTAGCGGTCTTTCATTGCGGTCCAATAGTGAAGAAAGAAGGAGACCGATGGACAGTTGTTGCAGCAGGTCCTACGACCAGCACAAGAATGGATATCTTTGAAGACGAGTTCATCCAAAGCTTCAATGTCCGCGTCATCATCGGCAAAGGAGGAATGGGGCAACGGACAACTGACGCGATGCAGAAACATGGCGCTATCTATGGCGCTTTCACAGGAGGAGCTGCAATTCTTGCGGCGAAAGCGATCAAGAAGGTTCAGCGAGTTGAGTGGCTCGATTTAGGTATGCCGGAAGCCTTATGGATCCTTGAGACCGAGGACTTCGGTCCTCTGACAGTTGCTATTGATTCACATGGCAGAAACCTCTTTGCAGACATCAAACGCAAAGTCGATTCAAACCTCTCAGCGGTATACAAGCGTCTGAATATCAACTCATAGGAAGACCCTTCGCGCATAAAGCGGTCAATTATAGTTAGTAAAGCGTGCGTCACTGGTTTCTATGTAGCTTGAAGTAGAAGTTCAGCGATGTCTCTCACTTCGATTCTGTTCTCAGCGTCTAATACTTTCACCGCGTCTTCAAGAGTTGACACGCAGAAGGGGCATGCTGTGGCGATTATCTCTGCATCCGCTTCGAGAGCCTCCTGAACTCGGTTGACACTCGGTCTCTTCTCAGGCTCTGAGTCTTCTGTCCACACTCGTCCTGCTCCCCCTCCACAACAGAAACTATTCTCTCTTGCCCTTTTCATTTCGACGAGTTCAAGCTCAGGGATTGAAGTTAGTATCTCTCGCGGAGCATCGTATATTCCGTTCCGCTTACCCAAGAAGCAAGGATCGTGGTATGTGGTTTTCTTGCTGATGGGTTTTGTTAGTTCCATTCTTCCCTTTTGAAGGGCTTCTGCTATGGCTTGAGTGTAGTGTTGAGTCTTAATTCCAGCTTCCAAGTAGGGTGAGCTGTTCTTGAACGCGTCAAAGCAGTGTGGAGAAAGCGTGACAAGCTTATTGAAGTCAGCCTTCTTGAATGCTGATAAATTGTGTTCTGCAAGCTCTTCGAATAATCCTTTTTCGCCCAGTCT
>CP070765.1:495126-497103 GCA_020345645.1 Candidatus Bathyarchaeota archaeon | reverse complement strand
GTGGAAACTCGACCAGACTGGTGCAAAGAGAAGGAGGTTGACCAAATGCTTCAATTAGGAGTGACCCGTGTCGAGGTCGGAGTGCAGAATGTATACGACTCGATCTACGAGAAGATAAATCGAGGTCACACAGTCAAAGATGTTGTTGAAGCTACGCGCTTGCTGAAGGATTCAGGTCTAAAAGTACTCTATCACCTCATGCCAGGACTACCTGGCTCCAACTTTGAAATGGATCTGGACGGTTTCAGGAAAGTGGTCCGTAACCCAGAATTTAAGCCGGATATGATCAAGATCTATCCCTGTTTGGTGCTGAAAGGCACCAAGATCCATGATTGGTGGAAGCAGGGGAAATATCACCCCTACTCAACAGAAGAGGCAACCCACATCATTGCTGAAATGAAGAAACTTGTTCCACCATGGATTCGGATAATGCGAGTTCAAAGAGATATTCCAGCCCATCTCATTGAAGCAGGAGTCAAAAAGAGCAATCTCAGACAACTCGTTCAAGAAAGATTAAAGGCAGAAGGAGTAAGGTGTCGATGTATTCGATGTAGAGAGGTTGGCCAGAAACTTCGGAAGGAGGGTTTCGAAATCAATCAACAGAAGGTTACGATCGCACACACACTAGAGGAAGCCTCGGGTGGCATAGACGTATTCATATCCGCTGAGGAACATGATAACGACACTCTAGTCGGATGCTTAAGGTTGAGAATACCATCAGCGAAGAGTCACAGACCGGAAGTTCAAGCAAAACCAACCGCCATTGTACGGGAATTGCGGGTATATGGCGTCCTCGTTCCAGTCGGAATCCACTTACAGAAGGGGTGGCAACACAAGGGATACGGTGCCCAACTCCTTTCAGAAGCAGAGCGGATAGCCTACGAAGAATATGACCGAAAAAAGCTTCTGGTCTTAAGCGCTTTAGGCACAAAACAGTACTATAAGCAGCTTGGATACGGAAGTGAGGGTCCTTACATGTCCAAGATGCTGAATACTCAACACGCTTAGGAGACGATGACGATGTATCGAGGCAAAGCCATCAAGCTACTCATGGCGGCAGGAGTAGAAATCGGAGATACCATCCAAGTCTCCAAGAACACTCACACTTATGAAGGCATCTTAATTCCACGATCAGAGATCTACGATGACAGGCACATAGTCATCAAAATGCGAAGCGGATATAACATCGGAATCTCAATAAATGAAAAAACGACAATCACCAAAGTTGGGAAGGGGCAGAAACCAACCTTCTCTAGGTCAGCTTCAGCAAGAGAGAAGCGAGACCTCCCGAAAGTAGCTGTCCTCAGTACCGGAGGTACAATAGCTAGCCGAGTCGACTATCAAACCGGAGGAGTCAGACCGGCCCTATCCGCGGACGAACTATACAGCATAGTACCTGAACTCTCCGAAATAGCAGATATCAGCACAGAAGTAGTCTTCAGTCTTCTAAGCGAAGACATAAAGCCAACCCACTGGACGACAATCACAGAAAAAATCGCAAGACATGTCGAAGAAGGCGTAGAGGGAATCATTGTACCGCATGGAACAGACACGATGGGGTACACTGCAGCCGCACTGAGTTTTACGCTCCGGAACCTTCCCATCCCCGTCATCCTAGTCGGTTCTCAACGATCATCGGACAGACCGAGTTCAGATGCACCGAGTAACCTAGTTGGAGCTGTAAGTGCCGCCGCCCATGCACCTTTTGCAGAAGTAGCAGTCGCTATGCACGAATCAGTAGATGATGACGGAGTCATTTTCCACCGTGGCACAAAAGTCAGAAAATGCCACACAAGCCGACGTGACGCCTTTGCATCTGTAAACGCCGATCCCATCGCACGATTCAAGAACGGAAACATCACAATGCTGACGAAACAATACTCAAAACGAGACAAACGAAATCAACTGATAACAAAAACAAAGTTCAGCGAAGATGTGGCTTTACTGAAGTTCCATCCCGGATTCAAGGCTGAAGCA
>CP070765.1:493047-495026 GCA_020345645.1 Candidatus Bathyarchaeota archaeon | reverse complement strand
CTGGCATCTCTTTATCACTGGAGCCTTTGCGTCTGCGTTTGCGGCGTTTCAGTGGCCCGCCTACTCCGCGGCGGTCAGTACGATGGTGCCGAAGAAGCAGTATGGTCGGGCAAGCGGGATGCTCTCTGCAGCACAGTTTGCGTCGGGAATTCTCGCTCCGATCTTAGCAGCATTACTCTGGGCTGTCATTGGCATCGCAGGTGTTCTGATCATTGACGTTCTCACCTTTCTGGTGGCAATTGGAGCATTACTGGTAGTCCACATCCCTCAACCTGAGATCAGCGAGGAAGGACGCAGGAGTAGAGGTAGCCTGTGGAAAGAATCGATCTATGGCTTCCGGTACATCTGGGCACGGAAGAGTCTCCTTGGTCTCCAGTTAGTCTTCTTCGCTGTGAATTTAGTCGCCGTTTTTGGCAATGTAGTCCAAGCACCAATGATCCTAGCTCGAACAAACGATAATGAGAGGATATTAGGACTTGTGCAATCGGCCACTGGCGTGGGCGGATTAATTGGGAGCATCGCTCTCAGTGTCTGGGGAGGTCCAAAGCGGAAGATTCATGGTGTTCTGGCTGGAATGGCGTTAGGCATGATTGGCACTCTCCTCATGGGACTAGGTGGAAGTTTCAACATCTTCGGCACCCAGATCCCACCCCTCACCGTGTGGGCTGCAGGTGGCTTCATCGGAATATTCTTCATCCCCATTATCAATGGCTCAAATCAAGCGATTTGGCAAGCAAAAGTCCCCCCGGATGTTCAGGGTCGTGTTTTTTCGACTCGTGCCCTGATCGCACAGATCAGTGCACCACTTGCCATGATCATGTCAGGACTGCTAGCTGACAACGTCTTCGAACCGCTTATGACCGGGGACGGAAGCCTAGTGCCGACCTTCGGAGGGTTACTTGGAACTGGACCTGGAGCTGGCATGTCACTGATGTTGGTCATCGCCGGCATCCTAGGAATCCTTGTCGGCGTAGGAGGCTATGCCTTCCGCAGTGTACGAAACGTGGAAACCATCCTGCCAGACCATGAACAAGCCACAAGTCAAGCGACCCAATAGGCGCATCCCTTCCACGCCCTACTCACTTTCCGTATGATGTCAGAATGGAGAAAAAGTGTGGAAACGATGGATTTCTGCAAGTTCCCTCGTTGAGTTCAGTCCTCTGTTGACTTCCCTGTGATGATTAGTCCTGCGGCTTTCAAGTTTCTCATGAGTGGTACGGCGATTAATGTCGTTAATACTGCTTGGACGATCCGGATAATTGGATAGAAGAAGGGCGCGATCGTGAAAGCATCTCGAACTAGTTGAAGTTCGTATCCCCAAAGGGTGTCATACACGAATGGTGTGGCGAATATGACGGCACCCAAAGCGTTGTCAGCTTCGTTTCCTATGAATGCTAGTAGGAAGAATGCAAGGATCTGAAGGGCAACGATCCGGGGGACGCTGAATCTAGTTCTCAGAGTGCCGAAGATTCCGGCAAATACTCCGAGGAACAGTCCAATGATGAATCCTCCTCCAGCGATGACGCTGATGCAGGAGAAGACGAAGATCAGAATGTTCCAGTGCGTCTTTTTCGCTGGTCTGAGCCAGAGAAGGGCAACGCACGTGAGTACGCCGATGCCTAAAGCCAACCAGATGAAATTGAATGCTGTGGTTTCCGAAAGAATGCTGTTTACACCGAATTTTAACGTGATTTCAGTGTCGAAGAGCGTGAAACCGAGTACAGGCGCCGGTTTTGGTGCGTCTTCCAGAGCGATCAGCAGAGCGTTGGCGATCATGAGAATGGCGGCAACAATGGACGCAAGGACGGGGTAATCAAACCAGCGATTCTTAGGTTCCTCCGGTTTTTCGGTGGGAGCTTCGAAGCTTTTGTCGGTTCGGGAGAGTAAGAACGCTGTCGGCACGATCAGTAACAACGCGACGATTTTATCATACATGACCCAGAAACCAACATGAGCGTATTGGTCCCAAGGCAAGGCTG
>CP070765.1:490932-492947 GCA_020345645.1 Candidatus Bathyarchaeota archaeon | reverse complement strand
TATGAAAGCGGCTTCGAAGAGGTGGAATAAAAGAGCGGTTGTGTAGAAGGCTGGTTCTAAGTCTGGATAAATTCCGATCACAGTTAAAATCAATGAGACATGAATGGGGGCTTCTAGTAATATCCAGAAAAACATGCTCGTGAAAGGACTTTCACGCGATTGTTGGGTCAAAAGGTCTCGATACTCAGATTTTCTGAGAGACAAGATGCTCGTCGACCATACAAGAAAAAGGAAGATGAGACTGCACCCCAGCCAAAGATCATGGTCAGTGACACCATAGCGACTGAGACCGACTGGAATGAGGGCTGCAACGATTACTATGAGTCCGATTGAGACAACACCACGAAGCCGCCCGAGTTGGGAAAACTCAATCGCGTTCTGGCGAGTGAGGCTAATAAGAGCGCCGAAACCGACAAAAACGCCTGCTATTTCAGCTATTGCAATGAACAACTCCACATCTTGGGTCAAGTTTAATCACTACTCGGTGATATATTGAACCAATCCTTAATTGTTCCTGATCTCTAGGTCCTATCCGGGGTTCTGTTTACCTTGACTATTATAGGTTCAGGTCCACACCAAAATTTCCTTTTAATTACCAAGAGGTTAATAGTTCCATTTAGATGGACCAACGGACACGGATTCTCCACGGTCACTCCAACCTTTAAAAGCAAGACGTGAAGATGTCTTAATTCATAATTATGTAGGGGACACAGGGTTGGGGTTTCTTGATCGGTTCACGAAGCCGGAAGCCACGGTTCAGCTGACCATTCCTAAGATCACGGTGGAGTTAGGATACACCCTTAAAGGTGCTGTAATGATCTTTAGCAAGGACGAGTTCGATTCAACAGGGGTACGATGCGAACTCCGCTGCGTCGAAAAGAAGCGGAGGGAACGTTGGATCTATGACGAAGAGCGAAAACGAAAGGTTCGAAGGGTCACCTGGGATACCGCCACCCTGCACTCCGCGGACCCAAAAGTTGCAGGTCCTATGCACCTGATACCGGGATTCCAGAAAACGTATCCGTTCAAAGTCAACATCCCAGCAGGGGGACGCGAAACGTTCGATAGCGTCGACGGAAACGTCACTTGGGCTATCAAAGGCGTGCTAACGATCAAAGGGCGCCCCGATGTCACCAGCGACTCCATCGAAATCCAAGTCATCAAAGCCACGACCCCCGTGACAGCCAAGGAAGAGGTGGAGATGGTGCCCTGCGAGTACTGTGAAACCTTGATGCCGGAAACCTCAAGTGCGTGCCCGAATTGTGGTGCACCTAGAAAAGCCAGAAACTAAGGGTCAACGATGAAAAGTGACCAAGTGCACCCGCAGATACAGCTCATCGACCTTGAACCTAGGGGCATACGGAACTTCGCCGCCAGCTACATCGTAAAGGCGGAGAAGACGGCGATCATTGAAACCGGTCCGAAAGCCTCCGTGCCAAATCTGCTCCGTCACCTACGGGTCAACCACGTGAACCCTGCAGATGTCGCCTACATCGCCGTCTCCCACATCCACCTAGATCATGGAGGAGGTGCTGGAACCCTCATGAAAGAACTCCCGCACGCGGAGCTGGTCGTCCACCGGCGCGGGAAACCGCACCTGGCTGATCCAGAGTTGCTGTGGACCAGGTCTCAGGAAGCGCTTAAGGAGACCGCACATCTGTACGGGGAGCCTGAGCCGATCCCCGCGGAGAGAATTACTGCTGCGGGCGACGGGTTGATCCTGAGCCTCGGGGGAGGTGTTGAGCTGAAGGTCTTCGAAACGGTGGGACACGCGTCGCACCACTTGGCGTTCTTCGAGCCAGCAAGTGGAAGCCTGTTCCCCGGAGACGCAGCAGGCATTTACGTGAATGAGCTGGACGTAACGGTTCCAACGACTCCGGCCCCGTTCCGCCTGGACCTCGCACTAGCCTCGTTGAAGCGACTCATCGAACTGCAGCCTACGGCAGTGTATTACAGCCACTTCGGGAACCCACAGGACCCAGTGGCGAAGATGCAGGGATACGTGGAGCAACTGC
>CP070765.1:488796-490832 GCA_020345645.1 Candidatus Bathyarchaeota archaeon | reverse complement strand
ATCGATTAGATGAACTGTTGGATATCGCAGATCACGTCAAGAATATCAGTGCGAAGCATGAAGGGGGGATGCTTGAGATTGAAAAGCATCGGGATCACCCTTCTGACATACTGGACTACTTCATTCCTAAGAAAGAGATCGTAGCACAGGATCTGATGGACAAGCTGATGATCAACTACCTTGACAAACACGATGCGTTGAACAGGACAGCTGAAGCCCTAACTCGACGAGGGCTCTCATTTATTGCAGCTCAGAACCTGCATAAAGCATAGCAGTATTATGCTGCGTGATTGATGGAGATCGACGTGTATTAGTCCAATCACTGTGCCCTTTTGATGGAGGGCACAATCGGTCTTTGTAGAATCCCGATTTCCTTGGCGACGTTTTCGCGTAGACCGATGTTACTAATCTTACGGCATATGTGATTTAGCGAATTCTCCGTGAAGCTTAGCAGATGCTTTCCTTCTTTAGTAAGTTCGTAGACTTTCCTTGGTCTTTCGTTGCCTAGATCCCATTGGCTTTTGATGTATCCTTTTTCAGCGAGTTGATTTAGGAGGGGGTATATTGTGCTTGGACCGAAGTAGACGCCGAAGTTCTTCCGGATGCTTGAGATTATCTGATATCCATGCATTGGTTTGGCGTTCAGGAATTGAAGTATGACTAGATCTAGAAGCCCTTTCATGAGCTTCCCTTGCACTTCTTTTGTTTCATGACCCATTTCTTTTTCCTCGTGTATTTTTGGCGAACAGTTTGTCTGTTCACCGCATATACAATATGTCTCTTACGAGACATATCTCAAGTCTTAATATACCTCGAAGAATAATATAAGCCTTGATGCGACCACAAGTCATAAAAAAACATAACAAGCCACTTAATTACTAATCCATATCACGCATATGTAATGGAAAGTAACATGCTGAAAGAATCAGAGATGTAGGCTTCCCCATGTCTCGCTACTCTGAAGCTGCTAAAAAAGCAATTGTACAACACATGTTCAGATTTCACCTCGACCTCATAATCCTTAGAATCATCCAGGAAGAGGAAGCATGGGGCTACAAAATTATGAGGAAGATTAGAGAGGATCATGGAGTAGTAATCCGTCATAGTTCTTTGTATCCCCTTCTAAACGATCTAGAGCGAGACGGGTTGCTGCGAAGTAGAAAATTGAAGAAATACGGTAGAATAAGAAGAATTTATAGTACCACCTCAAAAGGGGAGGTGCATATAGAAGCTTACAGACATATCTTCAACGACCTACTCGGAAGCTAAGCAGCATGATGAAGGTCGTGTCTTCAAAATTCTCAGCTGAAGGCTATCCAAAGCAAGTCAACATTGAAGGAGGAAGATCCGACGAATCAGCCTGATTCAAGCAATCGTGAGCAATCTCTAAACATCATGAAAGAGCTCTGTGAAAGAGAGGGAACTGGTGGTTGGGAATTCGCAAAGAAGACGATGTTAGATACACCCATAGTAAGTACTGGGCTGAAGAGAATTATTGCCCAGACGATGAACCAAGGACGACCTGATTATTTCAGACCAGCTCTTCTTTCTCTTTGCTGCAAAGCAGTCGGAGGTTCATCTCGTGCCACAGCCTCTCTCGGTGCATTTTTCATACTTACGGCGAGGGCGATTGGGATCCATGATGATATAATTGATCATTCAAAAGACAAAGAAGGAATAAAAACTATACTCGGCAAATACGGTCAAGATTCTGCATTGATTCTAAGCGATATTCTGTTATTCAAAAGTTTCACAATGCTTCAAAAAACGTTGCAACTTGGTGTCTCTGCTGAAGAGTTGATGGGAATATTGGCCACTATCGATAATACTTGGACTTCTGAGCAGAGCTCTGCTGAAGCCTTGGATCTGGAACATAAAAACCGTTTTGATCTCTCTCCACAGCAGTGTCTAATAAAGATCACTATGGTGGCTTCTGAGATTGAGGCTATTGCTCGAGCTGGAGGAATCCTTGGTCGAGGTTCACCACCTGCTCTTGAAGTCTTAGGTAAATATGGTCGATTGTTGGGAACCAACGC
>CP070765.1:486645-488696 GCA_020345645.1 Candidatus Bathyarchaeota archaeon | reverse complement strand
TGCAGGAAGTCGCACGCGAGTTCAACCTCGGCGTGATCATCTTCATCCCCCTAGACCCACATGCGACCGACATCATCGCAAACGTCACAAAGAAGATCTCGCAAACCGGACTTAGTATACGACAAGCCCTCGCCGAAGACCCAGACCTCAGCACTCAAGCTAAATTAACCATTATTGTTGACGGCGAGATACCACCAGAACTCATCAGTGAAATCAGAAAGCTTGAAGGAACCCGTAGCGTTACCGTCTACTAGCCACCGTAACTTCGATCAATCTATGCTTGACATTTTGGGCAGAGGTAGACGTGTCCTCCTCCGACACTCAGCTTCGCGATCGGAGTCTGACAGGTCGGACAGGGTTGGTGTTTCAGGTTTGGGCCCATCGCCGGTTCGTACTGCCCTTGTTTGCCATAGAGATCTAAGAACTGGATCTTCCCTTTCAACCGGATTCTCTCTTTGAGCACAACTCCTATCCCGTCGAAGAGCGCGCGTTGTTCATCCGGTGTCAGTTCTGAGGCTTTGCGTTTTGGGTGAAGGTTCGCCCTGAAGATGATGTCTTGGAACGCGCTGTTGCTCAATCCCACGACGACTGCGTCCTTCCCCACAAGAACGGATTTCAATGCTCTGTTAATATCTGACAGGAGCTGGGAGAAGTGCTTGAAGGTGAATGCTTTTTCTATCGGGGATGCGATTGCGGGATTGAAATCCCGACGATAGATGTAGGAGTGTTCCAAGTCGGAGTCCCTTAACGCGCTGAAGTGACCCATGCTAATGAGCCTCACTGTTAGTGCTGAGCCATCGTTGAAGTCGACTTTCAAGTGAAACTTCTTTGGAACCTCACTCTTACTTGGGTGAAAGAAGATGTGACCTCCGTACTCTGGAGCTAGGAGTAGATTGCTTCCGTTGTCAACCTTCACGCGAATTGCGTTGCCTCTCGCCACTGCTGCTGTAACCTTCCCGCCTACAAGCAGATTGAAGGATGTCAGGTCTTTATCCAGCAATCCTATTCGTTGCATTCGTTCACAATCCTTCACCTGCCAAGATTTGACCGTTTTACCTTGTAGCTCGCTGCTTAGTTGTTGCGCGAGAATCAACGCTTCAGGCAGCTCAATACTCATTCTGCAACCTCCAAGCTGTCAACTAGACTCAATACCTGGGCGTAAAATCGTTGCGTGACTGTACACATCGTGGTCATCCTTCATTCCTTCTTCTTTCGTAAGCTTCGAAACTGTCCATCTACTACCTGGTACAGGTAAGCGGGTCCTCTGCAGACCCATAGGATTCGGTGTCCTTTCTGCGCCATCGTACCCCATCGTGACGCTTTCTGGGGATTCTGCTCGATGAAAGTGTAGCTCCCAACCTTGACATGCCTGATCTTGGATGCTGAGGTTTTCATCACAGGATATTCAATGCGTTCGATCTTCACAGAGGATTCGTTGCGTTGAAACAGGGCGTCATAGACCTTGAGCGCTGTGATTTCAAGCGTCTTCTGCTCAGACTCGAGATCCTTCCCGTTAGCTTTGATCGGAGTTCTTGTACAGTACCCTAACGCTTCGATCAGGAACCGCCCGTCGTCAATCGAAGTTATGTGCATCTCCCCGATGCCACAGGTGTAGGGGTTCCCGTATCCACTGGTCGTTTTCATATGTTGTTGAGAGAGTAACTGTTTGAAGGCGTTCCTCACATCCTGTTCATCCCCTTCTCCGTGAACGATTAACTTGACAGGGTACTCGTATCTCCGTGGATTACTTCGCTTGACGTGAACGTGCTCAACCGACGAAGACTCGACAAAGAACCCTCCGATCTGACTTCCTTCGTCAGGGAACTTCATAATCTTCCTGAACTTCTTAGAAAATGGCACCCGTCACCCTCCACCATCTTTCCATCGAATATTATTTGCGGATACATGAAAACCTACCTGCTGTATGAACTTATTTTGATACCATATTGTGAATTCATAACGCTTTTGACCCGATGGTTCCTGACAGTATCGCAACATAGGATGGAAACCAATTGAGAAAAAGACTGCTTCCCCTAGTCATTTTGCCACTT
>CP070765.1:484450-486545 GCA_020345645.1 Candidatus Bathyarchaeota archaeon | reverse complement strand
GGGGAAAAGTGGTCTTGGTACGTCCTCCTGATAACCGGGATGATTACCTGGGGAAGCTTGATCGGATACAAAGTCGGAATTGGCTATTTCCAGCCAACCCCAAGCAGTATGACCTTCATTCTTGGGGCCATACTCTTCACAATTGGTATCATGCTGCCAGTCAAAGCAATCTTTGGCAAGAAGCTAGCCTAGACGACGCGATATCTGGAATGCTACGAGAAAAAGAACGAAGCCTCGGCACACAATTCAGTAATTTTTTCGAATCTTAGGTCACGTTTTCACAAGTGAGACTTACATTGATAAGAGTAAGCTGGCTCTATTGACTCAGCTGGAAAGGGTTTTGATCGTGAGTTACCTAAAAGAATGGGAAACGCATCTCACTCTCAAGAATAAGATGGAGGTGTTCCTCCGTCCTCAGCTTTCTACCGATACAGAGATGCTGTGGGAGATGTTCTCCACTCTTTCGAAGCAGAGCTCAAACAATCTTATTCCACCGTTCACCAGAGACAGAATCGAAAGTTGGACAGCCAACATAGACTACGAAAGACATCTAACAATCCTTGCCTTGATCCGAGAAGGAGACCGAGAACGTGTCATAGGGTCAGCAACCTTGTCATTCTCTCCTCACGAGATCTACGTTCATCGAGCAGGTCTCGGAATTACGGTGCATGATAAATACCAGAACCTGGGATTGGGAACAGCGTTGATGAAGCATCTCTTGAAAATCGCCATGACGAAAGGCTTGAAGAAGGTCCATCTTCGCGTAAATGCGGACAATGCCAGAGCAGTTCATGTTTATGAGAAATGTGGTTTCACGATAGAAGGGAGATTGAAGAAAGAGCGGTTTCAGGAAGGAAAATACCTAGATGAATACTGCATGAGCATCTTCTTCGAGTAGATCGAATTCATAGGTCTGCACTTGGGTTAAGCAGGTTAACTTGAAGAACCAAGTAACTTCTTCGGGAGGACTTGTTATAGAAGTATCAATTGGCTCCGAGATGTTCAACCAATATTCTAACGCCTATGACCACCAGGATCACTCCTCCAAGGATTTCAACTCGGTTCTCCAAGAGGTGACCGATCTTTCCGCCTAAATATACGCCGAGAAAAGAAAGCGAAAAGGCAACTACTCCTATCAGTAGCACGGGCATAATTATCGAGATGCGAAGAAAGGAGAAGCTGAGTCCAACCGCTAGGGCGTCAATACTTGTAGCCACCGATAGGGTCAGTAGCAACCCGATTCCTAAGTTTTCAAGGAGCTTTCGCGATCTAACTTGTACAGATTCGAGAATCATTCTACATCCAATGAAGACTAAGAGCCCGAAGGCGATCCAGTGATCAAAACCTGAAATCAAGTCTAAAACATAGGTTCCAGCAAACCACCCCACTATGGGCATAATCGCTTGGAATAATCCGAAGAAAAATCCTATCTTAAGAGCACCCGACACCTTGAAAGTCCTCTGTGCTAATCCATTTGCTATCGAAACTGAGAAGGAGTCCATGGCTAACGCAAACGCAACAAGTACGATTGTCGGATCCATCAGATCGCACTCTTGAATCAGAGTGTGGACAGTAAGCATACTTAAAAATGATCGCTTCCCATTGGATAATGATGGAATAATAGATTCTCCATATTCAGTCTCACCTCCTCACCCGACTTCTCCAGAATTAACGCAGTATGACCAATACCCTGTGATGGGCATGTTCTCTAACTTCAACACATCATCGGAAGGTGGGGCTCAAACCATCTGCAACTCTGCCACCTCCAGGTCTGAGTATAACGGGACTGCAATCAGCTTCGATGTAACTGGTGAAAACCGTTCAGCTGGGTTCTGTCGGATCTGTATCCCACAATCCTGATGGGTGAACACCAAATATTTGTAGACGGAGCCGAAGCGGCCAACAACCTACTTCCAGTCTCCAACAGCACCCACAGCCACCCGTACTTCACCTACGAACACTCAACTCAAGAAGTCGTAATCATTCCAGAGCTTGCTTGCCTGATTATTCTGCCTCTCTTCATGTTAAGCACGCTTTTAGCAGCTGTCTTCTATCGAAGGAAGAGCGAAGTCTGATAGGCTGAAGAATTATCTAG
>CP070765.1:482252-484350 GCA_020345645.1 Candidatus Bathyarchaeota archaeon | reverse complement strand
GTAGGGTGTGTTGTTCTTGAACGCATCGAAGCAGTGTGGGGAAAGGGTGACAAGCCGTTTGAAGTCGGTTTTCTTGAAGACTGACAAGTTGTGGTCTGCAAGCTCTTCGAATAATCCGGCTTCCCCCAGTCTGAGGATGTGGTCTCCGCAGCACCATTCCTCCGTTCCTAACGTGAAGAAATCTATGTTCATATGGTTGAACATAGACACGAGGGCGCGACTGATCTCTTGGTTTCTCGGATCAAACGACGCAAGGCAACCTACAAAATACAGGGCATCTCCTTGAATGGTTTCCGGATAGCTTCGAATCTCCAGTTCGTTTGCCCAGTCAGTTCGCCTAATTTGATTTCTCCCAAGAGGATTGTGAAACTTCATAGTGTTCGACAGGATTTCCATTGCGGTTCGCGGGATTACGCCTGTCTCAACGACCAGCCCTCGTTCGTTGACGATCGAGTCTGAGCAATTCACTTCCTTGGGACAGAATAGGGTGCAGGAGTTGCAGGATGTGCATAACCAGAGGTTGTCCGTCATCGGCTTAAGACGTCTCTCTGAGCCTTCATCTCTCGAGTCCGTGATGAACCGATAGTTTGTCGTCAGAGTTGCAGGACCGAGGAATCGTTCATCCAAGATCGCAGGGCATGACGAATAGCAGATCGAACATTTGATACACATTGTCATGTCCCAGAACTTCTTCAGGTCTGTAGGGGTCTGACTCAGTTCCTGCGGTTTCTCAAGGTGTGCTTCTTTCCTAATCAGGACGTTCTCGATGCATTTGTATTTCTCGAAGAAAGGTTCGATGTCCACAATTAGATCTTTGATTACTGGTAGGCTCTGAAGGGGTGCAATCTCAAGTGTGTCTGTCTCTAGGTGGAGTACTTGGGTGTAGCAGGCGAGTTCAGGTTTCCCGTTAACCATCACTCCGCAGCTTCCACAGACCCCCATACGGCAAGAGTGCCGAAAAGCAAAGGTCTCATCCAAGTTGTCCTTTATGTACAGAAAGGCATCTAGCAGCGTGGTGCCTTTTTTTACTGGGACTTTGAACTCGGATACTGTCTTTTCGTTTCTTTCAGGGTTGAAACGCCTTATCCTAAACAGAATAGTCTTCTCATCTCTAGCGGTCATCTCAATCTCCTCAATAGGCCCTCGCGGTGGGAGGCCACTTTGTTATTGTGACTGGAGCATAGCTGAGCTTTGGTCCTTTTTTTGTGAAGGTTGCTAAGGTGTGCCTTAGCCAATTTTCGTCGTCACGTTTGGGGCAGTCTCTCCTCGTGTGAGCTCCCCTTGATTCAGTACGTGCCAAGGCACTGGCAATCGTTATCTCAGACAGGTCTAACGTGAATTCCAACTGCAGGGCATCAACGAGTCCCGTGTTGAAAGCTCGACCTTTGTCGTCTACTCTAATGTCCTTCATTCTCTCCTTAAGCTTCCCGACACTCTTCAAGCCTTTCTGAAGTCCTTCTCCTGTTCTGTAAACCCACGCGGTTTCACTCATGATCCTCCTCAGTTCATCTCTGATTACTGAAACTCTTTCGTCTCCTTCTCGACCGAGGATGTCGTCGAACAACCTCCCCTCTTCAGCGTTAACTTTGCTTTGAGGTAATGGTTTGAAACCTGCTGTGGAAGCGTACTTGGCAGCTTCTCGACCGGCTACAGCGCCAAAAACTAAGCAGTCCGATGTTGAGTTCGTGCCTAGTCTATTAGCTCCGTGAAGGTTAAGGCACGCGCATTCCCCAGTCGCATAAAATCCTGGAACATCCGTCTCCGTCTTGATATTCGCACTTATCCCACCCATTGAATAATGAGCCGCCGGACGTATTGGAATCGGCTCATCGACAGGGTCAACACCGCTTAGCTTTATGGCGACGTCGCGGATGAGCGGTAATCGTTCGTTAATCTTCTCTTCTCCTAAGTGTCTCAAGTCCAGAGCTATGTAGGACCCGTACGGGCCATCTAACCCTCGTCCCTCCAGTATCTCCGTCGTCTCAGCCCGAGACACAATGTCTCTAGGCGCCAACTCCATTTTTTCAGGGGCGTAATTCTTCATGAACCGTTCTCCTTGTGCGTTGACGAGGTATCCTCCTTCTCCACGGGCTCCACC
>CP070765.1:480029-482152 GCA_020345645.1 Candidatus Bathyarchaeota archaeon | reverse complement strand
TATGGAGATTTCAACTCCACCGTCCTTGAATACTTGCTGCAAAATTTCACAGACAGCTATACAGGTCAAGGTCCCTCCTCCATCTACAACATGACTGATGGGCTTCTTGAGGCGACGATGTTGTACAACGCGACTACGGAACTTAATGGTAACGCTACAGTTGACGCTGAAGTCTTGATAGAAGGCGACATAATCCGAGCTCTAGCTCAGATAGGTGGCTTACCTAACTCAACCGCCAGTCTTCTGAACGCAACCTGGCTATCGGTGGAGAATATAACATTCCTATCAACTTACTCACATGCCTTTGACCAAGCTGATGTCCAAATGGCATTTACCTTAAACATGTCGGACACCATCAATGGAATGCTACCACTCTTACCTGAAATCCCTGAAGTGCCACCAGAGATGGCGACTTTTATCGAGAACCTATTGAACACCAGCTTTGGCTCGATCACGTATGGCGAAGTCTCCTTTGATTATCCGGATTCAACTTTGGGAATAACCGCTTCACTCCTCTTTGAAGGAGACCTCCAAGCCGAAACGAACTTCATAAAGGACCTTGCACTCACCTATCTTGAGGAACACCCAGTATCGTCACCGCTGCAGGTTCTCAACGAAACAGAGTTCGACCTCAGCAATCTGCAGGTCACGATAAACTCAACGCTAACTACAATGGAACTCGACATTACAGGTGCATCCTTCATCCCACCTCGCGAGATCCTGAACGCGACAAGTTTCACACTCTGGAGGTTCTTCAACGCATCTACTGATCCAGGGGAACCCCCTGTTCAAGGCGAACAACTAGCATTAACGATACTAGGTCTCAGTAATGAGACTCATACAGTGCGAATTTATCGACCCCCATCTGTGTCCGAACCGGACTCTGCAACTAATAGCAAAATACACTGGAGCAACCAATCTCTCAGCGGTCTAAGGGAGTTGACATTTCTCATTGGCCCACTTGACGAGACACCTCCCACAATCGGCGTACCAACACACACTCCAGAGACTCCGAATCCCGATGAATTAGTCGCAGTATCTGTCAACGTGACAGACGATGACAGCGGAATCGATAGAGTCATCCTCTCCTACAGCACTAACGATGGCGTCACGTGGACTAACTGCACGATGATTAACGTAGAAGCCAACGCATACAGTGCTGATATTCCAGGACTCGCTGCCGGAACACACGTAAATTACAAACTCATCGCTTACGATATCGCAGGAAACCCTGAAGTAGGGGATAACGAAGGCGCCTACTACATCTACATCGTTATTTCTGAATATCCTACGTGGACACTACCACTTCTGACAGTCGTCCTACTTACAGCTGCGATGGCAGTCTATCTACAAACGCAGAAACACCGCGGTCCCCCTCACCTAACCGTAAGCATCTTTCCAGCTTAATACCGCACAACTCGCTACATCTATTCGAAAGCGAATTTTCACTCGTTGAAAAACACGTCTTAAATAGCGGTTTTCATAATACTCTTGCTCTCTTGAATTTAAAATCATAGGTGACACTTGTGAAAGGAACCCCTCTTGTTTCCATTGTCTCAGCAGGTCTATCAAAATTCGGAAGGCGAACAGGCCTCTACGGAAGAGAACTCTTCGTGGAAGCTGTAACCGAAGCATTTGAGAGATGCCCGAACCTCAACCCTCAGAAAGATATCAAAGCGGCATTCATTGGTATGATGGGCGAGTCGTTCGAACATCAAGGACACACTGGACCTACCGCTCTCGACTGGGCAGGTCTACTCCCGACACAGGCCTTCCGCACTGAAGGAGCCTGCGGATCATCCGCTGCAGCGATCCGTTGCGGAATCTTCGCTGTTCGCTCTGGAATGGCCGACGTTGTCCTCGTTGGAGGCGTGGAGAAGATGACCCATCGGGCAACCTCCGACGTAACCGAGTACTTGGCGATGGCATGCGACTTCCCTTTTGAACAGTGGAACGGCCTCACTTTTCCAGGACTCTTTGCAATGGTGGCAACCGCACATATGCATAAGTATGGGACAACCGAGGAGCAGATGGCGATGGTGGCCGTGAAAAACCACCATCATGGCTGTATGAACCCGAAAGCCCACATGCAGAAGGAAGTCTCCCTAGAGAAAGCCATGGCA
>CP070765.1:477799-479929 GCA_020345645.1 Candidatus Bathyarchaeota archaeon | reverse complement strand
TGTATATTTTGACTGCGGCGTCAAGTTTGTGGATTTGAACCCGCGCGCCATCCAGTTTGAATTCAAAAGCCGTCGTTCCACCATGTTCTTTTAGAGCTGTGCTCAGGCTTTCAGCCATCTGAGCTAGCATGGGCCTAATTGGTCTGAAGACACGAAACTGAAACTTCTGAACTCCCCTAATGCCCTTGCTCTTGGCGGTCGTAGCAACTTCTGCAATGTCACCAACGAGCATACTCGCTTTTCTGACAAGTTCCTGGGGAACAGCGAAGGCTTTGGAGACAGCCAACTCCATCAAACCCTCATGAAACCCTGTTCGCATCTCGCCTGCTATGACCTTGACAAGGTATTTTGCTTCTAAAGGCGTAGTCCGTCCCATCAAGGTCTTGAGCAAACGTCCTTTCCGTTCTCTTGAGCCGGATCCTGTTGCATTGGCAACAGCTTCTAGATCACATCTAACTTCAAGAATGGTTAAAGGTCTGTCAACAAGCATTGTTTGTTTTCGAATCTTACTCATGGCGAAAACCGCTTCTGCTGCTGCGCCTACATCTCCTGTTCGGCTGTAAGCATCGATGTAGTCCTGCCAGTCCACCTGCGTAATTCCTCTAATTGTCTCTCGAAGAGTGGACCAGCTGATCTCTAGGCTTCTTGAATCCCACTTCGGAAAGACACGACCTAGAATCATCGAGGTTGCGGGTTCAACTTCCTCAAGGTTCAAATCCTTGAGGAAGGTAGCGACGAGATTAACCATCAATGTACGTTTTGATGTGGCTTCCAGCTTGCTGCAAAGCTCTGCTAGGGTCCGAAAGCTTGTTTCCATATCCTTAGACTACGCACCTTGGATAATTCTGTGCGTGCGGGAAAAAATGCTTGGGGTTTTCTGCTGATTTCATATAATTTAGAGCTTTTCCTTTAGTTCCTTTATCTTCTTTTCTAGCGCTGCTGCTTTCTTCGTCTTCTTAAGTGCTTTATAGCAGTCTCTAGCATATTCAAGTGCGCCAATTCCAAAGCGGTCATAGCCAATTTCCAGTGAGATGTCAGCTGCTTTTAGGAAACGTTCAACGGCTGTTTTGAAGTCCTTAGTTAAGAAGCTGCATTCAGCAGCCTTGAACAAGGTGTATGATGCATCAAAGAGGTTGCCAGCCTTCTCATACAGCTCAGATGCTTCAAGGAATTTCTCGATGGCGTCTTCATGTTTTCCAGTGTCGGAAAGAGCAGTTCCTTCCCGATGGATCTTGATTGGATCTTTCTTCTCTGCGGGCGCTACATCATTGCTCATAGGGTTTCCTCCGTAATATCAGGTATCAATTACATCCATCGTTTTTTAGATTTTCTACCTCTACTAGGGGCTTTTATGTGCGTGTGCCTACGGAACTGTAATTATAGAGTCTTGATAAACGTTGATTGGGCTGTAAACCGAAACGTGAAAGAAACTGCTTGAGTGAAAGATACTATGGAATTCTGCGATAAGTGCGGCTCTTTCATGAAGAAGACAGAGGCAGGTTTTGAATGCAGGCGGTGTGGCCAGTTGATTCGGACCGGCACCGAAACACGGTTGAAGAATCGGAAGACGATTGAGCACTCTGATTCAATCTATGTGTTTGACCATTCACAGGATGAAACTGTCGAGGTCACTCAGACATGTCTGAATTGCGGAAATGAAAAGGCTTGGCATTGGTTCACTCGAGTCTCAGGTGAACATGCAGGCATTAGGACAGAAAGAACAATAGAGCATTTCAGATGTACGAAATGTTCACACACATGGAGGAAGACCTTCTAACTTACCTAACACCAAAATAAATATCTGAAAGCTGCATGAAGACAGGAGAAACTGTAAGCTGTTCCAGAATCGAATTCATGAGGATAAATCGGTGATTAAGGCAGTAACCTTCGACCTATGGGACACCATTCTTTGTGAAAGAAGTTATGGTGAGCACCGAATCAACTTGCTGCTGCAGACGCTAGAGGCGAAAAACTACTCGCGCAGCCGCTCCCAAGTTGAGGCAGAGTACTCAGCAACCGTAGATTTCTTCTATCAAGTGTGGATGAAAGAGCGTCGACATATGCCAGCCACAAAGCTGACTAATTTCATCTTACATCGGCTGAAAGTGCGTCTGCCTGCTAAATTAAAGA
>CP070765.1:475568-477699 GCA_020345645.1 Candidatus Bathyarchaeota archaeon | reverse complement strand
ACTATCTCTCTCCACCATGCTGTCTGAGTGATCGCAGTGGATGTTTATGGGGGCTGATAACGCTCTGTTTGCGATTGCCATGACTATTGGCGTCCGACAGCCTGAGGCGACGTAAAGGATTTCGTGCATGAGTGCGAGACCAGCTGAAGCAGACGCAGTAAATGTTCTGGCACCGGTGGCAGAGGCAGCAACACACGCACTGAGTGCACTGTGTTCAGACTCCGTGCACACAAATTGCGTATCTACTTCTCCATCTGCTACATATTCACTAAAACGCTCGACTATGATTGTCTGAGGTGTAATCGGGTAAGCTGCTACAACGTCGACATTTGACTGTTTGGCAGCTAGAGCAATTGCTTCATCTCCGTTGAGTGCTAAGGCTTTCCGTTGTTGAGTTGACATGTTATTCCCCGCCTTCCCTTATCATGTGAATTGCCATTCCAGGGCATTCATTTGCACATATTCCGCATCCTTTGCAGAAGTCGTAGTTGAATTCAACCTGCTCATTTGTCTCATTCCACGTGATGGCTGCATCTGGGCATATCATTGAGCATAAAAGGCACTTCTTACATTTCTCGGGCGTGTAATCTGGCTTGAACGTTCGCCAATCGCCAGTATGGTATTCTGTAGCAGGTTTCCAGCAGACTCCTGCAATAGGGATCTCTTGCCACCTTTTCGGTTTATGAGTCATCGATTATTGCCTCCTTGTACGCTTCCCTGATTACTGCAATGTTTCTCTCTGCGAGTTCATGTCTGAAACGTTTTCTCACCACTTGCTCCAAACTCTCTAAGCCTACAAGTGCTGTTGCCCGGGACACAGCCCCTAGGACAGCTGTGTTAGTAATTGGACGGTTCAGAATTTTCATAGCAATATCTGTTGCTGGAACAGTCCAAACCTTCTGAGAAATAGAATTGAGTTTCTTCCTTACTTGGCTAGGTGGTTCCTGAGTGTTGACTACTATCACTCCTTCGTCTTTGATTCCGGAAGCGACGTCCACCGTTTTTAGGAGCGTTGGATCGAGAACAACAACAACGTCGGGATTATAGATCGAGCAATGCAATCTAATGGGTACATCGCTGATTCGAGTAAACGCCGCAAGTGGCGCCCCCATACGCTCCGGGCCAAACTCAGGAAACGATTGCACGTTCTTTCCCTCAATTATTGCCGCCTTCGCCAAAAGCTCACTTGCTGTCCACGCTCCTTGTCCCCCTCTCCCATGCCAGCGGATTTCTTGAAGTTGCGACATTTCATTTCCTCAATGCTTCCGTTTACATTCAAACCGTGAAATATACACATTTCTGCAGAAATATGCAGAGAACACTTGGTACTGTCTTTAGGTGCGAAACACTTTTCCCTAAAGGACGCTTCTGTTATTTTTCTAAACACTGAGAGCCTAAGGAGTTGAAGTTGACGCTTAGGAAGTTGAATGCATGGGTAAGATAATCATTGATGAAGGAATGTGCAAAGGGTGCAGTCTCTGTATCAGCGCGTGTCCCTTCAACCTTATTCGCATCTCATCAAAAATCAGCCCTAAAGGATACTATCCCGCTGAAGTCGCTGATCCAGAAGAAAAATGCACAGGGTGTACGTTATGTGCCCTGACATGTCCAGACGTCGCCATTACAGTCTATCGTGCGAGGAAGTCAGAAGGAAGCAACTGATTATGGGACAAACTTTCATGACTGGAAATGAAGCAATCGCTGAAGCAGCGATTCAAGCAGGATGCCGCCATTTCTTCGGCTACCCGATTACGCCTCAGAGTGAGATTCCTGAATATATGTCAAAGCGGCTTCCGAAAATTGGCGGAGTCTACCTACAAGCTGAAAGCGAAGTCGCTGCGATCAACATGCTCTTCGGGGCAGCTGGCAGCGGAGCAAGAGTGATGACGTCTTCATCTAGTCCGGGCATCAGCCTTATGCAGGAAGGCATCTCTTACATCGCTGGTGCCCGTCTTCCTTGTGTTATAGTAAATATCATGCGTGGCGGACCAGGCTTAGGAGGAATCCAGCCTTCCCAATCCGACTATTTTCAGGCCACAAAAGGCGGAGGACATGGGGATTACCACATGATAGTGTTAGCACCTCACACTATCCAGGAAGCAGTGTACCTGACCATGAAATCCTTTGACTT
>CP070765.1:473288-475468 GCA_020345645.1 Candidatus Bathyarchaeota archaeon | reverse complement strand
AGCCAGACGAGAACATCTGAAGCGGCTTCTTTAGCCATTCGCCCAAGACCAATTAGCCGGAATAACTCCTTTATCTGCAGAGGTGAAGCCGTGTCAACGTTAACACCATCGCGTTTCAGAGCTCGAAGTGTCTCAGTCAGGAACGCAGCCACAACTGTGGCTGATACCTTGGTCTCTTTAACAATCTCTTCGAAGAGTTCGCTGAACCTTGAATCGAGGATTTGTCCAGCCAGCTTGCTGTTTAGTCCATGTTCGTCAAGCAGCCTCTTCATCTTTTTCTCAGGAGGGTCAGGAACCTTCGATCCTAACTCCTCGAGCAAGCTTCGAGAGATCTCGATGGGTGGGATATCTGTTTCAGGATACATGCGGGCAGCACCAGGTCTCGGTCGCAAGTACCGTGTTGATCCATCATCCATTGCTGCTCGCGTCTCTTCCGGTACTCCCTTCAGAGCTTCTACAGCTCTTTCTCTCACTACTTCTAAAGCTTCACAGCACTTCTCTGCATCTTCAGCGACCAAAACGATCGCGTCATCGTGCTCTGCCTTTAAAGCGACACTCAGAGCCTTTGCTTCCTCTGTGGTTATTCCACAAGAAAGAAATTCATCGGTGTGAAGAATACCTCCGACCGCCCCCCAAAATCGAACGTGATCCGCTACCTCTCTGCCAAATGATGTGGTTTGAGTCAGCTTTTTCCCGAACAGGCCCCTGAACCCTGGAAGTTTGAGAGCAAAGACCCGTTTCGTTTTCTGGAGGGCAGCTTGTAGGACGTCACACTTCGTGTCTGCGATGAGTTCTGTGATGTCTTGCGGTTCATCCTGCAAGTCTTCTTCTTTGATTCCTCGGTGAGCTAACTCGTCCTTAATTTCAAGCAGGCTCCGTTGGCGTTGAACTTCGGTTTTAATCACGGTAGAAACAAGTTCAAGCTGCTGGACTCCCTTTATCTCGATAAGGCTACCGTCACGGATTGAGATGTTCAGGTCCTGTCGGATAGTTCCAAGACCTCGTTTAGCGGTGCCTGAAGTTCTTAGAATTTGTCCAATCTTCAAGGCAACTTCTTCTGCTTCTTTCGGCGAGCATGCTAAGGGGGCTGTAGTTATTTCGATAAGTGGAATACATAAGCGATCTATTCTATAGGTGAGTATACGATCTTTCTGGCTAATCTTTCGAGCCGCATCTTCCTCCAAGCTAACATGCTGAATCGGGGAAGTGAATCTCTGCGTTTTAACTTCACCTCCATGGGCTATGATGGCAGTTCGCTGGAAACCTGTTGTGTTGGATCCATCGATCACTGTTTTTCTCATTACATGGATTTCGTCTACTGGATTAGCCTTGAGCATAAGTGAGACGATTAATGCTGCTTCTAGAGCTTCTTTATTAATCTCATGAGGTGGCTCCTCATCCATCTCAACCAAACATGATGTGCGTGTGCTTCCTTCATATTGAATCCTGGTACCTTTTTTAAACTCAAAGAGAGCAGCTGCGTCAATCTGCCCCAGTTCACTCTGTGTAGGGCGTAACCTTCTAGAAAACACGAAATCAGGTTTCTCGCTGAAGAGTTCCGCTTGGCAATCGCAGAAGAGTTTCTTCTCCGAGTTTAGTTGTTGGTGGATCTCTAATCCGACGAGTAAACCTATCTTTTCGAAGTCAAGGTCTGTCAACGGTTACAGCTCGCAATCTTTGGTGAAGACTGATCTGTCGGAGAACTCGTGGGCGATGTTCTTCAGGAGCAGGGTCTTTACTTCGACTGGGTCAGTTGATTGTCCCAGCGCCCACATCAGTTTCACGAGTCCTGTCTCAGACAGCACATCTTCTAAGGGAATGACTCCGATCTCTAGGAGTTCTCTACCTGTGCGGTATACATTCATGTTGATTCTTCCCCAGATGCACTGAGAAGTCATGCATACGATGATTCCTTTGTCGATAGCTCGTTTAAGGGGGCGAATACAATCCGTACTGACGTGTCCAAGCCCTGTTCCTTGCAGGACCAATCCTCGGATGCCCATATCGACATGCCAATTGACTGCTTCAGCCTTGAATCCGGGATGGAACTTCAGTAAAGCCACATCTTCGCTGAACTTTGCTTTTGTTATCAGTTGATTTCGCTTGTCTCGTTTTGCGTGTTCTTTCGTCAGGATGGTGATGTTTCCGTTCTTGAATCGTGCGATGGGATCGGCGTTTAC
>CP070765.1:470957-473188 GCA_020345645.1 Candidatus Bathyarchaeota archaeon | reverse complement strand
GATTTGAACCCGCGACCACCGCCTTACCAAGGCGATGCCCTACCGAACTAGGCCACCGAGGCTTCCTTGGGACCTTTTTAGTCTTTCCTATTTAATGGTTTTCAGTTGCTGTCGTAACGGTGCTCGTTCTGTGAACTTGGTTAACGTGCTAAGTTTACTGGCGTGATTTCATGCTTATATAGAGAGTTTTCTTAGGTGAATGGTTGGCGGGGGTTTCCGAGACTGGTCAAAGGAGCAAGGCTTAGGACCTTGTCGCGTAGGCGTTCGTGGGTTCAAGTCCCACCCCCCGCATCGTCGTTGGACTGAAGTTGTGTAGCTTCTCCTTTGCGGTGTTGTTGCGGTTCGGAGAAACTGCTAGTTTTTTCTGGAGACGCATCTTGCTTTGGCTGCTTCAACTAGGCCAATTGGTCCGGACATCATGACGTCTCCTGCTGGGGCTGCAAAGTGAACTGATAAACCTGTTTTCTCTAGGATGTTTCGGTTAGGTCCAGTTGCTACTATCGTGTCTATGTTTATGAAGCTTGGTGGTTCTTTGAGGTAGAAGGCGCCATGTCCTTTGTCTGAGTAGACCTCTTCGTCAGTAAGGGATCCGTTCATGAAGTCGATGAGAAGTCTTCTTAATTTCCTGTGGTTCAAGTACCGCGTATGGTGTTCCATGATTCCTGTAATTTTGCCTTCTGAAATGAGTGCTGCCATGGTGTGACCATTCCCAACATTTATTGCGAGTACATTACTCGCCTTCTTTGACGCTTCCTCAAATAAACAACCGAGGATAGCGTCGGGGGAAGTGTCCATTAATAATACTTCGACGTGGGGTAGTTGGCTTCTAATCGCTCTAGCCACGGACTGCATCCTTAGATGGTTTGTCGGGATTTCTGATTCCAAGAAGGCTAAGGCTTCGGGTCTAGGGTTAGATTCAAGAGTCCTCTGCATATTCTTGATTCTGTATCTTCGGTCGCTGACATTACTTGGAGAAACTCCGTGATCTTGGACCGCTACAGCGACTATATTGACGTCTTCGAGAGACTCCCCGTATTCTGCTAGAAACCCGTTAAGCTCTGTGAGACTGATTTCCTTGATTGTAATCGTCTGTCCAGCGAATTCTCTGGGTGGTTCTTGGTTTGTGGTTATCTCGATTCCTAACGCTCTCACTTGGTCAAGGGTATTTCTTACTGAATAGGCAGCCTGCTCCGTCATTGTAACTCTATGTCCCCCCTTCAGATGGTGCTTTAAAGCAGATGTGAATGCTCCACCTCCGACCACATCACCATTCACGAATATATCCTCGGAGTGGGCTGTGGCTCTTCTGACCCTGTCTGCATAAACCTGCGAGGGAGAGGGTAGTACGAGCTTTACACAGTTTTCAATTGTCTCTTTTGTATCGTCAAAAAGGAGCACGTCCTTTGTGCCTGCACCAATATCAATTGCCAATATCTTCATACTCACCCTCGTTCATGCGATTACGCTGGGAACACTTCGCGTTCAGTATTGTGACGAGCATACACAGGTTCTCCGCCTAGATAGGAACGGTTGAGACTTATCTGTTTCGCACATTTGGTCTGGTAGCATTCGACTGGTCAATCGAGTCGAGTTAAGATCCCTTTGGACTCGGAGTATCGAAGAAATTAATACAGATAACTGGAACAGGTGATGTAGCTGTAACGATTTTATGAGGATGATAATTTGAAAATTGGGATTCTGAGTGGTGGCGGGGATGCTCCTGGAATTAATGCAGTAGTCCGTGCTGTTGTTCGGAAGGCGGTTCTTGACTACGACTACGAAGCAATCGGAATTCGGGACGGTTGGCGAGGGCTCCTTGAGGGAAGTTTCCTAGAATTAGATCTTAACAAAACTGCAGGAATTCTTCCACGTGGTGGTTCTATTCTCGGAACCTCTCGGACCAATCCTTTCAATCGAAAAGATGGACCAGAAAAAGTCTTCAAGAACCTGCAGAAAGAAGTTATTGACGCAGTAGTTGTTATTGGAGGTGATGATACACTAGGCGTCGCCCAAAGACTCTTCGAGCTTGGGCTTCGCTGTGTTGGAGTCCCAAAAACGATAGATAATGATCTTGTTGGCACTGACTACACGTTCGGTTTCCACACCGCGGTTTCAATCGCTTGCCAAGCGTTGGACAAACTTCATACCACTGCTGAAGCTCATCATCGTGTTATGATCCTTGAAGTGATGGGTCGACGAGCCGGTTGGATTGCCTTTGAAGCGGGTTTAGC
>CP070765.1:468593-470857 GCA_020345645.1 Candidatus Bathyarchaeota archaeon | reverse complement strand
CCCTGCGGGAAGTCTTACGTTAAGCAAAACTCCAACTTCGAAACTTATTCTACAAAATACCTGTGTATTGAAGGCGAGATGAAGAAACTATGATTAAGCAGAAAACCTGAATGAATTGCGACCGACTTTGCTTATTCAAATATTTCCAGTAAACGGGTTACCGGTCATAAAAGAAGGTGACAAGCTTTCTGAGCTGATATGCCGGGCAATGGAGAATCAAGGTTCACGATTCGAAGATGGGGATATAATTGTCATCACCCATGTTGTCGTATCACGTTCCGAAGGTAGTACCGTAAATTTACACGATGTTGAAGCTTCCGCGTTCGCGAAAACAATCGCTGCCAAAACCGAAAAAGACCCTGCTTTGGTTGAGGTGATTCTCAGGGAAGCTCAAAGTATCATTAGGATGCGCGATGGAGCCTTAATCACTCAAACAAAACACGGGTTTATCTGTGCAAACTCCGGTGTCGATCAAAGCAATGTTCCCGGGGAAGGGACGGTAGCGCTATTGCCAGAAGACGCGGATGCTTCTGCCCGGAGAATTCAACGGAATATTGAGAAGAAAACCGGGAAGAAGCTGGGAGTTATTGTTTCTGATACTCATGGGAGACCACTTCGAGATGGAGAGATTAATGTAGCGATTGGAGTAGCCGGTCTGGAACCTATTCGAGATAGAAGAGGCGACTCTGATCTATTCGGATACGTCCTGAAGGCTAAGAGGACAGCTATCGCTGATGAAATTGCCTCTGCTGCTGAGCTAGCTATTGGACAGGCTGATGAAGCAGTGCCTGTCGCAATCGTGAGAGGATATCCCTACATTAGATCTAACAAGGCAACAGCGAAGAAGATGCTTCGACCTCTTGAGCAGGAGTATTTTATTTAGTCAGCTTTTCAAGCTTTTCACGTATTTCTCCGACTCGACTAGCAAGTGTTGGAGTTCTTCTTCGGAGTGCACTGTACTAAGTGCTCCGCTGTGTGTAGGCAGAAAGAAGATGCCCTTTTCGATCAGCTTTAGATGATAATCAAGTAGTCGTCTTCGATCTGCCCTAAAGACAGCATGAACATCGTTAACTGGCTCAGCAGTGAAATGGGTGCAAAACAAGGATCCTGCATTGGTAACATTTACATCTATAGTTGAGGATGAAAAGACCTCTTGAAGGTCTTTCCGAAGTCTTTCACCACGACGATTTAGGTCATGGATGATTTGTCCATCCTCCAATGACTTGAGAACTTCAAGGCCTGCGACGAGGGATGTCGGGTTTCCTGTGAATGTCCCACCCTGAAACGAGAAGCTTGGTCGCTCGAAAAGCATTGGGTCCATGCGTTCCATGATCTCCCGTTTTCCAGTGACAGCGCCTATCGGAAATCCACCACCCAAGATTTTGCCAAAGATTGCTATGTCGGGAATTACGCCGTAGTACTCTTGACCTCCACCTGGAGCTAGCCTGAACCCTGTAATTATCTCGTCGAATATCAATAGAATTTGCCTGTCATCACAGAATTCCCTCAGTCCTTTTAGGAATTCCCGGTTTGCAGGAATGCAGCCTCCAGCCCCAAGGACTGGTTCGATAAGGATGGCCGCAATTTCATGATCATCTGTTTTTCGGATCACACCATTTAGGTCGTTGTAGGGGACAATGATCGTGTCTTTTAAGGCCTCATCAACGAGACCGCTGGAGGCTGACATTTCAAAAGGAGGTTTCACGGCTTTGTGCAACGGATCATAGCCACCATGCCACCCACCTTCAAATTTCACGATTCCATTTTTCCCCGTGAACGAACGTGCCAATCTAACTGCGTACATGGATGATTCAGTTCCTGAATTGCAGAAACGAACCATGTCAGCACAGGGTACCATTGTCACAATTTTCTCAGCTAACATCACTTCCAGTTCATGCGAGACTCCGTAATGGGTACCGTGTTGAATCTGTTCGCTGACGGCTGCAATTACGTTTTGTGGACTATGACCGAGAATGTGCGTATAATGACCCATCCAGAAATCCGTGTACTCATTTCCATCCACATCCTTCAGTTTGCTCCCCTGTGCCCAGTTAACATAGAAAGGGTAAGGTTCGAAAAAGCGGATAAAGTAGGAGACTCCAGCAGGGAGTACTTTTCTAGCACGATAGTGAAACTCTTTCGATTTACTCGTCTGTTGCTCATATTTCGCAGGCACTTAAAACACTCCAACAATGCTCTACAAGTTGTTGACTTAAATGCTTGGTTCTGAACCCGTTCCGAACCTTCAAACCTGTAACTTCTCG
>CP070765.1:466175-468493 GCA_020345645.1 Candidatus Bathyarchaeota archaeon | reverse complement strand
GATAAATAATCCGCAGGGATGTTGGTGGAGATGAAGCTCTATGTCAAAGAAGGACGTTGAAGAGATCTATGACAAGTACGCGAGTGGTTACCAATCTGGAGATTTTGCACCGGAGACGTTTGATACGGGACGAGTTGCGATGGGGTTCGCCGACGATATCACGTGGCATTTTCTAACCAAGTTTCTCCCAGAGGAGAAATCCATTGAAATCCTTGACGCTGGTGCCGGAGACGGGTACTGGGCTCAGAAACTCGTGAAGTTGGGATACAGCAACATTGTCCTAGCGGATCTCTCGCAGGGCATGCTGGATCAGGCCAGAAAACGATTCGCTAAACTCCGAGTTAAACACAATGTGAAATTCGTCAAATCTGACATTCGCAATATGGTGGAGTTCCAGTCCAACACCTTCGATTACGTTTTCTCCCAATACGATGCAGTCTCCTACTGCCTGAAGCCTAGAGAAGCTGTCTTAGAACTCGCAAGAGTCGCCAAGAAGGATGCGCATGTAATTGTGTGCTTGGATACGAAGTTCAAACGGGTTTCAGAGTTGATCGAAGCCCGACAAATCCACAGAGCCGAGGAGTTGCTTAGAACGAACATCTCCTACGATTTTACGCATCCACAGTACAACCTTACTTGGCAGGAACTGGCGGAGTATTATGAGAACGCAGGATTGACTATTGTGGAGGTTGTAGGGGCACCAGTGTTTATGCATCAAGTGAACAAAAATGTGCTCAAGGGGCTTGAAGAAAACATTGAGGTAAGGACCCGCCTTCTAGAAATGGAGTTGAAGCACTGTACAAACCGATCGCTGGTGAATTTCGCAGGGCATCTTCAGATGATTGGCAGAAAGACCTGACAGGTCGGGTTCACTAAACTGGTTGGTGCCCAAGTAAGCCTTGTAACAATAGGTTATTTGGCTGTGGAATCTTCTTCCATCATTCCGAACATATTGCCTTCAGGATCTTTGAAGTATGCCATCCAGCCTACACCGGGGACCGCCATCTTCGGTCTGACGATTGATCCGCCGCTGCCTTCAACCTTCTTGATGTATTGGTCTACTGAAGGGACATCGATGGTGTTCACAGTTGAAGGTTCGCCTTCAGCTCGTTTCGATAGGCCTCCGTCAATACCTGGTTCGTCTTTCTTTCCCGTTGTGATTAACCAATACTTGATTGGACCTTCCCATTTCTCGATTTTCCAGCCAAAGACTGTTTCGTAGAACTTGATGGCTCTCTCAGGTTGATCGGCTTCTATCTCAAAGTGAACTACTCTCGGCATGAAATCACCATGTTGTTAGTAGAAGACGACGCAGCTCAGTTAAGGATTTTCTTACTTTTCTGGTGCTTTCCTTCGATTACACATGTCCGAAAGGTGGTCGCAGGTCTGTGGAAATTGTGATATAGCCTGCATCGCCATATCAAGAGTGTATCTGGTCTTGTGACAGAAGTCATGGGAATTAAGCGGACGCTGAACCTATTTGACGCCATATCTATTGGGATCGGGGCAATAGTAGGGGCTGGCATCTTCGTCGTCGTGGGCTTAGCGATCGGATATGCGGGACCCGCAATCATCGTTTCCATGATCCTTGCAGCAGTTGTCGCTTCCTTCAACGCGTTCAGCTTCGCTGAATTAGGCTCTGCCATCCCGAAACAAGGTGGAATATATGCCTTCACGCATGAAATTGTCTCGCCACCGGCAGCTTTCATCGTAGGATCCTTGTGGCTGTTTGGACAAACGGTTGCTGGAGCCGCCATTAGTCTAGGGTTTGCAGGCTACTTCACCGCGGTTCTACCAATTCTTCCATTGAAAATCGTCGCAGTCTTAATCATCACAGCGCTAACAGTTCTCAACCTTGTTGGCATAAAGCAGTCAGCCATGTTCAACAATGTCTTGGTATTAACGAAGATTGCGATTATCTGCCTCTTCATCGCCGTCGGGATTCCCCAATTAAACTTAACTAATTTTACGCCATTTGCTCCAAACGGGTTCTTTGGAGTTCTGCAAGGAACAGGCTTCATTTTCTTCGCGTTTCTAGGCTTTGGCAGAATCGCGATGCTTGGGGAGGAGGTGAGAAACCCAAATCGAACCTTACCCCTGTCAATCCTGCTTTCGTTTGTCACATCAGCAGTCCTGTATGTGTTAACCGGTCTCACTGCCATTGGTCTTCTTGATTATAGTCTTTTGGCGAATTCCAGTTCTCCTATTGCTGATGCGGCTGAGGTAGCGGGAGCCCCAGCCTTAGTGGGCGTGGTTTCTCTTGGAGCCTTGATCGCGACAGTGAGTGTCCTTCTTATGACGCTGCTCGGGGTGTCGCG
>CP070765.1:463714-466075 GCA_020345645.1 Candidatus Bathyarchaeota archaeon | reverse complement strand
CAGATGTCCGCGTAGCGCCCGGCTAACCTGAGCATCCGGTCTCCCCGACCACCGAACAAGAGCGGAGGATGCGGTTTTTGGACAGGCTTGGGATCCAGGATTGCCTCTTTGGCTTGGTAGTACGTTCCTTCAAAGGTCACTTTCTCTCGGGTCCACAGCTGAAGCATGAGTTCTAGCCCTTCTTTCGTCTTGTCCACTCGGATCCTAGGCTCGTTCCATTCACTGTAGCCCTCAAACTCAACTTGGGACCAGCCCGCTCCTACACCCACAATACTGCGTCCATTTGAAAGGACGTCGAGCGTCGAAACCATCTTTGCTAGCATGCTGGGTGATCGAAAAGGAATAGGCGTGACCAACGTGCCGAGGCGGATGTTCTCCGTCTTTGCAGCAAGATAGGTCAACGTTATCCAGCTTTCAAGCGTGGAATTGCTGTCAGGTCGCTTCAACCATTCCGTTTCTCCCCACATGTAGTGGTCAGGGATTACTGCTCCATCGAAACCAAGTTTATCCGCCTCCGCAACCGCTTCCTGGATTACCCTTAAATCGACAAACCAGTTGCCTAACCCTGAAAGAAAGAAGTCCACTTGAGATCACGTCGCATTAGCCCATCCACATATAAAAAACCTTACCGGCTTTCGCCGCAGTTACCTGCTGCCACGACGACGTCGGTCATGTTCACTTGTCGATCTCAGGAGCGGTGTCCGCAATCATCAACCAGTTCATGGTCTTGACGCACACGCATGTTTCAGAATCGCCACGAATCCTCTTGGAGTTTCGAGATTGGCGAAGGCTTGAGTGGTGAGCGGGGATTGTGCGTGGCGTTAGGTATAAGAGCTGGTGTGGCGAACTAAGCAGATCGATGATGCGTTATGGATACTGGTCGGGCGGTTGTGATCGCGAGTTGCTGGTTCTCACTGGCTCTGATCGCGTCAGTCTATATGTTTGTGTTTGCTGAAAGACTCGGAGACGCCTTGTTTGGTGTGTTCCTTCCTGTTGGGCTGTTGGTTCTTGTTGGTCTCGTAGTGACTCTTCTGTTAGCTTCAAGTTCTGAGGCGTAGCGCGCACGTCGCCATCATCTCCTAAGTCGTAGTTCAGGTTCATGTATTACGGTTTTTCACTTTGCCATAGAAAGGCGTGTCCTGAGCATCCCTTCAACCTCGACCCAAAGCTTGTGGTCAAGGCTTCTGTGGGTCGGAGTTACTTCAATGTCTGGTTTCATCTCAGCGTCTTCTTCATGCAAGCTGCAGAAGCTGGACAGAGAGAAGCGAATTCAGACGATCTCTTGATGTCAGGATTAGCAGAATCTCTGTGAATAGTAACATAGCCTAATTCTGCGAAAAACGTCTCAGCAGTCTCGGTTAGCAGGTATATTTCCGACAGATTTTTCTCCGCTGCTAGGGCTTCGAGGCTTCTGACAATCGAGTGACCCAATCCTTGACCTTGAAAAGGAGGATCTACAGCGACCGAGCGAATGAGTCCAACGTTGCCATATGCTTCGAGACCACCGCAACCTTTGAGATCACTCTTCTCTCGAGCAACAAAGAAATTATGCAACTGATCGTCGACACCCTTGACTGGGAGACCTACTTTCCTCAACAACCCTAATACTTCGCTTAGATCACGTTTCTTTGCTTGAGTTATGGTTACCATTATTCGAATCGCCAATTAGCTAGTTTTCCTATCGTGCGTCAACATGGATGTTTATCATGAATGTCTATCATTGGCAGATGCGAAGTCCTCGGAGGGTAAGCCAAGGGCTTCCCACCTGTCTTCCTCGCTGAGGTGGGAGAATCGCTAAGGGCCAGTGTTTCTTAATATACTGCGGTTTCCAGGTCACCTTTTTGATACAGCGTGATCCAATTACATCTAAGGTTCTATCAAGAATCGGGTGAGACTGAATTCCGCTGAGGACTAATGCTTCAGCAGCTTCGAAGATACTGCTTTGGTATGATCGGAAATAACCGAATTTAAACCAGTTTTTGTTAGGCTCATGGTGCCATCGTGGAAAATCAGCGGAGGATAAATCGTAAGCGAGGAGGTAATCTTGGATGTTTTTAACCATTGTCCGGTAGTCTTTATCACGCCACTTCAAAGGAAATTCGTTGAGCCAGCGGAGCGTTCTCACCATCACGTAAGAACAGGGAGTCCCATCTGTCCGAACGTGGCATCCACCTTCTCGGTTCACGTTGACGGAGAGATAGTCCCGACAGGCTTGCTCGACATCTTCTCTTCCAGCGAATCCCAACGCCAGGATAGCGCGAAGAAAGACCATATTTGCACATTTGTTGATTTTTCCACTCGAAGCAATGAACGCACCATTCCGGCGCTTATACTTCATGAACGCGTGGTCGACAGCATTCA
>CP070765.1:461236-463614 GCA_020345645.1 Candidatus Bathyarchaeota archaeon | reverse complement strand
CCTTATGTCTTCATGGCTTACTTAGATGTACGTGCAAGACGAAGTAAGCAGCGAGAAGAAGAGAAAGAAGCGGCTGAAGCAGTAATGCTTGAGCGAATAACTCATGGTGATCCTGAGGTGGACCACGCACCCGCAGACCAGCCGACACCACTTCCGCAATAAGGTCTTTCGCATCCACGCGGGTACCTGGACTTAAGTACTTATTTAAACGCAGTCCGTAAATAGGCAAGTTATGAATCCGTCGGAGCAGGACGTTATTACTTCTCGTGAGATGAAGGCCCTCGAGTTCAATGCAGAGTACTGCGGTCTTTCACGGTTACAGTTGATGGAGAACGCAGGCAACGCCTTGGCGTCCGAGATTATCACTCGTTTTCCGTCGCGAAAGACGAAAGTCGTGTTCTTCTGCGGCTTGGGTGGAAACGGTGGAGACGGATTCGTCGCAGCACGTCACCTGCTTTCCTCGGGCTACTCTGTCCGAGTGGTTCTGGGCGGTCAAGCTGCCCAAATAACACATCGGGAAGCGAAGACGAACTTCTATACTCTCGCTTTCCCCCCTCACCAGAAGCTTTCCATCGCCGAGATCTTGGACTCGACTGAGATTCCCCTCGTTGACGGGGACGTTGTCGTTGATGCCCTCATCGGGGTCGGCTTGAAATCCGCGGTTCGCCCACCAATTCGCCAGCTGATCCGAGAAATCAACGGGTTGCAGAGCTTCCGGGTCAGCGTGGACATACCATCCGGCTTAAACGCTGACACGGGCGAAGCCCTCAATGAAGCTGTTCGTGCTAACTTAACCGTCACCTTCCACAAAGCCAAACCAGGTTTACTCATCAATGAAAGACATGTGGGCGAGCTTACCATCAAGCCGATTGGGCTCCCATGGACTCTTGAGCAGCTTGCAGGTCCCGGCGACGTATTCTTGGTAGAGAACCCCCGACCACCCGAGTCGCACAAAGGAGATTTCGGCAGGCTTCTGATCGTGGGAGGCAGCGAAATTTATGCGGGTGCACCGATCCTTGCCGCTTCAGCGGCGCTTCGTGCAGGGGTAGACCTCACCTACGTCGCTGCTCCGGAGAAGACAGCTCACGTGATCTCCTCCCTTAACCCTAACGTCATCACGATCAAGCTGAAAGGTGCGAATCTAGCTCCAAAGGGCCTTGAGAAGATCACCGAATACCTGCATTCAGCGACAGCAGTTCTCCTAGGTCCAGGATTAGGGATTGAAGACGAGACGAAAGCTGCCGTCAACCAGATTATCGCGTCCGTGGAGAAGTTGGGAACGCCAATGTTGTTAGATGCAGACGGCATCAAGGCGTTCGCTGATGTACCCCGTCGACTTGATGTGCCATCCGTCGTCACCCCGCATGGCGGGGAATACCAGATTCTCACAGGCAAGACTCTTCCCAGCGCACTTGACGAGAAGGTTGAGCGCGTGAAGAAGGCGGCTTCCCGATTCAACACGGTGATGTTGCTGAAAGGGAACGTAGACGTAATCTCTGATGGAACCCGTGTGAAACAAAACTATTCAGGAAACCCTGGGATGACCGTAGGAGGTACGGGGGACATCCTTTCCGGGGTCATCGGAGGGTTCCTAGCGCAGGGCATAGATCCGTTTGACGCTGCGGTGGCAGGTGCCTTCATCAATGGTGCTGCGGGAGACTTCGTAGAGCACGAAAAAGGTCATCACCTGGTGGCGACGGATCTTTTAGAGCAGATCCCGCGAGTTATCCAGGATCCCATGTCTCATTTGAAGGTTAAAAGGCGTGAGCGGTAGAGCCCTTAACGTCGTTGTCTACCACGCAAAACAGTGCGATCCGAAGAAATGCTCCGCACTCAAATTGAAACGTCATAACTTGGTCCGTCTCGTACATCGCCTTCGAAGCCTTCCTGGAGGTGCAGTGATTCTTAACCCGCTCTCTGCGAAGGCGTTCTCGCCAGCTGATCGATCACGGATAGAAACCCGGGGGTTGGTAGCGCTGGATCTCAGCTGGAAACATGCTGCTGTGATGCCACGGTTCCTCCGCCTTCGAGGGGCTTCACGATGTCTGCCGTATTTGATCGCTGCCAACCCAGTTAACTACGGATTGCCAACGAAACTGAGCACGGTGGAAGCTCTGAGTGCAGCCCTGTTCATTGCCGGGTTTGAAGCCGAGGCGGATCGGATGCTGTCGCTCTTCAAGTGGGGACCCACCTTCAGCGAGCTGAATGCCGAAGCGCTTGCTGCTTACGCCCAAGCTGATGATAGTGAGCAGATCGTCGCGCTTCAGAAAGAGTTCATGGCTTGATCCGAGAACAAGGCGTTACTCCGCGTTTTCAACTTCGTGCATGGGCACAGGCGTAGATTAAGTCCTGAGAAGTTTAATCGTTTCTTGGCAGAA
>CP070765.1:458746-461136 GCA_020345645.1 Candidatus Bathyarchaeota archaeon | reverse complement strand
ACGAGTTGCGAAAGCGGGCGGATGTGACGGATGTTTCGGGCGCTTCGTTTGACCCTTCTATCCCCTAATACGTATTGGCGAAGTTCAGGGCTATAGAGAATGTTCTCTATAGAGCGACTTGGCATAGTGATCCAAGGGAATTCATTTCCCATCATTTGATCATAGAGGGTTTCACCAAAATCCACCAATCCAGCTGTAGCTTCTCGTTTCTTTTCTATCGCTGAATAATCAGTCATCTGCTTTTTTTCTGTCAACTTTTTTCACGCTCAATAATAGTTTTTCAACATCAGGTTCTTCTTCTCTCCCCGTAAGTTCTGTTGTGAACCTAGCGATTTTAGGAAGGTACTTTGAGAAAATGTTTAAACGTCTTTTTTCCTTCGCCACGTGTTCTCGTTTAGAGAGAAAGCCCTTAAGTCGTCGAGCAACATCTCGTATGCCATTGATAATCTCCCGTTTTACTTCAGGTCTATCCGCTATGAACTCTTTGCCCACAGTCTTATACGGGATTTTAGTGCTACAAATGTGAATAAGGATAGCAATAGGCATATCTTGGGAGACTCGGTATCGACGCCAGTTGAAACTCTTAACAACTCGAAACGAGACATCGCTAGCTTCATCATAGAGAAGGGGAATGCGGTTAGCGAAACGGTAAAGAATGAAGTCGCCTCTCTTCGGAATTTCGCCACCGTAGGCGATCGCAGTCTCCACTACAAATGGATGACCCGCATAGGTTGATGGTTTGCGTTGGCAGACTACGGTGAATTCAGGTTTAAGTTCTTTGAGTATGCCAGCTTTAAGTAGGTCCTCTCCAAGTGGTGAAAGGCAATTTGCACTTGGGGGTCTGAAGTCTTCGTATCGCTTCATCATCTGAACGAGTTTCACGATCTCTTGTGGGTTAAGTTTCCTTGGGTTCTTCTTCAAGGAGATGCCTGCGAATTCAATGAACCGTTTTGCGATGTTTTCACTGACTCGGTGAAAATGAGATTTCATGAAGTCTAACATATTTTTGTGCGGAGTGACGCGAACAAGTCGTTTGACTTTTTCCACATCTACGCCATAAGGGTGAGGTAATGTTTCCTTAGGAGGGGAGGGCATCTTGGTAGTAACGCGGTTGAACTTGTAAAGGCGACCCTTGGGATCTATGAAGGTGATGTTTGCATAGGGATTCACTAAGGCTGTCTGTTTAAAATAGTCTAAGATCTTTGGCATGGCACGGAAGTAATCGCCTTCTAAACTGAACTCGACTATTGTACCGTGCCATCGATCACGATTCAACAGAATTCTCCGTTCTAGGATTACAGGTCTATTTCTTTGGATGTCGACCATTATTCGGTATTTGTAGATCTTCGAAGAGGCTGTGCTTGAAATGATCTGAGCTGGCTTATGCGTCGTTATTTGACCATAGAGAACTGCCATCGTGCCGCCTAAACCGAATGTTCCTCGGGATTGTTTCAGCTTGTATTTTGACCCGAAGAGTACTTGACCGAAGGCGGAGGGGATGTGGCGTGAGGTGATTCCCGATCCGTTATCCTGGACTCGCAGTGTGTATGTACCAGACATCGGGTCTTGTCCATCTGATAATCGAACGTAGATGTTTGGTGGTACTTCGTATGCTTCAGCGGCGTCAAGAGAGTTCTCAACAAGTTCTCTTATTGCAGCGAATATCGCACGGGATGGGTTTGTAAAACCAGCTATCTCGCGGTTTCGATAGAAGAAGTCTGCTGGGCTTATCTCTTCAAAAGTTTGGCTTGCCATCCCGCTTCTCCAGAGTTTGAGTGGTTCGAGTCGTATATGTTGGAAGATACATAAATTATATGTTCTCGAGCCACTACTTTTTCTAAGATATTTTTCAGGTCATACGGTCTCGTAGGGTTTCTTCCAGAGTTCAATCTTCTTCTTCTTTAATTCCCGTCTCTTTGCGTGAAGAAACCGGTAGACTGATGCGTGGAGTCTACCTTTGATGAACATTTCGACTGCTTGTTTGGCGATAGAAGATTCTTCAATTGCCCCAATGAGGCTGACCGTATGACCGCTAACCGATACGTGGGTTTCAGTGAGTTCCTCGATGATTTTTCTGGTTTTACCTCCTGCACCGATGATTCTTCCACTTAGCCGTTTAATGTCGGATTCAGATTTTCCCACGTAGTCTCGTAGGTCAATAATGGTTAGGGTGGCTTCATCGTCGTATAATAACCGTTGAGCCTTCTCAGGAGAGAAACCTCGCCCGATCGATAAAATAAACTCCTTGGCTCTGAATAGAACAGATGGATCGATGGCTGCAGTTGTTAGATTCACCTGAACATCGCCACTATCGCTATCAACATCTAATCTGACGCCTAGCTTCTTCTCGATTAATCTTTTTGTTAAGGCGTTAGGACCGATGAGAACCG
>CP070765.1:456148-458646 GCA_020345645.1 Candidatus Bathyarchaeota archaeon | reverse complement strand
CAATCAGCTGCCTACGATCTTGTTCTTTCGGCGTTTACGTTTGACAACATCCCTGGAATGGAGAAGAAAGTGGAGATCCTCCAAGGGCTCAGAGATTTGTTGCATAGAGATGGAAGGATTGTGAACCTTGTATCGTCGCCAGAAATATACACTCATGAATGGGCATCGTTCTCCACTAAAGATTTCCCAGAGAACAAATACGCAAAGAGCGGAGACCAAGTGAGGATTGTTCAGATGGACACAGCGGATAGACGAGCTGTCATTGACATCATCTGGACACCGACTTCCTATAAGGCAACCTACCAGAAAGCTGGGTTGGCAATAATCAGAACCTATAAGCCTTTGGCGAAAACAAGTGAGCCCTACGCGTGGGTTAACGAAACAACAATCGCTCCATGGACCATCTACATACTGGGTGCATCTAGATATTTGATCTGAGGTAGGTGACTGCGATGTTTACTGTTGGAGAGAACTTTAGAAACCGCATTTTCTTAACACTCTGTCTAATGGGAACGTTCGCTATTCTGAGTTCCACGATGTCTAAGAGTCCAGTTCTGAAGCTCTTCGCAACCAGTCTCAACACTCCTGAAGGGTTCTGGATGGGCTTCGTGGCCTCAGCGTCCACGATTCCAGGAATTCTCGTCAGCTTGCCAGCTGCGTCGCTTTCAGATGTCTTTGGGAGAAGAAAGATTCTGTTGGTTTCAGCGGCTGTCTTCGCGTCTGCGCCTTTTCTGTATCTTCTGATCTCCGCGTGGTGGCAACTCGTGCTGGTCCGGTTCTACCACGGTTTCGCCACCGCGATGTTTGTCCCTGTCACAGAAGCATCGATTGCTGAATCGTTTCCCTTGAAGCGAGGAGAGCGTATCTCGTTGCTCTCCTCAGCTAGAACTGTTGGCAGGGGGGTCGCACCGTTCTTAGGTGGCTACATCCTTTTCGTCTCAGACTCCAACTATAATATGCTCTACTTAGCAGTAGGGGTCGCCGGGGTAACAGCATTACTAACATCACTGTTTTTCTTGACTGAGAGAAGGCAGGCAGACATCAAACCAGATACTTCAGAGACGACCGCTAGTAAATTACTGGATGGATGGAGGACGGTGGCGGGTAATTCTAGCATTCTTGGTGCTAGTTTTATTCAAGCAAGTCAATTCTATGTCTTCGGCGCGGTGGAGTTCTTTCTGGTTGGTTTCATGAAGGAGGTTGTCCAGTTAGATCCGTTTGAGATCGGTGTTGTGATGGGGATCCAGATAGTCGCCGTTACCTTGACGAAACCGGTTATGGGAAGGGTGTCAGACGCGGTAGGGAGACGAAACCCGATTATTGCAGGGTCTTTCGTAGGCGGTGTGCCTCTTCTGCTGATTCCGTTAGCAACTGAGCTTTCAGCACTGATTCTCCTGTCGATTGTGTATGGGATAGGGTTTGCGATGGTGACTGCGTCCACCCCGGCTCTCGTCAGTGAGCTTGCCCCTAGAAACCTTACTGGAACTGCAATGGGTTTCCTCTGTACGACGATGGATGTCGGTCAAACGATCGGTCCGCTCATTACAGGAATGGTTGTGGCGACGAATCTAAGCTACGGAGGTGCTTTCCTAGCGTTGGCTGCAGTCCTATTCCTCTCTACATTGATATCTGTCTTGATTCGATTTGCCCACAGGAAGGATGACGAGATTTCACTCATCAGCAATGAGTAGACCTGACGTTTTCGGTGGAAGGTCAACCGATTCTGGTTAGTATCTCGGTCAGGTTTCCGATTATCGTCAATTCCTTCGGAGGATTCTCACTTCTATTGATTAGTAAGGCGTGCAGTCCTGCGTTTTTGGCGCCTTTGTAGTCTGCTTCTATTTTGTCGCCGACGAACATCGTCTCTTCTGGGGCTACGTTCAGTTGATTAATGGCGTACTTGAACACAGCGGGGTCGGGTTTCGCTTTCTTGATTGTGTCGACTCCAACTATGACGTCGAATGTGGTCTTCTCGAGGCCAATCTTCTTCATGAGAAGGTGGATCTCTTCTTCATAGGCTGTGCTGATGAGTCCAACTTTCACCTGTCGGTTTCGGAGTTCAGAGAGAACCTCTCTCACTTCAGGGTAGAGGGTGCTTTCCAAGAAGTCAAACCATTTGGACTGTATGGTTCCGGCGAGTTCTTCTTTCTCAGTGATGTTGAGGTGTTTCAGGATGAGCGAGTCCCAGCAGTGCCAGAACTCTTCGCACGCGATCTTCCCAAAGGACGAAAGCAAGCCATTTTTCTTGGCTTCTTCCTCCGTCTTCTCGAAGGCTCGTTTTATTTCGTCGATCGACCGAGAGATGCCCAGTGAAGTCAATATCCGATCGTATACTTCTTCGAAGATGTCGACGTCGTACTTAACCAGGGTGTTTCCCATGTCGAATAGGACGGCTTTTATCGTCAAGGGGTTCACTCTCGCTTCATAGCTGTTTTCCGGAGCTCAGGGTCGAGTTTTTCGATCGCGTATCGGAGGGCAGTCCTCGGCATCTCCCTCCG
>CP070765.1:453506-456048 GCA_020345645.1 Candidatus Bathyarchaeota archaeon | reverse complement strand
CGATGAGGACAGCAATCTGATTTTTCTATGAGCGACTGAGAACCTTCAGAAAGAGTTCAGACGGCACTTGGAGACTAGCTTCGAAGACGATCTGAAGAAGCAGAAGGTGAAGTATTACATGCGGGAATCTACGTTGCAGCCTCGCGAGCGGGTGAAGGAGTTGCTAGAGGAGTATAAAGGCGTACATGGAAATTATCCATTGTGTAACGAATCCATAGCTTCTGGTACTAAGATCTACAAGGAACTACCAAGTGTTGAAAAAGAAGGGCTTGGAACTAAGAGAGTACGACCTGAATCCGGATTCCACTTCTATGAACGATTAGGCAAACCTCTCAGTGAAGTGGCTCTGGATCTGGGGCAATTCAAAGCCAAGCTGCAGAATATTCCTGCTGCTTCTATTGAATTCCATCATACGCGAGGCGACTTTGCTAATTGGGTTGCAGACGTCATTGAGAATCCACAGCTAGCCGAGACTTTATCCAAAGTTGAAGGTTCCGGGGAAAGTCTTAGGATGCGACTTCTCCGATCCCTTGATGGTTCAGATGCCCCTTCAGAAGAAGCTGGGTGTCCACAATGCAGTAGCATGGTAACGCCTGCCAAGACGTGGAAGATGGCTGGTCGACCATCCGCTTCAGGGGAACGGTTGCAGCTAACGATCGGGCTCTATCGATGCCCTAATTGCGACAAGTCGTTTCGGAACGTGATTGAGAAGATGAAGATTCGAGATACTTAGCGTTCGCTAGGACCCCTACGTACTTCCGTTCTTCTCTACTAATTGTTGTTGAGGTGCTTTCTTAGGTTGGCTTCTGTAACGTTTTATGGTGGAGTCAACGAGATCGGTGGAAATAAGATTCTGATTGAGGATCGAGGAACTCGGATTTTTTTTGACTTCGGGGAATCCTTTGTTATGGGGCAAGGAGTCTTCGCCGGATACCTTTCTCCAAGATCGGTCAACGGTTTAGGCGATTACTTCGAGTTTGATCTGCTACCTAAGTTACAGGGGCTTTACTCAAAGAAGCAGCTAGAACATACAACACTTCCCTATGTCGCCCCTGAGTTTGATGCCATCTTTCTCTCCCACGCCCATTTTGATCATATCAGCCATATTCCATTCCTTGATGAATCAATTCCTGTATTCCTAGGTGCAGGAACCAAGTTGTTCCTGAAGGCGATGGAGAAAACAAGCAGCTTCTGCAATTATGGAGAACACCAGTATCACACTTTCAGAACCGGTGACCAGATTAAAGTCGACAATGTGGTTGTGCGACCAGTTCATGTGGATCACTCAATTCCTGCTGCGTACGGATTCATTACCGAGACATCTGAAGGTTCAGTGATCTATACTGGAGATGTCAGAAAGCATGGTCCTAAAGGAGATATGACCACCGAGTTCGCTGAAGCTGCCTATTCCTCCCAGCCGACGGCGATGGTCTGTGAAGGAACGAGGATGGTTGAGGAAGAGAAGCGGAAGAACTACACGGAGTATCAGGTTAAAGCGGAGAGCGAGAAGATCGTAGCGGCGACGAATCGGATGGTCTTTGTCACGCGATATAGCAGAGATATGGATCGATTCAACACCTTCTTCAACGTAGCCAAGAATAATGATCGGCGATTGGTAGTCTCGCCGAAGACTGCGTATCTGCTGAGTCAGCTTGTTGAAGACAGACATCTTGATCTCCCCGATCCTCTGAAGGACGACGATGTTCTCGTCTACTTTAAACGGAAGAAGTCCGGGAGCTTTGTTGAGAAGGATTACCACGTTTGGGAACGGGCATTAATGGATAAGATGGTCACCCACCAATTTGTACACGAGCACCAAGACCAGTTGGTAATGGATTTAGACTTCTACCAGTTTGCAGAGTTGGTTGACATACGACCTGACCCCGGCGGCGAGTTCATTCACAGCATGAGTGAACCTTTTAGCGAAGAGGACTTGGAAGATAAGGTGATGCACAATTGGCTAGACCATTTCCGGCTTCGTTTCCATCAACTGCATGCTTCAGGGCACATGAACCGAGCAGAACTGACGGAGTTAATAGCCAGCGTCAGCCCTCGACGGGTCTTCCCAATCCATACGGAGAACCCTCACCTTTTCCCCAGTCCTCAGACCGAGCATGTCGAGTATGGAAGAGAGTGCAAGCTGTAATGATTCAGGCCGCAGAAGTCGATACATGGCAGAAGTGGGGTAGCTCCGTTCTGCGATAGCCTGTCACGATCTCTCTGATTCTGTCAACTGAATAGCCGAACGGGTTCAGGATATTGAAGGCGGCGGAATACAGGAGAAGAACGTATTTTTTGACGTCGGCGTTTGTTCCCGTCTCAATTAACGCTTCTGCTCTCACTCTTCGTTCGTAGCGTCGGTTCGCTACATCCGTGTAGATGAATCGGACGGTTTTGCCGGCGTGGGCTTCGATCCCTGCTCTTCGAAGCTGTTTAGCGGCGATCCGCTGACTCACGTGCGCGTGATACGCTTCAGGATCTTTTGATAGGCGTTTTGAGACGACGAGATCTTGAGTTGGGACTTCCCTCTCCAGTATTCTTT
>CP070765.1:450824-453406 GCA_020345645.1 Candidatus Bathyarchaeota archaeon | reverse complement strand
GAAGATTTTAAAGGGGCACACACCTGAGCCCCTGCCGGATGACATACGAAGAGATCTAGATGCAACCGCTGAGAGTATCTTGAAATCCCACAAGACCTTAGCGTAACGGTGGGAGAAACTGAACTCCTACGATCGAATAATGGATATTCTCAGAGGGAAGAAGAAGCAGATCGACCGGTTACCCGCCTTCAATTCGGTGGGAACCTACACCGTAGATGGTATGAAGGCATTTGATGCCTTTTGGCCTGACGCACACAGAGATCCAGTCAAGATGGCTAGGCTCGGAGCAGCACTTCATAAATTGGTAGATCTGGAGTCGGTAGTGGTTCCCTTTGGGCTGACGGTGGAAGCGGAAGTGTTCGGGGCGCCGGTGAACTTCTTCGAAGGGCAGGTCAAGTGGCCCTCCGTCACCAACTTCATCGCCAAAACCCCCTCTGACCTCGAAGCACCTAAGGACCTCTTAACCGCTGGTCGGATTCCCGTAATCACCAAGGCAATTGAAATTTTGAAGGGAGAATTCGAGGGAACTGTGCCCGTTAACGCTTACGTCGTTCCCCCATTCACCAGCCTAAGTAGCTATCTGGTTGAGACCATGGATTTCCTGAAGCGGCTCATTAAATCTCCTGAGCAGGTAGATGAGTTCCTGAAGACCACGTGGCAGACATATGCTGAGATCGCGCAGATTTACTGTGAAGCAGGTGCAGACACGATTACGTTTCATGAAATGGGGGCCTCCACCGATAACATCTCTCCGCACCAGTTCGACTCGTTTGTTCGACCCTACTTGACGAAGATCATCCGCGGAGTGCAATGTCCCACGATCTTGAACATCTGCGGATCCGCGAAGCTCATCGTCGCCAGCATGATTCGCTGTGGCAGTAACGCGATCGCTATCGGTGAGAGAACACCTGTGGCGGAAGTGCGAGAGATAGCGGAGACCCTGGAACAGGACTATCCGATCATCGGCAACGTCTCCTCCTACGAAGTACTCCACAAGGGTCCTATTGACCGAATTCAGGAAGAAGTGAAGAAGACTGTAGCAGCTGGAGTAAGTATGGTCGCACCAGGCTGCGACTTCTGGTTGGAGACTCCGACAGAACACATAAAGGCGTTCGTAGACGTTGTTCACCAACAACACCTGTGAGAAACGTGGACTAATTGTTCAGATTCACGACACCTCAAAGAATCGTCAAACTAGGCAACCTTCAGATTGGAGGACAACCGGGAGAACTGCCCACCGTCCTCATCGGGTCCATCTTCTATCAAGGCCACAAGCTCTTGAAAGATGGTAAAAAAGGGACCTTCGACAAAGTCGAAGCTGAGACGTTGATAAAGAACCAAGAAGTGCTTTCCGACGCTACAGGCAATCCCGCAGTCCTTGATGTCGTAATCTCCTCTACCGAAGCAATCGATCGGGAACTTGACTTCATCTCCACCGTCACAGACGCCCCGTTCCTCTTCGATGCATGGCCTCCGAGCGTCAGACTCACGGGCCTGGAATATTTAAAGCAAACCGGATTGAACAAGCGAACTATCTACAACAGCCTCTCTCCAGCAACGCGAGAAGGTGAGTTAACCGCCCTCATGGAATCGAAAGTGAAAACTGCTATCTTACTTACGTACAATTTCAAAGATCCATGGGTCAAAGGACTTCTGCCCGTGCTACGGGAGACGGAAACCAAACCTGGGCTACTAAGTGTCGCTGAGGAAGCCGGAGTAGAAAATCCTTTGGTAGACACATGTGTCACCAGCGTCCCAAGCATAGGTGTTTCCGCTCGGGCAATCCACTCTGTGAAAGCAGAGTTCGGCGTACCTTCAGGCTGTGGTGCAGCGAACGCCACAACCCGGTGGAAGCTACCTCAACAGAAATGGGGGGACGCTGTCTATAAAGCATGCGAAGCCAGTGCACAGACCAGCACAATCGCGATGGGCGCAGACTTCCTCATGTACGGACCTATCGAATCCTCTCCTTGGATCTTCCCCGCGTCCGCTGCCCTCGACGCAATCGTCGCCACTGCTACCAGTGAACTCGGAACACGAACCTGCACCCAAGACCACCCCCTCACCAAGCTATTTCCGGAAATCAGCGAGAAGACCACTTCGAAGACGAAGTAATACCGCACTCTTCGAACCTCGCAAGGTTTTATAATCTGCCTACCTATTGGCATCCCTCCAACGCTTGGGGCAGAGACATGGGTGACGCCGAGAAAGCCAAGATTTTCGAGAAGCTGGCGCAAGCCGTCATCGCAGGCGACTCAGAACTCGCCGAAGAAGGGGCGAACGAAGTCCTCAACGCGGGTGTCCAGCCATACGACGCTGTGATAAACGGCTTAGCAGAAGGCATGAAAGTCGTCGGGGAAAAATACGAGCAGAAAGAGTACTTTCTTCCTGAGATGCTGCTATCTGCTGATGCAATGTATGCGGGACTCAACATCTTAACTCCCTACATCAAATCGGAAGAAAAGCAGAAAGGAAAAATCGTTCTGGGCGTCGTAGAAGGCGACATTCACGACATCGGCAAAAACATAGTGAAGACGATGCTGACTGTCGCAGGATACGAAGTCATCGATCTGGGGAAAGAT
>CP070765.1:448119-450724 GCA_020345645.1 Candidatus Bathyarchaeota archaeon | reverse complement strand
CAATCCCAATTCAACACCCTCAAAGATATGAAACAAGCCCCTCAACAACCTGATTTTTACCTGACGAAGCTTCCAGACCTGATGCAAATCCAGCATTAAGCCTGAAAGTTGCTATTTGAGAGCTAAGAATTCATCAATTTTCACTACTTCTAGAAAAAAGGGGAACGAGTGGCAAGCTACTTCCCGATTGATTTAAGGAATTCATCAATCGGGATGGCCGGTATGGTTGTTATGTGAATTGTGCCACGGGAACCGAGTTCGATTGATACCTTGGCAATAGTCTTGTTGTCAGGAGCTTCCACCACATTGATGAAATCAAACTGTCCGAGAGTTGCATATTGAGAAAGCACCTTCACCCCCAAAGCTTCCAGTTCTTTATTCACAGCCTTTATTCGTTCAGGGCGTTCCTTGACGGTCTTCCAGCCTTCATCCGTTAGCCGTGACAGAAGTATGTACTTCGCCATACTGCATCCCTTCTTTCAAATCATTCCTAATTCTCGGAATTTGTGTCTTTTGGTATAGTCGTTTGTGTCCTCTCCAGATGTATCTAGAAGAGCCATCATCAAATGAAAAGCAGATAAGGCTAAACATTCATCGAATTCACAAGGATTGAAAATTTTTACACCCAGACAAGTGCATTACATCCTATAAATTAGGAAAAAAGGGGAGGAGGGGCTCCTTGGGGCGTCGTCTAATAAGGATATCGGCGTTTTTCCCATGCGGTTAATCCTTGAGCCTTCTTCTGTTCAATCATTATCAGAATAGCTTTCCGCGTTCTTTCGTGATATTGAATTACGCTTCCGGGCGCACTGTCTCGTGGATCCTCCTCATTTAAGGTGACTGAGGAGGATGTGGCACGACCGGGTTTCAGTAGCCGAAGCAGCTGTCTCCCAATGAAGCCTGTTTTCTTTATCTCCATTCGTTTCATTGTGTCACCACAAATAAGATTGGGGCGTCGTGTGACATTTCCTTTGCACAGTCATATGACTAGTTGACTGCACAGTCACATGACGTGTGTACCTATATACCATGGGAAAACAGAGTAACTACCATGACCCTGCACGAAGTTGTCTTAAAAGTTACTTTCAGCTCGTTCTTCACAGATCTCACCAGAAGGTTCCCTTCCGCAAAAGTCTTCATCTGGTGCAACCGACAAAACGACGTGATAGAGCTGGTCGTAAACAAACCGGATGAATACCCTCTGGTTGTTGAGGAGATGCGTAAGACAAAGATATCAAATGTGATTGAGGAATCAGCTGACGAACATCGACTCTACTTCATCGTCCACCGCTGTAATTGCATGCTAAGAAACACGATCGTTCGACATATCGGAACCCTCGATGTTCTGAATGTTTTTCCCAACATGATAGAAGACGGGTGGGTATACCACCGTCTAATCGTCTTCAGACACGAACACTTCGAGGAGCTCCTAAGACGTTTAGAGAAGTGGGACTGGAATTACAGAATCATGCGGAAGGTGCCCTTCGATGGTTTTCTTGCCAGTTCCTTGACCCTGACAGCTGATGCACTGTTTTCCGGTCTAACGGAAAAACAACTCAGCGCCATGTTGACTGCCTTCCGCTACGGATACTACAACCTCCCGAGGAGCATGGACCTACAAAGCATCGCGGCAAAAGAGCAAGTACCGAGAACAACCTTCCAAGAACACCTGAAGAAAGCGGAGAATAAGCTCGTGACGGCTCTCGTGCCTTACGTTCATCTATTCAGCCTTGCGCCTACAGACAGGAGATCAACGCTCAGAATCAAATAACCTGTCAGGAAGTAAAGAATTACGCATTGGTTAAGGTGCGGCCGCCGAGATTTGAACCCGGGTCACCGGCTTGGGAGGCCAGCGTCCTAACCAAGCTAGACTACGGCCGCTTACCACAAATACTTCTCAATAGACACAGATAGCTTAAACCTCTTTCCTCCACCATTCCCAGGAAAACCCATAATCTTTAAAATAGTCTTCCAACGAAGAAAACTACACAATGCCAACTCTCCTAATTGTATATAACACCAAAACCGGAAACACAGAACGGATGGCTGAGGCAGTAGAAGAGGGAGCAAAGCAAGTCGAAGGGGTCTCAGTTACACGAACATATCATGCGACACCTGCACAACTTGAAGAAGCTGACGCGGTTGTCATCGGAGCACCTACGTACAACCACCGAATGACGTTGGACATCCAACAGCTTCTTGAAAAAGTAGCGAAAGCCGAGGTTAATTTGAAGGGGAAACCAGCAGCTGCTTTCGGCTCCTACGGTTGGAGCGGGGAAGCTCCAGCAAATGTGCTTGAGGTCTTACGAAATAGATTCAATATGAACACGATCGAACCACCGATCCGTTCAAAGTATCGACCTGGAGAAAAAACCTTACAAGAATGCCGGGAACTGGGCAGAAAGATCGCGGAACAACTATAACTGAACCACGTCTACTACCAACGCGGTACGCGTTCAGTGCGCAGAATGTCCCACCACTCTTCTGACACCGCCTCTCTCGAGACTAAGATCTGCAAGATCTTCTTCAGAAGACTATGATGTCGCTGTTCATCCTCAAGGATCACCTTCAGTAAGAGCGCCAGCTTCTCATTCTGCAATTCCGG
>CP070765.1:445383-448019 GCA_020345645.1 Candidatus Bathyarchaeota archaeon | reverse complement strand
GGCTTTCGAACTCACATTTTGGTCGGATTAGGCGCTACACTCCTGACGATTATGTCTCTAAACGCCTTTCCAGAAGCTGATAGCGCCCGGGTGGCCGCCTCTATAATCATCGGAATTGGGTTCCTCGGAGCGGGTACAATCGTGAAGACTGCTGAGAGAATTACAGGACTTACAACTGCTGCAACACTCTGGATGGTGGCTTCCATCGGTGTAACCACGGGTGCGGGATACTATTACTTGGCTATCACCGCGACTGTGCTTGCCTACCTCGCCTTGAAACTAACTGTATTCGAGAAAGGTCGAAGCTGACTCTTCGGTGTAAAGAACGTCTCCTATTTCAATGATTTCTGGACGGTGCCCGTGGGCCTAAGAAGCCCATCGTCTGTTATGTCGACACGTATTCGGTCCCGTTTGAAGTTACACATCCGGCAGTCCAAAACCCGGGCGATCCGTACGAACTCGCCTCTCTTAGCCTCTAAGTCAATCCGTTGATTTTCCCAGTAGACTCGTCCATAGTCAACGATGATCGTGCCATCGAGGTTGTGGGCGAGACCAATCCCGCCGGCCATCTCATATGTGTCCCATGATTCCTTACCTCTCTGGTTCACATAGATACAGGTGACCCCTTTCATCTGGTTATGTCTAGCTAATTCCATCACCCGGTACTTCAGTGCACCTCGATAGGATTCGAGGACCGTTACGGAATCGATGATGGCCAGATCGATCTTCTCTTTCTCTATCACGTATCGATAGACTTCCGCGAATGTGTTCCACTCGCGAAGTTCAGGAAACATCACTGTGTCCAGTACAAAGAGGTTTTCTTGGATCTTCTGCCAACTTTTCTTAAGGAAATCAGCTTTCTGCTTCATGCGTGACTGCAGGTCCAACCGGGGCGTTGGGCTTTGCCACGTGTCCTCAGCAGTGATATACAGCACTTTCTTGCCTTCAGAGGACACATTCACGGCGACTTCTTCGGCAAGAATCGACTTTCCTGCACCTGGCAACCCTGTAAGTGCAAACTGACCCACAATGGGTAATCCTCCGAGGGGTTTTCCTTCCGGATTATAGAAAAGTGCGTCAATGAATGTGTCAGTGCAGAGTGGTTGGAGGGTCTTCTTCGCTTTCTCAGCTTCAGCTGGTCGCAAAATCAAGGAGCTGAGTTGCTTCTCTTTCAGTTCGATCTCTGTCGTCATCGGCTTAGTTGCCAGTTCCCATTCATCAGTCGGTTCTCTCGCTTCCTTCATAGAGTCTGCCAACGTTTTCGCCATCGCTTTCACAATCTTGTCCACGTCCGCCTCAGCTTCTGTTGCTTCGACAGAAGCTCTTTCGAGCGTTTTCACCGTTTCCGTCGTCTCTTCTGTCGTAAGAACCCACATCTCTCCCTTTCTCATGACGACTCCTCTGTTCTTCAGGGACTGTAAGGCCGCGTAGGCAGAGCTTGGTCCATACTTGGCTACACTGAGTCCTTCAGAAACCTCCTCGAGGGACGCTTGCCCATCGTTATCCTTCAAGAAGTCAAGGACATCCTTTTCGTCAGCCACTTTCACCCAGTTCCTTCCTTTTGTAGTATGGGTTCTCAGCTAAAAGCTTCGCTCTAGCTAAGATAAAGCATAATAAGCCACACTCGAGATTGCAGACGTGAGAGATCAGGTGAACTCCACGAGGTGGTCTTAGGCTTTGAATCTTCCAGCAGTCAACGAGTATATTGACAACAATTCTTCAGACATCGTAAAAGCTCTAATCGCTTATGTTAAGCAACCCAGTGTATCTGCGAAGAAAGAGGGGACTGTGAAATGTGCTGAAATGACGGAACAAATGCTGCGTGATACTGGCTTCACCACGAGTCTGATCGCCCAGAAATCTGGGCCCCCTGTTGTCTATGGAGAACTGAAGGCAAAACGGGGAGGGAAAACGTTGCTCTTCTACGATCATTACGATGTCCAACCTCCAGAACCCCTCGAAGAATGGACATTCACACCATTCAGCGGAGAAATCAGCAATGGAAAAATCTACGGTCGGGGCACCTCCGACAATAAAGGCAACATCGTCTCTCGGATTAAAGCGGTTGAAGCCTTCCTGAATACCCAAGGGGACATTCCTGTTACCGTGAAGTTTGTGATCGAAGGCGAGGAGGAGATTGGGAGCCCTAACCTCGCCCCAGTTATGAAAACGCACTCACACATGTTTTCGTGCGATGCTGCCATTTGGGAATTCGGAGGCACGAATTATGAGGGGCACCCGGAGATCTATCTCGGATTGAAAGGCGTCCTTTCGGTAGAACTCAGAATCAAGGGTGCCTCGCGCGATGTTCATTCGGCTAACGCTCCATTAATCCCAAACCCTGCTTGGCAATTGATCTGGGCTCTCAATTCACTAAAGGATGAGAACGAGCGGATACTCATCGCGGGATTTGACGAAAAGGTTATCCCGCCTACTCAAGAAGAGTTGAAGCTTCTGGCAGACATACCGCTCGAAGAAGAGAAGCTGAAGAAAACTCTCGATCTACAAGACTTCTTAGGGAAAAAGACAGGAATCAACGCTAAGAAAGCACTCCTTCTCACACCAACGTGCACCATCAACGGTGTCCTTACAGGTTACACAGGTTCAGGGTCAAAAACCGTATTACCAAACAAAGC
>CP070765.1:442507-445283 GCA_020345645.1 Candidatus Bathyarchaeota archaeon | reverse complement strand
CGTTCCTGTGGGTCAATCTCAATCTCTTCGGTCATGATCATCATTCGCCTGCAGAATGCTTCGCTTCCATTCGGCTATTATTTGGTGAAGGCGGTGATAGAAAGCTTGTTCTTCCGTACTGAGGTTCTTCAAGATGTTGGTGGCGACGGGGGGAGAAGACGACAGCGAAACCAGTTTCTTAATTCGGTTGTTGACAATGTCCTGCGCAATCTTCAATGATTTTTCGTATTCACTCCGTTTCTCGGGATCGTGGGAGCGGGTCTTAAGCTGTTCCAGGTAACGGTTCAGTCGAGGATAGAATTCGGGTGGAAGCGGGGACACGCGGGTAGAGGGTTGCACTCTCTCCCGCCAGTGAACTTTGTGCAACTTGACCACATTCAATACATCGTCTTCGCGGAAGCGGACTACCCCGGCACGATCAAGCTCCTGTGCAACCCAGAACCGTAACTCATACTCCCTTCCTTCTTCGAACGGGCCAACTTCGAGACCTGCCAACTCAATCTTGGCTTCATTCCTGTTTGCGATAACTATCACTGGCTTGTTCTCAAACATACTATCGACGTCTTCTGGGGATATATATGGTGACTTTGCCAGCTCTCCACATCCTCCTCCTTTTTCAAACTTCTCTAGGAGAAGCTCACTGCAGAATATAAAAGATGCAGTCGAGAATAATTCAAATATTATCGTAAAAACTTCGTATAGAACCTCGTTGTCAAACTAACGTAGTTTTTTGAGGAATCTTTAAATTCCTCTCTTAGTACATCGATTTTAGCCCCAAGTTTACAAATGTAAAGGTGAAGAGTTGGGGACCGCCGGAACGACTGTGTCTAATTGGAAGGTCAGACGTTGGAACCCAAACAGGAGTTGGAATTCAAAGCCTGTTGAGTGGAACACATAGCAGAGGTTTTAAGAGATGATAGAAAAGACTACTTCTGAATGTGCCACGGTTAATAAAATTATTCAAGGTCATTCTCATGAAAAATCAGCATTGATCGCTGTATTGCAGGAGATTGAAAATTCATATGGTTATCTTCCAGAGTGGACTTTGAGACAAGTATCCGAGAAACTTGAAGTCCCTCTGATACAAGTCTATGGCGTCGCTTCCTTCTATGACGCATTTCACCTAACGCCCCGTGGCAAACACATCATTCGTGTTTGTCTTGGGACAGCATGCTACTTAAGAGGCTCAGCTTGGGTTCTTGAGGCTTTAGAAAGAGAGCTAGGGATAAAAGATGGCGAGACAACGCCTGACCTTGAGTTTACTATTCAATCAGTCCGGTGTCTTGGTGCATGCGCGTCAGCGCCCGTTATGATCGTTGATGAGAAATATTTTGATAAGATGACACCGACGAAAATTAAAAGCGTGTTGAAACGAGTGCGGGGGAAGAATGAGAAAAGTTAGGACTCACCCAGAGCTCGTAGCTCTACGAGACTCTTTGCTGGAAAACAGAGATCCGAATAAACCTTGTGTGAGAGTGTGTGCCAGTACGGGGTGTCGAGCACGTGGTAGCTTGGATGTTCTTAAGGCTTTTCGGGACGACGTCGTTAAGCAAAGCCCTGGATTCGATGTAGATATAAAACAAACAGGGTGTCATGGCTTCTGTGAGGGAGGTCCTGTGATCGTAATAGGACCGAAAGAAGTATTCTATCAAGGAGTGAAGCCCAGCGATGTACCTGAAATCGTTTCAAAAACATTGAAGAACGGGGAGATCGTTGACAGGCTTCTATTTGTAAACTCAGAGACGAAGCAAAAAGTTCTTTTTGAAACTGAAGTACCATTCTATAAAATGCAGACAAAACGAATCTTGGCTAATAACGGACGAATTGACCCTACAAGCATACTCGATTACATTGCTGTTGGAGGTTATCAGGCTCTCGCTAAAGCTATCACAGAAATGTCTTGTGAGGAAATAATAGATATTGTAGAAAAATCTGGATTACGCGGTCTCGGTGGAGGAGGTTTCCCAACTGGGCGGAAATGGAGATCGTGCCGAAACGCTAATGGAGACACTAAATATGTGATCGGAAATGGAGATGAAGGTGATCCTGGTGCCTTCAGTGATAATAGCCTAATGGAAGCGAATCCCCACAGCATTCTGGAAGGAATAATTATTGGGGCATATGCAATAGGAGCCAATCAAGGTTACCTCTATGTACGTACAGAGTATCCTCTAGCATTGCAGCATCTTCAAATGGCAATTGATCAAGCGAAAGACTACGGGTTTATAGGAAAAGATATCTTCAGTTCCGGATTCGACCTAGACATCAAGATAATTCGAGGAGGAGGCGCATTCGTATGCGGAGAGTCTTCCGCGTTAGTTGCTTCAATTGAAGGAAAAATGGGAGAGCCGAGAGCGAAATATGTCCACACGGTTGAGCGGGGATTATGGAACAAACCAACTAACTTGAATAACGTCAAAACATGGGCTTGTATCCCTCTGATTATTAATCATGGCGCAGAGTGGTACGCAGAAATCGGAACTGAGAAGTGTAAAGGGACAGCCGTCTTCTCCCTCGTAGGAAAGGTGAACAATACCGGCCTCATTGAAGTTCCAATGGGAACTCCGTTGAAGCAGATCATATATGACATAGGAGGAGGAGTGCTAGAAGGCAAGAAACTAAAAGCCGTGCAGACCGGCGGACCCTCTGGCGGATGCATCCCGGAACATCTGCTTGACCTGCCAGTAGACTTTGATAAGTTAACAGCGGCTGGTTCAATGATGGGGTCGGGAGGTATGATCGTGATGGATGATGCTACATGCATGGTTGATGTAGC
>CP070765.1:439631-442407 GCA_020345645.1 Candidatus Bathyarchaeota archaeon | reverse complement strand
AGACCTAATAATCCTCAGCGTGCCTAGTCACAAGTTTCTAGGTTACAGATTCGGCGTGAACCTGGTTGAAACCACGGTTAAAGAAGGACACATTGTATCTGCGGCGCATTAACGTGTTGTGCGAGGGCTTAGCTGAGAAGCTTTGGCTGCGATTACACCGTCCTCCATGACGACCTGTCTTTCTGCGTAGTCTGCAACGTCTTGTTCGTGGGTTATTACAATCACGGTAGTCTTTGTTTCTTCGTGGAATTTCTTCAGTAGATCCATGACCTGTTTGCCAGTAACGCTGTCCAAGTCGCCAGTTGGTTCGTCAGCGAATATCACTTTCGGGCGGTTGGTTAACGCGCGTGCGATAGCTACTCTCTGCATTTGTCCGCCACTCAATTGGGCAGGGTATTGCTCAGCTTGTTGATCGATCCCGACGTCTTCCAGAAGATCCTCTATTCGTTTTCTGAGGTTCTCGCTGAAGCCGGCTAGATCTGCTGGTAGAGCCACGTTTTCACGAGTGTTAAAGTGAGGTAACAAGGCGTAGCTTTGGAAAATGAATCCCATCTCAAGCAGCCTTAACGCTGACTTCTCTGAGTCGGTTTTTTCATGAAGGTTTTCGCCGTGAAACAGCACTACACCATGGTCCGGAGCGTCAAGGCCAGCCATACAGTTCAGAAGAGTTGTTTTTCCGGCACCGGAGTTTCCTACAATTGCCACAAATTCGCCTTCTTTGATATCGAGATCTATCCCGCGGACAGCGTATGCAGTTGTACGTCCAAGGCTGTAGTTCTTCACCAATCCTCGCACAGCAAGGATTGTGTCACCGGGTATACTGATGCTCTCACTGTTTCGCGAATCAAAGAGCTGTGTCCCGAAGCTGAAATAGGGTAGATCAGATGCAAAAGAATCCACCCAAATCTTCAGAAGCTCAGCTTCAGCGAATAGATCGATGCTTAACTCCGCCAATTTAAGATGAGTACGCTTGAATTCTTCAACGGAACCTGTCGTCCTAACCTCGTTCTGTTCTTCATCAAGATAATCACGAAGCCTAATCTGACGCTGTTGAAGCTTCTTGGAGACTTCGGAAAGGAGCACCCTTCCACTAACAACCTCTGATTTCATCTTCTCCAGAACCTTATTGAGTTCATGTGAATCATTCTCAAAACTATAATCCCTGAGTGAAGCTAGTGTAAAACGAAACAGGTTGAAGACCCGAGAGATTAAGCCTTCCATGTCTTGTAAGGCGCTGAGCTTCGCTTCAAGAATCCGCAGAAACCATTCTTGCTTTATCTGCAGTTCCTGATCTGTGCTCCTGTAATGAGCCCCTTCTATTCCGTCTTCCAGTTCCTCAAGCACTTGGTCCATTGCTTGCAGACGGGTGATGGTAGGTTCTAGAAAAACTGCAAAGAAATTCGCAACCATGAGCTTGTCGAATAATCTTCCTAGGTCGATAGGAAGCCTACGGGTTGAGCCAGTGAAGATTGGGGAATCGAATGCTGAGAGAACGATGCGATATTTTTGGTTTTTCTTAAAGTCCCAGAGGATCACGTGACTTCTTGAGTAGATCTCGTAGTACTCCAATGGCAAATCCTTGATAATCTGCTCCAGTCTTGCACTAAATTTTCTGGCTAGGTTCGGGTCGACTTCTTTCAGGAAGTGTTTGACAAGGCGGGATGTCTCTCGCAGTTCTTGGTTATGCTTCAGATATTTTCGGAACCTGGATCTGATGTCGTGGTAGTATTTACTCAGTCGCTGACGGGGTTTTCCTTCTTCGATCTTCTTCAGGGTCTTGGTGTCAGTAGCTTCTTTCCCGTTTTTTTCCGCAGACAAGATGGTGAAGGTGTTTAACTCGTAGGTGGAGACAGCTGAACGTGGAATCTTCAGGCTCCTTCGATAGTCTGAAATGAGCTGCTTTGCTAGGGTCGCATTGATTGGACGCTGTGACTTTTCTATAAAGCTTGCAGTGTAAAGTTTCACTAACCGGTCTCCTGGGAAAATGGTCCATGTTCAACATGGGAGACTTCTCCGTCGATCATGTGAACTATGTAGTCGCATCGCTCTGCAATCCATCGATTGTGGGTGACTAAGATTAATGTCTGCTGATCGACTCTGTTAATCCGACGGAATAAGGTCATGACATCAGCACTTGTGGTTGAGTCAAGGTCACCAGTTGGTTCATCACCGAGAATAATTTCTGGTTGATTGATTAGTGCTCGGGCTACAGCCACCCTTTGCTGTTGTCCTCCTGAAAGTTCTGAAGGTAAATGGGATAATCTATCGCCCATGCCTAATTCTCTGAGCAACATCTTCGCCCTTTCTCGAGCTACTTTTGCGTTCAATCCTCTCAGTAGCAAAGGGGTCTCTACATTCTCCACAGCTGACAGGAACGGGAACAGATTAAATAATTGAAAGATAAAACCGATGTTGTCTCGTCGAAACATCGTCATTTGATTGTCAGACAGGGTAGCTGTGTCAAGACCACCGATTACGATTCTCCCGGTTGAACGACGATCTAGGTGTCCTATCATGTTAAGGAGGGTTGTCTTTCCGCATCCAGAAGGTCCCATAATCGCCATCATGTCTCCCTTTCGAACTGTCAGGTTTAATCCTCGAAGTGCGTGAACCTCATTAGTTTTTCCTTCATTGTACTTCTTGTGTAGCCCTGAGACCTCGAGAATCGGCTTTTGGCTCTCAGGGTCTGCTGAGGGATCATGTTTCTTGGTGTTCGTTGTCATTCACTCTGACCTCGTTATCCAACATATCTCAGAGCTTCTGCAGCTGGGATTCG
>CP070765.1:436722-439531 GCA_020345645.1 Candidatus Bathyarchaeota archaeon | reverse complement strand
CGACGTAGTTGACTGCGAACCTGATTGCGGGTGATTGCTGGGAATTGACTCCAGATCAACGCCCCGACGCCGGAAACGTAGGGTGCAGCCATCGACGTCCCCTGTAGAAACGCATAGCGATTTCCTGGGAAAGTGGAGAGGATCGCTACGCCCGGTGCCGCAAGCTCGACCCAGTTTCCGAAGTTAGTGAAGTCCGCAGGAGCGTCATACTGATCCGTGGCGGTAACAGCGATGACCTCAGGATAGGCCGCCGGGTACTGCTTGATACTCCAACGGTCGTTTCCCACCGCTGCCACCAATAAGACTCCAGCGTTGTACGCATACGTGATCGCGTCATGCAAGAGTTGGCTGGCTTCAAATCCTCCCCAACTCATGCTGATGATGTCCGCACCTCGATCCACGGCGTGGATGATGCAGTTCGCTAGATCGGAGCTGCTTCCGCTTCCTGATGCAGGAAACCCTTTTTCCGCCATAATCCGCACCTGCGCTGTTCCAGCGATCCCGATCGAGTTGTTTATCACCGCGGCGATTATCCCAGCACAGTGGGTTCCGTGTCCATGGTCATCCAATGGATCAGGATCGTTGTTCACCCAATCGTACCCGTAGGGAACATAGTTCCCAACCAGATCCATATGGCGGTAGTCAACACCAGTGTCGACGACAGCAACGAGAACGGATGGATCACCTATGGTGGTGTTCCACGCCCAATCTGCCTCAATCATGACAGACCCCCACTGCCACTCTTCTAACCAATACAAGTCGTTGGGTACGAAGCTGGTGTGAAATTTCACCTGAGGTTCAACAAACCTCGACAGCTGGGTCCTTTCCAGTTTTCCCTTGACTACTGTTGAATTCTCGTGACGGAACTTGACGACGACGGCTGTAACCTTCCCACCCATCGATACTGTGTCAAGAACCGTACCCCCGTTTGCGGCTACAAAACTGATTAATTCGTCACAGGTGGTCGGCTGAGTGCTGTCAACGCCGACGACCAGTGTACTGGAGGACTCTCGTTCTGCTCTCTCGTCAAAGTACCGATCCTGCACATATTCCGGTATCAGGTTGCGATTAACCGCTGCAAAATCAGATCCACCTTGAACCAAATCCATAGCTGAACGGTCAGTCACATATGGGGATCCAAATGCTCTAGCTGATCGCATCGTAGGTGCTGACAGCAACAACATCACAATGAGTGTAGCAAGGACAACCGTTGAGACCTTTTTCAGCATTTCTCCCATAACTGATGGGGATTAGACGCCTTTATCAGTTATGTGACCCCTACGTACACACTTCAACCCTGAATCCATTCATCGAAAGGTAATTACAGGTCGAAGAGAGTTTGCGTCAGCAATCGCTTCGCTATTTAGAGGTTCAAGTAGGCTTCTCCCAGCGTGAAGGGAGATGTAAGAAGAATTAGTGCTGGTGCGTGAGTGAACATGGGTTTCGGCAGAAATGAGCTCGTGCTAGAAACGTTCGCACTCTGATCACGAGAGTGGACACTTTCCCCAGAATCTTAAACTGTCGTGTCCAATCACAGAATATAGACCTGGTGATTTAAATGTCCGTGATGAATGACGAAAAAAACCTCAGCCAATTAATAAAAGAAGCAGAGTTGAACATTGCAGCAGGCAAGCAAAAGGAAGCAGAACACCAGCTGTTTCAAGCCTTTGGAATCGTGCACCAGACGCGAAATCCGACGCTAGCAAGGAAAATCACTGAACTCCTAGAGAAGATTGGATTATTCTTAAGCCCCCCGCAATCCATTGAACTCAGTCCCTTAGCGACCGAGGGTTTCATCTTGGATATCGGCGGTGGAGGCGAAGGAATAATCGGCAAGTTGCATGGTCCGCAGGTGGTAGCGATTGATACAAGCGAAAGGGAATTATCAGAAACCCGGAATGAAGCGTTAAAGATAGTAATGGATGGATCAGACCTGAAGTTTCTTCCGAATTCCTTTGACGTATGCACCGCCTTCTTCTCGTTCATGTATATCCCGAAGAGTGAACACTCCAAGGTGTTTCAGGAAGTTAACAAAGTCCTGAAAGATAATGGACAATTCCTGCTTTGGGACGTGAGAATCCCAAGCTTGAAGAAGCAAAATCGACAATTCATCGTCCCTCTGACAGTGCAATTACCGAATGAAACGGTGCAGACAGGATACGGGGTCAGATGGCAGACCCAAGACATCAACCACTTCAAAGAGTTAGCCAAAGAACACAAGTTCAAGGTAGTCGATGAATGGACCGAAAGTGAGACGTTTCACTTGAAGCTGGTGAAAAAACACTAGCGTACATGCAAGATACTCGCAGTGTTCACGTAGTGTTTTTTCAGTCGAAGAAGAATGAAGATTCTCGGTATCTAATACGAGAGGACTTTGTCACTCTCCTTCACCCATTTGGCGAGGTTTCCAACGGTGGTTCCGTTCCGCACGCCTTCAATGAGTTCACCCGTTAAGCCCCTCGCAGCGACGCACGTGCGACAGGTGACGACCTCAACCCCATGTTCAATCAGGTCTTTCAGCATCGCTTCCAGGTTGTAGAAGCCTGTCGGTGGCGTCTGCCCCTTCTTCGCTGCGACGACTGCATCGCCAGTGAGGAAGATGTTCACCTTCATTTTGACAGCTGCACTGATAAGCGCTCTTGCCAATCGAAGCGCGTTCCAGATGCGTTCATCGCCATATGGAGGGGTCTGCAGAATTATCGTGAGAGTTTCCATACCGTCAACTCCGAGCGTGAGTCAAGGTTATTGACATCGATCCAAAAAAAGGTTACAATGAGACGATTGGCAGATTTCAATATATGCTACAGGC
>CP070765.1:433804-436622 GCA_020345645.1 Candidatus Bathyarchaeota archaeon | reverse complement strand
ATTTCAAGTACGCCATTCCGGTATTTTGATGTAGCTTTCTCAGGATCAGTCGTCTCCGTCGGCAGATTCACATGTTTGAAGAAGTCTTTCGCTTTGACTTCCACAATATCCTCCATCACATTCAGCTGGATGTCCTCCTTTTCAACACCGGGTAGTTCCATGTAGATCTCGATGTGGTCCTCTTTCTCGAAGACGTCGGTTAGGGGATCTCTCTTCTCTGCGTATTGGCCTTTAGGGACCATGAAGGGTGTGCTGCCTACTTGGAACTGCCCGTGGGCGACGTACCCTTTGACTCCTGGTCTTTCGATTGGGCGTACGTCCCATGTGCCTTTGATTTCTCCCGTACGTAATGCTTCTTCGAAATCGCGGAATTGCTTGAACATACGTTCAGTCAGGCTCTCGTAGAGCTTATCCATATCCTTGAAGAACGCGTTGTCGTAATCTTTCAAACGTTCTCACCTCCATTCTCAGAATAGGTCGCGTAGCTGTCGCAACATGAGGCTTATCATCAGGAACTGAGCTCTTCCAGCCTCTGAGCAACTGTATCGCCCATCTTCATCTTTCTCCATTAAGCCGCCATCGCACAACTTCTTGGTGTTCTGCCACACGATTTTCGGGTTGAGTCCAAGTTCTTTAATGAAATCTGTAAATCCGAGGGTCAAGTCGTCCTCTTCGAAGAGCCGCTTGACCATTCGAAGCCGTGTCGTGTGTGAGAGGGCGTCGAAGAGTTTTGTGACTCGGTCGAACTCGTCTTCAAAGAAGTCGAGTTCCTGCTGTAGCCGATCTTTCGATAACGCTCCTGCTGAAAGCGGCAGCTCCATTAAGATTTCATCATCTTTGACGAGGAGCAGTCTGATGGTCATACGTTGCTCGTCCTCCTTCAGTTACCAAAAGGTAATTACCAAACGGTAATATTTAAGGCTTCTGAAAACACCTATAAAGATTGCAGATTGCTAAGATCAGGGAGTTGAACCATGCCCCAACGTGAAGCAATGCTCTACGAAAAGCTGCCCGACCTGAAGGCACATTGCTTCCTCTGTGCTCGACACTGCACAATCCCCGAAGGGGGACGCGGGTTCTGCCTCGTAAGAAGGAATGACGGCGGAACGCTCTATTCTACCAATTACGCCAAGGCATGCTCAGCGTGCGTTGATCCAATCAACAAAAAACCACTGTCCCACTTCCACCCCGGATCCCTCGTGATGTCGATCGCGGCAGCCGGATGTAACTTCCGATGCCAGTTCTGTGACAACTGGACCATCAGTCAGAACGAAGTCGCTGGAAGCCACTTCCCCCCCGAAGAAGTCGTGCAGAAAACCCAGGAGAACCAATGTCACGGCATCAGCTACACCTACACTGAACCAACAGTGTTCTTCGAATACGCCTACGAAACCGCCAAGATGGCGAAAGGCGTCGGCTTCTTCAACACGTTCGTCACAAATGGCTACATGACTCCCCAAGCAGTCCGAGCGATCGCGCCCTACCTCGACGCAGCCACCGTGGACTTCAAAGGAGCCGCTGACCCAGACTTCTACCAAAAATACTCCTCTGTACCGGCTGTCGATCCAATCTTCGAATCCCTGATGGAGATGAAACGACACCAGATACACATTGAAATCACCAACCTCATCGTTCCCGGAATCGGGGACTCCCCGGACAGATTGGAGGCCCTCGCAAAATGGGTCTACGAGCACCTCGGTAAGGATACGCCGTTCCACCTGCTCCGGTTTCATCCCGATTACCAGATGACGACCCCGTCCGCGACCTCCCTCAAGACACTCGAGGAAGCCCACAACATCGCCCACAACAAAGTTGGATTGAACTACGTCTACCTCGGGAATGCCCCAGGCCACCGTCTTGAGAACACCTACTGCCCCAACTGCAACGAGTTACTCATCAAACGATTCGGATTCGAGATCGTCCGATGGACATTGACGAAGAAGATGACCTGTGCCACCTGCGGAGAAGCGATCCCGATCAAAGGCCAGCTAACTCCAACCGGAGCTTCTTATCCACTTCCGCTGTTTTAACGGGAATAATCATGAGCTTAACCAAACAGCAGACAGCGGCTTCGATCAATTTCAAGTTATTCGATGGTTTCGATTATGTGGACTTTTATGAGACCTGACGCGAAAGCCGTTCTGAACGACGAACAAGTTAGGCGAAGCCTCCGTCGATACTTCGATGTTATGCAGAATGATCGCATTGCCAAATTCAAGATCACCTCGCGGGTACCAGCAGACTTCGCAGAAGACGACTCGACCGCACAACTCTGGAAACTCCACGCTGAATTGATGGATCACCATGACCAACTTCAGGGTAGACTTGACACCCGCAGAACTGCGCTGAAAAACCTGGAATCCCCCCCGCTTTCTCTCCTAGACCTGAAGATCGAAATCGCGGAGAGGATCATGAAAGCGTGCCACTTTTGCACGCGTCGATGTTCGGTAGACCGGACGCAAGGAGAGTTGGGATACTGCAGGTGTGGTAACGAGATCGCAGTCTCCACCCTTTTTGATCACATGGGTGAAGAACCTGAACTCGTTCCCTCTGGAACCATATTCACGCTTGGGTGCACCATGCGCTGTCTTCACTGTCAAAACTGGAACATCTCACAATGGACTGAGCAAGGTCGGAGATACTCTTACACGCAGCTCGCGCAGGAGGTAGACAGCCTCCGGCAGAGAGGCTGTCGGAACGCCAACCTTGTTGGCGGTGACCCGACTCCGTGGCTGGCAGAATGGCTGAAAGTATTCAAGCGTGTAGAGGTTAATGTCCCTGTTGTCTGGAACTCCAACGCCTATTACAGCGAAGAAAC
>CP070765.1:430817-433704 GCA_020345645.1 Candidatus Bathyarchaeota archaeon | reverse complement strand
TAAGTCATGTTCTCCAAAAGAGACGTGATGGCGACCTTTTTTATTGGTGCTTCGGCGAGAGCCTGAGCTTTCATTTGTGGTAGTCCGTCACGGAATGTCGGTCTCTCTTCTCGGTAGAAGACGCCAATTGGTATCCGATCACCCCACTCGAAGCTCTTCGTGATTGCGTTCTGGCGATCGGTGTCATCATAGTTTTCTTCCGCCAGTTTGTAAACGCGGTCTTTGAACCAATCATAGGTGTTGAGGTAGTTGAAGGTCACGCAAGGCTGCAGGACGTCGAGAAAGGAGAAGCCCCTGTGTTTCAGGGCTTCAACCATTAATGTGGTCAGGTTCAGCATGTCTCCTGAGTATCCTCTGCCGACAAAAGTCCCGTTGCTGACCAACGCATGCACGATAGGATTCAATGCGGGGGGGATGGAGCCGAAGGGAGTTGACTTCGATCTGAACCCTTGCTGACTGGTCGCTGTGGTCTGACCGGTAGTTAAGCCTAAGACCATGTTGTTGTGCACGATTAAAGTGAGGTCGATGTTCCGCCGGATGGCATGGCTGAAATGCCCCCAGCCTTCATCGTAGCAGTCCGCGTCTCCTGCAAAGCACACCACCGTCAGGTCTGGGTTCGCCAGCTTGATGCCGGTGGCTAAAGGCAAGGTCCGACCGTGAATCCCGTGAAAACCATTCACGTTCACATAATTCACCATCTTCCCGTGACAGCCGATGCCCGACACAACCACGACTTGATCGCGTTCCAGTGCAAGTTGAATCAAGGCTTTCTTGAAGGCCATCAGGATTCCGAAGTTGCCACATCCAGGACACCAAGTATTCTTCTTCGGGGTCTTCAGGTCGTCGAGTGTGACCAATTCAAAGCACCTCCATAATTCTGCGACTCAACTCGCCCGGATTGAAGGGGCGCCCATCATACTTCAAGATCGCGTGATCCACGGTAGTGAGAAGGTGCTCTCTCACAAGGCTGGACAGCTGAGAGGTCTTATTGCATTCTACAACAATCGTCTTCTGAGTAGACTTCAGGATTCCTGTAACTTTGGCGACTGGAAAAGGATTCAGATACATGATCTGGAGAAAGTTAACATTCTGCTTTTTCTTGCTGATAAGTTTCAATGCTTCTCGGATCGGTCCTTTTGTAGAGCCCCATCCCAAAATCGTCACCTCGGCGGTGTCGGAGCCATAAAGCTTGGTTGTTTCATAGCTTTCTAGTTCTCTGGTGAGGACATCCAATTTCGTGAACCGTTTATCAACCATCTTCTTGGTCGTCTCAGGTTCCTCAGTGGTGTACCCGGCTTCATTGTGTTCGTCGGCGTTAGCTCGCACGATGGCGTTTTTCATTCCAGGCAGAGCCCGAGGCGAGATACCGGTATCTGTTAGCCTGTACCGGTGATATTCGTCTTCTTCCGAATACTCATCTTCAGTGATCAAGAGCCCTCGGTCGACTCCTATTTGGTTTTCGTCAAAGAATACAGGTGCACCATGGCTTTCTGCAAGGTACTTGTCCGTGAGAAGGATTGCAGGAATCTGATACTTCTCGGCTAGGTTGAAAGCTTCCATGGTTTTATAGAAGCATTCCTCTACGTCACCTGGAGCGATAACTACTCTCGGGAATTCTCCTTGGGAGGCGTGGATGGTGAATCGTAGATCAGCTTGACCAGAATAGGTAGGCAGACCAGTACTCGGACCATGTCGCTGGGCGACGTTGATCACAATCGGAGTCTCCGTGATGCCAGCCATACCTAAGCCCTCAGTCATGAGACAGAAACCGCCACCGGACGTGGCTGTCATCGCTCTTGCTCCAGCGAAGGCGGCACCAGCCGCTATGTTAATGGCGGCTATCTCACTTTCTGCGTGCATCACGACCATACCGTATTCTCTATCAAGTGGCGCCAAGAAATGTTGCACTGGTGTTGCTGGAGTCATAGGATAAGCTACATAGAACTTGCAACCCGCTCGAAGAGCTCCAAGGCCTACTGCTTCGCTTCCAGTGAGAAGTATCCGTCGTTTTCCTATCGAGGATCTTCGTTGAAGCTGAAAATCAAAGTCATCTGCATAGTGTTTTTTAACATAGCGATACCCCATTTGCGTAGCCTTCACGTTTGATTCAGCCACTTTGCCCGTGAAGGTTTCTCGAAGGACTTCGTTGAGAATAGGTAGATCGTAGTTCACGAGCCCCATAGCGACTCCGAGAGCAACAGTGTTCCGCATGATCGCGGTGCCTTTAAGCTCCTGGACGATGGTCATCAAAGGCACTGGGAAACGCTTCAGATCCTTTCTACCCAGTTCCTCTTGAGAGACTGCAGCATCTGTTTCATCGTAGACGATCCCTCCACCACTACTGAGTTCGTCTTTATGCAAAAGGATCGTTTCTTTGTTCAGGGCCAAGAGCAGATCGATAGTGTCCGACTGAGAATACGTCTCTTCAGAGTCTACCCTTACCGTATAGAAGTTGTGACCGCCTCGGATAAGTGATTGATAGTCATTTGTGCCAAAAACGTGAAGTCCACCCCGTAGACACGCCTTTGCTAAGAGAAATCCCGAGCGGGTGATTCCAGCACCGGCTTCTCCGCCGATCATCAGAGAGATCTTGTTGATAGTCAAAAACAGCACCGTGGATTAAATGAGGTGCTCCTCAGTCTTTAGATTGGTGATGTGGATGGCGTTGAACGGGCAGGCTTCAGCCGCTTCCTTGATACATTTCAGTTCTTCAAGTTCCAGTCTCTCTGCCACAACCGCACCTTTGTCTGAAATTTTCTCCGCACCTTCAATTGATGACTTACTATCGATATCGGAGAACTTGAAGAATTCAGGACATAATTCGATACAAGCTCCGAAGCTTTGACAAGCCTGCTTGTCTATCTCAACTCTAAACTTGTTCATAGGT
>CP070765.1:427815-430717 GCA_020345645.1 Candidatus Bathyarchaeota archaeon | reverse complement strand
CCTTCATGCTTCGCACTGATATTCTTGACGTGATCTGCGATATCCAACAGTTCATCTAATCGATCGTAAGGTTGCCTCACGATGCTTCGGTAGGTTTCTAAAATGTGGTGCTCAAGACGAACCATCTCCTCGAATCCGAAGGCGTTCCTAATTTCAGCAGTTAGCTCAATTGTGTTGTTGTTCACCGAGTTGGCAAGATTGAAACCTACGAGAGGTGTTGTTCCGTCTTCTCGGCTGAAAAGTTTCGCAGTCATAAGAGTCCAGAAGCAGGAGTAAGGATTGTCGTTTCCTAGAAAAACAGAGATCTTAAACTCGATATCAATTCCCAGCTTGTACAGGAAGTACCCCAAGACCACGCTTCCCGAGTTTATATTTAGTACCTGGCGAACTCCATATTTAGTGAAGTAATGCAGAAATTCGTCGACCCACTTCAATGCATATTTATTTGGCATCCCGACTCCGCCGAAATACCCAGTGATCGTCTCTGGACCGCCTAAATGGACGTTAATGGGTAGACCGTCAGGTCCAAGAAGCGTTCCTTTAGTGTCAAGGGTTTCCACAAAAGAAGCACCTATAATTTTCATAGCGGCTGCAAAGGCAGCAACTTCATCATCTTCAACTTGTTCTTTCATGGAACGAACTCGAATGAACCGCCCCGGCATAAGATCCTGGTGTTCAATCGCTCTCTTCGCTTCTTCTATCATCCATTCGAAGTAGTTACAGGCACTAATTTCGAGAGTAATAGCAAAGGAGTCGGTAAAAGTGAACGAGTTAACCTTCTGACCAAGAATTTTTCTTCGATATTCAGGGATGCTTATAAAGGCATTTGAGTCTCGTTTCTTAATGAGCCACTCCAAGGCCTCGATATAAGGAGAGTCCACCTTTCTCAACAAAGCCATAAGAGAGTCGATGTGACTCGCTTCCTCAGCTTTCTTGTTGATCTCGTCGACACCTCCATACTTCTCGATAAGTTCAAGCAGTTGACTTACAAGAGGGTTAGCTTCATCGAGTAGAAAATCATTGATCTTCTGAAGGTTTTGCTCGTTAATTCTCAATCTGTGTCTGAGGTCAGTCAATTCAATTCTCCAGACCATTTGTTCAATAGCAGAAGCAACTATTTTGATTTGGGCATATAAGAATGAGCGTGAATGCAAGGTTCCATGAGAATGATGGGCAGTTGAATGCACCGTCCTGTGACCTCCAATAGGATTTTAAGCCATAACCCGCTCATACAACTCCACTCAGGAGGATTATTAGTGTTCAAACCTAAAGGAATCTTACCAGCATTAGTCACTCCTTTTACTAAAGACGGTGAGAAGGTGGATGAACCTCAACTACGCAAGCTAGTTAATTATTGTATTGAGAAAGGCGTTGAGGGAGTTGTACCATGTGGAACTACTGGCGAATTCGTCAACATGACTCTCGACGAGAAGAAGCGGACAATAGAAGTAGTTGTTGACGAGGTGAATGGAAGGGTCCCAGTTGTCGCTGGTGCAGGGGCAAGTGGAACTGCTCAAGCGTTGCATATGGTTAAGTATGCAGCGAATGTTGGGGCTGATGCAGCGTTAGTTGTGACCCCGTACTACTTGAAATCCACCAGCCGAGGAATCTACGAGCACTATTTTACAATTGCCTCCAAGGTAGATCTACCGATAATTCTCTACAATATTCCCCAATGTACCGGACTTCCGTTGCCATGGCAGATGGTTGAAGACTTGGCTCAGCTCCCGAATATCGTCGGTCTGAAAGACAGTAGCGGTCAGCTTAGCTTCATCCTAGCAGTTCTGGAGAAGGTGCGTGACAAGATCAACGTGATGTGTGGGCACGACGAAGTTGTCTTGCCAGCACTGGCTGCGGGAGCTAGTGGCGCAATCCTCGCTAGTGCCAACTTCATCCCAGAAATCTGGGTTGAGATCTACCGAGAAGTAGAGAAGAATAATTTCAAGCATGCACGTGAACTACAATTTAGAATCCAGAAGATAGCGAGAATAACAGCTCAGAGTGGTGCGGTCGCCAGTAAGGAAGCTTTACGCCTTATAGGCATCAACGCTGGGAAGGTCCGTTTACCACTCAGCCTAGGTGGCGAGTTGACCTACGAAGCCAGCGAGGAGTTGCGACTCGAGCTTGAAAAACTTGGTAAGGTTGAACCTCGTCCGATCGAGCTAGAGGCTAAAGAAGCTCCGCTCGAAGAGAGATTCGAGGGAGTGCATATTACGTCCCAGACTATTCAGGAATTCAGTCTCCGTGTAGGCGAGGCTTTAGCGGGAAAAGACTCTGAAGTCGCCCACATTGATTTAATGATTGGCAATAAGGATGGTCCTGTGGGAGCTGCGTACGCCAGGGCAAAGGCTAATCCAACTCCAGGACATGAGGCACTTGTGGCAATTTTAGAACCTAACATCGTGGTGAAGCCAATAACGTTGATGATTCCAACTGTCACAATTCGAAATATGAGACAAGCGAGTATGGTGTACGGTCCAGCACAGGCTGGTGTAGCTAAAGCCGTGGCTGACACTATGGCTGAAGACTCCGCGTTAAAGCAGACTGCTGAAGAGATAATTGTCATAGCCAACGTTTTTGTACACCCATCAGCCGTGGATCGGCAGAGAGTCTATATCAACAATTACAAAGCTATGCGTCACGCCTTGTTGAGGGCTCTCGAAGGTCGACCTTCTACAAGTGAAGTAATTAGGAATAAAGATAGATCAAGGCATCCTTTCAAGTACACGCCATGATTGATCGAACTGAATAAGGGATATCCATAGGCTTCCGTTTATTACTATGGGTTTTCAGACATCCTGCTGCAGGAACCAAGTTGCGAGTGGACCGCTATCTTGAATCACAGAATTCCTAGTTTAATTGCTACGTCAGCAGCTTTGTAATCAGGATGGAGTTTAACGAA
>CP070765.1:424718-427715 GCA_020345645.1 Candidatus Bathyarchaeota archaeon | reverse complement strand
TGCGAGATTTGTGTCAGCAAGAACTGCCTGGACAGTTCTGTGGACGGGTGTGAACGCAACTAATTTCTTCCTCAGTGTCATTGAGCAGAGTACCTCCTTCATCGGTATAAGAGAACGTTTATTATATGTACATCTCAGCCCTAGCTGAGGAGCGAAATTAGGTGAGGAAGCTCAGGACAGTGAAACCGGAGATCAGAATCCTAGGAGTCGACGATGGATTCTTCGTCCCCCACCAACCTGGTAAGTGCACAATCATCGGAGTAGTCTTCAGAGGAGGATATTGGCTGGAGGGAATTATGCGAACACAGGTGGAAGTCGATGGAGTAGACGCAACTTCAAAAATCACTGAAATGATCACTCGCTCTCAACACCACGGGCAATTACGGGTCATAATGCTGGACGGAATCACATTTGCAGGCTTTAACGTTGTTGACGTGTCAGAGCTTTCCGAAGCAGTAGGTTTGCCAGTCATCGCTGTCACCCGCGAGAAGCCCAATTTCGAAGAGATACATAAAGCTCTTGAAAACCTCTCGTTCACAGAAAAAAGGTGGAACGCGATCTCAAACCAAGAACGGTTCTTTGAAATTCCAGGGCGCCAGAAGAGTAGAATATTCATCCAGATAGCGGGGTTAGAACTAAAAATAGCAAAAGAGGTCGTCGTCAAGACGTCTACCCGTAGTAATATCCCAGAGCCCCTACGTGTTGCTCATCTAATTGCCTCAGGTTTGACTGTTCCTAATTGTAAGTGAAGCCATATCGTCGGAGGACGAGTGAAAAAGATTTTTAAGCGGGAGTCGCGAGGGGAAGGGAACGGATACGGTGAGACTGCCATGGAATTCTGCCCGAAATGCGGTAAAAGGCTCGTCGTTCAGAAAGACAAAAAAGGCGTCTTCTGGATTTGCCCGAAATGTCAGTTTACAAAAAAAGTCGAAGGGCGCGAGAAACCGTTCGTCTCAGTAGCTGTTAAGAACCAGAAGCCATACCCAGAGAGCATTGCGGTCATTGGGAAGGAAGAACAGAAGCTTAGGACTCTGCCGACAGTTAGAATGGAGTGCCCAAAATGCGAAAACAAGCTAGCATTTGCGTGGCAGGTTCAGACCCGTGGAAGCGATGAATCCTCAACGCAGTTTTTCAGATGCACAAAATGCAACTATACGTTCCGAGAGTACACTTAACTAACTTATCAACTGGTCATATGCGAGTGAATTCTAGTCCATAATATACGGGTTCCAATGATCAGCAACGGATATAGTACTATCCACGTCATAGCAAATAATCCTCCATAGAATTCATGGAAGGTGCTCATAGCTGAGGTAGCGGCCCCAGTTCCGCGATTGAGGTTCCAGATATAAACCAAGTATATGGTCACAATTCGGAGGATGTTGATTCCATAAGTGATGACGGCACCGATCGAAAAATACACCAACTTATGGAAGTTTGGAATATTCGCCTTCTTGAGAAACAGCAACATTACGAAAGTGTAGATTAGGAGACTTTGCACTCCTGCGCAGGGCCAACCGATGGAATAGTAGGGGGTTAGAACCTGCCCTGAAGAGTCGAGAACCCTGAGCGTTGGCATGCCATAATAAGATATACTTTCGGTTTGGTAGCCTAGTAGTCCAAGCACAACTGCTGCAAGAGACGCAGTAAAAGGAACGAACGTTTGCAGGGGAGTAAAATAGCCATATGGATAAAGGGTATCGATCATATATACTGAACCTATGGCACCTAGAAGAATTATGGAGCTAGAAAGAGCCTTCAACCCCTCAAGTTTATAGGAGATCCAGATGGTCACAGAAAAAAGCAAGGTAAATATCAAGTACTCAATCGACAAAACCCAAGAGTTCTGGAACCAGTTGGTAAAGGACACTCCTTCAGGAATTGGGATCCTTAGAAATTCACCTGTTGCCAGCAGAATTGACCTTCCCTCAAGATAGTTAACTGCAACAACATAGGCAGTTGGCAAAATTAGAAAAATTACCAGAACGGAGATCCTTCGACTGCTAAGGAATGTTTTGACCTTAAATTTCTCCCAATCTAAAATCAGCTCGAGTAATAGGAGCCAAAGGAAGAATAGGTAAAAGGTTCGACCTTTCCAAGTCAATGAAAACGAGTTGGGATCCATGACGAAAAGGATCGTCATTGGTAATACAATAGAAAGTACCACTAGTAGGATAGGAGTGGACTGTAAATTCCTGAGAATGGCTATGAATTGCGTTCGTGTACTCCAAATCAAATGACCATAGACGGAGGTAGTCTTCTTCGCACACCCAGACGAGTGGTTTTTCAATTTCATCGCTTCTGTTATCATAGGTGCGTCATACAAATGTTTTGTATTTCCCATCAAGTCTCGAGCGTTATGCTTTTATTAGCGACGCCAGCACAATACTCATCCATTGTTAGGAGAACTGAGTGGTCTTGTTTAAGGCGAAAATGACTGATGCCCGATTACTGCGTGATACGTTTTCTGCGATAGGGATCCTTATTGATGAGGCAACCTTCAATCTGACTCCAGAAAACATCAACCTACGCGCTATGGATCCTTCTCGTGTCGCCATGGTAGACTTCTTCTGGCCCAAGACCGTCTTCGACGAGACGGTTGAAGGATCCGGTTTTCAGTACGAATGTGATCAGCCTCAGAAGATCTGCGTGAACCTCAATGAGCTTCTCAAGCTACTTCGAAGAACGAGCAAAGAAGAAGCAGTAGAAATGGCATTAAATCAGGAAACACAACGCCTCCAAGTCTCTATAACAGGGAAATACAATCGCGTTTTCAATATGCCAACTCTCGAACCTCAAGAGGAAGAGGTCCCTACTCCTAAGATCACTTTTAAAGCTCAAGCAAAGGTGACTGCTTATGGACTGCGTCAAGTGATTGAGGACGCCCAATTGGTGAGTGACCACGTGAGGATTGAAGCTGATGCCGAGAAACTGGTGCTCAACGCGACAGGCGATCTTATGGGAGCTACAATTGAACTGAAGAAGGGAAGTGATGCG
>CP070765.1:421424-424618 GCA_020345645.1 Candidatus Bathyarchaeota archaeon | reverse complement strand
CCCGAGATCGAAGCAGACTTGCACCATGACTTTTGCTCGAAGCGTTCAGAAACCAGCTTCTGCAAGGTTGTGAGGTTTCATTAGCTCTCGGAGAAAGACGGTGGCGTAACATCCCCGATGTAAAGTAAAGCCAAGTCCAAGTTTTCTTTTCGCCGGATTCTGTTCGTCGTTCATCGGCATCTCGAAACTAAGGTTCTGAACTCGTGCAACTGTGGCACGTAGACCTCCTCCTGCACTCACTTCAGGCAAAGAAGGAGTGAGGAAGTGCTGTTGAGTAATGTTTTCACGTTGCAGAACTGAAGCTTCGATTTCCCCCTGTAACCCATCTGAAGGGCTCTGTCGAAAGCCAATCAAGGGAAGGGCGACAAACATCTCGCCTTTTTTAACCGATCGCCGTAGCGTCTCAAGATTTCTCGATGTTGCTTTTACGTAACTTCTGCTAGGCAAACGATTACTGTCGGCTTTCAGCACATAGTCACCTTTTTGAGGTTTCTCTATTGGAATTCCTCGTTTTGCACGTTCACTTAAAAAGCGATTGAAGAGGTAGGATTGATATGCTTGCAGGAAGAGTCGTCGAAGTTGTATTGGAAGCTCTCGGAGGGCTCCTGTAAAGTCTTCTGGATGTTTCTGCAAGTAGGATAGTAGGAGTCTTTCGTAGGCGAGATTCTTCGGAAATTCTTCAAGTGCAGTCTTGAAGTCGCTACTCTCTGAGAGTCTTATTCGTGCTAACCTCGCCTGCGGATGCTCCCATGCACTATAATTGGCTAAGAAAACTAGCACCGCCTGCTTCAGGTCTCCTTCTGCTAGCGCCCGTCCTACTTTATGCGTAATGGGTCGCGTCACACCAAACCGCTGATGACCAAAGAAGTTTGGAAAACCACCTAATGAACGCAGGCTATCTAACATTGCGTTCATTCTATTCGTTATAGCTGAATGAGAAAGCGGGATCTGCCGTATAACTATCTTGAAGGCGTTACCATACAACATCTGTGGGAACATCATGTTGGGAGAGTATCGAAGTGGCTGAACTGTCAAACCTTTGGTTGTGATCCGTTTCAGCTCAATCATCTTGATGTTTTCAATGCTGATGTACTGAGCGGTCACAGCCCTCTTATCTTTCAAGCCCATGGCCTGAATTCGTTCCTCGTGGATTCCTAATTGCCTTGCGATTATGTGAATAGCTGTAATAGTGTCCCAATCTTGTTTGACAAGTAGACAAATTAGGTAGCGGTCTTTTTCCTCCGATCGGGATGGAGGGTCATATGTGCTTTTAACCCTTGAACCATCTAGAAGTAGTTCTTCAACGGTGAAATCCTCTGGACTATGTTTGATCGATCCACCGATCCCAAGGTGCGTCGACGCGAAGCCTTCGATTCCGATGTCTTTCTCAACATGTGATGTGCTCAAGATTCACTCAGGCTTACAGAAGAGGGAGTGCTCCTGTCAGTTCATCCAAATCAATGGAAGGAGCGGGACCGATTCCTAAACAGGTTATTGTGCTAGGAGGAAGCTGAGTTAATCCTCTATCCGTTACAAGGCTGTGTGGAAAACGCTGCTTAGCTGCTTCGCTTTTCAGTTTCATCAACTCACCGAGGTCTCCTACTTTCACCGCTACTTTGGCCTGACCTTCGTCCAACCACGCCTGCACCCACTCTGGACGTCTTTTTCTCGCTTCTTCGAACGCAGAGATCGCAGCGTGGGCAACTTGAACAGCAAGTTTCCCCTTGCCCATCTTCAAGTCGATTCTAACCACTATCACCTGCTTGAAGTCGAGCTCACGAGTCAACTGTACCAATACGTTATACATCCTCCCGGTACACGTCCCCACGAGAAGTCAGGATTGCAGGAAGAGTAGTCATGAATAAATAGGACAATGCAAGGAAAGTTCGCGGGTTCTTAATTGCTCTAAACAGCATAGTCCCTTGGAAGTCGAGCTCACGTTCGTTTTTCAAAGTTTCATTCAATTGAAGTAGTCTGCAGTATCGAAACAACGCGTCATATTGCTTGTCCCCAAGGCTGTCGAATAGGCGCCGCAGATAGTTCATCACAGTCAACTCGAAGCCTATCTCTTTCTTCCATCTCCGCTCATAGTGTGAAAGGGTTCTTGCTGATGAATCTTCACTTTTAACCGCTATAGCTGCAATCTCACCAGCGATTTTAGCAGCAGTTAATCCCAATATGATACCACCACCAGTTGTTGGTTTGACATGGGACGCAGCGTCACCCACTATCAATAGTCCTGGGTAGAAGGATTTTATTCCACCTCCACTGAGCGGGATTGGATGACCTGTAAGGTTTCTCATGCTACACCTCTTAAGCTTGTGTTTCGCCTCTGAATTCTCATTGATGAACCTGAACAGGAGGTCGTGCGGGTTACCTTTAGCTGCTGCAAGACCGACTTTGCCTATTCCGTCACCTAATGGGACAATCCAAGCGTAGAAGCCAGGGGCAGTTTTCCGACCAAAAAATAGCTCTACAGTCGATTCGTCAACATTCTGGATTCCATCAACTTCAGCTTGAATAGCATTTACTGTCTTGCTAGGATCAAGCGTTTCAAACCCCGCACGCTTCAACAGAGTGGACGACACGCCTTCATCGTCGATCACAACCTGAGAGACACGTTTCTCTTCGCCTTTTAAGGAAACGCCGACCACCTGACTGTTCTTCTTGAGGAAGGAGGTAACTGAAACCCCTGTCGAGATTTCAGCACCTGCCTTCATTGCTGAACGTAATAATGTCTGATCAAAGAGTTGACGGTTGAGTACGTAGGTCACGGGAGTAGAATAACTCATAGAAAAGCTGAAGCCAGAAGGAGAATGGAAGATGGCTGATGTGATCTTGTTCTCAATAACATTCTTAGGGAGATCCAAGCCCAGACGACGAAGCCCTTTAAGGCTGACATGCCCTGTACAATGTGTCGGGGTTCCAACCTCTGAGTGTTCTTCGAATATGGTGACCGAGATGCCCTTCTCAGCAACTGTTTTGGCTGCGACCATTCCAGCTGGTCCTGCACCTACAACTATTACATCGCTTCGAGGCATCTGCTTCGCCGGCGTAGACTCTGCGGTCAGATCAGTTAAGAGAAAAAAGGAGAAGGATAGAGAAGACTAAATCTTTCGCTTGCTTAGAGCTTTCCGGAATGTCCCGTCTTTGGGGCAGTCGAAGAGACCGATCTCCAACTCGAGTCTCTTGCC
>CP070765.1:418096-421324 GCA_020345645.1 Candidatus Bathyarchaeota archaeon | reverse complement strand
AGGACCACATCGAGATCTACATGGAACTACCGGGCGTCGAGAAAGAAGACATCCAGCTGAATGTGATCGAGGACATTGTGGAAGTCAAAGCCAAAGACTTCTTCAAACGAGTGAACCTGCCGACGCAGACGACTGATCCTGAGAAAGCTACATCGAAGTACCGGAATGGCGTACTTGAAATCAACGTACCAAAGCGCCCCAAGCAGAAAGACGAGAGACCCGGAAAGAAGATTAAAATCGAGTAGGAGCCGGCAATATGGTCGAGATCCTCAACACGGATTACAGCGATTTCGTCACTGTCCTAGGAACAGCCCATTTCACACGCCGCAGTCTCGTTGAAGCCACTGAATCAGTGCAAGAGACGAAGCCGACAGATTTAGCAGTCGAACTTGATTTACGGCGGTTCACGTTCTTAGACCTCCGTTGCAGTTCGTGTGTGAACCGTCTAGCCTGTTCACGAAGATGCGAGTTCATTGGTGCAAGCGATGCCGTAGGCAACTTGGACGTGAACATCTGGCTCATCGACATGTCAGAGAACGAGATCTCAAAGAGAATAGGACGCCAACTTCCTTACATAAGGTTCCCTCTCTTCTCCCATTTAGACCCCTTCCGCCCTCCAGGGTTCTTCGATGAGGAAAGGCTCTGGGAGGAAGGACGGAAACGCGAAGTCATGAATCGACATAAAGAACGACTGCAGGTTCTTCGCGCAAGAGCCCCACAGGTATGGAGGGTTTTAATCGATGAACGCAACGCGTTGATGGCTTGCCGACTCGCATGGATCGCGTCTCGAAAGTTAGCTGAGAACGAGGATGTACGGATCTTAGCATTGACCGGCGCTGCACACGTTGAAGGAATTACTGCCTTACTGAAAGCGCCTTGGCAAATTGGGGACGAAATGAAGAGATTGAACCTTAAGTTCACTCCCCCGAAGTTGATCAGGCGAGTGGGTGTAAACTAAGAACCACTTACATGAAAATCGTAATGGACACCTGCTAATTCGCGGACCTGACGTAAGGGTTCAGTTCTGTCCACTCGCGATCTTCTTTTATGAGCTTAAGTTTCGCAATGAAATCCTTCGGGTAGAATACGACGTTTTCTAATTCATCGATGTCGACGTACATAAGTTCAATGTTCTCAGCTTCTGGTCGGGGGGTGAATGCTCCGCCCGTGATCGAAGCTAGAAAGAAGAACTCGATTGAATGATATGGGGAACCTTCTAAGTAATCGCGGACCCAGATTAGCCGATTCACCTCAATTTTTAGGTTAGTTTCCTCTCGTATTTCACGTATAAGGCAGTCTTCCAGTTTTTCTTCATATTTGACGCCACCTCCGGGCAGCCTATAGAAGTCCGGTTGTTGTGTTCTATGGTGCTGGACAAGGAGTTTTCCACGGTCATCGAAGATGATGGCTCTTGTGCGAAGCATGATATGTTGATCACCCAAGTGAATCAGCATACCAATTTCAGAATGTCTCAGATTAGGATTTTCATCATCATCCTAGCGAAGTCTACTCTGAACACGCACGGTCATGACTCAATAAGCATCTATGGAAGCGACCGCAATGTCGCTTCACTACTACCAGTATAAGGAGATTAGTGCACAAGAAACGAAGTAATTTAGTGGCGGATGGCTATGCGCCCTGTCTTGGTTTCCGCATAGAGCCTACCGGTTCCAGTGCCGATGGAGCCTCGCAGTCTTCCCCGGTCCATTCGAGCATCCGCTAGATCAGGTCGGCATTTGATGCTTCCTAACATCGTTGAGGCCTCTATCTGTAGGTCGGGTTCACCCTGAAGTACAAGGTCGATGCTCCCAACGCTGGTTCTGAACCAGTTTTCACCCTTCGACAAGGTTCCATGATAGCGGATAGAGCCGGCTGAACTACGGGCATGCACGGTGCCATCTACGTGCTCCATGTCGATGGAGCCAGCTTTCGTTCTCGCTCTGATTGCTCCTTCACAGTCCAGAATTCTTAACGCTCCAGCGGACGACTCCACTGAGACCTCGCCTTTTATACCACTCACCATTATCTTTCCTGTGCGGTTCTCCAAGGTTAAGTCACTCTTGACGGGAGCTGCTACGTGAATCTTAGCTCTTGGACCAGCTGAGAATATGTCGATCGGCCAATCTATCCAGTTTACTGAGCTCCTTCTACGACAGCTGACTGTCACGGTGTTGCCATCTTGGGAGACATCCCAATACAACGCTTCTGGCCTAAGAAGGTCAAACTTCACGTTCACTTCAGTCTCAGACCCTTTTGTAACTTCAATCGATCCAGAGGCTGAGTTCATCACTGTTATTCGAGGTTTATCTGTCACTTTCATTGCGTAAATGGTTTCTTTGGTTTCAGTTTCAGCTGATGCAGAAGCCCCGCAGGAGGAACAGAATTTAGCATCGTCAGGCAATTTAGCTCCACAATGGCTACAATACGACATTTTCGTGATCTCACGTATGCGATAGAGAACCGTACTTAAAACCATAACTCTGCTCCCCGAAGAAAAGGATAAGTTCTGGGTCCATAACATGAATCCGGCATCGAGAGTTGACATAAATGGAAGTTACTTTCAAAGAGTTTCAACAACTTGATATGAGAATCGGACGCGTGATAGAAGCAGAACAGATCCAAGGATCACGCAACCTCATAAGAATGGATGTAGACTTCGGAAAAGAGATGAGACAGGCTGTAGCCGGGCTTCGGGAATGGTATGATCCAGCGGATTTGAAGGATCGAAAATTCGCCTTTCTCCTAAATCTTGAGCGACGAAAATTCATGGGCGTAGAATCCCAGTGCATGATCCTTGCAGCTCAGGATGAATCCGGAAACGTCATCTGTCTGCAACCCGAGAAGGACATAGAAGAAGGCAGCAGAATCAGCTGACCCACCATTGCATTTCAACTGCAGTCGATATCCAGAGAAAATGCGTTACAGTTTCTGGATTCGACATATATCGAATTTCGAAAGCACGGATATATTGAGACACGAGATACATTTAACGAACCCTATGGCCCACCGAATTACGCTTAAGGAATACGCCCAGCTGGCGAAGACGATAAAGGAAGCGTACGAAAAAACCACCATCATACTTGTCGCCGCGTAAAAGGCAGACAGCTGGGTCAGAGCATAAGTATCGGGGAGTCTAATTCTAATAAGATGGAGAATGGCTCTGAGACGCTCGTTAAGACCATGGTTTACTTCATTACTCCTGTTGAATGTGATGGACATTCTGGCAAC
>CP070765.1:414735-417996 GCA_020345645.1 Candidatus Bathyarchaeota archaeon | reverse complement strand
CGAGTTGTCGTTTATAGGCATCCAGAAGATCCTGAAAGGTTGCGAAACTGTGCGGGTTCCCCGTCTTCAACCCGATCTGTTTCCCCGTCTCTGGATCAATTCCATTATTCAACGTGATCTCAAGGATCTTTGGCCAGTTACAGTAGCCGGTGAGCGTGCAGCTTTCCTTTCCGAAGGCACTAATGGTGACGCAGCCGCTTGGTCCCCCTGTTCTTGCGTCTTTCAGGGATTTCCCAGCCCGGAGAAATTCTTGAATAATTGTATCGGTGTTGAAGATTGAAGGCTGCCCAAACCCTGCTTTAACCACTTTCATTGCTCTATTCAGGAATCCATCTGGGTTCCTGTGGCTGAGCTGAATGCAGCCACTTGGCTGCGTCAGCCGCATCTCCTCGACTACGTCGAGGAGGATGTAGGAGAGTTCATTAACGCCGTCTTTCCCTTCCGCTGTGACTCCCCCAATGTTGATTAAAGCGAAATCTTGGTAGGTTCCACTCTGCTCCTCCGTAATCTCCACTTTTGGGGGTGCGGGTTGATTGTTGAATTTTACCCAGAAGCACTTGAGCAGCTCCCGCGCGAACTCTTTCGTTAACTCTCCGGTCTCTAATCCCGCTCGATAGAACGGGTGCAGGTGTTGGTCGAGTCTGCCTGGGTTGAAGGAGTCCCACTCGTTCAGCTCGATGATCACTCCTAGATGGATGAACCAATACATCTGCAAGGCTTCCCAGAAGTTCCTCGGGGGATTTGCAGGGACGTGGGTGCAGATTTCAGCAATTCTCTGCAGCTCCTGTTTACGCGTTGGATCGTCTTCGACCTCGGCAAGCTCCATCGCTTTCGTTGCGTGGCGCTCTGCAAAGCTGATCAGGGCTTCCGCTGCGATTTCCATGGCCTTAAGTTCCTGTTCCTTGTCGAACGCTTCTGGATCATTGAAGTAATCCAAGTGTTTCAATTGTGTTCTAATGTCGGCTTTGAAGCTGTTCAGACCTCTGTGATAGATCTTATCATCTAGTATTGCATGTCCGGGCGCTCTCTGCTCCATAAACTCTGTGAAGACTCCCGACTGGAAAGCAGCCATCCACTCGGGGGACATGGCACCAAAGACGTGCTCTCGCATTGTTCTCCCCCGCCAGAAAGGCACGATCTTCTCGCTATAGATGCTCTTAGCGTCCTCAGTGACCTGAAACGGGGTTCTCTTCCTGGAATCTAAGACTTCAAGATCTTCCACTGTGTGGCAGCAGAGTTCTGGGTAGGTGGGAGTGGCTTTGGGAGCTGGTCCTCGTTCTCCTACGATAAGCTCTCCGCTGCATATACAAATCGACTGGTTCTGCAGTAGGTAGCGAAAGGCTAGAGCGCGGGTTATTGGGATCGAGACCCTTTTAGACCCTTGGTTTTGGCAGAACTCGGTTAGTAATTCAGCTCTTTCCGTTGAGATCGTCGGCTTCGCCCTGACGCTCTGTTCTCTTAAGCGTTTCACTCTCTCCGACAACAGTTTTTTTCACCGACTTACAAGCACTTTCTTTCCGGTATCCAGTAATTTGCCTTGGATTCTCTTAAGTGACGTAGGAGATGGAGGATGGTTGTCGAACGGTTTTTCCTCTGCCCAGATAAGCCCTTTGGATTTTGTCACCCAGCTTCGGTGATATGGAAGTACATGAACTTCTTTCACACCCTTCAACGTTGAGACGAAGTCGGCGAGTTTTGAGATGTCTTCATCGTTGTCATTTACGGTGGGTATGAGGGGGTAGCGTACAATCACGTTCTCTCCTGATCTCGAGAGCGTTCGTAGGTTCTCAAGGATCAGGCTGTTTGAGACTCCTGTGAATCTGACATGTTTCTCGTCGTCGACCATCTTCAGGTCGTATAGGAAAAGATCGATGTGTCTGCTGATTCCTTGCAGGCTCTCGGGCTCCGCGTACCCGCAGGTGTCAAGTGTGGTGTGCATTCCGGTATCCTTGCAGGCCTCAGCAAGGTCATTCAGGAAGAGCGGTTGCATCAATGGTTCTCCTCCGGAGAAGGTCACACCACCGTCTGACTGATCGTAAAAAGGGACATCTTTTTCGAGTTCCTTCATCACTTCCATCACAGTAGTCTCGCTCCCCACAATCCTCAAAGCTCGAGCAGGGCAGATCTGAGTGCAGACTTGACAGAAGTTACATTTTTCTTTCTCCAAGAGTAGTGATCCCTTTGGGAATGAGATAGCGTTTCTGTTGCAGGCATCTTTACAGTCTCTGCATCCTAAGCAGTCCGCCTCTGCCCACATGAATTCTAGCTGTCTCGCTTTTCCCTCTGGATTATGACACCACGGACAGTCTAAAGGGCATCCCTTGAAGAAGACTGTCGTGCGGATCCCTGGTCCATCGTGGATTGCGAACCTCTTCACGTCGAAGATAAAGCCGGATTGTGACACCTGTAATTCAAGAAACCCAGGATTCTAGAACCTAAAAACCTTCTTGCGACTCCTTTTGTCGATCAAAGACAACCTATTTAGCTGACCGTTCATGTTCCGGAGTGAGGTGAAGGTTCTGCCGCGTCTCTCAGATTCTCTGGTCGTTAAAGGCTTGACGTTACGTAATCGCATTGTCCTGCCACCGATGTACACAGGTATGGCGGAATCAAACGGTGCAGTCACCTCCCGCCTTATTGATCATTATGTCAAGCGGTCCGGATCAATCGGTTTGGTTATTATTGAACATAGTTTTGTCCTGCTGGAGGGAAAACTCGGGTCGAAACAGCTAGGAATACATGACGATCAGCTAATCGCTGGTTTAGAGGAGCTCTCTAGCAGGATCCATGCAACGGGCACACCTGCAATCACTCAAATAAACCATGCAGGGCGCGATGCGAATTCAACTCTGACAGGAAAACCCTCCGTTGCTCCGTCTGCGGGAGACAGTGCTCGAAGACTAAGGCTCAACGAGCTGCCGGTTTTAGTGGATGCATTCGCTGACGCGGCTCAAAGAGCGATCAAGGCAGGCTTCGATGGCGTTGAACTCCATGGAGCTCATGGTTTCCTCCTAAACCAGTTCCTCTCTCCTCTGGCAAACCATCGCACAGATAAGTATGGGGGAGCGTTGGAAAATCGAATGAGGTTTCCACTTGAAGTAGTCGCAGCTGTTCGCAAAGAGACGCGAGGTCGACTGCTACTCTACCGCCTTGGATCAGATGACCTTGATCCCGCTGGAACGCAGATCCAAGACTCCCAGAAGTTCGCCAGGGAACTCGAAGCCTCAGGGGTAGATGTCTTGGATGTCTCAGGTGGACTGT
>CP070765.1:411285-414635 GCA_020345645.1 Candidatus Bathyarchaeota archaeon | reverse complement strand
TTCTGGCGGGTTGTGCAGGCGTCGAGAAAGCTGCGAAGAAGGCTGGTCACGATGTGACGGTTCCCTTCTCACCGGGACGCATGGATGCGTCGCAGGAGCAAACTGATGCGGCCTCCTTCGCCTTGCTCGAACCGGTCGCGGATGGGTTCCGCAACTACCTTAAAACCAAATACGCTGTATCGGCGGAGGAACTGCTGGTTGATCGGGCACAACTGCTGACGCTGACTGCCCCTGAGATGACGGTTCTCATTGGGGGCCTGCGCGTCTTGAACGTTAACTTCGGGCAGTCCCAGCACGGCGTCTTCACTAAGCGACCAGGGGCCCTCACCAACGACTTCTTCGTGAATCTCCTTGACATGAGCACGACATGGAAGGCAACCTCGGAAGCCGAAGACGTGTTCGAAGGTCGTGATCGTGCAACAGGCAAACTCAAGTGGACCGGCACCCGCGTCGATCTTATCTTCGGTTCGAATTCCCAACTCCGGGCCTTAGCGGAAGTCTACGGATGTGATGGCTCCCAGGAGAAGTTCCTGCATGACTTCGTAGCGGCGTGGAACAAGGTAATGAACCTCGACCGTTTCGACCTCGCCTGATCATAACAAGACCTCCCTAATTAACCATGGATTCGGTTGGTGCCCAGAGAAATGAGCTAGAAACTCGTTTCAATCCAGGTTCCGTTTCCCCGGAGGCTTACATAAGGATGCGACTTCTCCATTTAGTGGTTGCTGAGCCGATATGGTAGCAGGCTACTGACTAGAGTGATGAAATGGTTTTTAGCAATATCGTTGTTTCTAGATGTAATATTTTTTGTCAATGGTTTTCTTTACTTTCCCAAGAAAAACCCCAGCAAAGTAGTTCAACCATTGTAGTTCCTGCAAATCAAATCCAGCCTCCTCAATTGTCACGGCTTTCGCTTTTGAAGTAGCTCCCGCTCTTCCAATCTTGGAGACAATTCGGTAAAGCATTTTAGCCTGAACCCCAGAAAATTCCAAACCACAGACCCCCTTCCATCTAACTCCATTCTTTTTCTTCACATTTCGTGGTAGAATGGTCAAAAGACAAACGACAAAACGCAAAACAGCCTTCTGTCAGTATTCTCTAAGAAAATTCTACTCCTATTACTATGTAATGAGTCACATATTAGGCTATGTGCCAATGTCTATATACGCAACACCAGCTTACGCAGATGTATATGTGTGTGTCTACGAACACAGATGAAACTACACACACATACCTTTAATAGTGAAAGTCGTGTAATAGAAGTCCAACAGTTAGTGGCTTTTCTAAAAGGGTAGAACGGTAACGACGTTTTTGCTTTTTTCTAAAGCGTTTCTGGCTGGCAAATTACATGAGGTGAATGAATGTCATATTCATATATTCAGAAGAAAAAGTGGCAGACTAGCGGGCGCTCTAGGTTTCACATAAAATCCCCCGTTGAAGTCGACCAAGAATATGAAGCTGAAATTGAGGAAATAAGTCGCAGAGGTGACGGTATCGCGAAAATCGACGGCTTCATCGTGTTTGTGCCCAACACAGTACAAGGTGACCAGGCTAAGTTCCGAATCATAAGGGTAGGGAACAGATTCGCGATCGGTGAGTTAGTGGAAAATTAATCGATCCTGTGCGAAACAGTCGTCAATTAATTTGAATTAACTTAATAGAGGTGATTTTGATGTCCCAAAAAAAGATGTTCGAGATTAAATGTATTGATTGCGGTAATGCCGCAACAGTACCTTTCAAACCCACCGTAGGGAAACCTGTTTACTGTCGCACGTGCTTCTCAAAACATCGATCCAAGCAACGGAAGAATTTCGCCACAGATTACGGTAGTCCGCGTCCAAAAGCATGGGTACGACTCTGACTTTCCTTTCATCAGGAAAGAAAGTGAACTACAAGAACAGAACAAGCAGTTATCCGAAAATGTACGCATACATTAGCAAGGACATTCCAAACTTAACCAACGAAGGCTGCATGGAATACTTCAGATGGTGGAGATGGAATAAAGAAGTCGGGATGTTTTTTAGGTAAGTCTAATATCTGCAAGTCTCTATTTTGTAGAAACAGGTTTAATCTGAAATGTTTCTTAGGCTTTATGCTCACTAATTCTTTGAAGAGCCTTTGAAATTAAGACAACCTTAGGTCGAATAGGACTACTCCATCGTACTGCATCTTGAAGTACGAGTTTTCTAATCCTAGATGATGTCGAATCAATACACCGATTATTCCTGCTGTTACAGTAGGTTTGAATATAATAGATGAATGAATTACCATACATCAAATGTGTGTGTGGGAATAAATTTTAGCCCCCCCACACACCAAACGAGTCTAACGGTTTGACTGGTTGGTTGGCAAACCCGTTAGTAGGCTCATCGATTATTTTGATAATTAGCTGGCTGACTTTTCGCACAAGGTTATTGATTACAGAAAAAGGGAGAGGGTTAAGCGTCTTTGGCGTAGAATGTTACAGTGAAGCTGATAGTTTCAGCAGTTTTGTTACTGCCACTGTAAGATAATATCATTTCTTCGGAAATTGTTTGATCCACAGGAATTATTCTCGCTTCTGTGTTTGGAACCCACCAATCATCAGTTCCATTTCTAATGTGAAATTGGTATTTCATAACCGCCGCTTCGCGGTAATGATATCCTGTACTAGTGTTCTCCCAGGCAATTGAGCCTGTTGATATGTTCCAGTAGACATACATTGGTTGGTTTCCAGTGTTGTTGATAAAGAAACTAGGTCCATAGAGGCTTTGTGGAACTCCCCCTGTGAAATTTTCATAGTCGAAGCTTGTCAATATTGTCACTCCATCATCTTGGTAGACTTCGATTGATCCAATCGTCGATATTCCACCGGTGATATTTACGTCTCTGGTCATGTACAGTAATGCGAAAGTGATGTTCCCGATCGCTAACGCAACCACTAATGCAATGAGTCCAAGTCTCTTTTTTGTCAGCTTCATCTCTACTTTCTCCCTCGTGTATTAATTGGAAAACAGTGACAGGTCGGCTATTTTAGGCTTTCAGGAACTTACTTCTAGTTACCGGAGTACTGCAGAAGAGATATTGGCGCACAGAATATAGCTACTCATTATACTATAATCTAATGGGGTGTGGGGTTTGGCGATTACATTTTAACCCCCCACACCCAAACCCAACGAGTTGAATTATACTATAATACATAAAATACAATGTACTAAATGGATAGCATGCTTGATAGTCGACTGCAACGGATCATTTTGAACATATTGGTAATCTTAGGTTTCACTGTGTTGATTGTAGTCATCTGTTACGTTGTCGACCTGTGGTTTCTTGAGGTTTATCAGAAGAATATAGGTGGTTTTCCTCTAGCG
>CP070765.1:407760-411185 GCA_020345645.1 Candidatus Bathyarchaeota archaeon | reverse complement strand
TTTTCCTCCTATCCATGGTGCTTCTGACTGCGAGTGGGCTCCAATTCGATTCCAACACCAGCATCCTATACGCTCAGCTTCTTCACACCGCTCTTGGGTGGCTCGTAGGACTGGGCTTCCTTTACCTTGGAAGAAGGAAACTTGAACGGATAGAGTAGCTGAAGTGCATCTGCAAGTCTGGTTCTCGGACCCAGAAGCACATATCTGCAACTAGCACGATACTGGTGCACTAACAACCATAATTCACCTGTTGGAGTAGCACTGATGTCCTCCGGACCACGTCAATTGAAATACCTGTTGGGGTGGTTGATCGCGGGTACCCGCGGAGGAGTTACCAGGGCTAAAATCATACAGGCGTTAAGAGAGACGCCGAGGAACGCGAACCAGCTAGCCAATCATCTCGAGATGGATTATCGAACCATTAGACACCATCTCAATGTTCTCTTGAAGAACCAGCTGATCACCTCCGCTGGTGAAGGATATGGCACAACCTACTTCCTATCGCAGCAATTGGAGGACGAATACGTGATGTTTGAGGAGATTCTGAATAAAATCTGGAAAAGACAGAAAAAGGAGAAGGCGAAGTGAAGGTCGTATGAAGAGAAGCTTTGAGATCCTGCTAATCATCATTGCTGTCCTAGCCGTAGCTTTACTCGCAGGACTCTGGTCCAGTGCTCGATTATCCGCTATTTCCATACTAGCAAGGCGCCTTCCATGGGATCCTGTGCGTTGGGACATCGAAGTCTTCTACACGTTGAGGACAGTAGTTTCTACGGTCAACGCTACACTCCTAGTTTTCCTGCTTGTGATCTACGTTGACATATACCGGCGGACTGGCTCTGACTTCACCGTTGGCTTAATCCTCTTCTCGCTAGTGTTACTTCTGTACGCCCTATCATCCAACCCCATTGTGCATTGGCTCTTCGGTTTTCGAGCCGTCGGACTCGGGCCCTTCGCCATGCTACTCGACCTCTTCACGTGTGTAGCCCTTTTTGTTATGCTCTACCTCACCGTGAAGTACTGAGTTACTGTGTACCAAGCTTGGACACCTAAAGCTTAACTACCAATTAGGTCCTGTTGCTTCTGGGTCGAGAACATTGGACTCTAACGAGAAGTTTGAACAGCTGAAGAAGAGCTTGTTTGACGAGCTCTTCAAGGAGAATCCGACTTTCGCAAGCTTCATGGGGCTCCACGATCCCTATGATCATCTGCTTCCGAAAGGCGACACGGCGCACATTCTCCGAAGTATGAAGATCCTGCAAACCCACTTTCAACAAGTGAAGGATACAGTAGACTTTGACTCGTTGAGCGATAATAACAAGATAGACTGGCATATTATGGAGAAAGCAGTTGAATTCGAAAAGTTCGAGTTTTATGAACTACGGCATCACGAACTGAATCCGGACGCTTTCGGCTTGATCGGTGGCGCGCTACATTCTCTCATAACGCGAGATTACGCTCCCTTGGAGAAACGGGTTGAAGCCGTGATCTCGCGGTTGGAACTGGTGCCACAGTACTTGAAGGAATTCAGGACGCGGTTTGACAACTCTACCCCGGTGAAGCTCTGGAATGAGATTGCGCTTGAATCTGCACAGCGGATCCCAGGCTTATTTCAGTTCATCGCCATGGCTTCCAAAGCACAGATATCCCTTGAACTCCATGGAAGACTTCAGAAAGCCATCGAGGGTCTTGAAGCACCCCTTCAAGAACACCTGAGTTGGCTTACGAAGCTGAAGCAGGACACGATCGAAGAATGGGCGATCGGGAAAGAGAAGTTTGAGAAACTAATCGAACTTCGTGGGCTTGGGATGACCTCAGACGAGATTCACGAAGTCGGAACCACCTACCTTAAGGAACTGAAAGAGGAACGGGCGAGAATCGCGTCAAAAATAACCCCGGAAAAAAGCGTTGACGAAGTCATCAAAGCAATTGAGAAACATGCTCCTAAAACCTTCGAGGATGCTCTAGCAGAGACGAAGAAGGCGATGGAGGATGCGAAGCAGTTCGTTATCGATAAAAACCTCGCCACGGTTTACGAAGAGGACAAACTCATCATCGAGGAGACTCCCGCGTACCTCGCACCGATCATTCCCTTTGCTGCTCTGATGATGCCATCACGATTCGATAAGCCGATGATTGGAACATACATCGTCACCCGACCGAAGGAGCAGGCTGATTTGGGCAACTATTTGAACTACCCCAGCATCCGTAATACGGCTGTTCATGAGGCCTTCCCAGGACACTTTCTGCAGCTAACCGTATCCAACCGAAGCTCGTTGGTGCATTTACTCGCCAGCGGAACTGAGACCGTGGAGGGGTGGGCGCACTACTGTGAACAGATGATGATGGAACACGGATTCCTGCAGGGGAACGAAGCGAAACTCGTGCAGGTGAATGACGCCCTCTGGCGAGCCGTCCGAATAATCGTGGACGTTAAGCTCTCGAGGGGTGAGATGAGCTTCGACGCGGCTGTCAACATGCTAGTGAAGGAAGTGGGGATGTCGAAGGATGGCGCGATGGCTGAAGTCCGGCGCTACACGCAATCCCCTGGTTACCCCTTGTCCTACTTACTCGGGAAACGCCTGATTCTACAGCTGAAGGAAGAAGTCAAGGAAAAGATGGGTACCCGGTTCACTGAGAAATTCTTCCACGACACCATCACGAGTAACGGAATGCTCCCGATCCACCTGCTCCGGAAAGTCTTTGATCTAAAGATCGCGCAGCACTAAATTCACCGACCATGACCAACCACAGCCAGGCATCCTTCACGCAGGCGTTGTGCTTGCTGGACGTTGAATTGTAGTGATCGCCATTCGCCACTGGAGATTCCTGACAGGACGAAATACGTAAGCCCAGGTTATCCCTAATTCTAGGACAGTGAAGGCTGAAGCGTGGGACTAGGGGACTCGGAACGGCAAGTGCAATTGAGGGATCGCTGGACAAAGAAGCGGAGCGACACGAGGAGAGACCCGTACATCTCGTGCATTCTCTCCAACATAAAACCGCGGATGAAGATTCTCGATATCGGATGCGGAACAGCCCACATTATCCGGGAATTAGCGGATGCAGGAAGCTCCTCGCTTTTCGTAGGACTCGATGTCTCCTCGGCTATGCTTAAACAAGCCAGTATCAACAACGCTGGTCTCTCCAATCTTACGTTCGTTGAAGGTGATGGCTGCATGCTGCCATTCGACAACGGGTGTCTTGATATCGTGATCACCCGGCTGGCTGAATATTCAGCTGATGAAGCGTTCAGAGTTCTGAGGCGAGGTGGATACTTTTTTGAGTATGGTTTGGGACCAGATGCTGACAGGGAGATCAAAGAATTCTTCCCTGAAAGAATCGAATCAGAGAATTTCTTCTTTCCGCAGAATCCAGCGAGGTGGAAACAGGAAGTCTGTGAAGAGGCTCTGCAAGCTGGGTTC
>CP070765.1:404216-407660 GCA_020345645.1 Candidatus Bathyarchaeota archaeon | reverse complement strand
CGTTCGTTGATTTTTCCACCGAGATCGTAATCGAATATGCCAAGGCTCAATTCCGGGCAGGGTCCCACATCGTCGAGGTCGCCGACGCGATGGCGTCTCAAGACATGATCAGCCCCATCGCCTTCAGGCGGTTCGTCAAACCCGCGTTAACTAACATCGCTAATCACCTAGACGGCATCCGGGTACTCCACATCTGTGGGCGCACTGCCCAGATCTGGCCTGACCTTGCTGCAATCGACTTCAACGGTCTGAGCGTTGAAGCCGAGATCGCCCAAGTCAAGCCGATTCTCGGAAACATGAAGATTCTGGGCAACGTGTCATCGAAGAAGACCTTGGTTCTAGGATCTCCAGATGACGTTAAAGCTGAAGCTAAAAAAGCCCTTGAAGAAGGTGCGGATCTCTTGGAGCCAGAATGTGGATTCTCTCCATCGACTCCAATCGAGAACATTCAAGCTCTTGTAACTGCCAGAGACGAATACTACTCGTGAAGTCAATTCGTTCCGTGGACCGAGTTCTTGGATCAGGGTTAATCCGCTAATCGAAGGTCAAAGGATACACGTGGTTGAAGCTACTCTGGATTAGGAATCTGAATTCATCAAGCAAACGCTTTTTCAGAATACACCTCCAAATGCAGGTATTGAACTTACCACGTTTCAACAAGGACCTACGACCAAGCGATCAAGAGGGAGAACATTGAAGTACAAAGCTTCTATACCACTGGCGTGCTCTCTAATCGTAGTCGGCTTCACGATCCCTAAATTCTTGAATCTCGCGATCGACGTCACCGTCCTGATCTCTTTCTTTAGCCAGCTCGGGTACGTAATCACCTATCTGTCCCTGCTAATCTGCTTGATCACTGTAATCATCACGTTCATCTGGTTTCCATCCGTTAGAAGGAGATTCTCTTCCCCAATCCGGCATTCAGGACTATCAGTGATGAAACTCCTTTTGGTGACCACCATTTTCATCATTCTACTTCAGATCGTAATTCTGTTTTTAGTGCCAAACTTGCTGTATCAGATCGCGTTCTACCTCTTTTTCATCTCCTTAATCATGTTTACAATTCGAAGCTCTGTCACTTTTAGCGGAGCACTCCTTCATAAAAGACGGGAGAGGAGCGATTTACACTTGAAGAACCTGAACCGAACCCCCTTAGTTACGGTGATTGTTCCTGCATACAACGAAGAAGACGCAATCAGTAAAACGGTCGAGTCACTTCTCACGCTCTCCTATCCCAAGAAGGAAATCATCATCGTAGACGATGGTTCAACGGACGGGACTTTAGAAGTTGCACGGCGCTTTGTCGATGATAATCTTGTCAAACTCGTTTCAAAGCCCAACGGTGGAAAGTGGGATGCCTTAAACGCGGGAATCAGAGAAGCGCAGGGTGAATTCATTGTCTGCATCGATGCAGATACGCTTCTCGACCGAGATGCGATTCAGCACCTGATTAAGCATTTCCAGGATCCTCGCGTTGCGGCTGTAGCTGGGAACGTGAAAGTGGGTAATCGAACGGGAATATTAGCGAAACTTCAAGCACTCGAATACGTTGTGGGCATAAACCTGCACAGAAGAAGCGAAGCAAGCCTTCAGAACGTGACCGTCGTTCCCGGCCCGATCGGAGCATTTCGAGTCTCGGTTCTCAAGGAAATCGGATTGTTTGAAGGCGACACGTTTGCAGAAGACGCCGATCTCACCTTGAAGATTCTAAAAGCGGGACATAAAACGGTATTTGACGCAACAGCCTGTGCCTACACGGAAGCACCTGAATCGATGACTAGTCTCGCTAAGCAGAGATACCGATGGTATCGAGGAAGCCTTCAAGTTCTCTCGAAACACCGCGATCTGACATTCAGCCGAAAACATGGGCGCACAGGAACATTTGTGATGCCTTGGACGGTTTTCAATGGGGTGATTTTTCCATGGTTTATGTTCTTCACCATGATGTGGCTCCTCGTCTTCTGCTTCAACCCCATATCCCCCTACACGATCTACCAACCCAGAATTGGCGGTCCGCCCGAATGGACTTCAGGGCCCTCGTCTCCCAGTCGAGGGCAGGGACCCTCAACTCCCCCCACTACCCAGATCGGTATAACAATCGACCTTTTCCAAACAATCCCGTACATCTACGTCTTTTGGTTCTTCGCCTTCGTTCTACTGGAAATCGCCATCGCCGCCTACGCTTTATCACTAGACATCAAAGAAAAACGAAGCTTACTGCTCTACGCGGGGCTCTATAGACTAGTCTACCTCTATGTCGTTGACATTATTCGCATGCTGAGTCAGCTCGAAGAAGTATTTCACTACCCAATGAAGTGGGAGAAGCTGGATCACTACGGATCAGTGAACGTCTAGCGAATCAGCACGTCCACTCCGATACATTCGCATAGGACGTGTCACTGAGCTATGAGAAACCCATTTATCCCACCTTAGGTGTTCCCTCCTGAATGCATTCAAACATGCAAAAGTTGATGAACCCAGTGTCTCAAGAGACCCATGAAACGAGTTACCATCTCGAGGGCGTGGCATTCGGACTCGCAGATGGCTTGATCATGAGCCTGGGCTTAATCATCGGCGTAGCCGAAGCCACCACAGACCCGGGATTCGTCATTTTAGCCGGCATCGTCGGCGGATTTGCGAACGCATTTGGAAATTCAATTGGCTTCTTCATGTCTCAGTCTGCAGAGAGAGGTCTTCAGATTCACGAGACTGAAGAACACAATGCTCAAACCAAAATACATTCGAAGAAAGAAATTTACATGAACAGCCTCCTCGCCTTTGCCTGTTCAGTAGGAATCGCCCTATTACTGCTCGCCCCGTTCCTTCTAACCACCCTATCCGTTGCAGTGATCCTTGCTTTCGTAATTGGCATTCTTGTGGCTTTTACATTAGGAAGCTACATCGGTAAGATGTGCCAAGAGCACAGATTGATTAGTGGCTTGAAGTACGCCGCGATTGCCCTGGTCGGTGCAGTCGTTTCTCACTTTGTAGCAGACCTCCTATCTATCGTATTGTGAAACAATTCTACCATTCTGCAACTGTACTATCGAACCGTTCTTCCACAGCCTATAAGATAGGCAGCTCAACAACACTCGTGCAACAGACTTATTTTCTTCCGACCCTACTAGCGGAATTCCTGACTTGCGAGAGAACTCCATGAGCAACTCAACCGCATACGACCATGTGATGAACACCCTCGACCCGAAGAAGCCTCATGTCGACCAATTCCCCTGCATCAACTCCACCAGCGTCGCAACACTCGACTTCATGGAGTCCTATGACGCCTTTTGGCCTGACGCACACAGAGATCCGTTGAAGATGGCGAAGCTGGCTGCAGCCGCCCACAGGAAGTGCGGGTTAGACAACGTGTCACTCCCCTTCTGCATGACGGTGGAAGCGGAAGTGTTCGGGGCGCCGGTGAACTTCTTCGAAGGGCAGGTCAAG
>CP070765.1:400667-404116 GCA_020345645.1 Candidatus Bathyarchaeota archaeon | reverse complement strand
TTGATCCGTAGCTGGAGCCGTACGTCGGTTTCGTTACTCACGCCCCAGTTGTACACTGTAGCGTTCAGCATGGTCGGGTCACCGGGTGCGAGAAACATCGGTGCGTCAAGAAACGCGACGAGTTCATGTTCGTACCGTATACCGAGTAACCAGTTTATCGAATTGATCGCTAACGTTTCTCCCTGGGACTCGGCGAGACACAGCAGCGGAAATGAGTAATATACAACGGATCCGTTACTGGATCCTTCGAACACCGTGACTGCAGTCCACGAAGTCCCTGTGTACTGGATGACCTCAGTGCCTCCATTTGTCGGAGAAACCCCGTCATCGTAGGGCGGATCGGTCAGCCAGCTGAAGCTCGTTGGTAGGTAAAGAGTTACGGGGTGGTTAGTGTCTGTCACAGTTAATCCCGGTGCACCCGTATCATCAATCTGTTGTATCGCGTGAGCTACGTTCACCATGAAGTCGTCAGCGAAGTGGTCGTAACCGATGTCTTCACCTTCAAGGAGAAGGTTTCCTCCCTGCGCAAGATATAATTTTAAGTTAGCGGCGTCGAGCGGGTCAACTGCCCAACTCCAGTAGTCGCCGCAGGTCCATATGACCAGCTGGAACTCGGTGAGAAAGTCCAGGGGCGGGCTGCCCATAGAGGATTCGCTCCAGACCCAGTAGTCGTAGTCTACTGCTGTCAGAGCGGATTCAAACTCCGCTATACTTGTCCCGTCAATCGAAGAACTTCCATCGTCGTCACTGACGATGATGATGTCTGGGAGCGTCTGCACGAGGACTATCTGAGTCACTACGTTGTTCATCGTAACATTTTCGCCGGGTACTGGTGGAGCGTACGCCGTTATGTTGTAGGTTCCCTCAATTGTGGGTGTCCAAGAGTAGTTCAAGATATACCATGTCCCATTAACCAGCTCATCCAAAGTTGCACCTGCTTCTTCTGTTCCGTTCACGAGAAGCTGGATCTCTACGTCTGTTTCGTTGTTTAACCCGATGTTATGTACTGTCACATTCAGTATCGAGGTTTCTCCTGGCTGAAGGAACCAGGGAGTCTCTAGAAAGAGACTCAGCTCGTGCTCATATCGGACTAATGGGAAAGTGAAGAACCCGCTGTCCGGCATCCAATCCCAATCTGACATGGTGTCAGCGACCGCACAATCAAGTGTTCCTTCAGTTTCTACATCAGCGAGGTTTACGCCTACTACAAGCCTGTTAGGGCTCTCGTGGACCTCTAGGTAGGTGAAAGGAATCGGATTGTATATGTCCCACATTAGGGTAAGCGGGTCCCACCTCCACATTTCAGTTGCTTCAAACCCTATCACCATCACGTAGTCTGCACCTGTACCCGTATTCTGATTTGGGTAATATCCGTCGGGTAATCCAGTGCTGGAACTCTGGTCTGCATCAAGGAAGATGCCGATGTTAATGTCAGTGATTGTTGTCCAAGGTCGATGCTGTTCCAGTTTGAAATACATAGCGTTCGAATACACCTGTCCGTATATCGCCTTAAGGTTGGTTCCCACTCCCTCGTCTGGATCGGTAGCAAACAGTATCCAATTTGTGTCAGGTGGTGGAGTAACTACTGTCGCGATTTTCGTAACCCAGTTGTTATTCGTGAAGTTTTCGCCGGGTACTGGTGGAGCGTACGCCGTTATGTTGTAGACTCCGGCAGCCGTGGGAGTCCAAAGGTTGTCAATCTGGACACAAGTACCGTTCTCCAACTCGGTTGCAGTCACATTGCCGACTACGGTGCCATTGATGAACAGAAACAGCTCCACGTCAACCTCCGTATTCCGTCCTCTGTTGCAGACTGATGCGTTCAACACCGACGAATTACCAAGCTTGAGAAGGTCGGGGGCTTCGAGGTCGACATCCAATTCGTGCTCTGGAATTGGCGCTAATCTGATTCTGAGCTCAGGGTCACCGAAGAGATTGATCTCGTAGTAACAATACCGTTCAATGGGGTCAGATACACGACCTGCATTATCTTCCTTCGAGTCCTGGTTTGCGACTCCGATCTCAAAAATGTCTTCGCCAAAGACAGCATCCCAGAATTCCCGGTCGTAATGCTGCGATGGTCCATCAGTACTCGCGAATTCTCCCCAGCCATACCTGGAATTCGCGATAAACGCCACTGCTCCATAAGCTTCAGTCGTGAAGTGTTCACTGATGCAGTCCTCAGAGGTGTAGCTGCCATATGAGGTTCGGTCATCAAAGGCACCACAGTAACATCCCTGGCTGTACCCAATGAAATAAACATCGTCATTAACCAGGAGGGTATCTACATCAAAATTATTCATCTTCATCATGTAACCCACATTAGCATGACCCAGATGGTTTATCAAGTGGACATTGTCGTTGATTACATCAACAACCTCGCTTACAGGCCAGTTGTTCCCGGGGTAGTCTCGATCGTACAGTGTGGCAACGTCAAACCTTCCAGAATAAGGCGAGTTCTCAAAGCCAACCGTAGCGTAGCCATGAGCATCTGACCCTTCTTTGATCTCGTCCTTGTAGTTTCCGCCCCACTCGGCGACTCCTCCAAACCCTACGTATTCTCCAACCATCCACACTTTTCTTAAATTGAGACCAGTTGTGGTCTGGTAGGACAGAGTCTTGCGTACGAAGTTCTGTACTTCCGACTGTGAGTCAACGCAAGCTCTTCCAACGAAAACCTCGGCAAATAGATCCACTTCACCTCCGCTTGGGCCATCATCTGGCTCACCATAGAGTCCGTCGCCATCATAATCAAAAGTACCATCAAGACAACTGTAGTACATGTCTGCTGGAATGTCGTAATCGATCTCCCCACTGACGCTGGCAAACCCCCGATGAGGGATGATTATGTCTCCGCTTTCGCCGCCAACGTCACCGCCATCTCCATCACCACCCAGCAAGACAAACCTGGTTCCCCACGAAGTACTAGCATTAATGATGAAGTTGCGGATTTTTGTCTGATTATCTTCGCCGCCATCAGGTCGTGTTCCATCGTGGTTTGCGTAAATCCACTCAACGGTGACTATAGTAGCTGAAATTCCTCGAGAGAGCTTATCGTCTCGGAGCGCTTGAAAATTATGCGGTCCAGGTGTGCTGTTTAATTCCTCGTTGGTGATAATTACGTACTCGTAAGTTGAAAACGGCTCTGATTTCGGATAGGTTTCAAGCACTTCTGGATTGTCAACCATATCCTTGACTATCTGAAGTTGCTGCAGATCGCCGTTGAAGGGTGAAGGATTGCGCTCTGAGGCAACCTCAACTTCAAGCCGGATGTTTTCGAAGTAGCATAACCTCCCGGATTTCGGAACGTACTCCACAGGATGAAGGTTGACAAGAAGTATCCTGTAACCCATCTTATTCTGAACGGAAACGTCCGAGTACAATTCAGTTGGGAATGGTTCAGATGAGCCGTAGACTGTTTCATTAGGTGTGCTCGCAAATGCGTGGTG
>CP070765.1:397069-400567 GCA_020345645.1 Candidatus Bathyarchaeota archaeon | reverse complement strand
TGACCCTTACTAGCACTGACCTTGCTATTCCTATTGCATACCCCGAGTACATTTGGGCAAACGCGGACATTCCTCACTGGAGGGTAAACGGGTTCTTCCAGACTCCTGGGCTGGCGACTAGGATAAAGAGGCTGACTGTGAACCCCTTCGACAATGGTACGCTTTTCACTCTGCCCGTCATTTCAAATGAAAGTGCCTTCATATCCTCTACAATTATTAATGATGGCAACCTCACCGACATCTATAACTTCACACTCCAATGGGGACCAACCCTCTTGAGCTCATGGTTCAATGAGACAATCGGGCCCATGGAGCAGAGGACCTACAATCACACGATCAATTCAGTAGATTTGACCTTGGGGAACCACTCGGTTACTGCGGACTTGACTTCGATCCAATTATCCGCCCAGAACCTCACAGACCACGCTGTCAAGAACTTCGTAGTGATCGATGTTCCTCACTTGGCGATCAACGGTCCAACGTCGGGAATGTCCGGAGACACCTTAAGCTTCAACGCGTTCAACAGCACCCACAGCGATCCACAGGGCAAGATACTCAACTATACTTGGACACTGACCTACCTACAAGAAACGATGCCGAGGGAAAAGCAGTATGGAGAAACTGCCACGTTCGCCATCCATGAATATTGGCCTGGAGGACTTTGGTTAGTCGCTTTGGAAGTAAGAGACAATTATGGAGTCGAATATGACCGGAATAGACCTGCATCTACTCCTTATCGCGCAGAACACCTACTCACGTTAATCGCTGTACCTACCCCCATCCGGATCATCCAGATTTCCTCTTCTACCGGATCTCCAGGCAGCTTAATTTACCTTAGCGGGGATCGGGCTACGCCAGACGGAGTCGTCGAACTGTACTTCAACGAGAACTACGTAACTTCCACCTATGCCTATTATCAGGGAGAATGGAGTGTAACCTTCTACGTTCCTGCCACCTCTCCTGGTCACTACACCATTCACGTTATAGATGTGACATCCGGCTCAACAGATTCAGTCGGCTTCAATGTCCTCGAAGGCCCCACCCTCAGCGTTACTCCCATGGAAACACCCATTGGCAGCAAAATTACCATATTCGGTGAGAACTTCCAGCAGATGACGGGCTTATATCTTAGCTTTGAAGACCTCATGTTCTTCTCGCTGATCGCTGTCAATGAAGACGGAACCTTCAACGCCACATTCATCGTTCCAGTCGTAAACTCGGGAGAGTACGTCATAAGAGCGTTCGGAATGCCCTACATCTACCCGGGAACTCAAGTATACGCCGAAGCCAAGATCCACGTGACAGTGGGTATTGACACGCTCTTCAACGAAATCGAAGACCTTGAACTCGCTATCGAAGAATTAATGGAAGAATGCGGCTGCACGTGCTACAACTATACTAACTACAATTACAACTACAATTACAACTACAACTGCGACTGCAATTGCAGCAAAGCTGACCCTATAGAGCCTTCATCGAATGAACCTGTTGCGGAAGGTGAAACGGAAGTTACCCAATCCTCTGCTCCGCTTTCGGAAACTGATGGCTTTCCTGCCGATGCCCGTGCAGACATCCTCGACTCCGTTGAAAAGATGATCTTCGAAGTAAGGACGGTCGCCTTGATATCCGTCTTAATCGCGGCTGCCACATGCATACTCACTGCTATCGTACTGTCGAGACGACGATAATCCACCTTCGTTCGTGCAATCGTTGAAGTCAGACCGTTGATTCGCCGGTGACTCGTTCAATTCGCCATACTGTTCCCTTCTTTGAGATGCAGTGGATTCGATAGATGTTCGGATCATCTGCTTCCCAAGAGGGGACGCGAGCAGCACAAAGAGACACCCACATCTGGGCTGGGTCCTGTATGCCAGGACACAGCTCCTGTATGTAGCCACCAGGGTGTGAATAGACGAACGAGTCTCCAACCTTATGAGCGGAGCATTTGCCATGTTTTTCTTCGCAGGTGATACGGATCTTAGTTTTCCAGAAGTCGTCACCCATTCTCCAAACCTCTAATATGATCTTTTGGGAGTTTGAATGGAACTTATAACTCTTATGACGGAAGAGATGCCCTACGTATTGACTTTAGTCGGAGTAGATTCACATTCCTCTCGAGCTCTGCTAGGCTCAGAGAAAATTACTGACCTCTGCGATGTGAGTGCACTCGTAGTCTGGTTTGAAGTTTACATCCTTAGCCTCGTGAGTCGTGTACTTTCCTTGACGAACGAGGAAGGTCTTCATCCCCAGGTCCCGAGCGCCCTCGAGGTCGCTGATTTCATCAGCCACAAAGATGCAGTCTGACCCCTTCATGCTTAGGCATCGGAGAGCCTCCAAGTAAATGGGTTTCGCCGGCTTCCTCGATCCCACTTCATATGAGAGGACAATGCACTCGAAGAAGGGAGTCAAGTTCAGATACTCAATATTTTCTGCTGTGCCAATAGCACAGTTCGAAACTAAAGCCAACCGATACTTCTTCAGCAGATCCGTAAGGACCGTGAGTGCCCCGTTGAAAAGCTTGAATAATCCTGGTGAATGGATTCTCCTGATGTCCTCCAGCTCTTCGAACATGGATCCTTCATCAGCCTGAATCCCTAGAGTCTTCACGAGTACCCCCCAGAACTCGTGGAGATTACTCACTTCTCCTTTCATGCTGTTTCTGATCACATGGTCGAACTCTGTCGCGAATCCCTCGAGAGATCCTTGATATCCATGCTTTTGCATGACTTTTAAAAGGGATCGTCGATACGACTCAATTTCCTCTTCATCAATGTAAGCTAATGTGTCTCCGAGATCAATCAGCACCGCTTTAATACTCACTCTTCCACCTCGATGGGCGTCAACGCTATATTCGTTGAGTGGTTTACTGCTCTCTATAAGAGGTTATTGCATGAAACGCCTGGTGGCGTATTGCGGAATCACTTGTAGCGACTGCCAAGCTCTTCTAGCTACCCGCGAAAACGATGATGTTAAGCGGAAGCAGATTGCTGACGAATGGGACATGAAGCCTGAGGACGTGAACTGCGTCGGCTGCACTGATCCAGCTGGACCGCACATAGATTACTGGGAAACCTGCAGTATTCGAACCTGCGGCTCAACGAAAAAAGTTGAGACCTGCGCTTCCTGCAGCGACTATTCGTGCGAAAAACTGACCAGTTTCCATGAGAAATCCCCGAAAGCGAAGGAAACCCTGGAGAACCTGTGCAAAACAACAGTAGAAAAAAAGTGAATGCACGCACGAAATCGTACGTGCTAGTCGTCCATTGCCTTTACTTCTCAATGGAACAATAGAGGTCCAATACGAGTTCGTCTTCGGCTGCGCCTGGGTCGTGAGCCTTCTCTAGGCATTGATTTTTCCCGAAGCTGTATTCGCTGGCTTTCACCCAATCCACGATCTTCTTCCAAGACTCAAGGTATCCTTCTTTCTGGAAGAACTCTGACTCGATCTCTTCTTTCAGATTGCACGTTGTGACTGCGTAGAGTCCACCTTTGAATTCT
>CP070765.1:393393-396969 GCA_020345645.1 Candidatus Bathyarchaeota archaeon | reverse complement strand
CCTCTTCGCTTTTCGGGATGTTAAAATCACTCAAATCCTTCATGAGAGCCAGTAAGAACAGTGGAGAGATGATATTTGATGGGACTAGCTCGCGCGTCAGGGGAATTTGGAACGGTTTGGCGTAACGTGATCGTGTTTATTGACGTACTCGGCGATCTCTTCAGCTCCCGACCTGAAGGTTCGCCAGTCTCGCCCCGCAAACGCGCTGAACTGACAATGAGTTAAGTGTAGAACGGGATGACCCTCATCTGCTTGTCCAGCGACGGACTTCATCGTCTCAAGCGCTGCAACGTAATTGCCTGGTTTCCCAAGGTTGTTGGCGTGCACGTGGATGGTATGGGGCAGGTTCAGCATCCTGTTGACGCGGCAGAGCCCCTGCACGATCTCTCGGGGCGTGATGTCGAAGTTTGGGACAGGGTCATCGATGTCGCGGACATTTCTCCCAAAGCCCCATGCTTCTAGACCGCCTGGGTTGACGAGTTTCACCGCGTATCCTTTAGTCGCCCGCATCATCCAGGCGATGTACGCGGCACATTCCTCGTACTCTTTCGCTCTCAAGTACTCGAGAATAAACCAGTTGCTGCCTAAGAGCGGGTACGCCCCTTTATCCAACATAGGCGTGTCGTTCAGTTCCTCGTGCGTGTGTTTCGCTTTAAGCGGGGCCATGGCTGGGTCCATCACCGTTGTCCAGCCCATTCGTGAGTACCGGTAGCCCGTTGTGAAGGTGGATGGAATGGAGTAGCCGACCCCTGAACGCGTCAGAGGCGTCTTGACTTCCATGTCTTTGTAATGATCTTCCGGTCTCAGCAGTCGCCCCGAGTTCACTTTCGAGCCGACGATGTGGCTGTGAATGTCAACGCCGCCAGGCATCACGACCATTCCCGATGCGTCCAGAATCTTTGGGCGACGCGTCTTTTCAACAATCTTTCCGTCTCGAATAGCAACATCCAGTTTCTCTCCGTCGATGTTATTCACCGGATCGTAGACGAAGCCATTCTTCACCAGGAGTTCGCTCAACTCACCCTCCTCCTCTCGCCTGTTTCAGGCATCGAACTTCGTTTAGAATTCTCTGAAGGATCTCTTCGTCGGACAGACAGGTCTCCGGTGGCTCCACAAGCTTCTTCATAGGCAGTGGTACGCGGTCCATCCGATACGCAGTCCCCTCAGTCTCGATACCCACGAACGTTGACGGTAACACCACGTCAGCCATCACGGTTGTCGGTGAAGCCACAGGATCAATCACAATCAAGGGGTGTTCAACCAGGTTTTTCGTGGCTTCTCGTGGGAAGTTCGATACAGGATCGGAAGCAATGACTAAACCCGCGTCCGATTCGCCTCGAGAGAGAATGTCCACAACCGAGGTTTCACCAGGATTGTATCGTGGGTATCCTTCTGAAAAATCCACTGCGAACGGGTACCCTGTCTGCCACGTTGACACGACGTTAGCGCCCGCGACGTTGAAGTGCCCTCTCATCGGCATAATCACAAACTTAGTGCGGTAGTTCAGGTCCTGAGTTAACGCGATTGCAGCGTCAATATTACGGGTCTTCGCTGAACTCATCGTTAACCCAACGCCAAAGAAGAAGACTCCGAAACTACAGCCAACCAGAGCATCAGCTACTTCCTCAAGAAGGTGAACTGGCAGTCCTGCAACTTCGTCGACTTCCAATTCTTCATCTCTCACCAGGAGCCTGAGGGCTTGTATGAGCTCAAAGTCCTCATTCGGCTTCACTTGAAGGAAGAAGTCAGCGTGTTCAGCGGACCATGTCTTCCGAACATCCACCACGATCAGTTTTCTCTTCCTCGTCTTGAACGAAGGAGGTAGTTTCTCGCCAGTAACTGCCGGCACATGAGCTTCTTTCATCAGGGTTAACTCCGAAGCCCTGGTGAGCCGTTTTTTTCCTAATACTCCACGCAGTCGAGAAACGTAGCCCTCCCACTCACTCTGCTGAAAGCGACCGTCTGAGAACGCAGTATAGCGCTCCACGTGGCGTGGATGTGCACTGTACGGGTCACTGGCCCAGTAGACGATCAAGTCCGCTCGGTGACGGATCTGTCCAAGGGTGCAGGTAGGGATACCGACGTCTTGAATGCTGAGTATCGAAGGTCCATGACAGACAGTTGACGTGTTATCGATAACGCCCCCGATCTCCTCAGCAAGTGCGATTCCTTGGCGAATGGCTTCGCAGTTTGTACAACTCCAACCATAGAGGATTGGGTAACGTGCGTCCAACAGGATCTGGGCACTTCTTTTAATCGCGTCGTCCCAGGAAGCTTCAACCAATTCGCCATCTCTACGAAGTAGGGGTTTGAGATTCCGGTGTCTGGGATCTGAGAAGTTGAGCAGTTTCGCTTCGCTGACAGCACAGGTGTTTCTCGTGTCAACGATCCTGTTGCCTTTAACGGTTACTTCAAGGTCGTCACAGAGGGTTCCGCATACAGGGCAGGCGATGTTTTTTATGATTGACATTATCGTCCTCCTCCGCCGAAAAGATTCTTCAGCAACTCCTCCGGTGAGAACACACTCTCAGCTGGCGCAGGTGCGATTTCGGCCTTGATTCCTTTATAGGTGGGCATCCCAGTTCCATGAGTCTGCGGATCGATGATGATGTTGGTCCAGATTCCGTAAGGCATATAGACTACACCGGGATGTGGGCCTCTTTTAGAAGTCCGACCTCGCACATTGACTTCTCCGTGCTCGGTTGTCACTTTGACCGTCGCATTATCCTTTAGTTTCAGGGTCTTCATGTCTTCAGGGTCAATCTCGCAGATAGCGACGTTATCAAAGTAGATTGTGGAGAGTTTTCCGTGTTCTTTTGTGGCTCCTTGGTCAATCGTCCGTCCTGTGAGGAGAGTGACTTTCATTTCAAGTTCTCTCTGTTTTCCTTTTTCTCTGGTAGAATGCTGAGAGTCTCTTAAGGAGTTTTCCGCTTTCAGTTATTGTGTGTGCACGCGTGATCTGGTTGCAGGCACGCGTGCAAGTAGAAAGGTGGGGGTGGTGTTATTGGAGTGGTTTAAAGTATTTGATGTCGTTAATGTCTGCGTTTCTCTCTTCGAGTGGCTTGAAGACTGCTTCTACCAGCATTCCGATTTGAACATCGTCCGGTTCTACTTCACCAAGTCTGTGAATTAGTCCGCCGTGTGCACCATCAAATTTTATGTAGGCGTAGACGGTTGGTTCTTTCAGTCGACTGGAATCTACGTCAACGTAGGCTACTGTGTAACTGAACACTTCACCTTTGGTGCCGACGTTGACCCACTCGGTGAGTTTCTTGAAGCATCGTTCACAGTAGAGTCTTGGAGGAAGATAAATAAAACCGCAATGTTTGCATTTGGCAGCGAAGATGCGTCCGGAATTCTTCATCTCCATGAAGAACTTTTCTCCAGCGAGTCCAAGGGTGTAGATGTAGTCTGTTTCCATGTGTCCAGGCCAGTGGACTATTCGTCGAGCGTCTTTAAGCTTCTCTGTGGACATTGTCAGACCTCCTCGAAAGGCTTGAAGTACTTTATATCCGTGACTGAGCCTTCGCGTTCGTTGGCAGGTTTCCAGACAGCTTTCACTTTCATGCCGAATTT
>CP070765.1:389494-393293 GCA_020345645.1 Candidatus Bathyarchaeota archaeon | reverse complement strand
TCCAAAAGCAATACCGCCCCCATAACAACCTGAATACTACAAATGTACAAGATCCACGAATCCCAAACAACTCTCCCAATTTTTCCATCTCAAGCTAAATGCTTAGGATGGCACTGGTGTTATCTCGCTTGGTCAATCTGACAAGGATGAATAGGGTTAAGTAAAACTGGGGAAGAGGTAGAAAGCGAATAGGTATATGGCGTAGCCAATTAGAACTAGACCACTGATTGCTCTGATTCTGAATCTCTGTTTGTAGGTAAGTCGTACGAGCTTTGAGACGGATCCGGTGAATACTCCGATTGCGAGGAAAGGAATGAATGCACCGAGGGTAAATACGGCCAAGATGATTGGAAGTGTATCCAACATCAACAGCGGGATGAATGCGATGAAGATTGGCGCTATGCATGGATCTAGAAAGTAGAAGATGAAGCCGAGGAGAAATAGACCAGGGTAAGTTAGCACGTATTTTTCAGCTAGTTTCCTTATTGCAGGCTTGGTCTCCAACGGCGTTTTCAGTACTCCGAGTAGATTGAGACCGAAGACGATGGCGAAGACTGAGACACCCAGAGTCAAGTATAGTTGGAGGGCAGGAAGTGACAGGAAGAAGAGTCCAAACGCGACACCGAGAAGCAACGCCGCTGAGACGAATCCAGCACCAAAGATCATGACTTTCAGAAAACTTTCCTTAAAACTAGGGTTTGCTCCGAGAGTATAGCTTAAGACGAAGGAGAGGAGGATGATAAGACAGGGCGAGAAGGTTTCAAAGAAACCGAATGAAAAAGACACAGCGAGTAATGCTGTAAGGGCGAGTGAAGCAAATGTTGACGATTCACGGATCTCGATCCCGTCATTAAGGATGTAAATATTGTTATCCAAGTTGGTCTCATTCACAACTTGGTCAGCTTCAGCTTTCAACACGATCTGTCCGATGTCAGCTTCTGTAGTATCCCATTCGAAAAGGAGGTCCACAGGTTGATTTGGCTCTAAGTTTGAGATTGATAACTCGCCGATTAATGTGTCATTGCCATAGACGTTCAGGTTGAACGTTTCATTTCCTGTACCCCAATTCTCAACCGTAATCGTAATGTTGACTTCTTCGCCCTTCCTGATACTCAGCTCTGAGACCTTCACGTTCATGACAGCTACATCATGTCTCTCCTTGGGTGCAGCGTCTGGTTCCCTTACTTCGATGACTCCGCTGGTCAGCAAGTTATCTGAAGAATCTGTCTCGTTTTCGAGAATGCTTACTTCAGCACTTAAGACATAAACTCCAACTGCTTCATTTGCTGTAGTCCAGTTGAATGATACATCGAGTTGGGTGCTCGGATACAGATCAATTACAGAGTCAGTACTTAGAATGGTGGAGTTGACGTAAAGGGTTAGCGTAAATGATTCATTCAGTTCACCTTGGTTACCTACAGTTACGTTGATTTGCACTTCGTCTCCTACAAGAACGCTGTAAGAGGACGATCTGATGCTTAAGACTGCAATATCCTGCACTGGTTGTAGACAGAAATCGATTATTTCCCGTAGATAGGTGCTATTCAGGTAACCTTTGAGCATTGTTTCATAGTTCACGACTATGGCGTTCCAATAATCCTCGATCTCCGCTGGATCGATCCCATATTGATCAATGAGTTTCTGAAGCCCTTCTTCAGAGCCAAAGGGAATGCTATCCACAGTCACGTTTTGCCCGTAATCGCTTTTGATTTCATTGATTACTTGCATGTTGTTTTCCCATATCTCGTACGCTTCTTGCTGATCTGGGCATGCTGAACATGGAATCCAAATGAAGAACTCCACGACAACTGGCTTTAAGCTGAGACAGGGCTCAATTGCACTTGAGAGGGTGAGAAAACACAGCAGGAAAAGGGTGAAGAATGCCCAGGCGGACCTTTTCGGATGACGCAATTTCATCTATATCACAATTCAGAGACTGTGATATAAACTGGCATAGAACTATCTTACAGCTCTACTCGATGTGAAACCTTTTCGTCATTCTTGTGTAGGTATAGGTTTCCTAAATAGGATGTAAACCCCGATCAGCATAACTAGTCCAGCAAGCAGTTGAATTGGTGAAAGTATTTCTCTCAATACGATGAATGCGAACAGGGCACCGAACATAGATGAGAGGGAAAAGACTACTCCTGTTCGCATCGAGCCAATTTCCCGTAAGGAAAAGAGGAACAACAAGATCGAGAAAGCGATGCTGAAAGCTCCCACTGAGAAAATGTAAGGGAGTGAAGTGATGGGAATCCTTGGGCTTATTCCCAGCAGGATAGCAGTTGATAGAAGTACAGTGCCTCCGATTGAACACTTTAATCCAGTAACTTTCACGATGTCCCGCTTCTTACTCAGGAATTGACTTAGGTTATTATCTATTCCCCACGAGAAGCAAGCTCCCACTACCAGCAGGTTGCCTGTCACCTCTGTTGAGAGTGTGAGTTTGTGAAACTCTCCCTTTGTGGTTAGAAACACTATTCCGACAAGCAATAGAATGATTGCTAGGTAGTCCTTCCTTAACCCTCTCTCCTTCAAGAATGCAAGAGCAATCAGCACAGTGAAGAAGGATTCGGTGTTGAGGAGAAGCGAAGCGTTGATCGCAGTCGTTTCATTCAATCCGTACAGCAACATAACGGGTGCGAGGATAGAGCCAAAGAGAACAACGAAAGCCAATGTTCTGTAATCTTTCTTCGAAATTACAGTCTCCGTTTCCGTAGGCGTTTCGAACAAGGTGAGTAATCGTTTATGCAATGGGGAAAGATGGATTCCAAAAAGCAGAAGACCCCCAATGAAGTAGACTGACCCTGCCACAACTAGAGGATTCACATCTTCAAGTGCAAGCTTATTCAACGTGGACGATACCCCAAACAGAACAGCAGAAGCAATTGCCCCAACGTATCCCCAGTGGTGCGTCATCTAGCTACCTAGGTCAATGGAGTCTACTTCCGCTTTATGACTTGTGGAAGATGGGGTAGACTTCGAGTTAACCTGCTTAACTCAAAGTGCAGACTTTTAAATCTCACATGGAATATCAAGAATGAATCGTTAATTGGCCTGTGGTTCGCACGCGCCAGCCAGTCTTTGTACCAGTCTGTTTCATCCTTTGTATGAGTTTTCTCCACGTTTTGTCCGTTCGTGTTTAAGTGAAAGTCGCAACTAGCTAATCTCAGAACGCGGAGTGTTTTGTTTCCAGAATGAATACGAAAACAGTGAAGGTCAAGAAAAACAGGTCAGAGGAGGACGAGAAGATTAAGAAGCGGGATTGTTTAGAAGAGGACCCGCATTCATGTTCGTGGTACTTCACCCACGTTTAGGCAGAAAAAAGCGTATAGTGTGAGGAGGTGTGTCGCATGGTGGAGAAAAATAAGGATTTGATTTGGATTCCCATAATTCTCCTCGTTTTGATGGGTGTTCTGCCAGTACTAATATGGGGATTTGGTGGTTGGTATCCGTTGGGGATGATGGGCATGATGGGATACGGATCTGGATTCATGTTTCTAATACCCATAGTGTTTCTTGCGCTGGTTATGGTGGGAATATACTACTTCGTTCCCAGATCTCCAACTAATGGTAGAACATTATACAATCATGACCAGAACGCCCTTGAGATCCTCAAAGAACGGTATGCACGGGGTGAAATCACGAGGGAGCAATACTTGAGAATGAAGGGAGAGTTGGAATTATAGCGATAGCTGCAGGCAACTACGGATTCAGCTGGTAACCTTCAGTTTCGTTCTATGGCCTGTACAAAGGACTTATTGATGACCATTAGAAAACGTAAATAGGCACAAGCAAA
>CP070765.1:385542-389394 GCA_020345645.1 Candidatus Bathyarchaeota archaeon | reverse complement strand
GACCTTCAGGTTCGGGTTGAGGGTGGCAGCTACGATTCCGACTGCACCATAGCCGCAGCCTAAATCTAGGAGGGTTCCACGCTCCGGTAGCTCCATAGCCTCAATCAGGAGTCTTGTTCCTGGGTCGACTCGTCGTTTGGAGAAGACGCTTGAAGCGGTGAGGAACTGGAAGACTTCTCCGCGGAGCTGGATGTGCACCACGCCTAGGTTAAGTCGTGAAGTGGGCTGTTCAGAGTAGTAGTGTTCATTTGGTCCTTCGATCGGCAGCAAGGGCACCGGTTATTCAATATGTTCGGTGACCTTGATATGTTTCTCGAAGCGCTCCCAGATTAAGCCGACGATGAGAAAGAGGGCACCTAAGACGAAGAAGTAGCTGATGGGGAACGAGAAGTTGGATAACGCGATTTCGAAGGATTGTCCAGTCAACTGGGCGTGGTGAGAGGCTGCGATTATCAACGCGATGAAGCTGGCGAAGCACCCGATTCCGAACCCTATGGCGACGCCGTTGACGAAACCGCTTTTTCTCTGAGGCTCCTGCTCCGGTTCCAAAAAATGCACCGCTTACGGAGTTGCCTTAAAGTCCTAATAAGCTGTCTGAAACCACTCTCTTAATCGGAGGTACGTATTGAGCTTGCACCCCACATTTTTGGATAGGTGTCCCGGTCCATTAGAATCCGTGTTGGTTCAGCCATGAAGCCGCGCGTAGACGTGAGCATGGTCTCGGATGAAACATTGGCTTGACCGAGGGCGACCGCTTCTCCTTTCTGCGTGAACACCGCGATCAGGTCTCCTCTACCTATTCCCTCCTCTAGAGAGAGGATGCCTGGTGCGGTCACGGAAGCGCCATGGCAGATGGCTGACACGGCAGAATCACGGATCACGATCTTTGGCAGGAGTTCGAGGGCTTTCTCCATCGGAAAGACGATGCTTCGAATGTACTTCTCTTCACCAGTCTCACGCCATCTATTTACCGCCTTCAGCACATCATAGAGTGTGACAAGCCCCTCATCTTCCGTGAACGGGCCTGCTCTTGTTCTACGAAGCTCCCGCATGTGTGCTCCACATCCCAGCACTTCCCCGATGTCAAAGCAGAGCTTTCGAATGTAAGTACCACTCTGGCATCCCACCTTGAAAAGCACGTTGTTTTCCTGCATCTCCAAGAAATGTAGGTAGTAGATGGTTCTGGTCCGCAGTCTCCGCTTGACAGATGATCTAATCGGCGGTCTCTGGTAGATTTCCCCTTGGAATTCGTCGAGAACAGACTGTACTTTACCTTTCGGCATGCTCTTGTGTAACCGAGCTACGCAGACGTATTCTTTTCCGCTCTGCAGAAGTGCCTGCGAGACTTTTGTTGCGTCTTCTAAAGCTACAGGTAAGACTCCGGTCACTCGAGGATGTCCTTGACTTCGCCTACCGAAGCCTCTAAGGTCCCGCCATGACCGGCTTGCGTGATCTGCATCAGGCGCTTCAACCACGCGGCGGTCTCATGACTTGACGGACCGGGTGTCTTATCCAGATTGATTATGCCAAATCGTATGTAGTTTTTAATGGATCTTTCGTGAGGTCTGCGTCCATGTTGTGGATCGAGATCCTCCTCGGCTTTGAACAACACGTTTTTTCGGACCTCCCAAGGAGGTTTACTTGCCGGCATCACTCCATCCTCAAATAGCCTTCAGAAGCAAACTTGTTCAATCGAGTTAATATAATGAGTGGGAAACTACTACCTGCATCATGCACTCTCGAACTCGCTACCGTTTCTATATGACACTTTTCGGCCATGTGTGATGTACCCAGTATGCCCTGTCATCAAGGTTTGTGGTCGCGTTTTTCCGCGCATCACCTGCATTTCACGCATTATACATTCAAAGGTTCCTACGTTCACGAAGTGGTGAATTTGCATCGCCTCAACTGTCTGGACGACCTGATCGATAGTAGGGCTAAACGAGACCAAACTTCCACCTCCTTTTAGAGCCCGATGAGCGTGGGGGACCACAAGCCACGGGGTGGCCAAGTCAAGAATGACTGCGTCTACCTCGGTTTCGTCGATGCCTAGCGTGATGTCCTTCTCTTTCACCTCAACGAATTCGTCGAGTTGGGCCTTCTTCAGGTTTTTCAAAGCAACTCGCTGAAACTCAGCTCTGACATCGTAGCTGTGCACATACCCATTGGGTCTTACGTATGATGCTAACGCAGTCGTCAGTGCACCTGCCCCTGTTCCAGCCTCAACGATCTTACTTCCTGGACCAACTCCGCTGAACATCACCATCAGAGCAACATCTTTCGGATATGTGATCTGCGATTTTCTCTGAGCCTTGTAGATGAAGTCGGGTAATAGTGGCTTTAGTGCTGCGAACTCTACTCCTAGACTGCTCTTCATCCTTGTTCCGTATTCCTTGCCGATGACATCGTCAAACTCAACGAAACCTTTGTGCGTGTGAAACTGTGCTCCCTTTTCAACTCTAATGAGGTACGAACGCCTTCTGTCGAGAAAAAGTAGGATGTAATCGCCTTCTTCGATACTTTCGCAGTTAGTCATACTATCTTCTTCCACGGAAGCTCTATTAAGGGTTTAAGAGGAGAGAAGTGCCCATTTTCGGGCTTTTTTCCTTAAGCAAAGACATATAAACGACATTGTTGCTGTTGAATTGCGCAGTTGGAACAAAAGAATGCCTGAATTCGGGTACTCTATCATAGATCTTGATCCGGAAAAGACCGTTAAAGCGAGTGGAAGAGAGCTGAGAATCTCGTTTAAGCATGCGAGAGAAGTGTGTAAGACAATCCGAGGGATGCGGTTGGATCAAGCGAAGCGGTTTCTGAATCAGGTAATAGCGAAGGAACGTCCAGTTCCATTCCGTCGATTCATTAAGAAGGCTGGTCACCGACATGGCATGCAGAACAGCATGGTGGGTAAATACCCGGTGAAAGCAGCCTCAGGAATACTGAACGTATTAACGAGTGCAGAAGGAAACGCTGAGTTCAAAGGTCTTGACATTGATCGTCTTCGTATACTGCATTCATCAGCTTATCCCGGTATTAAGATGAGACGGGCGATTCCTAGGGCTTTCGGTCGTTCAAGCCCGAAAATCCGAACTCTAACCCATGTTGAAGTCGTTTTAGAGGAAATACCGGAGACCTCAGAGGAGGCTGGGTAATGTCCGTTGTGAAACATTTCGTTGGTGAATCAATCAAGAAAATGCAGATTGATGAATTCCTCCAAAAAGAATTGGAACGAGCGGGATACGGAGGAGTGGACATCACAAAGACTCCTCTAGGAACCCACATAGTCGTCTACGCCATGCGCCCCGGAGTGGTAATTGGTAGAGGCGGAGAAGCGATCAGAGAACTCGCTCAAGTCTTAGAGGAGACTTTTGAATTGCCAAATCCTCAAATCTCAGTCGCTGAAATGGAAGTCCCCGAACTCAATGCCCACGTTATCGCTTCACGAATTGCTTCTGCCCTACGTCGTGGAATCCACTACCGAAGGGCGGGTTATTGGGCTCTCAACAACGTGATAGGTGCTGGTGCACTGGGCATTGAGATAGTAATTAGCGGTAAACTGCGAGGAAGGAGAGCCAAATACGAAAAATTCCGTGTCGGATACATTCCAAAGAGTGGAGCCCCCACTCTGGAATACACCAAGCGCGCTGAACTGAATGTTCAACTTAAACAAGGTATCTATGGCGTACGTGTGCGAATTATACCGCCAGACGTCAAATTTCCTGATAAGATCAGAATCCTTGAACCTGAATTAACTGAGCAGTTAGAGGAAGCGAAGGAGGCGGTGGAAGGCGGTGAACTGGCGGTTGAGGAAGCGAAGGAGGCGGTGGAAGGCGGTGAACTGGCGGTTGAGGA
>CP070765.1:381309-385442 GCA_020345645.1 Candidatus Bathyarchaeota archaeon | reverse complement strand
ACATAGAAGAACAAATCATTCGCAGTTTCGTCCCAAGTCCACGAATAATGATACCACGTTGTAGCAGAAGGTGTATGGGAAGAAGTCATACTACCAGTTCCACCCCAATCAAAAATCCACCCAGCCGAATATCTGGTTTCCATGTTTCCGTCAAGACCATAGAATCTTCCACTAACTGCATCAAACTGAACCCACATTTCAATAGTTCCAGTCGCAGAAGTCATATCGGCACTGTCTGAAATTAGATAGTCACCAGTCAAATCAACAGAGTATTCGTTGTCTTCACCACTAGTCTCTGAAAAATTAGCGTAGTTTGAATCGTGTGCCGTCAAGTTCGTAAAGTCTGTTAAAGTGCCTTGGTCAGTAGAACTATCCATGTCGAAATCTTCGTTGTCAACATAATCTTCTATTAGTGGTTCAGTACCCTCTGAAAGCGTGTCGAATATCGAGTCTGGACCAGCTTGTTGAGCGGTGAAGTTTGAATGCATTCCCAACTCTATACTTGAATCCACATCATAATCATTGTTATCTATGTAATCAAATAGCGGAGCTTCAACGCTGACCATTGCACTGGTTGAGTTGGTATATATCGTGCTGGAGCCAAGTGTGCCATTCTGAAGAATTACCTCAGGTGAACCAACAGCTACCTGAGAATCAGCATTCAAAACGCTGAAGGTGAAGGCTTCTGTGGATCCTGGTGAACCAAGTAAAATGAGCATACTAACAACTAACGAAACGTAACGAAGGTGTCGAATTCCGAATCTCTTAGGCATTTCTCTGCCTACGCCCTGTACTACTAGGACGTAAAAAGGTCGCGAACTATACATAATTAACACATATGAATTCAGAAACTGAATTAAACATAGATCTTAGACTCGAATGAAACCGTATTTAAAATACAGATCCCACCAATTGATTGCAGGGTAGTTAAGCCTTTAGCTGAATCACGAGACCACTAATAGTAGACATGATACTCTTCATCGAACAATCTCTGCTTCCGTTCGCTGCGATCCTATTAGTCATAACTATGTACTTTGTCTTCTTGCGTCGAGTCACACCAGAACCAGAAGCGGAAAGCCAGAGAGAGACACTTGCCAAAACAGTAACTCCCTCATTACCACAAGCAGAAATAGCAGAGGCAGTTGATCAACCCGAAGCTGAAACGCGAGAAAAGGAAAAACCAGAGCACAAAGAGGAAAAAGCAGAGGTAATCCAGGAACGTCCACAAAAACCAACTAAGGTTAATACGAAACGACCAAAAGAAGGATTGTTCAAAAGGGCATTCAAGACCAAGCCTAGTACGGGATCCGACACAAAGTCGTACAAGGGTGATATGCCTTTCTGCCCCAAGTATTTAGGTTACTTGGGAACATTGCCCAAGGGAAGCCCGTATCCAGACCAATGTCTCGGTTGCCGCAAAGTCGTCTCATGCATCGGACTCAAACGCGGTGAAGCCATTGAAAGTATCTATCTTGAAAGTGAAGCTACGCATTGAACCAGAACTAAGCTGTAATCGCAGCAGAAGATGGTCAACCAGATCCAATCTCTACCACGATATGAATAGGATTTCTCATGGGCTTAATCTAATAAATTGATTGGAGAAGCCCCGCCGTGGTTTCGTTAGTCACATTGGCGATACATGTATGAAAGTTGGCGTTATTTATAAAAAATGAGGAGGATATGTTGGCAACAGTCCTAGATTATTCGCTGTCTATCCCCAGTATGGTCGACGGTTTGCAGCCCAATTGAACCAGTTTGCCAAGTGAGTCCACATATGATTCTCATCGGTGTCCGAAAAGATACCATATGCATCATCGACGGTGAACTCGCCATTAGCAATGTAGTCAAGGAGATCGACCATCGGAAGCGGATAACCATAGAACCACGGCGGGCTCATCCCAAAGTATTCATCAATACGAGCGGCCCATTCCTCCAGAGCACCCCAAGAGACATGTGGTTTTCCTTTACCTTCAAAGTAAGCGTTGATTTGATGCTTCCACCAGCCGGGACTCCGTCCTGGTTTCCGGCATCTACAAGCAAGCACCGGAGAAGCCATCATCGTCATCAATGCAACGCAAAGCACAATTATGCAGATTTGTCTCATCTTCATTTCTGATCTTTCCCAGATTATGTAGTCCTCTATAATAAGCGACTTGTGGAAGAATATTCTAGAACATATTATAGACGAGGACCCCCAGAAAATACTGCTTCTGAAGCGGGAGATACCAGCAATTACAGCTAGTGACATAGAAAGGAATTGGTTCTCCTTAATCGGGTACCTCTTCTACACCGTTTCTCAGTACCCCAAGCAATAGTCAGAATTAGGATTCAATGAATGGATTCATGGTGAGCTAAAGCTATACCTTAGCCTTGAGCAGTAAGACGTAACATGCTTTCATTTGGCGACCCCTTCTTCATCGTGTTCGTAGCGATTCTAATAGTAGTTAACCTGTGCTTCATGTTTCTACTGAAACTAATCATTGATACAAAAATTCGAAAAAAGAAGGACACTTCTGCGCTCCTGACTAGACTGACCCCTTCCAAAAGGGTTGTTTCTCAAACCGAAGTAGAACCGAAGGAAGAGCCCCACAAACCTGTAGAAAAGGTAGATGCACCAACATTCAAGCAGACCGAGCCTACAGAGACCGAAGTAGAACCGAAGGTGCAGGAGAAGCCGACTGGAAAATGGAACTTGTTGAAACGCAGGGATAAACCGATCGAAAGCGTAGCCCCAGAAGAGCCGAGAAATGGGAAAGTAGACTTTTGTCCAAAGTACCTTGGCTATCTACATACATTACCTAAAGGAAGCGTCTATCCAGACGAATGTTTGCGGTGTCGAAGAATAATTTCGTGTATGGGAGTGCAAGGAGGCAACGCGATCGAAGAATTCTACGCTGACGAGGCAGTTGTCGAGTAGCGATTGAGTAACAAGCTGCTGCCACAAATATGTGAATGAAACCTAACGTTGAGCCTCGAAACCTAAGGAACCTTATTGCATCTAACGTGTTCTAGCCAACAGGGATGCACAAACTACATAGCAACAGACTGTTCCCTGACAACCTTTATGCGACGGATCTATTCATGTAGAAGAAGAGTCGACAAGGATGAAATTCGGGATTAATATCCCTAACTTCGGCGATTATTGGCACCCGAAAACCTTAGTCGAGCTAGCTCAGCTTGCCGAGGAGAGTGGGTGGGATGGGTTCTTCGTCTGGGATCATATTTATGGTTCTTCAGAATGGAGTGTCCCTGTGGGTGACAGGCAAACGTCAATAGGATCTGCACCCTACGCTGATCCCTACATCGCCCTAGCGGCAATTGCCACGAACACAAAACGAATTCACATTGGCACAATGGTTACCCCGCTCGCCCGTCGTCGTCCATGGAAACTGGCTCGGGAACTAGTCTCTCTCGATCATCTATCGAATGGAAGACTCATTTTGGGCATAGGTTTGGGAGGTACGCACATCGAGTTCGAAGCATTTGGAGAAAACAGCGATCCACGTGCACGTGCAACGAAGCTTGATGAGAGCCTTGACATTCTAATGGGGTTATGGTCAGGAGAACCCTTCACTTACGTGGGGGAAAACTACAGTTTGAGAGATGTGACATTCAAGCCGAAGCCACTGCAGGCTCCACGCATACCAATATGGGCTGCCTGCTTTTGGCCAAACAAGAAACCTCTGCGGAGAGCCGCACAACTCGACGGGGTAGTACCAATAACAGAAGACTGGACGAAGAAAGTCACGCCTAATGACGTGATGCAGATTCGCACGTATATTTCAGAACACCGAAGCTGTACAGCACCGTATGATATAGTCATCGGAGGGGAAACACCGGCTGACAAAGCGAACGGCAGAGAGATAATCCAACCCTACGCCGAAGCAGGAGCATCCTGGTGGTCAGAGAACATCAACAGTTGGCGTGGACCACCCGATGAAATGAAGGAAAAAATCAGTCACGGTCCACCTGAATCCTGAATAGGTATGTACGCTAATAACACGGATTAATGTGATTCCAGAGATTGGAGACAAGGCTATGACCTTGGATAATGATCCGTCAGGAATGAACACTTCGATGACTGAAAAAAACCACGGGTTAGGTTTGGAGCATCCTCTCTGCGACTCAATTCA
>CP070765.1:376885-381209 GCA_020345645.1 Candidatus Bathyarchaeota archaeon | reverse complement strand
GCGAAGATCCTCGCATGGTACGACAACGAATGGGGCTTCTCCTGCCGCATGGTTGAGCTCATGGAGCTCATCGGAAAGAAGGCAGGATTTTAAGACCTCGACCAACAACGGATGCCGATCAGGCATTCCCTTTTTTTATAGAAATTCCTGGTGATGTCATGAAACAGATTCTGACGTTAGATGATTACGACTTTCATGGTAAAACGGTACTGGTGAGAGTGGATTTCAACTCGCCAATCGATCCAGAATCAAAGCGAATCCTAGAAGATGCGCGAATCAGAGCCCATGGCGAAACGACGATTCGAGAACTCGCTGAGAAGGGAGCAAAAGTCGTTGTACTAGCCCATCAAGGTAGGCCTGGAGAAGTCGACTTTACCCCGCTGAGAGAACACGCGGAGATCTTGGGAAGAATCCTGAAAAGACATGTCTCCTATGTTGACGACCTCTTTGGAGAAAAGGCGAAGCAGAGAATAGAAGCGTTGGGGAACGGAGAGATCCTTGTTCTCAAGAACGTGCGCACTTATGAAAAAGAAAGGAAGAAGGCAGCACCGGAGGAACACGCGGAAACAGAGTTTGTAAAAGCGTTATCACCGCTTGCAGATGCGTTCGTCAACGACGCGTTCGCAGCCGCTCATCGAGCCCATGTCTCGATCGTTGGCTTCACACCCGTTTTACGCAGCTTCGCGGGACGCATCATGGAACGAGAGTTGAGCGCTTTGAGTAAAGCCCTAGAAACTCCCGAAAAACCTTGCACTTACATTCTGGGTGGAGCGAAAGCCGATGATGCGTTGCGGATCTCTAAATATGTGCTGAATAATGAAATCGCTGACAACATACTAGCAGGTGGCGTAGCGGGTCATCTCTTCCTTATGGCAAAAGGCGCTGACCTCGGAGAACCAAACGATAAATTCCTCGAAAAGAAGGAGCTGCTCCAGTATGTTCCAGGAATCAAGGAGCTGACGGAGCAGTATCCAAAGGAAATCAAGACACCGAAAGATGTGGCTATAGATGTCGATGGCAAACGGAAGGAGATTGCAGTCAAAAACCTCCCGACAGACTTCCCGATCTGCGACATCGGCACAGAGACCATTCGAGAATACCGTGGAATCATCAAGGATTCCCGGTCAATCGTCATCAGTGGGCCATTAGGTATCTTTGAAAATGAGGAGTTTGCGAAAGGCACCAAGGAGATCTTGGCAGCCGTTGCTGATTCCGAAGGATTCTCGTTGATTGGGGGGGGACACACCGTCGCTGCCGTAGAGCAACTTGGTCTCAAGTCGAAGATGGGGTATGTCAGCACGGCGGGCGGAGCTCTCATCGAGTTCTTAATGGGTGAAAAACTGCCTGGCGTCGAGGCGTTGAAGGCGTCAGCGTCCAAGCATCAGTAGCGACTAGTAAATTACCCGCAAGACTTCAGATCAGGACAATGCGTCTGCAGGTACTCCTCAGTCTTCTCCTTCAACATCGCTTTGAGTAAGTCCATTCGAGTCGGCAGATACTCCTCTCGCAAGATGTCGAAGTGATATCCATCCCACTTCCTACCATTGACGAAAGCAACCTGCCTCGCAGCCCCACACTTTTTAAATCCGCATGCTTCTAGAGCTTTATGGGCACGCCGATTGTACTCGACACTCCAAGCCTCACAGCGATCTGCATTCAATTGGTTGAACGCGATCTCCAATAACGCCACGGTGATTTGTTTGCCCAATCCCGTCCCCCAAAGCTCCTTCTTTCCCACATAGGTACCAATATCGGCTGTCCGAACATTACCCCATGTTCCTAACTGAAGCCGCGCAATACCTATGGCGTCCTTGGTGTGAGCCCGTGACTCGATGATAAACCGAAGGTGGTTCTCGTCCTTCATCCACTCTTCATAGAGCTTCTCTAACTGAGTCATATTCACAAAGTTGATTGGCTTACTGCGAGAGTACATGATCAACTCGAAATCGTTCTCCCATGCGTGAAGGTACTTCAAGTCTTCTTTCTCGATCGGTCGAAAGCGAATGGCTCCGAACTCAAACATGGTTTGCCCCCGATAACTCTGATGAATAATCCTATTTAACTTGGTCTACCTACTGCGAATCAGGAGAAATAATGTAGAAGCAGGAGAATTGGTAGCGGGGAGTAGATTTGAACTACTGATCTCTGGGTTATGAGCCCAACGGGTTAAACCTGGCTACCCCACCCCGCTACATGTAACTCGCTTCTAGGTACAAGGTGCACAATATTAAATATTTATGGCTTCAGCAGGTACTCCGTTGGCACCGTAGGTGCACTCACATTATTCACATAATTCGCTGGATATATTGAGACAGGAGAACAAGGTCACCAAGACTGACAAGCAGTATGAGGGATGCGATAATTCTCCGCATATGATAGACAAGCGTCCTAAAATGTATCGAGCCTTCTTGAAGAGAGTTCATTGTAGTAATAATGGGTGGGATGGAAAGCAGAATTATGAGTCCAAGATCGATTCTTTCCCTCAATATCCCTGATACATTGATGGCGACGAGTGAAGTTGTCCCTGCTATGGCTACGATGAGAGAGACAGATTTTCCAGCTTTTCTTCCCCATTTTACGTAGACGTTCGTTTTCTTTGCGATAGTGTCACTTTCAACGTCTGGCAACTCCACAGAGAGTATAAAAAGAAGCCCATAGCAACTCATTGGGAATACAAAAGCGAAAAAGATAGTATCGATAGTTCTACAAGCAACGGCGTATCCTAAACCAGGAATTAACAGCCCTACTGATAGTGTAACTGCTATCTCACCTAACCCTCGATGGATAAGTCTCAGTGGAGGTGCTGTGTAAAACCAACCAATGAATACTCCAAGCGCTCCAAGTCCGAAGAACCAAAGGGGATAATCAAACATGATTATGAAAGAAGTGGAAGTAAGTAATGAAAGTGCGAGAAGTAAACGAGACATTTTCAATGCCAACTTTGCGAGTTCAGGATATTCAATAAGGACTCCGCTTCCTCCTGAGAAAGCTGTCCTCCTAGATACTCTATCAGAGGTTCTGTCAAAGTAATCATTACTAAATGACACAGACAGCTGAGCGAGGCAAATTATTAGATATCCAAGTGTAAACCTTCCTAGCGCTATGTCACCTCCGTTAAGTACAGCGATCAGGTACCCCATCAGATAAAGCATGAAGCCAAGAAGCAGGAAGTGACTTCGAGAAAGACGAAAGAGCTGCATCAGCAGTTCCAAGTGAAATCCCTCCTACGAATACCCTCAAGAAGCTTGATTACTTCATATCCTAGATGTCGAAGTCTATAATTTACCTAATTGAACGGATTAAGAAGTAAATATCTTTGAAGTTATGTCTTGATCTACAGCATCTAAATCTGCGCCGAAGGACTGCATCGAGTCGGCAAAGAAGGAAATGAGCGCTAACAGTTCTATTTGATAGAATCAGAAAAATATACTCCAATCTGTGGAACATGCAGAATGATCCCTAGGAACTTTGATTGACGAACCTTGCTTGCCCTTAATGTCATCTGTGCCTAGTATACATCAAGTTGACATTCAACGCTGCATGCTTGGTGGATCACTACATCTTTGAGCAAGTACAATCGTTGTAAGGTTTGCCGCAACCTACGCAGACCTTGTTTTCTATTGGACGACCACACTTACATGGGGTACATCCGCATGTTTTGCACATAGTACTCCCTTATTGATGGGGAGGGTTTCTGCTAAAAAAGCTTATGTATAAAAAAACAGTTGTGCACGTATATCGTGCATATTGATCATTGATGCATGTACGTTGATTAAATCGTTTTTCGTTTCTTGATGATGAAAGTTGCGAGAAGGGAAAGGATCATGAAGACAGTTAGTAGCATTGTAGCCGAGAATTCAGGAATAACTGAATAGATGTAATATGCACCTGCATTGTTTTCTATTATAGCATTGCCAATGTTGTCGTAGGCTATGATTTGGTATTGTACTTCGGTTTCAGCAGGGAATCCAGGGATTTCACCTTCGTAGGTATCTCCGCTTGTGTTTACCATTGTGATGTTTGTCCAAGTTCCACCATCTGAAGTATATGAAAGGACTACGTGATATACGCCACTCTCTGTATCAGTGATGTTTGCGGTAACTGTAACTATTTCGCTGTCATCCGGAATCTCTGGATCATGTAGGACTTCACTAATGGCGGGTGGAGTGCTATCTGTGGATGCACGCATCACAGCGTCTATCACGTGGATTATTCCGTTCGTACATTCTATGTCCACCACGGTAATGTTGGCTCCATCCACCATCACTGGCGGCCCCACAGTAATCGAAATGTTGTCCCCCTGCAAGGTTTGAATTGAAGTTAA
>CP070765.1:372443-376785 GCA_020345645.1 Candidatus Bathyarchaeota archaeon | reverse complement strand
CCACGCGGCAATAACGACATTCTGCAATGCAATTGTGGCGTCAACAACAGCCCATTTTCCAGTCAACAGCGATTTTACGTCTGCACACCCAACAATAGCCACGGGCGCATATTTCACAAAACGATTGATCAAATTATCGCACAGGTTCTTTAATATATCCTGATCATTCACAACAACAAAACGAACAGGCTGTCTATTTGCAGCAGAGGGCGCCTGTCTGCCAGCCTCAAGAATTTGCTTCAAAACCTCTTCCGGTATTTCTCGGTTTTCATAGCGTCTAACGCTTCTTCGGCTGAGAATCAAATCAATAAAAGCCATTGAACCTCACATTCTACCTAAACTCTTCCATGTCTTTTCAGAAACAACTCCTAAAAATGTTTGTAAGCAGTTCAATTCCATAAATAGCTTGCACGCATTCACAGATACGGAAAAAAAGCGCTTGGGAACGCGGTCAGATTCACTCTGTAGGTTTCAAACCCACAATCCCTAATATCTATTTGTTCTCATCCGAAGTGAACTGGGACATGCGAGATGATTTTTCGAAGTTTGCCAGATGAGTTTCGGTCAAGTCTCTTTTTAATCTGGAACTCAATCTCCATGTCGTCTCCGAAGAGGTCTTGAATCTTCCGCTTCGCTTTAGCCAGAATCTGGGCATCATCGACACGGTTCCCGTTCTCGACCAGTTGAAAAGTTAACTTGTCTTTTTTCTCTTGAATGACTCTGAACTGTTTGACTCCGTCCATGTTCTCAAAGGGGTAAGGAAAGAAGACGGTGGGTGGAATGATTTTTCCATCTGTTGCAGTGAGAAAATCGTCCACACGTCCTTCCACGACTTTTATCAGGGGTAAGGTTATGCCGCACGAACATGGCTCTTCAAGCGGAACCCCGACGTCTTCGAGTCTGTAGCGTATTAGGGGCATGGTGGTGTTTTCCAGACTTGTACATACAACTTCGCCGCTTTCTCCAGGTGCCACTGCTTCACCGTGTTTTACGAATTCTATTGCTACACTTTCGACGTTCAAGTGGTAGCCCTCGTGCTGATGGCATTCCCATCCGAGGAGCCCGAACTCTGAGCAGGCGTAGTTATCGTAAACCTCGGTTTCAAATGCGGAGCTGATCAATCTTTTGGCTTCATTATCCAAAAGCTCCGCGCTCGTGAAAACCATGCGCGGTGAAATTTCTGGTTCTCGTTGACTGTACGCGTCAGCAAGTATCCGGAGAGATGATGGATAGGCTTTGATCGCGTTTGGTCTGTACCTGCGTAGGAAGGCAAGTTGAGTTGACGCCTTATCAAAGATTGAGATGTATCTTCTGCTGACTACGCGGGTGCGTCGGAGCCACCGTGTTCTCGGGAAGCTGCGTGGATCGGCGATGAAGGCCATTCGGTCTTTGACCTTCAACCCGTTCGCTCGGAAAGTCCGCACCCACATTGCTGTCTCGAAATCGATGGCTTTAGGATCCACTGTTATGGTTAACGGTCGTCCTGTGGAGCCACTGGTTCGCCTTCTGATGCCTGTACGCGGGTTACTTTTCTTTGATACGAAGTTGGTTGGCGTGGTTGATTGGACCTCTAATTTCGTAGTTAACGGCAGTTTAGATAAATCGGCGACTGATTGAATGTCACTCGGTGTAACGCCAGCGTCGCGGAACTTCCTGTGGTAGAACGGCACATTTCTGTACGCGTGTTCAACCGTGGTCTGGAGTTTCTTGCGTTGGATTCCCTCTAGTCTCGACAAATCCAGATGTAGGTTTCGCCGTAGTTTGAAGTAGTTAAGAAATTGGTGAAAGAGCAAGCTTTTCTCAACCTCCAGGATTTACCCCACTTATTTTAGGATTCCTGAACTCGTGCACTACGACGGAATACCCTAGTCGTTGCAGGGAGCCAGTGATATTTGACAATGGTTGCACCGCTTCAACTGTCGAAGTTTCCATCATCGTCGCGAGATCCGATTGATCCAGTAAATCAGTGTTGTCGTGGTAGTAGGCGATGACTAGCAACGCATCAAGGCCTCGAAGGTAGTGTCTGCTGACTATCTGTCGTAGTTCTAACTTCGCAGGTCGATGGTTCAGGAAGATAGCACCTGTCATGGCTTCGTTGGCTAGGAAAATGAACGGGTTCCGCTGAAGAAGCGAGATGGTGGCTTCATTGGAGCAATTTAGTTTGATGGCACAGAACGGCTGCTCTACATATTTGTCAATGCCCATTCCCCATTCTCTCTTATATATAAAAACGCCATCCTTGAAGAAAGGCATTGTGATCCCGTAGTCTAAACGGACTAGACCTTTACGCTTGGCCCACTTTATTAGGAAGAATAACGCGGCTTGACCGACTAGATCAGCCCCATGGTTCTGATCAGCGTCGAACACGCCGAAGCTCTTGACTTGCACTGTTCCCCCGTTAACCCTGAAGAGTAAGCCAGCTCTCCTCTGGGCTTCCTGGCTAACGAATACGATTCCCCCTCCCCTTCGATAAACTGCTTTTAGCCTCGAGTGACTGTAAAGCCTGGCGGCTTTCCCAAACCGTTTTTTGGTGTAAGGAAGATACATCTTCCGGTAGAAGAAATCGAAGTCTCCGTCGCAGTCTCTGCTTATTGTATGTGAGTAGCCTAGCTGTTGGAGTTTCTTCAAGTCTCTCCTTCTCCTTCGGCTTGCTCTTTGGATTATCTGGTCGATCCTTGGACGCAGGTTGAGATTGAAACTCACCAATGGTAGAAGGAAGAAATGGTCTCTGAGGTATCTGGCTGTGAGGCATCCTTTTGTACTCACTCCAATGATGTCTGCGTCGGGAAGACACTTCGGATCAATCTGGTGGAACAGGCACCTTCCCAATGGGCGGACTCCTTCAATATTCGAGTAAAGCAAACTAGCAAACTGATGAGCTGCATCTTCCGATCCTATAAACACCGCGTTCGTTGAATGATCAGCATCCCCCCCGCTCCCATTGATTTTAAAAACCTGGACATCTCGGATTTTTCCGAAGAAGTGATGGTGCAGGTATCGCATCAAGTGACCTAGGTAGTTGGAGAACGGTCCTCCCTCTAGCAATGGGTTCTCGGATAACCTAGCCCTGATGGACATACTGTGCCGACTCGAGTACTTCGTTTCTAAAACTGGGCGCAGTTTATCAGCAGTATTTCGGAGAACGACATATGATTCATCTCACACGATCCAGACCGGGTCCAGTTTGATGAAGGGACGGAAGTCTTAAACCCGAATAGTTCCTGTTTTTCATACAATTGTGCGAAATCCATGAACTTGAAGATCGAAAACAGGCTCGAGGAACCCGCTTATACTAGGTTGATCAGGGCTTTGGAGAACGCGTCATTTGACTCTGCAATGCTCCTCCAGAGACTCCGGTACGAATCTGTGGAAGTGGAGGCACTGGTCATCTCGCCTGAGGAAACGGGTTATTCGGTCAGCACCCGAATCTTCTTCCTTGATCCGATCGGAACTTCTGTCTCCATGAAAGCTGGGATAGAAGAGTTTGGATTGGAGAAGTCACCCACATCAGTTCGACTCAACATCCGCAGAACCGTAGTTGATCTGAAGCAGCTGATTGCTGACATTGACTACTCCTTGCTTCTGGTTGAGAGGGCTGTTAACTACGCGTGTATGATTCGGGGGGAATACGTGGATGACGTCTTCTTCGTCGATTCTGACTTCGTCGATCACCGGATTGCGGAGGATGAAGCTAGGAAAACTAGAAAGCTTCGCGGAGAACGAGTAGAGCCGTTTGCCATCATTCATGCTGACAGCGGTTTTGACTTGAACACCATATCTCCGAATCTGGTTCCGATATACAAAGAATTCGATCGATGGGATCTATATGGAAGCGCTAAAACCTTTCAATTGCTACCAAAGGACTTCGTTCTGAAGCTACTCAAATGTCAAGGTCCTACTTTGATCCCCGGAGACCAATTTAGTGATGAAGAAAAAGAGATTCTACGTGATCTTGCGAAAAAACGCCAAATTAAAGCCACTGTCGTCGCTGGGAAGACCCACTTTTTCGATCTCGATGCACGAACGTTCAGGTATCTGAACAAAGCTCTCAGGAAGAAAACCATCTCACCTTCACCTCATTACTAAGCATGTTCTGAAAACACTTACCATTTCGTGATCTTCAGCAAGGGATAGTTTGGTGGCGCGGGGTGCGGGATTTGAACCCGCGAGGCCCAAGGACCACAGGCTTAGCAGGCCTGCCCCCTGCCAGGCTAGGGTAACCCCGCAAAGGGCACTCTACTTTTCTGTTCGTTCCGGCTATTTCTCAGATAAATGATTAAGCGATATTATTACCTTTGTGTGCACCTAATGAGCCTTCAGTTGAACCTCTGAAGTCGCTTCT
>CP070765.1:367952-372343 GCA_020345645.1 Candidatus Bathyarchaeota archaeon | reverse complement strand
CTAGGTTTAATTCATCCTCAAACAGAATTTGTACAAGATGTAGCAGAAGGAAAGCGAGTCGCTAAAGACATTCGATTTCCGATTGTTGTGAAGCCACCCACAGGATTCGGTGGGTTAGGGATTAAAAAAGTAGCTGACAAAAAAAACCTCGGAGGAATATTAGAACAGATTATTCAGTATAACGGTGGAGCCTTCCTTCAAGAATTCATAGAGGGGGTACCTGCCAGTGCTTCCTTCATCGCTACCCAAACATCTGCGGAGATTCTCACTATTAATGAGCAATTATACGGTCTACCGGAAGTTGGGCAACGAACTGAATTCGGTTACTGTGGGAGTATTGTACCTGCAGATCTGGGAACGACATATGATCGCGTTAAGGGCATCTGCGACGACATAGTAAGGAAGATCAGCTCACACTTCCAGTTGACAGGATCAAATGGCGTCGACATCGTGCTATCGAAGGAAGCAAAGCTGTATGTCCTAGAAGTGAACCCTCGGTTTCAAGGAACTTTAGAGTGCGTTGAACGCGTGTTTGGAATCAATCTTGTCAAAGCTCATATGGACGCGTGCATTCACAGAATCCTGCCATCCCCTCGGCGAAGTTTAATGCAAACATTCTGTAATCGATTAATATTGTATGCTCATGCACGTTCATTAACTCCAATGCTTCAGAGACCTTACATTGTTGATACACCCTTTCCAGGTGTGATAATTGAAGCTGGAGAACCCTTGTGTTCAATAGTTACGGAGGAGAAAACAAGAACTGGAGTCTTACAGAAGTCCAAACTCCTTGCTGAGCAAGTCTATACTATGCTAAAACCTGCCTATGAATCAAACACGTGTGCATAAACTAATTTAGTTTTAATCAAGTCAACAATCGGTTTCCCAATAACAACTGTGGCAAACGTAGACAAAGCTACTTTTAACGGTGTTCCGATCGCTCCTGAAACCCACACAGCCCTTAAAGTCTCAATATCCCACCCATAGAAGTATTGATATGTTCCTGCAGGGACAAGTAGGAAAATTCTGAATAGAACATCGGCTTCTAAGCCTATGAACGCTGCCAACACGAGTCGCAAAGACAGATTCCGTGACGATTTTTTTAGAAAACGATCTCCAAAGACGGTCGTAGCTACAAGAATAAGAAATGCAAGATAAGTGTCCCACATCGCCCAGGATTGGAGCTGCCAGGCTATTGGGCTGCTCCAATACGCTGCTAACAGGAGAATGTAGTATCCTAAGACAGGTTTCCACCGATTTTCGTAGACTAGGGCAGTCACCGCGACTCCGACCGGTGCTCCTATTGTAAAAAAGAACTCATAGCCGTCTATGAAGTAGATGAAATGACCAACTAGTACCCCAACTGATGTTGCTACGAAGCCATAGGTCGCTCCAAGAATCACGCCGGTGAGTGGTGTCACAAGGAAGTTCCAGCTATACCATACGCCTGAAGGAACTTCAGGTGGTGCAGCGAATGAGTCGGTGACAACATTCAACGCGGCAAGAACAGCTACCATCGCTATAAGTTGAGATCCATTAAACATGGTCTTTTGCATGATCTCGGTCAAATCAAGAAGGTTTCATTTAACTCTTATGCAGGAGAAATTACGTTATTCTTTCCTCCTATTTGAGTTATGGTCCATTATGCAGCTCCGGTATTCCGAAGAAGTTGTCTCATACGCAATATATTGAACGCCGGGAATGGGATTCGAACCCATGCGGCCAAGAAGGCCACAGGCTCTCAAGGCCTGCGCATTATCCACTCTGCCATCCCGGCTAGGCAGTATCTGCCTTGAGCAGGATAAAAATATAACCGCGTACTTGCGTGCGAAGGCTATTCGCGACTAGTTTGCTCTCAATCAGAATTATAGAAAATAGAAATATTGGTTAAGATGGTTGGTGCTGGTGTGTGGATATCGCCGTTTCTCTTATCCTTGAAAATCTCTGAAGATGCGTTTATGATCTGCACCTTTCTTCATGAAGGCGGTGACTTTGTTGTCTTCTATGGAGAATGAAATTAGTTTTGACTCTTCTCCTTTGATTAGGACATGTTTGACGCTACCTAAGTCGAAGATTTCAGATATTTTGTCCCCAGCCTCCAGCGTTAACGATGACAGCACTGCGTAATCGATGATCTTTGAAGGGTCTTTTAAGTCGATATTGGCGGTGGCAGAGTTTCTAAGGATGTATCCAATCACATCATTGTTCTTCATAATTCCCTCAGCGTTCTTCCTTATCTTCTCGTCAGCTCGCGTCGTTTTTTCCTCGACCTCCACCGATTCCTCCTTCATTTTAGCTTCCTTAAGTTCATCCTCTGTCTCTGAACTGTCCAGTTCAAAGGTGATTTTAGGAACTTCCTCGGTCTTTACAGACATTTTATCTCGTTTCTTACGATCTTTCGGCGTCACTTCTAACCACCTTTCACTCGGTTACTGGTTTAACCCTCACCAATTCTCCTTTCTTCACCTTCAGAGTCTGACAACCCTTCTCTGGAATTCGAATAATCCTTCCTTCCATTTTTGAGTCTTCCAGCAACTTTACTTTGAACCTGTCTGATCGTCCGCTGAACGTCTCTACTTCGACAAGCTCTACTTCTTGACCCTGTAGAGCATCTTCCCATGCTTCAGTCACTTGTCTACTGATTTGCACCGTGTCTCCCCGGACCCATAGACCGCTGTAGCTTTCAACGATTAGTTGTGTTGAGGAGGCAGCTTCGTTTTCATGGTCAACTACTTCATCTTCAAAAACGTCGTTATCAACCTCGTCAGCGGCTTCGTCAGGTTCTTCTATTTCCACTGTTTCAGGTTTGGTAAATGGGATCTTTGGCAGTGGGCGTCTAGGGGAGGTAGGGAGGTTGTCTAGGACTTTTATGACAGTCGGTATAAGCACTCGGGGGATCGTCTGAAGGTTCTCTATGTCGGCCTTCTTCGGAGCTACGAGTGTTAGATACATGTCTTCGATGCTCGATAGGTGGATGTTGCTCTTGCTTCCCTCAATCACTAACTCCTCCAAGCCGCCTATTGCTTCTGCTTTTTCCAGCATTACATTAAGGAGCTCACTCATCTGTTCGATAGCTGCTTCTGATGTCTCTTCGTCTCGTGCGATGATATTCGCTTCTTTATCTAGCAAGAAGGCTGCTTGGACATCAGGGCAGGCGTTTCGAACCTCGTTTAAAGTTGTTTCTAAGGCAAACGAACGGGTCTCATCAGTCAAATCTTTCACCTCAGGAAATCTTGAAGAGCACCTTCTCGGGTATTCCGTCTTTTTCTAGGACTAGATACTTCAGTCCATCAGTGTCGCCAACTTGATCGATCCATTTTAGGGCTTCTCTTGACTTCTGCAGCACCAATAATCTGTCTTGCTGGCTTCTTACGACTTCTTCGATAGAAGTCAATTCATGGAACGGGTTTGCGTCAAGGACAACCTTTAAGCCGCCGACTGAGATCTCGCCCAATTCCTCTTTGTCCGCTTTCTTGCCAGCTAGCTTCAAGACGACGTCACGGACCTTCTTCGATCTTTCAGCCAGAGCCCTGATTTCATCAAGGCGGCGAAGGTACTCGCCTAAGACACTCTTCGTGCGACTGATTTCACTATCTATGGATTCTGCAATATCTGTTGCTGACTCGTATTCTTTTAACTCAACTACCATTATTATCCCTCCAAAGATAAGGAAGAAATGGGGTTTTTCCCTACCCCCCTTTTCAAACTATGGGAACCACTTAGTCTCAAGGCGCTGTCTTGATGTAGGGACCGAACGAGTTACCCTTGGCGGTGATGACTACGAACTCGTATTTGGTTCCAGATGTGTACTCTTCAGTACCAGCTGCATCGAGATTTATAGTAAGGGTTACTGCATCCCCAGCATTCAGAGTTTCTGAAAGCACTGACTCACCACTCACGTAGGCTAGTGCGTCACTAACACGGACCTCAGTAATTGTGAGAGGTTGCGAACCTGTGTTCTTTACATTAATGGAAATGTACGTACAATTTCCCGATGTATCCCATCCGTAATTGATGAAGCTGAGTTCTTCGGTCTGCATAAATCCGACGGTGAGTGCTCCCATCCAAGCAGCTACTGCGATTGAGACAGCAACGGTTACGGCGATTAGTATGATTGCTGCGACTACGGGGCTGAGCGCCTTTCGGTTCTTGAGAAGTCTCCTCATTTGTTCTTATCCCTCCTTTTTGGGTTACATCAGAGATAATCGCATATAGAGATTTAAGTCTTACTAATTACGACATAAGATTGGGAATCGCGTAAAAACCAGACGAAGACTCTGAAATTACAATAAAAGCGAGGGATCAAACCCTCTCTGCAAGAAAGGATTACTCTGCTTCTCACGCCGAAGCGTCGTCTCTGGTCCATGTCCAGGATACACAACAAGCTCATC
>CP070765.1:363237-367852 GCA_020345645.1 Candidatus Bathyarchaeota archaeon | reverse complement strand
TTCTGGACCTCTGATGTACCTTCGTAGATTTCTGTTATCTTTGCGTCACGATGATACCGTTCAACTTTGTATTCCCCCAGGTACCCGTAGCCACCGAGAGTCTGTATAGCGAAGTCGGTCGTTTCAGTTGCGACGCGACTGGCGTACTGTTTCGCCATCGCCGTCGCCATCGGATCCATTTTTCCCGCGTCAATTAGCCAGGCTGCTCGGTACGTTAACCATCGTGCGGCTTCGAGCTTCGTCATCGCTTCAGCTAGTCCGCAGCCGATTAACTCATGTTGCAGAATCGGTTGCCCAAAAGCCTGTCTCTCCTTAGCGTATTTAAATGCGATCTCCCACGCTCCCTGCGCGATACCGACCGCTTGACTGGCGACTCCTACTCGCGTCTTATCGAAGAACTCCATGGAGTGATAGAAGCCTTTGTTCAGTTCACCGATAATATCTGAGTCGCTGACCTTAACATTCTCGAAGTTGACTTCTCCGGTTACTGAAGGTCGTATCCCCATCTTGTTATGTAGTTTCGTCGTTTCGACACCTGAAGTTCCCTTATCCACAACGAAGAGGGTTTCCCCTCGATATGAGGGGCGAACCTTCTGGTCTGTTTGGGTTAGAACGATGATGAAATCGGCGAGGGTTGCGTTTGTGATGAAGGTCTTTGTGCCGTTGATCCACCATTCCTTCCCGTACTTCGTCGCCGTAGTTTCCATTCTTGTGATGTCGCTTCCACTCACGTTCGGTTCGGTGAATGCGGCTGCTGAGAACCAGCTTCCTTTGCAGATCGGTGGTAAGTACTTCTCCTTCTGCTCAGGCGTTCCATGGTCTACGATAAATTCGGTGCCGAATGATCCGGTTGAAATGGCGACTCCGAGGGAAGAATCTGCTCGACACATCTCTTCCACTGTGAGGCAGGTTTCAAGGACACCATATCCTTGCCCTCCGTACTCGGTGGGAAAGAACATGCTGGTGAATCCAAGTTTGGCTGCTTTCTTGTATAGTTCAGTCGGGTATTCCTCTTTCCTGTCTAGCTCAAGCGCGAGTTCTGGGGTGAACTCTTTCTCGCAGAATTCTCGCACGGCACTCTTTATGGAGGTTTGCTCCTCACTTAACTCGAACTTCATTTGTAGAATCCTCTTTCACCCGTCTTTCCAATCCATCCCTTCTTCACATAGTCTTCGAGTAGAGGACACACATTGTAGATTTCTAACGCATATTTCTTATGTAACGCTTGGAGCTGCTGCACGATCACATCGATCCCTGTTCTATCTGCATATTCACAAGGACCTGAAGGCCAGTAGGTTCCCAACTTCATTCCAGTGTCGATGTCTTCTGGGTCAGCCGCGTCGTCGTGGATAATCCACGCAGCTTCGTTGACAGCGACTGCCCAAGACCGGTCGACATCAAACTCCTCCAGAAGGCTAAAGGGGATTCTCGGTCTCCCCTTACTCCAATCGTAGAAACCGTTCCCCGTCTTTTGCCCCAGTTCACCCTTCTTTATTAAAGGTTCGATGATTTGGGTGCAGGGCTTCAACCGTTCGCCATATGCGTTGTGCAGGATTTTACCTACCTCATAGACGATGTCTAAACCAACGAAATCAGCCAGCTCAAACCACCCCATCGGGAACCCTCCTGAATATTTCACAGAAGCATCGACACCTTCCCTGGTTACCTCTTCTCTGTTGACTGCCCAAAACGCTTCGTTGAAGACGCTTCCCAGAATCCTGTTTACAATGAACCCTCTCACATCCTTCCTTACTACCACCGGGGTCTTCCCGAGCTGGTTCGCAAGTGTTACAAGGCTTTCAACTGTTTCAGGACTCGTCTTGTCACCTTTGATGACTTCAACTAAAGTCATGAGTTGAGGGGGATTGAAGAAGTGCATGCCTGCTACTTTTTCTGGGCGCGTCGTTGCTTTCCCCATCTCTGTGATGCTGAGAGTCGACGTGTTTGAAGCCAGAATCCCATGTTGCGGAATCAATGTATCCAACTCAGTGAATAGGTTCTTCTTCAGCTCTAGGCTCTCAGGGGTTGCTTCGATCACCAGATCCAGAGTACTTGCTACGGTTTTGTGATCTGTTGTAGTTTTGATCCTCGAGAAAGCGGCGTCAGCGTCCTCCTGACGGATTCTTCTCTTCTCGGCGAATTTATCAAGGCTCCATCGGATTTTCTCCTCAGCTTTCTTGAGGGCCTTGTCGTCGATGTCGATCAAGACAACTTCGTGTCCGGCCATCGCGAGAATCTGTGCAACCCCATGTCCCATCGCTCCTGCTCCAACCACGCCGATAGTTTTACCATTTGCAGCTTTCAACGTAGAACCTCTACTGAAACACCATGCTTGGATGAGGTTTTAACCCTTTGTCCACAACCCACGGAGATCGCTTAATCTACTTAGGTTTGAGGGGGTGGGTAGAGAGGCGGCTTCCGAAGCTCAGTGCCCACAGTAATTCAGGGTACGCGATCAAACGTTCCATTCCTCCTCTCCCAAGCCCCAGATAGATTTCGGTCCCGAAGAGGGCGAGGGCAAGAAGGGCTATGCCTCCGAGTCCGGCGTAGAGATATGCGAAAGGTGGTTCCTCAACACTGTATGACCATACCGCTGCTAAACCCGTGAAGAGGAACACGACCAAAGAGAACGCTGTGTGGACTACTCTCACATTCTCTGGAAATGCTCCGACTCCAATTGCACCTATGCTCCCCATCATCAATAGGAACGTGAAGCTATTTCTTTTGAACACGTGGTGGATGAAGTAGGAAGCGACGGCTCCTAATACACCGATCGCAATCAGCGAAAAATTGAAGATGAGTGAGGATGGGCCGACTCCTAGATCACTGATGTAGTTTTGACCGGTGCTGTAACCTGGATGCAGTGCTTCAGCTACGATGATTCCAAGCATACATTGGACGCTGCCAACACATAGGAGAAATCCTGCAACGACCTTCTTCTCTACTTTCATAATCTGAGATTTCCTTTCTCCACTTATATCACCACCCCTCCCTCTATATCCTCGCCAACCTACCCCGACGAAATAGAAGATATCTCTGGAAGAGAACCCCGCAACGGTTTTAAACTGATTGGCACCTACACCTTTGATGTAATAGAGAGGACCACTATGAACCGGAGAATCTTCGCGTCAACTTTGGTGATCACATTAGTTCTTGCTATCTACTTGCCTTTCACTGCTGGTGTTCATCCTGACACCAGCAGGAGTGTTCAAACGGCTGACCTTAAACGGTTAGATTCGAATAACAGCAATCGCATCAAACCAACGGCTGCTCCCTTGAGTGTTGAGATCGTCTACCCAGACGACGGTGCAACGCTTACTCAGGGTTCTCATCGAATCTTGGTCGCTGCAGTGGCTAAAGATGGAGTAATCACGGTTGAACTCAAGATCGATGGACCTGAAGCCCTCGGTTGGACGGACATCACGAACAACTTTGATGGAACTCACTACTTCTTGGACTGGACGGTCAGTTCTGATGGATCCTATGATCTGACTGCCGCAATAACCAATACGAAGGGGAGGACAAAGCAAGATACGAACACCGTCACGATTGGTGTCACTCAGCCAACTCGCTGGGCTGTGCTAATTGGAATCGCAGATTACGAAGGAAGAAGCAGTGATCTGTGGCACCCTGATGAAGACGCTAAAGAAATGGAGCAGGAACTCTTAGAATTCGGCTACCCCAGTAGCAACATCAAAATGCTCCTGAACAGGCAGGCGAAAGCCAACGCAATCGCGGACGCAATAGAGTGGCTCGTCACCAACGAGAAAGCTGGTGATGAAGTCGTGTTCTTCTACAGCGGTCACGGGTACCGTGCCCCAGACTCCGAAGGTTGGGATGCAGATGTCGAGAGTGATGGTCACGATGAAGGCATCGTCACCCACGACTTCTACGGGTTACCCGACGGTTGGTTGAAAGAGCAGTTTGCAGCAATCGAAAGCACGGAATTTGCGCTCTTGTTCGGATCATGTCACTCTGGCGGCATGTTCGATGACAACGATGATTTTCAAGAAAGCGGCAGGATCATCGCCTCTGCCTGCAAGGCCGACCAGTATGGATGGGATTATCTTCAACTCGGTAACACTCTATGGGGGTACTACTTTGTCGATGAAGGGCTTCTTGATAATAATGCGTACAGTGTTGAAGCCGCTCATGTGTACGCTTATTCGCGCGTAACAGCTATGCAACCAGACTCTCAACCGCAGCTTTACGACGGCATCTCAGGCGACTTTGACCTATAAGCCGACTTTCTTCCCTCCTTTTTCTCTACTACCGACTTGATTACCACCTAGACTCAACAGGGGGCATCATCATGTTCTTTTCTTCTACTCAGATCGAAGATTACTCAAGTACAGGAACCGATAGCTCACTTATCCGCTGAAGCCTCGGTTTGATCTACGCATAAGGTTTAAATCTGGGTCTGCATTTTTATCCCAACCCTCAAAAAACAAGGATGATTAGAGGAGATCTGAAGAATGTCAGCAACACCACAACTTGCAGGAACGCCTGTTCTAATCCTGAAAGAAGGATCGAGCAGAGAAAAAGGCAAAGAAGCCCAACACGCTAACATAATGGCTGCTCAGCTTGTCGCAGAAGCTGTGAAAAGTGCACTTGG
>CP070765.1:358317-363137 GCA_020345645.1 Candidatus Bathyarchaeota archaeon | reverse complement strand
AAATTGAGGAGGATCTCGCTTGCACAGGGAAGCAGGGGGTGACATGGATTAACATCGATGGCGTTCATAGAGTCGACGTCATCGAGAAGATTGGAAAGCATTTTAATTTACATCCCCTCGTCCTTGAAGATATAGCAAATACTGGGCAGCGACCTAAAATAGAGGATTTTGAAGATTATGTTTTCATTGTTTTAAGAATGCTGGAATATGACGAGAAGGCAAGTGAGACGAGGGCGGAGCAGCTCAGTCTACTTTTTGGATCGAACTGGGTTATCACCTTCCAAGAAAAAGAAGGTGATATCTTTGACGCTATTCGCGAACGCATTCGGAGTGACAAGGGTCGCATAAGGAAGATGGGAGCGGACTACCTTGCCTACGCTTTGGTTGACGCCGTCGTAGACAACTACTTCACGATCCTTGAGAGGGTCGGGGGAAATATTGAGGAAATTGAAGATGAATTGGTCACGAATCCCTCACCAGAAACGCTACAAATTATCCACAATCTGAAGAGACAGATGATATTCCTGCGTAAATCGGTGTGGCCTCTTCGAGAAGTCATCAGCCGCTTGGAAAGATGGGAATCGCCCATAATTCAGAAATCAACCTACATCTATCTCAGAGACGTTTACGACCACACGATTCAGGTTATTGACGCAATAGAAACATTTCGAGACATGCTGTCTGGTATGCTCGACATCTATCTTTCCAGCGTCAGTAATCGAATGAATGAAGTCATGAAAGTGCTGACAATCATTGCAACTATATTCATCCCTTTGACCTTGGTCGTTGGCCTTTACGGAATGAACTTCAAGTATATGCCAGAGCTTGAGTGGCATTGGGGTTATCCCTCAGTCTTGGTCTTCATGGTATCCTTGGGAGTCTTAATGGTCGTTTACTTCCGAAGAAAGAGATGGCTCTGAGGGTGAGTTGCGTACGAATACTTTTCCCCTATGTATCAGCTGTTCATGTTCTACTTATGGTGTAAATAATATGAACCAATAATCGCACTATTCTAAGATATACATAAATGGCAGGTGAAGCGTGGATAATGAGTCTATTGGAGTACCTCGACGTCCTCGGTCAATGGTTCTTATCGAACTTGGATAAACTCGTGTTTTCGATCTTCACACTTGTTGTGGTCTATATCGCTTACAGGGTGTCAGTTCGTGAAATTCGAAGTCTCGCAGAACGAAAAAAGCTACAGGATCACCTTGCTTACACGCTGACGCGAATCACGAAGTGGGCATCGATTGCCGTAGTTTTACTAGCCATACTTGCCCAGTGGGGCGTGACGCTTGGGGTCATCGCGGGAGTCTTGGCGATTTTCGGGGGCACCATCATTGGTTTTGCAGCTGTGAACACTCTAGGAAATGCGCTTGCTGGTTTAATTGTGATGACAAGTAAACCCTTCGAAGTAGGAGACCGGATCTTCTTTAACAATCAATTCGCTGACGTTGTGACTATTGATGTGATTTACACGAAGATGCGGACTCTCGATAACGTTTTGGTCTCAGTCCCCAATCAGGAGCTACTTAAATCGGAAATCGATAACTATGGCAAGAAGAAGGTAGTTCGACGACATTGCACAGTGACACCAGGTTTTGAATATGACAGTGAGGACGTACAGGAAGCGTTGCTCGAAGCAGCAGGAAACGTCAAAGGAGTACTGACAGAACCAAAACCATATGTGTGGATAACGCAGTTCCAGAATTATGCAGTCGAATACAATCTGTATGTGTTCATCAACGACATAAAGCGACTACCAGAAATCGATGCAGACCTCCACCGAGAAGTCCTGAGAACCTGCAAAGCACATAAGATTGACATCACTACTCCGTTGCTCTTGAAACAGTTAAAGCAGTGAAGAACTGTCGATGTGCGTACACTGCTAACCATAAATTTAGTGCCTTGAATAACTGAACCTTCGACTTATTGAGCGTATGTAAACGTGACCGGATAATCTTAAATAAAAAGGACATTGGAAAGAGTTTGAGGGTTTTAGCTGAGTAAAGAGAAGGCTCCTACGTGGTTGCGTATCGCAGATATTGTGATTGGATTAATCACGGTCATTTTGTCAGCTTTAGTTCTGATGTATCCTGAGCTTGCAGTTTTACCCATGATTTTCGTCCTTTCAATAACACTACTAGTCATCGGAGTTGCGAGGATCTTCAGTAGGGTGTTTACAGAGTATCTTTCAGATGGGACGCGAGTGACAAATGTAGTAGTAGGCGTCTCCGCTACGGTATTAGGTGCCATAGCATTGGGATATCCAGACCTGACGACGCAGGTTCTGATCTATATACTCTCTCTGGCGTTGTTACTTACTGGAATTGCGAGAATAGTAATCGGGGGGGGCTCTCCAAGGCTCTTCCCCGATGGCTTCGAATCGCGTTCATTAGTGTAGGGGTATTCACAGCTGCCTTATCTGCGTCTGTTTTTCTGTCGCTAGGATTTGGCTTTCGCGTTTTAGTCCTGATGCTCTCTTTCACTTTTCTATTCAATGGAATGTTGAGGATCGTTTAGGGAGTGACAGGGGGTAAGGAGACAGAAAAATAACGCTCATAATACTTGAGACACCGAAGAAGATCAGGTAAAACAGGCCAGAAATACCCTAACGTAGGTCTAACTACGAAAGCTGAACCAGAGTGCAATGCGTCTCCCTGTTCGAATAGAAGAGATTAAATCGCGGAGAAACGTTTCACGGTTTCAGAGTCAAGCTGTTGAACCATCGCCGTGACGAGGTTCACCGTGTTTTCCGTGTCAGTCAGGCTCAGCATTCCCACGTGGGAGTGTATGTGTCTTGTTGGCACCCCAATCACGATGCTTGGGCAGCCGGCTCGGTTCAAGTGGACGCGTCCAGCATCGGTCCCACCGCGAGAGATCGAGGAGAGCTGATACGGGATATTGTTCGCTTCAGCCATGCGGATGGCGAAGTCTTTGAGTGGTTGATTCGGAATCATGGACCGATCGAATGTCAGGATGGACGGCCCGTTCCCCATCTTCGCAGGCACATCGTGAGGCTTAATTCCCGGCAGGTCTCCGGAGATATCCACTTCTACGATGATTGCGACATCAGGATCAACGACGTGCGAAACCGTCGTGGCCCCACGTAACCCAACTTCCTCTTGAACGGTTGCGGCACCAAACACGCTGTTCGGATGCACAGTCTTACTCTTTTTCAGGGCTGCAATCGTTTGCATCGCTACGAACGCACCGATTCTGTCGTCAAACGCCTTGCCGACGGCGATCTCACCGTTGCCGATGAGGGAGAACGGGGACCAGGGAACAACGGGGTCGCCGATTCTGACACCGAGGGCTTCGGCTTCCTCTTTCGAGGAGACCCCGACATCGATGAACATGGCATCCTGCGACACCACTTTGTTCCTTTCCTCCTCAGAGAGCAGATGCGGCGGTTTGGCGGCGATGACCCCGAAGAGGTCGCCTTTCCGCGTCCGTATCGTTACCCGTTGCGTGAGTAGAACTTGATCCCACCAGCCTCCAAGAGAACTGAACTTCAAGAACCCGGTCTTCTTCTCGATCCCAGCGACGACGAACCCAACCTCGTCAATGTGTCCTGCAATCAGAACTCTCGGACGCTCCGCGTCACCAAGCCGCTGGAAGATAATTGACCCTAACTTGTCGCTGAAGACCTTGTCCGAGAAACCCGTCACGTGAGACTTCACGATTCGTGCTGTCTCGCGCTCGAACCCGGACGGTCCGAACGATTCACACAGATCCTTCAACAACCCTATCGCTGCCTCATCAAACACGTTAAGACCAACCGCATAGGACAGCGACACCTACGTATTTATTCGTATCTGGCTCCCCCCTACATCAATCTAGATAGCGCACTGAATCCTCCCTGCATCACTTCAACTACCCAGGTCGCTGGCGTGAAGGTAAGCACTTAAAGCCAACTCCTCCGCTCCATAAGTTAGAGTGATGTAACTGGTGAATGGAGGCAGAGCCACTGAATCAATGTGAAGATTGCCGCAAACCAGGAGTTCTGGTAGATGGTTTGTGTGCACACTGCCGAAGCCTGCAACGTTCAAAAGGGATTGAACGCGAGAACCTCCCACGCTTCTACAGGCTGATCCTGAAGATCCCGAACGCCCCAATGGCAATCGGCACCTCCGGCCTCTTCTGGGCAGTAGTAGTACCCCTACTCGTCTTCTTGAACAGCTTACTCACCTTCTTCATTCTCCTATACTTCCAATTCCCCGTCAACATACTATTGGTGATAGGCATCCCCATCCCCCTCACTATTGCGTTCATCAAAGTTAACCTAGAACGAACCATTAATTTCTGGAACCTCCTCGTCCGAAGAACGGGATTTGAATGGAATGTTCACAAACGAACCGAAGAGTACATCACCCTCCTAGAAAAACAGCAGAAAAAACGAAAAGCTGAAGACTAAAATCTAATCCCCCACACACCAAAATTACATTATATTATATTGTAATGCATTATAGTATACGGTTTTCTTTGAATCTCAATCAGAACGTGGTTCACCGATTTCTCGTAGTTTCCTTTCCAGAAGAGCTGCAAGTGTAAGAACGATACTCGCAACAAAGAGATAGGATGCCATGAGGGATACGAATCCTTTGTTCTCTAAATCAACGAAGAGGGATACAATTATCAAGAGAATCCATGAAGCAAAGGATAATGCAGCGGCTGCAGCTGGAAACCTCAATCTCGCTTCCTAAAACTCGTTTCACTGATCACTTCTTATCATTTACGAATCATCTAACAGAATCTTGGCTTCCATATGGCATATGCGCGTGCAGTATGACCCGAGAATGATGTGCGGGATTTTTCTC
>CP070765.1:353359-358217 GCA_020345645.1 Candidatus Bathyarchaeota archaeon | reverse complement strand
TTGTGTCCAGTAGGCGTCTTCCATCACTCGTCAGAATACGACCTTTACCCTTAGTAGCTTCTACTAATCCGGCAGACTCGAGCTGCTGAAAGATCTTTCTGATGTTGCCTCCTGAACCCTTTCTGACTCGTTCAAGACGCACTCCTCTATCTTGTCGACCGCCATATTGCGCTCTCAGTCTTTCGACTCCGATTGGACCCTTGGTGTAGGCTTTCCGCAAGAGGGAAGCACAACGAGTGTACCACCAATTTGGATCCTGTGGTTGATGAGTACTGTGAACACCAGTCTTCACGTACGGAGCCCATGATGGTGGTGTGATCTCGTCCACATTGTCCCTTATGTACTGTGCCAGTTTCTTGATGAATATGTCTGGAGGAACATCATATGGTGTCGGCAAGACCGTGACCTACATTATTTCTTTCCTAAGAGGGAAAGTGGGTCTTATAAAGGCTTACTCCTAGCTCTTTCCTCCATTCTTCTACAGCTTCTGCAATCATTGGTATTGTGGAAAGATTTAATGCAAGGAATAACTATCCAAGAGACGAACGAGTATGTCTGAGAAAGAAACAATCGATGCTGTTAAGAGTCGACAGGGTGTCTTTGCCAAGATCCAAAACATCATCACGGGCGGATATGGGACAAAGGAAGACCTGCGAGAGCTTGACAAGCAACTTCGAGATATTTACTACTCGGATTTCAAGGCTCTACGGCATCGATGGGAAGAGATTTACTTGGCCGCTTTGGAGTCTTCGCAGGAAGAGGCAGGGAGCCATCTGAAGAAAGTGATCCAGACCTTGGATCGAGTTGCGGAAAAGGTGCACAGAGCAGACTATGGCTATGCAGGCCTTATGGATCGCAAGGGAAGTATTCGAGAAAAAGAGCTAGCACGAGTATTCAATTATGATAAGTCTCTGGGAGAAAGCCTCGCAGAAATAGGAGAGAGTGTAAAGGCATTGCATAATGATAGTGAAAGTGAGGAATGGAATAATTTAACTGAGAAAGTGAAGAAAGTGAAGTCCATGGTCCTTGAATTCGAATCGCAATGGGACGCGAGAGAAACGAAGCTCAGATATCCTGAGGTGTAGAAATGCCAGTTATTGAAAAAGTCGCTTGGGATCATGCAAAAGAAGACGAAATCGCCTACAGGTTCCCCAATCTTTCTCTTAAATACGGTAGCCAAGTGATCGTGAAAGAGAATCAATCGGCAGTGTTCTTCCGAGACGGAAAAGCTTACGATGTATTCGGACCAGGAAGACACACAATAACGAGCAATAACCTACCACTCCTAACTGGGGCACTGAAAGCTATCGGTATAATAGGAGACATCTTCAACTGCGAAGTAGTATTTGTCAACAACAGTCAGTTTCGAGGCAACTTCGGTGGAAAAGCCTACTCGGCACCAAGTGGAGAGATTAAATATCAAGCAGAGGTAGGTTTCCACGGTTATCTCCTCCACAAAGTCGAAGACCCGAAGCTCTTCGTCATCGAGTTTTTCGGAAACCGCGGGGCAACAACATCTGGTGATGTCGAAGACTACATCAGAGGATTCGTCAACGAAAGGATAATAGACGAAGTAGGCGACCACGACATCTTCGAATTCGTAAAGAACGTAGATGTGACAACCGACAAAGTCGCGTTGAAGATCAGCGACGAAGGCTCAAGAATTGGGCTGAAAATCATCGACTGCGTGTTCGAGGGAATTAGAATCCCTGAGGAAGCCAGAAGATTCGCTTCCGGAATTGGAGCACAAGCATTGACGATGCAGTACATGAAAGAGACAGCGTCAGAGCTGAAGGGTTCAGGTGGTGGAGGAGCGGCTGCCGCTGGGGTAGGAGCTGGAATCGGATTATCGATGCCGTTCATGATGTCCCAACAGATGCAGAAAGCACAAGAAGGGAAGCCGCAAGAAGTCATCGTCTGTCAAAAGTGCAGTACTAAGAACATCGCTGGAATGAAGTTCTGCGGCAACTGCGGAAATAGCCTGTTACCCACTCCACCAGTTATCTGTCCTGAATGCAAGGCAGAGAACCCCACAGGAATGAAGTTCTGCGGCAACTGCGGAAAACCGATTCCACAAGCGACAGAGCAGACCGAAATCATCTGTTCAAAGTGTAGCACGAAGAACCCGCCTGGGACAAAGTTCTGCGGCAACTGCGGAAAGAAACTCTCGAAGTAAAATAGATCGTGATAGTAAGAATCTTAGGAAGACCCTTGAGATTCTGAGAAAAATAGACGTGTCTCACCCATTGCCAGTACGTCTAGTTCTCTAATCTTGGCTACAACAGGGAAATCGTTGACAACATTGCCTAAGACGAGACAGTGATGAGGAGGAAGGTCACGGGCGACAGATTTGATTGTTTCAGAATCGATTTTCGATGCTCTTGAGATGGTTTCAAGATCGTGAGAACTTGTAAAGTTAAATAAGAATAGGCTGTCAGCCTGACGGTAAATGCTTTCTCGTATTGTATCTGGCTGATTTGTTACGAATGTCGTGAAGGCCCCAAAATGCCTCATCCTGGTGACGATGTCGTTCCAGTAGGTCTCTCTCAGATAAAGATGTGCTTCCTCGGCAAACAGGAAGATTGACCGAAGTCTCCGTTTGGTTAACAACTCAATGAGTTTAGCCAACACGTATTCGACAACGATATATCTGTTTGTGAGGGAAGTGTCTCGAAGATTTATGATGACACCACCTCCGTGTTGGATTTTTGCCAATTCGCTTTCCAACGATGTGCAAGCAGCTTGATCAGTGAGTAAACCTGAATGAAGTAGGGTATAGTAACGCGAGAAAAGAGCGTCACGAACATGCTGATTGCATTTCCAGTCACGTATCGCTTCGCCGAGATTGGTCAATGTCAGAGCGTTTCTTTCATTTAAATAGTGCCAAATCCTCTTGAATTCCCGTGCGGACGTCCCGGGAAGATGGAGGGTGTTCACTAGAATACTGAGCATCACACGAATGTTAAGTTGATTCAATGTCAGCTTGAAATTCTTCCCAGGGGTCAGGACCAATATCTTATCTTGATAGCTGTTGGGTTTTCCCGAAGCATCTCGGTTGAGACCCGTGTACTCGCCATTCAAGTCGAGGACTACTACGGGAGCACCATTTGACACGAGACTGAGGACCAGAAGTTTAGAGACGTGGGATTTCCCTGTGCCTTTCTTGCCAGTTATGATGTTAAGGGCTCCATCGAGTGCCCGAACATCGATGTGAATGTCCTTTCTCCGGGTTGTAGCACCAAGATGTGTCATGAAGCTGTTCTTATCAGATGCGAGTAGCTGGTCAACGGTGAGTCGTTTGACTCTAGCTTTTGTACGGGACGGTAGCCATGAGCTGGCGTGTACGAGCTCACCTTGAACGTCTATTGCACGGATTTTGCAGATGAGAAGATGTGCATCTTGGATGAAGGCGATATGGTTCGCGACTTCAAAGGGGTCCACATCTTCTCCTTGTACCAAGGAGTTGTTATGGTTCCGAAGAAGTTCCTCTAGAATTCCTGGGATGTTTGCGTATTCGATGTCAATGACTTGGACGATCAGGTTTTTTCCGGTTGAATCTGTGATTTTTAGATAATCTCCTTTTTCAACGTCTTCTCCTGGAAAGCTGATGATCTGAATGGTGGCTCCTTCTTTTCTGAATAAGCGCATTGTAGCTAGCCTTCTGGACCTTTACCAAATCGACCGAACAGGATTCGGCGAATGTTAGGTCGGGATATCATCTTCAAACTACTCTCTTGCGAGATGTACCGCTGGAGACCTAAGACCTCGGCGGCAGTGAACGTTGAATATATGTGAGCTAGACGGAGAGTCTCCGGATAGCTGTTCTGGATCGAGTCGTTTCCAATAAGCGTCTGCACAGCTTGGATTACCTCGGTCTGCGGGAGATTAGCATCGATATCAAGTCGAAATGTGCAACTGCTTTTGCTTAACTTGGCCACGTTGATCCTACCCATATTGCGAATGGAGTTTTCGTATTGGGGATAGTTCTGTGTCATCAATATGCATGGGGGAGATTGCCTAAGCAGAAGATCCGTGAGTTTGCGGTTGTAGAGCATAAGTCGAGTCACTTTGGAGAAGGCGAGTATGATGTTTTGCTGCTGTCTGGCATCTGCAAGCATTTTTGACATTGTTTTGATTGGTGTGTCGGGTGTACCTGCAACCATGTTTCCGTCCCAGAGGATGATACTGTTCTGCGTAACTTCGTTTATCGATCTCTGCATCCATCTTTCGAGAATTCCAGTCAACCTGGTTTGAAGGTAGAGGGTGCTTGGAGCAAGGTTCGTGGGAGCTTTGGCGTTATATGTTGAACCGTTGAGAAGGCGGTGAAGGTCGTTCTTCATGTGATTCGGGATGTGGAATGGAAAGGGTCCCAACCTCACATATTGATAGGAGTTCTTGCTTTTCCAGACAATTGCTCCTCTTATAGCTAACAATGTGCCTTGGGAGGTTTCCCCGAGTCTGATACTAGAAACATCGATAGCAAATATGGTTATGTGCTGCTTGTTGGGTTTGAGTCGAACCAGCTGAGTGTTGAGTGCAGCATCATCGATCGTAGAGAGCTGCTGGGGTATTGTAGGTTCGAGTTGGTGATGGGTTTTGTGAAGGGTTTGAATGCTGAGTTCAATCAGATGTAGGGGAAGCTGCAGGTTTCCTACTTGAAGTGGAAAATTATATCTTGGTGTTGTTGTTATAGGGAATTGTGCATTCACCAAGATTCACCAATATATCTTTGTTTGGTTGGCTTGGTATTTAAATATTGCGCATGTACATGTTGCACAATACAAGTTCAATAGTAGACAAACGGTGAGAAACAAGAGATGGCCGAAGAAAAGCCAACAATCCACGTCAAAATGAAAGT
>CP070765.1:348358-353259 GCA_020345645.1 Candidatus Bathyarchaeota archaeon | reverse complement strand
GTTAGCTCCAATCGGAGCCTCATTGTGAAAGCCGAGAACACGCCGAAGATCCGAGCCAAGACTGTAGATCAGACTCTGCGCCCTGTGGGCACGGTCTCCGATGTCTTCGGACCTGTTTCATCTCCCTACGTTTCCGTGACTCCTCTCCTTTCAGAGATTGAAAGTCTCGTGAACCAAGTGCTCTACACCCTCTCTTCCAAGGACGAACTCAGTTTCAAAGGAAGAAAAAGGCATGAATGAACAAGAGAGTACCAGTCCACACACTTCTACCCAGCCAATGCGGTCTCAGAAATGCCCAGAATGCGGCAACGACCGTCTCATCAACGATCCTGAGAACGCGGAAATCGTCTGTATGGACTGCGGCGTTGTGGTTGCCGCAAAACTTCAAGATAGAGGTCCTGAGTGGCGTGCCTTCAACAAGGAACAGCGTGCGAAGCGCGTCCGCGTCGGTGCACCATTGACGTACACGATCCATGATAAAGGCTTGTCTACGATGATCGACTGGCACGATCGAGACGTTTACGGTCGTCGTCTCTCACCTGGACAGAAGGCGCAAGTTTACCGTTTGAGAAAGTGGCAGCGACGAATCAGAGTCTCCGATGCAACAGAACGAAATTTAGCGTTCGCACTCTCCGAAATTGGCAAGATCGCCAACTCATTGAGCTTACCAAAGAACATCCTTGAGACTGCCTCAGTGATCTACCGAAAAGCCGTGAAAGAACGTCTCATCCGCGGTCGATCCATTCAGGGCGTCACTGCCGCGGCAGTCTACGTGGCATGTAGACAATGCAATCTCCCGCGAACCCTTGAAGAGATTGCACAAGCATCCAATAATAACAAGAAAGAAGTTGGACGCAGCTACCGTTTTCTCGTCAGGGCGCTCGACTACTTCATTCCACCCGTCAAGCCAAGTCAGTACATCACCAAGTTCTCAAATCAACTCACGATGCAGGGTAAAGTGGAAGAGATCGCACATAAGATTCTGATGACCGCTAAGGAGTCGCGGCTGACTTCCGGTAGAGGTCCTACGGGAATTGCTGCAGCCGCAAGCTACATCGCCTCCGTTTTAACAGGGGAGCGGAAGACTCAACGTGAGATCGCTGAGATAGCCCAAGTTACAGAAGTTACTATACGCAACCGCTACAAGGAACTGGTTGAACGCCTCTCCTTCGTGATGAGCCTTTAGTTTCTTATGATGTGCAGGTAACGGCTTCAGGTGGTCGCGGTTTGAAAGATTGCCCAGAATGTGGCACGTCTATCACTTTTCCGCTGAAGACGTGGACCTTGTCTAGAAAAGGCTCGAGTAGAGGTCCAGAAATCGGATTCTACGAGTGTCCCAGTTGCTTAACTCGATTCAGAGCACGGGTTGGCAACGGAAAGGAGGTAGGTATAAAAACCTTGACTAAGAAGATAAAAGGCATCGAGGCGGGACTTGTGAACACGCTCAGGAACTTGAGGGAGAAGTTGAAGACTCTGGAAACGGAACGGGCGAACCTTCTGCTTGAGATCGGGGAGCTGAAGAAGATGGCTGAAGGAAAAGCCAGCGCTTTGGAGAGCGAGATTGGCATGTTACGGGAAGAAGTCACTTCGTTGAGGCAGCTACTGGGTGTTTCAGAACTCGACGATAAGTGATTAACTAGTTTCTCAGTAGAAGCCCAGCAAATCTTTTTTTTGTGGTAAGACCTATCAGCTCCGGCAATATGCCTGAAAAGAGGGGTATGATGCGATGCGGGAGACTTTATATTCTCAACTTGAGTAAATTCTGAGGACTCAGGAAAAACGACCTAAAAAGCAGTGGCGGAGTATGCCTTACCGGTTCAGCTTTGACTTGTCAAGTATCTCAAAAGCCTTCTTCCGAGACCTGGCGAACGTTGCGAAGGAGAAAGATCTACACCGGAAGATTGGGAGTCAAGCCCGTCATCTTGCTGAGAAATTCAAGATTCAGCAGATTACTGGGTTGGAGGTGTCTGACGCGTTGAAGCTCATCGAGGACCTCGTTGACATCTACGTGAAGAACATCTCGGATACACAGAAGTTCCTAGGGACAGAGAAGAGGGCAGTCTTCCTACCTCACTGTGCCCGGAAATACATGGATAATAAATGTAAGGCACAATTTGAACCGGAGATTCCATCGTACCGGTGTCAGCACTGCTCACCGGATTGCATAGTGAATCGTGCCACGAAGCTGGCGGAGAAGAATGGTTATAAAGTCTATGTGGTCGCAGGGGGCTCGTGCATCCCGCAAATCCTCAAGAAGAATGGCTGTAAGGGTGTCATCGGCGTTGCGTGTAGTGATGAACTGAGGATGGGCGGTGACTACCTTGGACGACTTGGGTTGGCTGGGCAGGCAGTGCCACTCACGAAGAATGGGTGTGCAAATACAAAGTTCAGCCTGCGAACCCTCAAGAACTTGATTGAAACGTACCCTATACGGACGCATGAAGCCGCAACTAACTGATTTTACTGCTTGTAGCCGATTAGTCGCGGACTACCCGAAGAATAACCACTGTGCCGGCTATAAACGATAGAAGCCCTAAGAGTGCTGCGATCCCTTGGGGAATGATTTGACTTGCTAATGCGACAAAGTAGGTTGGTCCGATGAAACAGAGTAGTGCGGCTAAGATAACGTACAGCATACGACCGACTCGCTTCTTACTGTCTTCGATGGACTTCATGACCATAATGCCCCATTGACAGAGGACCATTTCGTTTCCGAGTATTAACTTTTTTCCCGTTAGGAGGTACGTCGGTTGGAGCGTTCTCTCCAAAGACTTCCATCAGTAGCTTGAAGACTGTTGTTCCGGCCTCTCGGTCTGGTCCTAGGCCATCTGTTGACCCGAGTAGACAGACCCCGTCGAGCCCTCGTTTCTTTCCTAATCCGAGGAGGAGTCCTGTAGCGCCCATTATTCGTCCGCCTCCGTAGATGATGCCTCCTTTGTCCATGACCTTCAGAACGAGCTCTTCTGAGGTCGCTGCGACGTAGGCTTTTCTCTTTTCTCCAGAGATTGGGAGTCCGCCGACGGTCACGATTAATTTGCAGCCCATTTTCTGGACGTAGTCCAGGATCTCCTCACATACGTCATAGTAGGCTACAACGTTGTCAAGTGATGGCTGTGCGTCTCCCGTTAGGATGATCGCGTTCAGCCGACTCTTGGGCGAGGCAGCATAGAACATGAAGCGTGGAGGGTAGCATACGCCTTCACCATCCACGGTCACGTAGTCTGGGAAGAGGGGTGAGTAGTACTCGGCGAAGAGCTTGGCGTCAGTCGTTTCACACGCTAACTGTGCCGCAATCTTTCCCACATCGCCGAAGCCAGGTAACCCCTCTAGCAGGATAGGATTCTGGAGTTCTGGTTGAAAGCGTTGATCGATCTGCGAGGTTTCCAAAGGTGGCGCCGCCTTGAATGATTAGGGAAGACGCTAATAGGCTTTTCATAAGTCACCTGCAAGTTTTTTTATCTCAGACGCCTCATTGGGTACTGAGGCAGATGAAGATCCGGAGACCGTCCGCCTGGGGGTTCCACCCTTTTGACCGCGATGAGGAAGTCGCTGAGATTGAACGTTCCTTTCTATCGAAGCACGGTGTCGGGCGGACCCCAATAGTAGATTTGGAGGGACTTCGAAACGTGGTCGGCGTCGTGGTTCCGCACGCTGGCTATGCTTATTCGGGACCAGTAGCCTCTCACGCTTACTCCGTGTTAGCGGAAGATGGTGCCCCGGCGACATTCGTCCTGCTAGGCCCTACGCACAGCGCTCGGTTTCCCGGCTACGCGACGATGGTTGATGGGGTGTGGCAGATGCCGATGGGGGAGGTGCCGATTGACTCGGACCTTGCGAATGAAATCGTACAGGCGTCAAGCTTCATTGACATCAATCCGGAAGCCCACGATCGCGAGCATTCCATCGAAGTCCAACTTCCATTCCTCCAGTTCATCTACGGAGACCGGGTCCGAATTGTTCCCATCGCCGTAGGATTCAGCGACCACTCGATGACGCAGGATGTCGGTCGAGCAATTGCCACGGCAATTACGAAGACTGGACGTGACGCAGTGCTTGTAGCCTCGACCGATCTGACCCATTATGGATCGGCGTACGGATACGCACCAGTCGGGATGCAGCCGTTTGAGAAGGTTCATGAATGGATACAGGGAGTTGACCGTTCGATAATCGACCTGATTGTAGCGTTAGATGCATCTGCCTTGGTGAAGACCGTGGCGGAAAAGGGGTATACTATGTGTGGGGCCACGCCGGTTGCAGCGATGCTGATTGCAGCGAAGGCTCTTGGTGCACAGTCAGGGAGGTTGCTGAAGTACGCGACCAGCTACGATGTGAGTGGCTCATCCGAGTTAGTCGTTGGCTACGCTGCAATAGCGACCTCAAAATAAGGTGGCAGCACATGCTTCGTTCTGCAGTGAACTCGGTTAAGCAGACGTGAACTTAAGCCTGTTTGAGACGGTCTTTGATCTCTTGGGTGTTTCCGATTGAGAAGACTTTGTTCCTTCCCCTTCGGAAGGATTTGACGAACCCCTGTCGTTCCAGCTGATTCAGGTACCCGCTTTCGACGGCGCGCGCTCGTTTGGTACTCTGGCTCACGTCACGGGCTGTTCCCTCTTTGATCTTCATGAGCCCGATTGCAGTCTTCCGCAGGTGGTCAGGTAGGTCAATTAACGTCGGTGTTTCAGCGAGGTCTCCTGTTAGAAGATGCATCCTCATCTGCATGATCTCGGCTTCAATCTTCTCCAGTTTCCGTTCGATTCTCTTCAATGTCTCTTCAAGCGACAACCGTTATCTCCCACGTGAAACAGGTGCGAAGTGTGCGTTGCATCTCCTCAACTGCTGAGATGAAATGTGAACTCACCTCTTTTATTACTTTCTGAACATCCGCTGAGCATGTTATCAGC
>CP070765.1:343287-348258 GCA_020345645.1 Candidatus Bathyarchaeota archaeon | reverse complement strand
ACCTTCAATTGATGACTTATCATCGATGTCAGAGAACTTGAAGAACTCAGGACATAATTCGATACAAGCTCCGAAACTTTGACAAGCCCGCTTGTCTACCTCAACTTTAAACTTGTTCATATGTTAACTCACCGAGGAAATCACTCGGATAACCCGGATCTGAGTTGGCTAGTTGAAAAACATATCTTAATAGTTTCCTTTTGAACTTTAGGTCTGGATGTGCAGGAAAGCCTAGAATGCACAGGTTTGGTGATTGAATGCTAAAAGAAATTAAACTGAGTCCGATCGGCTATGTTGACACAAAATCGGTCGGAAAAGAGATCAGGAATCGCTGTAACATATCAAGGATCGTTCTCGATCAAGGATTGACTGAAGGTCTCGAAGGAATTGAGGATTTCTCTCACCTGCTTGTGCTATTCTGGATGCACATGGTTCCCAAAGAAGAGCGGAGAACACTGAAAACTCGACCTAGAGGAAGAGCTGATGTGCCTTTACTAGGGATGTTTGCGACTCGGACACCCTATCGTCCAAATCCCATTGGACTCACGTTAGTCGAAATCCTGGAAGTTAAGGATAATATCATCACAGTTCGCGGTCTGGATGCTGTTGATGGTACACCGCTCTTGGACATTAAGCCGTTTGACTACTGGGATACAGTCGATGAAGTAAAGGTTCCTGATTGGTGGATCAGGCTTGAGGGAAAACAGCATAACATATGAATGCTTCTGGAAAATCTAACGATGAAGGTTTTCGTTAAGTGCAAGATCTTCAGCCATCAGGATTGTGCTGGGGATTCTGGAGTCTTCCTTTTTCTTAAGCTCCATAGCAATTAATCCTCTGAGCAGCTTCTCATTCTTCACGGCAAATCCGTATGAGTCGAATACTCCTTCCAAGAACTTTACCAACATACATGTTGAACCTTCTGAGAGTTTGGGTGAGAAGCACTTCACTCTGATTGAGCCATCAGTTTCCTCGATCTGGAATTCATCTATATTCCATAGACTAGTCTTGATAAAATTGTGTAAAACCTTTATTGGATCTTGACCTGGAAACTTCAGGCTAAGGTAGTTGCCATTCCATATTCCAGCTTGATACCACTTTTCTTGAAGTTGTTGAGCATTCGTTTTCTGGATCTCCATACTCATAAATTGGAAGACATCTGCTGGCACAGCGACGAATCCCAAAGTCTTCCCAATTTTCATTATTCTATAGAAGTTCAGAACATCAGCAAGGCTGACATCCATAGTATAAGCGTCAATTGCGGCCCTGAAAACTTCATTGGTGAAAGAAAACAGGGTTCGACCTTCCTTTGCCACGATTTTCGCAACCTCTTCTATCAACTCAGTCTTAGCCAGAATCAGCTTTCGGCTTTTACCCAAAGTTTCCCCTCGATGAAATGAGAACTTCTCCCGAGGGAAGTTGATCTTCTGCCCATAAAAGGGCTGTGAAACAGTCCTCTAGAGCATGCATCTAGAAAAGAGATCCTGAAGAGACGCAGAAAAAAGGGGAGGAGTTACTTGATGTACACTTTGCGTAGTATCAGAGCTGTCGCTGCGATGGCTGCCAAGGCTGCAATTAGAGATAGTGCGATTGAAGCTGGCTGAAGGGCTACACTCTGTTTAATACTGTCCGCTTTCGTAGTGATTCGACCCATCTCAGTGTCGATAGTGATAACTTTACCTTGCATATCTACGACTTCGCCCTTAAGCTCGCCCAGCTCCGTCTTGATGGTTGCGATGTTTCCCGCGATCTCTATAACGCCGTTAAGATCTTCCAGTTTCACCTGAAGCTGTCCTATGGCTGTGTGAATTATTACAATATCATCTTCAAACGCCGCGATTACCGCATCTAATTTTTGAGCACTCGCTTCAACAGTTCCTATAGTTGTTTGGATGGTGAACATTCCATTATTGATGTCCACGACCCTTGCATCAATGTTGGCGGTATTGGTTTGAATGTCTCCAAGATCGGTTTCGATTCGCGCGACTGAGCCTTCGATCTCAGAGATTTCAGCATTGATGTCAGTGACGTTTGTCTTCAATAGACCTAAGTCAGTTTCAATCGTCGCGATGGACCCTTCGATCTTAACAACCTTGGCATTCAGATCGGATACGTGGACTAAAACCTCTCCGAGTTCCGTTAAAACTGTTGCCATGTTATCTTCGAGTTTGACGAGGCGGTTGAACATCGATGTTACGGTGAACCCTGAAATAGCAGTTCCATGCAGAGTGAATGAGCCGTAATGCTTAGAGGCTGAGGCTCGAATAAAGTAGTCTCCTTCGATCTCTGGACAGTCGAATTCACAAGCGAACAGCCCTACTCCAATGCGTGCATTCATACAAGGGAGTTCCTGAAGGAAAGTGTCTCCCCGATATAGGCTTATGTGCAAAGTTGATGGGTCTGAAGGAATCCCGTCCACGTTAACTTCGACGAGAATAGCGATTCTTTCTCCGTCAACGTGGGTTTTTCCAACATCGAGATTAACATACAGTGGATCCTTAAGAACGCCTACGGTTGTGGTTGCCTCATAGTCGTGAGTGAAGTCGCCTGCGTTCTTGTCATAGTAGTAGACATTTACGGGGTAGTCTCCGGGTGTGATCATCGGGATCTTCAAGAACTGGGAGCCTCGGTGAATCTGAGCAACTGGATGACACTCACTCCAGTCGAACAGGATAGAACAGAGTTTTCCATGCCAAACTAAGCTTTCAGGGTCGAAGGGATCTAGAAGAGAATCAGCGGGATCCGGTGAGTAAAAGGCGAAGGGATACCACATGCCTGTTGCCCACGGCTGATCGAATTCGTTGTTGAGTACTCGTTTGTTTTCATAGACCCATTGTTCAAAGGGACCGAAATCGAGAACGAAACACCAGTCTCGACTTGCGTAAATCTGGACGCCGTCGATCCACAGCTCATAGTACTTTGGCAGTGGTAGACCTTCACCGATGATTGTTACATATTGGTTAGTTATTGCTGTTGATGGGGATACTTCGATAGTTGGTAGAACATCGAAGATTACGGCTTGAGCTTCCTTGTCAAATAGGGTGGAATCATAGTTGCCTGTACACTCTTTCCATCCACTGCAGACCAAATCCACGTTCGGGCACGATGTTTGTGGGTCAGGTACGATCGAGTACTCGCATGCGTATATGGCATGTAATCCGCCGTAGCTTTGAGGAATAGTGATCTCAGCACTCCAGTATCCATTTTCGTCAGTTGTGGTTGTGGCTAGGACCTGTGTGTCTAGTTTCGGATACCACTCAAGGTTCTCCAACTCGTATTGACTTATGCCTGTGAAGACGTCTCGAGTGCACCACGCTGTCAATGGTGCTACATCAGTGTAGATTATTTGAATGTTAACTGTGCAGGAGGGGTTCCAAGCTGCTTGCCTAGATGGAAGGAAGCCATGTCCATAGACAATGATAGTTCCACCTACGTTTCCGCTTTCGGTGGAGTCCCAAGTTGTTTGAACGTTTTGGCTCAAAGTCTCTTCATAGGTGATCCAAGGTACGATTGCTAGACGGTCTGCACCTTCATTTTGTTTGTCGTCGACTGCCCGGATGATCCAGCGATCTTCACATGTCGGCTTGCGCGGTACTTCGGGAAGGTGGTGTATTGCCGTGTAGAACCTACCGTAATTGTCAGCTGTGACGTTAGTGAGGTATTTTCGGATGTTGTAGAGATCGTTCTCTAACCAAATGTGCACGATTCCATTGGGGTACCAACCGGTTGTCCCGTTCACGTCGACGCGTCCATTTCCTGGAACCCAGCTCAGGATCTGACCGCCTTCATTTAATGGCTTGTCTTGGAGGCGTAGTATTGCAGGCTCTTCGCCTATCCAGAAGAACCAAGATTCGTCAGTCTCTTGGTAATTAGTCAGTGGTATCCGGTCTGTTCCGTGTCTAACAGTATCCTTATTGTTTACAGAGCAGTCGTAAGCTCTGGCGACTACGGAATACCATGATTCGCTTTCCCAGAAGCCTGGTGGAATCGGAGGTTGTGGATGAGTTGGATCACAGTACCAAGACCAAGATATCGGGACTGTAGGACTGCCTGGACGAGAAAGGTCTGCATCGCCGACATACGTTCCGTTTATCCAGATCTCGATTCTATTGATCCCAGAGCAGTTGTCCCAAGCGGTTCCGTTGATCCATAACCACCCGATGTCTTCAACGTCGCTGGTAGGTGTCTGTACCCAAATGCTTCCACCTTTCTTGACGAAAGCGAAACCTGCACCGCCGGGGTCAGAGGCTAATGGAAATGTGATGTCCACTGATGGAGGGGTATCATCGTAGTATTCGCGTAGCCTGAAGGTTTCTGCACAGCAGAGTGAGGCAACAGTAACTTCGAATACCCCTAATTCATCACAGGGACCTTCAGGAACCGGTCCATCTTCGAACTCAATCGAGACCAACGCACACGCCCCTGGATCTACGCCATCGCCTTCCTCAGCAGCGAACTCGACCAATCTATCTGCTAAATTTATCGAGATTCTCCATTCACAAGGAATTGGTGTGACAGAAATCTCGTATTTTACAGGCTGAAAGCCTTCAGGGAAATGAACAGAGATGTAGTTAATGTCTTCGTGAGAAATCTGATCGTTGCAGACAGTAAAGTTCTTCCAGACGGGATAGTCTCCGTTATGGAAGTTCCCCCCGAATGGGTATCTGTCGCCGAATACGGACTCGCGATAATTTGCCCATGTAACGTTGAACGTTACGGATGAAGCGGACTGAACTGATGCGGTAACGTTCAAAGTAAGAAGCGATGTAGATATCAGCAGAAGTGTAATCAAAGCAATAGTGGCTTTCTTCATAGTAACATCCTTTCTCCATTTATTAATCCAGTTCACTCACTGAACTGGTCGTAAAGGTATCATTTTACATGAGAGATAATGATTCAGCATACACAAGTATACACAAGTATACAAATGCTCACAATTGCTGATTGAAAATGCGTCTTAAAGTATGGAAA
>CP070765.1:338176-343187 GCA_020345645.1 Candidatus Bathyarchaeota archaeon | reverse complement strand
GACTTTCGAGAACTCAGCCAGATTGACAAAATCAACAAGGAAACTGAGAGCGGTCAGACTTTCGTTGGGCTCATAGGGATGATTGATCCTCCACGAGACGAAGCCAGAGAAGCCAACCGAATGTGTCAGCAAGCCGGCATCAAGACCGTGATGATTACCGGAGATCATCGGCTTACTGCCGTAGCGGTGGCGAAAGAAATCGGTCTGGTTGGCGATGACACTTCGACGAAGGTGTTGACGGGAAACGAACTTAGTGCATTGAGTGACGCCCAATTTGAGGAAATCGTCGGAGATGTTCGTGTCTACGCACGCGTGGCTCCTGAAGACAAACTTCGAATTGTGAAAGCCCTGAAGAAGAAAGGCGAAATCGTTGCAATGACGGGAGACGGAGTCAACGATGCTCCCGCGTTGAAGCAGGCCGACATCGGGGTAGCGATGGGGATCACGGGGACCGATGTTACGAAGGAAGCTGCAGACATGGTGCTTGCAGACGACAACTTCGCAACGATAGTCGGTGCCGTAGAAGGGGGTCGAGGAATATATGATAACATTAGGAAATTCTCCTTCTTTCTGATGCGGTCAAACTTCGACGAGCTTGCTCTGATAGGAACCTTCGCCTTGCTGGGCTTGGAGCTTCCCCTCACTGCAGGAATGATTCTGTGGCTCAACCTCGTCACTGACGGAGGCCCCGCGATCGCACTGACCATGGACCCTCCGGAAGCCGACATCATGAAAAGACCTCCAAGAGACCCGAAGGAAGGCGTACTGCATGGACGATTAGCCTCCATCATCGCCACGTTCACCGCTCAATTCGTTTTGACAGGCGGCCTCTTCTACTGGCAGTATTACCTATTGCCTGGACCCTTGACGCCACTGAAACTAGCTCAAGCGCGAACTATGGCATTCACGCGAGCCACCCTGCAAGAACTATTCGTCGTGTGGAATTGCCGCTCGGAGAAACACAACGCCTTCAAGGTCGGATTCCTGTCGAATAAATTCCTTTTAATCGCCGTGTTGGGATCAGCCGCCTTAACAATACTTGTGCCCTTCCTAGGGCTCTTCGACACCGTCGTGATGGATGACCCTCTCGAATGGCTTCTCGTCGTGGTCGCTGCCATGTCCGGGTTGCTCATTCTGCCTGAAATCTTCTATGATCGGAAAATTTTCCGTTGGAGGTAATCCTCCAATCTCCACGCCCCTAACAACTCTGCTACTCGTAAACCCTAGACCTTGCTGGGAGCTTAGCGGAAAACCTTTAGAGACCGCGTTTTCATTATTCTCTGCCTTCGGAGCCTAAGACGATTCTTGAATAATACATCTGACAACGTGTTCAGCACCTTTGTGAAGCCAGTTCGACGGCTGGTTGAGGAGAGAGGGTTCCGAACTCCAACAGAACCTCAGAAGAAGGCGATCCCAAAGATCCTAGACGGCACCAACATTCTACTCATTTCACCGACAGCTACTGGAAAAACTGAATCCGCAATTCTCCCAATCATGCATCTACTCATCCAATCCGACGCACGGACTCGACACGGCATCAAAGTCCTGTACATCACGCCCCTGAGAGCTCTTAACCGGGATCTACTGGAGCGCCTGCAGTGGTGGTGCAATCACCTTGACATCAAGCTGGCTGTACGCCATGGCGACACAGATCTGAAGGAACGGACCCGTCAATCGCGAAGTCCCCCCGACATCCTAATCACAACACCTGAAACCCTGCAAGCTGTACTGACCGGGTGGATCCTGCGCCAGCATTTGAAACATCTACAGTGGGTCGTTGTCGACGAAGTCCACGAGATGGCTGACAGCAAACGTGGTAGCCAGCTCTCCCTCGCCCTCGAACGGTTAAGGTCCCTTGCTGCACGCGAATTTCAGATGATCGGATTATCCGCCACAATTGGAACCCCTGAAGAAGTGGCCCAGTTTCTCGTGGGCAACAAGAGACCTGTCGAAATAGTGAGAGTGCCTATCGCCCGAAGCATGGATCTGAAAATCGTCTTTCCAGAACCCACCGTCGACGACCAGAAACTAGCTTCCGCCCTCTACACGCACCCTGAGGTTGCTGCCAGACTACGAGTCATCCGAAAGCAGATTGAACACCATCAGTCAGTTCTCCTTTTCACAAACACCCGTTCAGTCTCCGAGGTTCTGGCAAGCCGATTCAAAATCTGGGACGCTGATTTCCCCGTCTCAATCCATCATGGCTCCCTCGCGAAACCCTCACGAATCACAGCGGAAAGGGGCTTGAAGAACGGTGCACTGAAAGGTCTGGTCTGCACCAGTTCGCTAGAACTCGGAATTGACATCGGCAGAATAGACATGGTCGTACAGTACATGAGCCCCCGCCAAGTCACCAGACTGATCCAGCGGGTCGGTAGAAGCGGTCACCGAGTCGGCAGAACCGCAAAAGGGCTCATCATCACGATGGACTCCGACGATACTTTAGAAGCCCTTGCGATCGGTGGCATGGCCTACAGAGAAGACCTAGAGCCCGTAGCTATCCCACCAAAACCCTACGATGCACTCGCCCACCAGATAGCTGGTCTGCTGACAAAACGGCGTCGCCTCTTCTTCGGCGACATTCTTGACCTCTTCCAGAACGCCTACCCTTACCGAACTCTCACTATGAACGAAGTACAGCGAATCCTCGCTTACATGCACACTCGGTTTCCCCGATTTGCCTGGGTCTCTGAAGAAGACCAAACCGTACTCAAACCACGGAGAAGTAAAGCTCTCTTCGAATACTACTTCGAGAATCTCTCCATGATCCCCTTTGAGAAACAGTACTTGGTCGTCGATGATACGTCGAATACTGCAATCGGAGTATTAGATGAAGCCTTCATCGCTGAGTATGGGAAGCCTGGAACAAAGTTCATCATCAGAGGAAGTCCATGGAAGATCCTCCAGGTCTTCAACGACAAGATTTTCGTGAAAGCCGTGGAAGACCCAACTGGCGCCATTCCCAGCTGGATCGGCGAAGAGATCCCCGTCCCCTTCAAAGTAGCACAGGAAGTTGGACGCATTAGGCGATTCGTAGAACAGGAGCTAGCTAAAGGTGCTTCTTCAGATGACGTAGTCACCCGACTTGCTGCGGATTACCCCGCTGATAAAGAGACAATCAGCCGAGCGTTACAGGCGACTTTTGAGCATTTGGAGAAAGGGTATCCGCTACCTACCGATAGGCGAATTACTGTTGAGGAATGGGAGAACTTGGTCATCATTCACAGTTGTTTCGGCTCGTTGACACACCGTGCTATCGCTCAGCTGATCGGGCAGCACTTAGCCGATGAAGTCGGCCACACAGTAGAAGTTCAACACGATCCCTACCGCATCTTCGTTCAGTCCGCTCGGGACCTCAAGGCAGATGCGATGATAGCTTTACTTACCCGAATCAGCCAATCGCCTGACACCATGATTCGGTCAACCCTGACGAAGGCCGCTACGAAAACCGGCCTGTTCAAACGACGGATGATCCACGTTGCCCGACGGTTCGGTGCCCTGAAGAAATGGGCGGATTTCAGCAACGTCAGCCTTCAAAAGCTCGTGGAAAGTTTCGAAGACACCGCGATCTACGATGAAGCTCTGAAAGAGACTTTCATTAAAGACTTGGACTTGGAAGGCGTTCTTATGGTGGTGCAGCGAATCAGAGATGAAGGGCTGGCGTTAGTACCTGTCGACACAGGAACCGAGGCAACTCCTCTGACGCGGGTTGGCATTGAGAAGGTCAGTATGAAAGTCGACCTCATCCCTCCTGAACGAATGCGGCACATTGCGGTTGAATCGGCGAAGGCGAGACTGCTCAATGAAGTTCGAAGCTTCATCTGTACCCGTTGCTGGGATTATCTTGAGATGTTGCGAATTAAAGACCTGCCTGAACGACCTGCCTGCCCAAAATGTAACTCCAACGCACTAGGACTTCTTGGAGAAGAAGAAGATGTGCTGATTCCGCTCGTTGAGAAAGAGGAGAACACTCTAACAAAGAATGAGCGGAAGCTGAGAAGCGAAGCGGTCGAAAGCGCAGAACTCATCTCACAATTCGGTAAGACTGCCGCCATCGTCCTATCAACTCGGCGGATTAAACTAGGCAGCGTTAACGCTCTGTTAAAGAGAGAATCTCGGATCAACGATCACCTATTCGAGCTAATCGTTGAAGCTGAACGGAAAGCACTCAAGAACCGATTCTGGAAGGACTGACAGGGCAACCAAACAACTGGATTTACCGATTCTCGGGAACTGCCGGTAGTGAATATCGTGATCTATAGTTCTAAAACTATAAATCACCAGACGCTGGTATTGGAGTCTGTTTGTACAGCGTGAAGAAGATTGGAACTCAGTTTACAGCGGCTACGGGAAAAGAGCCTCGGGCGATTCAAATATGTTCGAACGTGTGTTCTCGCGAGAGAACTCTGCCTGCTCATTCGAACAAACAGAGTCGCTTTTACACCTGAAGACGTGAAGAATTGCTGCAATATTGTGTCAAAACTCTGTGAAGAAGCTGGATGTGTTGAACAGTGCAAGCTCTGCCAAGAAGCCGCCAACGTAGTGAAAGAAGACGAGGAAAAGTACCTTGAGCTTTGCCAGCAAAGCTGCATGAAGTGTGGTGAAGCAAGACAGCCTTCCCCGAAAAATAAAACGTCTTATGTCGCTTAGGGCATTTTGTGTTAAACCTTAAGAAGAGAAAGCCTGAAACCTTAGAAGGAAGAAATTTGTTCATAGCACCCTTTGTAGCATCTCCTTTACCGGTTGTCCGGCAAATGCTGACGCTTGCTGACCTGAAGAAGAGTGAAGTCTTCTATGATCTGGGCTCTGGTGATGGACGGACTGTCATTATGGCTGCTAGAGAATTCGGAGCGAAAGCTGTAGGTGTTGAGTTGCGCGAAGACCTCGCGAAGAAAGCGCTTTCTGCAGTTCATGAACTCGGAATGGAGGACCAAGTCACCATCGTCCAGAACGATCTTTTTGACGTCGATGTCTCTCCAGCAAACGTCATCTTCCTTTATCTCACAACAAG
>CP070765.1:332791-338076 GCA_020345645.1 Candidatus Bathyarchaeota archaeon | reverse complement strand
GAGAAATTCAAGAAAATCGATATGCCAAGTCGCGTCGCTGAATCGCTCTGGAAGATTGCCAGAGATGAAGATTTACTTGGACGATATTTGGATGCGTCAGAGAGTTTCGATGAAGCCTACAAACAATACATGGTTGCTGCTCAGAAAATCCATCAATTCTCGGAGTTCTATCAAGATTATGCTTCATATATGAAAGCTTGGAGTGAAATCGAAAAAGCAAGAGATTACCATTTAAAAAAGCGCTATGAACAAGCTAAAGAAAAATACGAGAAAGCAGCAAGTATCAAAGAATCAATTGAACGCTGGAATCACCTTTCCCCGAATTACTTTGCACTAGCAAAGTTGGAAGAAGCAGAGCACATAAGTCGATTTGAGCAGGCTGATGAAGCACGAAGACTTTTCCAGCAGGCAATAACGCTGTTTGGTGAAGCAAAGGACTCGCTCACTTCTAATATTAGGAAGATTCAAGATGCGAACCAGGAGAAAATCACAGTCGAACTTGATGCAACCATCAATTCTAGAAAAGAATACTGCCTTGGGAGAATTGCTTTAGAAGAAGCAAAGGTCCTTGATAGACAAGGCGATCATTTTTCTAGTTCTGAAAAGTTCGGTGAAGCAGCTAGAATCTTCAAAGAACTCTCTGAAAAATCTCCTTCAAACGGAGAACATCAGGAGCTTCAGCCTATAATTTTCCTCTGTAGAGCATGGGAAAGAATGATGCTGGGCGAAGCCAAGACATCGCCCACAATGTATAATGAAGCCGCTGAACTCTTTGAAAAAGCCCGGGAGTACATTTCTGACCAGCAAACGAATTTATTGGCTCTAGCTAACAGCAACTTCTGCAGAGCACTGGAAGCAGGTACAACATATGAAACAACAAGAGACCTGTCGCTGTATACTACCGCGAAGAAATTCATGGAAGCAGCATCGAATTCTTATCTAAAAGCAGGGTTCCCAAAAGCCTCAGAGTACGCTGTTGCCACACAACGCCTCTTTGATGGATACGTGTACATGGAGGATGGAAACAAAGAGGCAGACCCTCAAAAAAAAGTCAAATATTACAGGATAGCTGAAAAAGTTCTCCAATCCTCAATTGGGCTATTTGAAAAAGCAGAACATGGCGAGAAAGCTGAACAAGTGCAAAAACTCTTAGCGAAGGTCAGGGAAGAACAGACGCTAGCAGCGTCTCTAAGCGAAATCCTAAATGCACCCGCAATCGCGTCCTCAACGACAGGATTCACCATTCCCGCACCTTCAAGAGAGAAAGCAGTTGGCTTAGACGAATTTCAACACACAAGTATCCAAACTCATCTCACGATCCCCGAAGAAGTGATGATGGGTGAAGATTTCGAGATCCAGCTTGACCTCGTCAACGTGGCGAAGAGTCCTGGGTCATTGGTGAGAATAACAAACTTCATTCCAAGAGAACTCACGGTGAGTGAAGTGCCCTCAGACTTCACCGTTGAAAATGGGTCGATTGAATTAGGGGGCAAACCGTTCGAACCTCTAAAAGTTGAAACAATAAAGACCACTGTCAAAGCAACAGAGTTGGGTGTTTTCAAAGTAAATCCAGAAGTTATCTATTTAGATGATGTCGGTCAATTCCAGACAAGCACAACAAAAGTAGTCTTCCTTAAAGTCCAACGCGGAGACGAGAAAAAACCAAGATTGAAAAAATACCGCTTACTCTACAAAGACTTGCTTAAAGAGCACCCAAGAACTTTAAAAGAAGAATGCAGAATCGCCATTGCACAAATTGGCGTATCTCAATCAGGGGATATCGTGGGTGAGTTTTATGAGGAAAAAGGAAAAGGGCTTTTCGGACTCCGTCCAAACAAAGTTGAAGCCGTAAAACGCAACGTTCGAAGCTTGGTTGAGCGCGCCCATGAGAAGAACGCGAACATCCTGCTATTCCCTGAACTAACAATCGATCTGAACTATGATCAGCTTCTGGAAGAAATAATCAGCTTGGCTAAAAAATTCAACATGTACATCATCCCTGGATCCTACCACGATCAGAAGACCAAGTTGAACGTCAGCGTCGTAGTTGGTCCAGATGGAATTCTCTGGCGCCAGGAAAAACACATCCCTGCCATCATTCGTCACGAAGGAAAAAGATTCACCGAAGGCATTGAAGTTCAAAAGACGAAGCAAACGATTGTCTGTAACACAGAGTTTGGGAGAATAGTAATCGCTATCTGTCGAGACTTCCTCGACATGGACTTGAGAGTGGAAATGAAGAATTTTGACCCCCCAATCGACCTGGTCTTCAACCCTGCCTTCACCCCTGTCACCGCAGACTTCCGAGCGGTTCACTTCGATGCCCGAAGATCAATCTATTCCTACTGCTTCTTCGCCAACGTTGCCGAATTTGGTGACTCCTTCATTTACACCCCGGAAAAAGAACGCGTTGAGCGAACAATCCCCCCGAAAGAAGAAGACATCATCTTTAAAGACATCGACCTCATCGGGTTAAGATCCGTTCAAAAAAACTGGACCAAAGAAGAGAAACGATTCATCCAAAGTACCAAGTAGAACCCCATTTGTGCGTCCATTCCTTATATTGAATGGGAATGAGAAACCGACAACCAACCAGTCCACATATTCATAGAATTCTAAAGTTCCAGGGGGGTGGTCTCTCTTGCATCATCACGACAAACGAACAACGAAGCCCAGAACGAACTACTTACATCTGCACAAATTGTATTGGTGTTCAACAAATGTACGAGAAACTTTATTAGGTGTGCTAAATCTACATCTCGCATCTTAATATATAATACATGATGTGCGTACATGCGGGTGATGGTGCCTAGTTCAACAAGGTTGGGAATAGGATGAAAACTTATGGAAGGATAACCTGCAAATTACTCGTTATCTGTCTACTTCTATTACACTTCACGGTTTCGATGGTTCCACGTGCACTCGCGCAGATGAACGTTCCTGGACCAGACGATATTGATTATGGAAATAATCCGCCAGGCTCCACGTATGGCCCTTTCACTGAAAAGGCGGAGATGTTTCAAAACTTTTTAGATTTGGCAAATGCTAATCCTGACTTGGTGACGGTTCAAGTTATCGGACAAGGGTATCCTACGCCAGGATTAAGCGTTGGATGGGACATGGTTGTTTTCTTAGTCGGCAACCCAAATGGCGGACGCGTTTTGTGGGACAGTCTCATGCACGGTAACGAAGATGATGGAGTAGAAGTGTTATTCTCCATCTACCGTTGGTTGCTGACAAGCGGGCATCCTCGGGCACAACGCATCCTCGCTAACAACTGGGTAGCGTTCTTCCCTTTAGTAAATTGGCGCTGGTGCCGCACGAACTACAATGAGGACGTCTGTCCATGTTCAGGCAATTCCGGTGCAGATGGAGAACCGTGGGGCGTCAACATTGCGAGAGACTTCGCTATCGGCAACGAACAAAGTTGTCCTGATAACTGGGCGCCAGACATTCCACCCGGTCCCTACACCCAACCTGAAACGCAAGCATGCGTCAATTTCTGGGATACATTTCGAAACCATCCAAACGGGTGGATTTACGTTAACCTGCATTGTGGAGCAACTAGCCCACGCTCAGGCAGAGGAGAACTGGCAGGTACAATTGTTAACACGTTACGCCCGCCAATCCACAATGAGTTGTTTAATAACCCGCCCTCATGGAATATAGGAACGTCAGGGTGTGCCCATGCAAGCCGTGATGCAGTAGCGAATTATGGTGCACGAGGGGGATTCATAATTGAATTAGAGAGTGGATGGAGACATACGCCTAGCAGGTACGCGTCGATGACAAGTGGCGAGGCTTACCGAGAAATGTTATCATTTTTCGTCGCGCAGTGTGAAGCAGTTGAAGTGGATGAAGCTGAAGGCTCATTAACGATGTCAATTCAAGGCTCAGGCAGTACGATTCCTTCAGTCGGCACTCACACATATCCATATGGAATGGTTGTCACACTCCAGGTAACAGAAAGTCCTGAATGGACCTTTAGCAGGTGGGAAATTGACGGCGTTACAGTTTACTCACCCACTTATGAATTGACCATCACAGGGAACCATAATGCGTGCGCACATATTTCTCCTTCAAACCCTGCTGTGATTACGTCAACAGGCACGATAAATTATGGATAGTTCCTTGGTTAACAAAGCAATGAGAGAAGAGAGAGAAGTGTGGTGCTCTCTCTCTCAAATTAAACGACGAAAGACGACGGACGACGAAAGTTTTCATTAGAAATGTCTGAGTAAAAGTTATCTACAATTACCCAAGAATCTCTATGGGTTAAAATGAGGAGATTTTTGACTATTTTGATAGGTTTTTTGATAGCTAGCCTGATCGTTCTGAATGTAAGAGCGGATAGCTCTCTCACACTAAAAGAGGTTGAGCTGTACATAGAAGGCCCAAGTTACCTTTTGGTGAAAGCAGTAGTCAAGAATGTCCACTCGTCGCAAAGCTCAAACTATAGGTTATGGATCCGAGCGTGGTTAAATTCTGGGCAAAATTATGCATGGCGCAGGCAGGGTATAATGGCGGATCGATATGCTTCCATCAGTAATGGCAGTGAGAACGTGCACTGGTTGACTGTCCCTAATGACTTTGAAAAATCCGATAATGTGGTTAAATGGCTATCAGTTGAGCTTTGGGAACTCAATGGAAGTGAATGGCTTTATGATGAAGATGTTCGTTTATATCTTAGTCTCAACGAAAGTCGAGGAGAAACAATAACCCAACTACTGAGTTCCATCTCTGAACTGCAGGGCTCTATCCAGAACCTCCAAATTCAACTGATTCTGCTGATTTCCATTCTGGGATTAAGCACAGCAATCATAGCAATTTTCTTACTTCGTAAGTATTGGAAAATTAAGCACATCCCATACAGTGTTGAGGCTGAATGGGCTGATAAAAGACTGTAGAAAATCAAAATGTTAATTTCAGAAGAAAGTAGTGCACCCCATTTTTCTTGAGAAGTGGACACACCTAGGTCACCATTTCTAATAATAGGCCAAGGTTTGAAAACTTGTGACGCTGGAGAAGGAGTTTCATCGTCGCAAAAAGTGTGTGTGAGAGAGAAGTGTGGTGCTCCGGCCGGGATTCGAACCCGGGTCGGTGGCTTTCTCCCTTCGTCGAGAGGCCACTATACTTGACCGGACTATACTACCGGAGCCCTGAATAATACTACTCTACTTCCGCTTTCGGTAGATGGCGACGCTGTCTGCTTCGCTGTAGCGGACATATTCAAAGCCTGCTTCTATCAGCTTGGTTTCCTCGTCGAGGTTCTGGGCGTGTCTTAC
>CP070765.1:327353-332691 GCA_020345645.1 Candidatus Bathyarchaeota archaeon | reverse complement strand
GCAGAGTAGTTTTCAGGAGTACGGGCATCATTCAAGATCGGAGTCACATTGTTTCGAAAAACACATACATTGTCGAGAAGCTCCCTCATGGAGCGTGGAGCAAAGTCTACGCAGTAAACATGCCCTGATTGATTTACTATGTCAGAAACGTGACTAGCTGTGGTTCCTGAAGCAGAGCCCAAGTATAGAACTTGCTGACCCTTTTGAATTGGCATCAAGTCTAGACCTTTTAGGATTGAGGCGGCAAGTTTACTCCGATAAGGATCCCAGATTCGATATTCAACATTCTTCCGTAGTATCAAACGTTCTCCATAAACCCGTCTACCTGGGATCAGGTTTTCAGTAGCTAATCTTCTGCTTCCGTCTTCGAGCGTGATCCAGTAGACTCCTCGATGCTTCTCATGTTCTTCGACGTTTGCGACCACGTTTTTTTCCTTTTCTTCGGTAGGTCTTCGGCTTGATTTTTTTAGAGGGTGTAGGGGCAGATGGTGTCCGATACTTCGTTCTGATCTCGTCTGCTCTCTTCACCAAGTCCTCTTTCAACGATTCACCGATGAATCGTTTGCTGAAAGCGTCTGCCCTTGCGGCGATGGCAAGTTTTCCAGCTAAAGCCCGTGAAATCTTACCACGTTGCCACTTTTTAGACTCATGGACGAGCGAGTCTTGAAAAATTACCCCATGTTTTGGTGGCTTCGCACCTGTTTTCAAAGCTCTAAACAGGGCTTTCTCTGCACCGAGAACCTGAATTGTGCTAGCAGGCATTTTAGCCAGATTCACAAGTCCACCAGCTGAAGTGATAAGCCGAGATGCTAACAAAGAGCCAACGAGGGCTTGAATATTTGGCGCAACTTCTTCGACTACTAAATTCGAGTAGCCTTCAAGGGAGTGTCTCAGAAGAGAAAGCTGAATGCACTGTTTACACAGATGCTGAATTGATGCGATATCATTCTCAGTGAAGTCGGCACCCATCGATTTCTGTGCTGCACGATTAATCTGAGCGATCATAGTTGTTGGCAGACTTATCGTCTCTAGGTTCGCTTCAGTGAAATTATGTCTTGAACCGAAGCTCAAGACGAGTTTAGCATAAGTTTCATGTTTTTCAACGATTCGATCTAGCTCGGGGAAGTGGAATCCATACCATTCTCGAAGTCTGTTCATGAAAAGATTTATTGTTCGATCGAGATCATCGATGGTTAAAATCGCTTGTGCAACCATCTGATCTCTTTTCTCACTGGCTTGTTTTACTCGGAGTCTACTGAGTTCTACAGAGATTTCACGCGTCAGCTTGCTGAACTCCTCAGCATTTGAAACAAACCCAGTTTCTACTGCTAGTGTTTCAAGGTTTTTCACAGATGTCTGAAGGGATAAAGCACTGGCGACTTCCCCTTTCACATTCAGCTTCTTCTGAACTGCCCGTTTAATAGCCTTGTTTTCGAAAGAAAACGATGTATACCCCGCCTTCTTCAACTGCGAAACAAGAGAAAGCAATTCAGGAAGTGGTTCACCAGCAGTATTAGACTCAAGCTTTCTGGCGATCTGCTCAGAGATCTTCTCAAAGAAGACTTTCCCAATTAACTGATCGTCCTCGCTAAAACTGAGTGCACCAATTGGAGACACGATGATTGTTGCTTTCATCTACTTCCCAGAGGTTGCGTGTAATCCCTTTAACTCAACTCCTTTAAGGTTTATCTCTACTAATCAATAACGATTATTGAGCGGGACTTAACTCATGAAGAACGTCTTGGAAACTGACGTTGCAGGACTTAAGCTCAAGAATCCTACAATGCTTGCAGCAGGCATATTGGGATTGTCGATGGAATCCCTGATGTCTGTTGCTAATGCCGGAGCAGGCGCAGTGGTCTCAAAGTCGTTGGGCATTGAACCTCGCCATGGATATGGAAACCCAACTGTGGTTCAGGTCGAAGGCGGTGTTCTCAACGCAATGGGGTTGCCGAACCCCGGAATCCAAGTTTTCATACAGGAGATGGCGGAGAATCGGTTAACCGTTCCATTAATTCTTAGCCTTTACGCGTTCGCTCCGAAGGAATTCGCGACTGCAGCAACCAAAGCCTCAACTGCGGAGGTAAATGGACTGGAGCTTAATGTCTCCTGTCCACATGCTTCTGGAACAGGTCAAGAACTTGGACGTGACCCGAAGCTGATAATGGACATTGTAAAAGCAGTGCGAGAGACAGTCAACATGCCCTTATTTGTCAAATTAACACCGAATGTAACGGACATCGTGGGATTAGCTAAAGCTGCCGAGAAAGCAGGAGCCTCTGGAATCACTGCAATCAACACCGTTAAAGCGATGGCAATAGACATCGAAACTTCAAAGCCGATCCTCGCAAATATAATAGGAGGATTATCTGGCTCAGCTGTTAGACCAATCGCGTTAAGATGCGTATACGAGATCTATGAATCAGTGAAGATCCCGATCATCGGCTGTGGAGGAGTAGACTCTTGGCAGACTGCCGTACAGTTCCTACAAGCAGGGGCCTCCGCAGTTCAAATCGGAACAGCCATAGCCACCAAAGGGCTCTCGATATTCAGGGAAGTAAATGATGGCGTCGAAAGGTTTCTCAAACGAAAAAGCTACGGAAGCGTGAAGGAGATTGTTGGGCTATCGCACCGAAGCTAACGTGATGAGAACAACACAAATCGAAAGGATCGATGATGAACACCAGCTAGTTAAGACTCTACATTTCAAAGATCCTCTGTGTGCGAAGGCAGAGCCTGGTCAGTTCATTATGGTTTGGCTTCCCGGAGTCGATGAGATCCCGATGAGCATCTCATCCACACACCTTGACAGGATGGCGGCGATAACGGTAGGAAAGGTTGGCGAGGCCACAAAGACGCTGCACAAGATGACGAAAGGAGATCTAATTGGGGTCAGAGGACCGTTTGGCAACAGCTTCAAACCAGTTGGAGGAAAAGTTCTGATTGTCGGCGGTGGTACTGGAATCGCACCCCTAGCATTTCTACTTGAGAGACTAGTCGCGACCGCGCAGAACATAAAGTGCTTCCTGGGAGCTAAGAATCGCCGTGAGCTCCTTTTCCATTCAAGAATCCGCAGCCTACTTGCTAGAAAAGTGGCTGCAGAAATCAAGACATCAACCGAGGACGGAAGCCTTGGACATAAAGGATTGGTGACTGAACTCGTGGAAGCAGAATTAACCGCACACAGCGTTGACATGGTATATGCCTGCGGAAGAGAATCGATGCTTCTCGAAATCTTCCACCTTGCTCAAAAGCATAAGGTTCCGCTTCAGGTTAGTTTAGAGAGGATCATGCGATGTGCGATCGGTCTCTGTGGAAGCTGCAGCATCGGAAAGTATAGAGTCTGTGCTGATGGACCAATCTTCACCGACACGCAACTCGCGGAAGTAGCGGGTGAGTTTGGGCTCCTAAAGAGAGATTTCGACGGAAGAAGAATCTCTACCTGAAAAATGCTAGGAAACCAGGGTAAGACAGCGTAATTAATTCATAAAAGTTATATTGAAGAGAAGGTTTCCTGTGTGGATGGCGGGATGTGCATTTGAAAGGTGACCGTCAAATCCCGAGTTGATTCTGAAGATTGGCTTGCATTAGGTTACCGTCCCCGCGAACTTGAACTGAGAATCCGTGACTTCTGGAAGAAAAATCGAACAGCGGAAAAGCTGGAAAAAACGAGAAGGAAGAACCATAAGGGAATTCAAGGCTATGTAGAGGGCCCGCCGACACTCAATGGATATCCACATGTAGGTCATCTACGAGGAAGGGTGATGAAGGACCTGCATTACAGATGGAAAACGATGCAGGGTTACTACATCCCGTTCTGGACAGGGTGGGATTGCCAAGGGCTGCCTGTAGAGCTTGAAGTAGAGCGGGCTCTTGGTGTGCGAAACAAGAAAGATCTATTGAAACGCGTCGGAGAAGAACGATTCATCAAAGAATGCAAGGAAACAGTGAGGAAATACTACGAGGCATGGCACTCCGCTGATGTGACCGCAGGGGTCTTCATAAACGATGAGAAAGCCTACTGGACATACTTGGATGACTACATAGAGCGAGAATGGAAATACCTCAAGTCTGCATGGGACCAAGGATTATTGGGTGAAGGTTACTATGTTGTCGCCTATTGCCCGCATTGTCAGACCTCGTTGAGTAACGCAGAAGTCGGGATGAGTTACGAGGAGGTCGAAGATCCTTCACTATACTTCAAAATCGGAGTTGAAGGATCGCCTGAAGAATATTTCCTAGTCTGGACTACCATGCCCTTTACGCTAGTGACGGATTTAATGTTGGCAGTGCACCCTGACGCGAACTACGTTAAAGTGAAGGTGGGTGATGAGACATGGATAATGGTGGAACAACGTGTCAAGGACACGATGCAGGAGCTTAAGATCGAGGATTATACAGTTGTAGAAACTTTGAAAGGTCATCAGCTGGTAGGTGTGAAGTATGAGTACCCGTTTCTAGATTTGATCCCTCGACAACGTGAACTGGATAAAGCCCCAAATGTTCACTGCGTGGTCTCTGAAGACTTTGTGGACGTCACCACTGCTACAGGAGTCGTCCATCTTGCCCCAGGAAACGGGGAAGAAGACTTTTTCGTAGCACAAAGACGCGATGTTCCGATTTTCGCACCCTTTGATGACGAAGTGGTCTTCACCAAAGATGCCGGGGGTTTCGCAGGATTATTCGCCAGAGACGCAGACCGCATGGTTCTTGAAGAATTAGAGAGAAGAAAGCTACTGGCTTCCGCTGAACAAATTCGCCACGAGTATCCAACCTGTTGGCGCTCGGGGCACAAACTTGTCTGGTTGGCTCGAAGGGAATACTACCTGTGGACAAACAAGATCTTAACAAGAATCGTGGAAGCCGCAAAAAAAGTAGAGTACTACTTCGATCCACCACGAAACCGGTTTCTAGCGTTTCTACAAGAAGGAAAACCCTGGTGCTTCTCTAGGGAGAGAATCTGGGGTACGCCGCTACCAATCTGGGTCTGCACAAAAGCTGAATGCAGACAGAAAACCCTGATAGCCAGTAAAAAGGAGTTGTTCGCCAAAGCGAAAGAGATCCCGAAAGGTCATTTCGAACTCCACAAACCTTGGGTAGACCAAGTCGTACTAGAGTGCCCTGACTGCGGCGAGAGAATGCTTCGCGAACCCTTCGTCTTAGACACATGGCACAACAGTGGAGCTGCACCATACGCACGGTTCACAGACGACGAGTTCGATAACTATATCCCTGCTGATTTCCTTGTCGAAGCAATCGACCAGACTAGAGGTTGGGCAAACACCCTACTACTTGAACACGTCATGTTAACCGTCAAACCCGAATCCCCGTACAAGGC
>CP070765.1:321882-327253 GCA_020345645.1 Candidatus Bathyarchaeota archaeon | reverse complement strand
CATGCAACGGCTTCGCGAGGGAAAACCTCCCATTCTTCCATCCGTGGGGCGATGTCGTTTTCGTGTATCCCTCTCTCTTCAGCGAAGAGTGCAAGTTCTCGCGCGGCTGCAACGCACATGTCGTCGGTGACGGTAGTGGCTTTAACGTCCAGTACGCCTCGGAAGATTGCGGGGAAGCCTAGGCTGTTATTGATTTGATTGGGGAAGTCGCTTCGACCAGTACCTACGATTCGTGCTCCAGCTTCTTTTGCTTCCCAAGGCCAGATTTCAGGAACCGGATTGGCACAGGCAAAGACGATGCTGTCGGTGGCCATCCTCTTCACCCAGTCTTTCTTGATTGTTCCCGGTCCAGGTTTACTGGCTCCGATCACGGCATCAACGCTGTTGAAGGAGTCTTCGATTGAGCCTCTCCGTCCTTCAGCGTTGGTCTTCTCAGAAAGTTCATACTTCCAAGGATTCTGCTCCTTGATCGTTTCAAGGTCAGGTCGGCCTGAGTAGAGAATTCCCTTTGTGTCAACGAGAAGAAGGTTGCCTGGCTTGAAGCCGGCACGGAACAACACGTAGGCTGTGCGAGTGTTCGCAGAGCCGACTCCGATCAGAGTGACGAGGGCTTCTGCCGGCTTCTTGCCGACGATCTTTAGTGCGTTTAGGAGACCGGCTAGGATGACCGTAGCGGTTCCTTGCTGATCATCATGCCACACAGGGATCTTGAGTTTCTCACGTGTCTGATCCAACACGTAGAAGCACTTGGGTTTGCTTAAATCTTCAAGGTTGATGCCCCCGAATGTTGGTTGTATAAGCTGACAGGTGCGGATGATTTCGTCAGGATCTTTTGTGTCAAGGCAGATCGGGAAGGCATCGACTCCGCCGAGGTATTTGAAGAGGAGGGCTTTGCCTTCCATAACTGGCATCGCAGCTTCTGGACCGATGTCTCCTAAGCCTAGGACTCGTGTGCCGTCGGAGACGACGGCAACGTAATTAGATCGGTTCGTGTGGTTCCAGACTTCGTCTGGATTTTCCTGGATTTTTCGACAACTTGCCGCGACGCCTGGCGTGTACCAGATCGCGAAGTCTGCAGGGCTACTCACAGCGCATTTGGGCATCACTTGAGTCTTTCCCCCGTAGAAAGGGTGAAGTGCTAGTGCAAGCTTAGCTGGTCTCTTAGCTTTCTCAAGCAGTTTTTCCACGCTGACTTTTTCATCCATTGGTTTTCCATCCGTTGGAATTGAGATAGTGGCTTATTTTCTAGGGTCTTTTAAAGATTGTGTGTTTGATGACGGAGAAGTTAATATTTATGCGAGAATGAATAATGGTGATCGCAGGTGAAAGGCATGAGCTCTCTGTCAACTGGTCGCGTCATCTTCCGCTGGTTCACGCCAAGTAAATTACTCTCCATCGTGGTCTTCGTCATCATAGCGATGCTGGCTGAATTCGCGGTCGTCTCATCTTTCGTGGGAGGTTTACCAGTCGAAGACGCGATCGTGCTGCCGTTTACAGGCTGGCGTGTCTCGCCCTTGCGTCATCTTCTACCCCTGTCGATTGTCGTCGTTCTAACGGCAAACTTCGTGCATCTGACTGCGTCTGTTACACTGGTACATCAACGGAAGAGAAAAACTCGACTGAAGGAAGGTCGGAGGGGAAGTGGTTGGAAGCCGTTAGCGAAGGTCCGGAGACGCGTCAGTAGGGTGTTCGGGCGGGTGAAAGACAGGATCGCGAAGACGTCATTTGTCGCTTGGGTGGGGCGGAGGATTCAGCCTGCAAACCCCTACATTGTGAGTGCTATCACCATCACCGTAGTCTTCATCGCCCTCGTGATTCTGATCATTGCCGCTGCGTTCCCAGGATCTGTGTCTAGGGCGACTGCTGGTTTCTTCGACTGGGCACCTGGATTTGTGGATTTCGTCCTCTGGACAGCGGGGGTAACAGAATGGTTAGCAGGGATTCCAGGGATCGGCTCGGTCGCTGTCGCTGTTCACCAAGCGTTGATTGGTGCATCACCAGGGTTCCATAACGCTCTCAAAGGATTGGCTTCCACGATAGCAGAGGGGCTGGTTGCACTCAGTTCCACAGAGAAATACCTGTTGATCCAGAACAGCACTGCTCTGCTGGTGACCGCGATGGTGTTTCTGTACTCGCGCTTGTCGCGAATGTACCGCGTTCAGCGTTAAGCAGCTCTTCGGATCTGCGTGACTCATTTTTCGATAGCCTTTTGACTCTCCTGCCCTACTTTTGGTGGGGGTTACTGACTTGACACGGTTGAAGGGATTCAGAAAACTCACGCCGGTGGATGATGCTTTAAACCAGTATGTCACAGTCCTCCGAGCGAAGGCGTTGGAAGGCGTCCTAGTATCAGTTGAGGAGGCGTTGGGGCGAGTTACGGCGGAAGAGATCGTCGCCCAGCGTAGCCTGCCTCCGTTTGATCGATCAGCTGTAGATGGATACGCCGTTAGGGCTTCGGATACGGTTGAAGCCACAGTCCACCGTCCTTCGACGCTAACGCTGACCTCAGGAGACCAAGTTGTAGTAGGAAGCGCGAGAGAGGTCTGGACGGGCAACCCGCTCCCGAAAGGAGTCGACGCTGTCATCATGCTGGAGCATGTTGTGGCTGATGGAAACACGTTAAGAGTGTTGACTCCGTTGCCTCCGGGAGCCAACGTGTCGAAGAAGGGGGAGGATGTAAGCACGGGGGAAATCGCCATCGCCAGCGGGGTGAGGGTGACTCCGTACCATTTAGGGCTCGTAACGTCTTTAGGATGCGAGAAGATACATGTCGTTCGGAAGCCAATTGTCGCCATTCTTTCAACCGGCAGCGAACTTGTACCACTAGGAACGGCACAGGAATCGGGGCAAATCATAGAATCGAACTCCGTGGTGCTGAAGGGGATGTGCCGTGAACTCGGAGCTGAACCCAGCCACCTTGGGATTGCTGGTGACGACGTCGAGGAGATTCGAAAGAAGATTCAGAAGGGCTGCTCCGTGGCGGATGTCGTTCTCACAACGGGGGGGACAAGTGTCGGTGCGGATGATCTGGTGACGAAGGCGATTGTGGACGCGGATGGGGGAAGAGTCGTTGTTCACGGGATCGCTATGCGACCTGGAATGCCGACCGCACTCGCTGTCGTGAAGCGGAAACCGGTCATCGTGCTCTCTGGGAACCCGGTTGCCGCCATTGTGGGCTTCGAGGTCTTTGTTCGACCATTGATACAGCGGTTACTCGGAGTCAAGGATGAAGGGAGACCAGTGGTTGCAGGAAGGGTTTCGCGAAGGGTGGTAGGGGCTCTCGGGCGACGCGTGTACGTTCGAGTCCAGCTTCGGAAGGAAGGAGGAGAGTTGTATGTTGACCCGATCCGTGCCAAGGGGTCAGGCATCATCACGACGATGACGAGAGCGGATGGCTACCTGATTATTCCCCACGATAGGGAAGGAGTGGATGAAGGAGAAGTGGTCCTGGTTCATCTTCTGAAGTGGAAGGGGGCAAGTTGATGTTCAAGAAACTGATCTCATTCGATGAGGCAAAGCAGATAATTGACGAGTTGCAGTTGGAGTCAGTGGGGAGCGAGGTGGTGCCATTAGGATCAGCGTCGGGTAGAGTCCTCTCCTCTGACGTCGAATCACCAGTGGACGTGCCACCCTTCGATAGGGCGACGGTGGATGGCTTTACTGTGAGAGCTGCTGACACATATGGTGCAGAAGAACACGATCCTGTTGTACTGATGCTTAAGGGAGCAGTGGAGATTGGGGAGCAACCTCGCTGTTCAGTCGGCAAAGATGAAACCTGGAGGATCGCGACTGGGGCTCCTATTCCCGATGGGGCTGACGCCGTTGTAATGGTCGAGAATACGACGGAAAAGAAGAGTGAGGTGCAGGTTTACAGGGCGGTAGTGAAGGGGGAAAACGTGATGAAGGCGGGCTCGGACATCAAGAAAGAACAGGTTGTCTTTGGAGATCGAACCTTGCTGAATTCACGTCGGGTAGGCGTCCTCGCTGCACTGGGTTTCGCTATGATTCCTGTTTTGAAGCACCCTCGAATTGGACTTATTTCAACTGGGGCTGAGATCGTGAAACCTGGAGAACGTTTACCGCCGGGAAAGATCTACGACATCAACGCGTACACACTTGCTTCCGCAATCACGGAATCGGGTGGTGAAGCAGTTGACTTCGGTATCGTGCGAGATGATGATATCGAAGCCTTGAAGAAGGTGTTACAGGAAGCGTTGACGGCTACAGATGTAGTGGTCACTTCGGGCGGGGTTTCTGTTGGTCCAAAAGATGTTGTGCCGAAAATCCTTGATTCGTTGGGGAAGCCGGGAGTCATCATCCATGGCGTAGCGGTGAAGCCAGGTAAGCCCCTTGCAGTCGCGGTTGTCCAAGGAAAACCCGTTTTTGCCCTTCCAGGCAATCCGACGTCGAGCCTGTTGATTTTTCATCTTCTTGTGCGTCCTGTGCTGCTCTGGTTAGCTGGGAGAAAGAGTGGTAAATTACGGGTCACGAATGCGAAGCTTTCTCGGCGAGTTTTTTCAGCGAAGGGTCGTCGAACATACGTTACCGTTTCTCTTTCTAAAGGGAAGGATGGGGAGTGGGCTGCGTTACCGGTTGCGTCCGGGCAGTCTGGTGCAATTACTACGATGGCGATGGCGGAAGGATACGTGGAGCTGCCTGAAAATGCACCTTTTACCGAGGAAGGTCAACTGATGAGGGTGGTCCTCTTCGAGGACGCGGAGAGGGTGGATTAACTCAGTTTCTCGCGTCTGGCTACAAGGTAGAAGCTCGCCAGCCACGTCAATACGATGTAGATCACGAGACCTACAACGAGTGGTAGGTTTGCGGACTGCAGGAAGGCGTGGAGTGTGAAGGCGGCATAGGATGTGCCGATGAAGAAGAGACCTACAACGAGCCAGAGGGACCACCGCTGCAGCCTATAGAGCCCAAAAGCGGTGATAATGCTCAGAACTGCCACGAGAGCTACGTGGAAAAGCCCTAAGCCCTGCGTTGCCAAAATTCCAAAGTTCAGAATACCTACAATGAGGTAGAAAACGGTGAAGATGAAGATACCTCTATGCTGAATTTCGAGTCTTGGCATCTACCATTCCTAGTCCTTTGCAGAGTACGGCTATGTGGATGCAAGTAATAAATCTGTTTCTACTGGTTTTTCCGCTATTACTACTTTTATTTATCATAATTACTAGCTGCAGGTTCGGAAAAACTCTAATAGCTGACACCCCTCATTCGTGGTCAGACTGAGGAGCATCTTCTGCATGGTGAAGGTTTCAGGAAGAACAGGTGCATTAGGCACGGAGAATGCGTTTACGGTCCTTGCCGAAGTCAGCCGAAGACTGAGAGAAGGAGCTGATATAAAGAATTTCTGCATTGG
>CP070765.1:316242-321782 GCA_020345645.1 Candidatus Bathyarchaeota archaeon | reverse complement strand
CGACGATGTCTCTGACACTGGGAAGAGCCTATGCTTGGTTAAGTCTCATCTTTTGGACGAATCCGTTACGGAGCTTCGCATTGCAGCTCTTTATTATAAGCCTTGGAGCATCCTGGAACCTGATTACTATGTTAAGAAAACGCGACGTTGGATAATCTTTCCTTGGGAAAGAAAAGAAGCTTTCAGGAAAATCGTCGAAAAGACGAAACAGGAAGGACGCTCTCTCGAAGAGATGAAACGAATTCTGGTGGATAGTGGCTTTAATCAAAAACTAATCGACACGTTTGCGACGGAGGGTTTCCGCGATTATCCATCAGGCTGAAGGCTTTGATAAGTTCATTGGGATTGCCGGATTCTCGGATTTCCAAGTGAAGGACATCGATGGGCTTTTGAAGGAAGTGGACGAAAAGTTTCCAAAGGCTGTCTTTCAGTTTCTTAATGCTAAATTAATTGCTGGTCCACGTCATCTTATCTTTGCAGCAGTTAATGCGTTAAACGCGTTTAAAACGGGATTTAACATTTCAAGAAACCTTGCTGTTGAATGTTTACTGTATGCGTCAGCACAGAATCAAATCAATCGTGCACTTTCCATAATTGGAGTTAACCCTAACACAACAGAAGTTGTGCTCTTAGTTATCGCTGAACAAGAAAAGTCAGCAAGGGAACTCCTAGAAGGAGTTTCAGAGATTGTCCCAGGGACACGCGATGACTCGGTGTTGGAACTTTCTGACGTGAAGAGTCAAGAGATAAAGGATTTATTCAGCATCTCCGAAGCAGAGCTTTCGACACGAAACACCAAAGATGAGAAAATAGCTCTTACTGAGTTGGTGATAGAGCACTGTGCCCTCCTCGTCTGTAACCGCTAATGACGTTGTCTTTTGTTGAAATGAGTGGAAGTGTAGACTACCGTTTCTTCATGGTAGATGTAGATCTGTGTGCGTTTTGATAACCTGCTGGTGACGAAGGAGGAAGACGATGAGGGTTGCCAGTACCAAAATAATGGCGGCTACCTGGGTGGAGACCTCGGAAATCACTTGCCTACCTTGGATTTTGAGGGTTAGTGTACTGTGTTGGTAGTTGAACCAGAGGTACGTGAACGTCGCATCGGTCGTAAGTTGATGCAGAAGTACTTCATCGTCTGCGAAAACCATCCATTCATGTTCCTCGGCCCATAGAAGCCTTTTCGGAATTCGGATCCGACAGTGACCGATTGATCCGTCTGGTCCGGTCAGGTTGAAGTTGATATAGGTCTCGTTAACGTTCAGTTGTAGGTTTGAGACGGTGGAGTTACTGGCCACATTGATAAAGAGAACTTCATTCGGCAACTCGACGACTCTCAGGAAGCTGATGGGGTTGACAAATGGATAGTTATCAAACTCACCGCCATTAATTGCGTATGGTGAATCAGCGATCCCGTCCTGATCAATGTCGATTGACGACGTGTTCTCCCAGAAGTTGCCTTCTGCTCCATCATCCCACGTGTTGTTGGCGGCGGTGACTGTGACGTAGGCGGTGTGGTTCACGAAGTTGTTGTGGTGTATGGAATTGTTATAGGATAGAATCAGTTGGATGGCATGGTCGCTGTTTCGGATGTCGTTTCCTGAAATTTCATTCTGCGAGAAGAATCCTAGCCTAAGGCTATCATTGTTTCCAATGATGCTGTTTCCGTGAATTGTGTTGTTCGAGGAGTATATTGCAGAATCAATGCCAAAATCGTTGTCGGTGATTGTGTTGTAGGCGATGGTGATGTTGTTCGCTGAATCAAGCCGGATTCCATAGCCATTCCTCTGGATCAAGTTGCCAGTGATGTTGACATTATCGTTTACGTTTTCGACGTGGACTCCTGCATCGACACCGAAGCAGGCACATCCAGCCTCTTGGAGGGTGAACGCGGACACGGAAACGTTGTCCGAGGTGATCCGAATCGTGCTTCCTGAGCTGTTGCCATCAATTATCGTCGTGTCTACATTTTCGCCCATTAAGCTGACCGGTTTCGTGACGTTTACGTGTTCATAGTATGTACCGGACGAGACGTAGATCGTGTCTCCGTCTGTGGCGTTGTTTATCGCTTCCTGAATCGATGCATATTTGACGTAGACTGGATGGCCTTCACTTATCCAGCCTAAAATCCCGCCAAGTAGGTTGTAGATGTACAGGAAGCCATTGTTCACGAGTGTTTGACTTGCGTTTGCACTCCGTGCGCCAGACCGGCAGTAGACTAAGATCGTGTCATTGCGATCCAGTTCCTCCAGCCTCAGCGGCAACTCAGTATGTGGTATCAATTTGGCGTTCCTGATGTGACCGCTCTCGTACTCCGATACACTTCGTACATCGAGAATCACTGGGGAAGACTCGGCGTCACGTATCGCAAGGAATTCGGCGACTGTAATGTCCGTGTACTCCACCGCTCCACATGTGGGTAGAAACGCAAAAGTAAACGTAAGGAGAAGAACAATCAACGCACTTTTTAGAAGAGTGTTCATACAGGAAACGACTTCGCGGAGCCTATTATCAGTTTCTCACCGAATGAATGGATTACTCGATAATTTTCTCTTTGTCGACCGAGAGTATATCATCAAGCCCTAGAACCGAGACTCCGGTCTTTCTTCCAATGACCTCGATTAAGATGGTTTTATCTGGGTCAATCAACTTGACTTTTCTCTTAATTCGAGGAGCCGTAGCTGCAATAATGGTTTCTCGATCAATCGGGGAGTGTCGCTTCTCAACAGTAACGCGAAAAGTTTCACCTTCATAAATTGCTTTGCCCAGTTCTTCAACGGCTTCAGCGATTTCGTCTGGATCGGTTTCGACGACTTTCTGAATTGGGATCACTCGCAACGTGAACCGGAACTCGTGAGGGCGGTCCCGCAACATCCTCCGGAGCTTCTTGATAGCGTCAAAGGGAGTGAATGATGTCTTCGCCGTTATCAAGCCCGTGACTCCTGTAGTGTCTGCGTGTGGATCCTTATCGCCTAATTCCCAAAACAAGTACCAGACTTCAGAACACACTGCTTTTTCGTTCCCTCGTGAAGTAGTCACTATGAGGTTGAAATCCTTCAGCATCTTCCCACCTCGTTTGTCTACCCATAGCCATTTCGCAGATCAGCGTTTAGGAATGTCTGTTCGTGGCAGGTTTCCACCAATCCTGAGATCGTCCCACGACGACAAGTACTATGATCAATAGTATACTGATCCCTGCAACGGTGAGGAGAATTATATTTATTGGTAGCCCGTTGGAGCTTCCGTTTTCATTGGTATCCTCACCTGAAAGAAGCAAGTCTATTTCATTCCTCAGTACGGATTCGTCCGTAAGCTCGTCATGGCTGAATCTTTGGTATCCATCTTGGTCCACAATCACCAGATGTGGAATGAAAAAGACATCATATTCATTGTTTACTTGTATTGCATCACGAGCCACCCTCCACCTCATATTATGATCTTGGGCAAAATCCTTCAGTAATGCATCGCTTTCAAGTAGGTCTACTCCTATCGAGATTATGGTAAGTTGCTCAACGGTGTAATCGTCATAAAGCACGCTAAGATGGTCAATTTCATCAACGCAGGATCCACACCAAGTAGCGAAAAAGTCAAGAATGACGACCGAACCCACGTAGTCGGATAAACTAAATTCTTCGCCCTCAACATCAATCAACGTAAAGTCAGGTGCTTGTTCTAAAGCGAGCGTGATAGCAGGCGACGATGTCCACTCAATGAGCATTATCAACACAAGTAGAACCGTGCATTTGAGTAACCTTCGAGCATACTCTGGTTTCCGAGCTGTGTTCATAGCTACTTCCCTCGTAATCGTATTTGGAGTGCTTCGATGTTACAGGCTTCAACACATCTGCCGCATAAAAGGCAGTCGCTTGAGTGACCAATGTCTGACGTTTGTTCCAACTCCATCGGACAATTCGCCAAGCATTTCAGACACTTGGTGCATTTTTCCGGGTCTAGCGAGATGGTGAGGAGCGAGAACCTATTGAATAATCCAATTGGGGCGACAGGGCAAAGATAGCGACACCAGAATCGGGAAAAGAAGAAGACCAAGCCAATTGTCAGGATGAGCGTAGCGATGTGAACGAAGAAGAAAACACCCAGATTCAAAGTTGGAAAGAAGAAGGGTGCGGGGATGGCTGCGAAAAGACTACCTGCAGGACAGAATTTGCAAAAGAATGTGTCTACCGTTATCCACGCAAGAACGATGACTATGACCAACATTATGAATTTAGAGTACTTGAATGGGCGAAGTCTCCTTCGCTTGGAATTGAAGGATCCAAGAAGGTCTTGAAAAGCTCCAAATGGGCAAGCCCATCCACAGAACGCCCGTCCAAGTAGAGTGCCAAAGAGTCCAATTAATCCAATCAGATACAGCGGGATTGCAGGTAAAATCACAAAGTGCTGTAAGGTTCCTATCGGGCAGGCTGCGGAAGCGAGTGGGCAACCATAACAGTATAGGAATGGTACACAGAGACCGGTCTTCGTCGAGCTACTGAAACCAAGATTTGAAAGCAGAAAGAAAAGACTCTGGATTGCCACCCGAAGTCGCTGGAGCCTCATAGTTACTGCTATCCCAATCCAATACAGGATGCACAAATGAACCGAACAAAGTTTCTCACAAGCTCGTATTGAAGGTCTAAGAGGCCTAGAAAAACTAGCATGAGGGAAAAAGCGAGAAGGAAGCTTTGTTTAAACGGTCTACCCAAGATACTAGCCCATTTAGTAAGCCTGTCCAGACCGCATTAATCTTTCGCGTGAAATGATCGCGCATTTTGACGATGTATAAGCTGGAGTCCTCGTTGCGTGAAGAAATTCCTACACATCAACCTATTCATCTTTCTATTAAGCCCACAAACCAATTATACATGTGCAAATATGCTTATTAGCCCCATTTTTAGTGTTACAGTTAAGAACAAGAGCAAGAGAAAGGAGATCAACTGCATTGAAAAGACTATATTTAGTAGCTTTGCTTGGGACTATGCTTGCAGTCGGGGCTGTCTTAGGTGCTTTTGTAACAAGGTATGTGTGGCAGACAAGCATGACGATGCGATTGACAGGAGCTCTCACCTATGAAGTAGAAATACGACACCTAAACGGAACGCCAATCACAAACTACAACTGGGGCGACTTCGCCTATGAGGAAGCGAAAACCCTCAGCGTCAATATTGTATATCTAGGAAACGCTTCTGAAGCTTATGTATATTGGAATACGACTGGACTACCATCGGGTTGGAGTGTGGAGATATGGGATTTTCTCTACGGATGGGACTGGGCACCTAATACAACGAGCTACTTCACTACAGATGAAATCCGACTACTCGACATTGACTTGACTGCACCCGCAAGCGGAGAATTGAATGTTCCTTTAGGCTTCACTCTAAACTTTGTGTCTGGAGAAGAAACGACATAGGGTTCATCTTTGCATCCTATGAGCTTTTCTCCATAGAATCCCTTTTTTTCCCGTTTCTATCACGGTTCGGGTTCCAAAATACATCGTATACTGTACACGCGTGCATAAACCTGAATTATGAACACATATGATC
>CP070765.1:310564-316142 GCA_020345645.1 Candidatus Bathyarchaeota archaeon | reverse complement strand
AGAGAGACTTTTAGTCCTCTGTGTTGACCGAGACGGGGACCTTGAAGCGAAAACCAAGGTTAAAACTCCCACGTTAGGGAGAAAGGTCAACCTAGATGCAGCCACATCTCTAGCCTTGGTTGACCCTGAAGAAGCTGACGCAAACGCCATGTTCGAGGCGTTAAGAGTCTACGACCATCTTACCAAGCATAAACAGCCACATGAAGCCTTTGAGATCGCCACTATCTCTGGATCCGAATTATTGGGAATTGAAGCAGATAGAAAACTCGTCAGGGAGCTGAATCAGGTATTATCGGGCTTTCCCGCCAATAGTGTAATCCTAGTAACCGACGGATACTCCGACGAATCAGTTCTACCCCTTGTCGAGTCTCGAGTCCCGGTAACGTCAGTTAGACGGATCGTCATTAAGCACAGTGCACGCCTTGAAGAGACTGCCGCCATCTTCACAAAGTACTTAAAGATGCTGACCGAGAACCCCCGTTATGCAAGGATAGCCCTCGGAATTCCCGGTCTTCTCCTGATAATCCTGCTAGCACTATATCTTACTGCGGGTGGACTCTGGCTCTACTACACGTGGATTGCTTTCCTAATCGTCCTTGGTGCAACACTGCTCGTTAGAGGGTTCGGGGTCGATAGGGCTATAGCCAGATTTCTACGATGGATTCGAGAATACGAACCACCACCTCTTCCGGTCCAAATCGCAGGATTCGGACTTATTGCAGGAGCAATCTCCGTCATCGTAGGTGTCTTCCTAGGAGTCAATGGTGCAATTGAAACACTAACAGCGGCAAGTCAGGCTCCTGTAACTTGGGGAGAATGGCTATCGATATTACCTGCTCTAACCGGTTCATTTATCGAAAGAGGGATCTACCTCCTCGTTATTGGGCTGTGTGTAGGGCTGGCTGGTAGGATTGTCCGCTGGTACTTTGAGCGCGACATAAGACTACTTAGGACCACAGTCATAACGGTGGTAATCGCTTGGTCCTCCCAGATCTTCATCCAGGTCTCTAGCCTACTAATAGATCCAACAATCACAGAGACTGAGTTGATATTCACCATCTTTATAGGCATTCTCATCGCTATTGCATCATCATTACTCGCCCTAGTCGCAAACATCAGATATGGAACCTTCTTCAAGAAGAGTGATAGAGACGTTGAAGAATTCAGCCAAGGCTAACGTCGGAATCATTACGGGCAGCGGGTTTGACGCCTTCTTAAAGCAACTTGACCCAATTCCAGTGGAGACACCTTACGGGAAATCAGTTTCACTCTCAATCACTGACATACGTGGACGCAAGGTCGCGATTCTAGCGCGTCATGGTGCAAATCACAGTATTCCTCCTCACAGGATCAACTATAGAGCTAACATATTTGCCATGCACCTACTAGGCGTAAAACAGATTCTCGCAACGAACGCTGTAGGTGCTATAAATCGAACGTTAAAGCCTGGAACGTTGATTGTACCTCATGACTTTGTGGACTTCACTAAATCAAGACATACCACCTTCTATGATTCCGCCCCCATAGTCCACATTGATATGTCAGAACCCTACTGCCCAGATATCCGGAGAACCCTAATTCACGCTGCAAAGGAGCATTCTGAAGACATAGTTGATGGGGGAATATTGGTCTGTACGGAGGGCCCGCGATTCGAAACTCCAGCTGAAATCAGCCTTTTTCAAAGGCTTGCCTGCGACATCGTGGGGATGACGAGCCTTCCTGAAGCTGTTCTCGCGAGAGAACTGGCTATCTGCTATGCGTCAATTTGCTGTGTTTCTAACATGGCTTCTGGATTACAGCCAGCTCAGAACATGAACGATCTGACTACGATCACAGACAAGAAACGTGATGTATTGGAACAAGTCTTAAAAGAAGCGGTCCCTCTTCTACCGTCACCTCGCAGTTGTATCTGTGCAACTGCAGTGAGAGACACAGCTCTCCAATGGTTGGATCGGCATGCTAAAGGGATTCCTTTCGACGATCGGTGCCTATAAAATCTATGAACGTTGGCTATGGCATCAAGTAAAAGGAGGTAAGATGCCAGGACACATTGCCATCATTCTAGATGGGAATCGGCGGTGGGCATCTAACCGTTCCCTAGACTCGCAAGCCGGACACCTGTCAGGCACGGAAAGAGTTAACGAACTACTTGACTGGTGTCTGGACTTAGGTGTGAAGTGCATCACACTGTATTCGTTCTCCACAGAGAATTTCAACCGAGCACCAGATGAAGTCCAAGAGATAATGGATATAGTTGAGGAAAAGTTTAAAGAGATCTTAACTGATGAACGAATACACTCCAACGAGGTGCATGTGAAAGTCATCGGTCGTGTTGAGCTTCTACCAACCACCTTGCAGAAGTTGGTGCATGAAGTCGAAGAAGCAACCCAATCGTATCAACAGCAGTTTCTGACCATTGCACTGGCTTATGGAGGACGTGCAGAAATCGTTGATGCTACAAAGAAGATTGCAGAGAAAGTTACGAAGGGAGAATTGGATATAGAAGAGATCGATGAAGCCGCATTTGAAAAGTTCCTGTATACTGCACACATGTCACAGCCAGACCCTGACTTGATAATCCGGACAAGTGGGGAAGAAAGACTCAGTGGATTCCTACTCTGGCAAAGTGCCTACAGCGAGTTATACTTCTTAGATATGTTTTGGCCAGATTTTCGTAGAATTGATCTGTTTCGGGCAATAAGAACATTTCAACATAGAAGGCGTCGATTTGGCAGATAGACTCACAGCTTACTGAATGGTGGCTGCCTACACTTCCAGTTTTTCCATGAGAAGAGGAAATACCATCAACATGGGTTCATTTATCGCGATTGCAGGGAAAAATCAGAACGAAGTCTCTGATGATGCCCTTACCATGCTGAGTATTCTGGCTCATAGAGGAAAGTCCTCCTTTGGGATCGCTGACCACGAGAAAGTAGTAATCAAGAAGACGATTCAAGAGTTGCAGGGCGTGGATATCCATTCCAATGCATTGATCGGTCATGGCTTCTCCAAGACGCTTCCAAGAGATCAAGCCCAACCCATAAAAAACCATGGTTTCTGCCTCGTGTTCGAGGGACGAATCTTCCCTCCTCCTTCGAGGAGCGAATCCACGTTTGTCTTGGACGACCTCGAACACGTCGAACAGAAAATAGCCTACATCATTCTCACCTATCATGGTTCATTCGTGGTAGGAATCGTGGATAAGAATGGAGTTCAAATCGGTAGTAGCCCCACTGCTACGGTCCCTCTCTACTTTGGCGAAAACTGTAAGGTCTGCGCGGTTGCCTCAGAGCAAAAAGCTTTGAGGAAGATAGGAATTACGGACATTTTGCCCTTCCCAGTTGGGTGCGTCGCTTCTTTGACCGAGACGGGCTTTCTCTTCACCACTGTAAAGACCATCCATCAACCATCCGCACCGATGGACCAGGCAGGGGTCGAGGCTGACATCGTAGCAAGGCATCTTAAGAAGATAATGTTGAAGGCTGCAAAGAGGCACTTTGCAGACCTCGAAGAGATCGCTGTGGCGTTCTCCGGTGGGCTTGACAGCAGTCTAGTATCTGTTTTGGCTAAACATTGCTCTCTGAAAATCACGTTAATCTGGGTTGGGTTAGAAGGACAATCTGAGCTTAGCTTAGCGAAACAGGCTGCAAACGCCCTTGGGTTACCACTCTACACCAAGACCTATACGCTTGCTGATGTCGAGAAAATCATCTCTCGCATTTTGTGGCTAATTGAAGACCCTAATTTTGTAAACCTTACTGTCGCAGTCCCCTTCTACTGGGCTGCAGCGGAAGCTGCTACACTGGGGTTCAAAGTGATGGCGACTGGTCAAGGAGGGGATGAACTCTTCGCAGGCTATTATAGAAACCTGAAGCTGATGAATTACAGTGAAGCCGACTTGAACCGAGCAATCCTTGAAGACGTGACGACTTCACTTCAATCCAACTCTCACAGAGATAATAAGACCTCTGCTTTTCATGGAGTTGAACTAAGAAATCCGTTTATAGATTGGGAAGTGATTCACTTCGCATTGAATATTCCATTCTGCCTGAAAATCGCTTCTCCAGACGATTCTTTACGTAAACGAATCCTAAGACTGACCGGAAAAACGCTTGGGATTCCCAGCACAATCACTGAAAAACCGAAGAAGGCGATTCAATACTCGACAGGAGTGGAGAAGGCGATTCGAAAGCTTGCTCGCCTAAAACGGAAAACGCCGGCTGAATACTTGGCGGACATCCAAACTCGACAACGACGATCAGCTGGAGGAATAGCGTGAAGGAAACAGGAATAGTCTATAGTGAACAACATCGAAGTCACAAGACTGGAAGACATCATCCTGAATCTCGTCGAAGACTCCGAGTAATAATGGATACTCTGAGAAAACAACACCTCTTCTCTCGCGAGGAATATCGTTTCATTACGCCAAAAACTGCCCAGCTTGAAGACTTGCAGCTCGTTCACTCACGCGACCACATTGAGCTTGTGAAACAGGTCTGTAATTCTGGCGGGGGTTTATTGGACTTGGGAGATACGATAGCTTCAAAAGGCACTTTCACGGCGGCTGCCTATGCGGTAGGTAGTGCATTAAGTGCAGTCGACGAAGTCGTTACCGGAAGGTTGAGGAACGCCTTCGCGTTGACTCGCCCGCCCGGACACCATGCAGGTTCCGATTACGCGATGGGATTCTGCATCTTCAACAACGTATCAATTGCCGCATCATACTTGGCGACTAAAGGTTTTCAGAGAATCCTGATTCTGGACATAGATGCTCATCATGGAAATGGGACCCAAGACATCTTCTACAATTCGAGCGAAGTCCTCTACGTAAGCCTTCATGAAGACCCACGCGAGTTTCCTGGAGTGGGTTTCGATGACGAAGTTGGGCGAGGTGAGGGATTAGGTTTTACAGTAAATGTTCCTTTCCCACTTGGGACGGGCGACAGCGCCTACCTGAAAGCCATGCGTGAGATTGTGGCTCCCATCACGAGGGAGTTCACTCCCCAGTTTATTCTCCTGTCAGCGGGATTCGACGGCTATTTCCTCGATCCAGTAGGACGGCTGAACCTATCGCATCAGGTCTTTTCGCTGATTTTTCAAGAGATGCTTGACTTAGCCTCAGAAATCTGTGAGGACAGGCTTGTCGCTGTTTTGGAAGGAGGGTACTACACTCGAAGACTTGGACAACTTGTCCTTTCGACAATCCTTCCGATGGCGGGAAAGTCGCTTCCAGCGAGTGTTCATTCTCACCCTGTGGACTCGGAAACGGAGAAACGAGCAGAAAAAGTTGTTGAAAGAGTTAAAAAAGCACAGTCGGAGTTCTGGGACACGCTAGACGCTTAGGCTACTCAGTTACTTCGATAGCACCGGCTGGGCACTGAACTTCACAGGCCTGGCACGCTAAACATTCTTCTTGCTTGGCGGGAACGGACTTTTCATCCTTCAATTCAAAGACTTCAACTGGGCAGGTATCAATACAAGTACCGCATCCATCACACTTTTCTGGATCAACTTTTACTTCGGGCATTGCTAGCACCTATCCATTCTTAGAGTCTGAATGAAGATAATGTAGATAAAT
>CP070765.1:304847-310464 GCA_020345645.1 Candidatus Bathyarchaeota archaeon | reverse complement strand
GATACTCAGTTCGGCAGGTTTTAACGAATTTCTCTCCAGCCTTCAGGATTTTCTCCAATTGGGATTCTCGCATCGTGGCCCCTGTGTGACCGATTTCGACGTTTTGGGTGGGCACTTGGGCTTCCAGTTGCTCGTCGGCTGGAAGATCCAAGACGCCATCAAGGTTGGTTTGGATTCTTCTGTCGAATCCTAATAGGTCGATTTCGTCTGCTATAGGAGACCAGAAGTAGTTCGCGTTAAATTTCGCACCAATAACGTATTCTTCTATTATCGCTCGCTCCAAGTCTCCGCTGTCAACGGTTCCTTTCCGGACCCTTTCCTTCGCCCTCTTCCTGAATTCTTCGGGAGAAGACGCGTAGAAGAAGGCACGTTCAATTTTTCGTTCTTTCTCAGCGACTTTTATAATCGCCAATCGATCGATCTCTTCATGGGACTTGAAAATCTTGGGAGTTCGTATGCCAGCTTTCTTCAACAGGAAATATTGGTTTCTTGGGACATCGCGCTCCTCGCTTCGAAGCATCTGGCGATTTCCGAGAAGAGGAACTAAGAATTTCGTCTCTATGTGATCATAACCTACATACACTGAAAACGACCGATTTGGGACAAAAATTGTGTTCAGCCTTCGAAGCTCGTCTTGGTTTTCATCTCGAACGATTTCATGGAAACTGTTCAGTAATATAACGTGGTCGAACAGGTTTCGATAATGCTTGGTGTAGGTTGTTTCTCTTCCCCTTTGGCAGACAACTACAACTTCGAACCCCTCTTGCTTAGCTCCATGACCAATTTCCAACGCTGAGTGAGAACCTAGGACACCGATTCTAACAGCGTTGTGATCGTATTCAGTTACGATTTTCCGAATCTCCTCGCGGTTCAACTACATTCACCTAGCTTTGAGTCATCTCCTACTCAAGTCCGACAAGCTCATTCATTCGAGGAGCTTCTCGAACTCGTTGTTTCGTGAGACTAGAAATAAGTATGGTAGGAGATATCTGCATAAGCTTTTTCCAGTCCTCAATTTGATGAGTCAGCAAGATCCCGAAAAGCAACTGGAATAGGCGGAGGACAGACCCTGAAGGTTACTGAGTAGTCATCAAGCCCCAACACAAAGACCTTAAATCAGCGACCAGGAGTAGGTCTTGGCGAAGTGGTTTCATGAAATCTACCGAGGAAATCGATGTCACTGAAGACTATTCACCGCAAAGTAAGCCGAATGCAAAATCGGATAAACTTCCCATTTCCGAATTCTACAAAGTCTTGGACTATTACACGATTTTCAAGAGCGATAAATGGTGGGAGGCAATAGCACTCATAGAAACATTCGGAAAACGATCCATCGCGATGTACATGTGGCAGTTTAGGGACGGTAATTGGAAAAGAAAACACAAGTTTCACATTCGAGGGGTCAACGAATGGGTCAAGGTCCGGAAGTCTGTAGAACGATTGCTGCCAAAACTAACAGGACAAGATAATAAGCAATTTTATCCGCAGGCTCGTGGAGAGAATAGTCGGTAGTTATTCATCAATTACGAGTCAGTGTCCTGAACTTAAGCTTTAAAACCAACTTTCTGGAATATGAAGTCATGTCGCGGGGAAGAATAGTCGTCTTCATGGGTTCAAAAAGTGACCAGGACTTCGCTTCCCGCATTAAGAACTTCTTAGAAACCAAGCAGTTTTCAGTCTCCTGCCAGTTCATTGTTGCCTCAGCACACAGGACGCCGAAACGGGTTCTTACAGAGATTGAACGGTTGGAGGAGTCAGAAGAACCTATTGTAATCATCACTGTTGCAGGCTTATCCGATGCACTATCCGGTGTGGTTGCAGGGTCCTCGCGGTTTCCAGTGATTGCCTGTCCCCCGGACATTGAGGAGCTTGGGGGGGTGAAGTTCTTCTCTTCCGCAATGACGCCTAAGGGCGTCGCCGTTGCCTGCGTTCCAAAGCCTGAAAACGCCGCGTTGTCCGCAGTTAAGATGTTGAGCTTAAGCAATGAAACTCTTCGAAGTCAACTTGAGACGTTTATGAATCATCAGGGGAAAGTGTAACAGCGTCGTAAGAGAGTGGAAGTCAATGGATCACAATTCTGTGACCGAAACTAGTCTCCCACTCCCTGTCTTTCAGAAAGGTAAAGTCAGGGACCTCTACGATCTCGATGACAAACTACTAATCGTAGCAACGGATCGAATCAGTGCGTTCGATGTAGTTCTCCCAAACGGAATCCCGAACAAAGGAGAATCCCTGAATCGGCTGTCAACCTACTGGTTCAAGAAAACCGAGAACATTGTATCGAACCACCTGTTAGAGGTTGTTGATCCACGAACCGTTCTGGTGCGAAAGACTGAGCCGATAAGGATTGAGTTTGTGGTCCGAGGATATCTATACGGTTCCGCGTGGGAAAACTATCGGAAGGGGAAACCGGTCTCAGGGAACATCTTGCCTAAGGGATTGAAGAAAGCGGAGAAGTTAGCAAACCCAATATTCACCCCCACGACAAAAGCAGAAACCGGTCACGACCAGGAGATGACGGAACCCGACGTGGTGAAGGAGATAGGTGAGGCTAGAGCGGATGAAATCAAGAACTGCTGTCTGACCATCTATCATGCCGCGTCAAAGAGAGCAGAATCGAAGGGCATGATCATCGCCGACACGAAGATGGAGTTCGGCATCTTGGATGACGAGATTGTCCTCATCGACGAGTTGCTGACTCCGGACTCCTCCAGGTTCTGGGCGATTGAGGAATACGAAGTTGGCAGCAATCAGCAGAGCTTCGATAAGCAGTATCTACGAGACTTCCTAATTTCCACAGGGTGGAATAAGGAGCCCCCTGCACCTCAGTTGCCTGAAAACGTGATTGTGGAGACATCCAAGAAATACGTGGAAGCCTACGAGCTTCTGACTGGACGACGATTCTAACTTTCGAGATTGCTAGACCTTCGCCAACGTTTCTACGAAACGCCTGACTTCTTCCTCAGTATTGTAGAAGTGTGGGGCTACACGGATACCATTCGATCGCGCTGACACGATAATCCCCTGACGCTTTAGACGCTCAGCTTTCTTCTGTGCCTCGTCGATCAAAAAGTGTACAATACCGGACCGATGAGAAGAGGGCCGTGGGGTAGTGATCGAGAACCCGAGATCTTCAAGTGAGTCCATCAACTGTTTCGTCAGCGAGAGAATCTTCGCGTAGATTCGGGGGATCCCTACATCTAAAAGGAGTCTGAGGGCTACATCTGCCCCCGCGTAGCTTATGAAACTGGGGCAACCGATCTCGTACCGACTCGCTGTCTCAGAAAGGTCGAGGTGTCGGATCTCCCAGAAGTCGATGGTGTCAAAGACTTCAGGCTTCACGCTAGCCCATCCAATGAATGGGGGATCCAGATCTTTGACAAGGTCTCTGCGAACGTAGAGATAACCTGCTCCCGCAGGACCGAGAAGCCATTTATAACAGCTTGCTGTCAAGAAGTCCACGCCTTCGTTCTGCACGTCTATTGGAATGACACCCAAGGATTGGATGGCGTCTACCGCGAGGAGAGCATCGTGATTATGAGCTATCTCGGAGAGCTGACGTAGATCGTGCTTGAAGCCATTTACGTATTCAACATGGCTGACGGCGATGAGGACAGTCTCATCGTCCACAGCTTCCATGAAACCGTCTATGGAGACCTGTCCGTCAACGTTCTTTACATACCGTATGTTCACTCCCAGCGCTTTCTTGAGCCATGGATAAACTACAGAGGGGTATTCTAAGTCGGTTGTGACGACATTTGAGCCCGGTGGATACGTGAGCACGTTTGCGATGATGTTGAGTCCTGTCGAAGTGTTGGGAACCAATGCAATCTCGTCTTCACGGCAGTGAATGAGGTTCGCGAACGACTCCTTCCCAAACGAATACGTGGACTCGTCGATTTCGAAACGGCACAGATCCGCATTATACTGCTTCATTGCGTCGAAGACGGGTTGAGGGAGAGGGGAGTACGCCGCATGGTTTAGAAACACCTTACTCCTGGTAACCGGGAACTTGTCGCGAAGCGCGTCGATGTCTAGCATCTTCACACTACCTGAGGCACTCCCAGTAGTCGCTGAGAATTCGCTTTAACTCGTTCACCGTCGCGTCCACGCGCTTCTGGCACCAGGGAGGTTCAATCAACGGTTCTGACGGATCCGCCACATCGATGTGCGTCCAGCCTGCGAAGCCAGCGGTCAACGCAAACCAACAGGCAGGGAGGACTTGCGGGTTGTAGCCACTTCCTACGAGAAGCACGACTCTTCCTTGAGATTCTCGCTGGGCGACTTCAGCGATTAGTCTAGATAAGTCGAAGAAACTATGCACGGTCAATCCGAGTCCGCCAAGGATGTCCGCGAAATGCGGGTCGCTTCCGCCATTCGCCAGAATCACGTCGGCTTTAAATTCAGACGCAAGCGGGACGAAGACCTCTCTTAACGCGTGAAAGTATGTTGTGCTTCCTGTTCCCGGAGGTAAGGGAAGGTTGACGTTGAAGCCTCTTCCTTCACCTCGCCCTATCTGCTCGATGAAACCTGTTCCTGGAAACAGTGTCTTAGGATCCTGATGCACTGAAATAAACAGGACACTTGGATCTGAGTAGAAGATATCGCTGGTCCCGTTTCCCGCATGCACATCATAGTCCAAGATGAGGACCCGTTTGATTCCTTTCTTCTCTTGAAGAAACCGCACCAAGATCGCTACGTCGTTGAAAAGGCAGAATCCGCCACCGAAGTCTGCTCCTGCATGATGAAGCCCGCCACCCAGACAGACGCCACGGTCAACCTCTTTACTGAAAAGGGCTTCGCCCATTCTCAGGGCGCCACCCATAATGTGAAGAGAGCCCTCAAGGATACTTGGGGAAACAGGCGTATCAAGATCGTAGGCACGGTTCTTCTCCGCGAACTCGAAGATTAGATCGATGTAACTTCTGCTGTGCACCCGCATTAGATCCTCGACTTCAGCCGGTTTCGGCTTCAAGATGCTCACGTTGGAAGACTTCAGTAACCCTTGCTCCTCGAAGAATCTCATCGCGTCTTCAAACCGTTTTCCTCGAAAGGGGTGTCCAGGTCCAAAATCATAAAGTCCGTATTTTTCGTGAAAGGCTATACCCAGATGCAACGAGTCCACTTCTTATTGAGTGTCGCCTTCTGCGGATTTAAATTATGAAGAACGAGTTTCTGCAAAAGAAGCTTGGAAACGTTGAAAAAAAGGAAAAAGAGGGTGTTGGCTAATAGTCAGTTTCCTCTTCAGTGATGTCTTGAAGAGGTTCGACCGGATTCTCCATTGCCTCGTCATGTGCTGCCGGGGTCTCTGAAGGTGATGTTTCTTCGTTTTGGAATGGGGTGAAAATCTCCTCAGCCGGGGGTTCTTCAGTCACAGTTTCTTCAACGGGAGGTTGTTCAACCACGCCCTCCTCAGTAGGCGTCGTCTCAACTACGGTCTCCTCCACAGGAGTCTCCTCAGCCTCGGACGGCTCCGCGTACTCTGATTGCAGTGGTTCAGCATGTTCCTCGGTGGTTTCTTCTGAGGGTGGTTGAGGTTCTGTCGCTTCGTCGTCGCTTCCAGTATCCATGAATATCTCGATTCTCTGGTCTGTGGCTGTGTCTACGTCTGGAGTCT
>CP070765.1:299099-304747 GCA_020345645.1 Candidatus Bathyarchaeota archaeon | reverse complement strand
GAAAGAAGAGGAGGCACAAAGGCTTGTACTCCGAACCCATACAACGGCTGAGACAATCAAATATCTCTCAAAACACAAAACCCCACCTATCAAAGTCTTTTCAGTGGATCGAGTATACAGAAACGAGCAATTGACCTACAAAAATACAGCCGAGTTCTATCAGATAGAAGGAATCATAGCTGACAGAGACCTGACATTGCAGGATTTAATAGGTACACTGAAAACATTTTATCAGCGTTTTGGATTGGAGAAAGTCGCGTTTTGGCCTTGCTACTTTCCTTATACTGAACCCTCAGCTCAAGCAATGGTTCACTTGCCTAAAATCAAGCGTTGGATTGAACTCTGTGGAATGGGAATGTTCAGACCAGAAGTATTAACTCCGATGAAAATTGACTGTCCCGTCCTCGCTTGGGGCGGAGGGATAGAGCGCCTCGCAATGACCGAACTAGAACTAGATGACATCCGTCTCCTGTATAACAATGACCTAAATTGGCTGAGGAGGTGTCCTCTACGCCTGTAATCACACTTCATCGACAGAGGTTTTCAAACTACGTTGGCAGGGAGACAACTCTCACCGAGATGACTGAATGGCTACCATGGCTCGGGTTTGACATCGAGGAGGTTAGTGAAGATTACGTAAAAGTTGAGTTCAATCCAAACCGGATCGACTTCTCAAGCTACAGCGGCATAGCCAGAGCCTTTCGAGGATTACGAGGGTGGGAAACTGGGCTACCCACGTACAACGTAAGAGATGGAGAAACACTGCTTAAGATTGAGGACACCGTGGCAGAAATTAGACCCTTCATGCTTGCAGCCATCGTTCGAGGAATGAAGTTGAACGAAGAGGCTGTCGTAGAACTCATGGAAATGCAAGAGGATCTACACTGGGGTGTAGGTCGAGATCGACGAAAAGCATCCATCGGCGTTCACAATCTTGATGCAGTAAAAGCACCGTTCACATATACAGCAGTTCCACCAGAAAGTGTCGAATTTGTACCGCTGAACTCACATGAAAGGATGAACCTCACAGAAGTTCTTGAGAAGCATGAAAAAGGAGACGCCTACCGGCATTTAATCGATGGGTACAGCAAATTTCCCTTGTTAGTCGATAGTGACACAAAGGTTCTCTCGATGCCCCCAATAATCAATGGTGAGCTTACGAGGGTTGATAAAGAAACAAGAAATTTGTTCATCGATGTCACGGGAACTGATCAACTCGCCATTGAAAAGAGTCTTAACGTCCTAACTACGGCGTTAGCTGATATGGGAGGTTCCATCGAAACCGTTGAGGTGAAACGCTCAGGGCGTACACGACTATCACCAGATTTAAGCCCTCAAAACATGACGTTACGTTCAACCTACGCGACTAGAATTCTAGGTCTCAAACTTTCAGAAGACGCTGTCGCAGAATGTCTGGAGAAGTGTAGACTGGGAGTGACGCAACTAAAACCCGGACTATTGGAAGTAAGAATCCCACCCTATCGCATCGACATTCTGCATGAAGTCGACCTAGTCGAAGAAGTTGCCATCGGATACGGATATAACCAGTTCACGCCAACATTTCCATCATCAGTCACGATCGGTGAAGAAGATCGTGCGTTGAAATTTGCAGAAGCAGTCAGGAAGATTATGGTTGGATTAGGCTTCATCGAAGTCGTTAATTTCACACTTACTAATGAAAACTATCACTTCAAAGCAATGTGCAGAAAGATAGAGCCATGCGTCAAACTCGTCAACCCCGTCTCAAACGAGTTCACAATAATGAGGACACACCTACTGCCTACACTCATGAAAAACCTGGCTGACAACAGACACGAAAGCTATCCGCAGAAGCTATTCGAGGTCTCAGATGTCGTCACCCTAAATAAGAATCGCGAAACAGGTTGCGAACGAAGACTTCATATTGCCTCAGTCGTTGCTCATTCAGCTGCAAACTTCACTGAAATCAAATCAATCGTTGAGGCTTTGTTGCATAACTTGAATCTTGAAGCTCGAAAGTTCTATGTAGTCGAATCGCCGTCTTTCATTGAAGGAAGAGTAGCAGCGATTTCATCCAACGTACGAAAACAGGCAACGCAGAGGAGTCTGGGATTAGTAGGAGAGATTCACCCCGAAGTACTGAACAACTTCAATCTCGAAACCCCTGTTGCGGCCTTTGAACTCGACATGCAAGACTTGATGGAATAGAAAGTCTTTTCTAAAGTGTCAATAAAGATATTTTTGCGATGATATGAGCAACTGAATCCGCTGAAATCTCTCACAGAGGCTCATGCTGACGGACTTGACCGATCTCCAGATGAAGGAAAGCATACCCAAGCATGAGACACAGCGGCGCGGGTGACAAACCCACGGAAGAGAGAGCTCTACAAAGAAGAGCGGAAAGCTCCATCGATGAAGTTGAGTGTTAGGTAACGTGGGACACACCCCACCCGCGACAGAGCTTTAAGCTTTAATCACTAGACTAACCGTCAAACCCTCTTGAGGAAACTGCGTTGAAGCCGAACACAATACAGCTAGTAACTCGGAATACTATAGAACTCATAACACAAAACGAATTAGAGAAGCTACTTCAATCACGTAGAGAACCTCGTGCATACTGGGGTTTTGAATCCAGCGGTCTGATGCATATCGGCTTAGGACTAGTCTGTGGATCAAAAATCAAGGATATGATCAAAGTAGGCTTTCATTTCATAATCTTCCTCGCAGATTGGCATTCTTGGATAAACAACAAACTTGGTGGAAAAATGGAAAACATTCGCTTGTGCGGAGAATATTTCAAAGAGTGTTTCTCTGCCCTTGGAATTAAGCCTGCGGAATACGTTTGGGCGTCCGATCTCACTAGAGAAGGAGAATACTGGGAGACGGTCCTGAAGATCGCAAAAGGTGCCTCTGTCCAGAGAATCATGAGAGCACTCCCAATCATGGGCAGAGAGATGGATACTACAGAGATTGAAACAGCCTGGCTGCTTTATCCATGTATGCAAGCTGCAGATATCTTTCACATGCAACTTGACGTTGCCTGCGCGGGTCTCGAACAAAGAAAAGCACATATGCTTGCTCGGGATGTTGCTGACAGACTTGATCGGTCGAAACCTGTGTGTGTTCACACACCACTTCTGATGGGATTAAAAGGCGCTATCACTGAGAGAGGGCAACTTGACGAGGACGCAGGAATAAACCTGCGAATCGCTTCAAAAATGTCGAAGAGCATCCCAGGAAGCTGCATATATGTGCATGACTCACCAAGTGAAATCCGCACTAAGATGATGGAAGCTTATTGCCCTCCAAAGCAAGTGAACCAGAATCCGGTTCTGGAGACAGCTCATTACGCGATATTCACCAACGTAGATGCAATGACGGTGAACCGCCCTGTAAAATATGGAGGAGAACTGACTTTCACAGAATACAACGAACTCGAGAAAACTTACGCTGAAGGTAAACTGCATCCCTTAGACTTGAAGAACGCTGTCGCAGAAGCCTTGACGCAATTATTGAAACCAGTTAGAACTCACTTCGAAACCCACCCTGAAAGCCTGAATAAAATGAAAACGCTTGAAGTCACAAGGTAACTGAATTGTCAACGCATCTTAGAGAGAAAATAAATAAAATCTCAGAAATTATTGAGCGACTTGCCTTTCAATCAACGAAGGGAACACCGATCATTGTGGAAGGAAAGAACGATGTTGAAGTCCTTAGAAAACTTGCGTTCTCAGGAGAAGTCATCGCAGCAAAGACGCGGAAGTCCTTTCTAGCCCTCGCAACAGAGATCGAGAACTTAGACATAGATGAAGTAATTCTGCTACTGGACTTCGACAGACGAGGGGAAGAATGGACCAAGCGACTGACACAGTACCTAGAGAATACGAATATCAAGGCAAACACCTTCTTCTGGCGAGAACTACGAAGTTTATTGGGAAGAGACCTCAAAGACATCGAGGGAATATTAAGCTACATTCAAACCCTACGAAAAAAGACTGGGAATTCGCAAACTATAATAGAGAGAGAGCTACCCAAGTAGACAGTTCACCATTTGGTGAATTAATAACATTAACTAATCTTTGACGTCCTCAAATCGGAGGTGAGGTTAATGGGATCATCACAGATAGTTACAGCTAAGTATGTAATCCGTGCGAACTTCGAAATCGAAGGCGTGGTTGAAAAACCAGATGTAATTGGAGCTGTCTTCGGTCAGACCGAGGGGCTTTTTGGGCCTGAACTCGATCTTCGCGAACTACAAAAATCAGGAAGGATTGGTCGAATAGAAATAAAACTCCAATCCAAGCAGGACAAGACGTCCGGAGCAATTACGATACCGACAAGTCTTGACAGAGTCTCTACAGCGATACTGGCTGCCAGTCTAGAAAGCATCAACAGAGTGGGGCCCTGCAACTCAAAAGTCACACTCGAGAAGGTTGAAGACATCCGAGACGCTAGACGTAAAACCATCATCGATCGGGCGAAAGTCATCCTTCAGCAATGGAATATCGAGACCTTACCGAGTACCGAAGAGATCTTCCGCGAGGTTTCAGAGACACTTCGAACAGCAAAGATCGAAAAGTACGGACCAGAAGAGTTGTCAGCTGGACCCGACATCGAAGACTCGAAAGAAATAATCGTAGTCGAGGGAAGAGCTGACGTTTTGAACCTTCTTAGATGCGGAATCCTGAACGTGATTGCCCTCGAAGGAGCGAAAATTCCCGAAACAATAATAAAATTAAGCAAAGAAAAGGAAGTCACAGCCTTCTTAGATGGAGATCGAGGAGGAGACCTGATTCAAAAGGAACTGATGCAAGTTACCAACACGAAGTACATCACCAGAGCACCTCCACGACTTGAAGTGGAACAACTAGGTTGCAAAGAGATCACCAAAGCTCTCAGCGAAAAGACTCCACTGGACCAAGCAAAACCTAGAAGAGTGAGACGAAAAACGCTTCTCCCAAAAAAGATAGTCGCTGTCGCAAAAGAGCTAGAAGGATCCTTGGAAGCCGTGTTACTAGATAAGGAGATGGAAAGAAAGGAGAGAATGCCAGTAAGCGACCTTGCAGAGAAGCTGCCTGAAATCGAGAACGTTGACACCGTGGTCTTTGATGGCGTAATCACACAGCGCTTAGTGGATGCAGCCAGCAAGAATAAAATCAAGTACCTAGTTGCAGCACGTATCTCGGATACCGTCAAGCCACCTTTGAATGTCCATCTGATCACCTTCTCCGACATTTAGCATCCATAAGCCCGACGAAAGATGAATGCAGAGACGTAAAGTGCAAGACATACGTGTGACTTCGCATCGAGGAAGATCTATGTAGATGACGATAGTGATTGATGACGCTGGTAGCGGAGACCTGCTTTTCGGAGTCGTAATCGGGGCTTACCGTCCTGAAACGGGCGAATTCAGGTACGAAGTGATCCCGGTTCGATTTTTCCAACACCCAAACTTTCGAAGAAAGAAGTACCTGAAAGAAGCGACAGAAGTCGTCTTTAAACTACTGAAAGCACTCAAGCTAGAGAGTAAAGAGTCGGTGTTGATCTGTCAAGGATATATCTTCGATGAAACGGTAGAAGCACTAAAACAGGAAACTGATAGTGAAATACGGAGGATCAAAGTGATAGGAGAACCTCAGAGACTCACTGAAACAGCATACTTGGATGAG
>CP070765.1:292885-298999 GCA_020345645.1 Candidatus Bathyarchaeota archaeon | reverse complement strand
GGAGAACAAAGAGCATATTGCATGGTACTTCAAACTCGAGAACAACATATACGGAGACATAAAGCGACATCGAACATCTGCAGCAATGAAACACTCTGTGCATTATCAGCAACAATCTACTTAGCATTACTCGGATCCAGCGGTTTGAAAGAGTTAGGAAATACGATAATCGCAAAATCCCATTATGCAATGAAACATCTGAATGCGATCGACGGTGTAGAGTGTCCAATTTTCAATTCATTTCACTTCAAGGAGTTCACAGCGAAGTTCAATCAAAAAATTGTAAAGGATGTCCATCGGGATCTGCTGAGACATAATATCATTGGAGGGAAAGATGTTTCAAAAGAATTTCCTCAGCTTGGTGAGATCGCCCTATACTGTGTGACTGAAACTCACTCGAAAGAAACCATTGACAGATTGATAAAATCCATAAATCGGGCTCTGGAGGGTTCCTGATGGGATTCCGTCAATCTTCTTGGGTGGAGCCGTGTATTTTCGAGCTTGGATATAGGGGAAGAAAGGGACATACTCTCCCAACAGCTGAGAAGTCCATAACTACAGAGTTTGGTGAGCTCAAGGCTCCACGAAAGATTCAACGGAAATCCCCGCTGGCACTCCCTGAATTGTCAGAGGTTGAAGTAGTCCGTCACTTCACCCGGCTCTCCCAGATGAATTACAGCGTGGATCTCGGACTCTACCCACTTGGAAGCTGTACGATGAAGTACAACCCGAAAATCAACGATAAGCTTGCCAACGCTCCATCTTTGACCAGACTACATCCATACCAAAATGGAGAGACTGTCCAAGGAATTCTTGAAATTCTGCACACGCTGGGAAAATGGCTTGCTGAGATAACTGGAATGTTCGAGGTCTCCCTACAACCAGCTGCAGGGGCTCAAGGGGAGTTTCTAGGTGCATTAATCATGCGTGCTCATCATAAATTCAACGGGAAACATAACGACAAGAAAGAGCTTTTAATCCCTGATTCTGCTCATGGCACCAATCCTGCAAGCGGCACGATGGCGGGCTTTAAAGTACTTATTGTACCCTCAGGCTCAAACGGTTCCATCAATATAGAAGCTTTGAAAACTGTGACTTCGAAACGAACGGCTGGGTTGATGCTGACCAATCCAAATACGTTAGGCTTCTTTGAAGAGAACATACGTGAGATTACTGAACTTATCCATGAAGTTGATGGTCTGGTTTACTATGATGGAGCAAATCTGAACCCTATTCTTGGTAAAACCAGACCAGGCGACATGGGATTCGATGTAGTACACATCAACATCCATAAAACATTCAGTACACCTCACGGAGGGGGGGGACCAGGAGCTGGTCCGATCGGTGTCTCTGAAAGATTAGAAAAGTTCCTTCCAGTTCCTCGCATTGTATATGACGGAAAACAGTATGTTCTTTCCGATCAGAAACCTCATAGCATCGGCAAGATTAGAAGCTTTTACGGAAACGTAGCAGTTCTAGTTCGAGCATACTGTTACCTACTGAGCTTGGGCGCAGAAGGATTAATTGCGGCTGCCGAAGTTTCCACTTTGAATGCAAATTACCTCCTGAAGAAACTCTCAGAACTCAAGTGGTTTGATGTTCCCTTTGGGTCTGAACGACTGAGGAAGCATGAATGTGTATTAAGTGTTAAAAGTCTATTCCGGGAAAAAGGAATCAGAGCCTTAGATGTCTCGAAACGTCTTCTTGATGAGGGAATTCATGCTCCGACCGTTTATTTTCCTACTATTATTGAGGAAGCACTGATGATTGAACCGACGGAATCTTTCGAAAAAGAAGAACTCGACCGTTTTGTGGATGCAATGCGTAGGATCGCAGAAGAAGCTGAGAGCAATCCTGATAAAATTCGTAGGGCTCCTCATAACACTTCCATTGGACGTATTGATGAGGCTAAGGCATCTCATCCACTAACCTTAGTGCCCAGTTGGCGAGTGTTCAAGTCAAGGAGCTAGGAATTTCTGCGTGCGTACGAAACCTTTTTGGGAGACTAAAGGAAAAGCAGCTTGAAGTCGTTATGAATATTTCAGTCCGGCTTTTCACGACTCTAAGGGAGATTTCAGGAAAACGGAATGTAGTGGTATCCTTCGAGAAGGGGCCTGTAACACTCATGTCAGTTTTAGTGAGGCTTGCAGAGCTCTTTGGAAGGGAGTTCAAAGATTATCTTTTTACTGAAGAAGGTGCGGTGAGAGGACACCTTTCAATTCTTATTAATGGAAAGGGCATCGGTCGTTTAGAAGGGTTTGAAGCCGAGTTGAATGAAGGCGATCAGGTAGCAATCGTTCCCCCAGTAGGGGGAGGTTAACCAGTTGTTTTAATAACTGGATAATTTCTTCAAAGTATGTTTTATACCGTTGATGGATTTCAAGTATTCACGGATGGACTGCTGAGCACGGATTGGAGAGACCTGCTGAAATGTAATCTCGTCGTTTGGCTTTGCCTGCCCAAGTTGGGCAATGGTTGGAGTTGATACTACGGCGATTTTTGGATAGCCTCCAGTTGTTTGTGCATCGCGCATCATCAGAATTGGTTTTCCACTTTCAGGAACCTGGACTGCTCCGACAGGTATTGCGTCTGAGATCATTCTTTGATCGTTTTTGTATTTAATGATCTCTCCTTCCAGACGGTAACCCATTCGATCTGAATCCATAGATATTGTGAACGTGCCCGTTAGAAACTTTGAAATGCTTTCTTTAGTGAAATAATCGTCTTGTGGGCCGAGTATAATGTCAGCTTCATGTTTCGAAGTGTATTCAGGAATAAGAGATTCAGGCAACTTCAAGATCGGGATTGGTTTTCCAGAATTTGCATTGAATTTGAGAACATCGCCTGCTTTCAAGGGTCTCCCTTGATGACCTCCGAATCCCGCTCTAATACAGGTTGACCTGCTTCCCATTAAAATTGGGATACTCAAGCCTCCTTTGACTGCTACATAAGCCCTGCATCCGCTTCTTGAGTGCCCAAAGGAGAGCAAGTCATTCTTATGAACCTGTAACGTTCGCCAATTACAGACATCATCGTGGTTAATTGAGGGGGAGAGATCGGCACCAGTAATTGCTATCTGAGTTTCATTCAGGAACCTGAGTTTTGGACCCAGTACCGTAGCTTCTAAGCAGGCTTCATTCATGTGGTTTCCCACCAAGAGATTTGCTGTGAAGAACGAAACGGGGTCCATTACTCCAGAAACTGGTACACCATATTTCTGATAACCAACTCGTCCGTAGTCCTGAATAGTGGTGGAAAACCCTGGCTTCAACACTTTCAGTAACCTCATTTTCGTTACTTCCTGTGCAGTGTCTCCAAGTCGCCTTGAGTGATTGGTTTGAAATGTACTTGGTCTCCAGGGTTCAGAAGAGCGGGGGGATTCCTTGATGGTTTGAAGATGGTGAGTGGGGTCCAGCCTAGAATTCGCCATCCTCCTGGTGAATCACAGGGATATAGGCCTGTTTGCCTGTCAGCAATTCCAACAGATCCGGCCGACACTTTCAGACGAGGTGTTTTCAATCGAGGAGTAGCTATCTCTTCTGGGACTTCCCCTAGATATGGGAAGCCGGCTAGAAAACCTATCATGTAGACAGTGTATGTTTTCTTTGAATGGATGTAGATCACCTCTTTTTCGGTCAGATTGTTGTGTTTTGCGATATAATCAAGGTCAGGACCATAAGATCCTCCGTACACCACGGGAATAGTAACAGTTCGTCTTTGAGTTCTTACGTTACGGAAGTTTTCAGCCTGCAGATCCTGCAGGATGTAGACTAAGTATTCATAGCTTGTCTTTAATGGATCAAAGTAAATTAACAAAGAACAGTAAGTGGGAACGGTTTCCTCTACTCCATCTAGCTTTTCCTGTAATAAGGTCTCATTCAGGGAATGGACCCTTGCGTTAACTTCCTGGCTTATTTTTTTTTCAAACTCAACAAGGAGTGCTCTATCACCAACTGGTTGATAGCGAGGTATCGGCAATTAGACAAAGGCTCCAACTGGGGCGGTGTCAATCCCTTCCTTCTGAAATGCTTCTCTTACAGCTTTCACTATCCCAGGGGCGTTTGGGGTATCACTATGTAAGCAGACAGTGTCCACCTTAGGGAACTTCAGACTTGATCCATTAAGGGCAAAAACCGATCTCTCCCTAACCATCTTGATGGCCCTTTCTGATACAATCTTCGGGTTCCTTATTACTGCTCCTCGGTTTCCTCTAGGGGAGAGATGGCCATCTGGGTCATAAGCACGGTCTGCGAATACTTCTTGAGCGATGCGTATCCCTGAATTAATAGCTCTTTGTGCCATCTTTGAACCTGCCATAGTGAACAAGATTAGGTTTTGATTCAGCTGCTTCATGGCTGAAATTATGCCGACTGCAATATTCTCTGACGCGTTTGCACCGTTGTACAACGCCCCATGTGGCTTAACATGTTGAAGATTTGTTCCCGAAGCTTGTGCCAATGAAGCGAGTGCACCAACCTGATAGATCATCAGGTTAGAAACCTCAGCAGCGGATAAATCCATTTGACGCCGCCCAAATCCGGTTGGATCTGGAAAACCCGGATGTGCCCCTACTGCCACTCCATTTTTCTTGGCAAGGTTCACTGTTTCAACCATTGTGGTTGGGTTTCCAGCGTGGAATCCGCAAGCAACGTTAACCGAGGTAATGTAGGGGATTATCTTCCTCTCTATTCTGCTTCCAGAGTGAGTGAAGGCTTCACCGAGATCGCAGTTGAGATCGACTCTGAATGTCATGCAAACTTCACTCTGAAATGTGATATGCCCACTAGACTATCGTTGCAGAGATTGGTGGAAGGTCTTTCATTGTAACCAACCCCGGTTGGGCGCTTATTACTTTCGGGATCGCGTTGGCAATAACCGCTACAGTACCGAGATCGCCATTGACACACGGAGTGATCCTCTGCGTCACGTTCGGGAGCCCTTTGATCGAGATGGCGTCATGTTCATCTTCTGCACCTACGAATGCATTGAATCTAAGGGTGATAATGGCTTTTCCTGCCTGTTGACCAACAGCGACTTGCCTTAGTCCAGAAACCTGTCCAGGTTCGATATGTATTGCGTTGCTTGCTGTTGGGCGTTTCGCTATGACAGGGGTAACTGGTTGTCGATGAATCTGTTCAAGCTTTAACCCCAGTGCAGAAGCTATTAATGATATTGATTCCTCAAGCCCTACATGTCCTGAAATCTTCTTCTCTCTCAGGGATTGCTGGAACTCTTCTATGCTGAGCCCTGCACCAATTTTTCTTTGAAAGGGGACTCTGCGAGTAGCAGCGTTGATAACGCGCACCACCTCGATTTCATCAATCTTTTGGCAGACAGCGGACAATGCGATCACCAAGGTGTCCATGAGAAAGCCAGGATTTATTCCCGTTCCAAGAACTGTCACATTCTTCTCTTTGGCAAGAGCATCGATCTCCTTCGCCAGTTGGGGTTCGGAGTAATAGGGATAGGAGAGTTCTTCGCAGGTGGAAACGATGTTTGCCCCATGTTTTATTATCGTCTTAAGTTGGGGAAAAACGTCGTGCAGATAGCTTGATGTGGCATGGACCACGATGTTTGGGTTAGTCAGGCTAAGTGTGGTTTCAGCATTTCTTGAAACCCGTATTCCTAGGGAAGAGGATGTGCCTAGGAGGTCGGCTAGATCCTTACCAGCTTTCTCTTCTGATGCGTCAATGGCACCAACAATCTGAATTCCTTTCTTTTCAAGCAGGTGTCTTGCGATAAGGCTACCTACGGCACCAACTCCGAAAAGAACAGTACGTGTTTTAGCCAACTGATCATCTCTTCTATTCCTGAGTTTTCAGCGACGATATAGGGATTTCGCATTCAAGCATACTGTGGGCGTAGAGAGGTTTACATTTGTAAAGTTTATATCCCAGATGAGGTTCGAGTCTCTGTAGAGAGAAATCAGCTGATGAAGACGAAAAGGCAACCAAGTGGCAGGGTTCTCCTCACTCAAAGGGTGAAAGTTCCTCGAGGAGAAATCCGTGTTATTGAAGAGCGATGTAAACAATGTCGGCTGTGCATTATACTGTGCCCAAAAGAGGTGCTCCGAGAGTCCAAGAAAGCCAACGAAAAGGGATATCACATTCCCGA
>CP070765.1:286671-292785 GCA_020345645.1 Candidatus Bathyarchaeota archaeon | reverse complement strand
GAAGACAGAAGCTGTTCTACTCCCCGTCTTCTCCCAGATGCTCGCTCAAGGGGATAGACCAGGTATCTCTCTTCTCTACATCACTCCCCTTAGAGCCTTGAACCGTGATATAGTGGAACGGGTCGAGATGTGGGCCACTCGACTGGGCTTTATTGTTCAAGTCCGTCATGGGGACACCGAAACGAAAGTCCGCAGGAGACAGGCTACGCATCCTCCGGATATTCTGATAACGACCCCTGAGACCCTACAAGCCATTCTCCCGGGGTCACGCATGCGAAATCATCTACGATGCATCCGCCACGTCGTCGTCGACGAGATCCATCAATTGATCGGAGCCAAACGAGGGGTTCAGCTTGCAGTCGGATTGGAGCGGCTCACGAAGCTCGTTAATGGAAACTTCCAGCGAATAGGATTGTCTGCGACAGTTAACGACCCAGCTAGAATGGCTCGATTCATCGGGGGAACCGCTCGCAGCGTTGAGATCGTGGAGGTTATTATGCCAAAAGAATACAGGTTCAAAGTCGAACATCCGGAACCAACCGACAGAGACTTTGACTTAGCAGAGAAACTGCACTCTACTCCCGAGGCAGCCGCGAGGATGAGACGTATACTGGAACTGGTGAAGAGCCATGACTCCACCATAATCTTCGTTAACAGCCGAACTAATGCGGAACTGTTAGGGCACAAGCTCAGCCAACTCACCAGCGACATAGCCGTACATCATGGCTCCTTATCCAAGGAAGAGAGAAGACGCATCGAAGACGAATTCAAAGCTGGCACGTTAAGAGCGATCGTCTGCACGAGTACTATGGAGGTCGGCATTGACATCGGTCAGGTTGACCTAGTGATTCAGTACCTCTCACCTCGCCGGGTCAGCAGCCTTATTCAGCGAGTCGGTCGGAGTGGTCATCGACTGGGTCTCGTCTCCGAAGGCGTCATCATCACCGCTTTCCCCGAAGACTCCGCGGAATCTATCGCAGCTTTGCAACGGGCTGGGAAGGGATTCTTGGAGCCTATACCAATCCACGAGAACGCTCTGGACGTCTTAGCGCATCAGACTGCGGGAATCCTGATGGAGAACCGTGAAGCCTCCGTCACCGAAGTCATGAATCAGCTGAAGCGGACGTACCCCTACCGGAACTTGACGAAAACGCAGTTCATCGACGTCATCGAGCAACTACAGGAATTACGGGAAGTATCCTTCGATGGTGAGACATTGAGGAAGACTGGTCGGACCAGAGACTACTATTTTCGAAACCTCTCGATGATCCCGGATGAAAGGCGATACCCAATCGTAGATGTTCTCTCCGACAGGACGATCGGTTCTCTAGGCGACGAATTCATGACTTTCAGTGCACGTATTGGACTCAACTTCATCTGTCGCGGGCAACCTTGGCGGATTGTACAGATAGAAGATGAGACCGGCATAGTCTATGTCGTGCCATCTGACGACCAGCTGGCGGCGATCCCTGGATGGGATGGAGAAATGCCCTCGATCTCATATGAACTCGCACAAGACGTTGGGAAGCTCCGCGAGACAATCGGAAGAGCTCTGGACAGCAACTCGGTTGAAGCCGCAATCAACCATCTCTCGAGAAGCCTTCAAGTGGAGAAACCAGTCTTAACCAAGCTTGTTGAAGAAGTGGCAGAGTGCCTTCACGAAACTCGCCTCTTGCCAACACATAACCGCATTCTCGTAGAAGCCTTTGACAGATACCTGATCATACACGCCTGTTTCGGGGAAACTGTGAACCGCACACTTGGAAGTATCTTCGACACCGTGCTTTCCGACCAGGAGTTAATTCAAGGTTGGTGGAATGATGCATATCGAATACTCGTGGAAGCCCCATCTGAAGTCACGGCGGAGAACCTTACAAAGGCTTCAAAACTACTGTTTACTTTATCCAAGAACGCAGTTGATGCAGCGTTTCAGGACTTTGTGAAAAGCCACTTCCCTTTTACGTATCGAATGAAGTTTATCGCGGAACGCTTTGGGGCACTACCCCGTGGTAAAACCATTAGTATGGAGCGGTCAGCTCAACTTCCCACGCGGTTCAGGGATACACCGATCTATGATGAAGCCCTTCGTGAGGCCTTAACCGAGTCAGTTGACCTTCAAAGAGCCCACGATATCTTGAAGCGAACCCGGAACGGCACAATCGATGTCCACACTCTTCTACGAATTGAGAAACCGACCTCACTGGCATACACCATTCTAGCCAAACATTCTGACGTCGCTGAACTCATGGCTCCAGAAAGCGTTGTACTCGGTAACATTGAACGAATGCGTCAGTCGACCGAAGCTCGGTCAGTCCAACTGCAATGTCTCTCATGTGGCCAGTTGCAGAAGCGGATTCGAGTTAGAAACCTGCCTGAGCAACCTGTCTGTAGTGAATGTGGCTCCAGACTCCTAACCAGACTTCATCCTAGACAGCAACCTGAGGCTTTGCGAAGCCTGTTCCGCAGGAGGAAGAAAGGAGGCTCGCTGACTGCAGCAGAACTCGATGAAATGTCGCGTGCCCGGCGAACAGCCGACCTCATCTTAGCCTACGGAAGGAACGCTGTAGTAGCCACCTTGACCCGAGGTGTTGGACCGGAGACTGCCTCGCGAATTCTGGGGAGGATGCACCCTACGGAAGAAGCCCTGTACCTTGATCTTCTGAAGGCGAAGATTACCTACCTTAGGACCAAGCCTTACTGGGCTGAGAAGAAGCGGGATCAAACGCCTTAGTTATCTTATCAACGCTACACATCCTGACGGACGAAGGTTACCGAAACTCGTAAATCTGATGACCGCAGATTTTCATTTATGCGAAAGCACCTCGTTAAACGATTATTAATAGAGCTTCTGAAAAACTCGAAGGAGAGTGACAGGAAGTTAGCGAAGAAGCTCAGGGTCTCGCAGCCGACTATAACGCGTACCCGAAACAAGCTTGAGCGCGAAGGCTTCATCAAGTCCTACACGATCTTCCCCGACTGGCGAAAACTTGGCTTTGAGATCCTTGCATTGACCTTCGTGAAGATGGATCCCGCCGTGGTCTCAGCGGAATTGATCGGAAAAGTTAAAGAATACGCAGATCAGTTTCCCAACGCTATCTTTGCTTCAACCGGCGAAGGTCTTGGCATGACTGGCGTGATAATGTCTTTGCACGCAGACTACCGAGAGTACGCTCGACGACTGTCCCAATTCAGGAACGATTGGGGCAAGTTCATGGCTGACATTAAAAGTTTCGTGACGGTCACTGGTGAAGGCGAGATTAAAGAATTATCTTTCCGATATCTGAACGAAGACCTGCTTTAACCGTTGGCTGTACACAATGTAGCATATTTCCATCGTTTCTTGGAGCCTTCGTCAGACAAATTCAGCGAGTCATCCATCTTGCATTAATGAGTTACTCCTATTCGATCTTTAACGCTTTGTGCAACAACCTTTACTTGTTGGATGACACCAACCCTTATAATGGGCACCACTTGTGTCATGCAGGGATACTTGTAGATACATGCCACGAAAGGAGGTTTCTCCATAGTCGTACGTCCTCAGAAAAGAGACCAGCGGTTGGGTTCGGATCGTTTTACCGAGCTGAGGATCGCTGGACCTCTACAGCGAAGAGATCGCCACGATATAATCGCTGAGATTCTGAGGACCGCGAAAGGTGGTCAGAAGAAGACCTACATTATGTATTCTGCGAGGCTCAGTCACTCCCAGCTGAAGCTTTACCTGGATCTTCTTGATCGAAATGGTCTGCTTGTCTACGATGATGGCTTATACAAGACTACGCGGAAGGGTTTAAACTTCATCAAGGACTTTGAGTCAATCAACTTCTTGTTCAATCAATGAGCTGTCAGCTCTCGCCTCATCTTCGACTGAAATCGGTGAATCAGTGGTGGCAGTCTCCTGTTCGATCAGGAGTGAATCGATGAGTTGCTTCTCATCTACTTCTGCTCTGGTTCGCCATCCGAGGTATAGGTAGCCTTTTTCGTCTTCAGTAATGTAGCCGGCTCGTCGATATCGGTCCATGTTTGTATGTACTCGCCAGTTCGGCAGTTTCTCTCGCAGCAGTTCTTCCACTTCCTCTCTTGAGGCTCTTCCTTGGTTAGCAATGATGGTGGATATGGTTGTAGCGAGCCCTGCCATGTCGTCGATCCGCCAGCCCATCATTCTCGCTTCTCTCGGTTCAAGGGTTCCTCGGAGGGTCACGTAGAAGCGAGCTCTGTCCAGCTCTCGACCTGAAGGTTTGCCGGTTGGAGTGCCTTCTTCAAAGACTGTTTTAACTCGTAAATCTAATTTTTCGAGGTGGCTGTTCAAGAGGCTTATGATTCGTGGGTAGTTAACGCCCAGTCGTCCTTTTAACTCCCATCCTTTGACGCCTGGCATCTTGTGGTGTTTGAAGAAGAGGAGGTGGGCGGCTCTCTTTATCCGTGAAGCATAGTGGGCTTTCTTTGTGAGTTTCAGCGTTGTGCACCTTCTCTCCATTTTTGCCAGTCGTCGAAGCCCACAGATATGGGGAAGGAGGCTGCGTGTGAATGCTGGGAATTGGGTCTCCGCGTTTCATCTGGTTTGACGTAGATGATTTCTTCCATGTGGTCGACCTCGAAGGTTGCGTAGCCATAGGTGACGAGGAAGCTCATCAAGTAGGCTCGTCGGGCAGTCTCTCTGAAGCTGTCAGCGCCTATAAAACTCCAGTACTCGATGTTCTTCTGGTCCCTAGTGGCCTGTTTCAGTTCCTCCAGGAATGTGTCTAGCTCTTGCTGGAATTCTTCTTCGGCGATGAGGTCTTCGTTCTCTAATTCGGCAAGTGTGGTGGTTCCGGTCTGCAGTTGTGGTCCGCTTTTCTGGAGCCATCTTTCCCCTAGGGGTATCAGGTTCTTCCAATATCCTACTGCTTCTGCGAGCCCGGTGGAGGACATCTGTTCCAATTCAACGATTGGGTGCCAAGCTTTGAGGAAGAGGTTGCTGATCTTCTTCTTGGGAAGTGATGTCAGTTTCGCGGTGATGAGGAATGGATCCGTGTAGAGGGAGGTTGACCTGTGTGTGATGAATTCGCTCTGAAGTTTAATGGCGGAGGCGATCTGATGTAGGGCTTCTGCATCCAAGCATAGTTCCTCCGGGTTCTTCCACTCTGGGAAGTAGGTTTTAATGACTTGGATTACGTCGTCGACTTCTACGATGAACGGGTCTAATCCTTTCTCCTCGACTTGGTGGCAGAGTTCGATGATGCGTTCCAGCTGGTCTCTGCCCAGCTTCTTCGTTTCCTTATGCTCGGTCACGCTCATTCACCTTTGTCAGTCCACGACTTCCCGCACTCGCGATGATCCTCTCACGTTTTGGACGGTGATGATGTGGATGTCTCGCTGTGCGAAAGTGACTTGGCTGGGAGTGATGATTAAGTATTGGGAGTCCAAGCCTTGTACTGAATCGATCAGTAGGTTGCCGATTGTTTCGCGGTTCTTGGGGTCCATATGTATATCGTATTCATCGACAGCTCGGAAAGGCGATTGTACGTGTTGTTGGAGGGCGAGGAGGAAGCTGATTGTCGCCATGCTTCTTTCACCCCCGCTTTGCGTGTACGCGTCTAACGGGACGAGCTGTGATCCTTTGAATCCCACGAGTACATCGAGGCCCGCCGCTTCGATGTCGTGTTCGTTGGTTAAGTTGACTTCACCGAGAGCCTGTGTCTGTGCGAGGATTTGCCGGTATTTGATGCTGACGTTTTCCAGCAGGTCTTTCATGACGGTCTTCCATGCTTTCATCCGGACCTCGATCTCTTGCAGGGTCTTCTTCCTGTTCTCCGTGACTATGGTGGCTTTCTCTTTGAGGTCGAAGTAGATCTTCGAGTATGATTCGTACATGTGTTCAATGTCTTCTGAGACGTCTCCGAGTGCTGTGAGGTAGCCGTCTGTCAACCTGATCTCGTCGAGGATTTCGCTGACTGTCTTCTGAGGTGCGATGCGACGTCCAGTCTCCTCCGCTTTCCTCAACGCCTCCTCGTATTCTCTCTGTCTGGTTCGGAGTTCGCTTTTCAGCTTCCTGCATTCTTTCTCGAAGAGTTCTTTCTTGAAGTTCAGGACTGCTGTGTCAACTCTCGCTTGGATGAATTTGTCGGTGACCTCGTC
>CP070765.1:280281-286571 GCA_020345645.1 Candidatus Bathyarchaeota archaeon | reverse complement strand
CTGGTACCAATTCACCAATGCAGGGATATATTCCGAGTAGCTCATGAACCAATTGATGGCGGGGAAATGGCGTCTGTGGGCTAAAGAAAAGTCAAGGGCCCAAAAGACTCTGGTCAGTCTGATTGTGTTCCCAGTTACAGGTTCCGAGAAGTCTCCGCCTGGAGGGGAGACGGCCCCTGCAAGAGTCACAGACCCAGTCTGCTCCTCTCCAGCGAGTGTTGAAACTCGTCCAGCTCTGGCGTAAAACTCAGCTAACCGTGACGCTAAATAAGCAGGATAACCTTCTTCACCAGGCATTTCTTCCAGTCTGCCTGACACTTCTCGTAGAGCTTCAGCCCACCTAGATGTGGAATCTGCCATCAGGGCAACATCATATCCCATGTCGCGGTAATACTCAGCGAGCGTCAGAGCCATATAGATGCTTGCTTCTCTTCCAGCAATTGGCATATCAGAGGTGTTGGCTATGATGATGGTTCTATTCATCAAAGGCTGACCTGATCGAAAGTCTTGGAGGCTGGGAAACCTCTCTACAACATCAGCCATTTCGTTTCCACGTTCACCACAACCGACAAGAATGAGAATGTCTGCATCCGCACATCGAGCAAGGCTCTGCAACATCACCGTCTTCCCCGTTCCGAATCCACCCGATATTGCTGCAGTTCCACCCTTGGATAGCGGGAAAAAAGCATCGATTATTCTTTGTCCAGTCAATAGAGGGATCTCTGGAGGCAAAATGGCACGGAAAGGTCTAGGTTGACGGATTGGCCATGTATGCATCAGTTGTATCTTGTCTCTCCCGAACGGAGTCTTGACTTCTGCAATTGTATCAGCTACGGTGTATTCACCCTCAGTGGCGACTTGGTCAATTGTCCCTTCCATAAGTGGTGAAGCGAGAATTTTATGCTCAACCAATGGAGTCTCCTGAACCGTTCCGATAACGCATCCACCGCCAATTGCATCACCTTTTTTCACGGAGGGATGAAAGTTCCATCGTCGTTTTCGATCTAGTGCGGGGGGTACTATTCCTCTTTGAAGGAATGCCCCCAGTTGTTCTTGGATGTCAGGTAATGGTCGTTGGATTCCGTCATAAATTTGACCCACCAACCCTGGACCAAGTTCGACTGAAAGGGGTTTTCCAGTACTTTCAACCTTTTCACCGGTCCGTATTCCAGTTGTTTCTTCATGGGCTTGGATTGCGGCCGTCTCACCGTCAAGGCGTATCACTTCACCAAGTATTCCAGATTCCCCGATCTTAACAAGCTCATACATACGCGAACCCGACATTTCCTTTGCAATGATGAAAGGACCTGCTACACGGAAAACCCTACCTTCTCTTCGGGCACCACTAGCTTCTAACAACGTATCGCCTCCAGTCAGCCCTCTTTTTTTTATATGACGATAATAAGTGTATCACAACTTCACCTCAATCCCTGTTTTACTTCTGATTAGTTCAACTATGAGGTCAGTTTTCAACGTTACACTTCCGCTCATTTCTGGGATGGGAACGACCAAGGGGCGCTTCCGCTCTAGAACCGCTTCAAGAATTTTCGGATCATGTTTCATCAGTGAATCAATTAGCCGTTCGGTGACAAGAATGATCATTGGATCTTGGACCTCTAACAGATTGCGAAGGCAGTCTTCAGCTTCATTGAGATCCCTCACGGAATGAACGTTCTTTAAACCAGCCAGTCTGAAACAGTTCACTGTGTTATCGTCTCCTACGACATCGATTCTCCCCATATACCCTCATCATCCTTGACGGTGCATTACTACCGATTGCTTCTTCTTAAGAATTCGTGCTATCGCTCTAGACAGGTTCCAAGTACTCAAGGTGGGTGTGTCTGAGGAAAAAGAGATAGGCATAAATTTAAGATTGTACTCAGCTTGACCAACCTATCCTTCAAATCTCTTAAGGATATCTTGATGCGAATCTGGAATGTCTGACCTATGATGTGGATGTATGCGGTACGAGCAGGCACTGAAGGAGATGAACTATACGCAATAGATATGACTTCGCTAATGCAACTCAATGAGCTAGCTAGCAAAGTCGATTGGCTTTGGGTCGACATATTCAACCCAGACGAAAAAGAGAGCGAGATCATCTCCGAACTTTTCGGAAACGAGCCCGCAGTTGTCGAGAACATCAAATGTGGGACTCAAGCTTCTTCAAACGCGTGTGGATATGAAAAACGTCATGATTACGTTATGCTCCATACTCCGTTCGTTAATCTCAAAGAAGAACTGAAGACTTTCCCTATATTCATAATCGTGAAGAAGAAGATGCTTGTTACCTGGGGAGAAGAAGAAGCCCATGGGCACTCCACCATTGTCAAGTCAACGATTAGGAGGCTACGAGAGCATGTGGAGGATGGAGGAAAACCAAATTCGCCACTGGCAATTAGCATGCTTTTGCGGGAAATTGCTTGTAACAACTCCGCAGTGATGTTATCTATTAAAGAACAGATTGATGGCGTAGAAGAGAGAGTTTTAGATACTGGTGAGAAACCTGCTACGCGTTCAATCTTTGAGCTTAAAAGGAACGTTCACAAGGTCTATCGACTCCTAGTCAACGAAAGAGAGTTTCTCGCCGACATTAATGAAAGAATGATTCCTCGCGTACAACTGGACGAAAAGGCTGAATCGATTGTTGATGACGCGATGGAAATTGTCAACAGAGAGCTAGGTTTCGTCGATGCATACGATAGGGCGTTGGACAGTATCTTGACGCTCCAAGATCTGACTTCGATTCACAAAGTGGAGAGTTCAATTAACTATCTGACAATCATTCTGGTTGTAGGCACGGTGATATTAATCATTTTAGAAGTGATGGGAAAACTCGGAATCCCAGCAGGTCACTAATCAGTCTCTGTAGTTACACATGTAATAGAACTCATACACTCCCTAGTAGAAAGGCGATGAGTGAGGAGAGCATCCCGATGCCGCCATAAATGTAGGCCTTCCCATAGTTTTCTCTCAAGACCTCAACACTAAGAATGATGCAGCTCCCCGACGTGAACACGATCGGAGCAATGTAAAGCCAATGAACAAGGTCCAAGACAGGGAGAAGCCAGACGATCCCGCTGGATAGCATGAGAGTGATGCTCGCCAGATATCTAGACCAGACAGGGGGTTGCTCTAGGCCTTGAAGCTGATCTCCTTTCGAGTGGGCAAAATCCTTTGCGATGGAGCCTCCAACGTGGGGAAGGGCTACGATTGAACCAAACAGAATGTTTCTGAGATCGGGAAACCCTGCAAAGGGAAACAGTGACCAGATCAGAAGAGCAATGAGAGACGCTCTCAAGGTGGATGTCATATTTACGAAAACGATGGTGATCGCAATCATCGTTGAGAAAAGGAAGATGGTGAATTGAATTAAGGCTAGCTGCGAAGCAATTAATGCAGCTGCTAACGTGAGTAGTGCACTGGCCATGTATCCTTGACGAGTAGTAAGGGAACCAGCTGGAATCGGTCGTTCGGGGTGGACAATTCGGTCTGCCTTGACATCACGAGCGTCATCGAAAACGAATACAGCAATAGAAAGGAGGAATGATGAGGAGACCGCAAACAGTGTTGGTAGGGAAGCACCATAGTCCATGAGGCTGATGATGACTACTATGCCAGTGATCTGCGCCGTGTATCTTGGTCTAACTAGCGTGGTGAAAGCCTTGAGGCTTTGCAAGCTAGTTTTGTGCTCCGATCACTCACTCAAGTTTTGTGCGACGGCCTGAGCGAAGTCGATTACTTTAACCTCGGATTTTCGTGAGCGTGCAGCTTGACTGAGTGTCATGATGCATGACGGGCATGCAGTTGCCAGAATTGAGGCGCCAACCTGCTCCGCTTGAGCGATCCTTTCGCCTGCGATGCTAATTGAGCTGTCAGTATCTACTGACTTATATAGACCTCCGCCCCCGCAACATGCAACATTGAACTTGTTGTTGGGGAGTTCCACGAATCCTTTTGCAATATCAGCGATGATGTTTCGAGGTTCATCGATTATTCCAGAGAGTCGCGATAGTTCACATGGGTCGTGGTACGTCATTTTCTCTTGCAGCTTACCATTGAACGTGATTTTTCCTGCTTTCGCAAGTTCATCGATAAGTTCAATCTCGTGCATCATCCGGACTCGTTTGCCGAACATCTTGGAGTATTCTTGCCAAAACATACGGTAGCAGCCCGGGCAGCTAAAGACGATTGTCCTCGCTCCAGTGTCTTCGATTGCACCGATGTTTGTATCCATCAGTTCTTCCAATCGTTTAGTAGCTCCGGAGAACTTCATTGGTACGCCACAGCAGACTTCATCTTCAAGGATTGTCCAGCGCTCTCCAGCGGTATTCAGAATGGTAGCTAAGGCACTTGCAGCCGGCTTTAATTGGCCTCGATAGGACATCAGGCAGCCGACAAAGTAGACGGTGTCAGCTTTTTCGCCGATAGGGACATCCAAGCCTTTGGTCCAATCTCTACGTCGCGAATGAGGTCGTTTGAAGATGTTCTTCTCTGCGGTTAGGGCTTCTTCTACCTGCTGTAAGGGTTCAGGTCCTAAGCCGTTACCATAAGCACTCTCGCGGGCTTTCTCCCACAAGTTGACGAGGTCATAGTTGTAGGGGCAGACAGACCAGCAGCGACCACACAAAGTACAATCATAAAGACCCTTGACGACTTTGGCAACGTAATCCTCGCTGGGACTTCCGGTGAACGGAGCTAGTTTCTTTGTTATCAGTCCTCGCATCTTCTTAATTTTAAAACCTGGAGCGGTGTATTTGTCCCCGGTTTTTTCGTATACAGGACATACGTCGACGCATTCCCCACATCGTGAACAAGCGTACATCCACAATGTTTCTGATCGTCCAAAGTTATCTAGGAATTTCTTTGAGGTCATCATCTTCGTCTCCTTATGCTCCTCGCTCCGATCGCTTCTTGAGGTGGCTTATAAGGTAGGCTGTAGCCAGCCCGTGCAGGATGCCGCCTGGGAAGATTGTTGAGAACAGTATCCAAACATATGTTCCCACTATGTGGATTGTCGGTGCATACGCTGCAATGGGAGCTAAGGCTTCTGCAAGCTCAGGTATGTAGGTGATCCATGGGGCGTTAGCTGACGCGATCGAGATACCAGTGATGATCAGTGCGATGTAGAACAGAAAGTCCACGTAGTTGGTTGCGGTGAGTACTGTTCGCATCTTTTTGGAGACAAGTGCCTTCAAAATGTATAGTATGAAGATTATCACGAAGAGTGTGCCAAGGTAGCCATGAGCAACCTGACGTATCCAGAATAGCCATCCTCCCAGCCAAGATCCAAGTAGGTCGATGAGTAGACCGGTGATCAGAAGGATTGCCATGAGGAGGTGGAAAGCTGAGTCCAAAAGGGAAACTTGAAACATTCCTTTTATTATCGTGCGAGTACCGGTTTCAGCAACTTTTGGGGGGTATTTCTTTCGTGGGGCGTTTGTTTCTTTTGGCATCGTTTATTTCTCCTTCTCCTTCATTCTACTGTTACGCCACGCAGCGAGATACAATAGACCTCCTGCTGCGGCAGGGATCAGTAGCCACTTTGAGTATCTCATAACGGGTAAAGTCGCGGGAAGACTCTCTCCGACTTCAGGAAGCCCATAAGTGGAGGCTTCAGCATCCAACACATAGATGAAGGATGTTCCGCCAAGAGGCTTGTTATCCACATCTCCATATATGGTTCCACCTAACTCTGCCTTCCGGTCTTTTGCCAACTGCAATATCTTCTCCTTCGGACCGAAAACAAGGGCGTCCGTGGGGCACGCTTGAACACAGGCAGGTTCCTTGGAAGGAACTCGATCGTAACACATGTGACACTTACTGACCTTCCCCGTCTCCACATCAAACTTGGGAATTTCAAAGGGGCAGGCACTTATACAGAATTTACAGCCAATACACCGCGTCTGGTCGACGACGACTGGACCCTCTTCGAATTTAGTGATCGCGTTAACAGGACATGCTTCTGCACAAGCTGGTTCCTGGCAGTGCATACATCGCCAGTTAATGAAGCGCCATTTTGTCTCATCTGTAGTGTCATTATGTTCAAGCTCGAACTTAATGTGAGTGTAGGTGTTAAAGGAAAGCTCCAGAGGGTTCGTCCATTCGTTGCTGAAGGAGGTCTCTTCCCCTGGGCGATCATTCCATCGCTTGCAGGAGACTTGGCATCCTCTACACCCTATACATTTATCCGGGTCAACTAAAACTGCATATTCCATGCCTTCACCCCTCAAGGATCATTGAGTTTGGATTCTATAGCGTAGCCTGAATATAAAACTAACGACAACCTC
>CP070765.1:273885-280181 GCA_020345645.1 Candidatus Bathyarchaeota archaeon | reverse complement strand
AAGAGCGCCCTTGAACTCCTCTGGTTGATGGGGAAAATTGTTGTAGTTGACCGGATAGGCTTCACACGAGTGTATGACCTCATGGATCGAGCGGTTCCCAGCAAGTACTTGGATAAATCGGTAGATGCTGAAGAGGTGTGGCGATACTTCCTTCAACGAGCCGTGGACTGTTTAGCAGTGGCTTCAATTACTGATGTGCTGGGATACTTCAGCTTCAGTGTTTACGCTCTTGATAAGGGACGATCTAGGAAGGGGACGATTAAAGAGAAGGTGCAGGTCTTAGAGAGGGAGGATATCATAGCTGAGATTGATGTAGAAGGCAGCATGAACCCTCATTACATCTATAGAGACAATCTTGCACTCTTAGAAAAAGTTCGAAATGGTGAACCTTTGGAGAGTCACGCGTGGTTTCTCTCTCCTTTTGATAACGTTGTTTGGAATCGAGAGCGTGTCCGACGACTTTTCAACGCAGATGTTCGATTGGAAGCTTATGTTCCTAAAGCGAAACGGCAGTTCGGGTACTTCGTAATGCCCATCATCTGGAATAATCAGATCATTGGTCGCCTTGACCCAAAAGTAGACCGGAGAGAGCACACATTAACGCTGGTTAACTTTGAGCTGACCTTGCCGAAAGAAGAATGGGGAGACGCGCTTGACGCAATTCGCGAAGAACTTGCAGCGTTCATGAGTTTTCATGAATGTGAACAACTAGTGATCAACAGATGCAAACCAGCTGGATTGAAAAACCTGCTCAAATGAAAGAGTCATCGGGTAGGCAGCATTCTCTCCACTTTCATTCACCAGCAACCAAGTGACAGTTCTTATATATTCAAAAATGCGTTGTTTGGAAAGGTGAACCTAGTGGAGAGATGGTTTGCACAGAGAAGAAAATCCAAAGCTCTAGAGTTAGCAGATAGACAGATCACTTTGGCAATGGATACAGTAGCAGACTTGCAGAGAGCAGTTGTAGCCTCATCAAAAGGAAATCGAAAGGAGTCTGAAAGCAACATTCAACATCTTTCTAAGATTGAACATGAGATTGATGAGCTGCGGAGAACGATTTTCGAAGAACTGACGCAAGATACGATGCCCCCACAAGACCGAGAAGACATAATGCACCTTGTCAAACGGCTTGATGAAATGGCTGATCACGTCAAGGATGCAGCGAGAGCCCTAGATCTGGTAGTGAGAACTGAGATACCGAAGGTCTTCTGGGATCCCTTAGTGGACATGGCTACTAAACTAGTCGAAGTCACTCAGACGTTAAGGAGAGCTATTGAAGCGTTAGGAACCAAGCCTTCAGAAGCTAAGAAGTTCGCAGTTGCAGTCGACAAGATCGAAGGACGTATCGATGAACGGTACCAAGAGATTAAAGAACATATGATTGAGCACTCAAACGAGATGCCTGCAGCCACCGTGCTCTTTCTAAGAGACCTCGCTGAAGAGATGGAGCACGTTGCAGATTCTTGTGATGACACAGCAGACTACGTTCGGATTCTTGCAGCTACAAGAGAATTCTAGCTAATCCAGCTATTTCAGCGGTGACTAAGCTTTGGAGAAAGAGAGAAAGAAAAGAAGATTCCGTCTTTTTCCCAAACGAGGCTACGTTCTCCTCCTCGCAGGTATATTGATCGGCTTTCTCCTCTTCACGTCGATCTCATACCTGTTTGGACGAGGGGATGCCAAAGCCATAGAATTCCTCTACACAAGCGAGAAGCAGAGCTGGATAGAAGAGCTGACCCCTCAATTCGAAGATTGGTATTTTGAAGAACATGGAGAACGAATCGATGTTCAACTGACAGTAACAGGAACACACGACAGTGTCGTTCAGATCCTTTGGGGAAACGTGAAGCCAGTAGCATGGAGTCCCGCTGCAAGTATCTGGATCCCCTACCTGAACCATTTATGGGAAAAGTTGGGGCATGAACATGGTATCGTCCCGGAAATTTGGAATAGCACAGTCCTTTCTCCAGTTGTGATTGCAGGATGGGAGTCTTTCGTTGAAGAATATAGCATCTCAAAGTTCACGGACCTCATCACCTTGGCTGAGAGCTATGACTTCAAGTTCGGTCACCCTGATCCGAGGGACAGTAATGGAGGTACCATGGCAGTCACGTTGGAGTTCTCAGAAGCAGGAGGTAAGACCCCTCAGGAACTCACCCTCGAAGATTTCATGGATGATGCCCTTTTGGACTCTGTCAGAACATTGGAATCCAAAGCTGTGTATTATGGAAAAAGCACAGGGTTCTTCGGAAGATGGGCCGCGGAAAACGGACCATCTGCCATCAGCTTCTTCAGCGTTTATGAAAGCGTGGTCTTAGATAACGCATTGAAAGCGGAAAAGAAGTGGGGAGAAGCATTAATCGCGGTTTACCCGCAAACAGGCACACTATTCACGGACCATCCATTCGTTATTCTGGATGCACCGTGGGTAGAAGATTGGCAGAAAGATGCAGCGAACGAATATCTTGCGTTTCTTTTGCGGGAAGACAACCAAGAGATTGCTCAAAACTATGGATTTAGACCCGCAAATCCCAATGTTCCATTGAATACAACAATCTTCAATGAGCAGAATGGTGTTAGAGCGGACATTTCCGAGGTCCCTAGATTAAGTCCATTATCGGGAGAAGCACTTGAAGCGCTCTTTACTGTATGGGTCAAGGTGAAAAATCAAGGAACATGATTCGTAAAGGGAAGTAGACCGAATCGATGAGAGGCCTTACCGCATCCAAAACCGTAGGTTTGCTAGCGATTCTAGGAGTATTAATCGGTCTCTTCGTCTTCGTGTTAATGCCAACCTTCTACCTCATATCTTTCACACTCACGCAATGGAATGAAGTTTACATCGATGTATTCGCTAACCCGTTGATTGGGGACACGAATTGGCAACAGATCTTGGGATACCTCGGCTTCTCTCTACGCTTAGCCGTGGCAGCTGTAATAATCGACTTCCTTTTTGGAATACCACTAGCTTACTTCTTGGCATACCGGAGATTTCCAGGAAAATCGTTTCTGGAAGATATCATCATGCTCTCCCTCGTTATACCAACCTCCGGCTTTGGTGTAGCCACACTGCTAACTTGGACAGGGCTCTCAGGAATCGGGGGTTTGATAGGAAGAAGCGTCGTGGAAGTAACTTATGTTGTTCCTCTGATGAACGTTCCATTTCTTTACCTTCTGGTTCACGTGGCTCTGACGTTCCCTTATGTAGTCAGAACCTTGCAAGGAAAACTGGAAGATTTATCGCCAGCGTTTGGACAAGCTTCACGAACGCTAGGTGCGTCAGCTTTCACGACCTTTCGAAAGATCATTTTCCCTCTCGCAATCCCTGCCCTCTTCTCTGGAGGAGTTCTAGCCTTTGCTAGATCACTAGGTGAAACGGGGGCGACAATGGTCTTAGGTGGTGTTATGCCCACGGCTCCTATAGCTATCGTTCGATGGGTTTCCGAATTCAAGCTCGCTACAGCTTCTTTTCTCGGTTTTCTTCTAATCATTACAGCAACCATCGCGATACTCCTTGTAGATCTGCTCCTCCAGAAGAGAAGTGTCTTTAGAATGCCACGCTGGAAATTCGTCTCCAAAGTAGGAAAGTGCGTTCTGAAGGTTGAGAAGAAGTTGTCAGGTAGACCCAAATGGTTTAAGGATGTTGCCAGTCTTGGAACTCTCTTCATTATCGTCATTCTACCGATCATAGTCGTTCTGTTTTCGGTTGGAGTCTATTGGTCCGCAGATCCTGACACTGGACGAGTTCAAGGAGGAGTGATCTATCAGCTGTTTGGACCCTCCAACTATTTCAACACGTTGATGAGGGCGACACTCACCTCTGTATATGTAGCTGTGATATCGACCTACATCGCAGCATGCATCGCAGTCCCATCAGTCTACATGATAAAACGGTATCGAGCAGGTGGATTACTTCGCTACATCCTCAGAGTTCCTCTCATCGTTCCCTCGTCGGCGCTTGGGTTATCGGTACTCCTTCTCTGGGGTCCAAGTGGACTCAACCTCACGACACCCGGTATCTGGCTTATCATACTTACACACATCGTATTTTCAGTTCCAGTCGTAATGGAACCTACAATTGCAGCCTATGAGGGAGCAGGAATCCCTTCGTATGAAGGTGTAGCGAGAACACTCGGGGCTACACCGTACGACGCAGTAGAAACAGTATCCCTTCCGATGCTAAAGCGCGGAATACTAGCGGGGGTAATTCTTTCATTCACACGTTCACTCGGAGAGACAGGGGCAACATTCGTAGTCATGGGTAGCGATGTCACCGTTCCACCACTAGTGGTAAACATGGTGGAAGCGTTAGCGTTTCCCGCGGCACTCTTCGCGTCCGCTTACCTGATTGCGCTATCCCTTGTACTCCTCATACTCTTCAGATTCTTGGTGAGAAAATGAAGTCACTTAGCAAGACGCAGAAGCTAAAATTCAATGGAGGTAGCTAGATGCCAGAAGTTACGTTAAAAAATCTGTCTAAATCATTTGCTAAAGGCCGAATTGTGGCTGTTGATAAAGTCGATCTCCACGTAAAAGACAAAGAATACTTCTCGCTGATTGGACCGAGTGGCTGTGGTAAGACAACCACTTTACGCATGATAGCGGGTCTAGTGGAACCAGATGAAGGAGAGATTTACATTGGAGAAAGACTAGTCACAGATTTACCGCCTGAAGACAGAGACATCGGATACGTCTTTCAACAATACGCCTTGTTTCCAAACATGGACGTGTGGGACAATGTCACTTACGGTCCAACAGTGAAGGCTTGGGAGGAGAAGAAACGGGAGAGAATCGGTCGAGAAATGTTACAGATGGTGCGACTATATGATCGATTAGACGCAGTACCACAAGAGCTGAGTGGCGGGATGATGCAACGAGTCGCTCTATCCCGTGCGTTAGCTGCAGGAGCGGAACTGCTGCTTCTGGATGAACCACTCGGGGCACTAGACGCCAAGATTCGCAACGAATTGAGATACGAGATCAGGAAGCTCGTTAAGGATTTGAAACTGACAGCAGTTCATGTGACCCATGATCAGGCTGAAGCCATGGCAATCTCAGACCGAATTGCAGTCATGAGAAAGGGACATATCCTTCAGGTAGGATCACCTTACGATCTCTACATGAACCCTGAAGAGATCTTCATCGCGAATTTTATTGGAGAATCAAACTTTCTAGAAGGAAAAGTCAGCCATATCAAAGATGATACAGCGCAGGTCTCCTTAAGGGGAGACCTTGAAGTCGAATCCTCAAACATAAAAATCGCCAAGAAAGGGGAGAGAGCGGTATTAGCTGTTAGACCAGAAGCGTTTGAACTCGCAGAAAAGACTCAGAAACTGGGCAATGCATTGCATGGAGTCATTGAAAGAATCAGATTCGAAGGCACCGACATCCGATATGAAATACGGCTAGTCAATGATGATTCCATAGTTGTGGTCAGACCCAGCCTAGGAGGAGAATGGTTTGAGGAGAATGATAAGGTGACCGTTGGATTTGACCCGGAGAAAAGCCACCTTTTTGAGTACCCAGAAAAAGGCCTGCGGGCTGAACTTGAGCTAGAGTAAGGACAGAATATTCGCCGTAACAACCTTAGAATCCTACTAATTAGCGAATCAAGATCTTTGTTGTCCAATCATTCCTAATTATAATCCACCGACCATTAGACCATATATGATTCCGGATAAAATGGCGAAGATGAAGGCGAGGACTCCATAAGTTAAGACAATTTTCCATCCGACTATTCGATAGGCAGAAAGGGAGTTCGGAATGTCATAGGGCTGCCCCATCAGCCATGCTACAGTTGCTCCAGGGGACATCCCGAGATCCATAAGTGCCTTACCTAAGGCCACCTCGATCAACGTAGGTGTGTAGAGAGGCCCTCCCAGCAAGGCGGCTAATACGACACCGAAAGCCCCTGTAAGGTAGGTTTGAACGAACTCGGAGGGAAAGTATGCTTGGAAATAACTCACGGTGACGAGTCCTACGAGAAACGGAGGAATGATACGCTTCGCTAAAAACCCGCTGAATCTCAATGCGTTCCAGAGGCGTTCATCGATCGGTTGAGTGATGAGTTCAACAGAACCGGTCTGTGCTCTCTTGTCTGCGAACTGTTGGTCGAACTGTCTGCCCCAAGGAGTCTTGGCAACGATATATCCGATGATGATGGCGCTTATTCCCGCTGCTACCATGTCTGCTAACGCGATCTGCCAGCCCAAGACCTGTATGGTTACGATGTCGGACAAGAGGTTGTTTGCGGGTGCAACAAGGAGAAACGTGATCGCCGGACCGATGCCGCC
>CP070765.1:267390-273785 GCA_020345645.1 Candidatus Bathyarchaeota archaeon | reverse complement strand
AAAAAAACGTCATTCAGTCAAAAGACTTGGCTCCGGAATCCAAAGATCGACTCCGAATCGAGATCGCTCAGATAAGAGACGAGGTCGAAGATAAACACGCTAGACTGAGAACCAAGATCTCAGAAACGATGATCCCTGCAGTCACAGAGCAGGTTCACTACTAAGAAACCAAGATAGAACGTCCTAGTCACCTGCGATGTAAAAGGCAATCGGCTAGGGCTGTTTCTGACACTTGGGACAAATGAAACTGCTAGTCGCCCCCGTTTTTATCTTCTCGATGGGAGTTTGGCAGATTGGGCAAGATCGCCCTAGTTTGTAGGCGATTTTAAATTGATCTGCACCGAAGCCGCCTTTATCCCCAAAGAAATTTCTCTCATAGGCTAACCCACCCATAGCGATACTTTCCTGCAGAACGGACCTCATAGAGTGATACAAGGCTTCTATCTCCTTAGCATTCATCGTCGAAATCCGCCTCGTAGGATGCAACTTTGAATTAAACAAGATGTCTTGGATGTAGACGTTACCGATACCAGCGACGTTTTTCTGATCAACCAAGAAATTTTTGATCCTGCCCTTCCGCTTTTCAAGGAGGGCTCGAAAGTATGGAAGCGTAAACTCTTCATCCAAAGGCGATTTTCCAAGGTGCCCCACAAACCTGTGCTCCTTCAGCTTACTCGAAGAGACCAGGTGAAGATAACAGAACCACCAGACGCGCACAGTAAACCCAGATCGATCATCGAACCCAATCTTAATGTGATGTTTTTCCTGGAGCCCTTCGTCAGGTCCAAAGCGGATAACGTCGGCACCCATGCCCGGATTGAAAAGCAATAGGTCAAAAACAGACGAAGATGAGGTTCCTGCTCCGAGATTAATGAGAAGCCATTTCCCTCTATTCTTCACCGATTCCACAGCCCTCCCAACGAGACCGTTTCGAAACTCGTTGAGAGGCATATTCAGGCACTTGGGATTGGCGACCTCGACCTCCACTACCCTTCTACCTACAAGCTCCTTCGTCATTTGCTGACTGAGAACTGTCAGTTCAGGAAGTTCCAATCGTAATTCTGTCCTCAAGTATCTCAAGCCAAGTCAAACATTAATGATTTTCCAAGCCTACGCTGAACGAGACGAGTATGCAAGGAGATTTAGAGAGCTATTTGTAGATCACTCAAGGTTTCAATCGAAAATCAAGAACAAGTGGCAGAACCTCGTTAAGGCAAAACGGACAGATAAACCACGTTTTCGACGTACAGTAAGACTCGAAATCGAGTTTGGGGATATTCATCTGTCATTCATAATGATTTTCAGCTTGCTTGCATTAGCAGTCACAGATAGATGGGACAGTGTTACTGAAGGCTGAATGATGACAGTGGAATCTAACTACATCGAAATGTACCGGGAGATCAGTCGAAGACTGAGTAAAGACTCGGTTATCACGCTACTCCAAGCGAAGTTCAATGAGAAGCAGACCTTGCATCGTCTTCTCAATTGGGTTCACACGCGACTCACATTTGACAAGGGAAAGATTGCGAGACATAACGACCCGTTTGACATATTAGAATATGGTCGAGGGAAATGCAGAGAGTTCAGCATTTTGTTTGCAGCGGTTTGCCTTGCGAATGGTTACCGTGTTAGACTCATACTTGACATGTCCGACCACGCTTGGGTAGAAGTGTGGATTCCGAGAGAAAAACGGTGGATTCACGTGGATCCTTCAGAAAAGAGGATAGACGATCCTATGATGTATGAAAGAGATTGGCGAAAGAAGCTGAAAGAAGTCTACGCCTTTGAGAATGGAGAACTCTGCGACGTGACAGATCGCTATAAACTCTCACGGTTGACACATCATATTTAAACTAGGATCACAAAGAACGTCAAGCCCAACTCGACTGGCATCAGTCATCAAGAGTCACAGCTTGACTTTCGGAGGCAGAAACATGAAGCAAAGAGAACAAGCAATCGATAGGCTTATCAGATCCATCGAGGAGCAGAAGGTGAAGGTTCTAAGTCTTTGTCACATCCCAGAGGATGGACGCCTCAGAGCGCTTAATTTTTCCGCAAGTGACAAGGAACGACTGAAAGATGTCCTGAAGTTCGGAGAAAGGATCGATGGATCAAGTGTCTTCTCCTCTATTCAACCAGAGAAGAGCGACATCTACATTTTACCAAATATACGAAACGCTTTTCTAAATCCCTTCGTTTCACCGCTGACCCTAAACGTATTGTGTGACTACTACGACGAAGACGGGTTCCCCCTTCTAATTGCTCCTAGAAGCATATTAGCCCGGGCGGAGGAGAAGCTCCGTGTCTCAAATAAGGCTGAGCTGAGGACGCTGGTTGAACTTGAGTTCTACGTCGTGTACAGACATGACGGGAGTTTTCTCCAGACTCACCCAGACAAGAATTATCATCAGACGACCCCATTCTCCAAGTTTGAAGGATTCAGAAACGAGGTCCTGCTGACACTAGAGGAGATCGGAGTCGCTACTAAATATGGGCATTCGGAAGTAGGAGGTGGCTACAACTCCAATCTCGCTTGGGAACAACACGAGATCGAGCTCCTGCCACAGACCCCTATGGAAACCGTAAAAGCGATCACATTAGCCAAATGGGTCATCAGGAACATATGTGCCAGACAAGGGTTCTCAGTCAGTTTCTCTCCGAAACCATTCCTGGAACATGCCGGAAACGGAATGCACCTCCATATCTGCGTCTTAAAGAATGGCAAGAATGTCATCAAGGGATCCTCAGAAGGCCTTACTGATGAAACCAAACAGATTGTTGGAGGTTTACTGGAGTTTGCCCCAAGCCTCACAGCGTTTGCCAACCCTATTCCACCATCGTATCTCCGATTTATCAAAAGAAAAGAGTCGCCAGCAGATATCTCATGGGGAATTCGAAACCGCACAACACTAATTCGGATTCCACTGTGGAGTCGAAACCCACACGAAGCTCCGAGCAGAAACGCCTGTAGGGAAACCATCGAGTTCCGCGGATCAGACCCGACAGCAAAAATCTATTATCTACTGGCAGGGATCGTTTTAGCAGTGAACTATGGATTGGAGAATCCTAAGGCTTCGTTGCAGTATGCAAACGGGGTAAATGTGGAAAAAGAGCCCAGTGAACGAGGAAAACGTGTTCTGCTGCCTCGATCATGTTCGGAAGCAGCCACAGAGCTTGACAAGAGGCGGGAGCTTTACGAGGCAATGGGAGTCTTCCCGAAGGGAGTAATAACAGCGACAATTGAGGAGTTGAAATCCTTTAACGATAGTAGACTTGGAAAAAGGTTAGCAGATGAGCCAAGTTGGGTCGCTGGTATGATTGACAGATTCTTTAATTTTGGGTAAGATCGCAAACTTAGTGCTGTAAGGTACTTCTCTGCAAGTCAAAGAGACACATGCAATCATCGGTGTGTTGGGATTACAGATTCTGGTATCTACTGAGCTCCCAGTCGGTAACTGTCCTTTGATATTCCTTCCATTCGGTGGATTTAACGTCAAGATACTTCTTGAATGAGTGCTCGCCTAATGCTTCTTTCGCCAGCGTACTCTTCTCGAACTCCTCAATGGCTTCTCCCAAATCTGCGGGAAGCGTCTTAATGTAGAACTTCGCGAGTTTTGCATCATCAAAACCGTATACGTCTTCCTCCACGGCAGCAGGTGGATCCATTTTTTTCTCAATACCATCGAGACCAGCAGCGAGCATGACAGCGAAGGCGAGATACGGATTACAGCTTGGATCTGGACATCTTAACTCAAGTCGGGTGGATCGTTCTCTACCCGCACCATGTCGAGGAACTCTGACCAAGGCGGAGCGATTTCTCTGCCCCCAGCAGATGTAAACGGGGGCTTCATAACCGCGGACAAGGCGTTTATAGCTGTTGACAGTGGGGCACAGGACCGCTGTAATTCCAGCGATGTGATTAAGTTGCCCAGCTAGAAAGTGGTAGGCCATTGGGGAGAGGTTGTATCGATCTCTTTCCTCGTAGAAGAGGTTCCGGTCTCCTCCATCGAAGAGAGATTGGTGAATGTGCATACCACTTCCATTGACTCCGTGAATGGGTTTAGGCATGAAGGTTGCATGCAACCCTTTCTCCATTGCAGTAGACTTGATCGCTTGTTTAAGAATCATCACGTGGTCAGCACTCTTTAACGCGTCAGAATACTGAATATCAATTTCATGCTGGCTGGGGGCACATTCGTGATGCGTCATTTCAACAGGAATACCAAGTTTCTCAAGCGTAGATACCATCAAAGCTCTGAGGTCAGTAGCGTAGTCTCTGGGAGAAAAGTCAAAGTATCCAGCTGTATCGTGATAGTCTCGGTTCCCTAATGATTTGAAGAGGAAAAATTCGATTTCAGGACCAACATTATAGAACCAGCCCTGAACTTTGGCTTTCTTAAGAAGCCGCTTCAGGATGTACCGCGGATCGCCTCGGAAGGGGGTTCTACTCGGTTCATGTACGTCGCAGATAATTCGTGCTACGTTCTTATCGTATCGAGACCAAGGAAGTCGCAAGTATGTCGATTCATCTGGGACGAGTAGCATATCACTCTCGTGAATCCGAGTGAAGCCTTCCACAGACGATCCGTCGAACCATTTCCCATTTTCAAGGCAATCTTCTAATTCTCTAGGTGAGATAGTAACGCTTTTCAAATTGCCATATAGATCGCAGAACATCAAATCAATGAAACTGATTTCATCTTTTTCCACAGCTTCAAGAATTTTGTCCTTTTCCATAAGTTCACGCCAGGCACACTTCGAAGCCATCTTAACTAGGCATAAAAGGGATATAAGACTTCAAATAAGTCAAAACGCAACCGATTGCTTCCTATTGAGTGACTGAATGGTACCATTTAATGATGTATTCAGGAAGCTTCAAACCCCTCTCGCTTAGTCGCTCAGCGAGTCGAACCGTCAGAGGGCTCAGAATGTAGGCAGACCTCATGTAGAATCTCCGGGGCTGTCCCATCTTCGTTTCTTCTTCGAGCGAGATGTGAAGGTTTGACTTCTTCGCAAGGGTAGACTCTGCTGAACCAGTGATCGAGAGAACGATTCCGTTAAGCTTCCTGAAGATGTCACACCAGCCAACCACAGGTTTCGTTTCTCCAGAGAACGATATTAAGACTTCAAGGTCGCCTGCCCGTGGATGAGGGGTGTTCACGCCTCTCGCGACATAAACGTTGTCACCGAGGAACCCCTTTATGTGAAATAGCCGTACAGCAATCATTTTCACTATTTCATTCGCTGTGCCCTTTCCGCCTAGGAACACGTTCGCCCGTGCTTCCAACAAGTCCAACAATCCTCGGTACGTCTCGGATTCGACGTGTTCATCTATCATGGGTCCTAAGCGTTCAAACTCTTGTTCACAGAGGTCGAGCACTCTATTCGCCTGGAGGTTTCTGAAGATAGCTTCAGTCATCATCGAGAGGAGAAGGAGAGTTCCCAGCTCGAATAGATCGCCCATGATTCCAATCTTGCTGTATTCAAAGGAAGGCGTAGCTTTTCCTCGACCTTTCAACTGGAGTACGTTCCCATTTCGCTGAACTATCTTCGCCAGCGGCGAGGTAGGGTTCGAAGTCACCAGTCCCATGGAGAACTTGCTAGTCCGCCCCTTCTTTTCTTCAAGATAGGCTTCTAAATCTTGGGCGAGAGCGAACGGATCATCCGACAGCCCACTTCCAGAGTTAATGAGAAGCAACGTCTTCTTGTATCGTCTCTCCAACTCCGCGGCGGCTTCATGCATATTCTTCCCAGGAAATCCAGGATCATCCGGAGTCAGCACAACCTTGTTCCGCCACCCAATCTGGCTCAGTGCAATTTGACTCATCGCTGCATTCAAGGAATACAAAGATCGCCCTGATCCACCGCATACCACACAATTAGCAGACTTCAATTCGTCATAAAGGGATTCCAGCTGGTTCTTTCTGATCCTGAGGAGATTGTCTCTGATTCTGTTTACATATTCTAGACCACTGACTTTGCCAGCCAAATTCAAGCCACTCCATCTTCAACAGGCAGTTGAAGCAATTTAAAACTAACTAGGGCAATGAATCCAGTGATTTTCACTCAGGTACATCGACGTCGTCTGCAAGATACTTCAGATCCAAAGCTTTCATCTCGAACTTCGAAGCAACATCAACGGTGAACGATTCAAAGGTATTGATAATCCGACCCCAATCCAACGCGAAGCCCCGCATAAAATCAGTATATCTAGAGTAGTTTTTATGGAATGAGATGATAACGACGTCCTTTCCACCCAGACCTTGACCATCGGCAGCAAATATCACGTTTGGACGCTTCAGCACCCATTCCGCTGCTTCTTTAACTACGTTCAGAGCTTCATCTCTCGTTGGGTAATACTTCATTTTTACGAATGTAGAGGCTAAAATCTGATA
>CP070765.1:260794-267290 GCA_020345645.1 Candidatus Bathyarchaeota archaeon | reverse complement strand
ACATACACGAAGAAGAAGCGCTGAAGCGGATTTGTAAGCGGATCAAAGGCTGTCGGAAATTTGTCCTTCAGAATCTCAAGAGTGAAGTAGAGCCGATCGATGTGCGGTTGAAGGGCGTGCCTGGTTTTTCTGATGAACGAATGAATGAGTTTCTCCGTCTTGCCAGGAGGATTATTCCTAATTCCGTCCTGAGATGACTTCCAATTCACATGGAAAGCTTGTCAAGAACTGTTTCTGGTGAAAATTCTCCTCTAGACCTTACCGCTGCTTCCTCGACATAGAGCTGTATTGCTGTTTTCAGTGCTGCTTCACTTACTGGTATGTAGTCGCCTTCAGACTGAAAGTAATTTAGGAGCGAAGCAGCACATGCAAGACTAAGTGCTCGATTTTCCAATCTAGCTGAGAAACCCACGTTTTCTCGTGGGATCTCGCTCAAGATAGCTTTCCGGGTCTCTGTTAACATCTCAAGCGTTTTGTTTGTCAGTATGACTGGTTTCTTCGAGAACCTCTCCTTGACTTGAGGATGAGCTGTCTCAGCTGCGTAAATAAGTGTAAGGTGGTCACGGATTTGTTGAGCACCTTTCTCCAAATCCATCTTTCCTAAAGCAAGACGCATCTGGCTTTCAGCGATCTCTTCGAACCTTTGTTTAGTGAGTCTGTGAAGTCTACATAGCATCCGATCTTCGATAGCATTGAAGTTCGGGTCTCTCACAGTAACCTCGTAACCTCTACTAGAAACTGCTACATTGTAATTAACGCTGAAGAAGCTTGTAAGGCGATATGGTCCTATTACTTCTCGAAATGTTTCGTATTTGACTTCTCCGTGTTCCATGGCGATCTTAAGTGATTCTACCATTCCTTTATACTTGAACCATTCATTGAACTCTGGAATTATGAAGTTGAAAGTCCTTCCAGCGTAAGCATGACCAATTCGGATAAATCGTGCAGGTGTAATTCCGCCCGTGTATCGGTTGCGTCCTGGGATTCCATGGGGACATATTTTCTCTGACTTTCCAAGGATTAGATCTCGTGTGGAGAAGCTCTTTCCAGTCCCCGGGTCACCGAAAAGGGCGAGGTTCCAGCCTGTTCGCATACCTGTGTCTCCTTCTCGGTGATGAATTTCTACATCAGCTAACCCATATTGTTGGGTGATTGCCAGCATCGCATCGAAGTATAACGTTGAGCCAAACAGGTTCTTTAGGTACTGAATCAGTGAATCGATTGAAAACGATCTGCCAAATGCTAATGTTTGTTCTACTCTCTGTCTAAGGAGCTGCTGGAGGTACTTCTCGAACTCCTGATCCATCTGCTGGATCGTTTTCCGTTCCTCATCATATGGCCTCGGTCTTTCACTTGGCTGAATCCTTTGAGCTTCTATTCTTTCCTTAATCCCTCCCGTTAAACCAAGTTCTCGTCGGACAATAGGAGATACTTCCTCTCGCACTATCCATTCCTTAAGTTCTTTTCCGCTATATGATGCTGTTATTACATTAGGTTTTTCTAGATCTGCTAAAATGAGTTGCAGGTTTACTTGTGAGGGAAGCAGGTTTTTGAGCTCTTTTTCTGACACACCTTGGGATGACTCCAGAATCCTTTTGAGTACAACGTCTAAGTTTTTTCCGTACTTCCTCTTTGATTGAATGATTGCAAGCTGAACACTCTTCCATGATCCTTCAGTTTGAAGTTCTCCATTCTTGAAGGTGTAATGTTCTCCGAGGAAGGTTTGCCATTTCCGCGGTTTGAATTCTTCAGTGAACTCCTTTAACTGTAAATCATTGATGTTGAGAGAGATTTCGAGACTCGCTTTATCAAGATCGATATTCCATTTGCTGGAGAATTCTGAAAAATAGGGGATCCCTAGTGATTTACCGATCTCGAATATTTGGTGTCTTGTAAAAATCCGTTTCAGTAATTGTTTTCTCTCCACGATCTTCGATTCTAGCATTGTAGTCAATACTCAGATGATTACAGTACTGGAGTTGTTCTCAAAATGCTTTTGTCCAGTTATTCTAAATAGGTTTTAATAATGTAGTTTTTCTCTTGGTTCCTGATTACGCCTTTTCTTTCGAGGTTGTCAACTCCTTTTCTTGCTAGCTGTTTGAATTGAGCATATTGAAGTAAGTTATTTGAGACTTTGAGAGTCTCAAGTTGGTTTTGTATTAACCTTGATTTCTCGGAGTCTCTTCCAAGCCTAGTCAATGTTGCCTTTATAACTCTGAAATGTGGTATGAGTGTGCTTCCAATCCTTGTTGAAAGGTTGCTTCCCCCGATGGCTTTACGGATCTTGATAGCTAGCCCAACAGTGAACTTCGTAGAAAATGGGAAGTAGAAGCTCAACCGCTCGTCTTTATCTGTGATGTAGTGGATCATGTAGAATGGAATGTATAGTAACGTTTGACTCCTGATTTCCCATGCAAGAGCCGCTCTTTCTAACCCTGCGATTTCCTGTTGGTCTCGATTTTCTAATCCTTTGATCTTGGCGATAATTGTCTGAGTCCGCTTCTGAAGATCGGACATCGTGGCTTGCCGTCTGGCGATCTCTTTATTTAAAACGGTCTCCAATTCTGCAACTTTTCTGTCTTCTACCTCGACTTTCTTTTCACATTCATAGCGTAGCTTTTTCGTTGTTCTGGCGATCTCTTTGTTCATTCGAGTGATTAGCTTTGATAATGTCTTCAGTTTTCGTTTTTCCGATGCGGCTTGGCTACATATGTTACGTAGCTTTGCATCCCATCGAGCTTCGCCTACTTCGTCTTTTTTCTTTCTACGCAGATTCTTTCTCCTTTCACATTCTGCTTTGTTTTGTTCAAGCTTCAGAAGCTTTCCTGATAGCTTTCTTTTCTCTGAGAGCTGGATTTTCATCTCCTGTTCGTGTGTTTTAGAAAGTTTCTGAAGCTTCTGTTTGAGGTTCTTCTCAAGCGTGTTCTTCTGCTCATTTGCACGAGTCCGTGCGTCTGAGATCTGTTGACGATGAGCTTCCTGAACCTCCTCAATTTCCTGCTCCATCCTATTCAAGTGCCGAGTGGTTTCATCCCTTAGCACTTCAGCTGCAATCCTGAAGCTTTCAATGTCCGATTGAAGCTTGGTGCAATGTGTTATTATCTTCAAACCAACTTCTGTCGCGGATGTTTCATCGATTACTGGGACCAAACGCGATGATGATTGACGCGATTCCGTTTCTAAGGCTCTCCGTTGAGTCTTCGACTGTCCAAGATAGTCAAGTATGTCCGCGTGTAGTTCTTCATCCATTAAAAAGCCATCAATTGGCACTTTCATTTCCGAGGAGAACGTGGCGAACGTGTCTCTATGACCTTCCAATGTACTTTGATACAATTCTTGGACTGAGGCGTTTCTCTTGATGTGTTCGATGAAATTTTCAACATCAGGAGGCTGTGGGTATCGGATTTTGCTGGAGTGAATACCCATTCCGTCTATTAAGAAGCACTTGTTTTCATGCGGTATCCCCCATAGTGGATAATACAGTTTCGATATAGATGTTAGTGTCTCTTCCTTTCCGCTCAAAAACCCAGCCTTCTTCCGTTCACCTTCTGACAGACACAGAATTGAAGCAGCCTCAAATCCTTCTGGAACTTGCTCTGAAGCTCCTACACTCTTCGAAATAAAGGGAAGAATCCGTCTTGATTCAAGCACTAGAGGTCATCCCATAAAACAAGATAGATCACGCAAGCAGTGCTTATCACTTGTGCTAGCTTTAATCGCCTTGGAATAGAAAGGACATGGAACTCTCAAGGCGCTGATTATCTAGTTTCTCGTACGCTTCAATACTTCCAACGTCATACCAGAAATCTTGGAAAACGAATCCGTAGACAGGCTGCCCTATTCGGATGAGATTAGGCACTATTTCCCCCATTAGATCAATACTACTTCCCATCATTGTCTCTGCTGCATCCCTTAAAACGTCGCCTTTCAACACGAGTACCCCGACACTAACTGGTTTCTCAAGTTGGGGTTTTTCAGTGAATCCTGAAATCCGGCTTTCACTATCGAGGTCAGCTAATCCCACTCTGACCGTGAACCCTGATGCGAGGGCAACCGTAGCAACAGCGTCTTTTTCATTATGAAACCTTATCAACTTCCTTAAATTCAAGGTTGTGAGTATGTCGCCATAATACACAAGAAGAACGTCGTCATCGCTGAAGCCTTTCTTCTTGTAGGCGTTGATTACTGAACCGCCTGTTCCCCGCATGTCCTCACAGTCATGGATGAAGCTGATTTTTACGTCAAACCTTTTCCCGTCTTCAAAATAATTCTTGATCTGGTTTGCCTTGTAGTTGACAAGGAATGTCACATCTTTTAATCCGTGGTAATGCAGTAGTCTTGTTGTGTATTCCAACAAGGGTCTTTGGTTTTTACCAATTGGGATCATTGTCTTCTGAAGGTAAAACGTGATGGGTCTAAGCCGCTTCCCTTCGCCTCCACATAGCACTAACGCTCTCTCTTTCCCCATTCAAACCCCACGGTATACGTTTGAATAGATAAAAATTAGGATCGTCGTAGTGAAGATTCCTATTTTTTCTTACCCTTCTTGGGTTTTTCCTCAGGTTCTTCTTCTGCTGTTTCTACGGTTTCTTCCTTTGTAACTTCGGTTTCGAAGTCTTCGATTGGTTTTGGAGGGGGTGTCGTTGCCATTGTCCATCCTATCCAAGCCCCTATGCCTAGAATAAGTATGAATGCTAGGTAAACAGGGATCGCTATTAGCCAGAATGCAAGAGCCCAAGATGAACCAAGTGGGTCACCTAGCCAGAAAAGTCCTAGCGTGTAGCCGATTGCTATTGCCACACATATGAGAAAGATTACGCCACCAACTCCTTGATCCTTACTTACCATGTTACCACCACTTTGATGCCCCTCTTAGGCATGTAGCGTTATAAGTTTTGTCATGATCAAACTGTTCCCGCCTTCCAACTTTCAATATACTCCTTCTGTGCCAGTGTGAGGGTGTCAATCTTAACACGCATTGCATTTAGCTTAAGCATGGCAACTTGTTCATCTATTGAAGTTGGTACTCGGTAGACTTTCGGTGGTAGGTTGGGAGTTTTCACAAGGTGCTCAATACACAGGGCTTGATTTGCGAACGACATGTCCATTACTTCAGAGGGATGTCCTTCGGCACCGGCGAGGTTTATCAGTCTGCCTTCCCCGAGTAGATAGAGCCTTCTGCCATCCCCTATGACATATTCCTCCAAGTTCTCTCGAACTTTCCGTCTTCTCTCTGTGATACTTTCCAAGTCTGGTATGTTGATTTCTATGTTGAAGTGTCCACTGTTCGCTAATATTGCTCCATCCTTCATTTTCATCATATGTGCTTTCCTTATGACGTGTTTACTTCCTGTGACAGTGACGAAGATGTCTCCTACCTCTGCTGCTTCACTCATTGGTAAAACCTGAAATCCTTCCATGACCGCTTCGAGCGCTTTCGTTGGGTCCGTTTCAATCACGATGACTTTAGCTCCCATGCCCTTGGCTCTAAGTGCTAGCCCTCGACCGCACCATCCATAGCCAGCTACGACGAAGTTTTTTCCTGCGAGCAGAATATTAGTAGTCCTCACTATTCCATCGAGAGTACTTTGTCCAGTTCCATACCTATTATCAAAGAGATGTTTAGTGTGGGCATCGTTTACTGCTATTATCGGGTACTTCAACTCGCCAGCCATCTCCATTGCGCGAAGTCTTATGACCCCCGTCGTTGTCTCCTCAGTTCCACCTCTTATCTCTGAGAGAATCGCGGTTCTTTTCGAGTGAATTGTCCCAACTAAATCGGCACCATCATCAACCGTAATCTCAGGTCCAGTGTCTATAACCTTTCCAACACACCAGTAGTACTCCTCTGTGGTCTGTCCCCGCCAAGCGTAGATGCTGACTCCTTGCTCCGCTAGGAAAGCAGCAATCCCATCTTGAGTGGATAACGGATTGGAGCCACAGAGTGCGACCTCTGCGCCTCCTGCTATTAGCGTAGTGATGAGCACACTTGTTTCTTTGGTGACATGTAACGAGCCACCGATGCTGATGTCCTTGAGTGGTTTCTCGCTCGCGAATCTATCCTTGATCTGGTTTAGAACAGGCATATGCATGGAAGCCCATTCTGTAGATAGGGCTCCTTCCTCTGATAGGCTTGGGTTCTTAACTTTGAAGTTCATTGTGCTGTCTCCTCCATTTTTGAGAAGTCGACTGATGGATTAATTGAGTGAGGCTTCAGCCTTTAATCATTTTGTACTCGGGTCAGAAGATCGCGTTTTGTTTCATCCACCTTCTCCAGTACTTCGTCCACATTAACTGTGTTCACAGTTTTATTTTCCATCACAATCTCTCCATTTATTATGACAGTCTCAACATCTGAGCTTTTGGTGGAATAGACGAGGTGACTGACCTCGTTGTACATGGGTCTTAGATGCGGTTTCTTAAAATCTATTACTACCAAGTCGGCTTTCTTTCCCTCTTCTATAGATCCGATTTCCCTTTGCCACTTCAATGATTC
>CP070765.1:254053-260694 GCA_020345645.1 Candidatus Bathyarchaeota archaeon | reverse complement strand
AGCCAATGTTGCCGACTCATCTTTACGCCAGATGGAGACGAATTGAAAGACTTCCATAAAGGTGCAATGAGAATGGGAAGCCTTCAAGTTGTTACAATCAACCTACCCCGTATCGCATATGACGCAAAAGGGAACGATTCACGACTCTTTGAGATTCTGGACTCAAGAATGGATTTAGCCAAAGAAGTTCTGCTAACCAAACGTCAAATTGTGAAGGAAAGGATGAAGGAGGGTTCACTTCCATTCTGCACAATGGACTGCTTTGGTGAACCATATCTGAACTTAGACAAACAAGTACTTAACATCGGATTCGTTGGCCTCAACGAACTCCTGAAAGCTCACTTAAATATGGAGCTTCACGATGACCCATCTTCATGGCGATTCGGTCTTGAAGTCATTAATCACATGGTCAATCGCGTAGACGCCTATGCAGAAGAGACCGGCTACCGCTTTGGCTGCATTCAGACTCCCGCAGAGAGCTGTGCTCACAGATTAGCTCTCATCGATCGAAAAACGCTCGGAAGCACAGCGGTTGTTCAGGGTGATAATGGAAATGGTGGTGTGTACTACACAAACAGCTCTCACGTTCGTCCCTCCTGTGGCATTTCATTGCCAGAGAGAATGCAGATCGAGGCAAGCTTCCACCCCTTAACTAAAGGCGGGGCGATAATGCACATTTGGCTGGGTGAAGAACACCCTTCACCTGAGGCTTTATGGAGGTTGACGAAGCGAATCGCTACGAAATCGCTGGCTTCGTACTTTGCCTACACTCGTGACATCACGATCTGCAGAGTATGTGGCACAGTGGAAGGAAGTCTTCAGGTCAGATGTAAAAACTGTGGAGCGACAGCTGATGAACTGGAACATTGGTCACGAATTACGGGATACTATCAACAGTTACGAGGTTGGAACGCTGGAAAAGTTCAGGAGTTCAAGGATAGACATCGATACATTCTTTAAGAGCACATCTTCGAGCTTACTCGATTTCACCAAGCACTAGGCTAAGTAACGCAGATCTCATAACGATTCCATTCCAAACCTGCTCAAAGTACTTTGCGTGGGTAGTGTTATCCACTTCCGGTGAAATTTCATCTACCCGCGGAAGCGGATGCAGTAGAACCATGTCTTTCCTTGCACTCTCTAGAGTATCCAAATTTATTTTGTAGGATCCCTTTACCTTAGCATACTCAGCAGCATCTGGGAATCTTTCTTTTTGAATGCGAGTCATATAAAGAACATCAACTTTTCTGATGACCTCTTCGATTTTCCTTTTCTCACCGACTTTGATTTTCTCCTTGATTGTTTCAATTACATCTCTCCGCATCCGAAGGGTATCTGGGGAGACGAAAAGTAGGTTTACTTCATACAGCGATAGTGCATATGCTAGCGAGTGTACGGTCCTTCCGTAGCGCAGGTCACCCACCAAAGCCACATTTAACCCATCAATTTTCTTCTTTTCTTTTAGAATCGTGTAAAGATCCAGCAAAGCTTGTGTTGGATGCTCTCCTGCTCCTGAACCCCCATTTATTATTGGTACAGTGGAAAACTCCGCTGCAAGTCTGGCTGCCCCTTCCAGGGGGTGTCTAATGACTATCACATCAGCGTATTTTTCGACAACACGGATTGTGTCAGCGAGAGTTTCGCCTTTTTTAACTGAAGAGATTTCAGCTTCAGCAAAACCAATTGTAGATCCTCCTAGTCTGTTCATAGCAGACTCGAAACTCAGCCTTGTCCGTGTGCTAGGTTCAAAAAAAAGAGTGGCGAGTATTTTACCTTGTAACTGGTCAGAACCCGTCTTAGCGATGGGTTCCATAGTTTTGGCCATCTCTAGCACGTAATCGATCTCTTTGCGGGAGAAATCCTTCAACGAGATGATGTCTCGTCCTTTGAACTCCATTCTCAGAACCTCATAGATAGAAGTTAAGCCAATTACGTATTAGATAACTTCTTTGTTCTCGCATCAGACGCAGAATCGGAAAAGCAATATAGCCATCTCGGTAAAATCTGTGTTGTGTGATCTCTAAATGACGGAAACAACCCTCCGAGTTTCCAAAATTAAAGATGGCACGGTAATTGATCACATTAATAATGGACACGCATTGGATGTCGTGAGAATACTGGGAATTAACGGTCAGACCAATGGAACAGTGTTAATTGCACTACATGTTCCCAGCGAACAATTAGGTCTGAAAGACATCGTAAAGGTTGAAGGCAGAGAACTCAAACCAGAAGAAGTTGATAAAATTGCCTTGTTAGCTCCGCAGGCTTCTATTAATATTATCCGTCAATACGCCGTAGTCGATAAGAAACGTGTGAAATTACCGAGTATAATCAGCGGAACTGTAACTTGCGGCAACCCTGCTTGCGTATCCAATAGTAGTGAGCCAATTCAACCAAAATTCTATGTTAAGACCGAGGATCCATTAGTGGTGAGATGCCACTATTGCAGCCACATCATGGAACGCCAAGAGATCCTAAGACAATTCTAGTTCATCGAGTCTGTAAAAGAAGGATTGCTTTCGCTAGGTCCCCCTGGCTCTCTTCTAGTGCCGCCTTTGCTGCTTCTACGTCTCTCCCGGTCTGGTCTGCCACGAGTCTGATGTCGGCTTCAGGAATCGGCACTTCCTCTACGTCCTGCTTCAGCCTCTTTTCCGTGACTGTTCCTCCCGTGATTTGAAAGACTCGTTGCCCTTGAAGGTCAAGAATTGCTACTTCTGGATTTTCAATAAGAATCTCCTTTGCCTCGGTCTTGAGAATTACTTGATTGACTTCAGGCATTGCATCTAGGCTTAATCCCATACGTTTCATTAGTCTCTTCGTTTCACGAGGGCTGATCCGCTTAGGCAATTCACTCAACCTCCATCACTCTTGGAATCCTCACTTTTAACTGTCTTTATTTCCAAAGTTCCGTGCCTGATTTTAGCTGCAACACCTCGTGAGAACTTCTCCATCTCTTCCCCTGTAAGAACTGCTTTGCCAACTGCCAAGACCTTTTGAAGGCTATCAACGATAAGAACTTCTTCTCCTGGTCTGATCTCGCTGTCACAGGCCACAACATGTTTCGCGAAAAGACTTCTTCCACTCGCGATGAACTGTGCTACTTCATCTTGCACCTTGACCCAATTTCTCATAGGGCGAACTTGGCTCAGTTGTTGAGCACCTGCCAACGTTAACGAGAAGAGACCGTCAGTTGCACGTAACGTAGCTAACAGTCTGTTCTCGTGAAAAACCCAGCGAATTCTCTGAGTTCGTGATGAGAGTCGAATCTCTACTCCTTCTGGGAACAGAACTCTCCCTATTCCCTGTCCAAATTGGTAATCCACAACTGAGCGGATTCGAGAGAGGTGACCGTCCTTCATCATCCTGATGTAGGTGTAGGCACTGTTTAAAAGTATGCACACCGAGACTAGTTTAATAGCCTGACAATCCACCATTCTTGGTGAAGCGTCTTGATGTGCGAAGTCTGCGGATCGAAAATTCTTGGGAAGCCTTTTGATGCTACTATAGAGGGTGCAAAACTCACTGTCTGCAGAAAATGTTCAGCCTTGGGCACAAGACTGACAGCTCGAACTACCGTCAGATCAGTACAATCTAAACGAAGAAGCAAAACCCGAACAAGCCCTGTCCGACTACCTAAACGTAGCACTCCTAGATCCCAGCCTTCCCTAGAGCCAACTCTTGAGCTTGTCAACGGCTTTGGTAAACTCATTCGTGAGGCTCGAGAGGCTGCCGGACTGGACCATGACGAACTCGGTAAAAGGATAAATGAGAAAACTTCAGTGCTGAAGAAGTTGGAGGCCCAGAGGATGAGACCAGACAACAAGCTTGCCCAAAAACTTCAATACACTCTGAAGATCAAACTTCTTGAGCCTATAAAGCCAATTGAAGTCACTCAAGGCTTAAAACCAACACCTTTACCACTCAGTGGACTGACACTAGAAGATTATGTGAAACGGACCAAAGATACTGGGAAGGTTGACACATAGCTAAAGCAATACTTGTGCAAAGACGCCTGCATCACGAACCGAATACGTTAAACGAGCTTGAGACTCTAGCTGAAGCAGCCGGCTATGAGGTAATCGAGGTCATTGAACAAACCCGCAGAGTAGACCCCCGCTTCCAAATCGGAAGAGGAAAAGTGAAGACTCTCGCCCAGTCTGCTAAGGAAAAACGAGCTGATAAAATTATTTTCGATAACATTGTGAAACCAGTTCAAGCCTATAATCTAGCCAAAGCGACTGGTGTTGAGATAATCGACCGTTTTGCGCTGATTCTCGAGATCTTCGCGAATCGTGCTTCTACAACTGAAGCGAAACTTCAAATTCAGCTCGCGAAGCTCCGATATGAATTAGCACACGCAAAGGAGAAAGTAAGGCTCGCGAGAATGGAAGAACAACCCGGATTTATGGGACTTGGTGCCTACGAAGTCGAAGTATATAAGCGAGCGATACAGCGACAAGTTCACACAATACGCAAGAAACTCTACAGAATCCGTCGTAGAAGAACCCTGCATAGAAAACAACGCCAAAAACTCGGGTTTTCCGCGATTTCTCTAGCTGGGTACACTCACGCGGGAAAAAGCACGCTTTTCAATACGCTATCAGAAGAGGCTCAACCAACGAATTCTGGACTCTTCACTACCCTTTCCACCACAACACGAGTCATCAACTTAACAGGAAACCAAGTCCTGTTGACTGACACTGTTGGTTTCATTGACCACTTGCCACTTACTTTGATTGAAGCCTTTCAAGCAACTCTAGAAGAGACCATATTCTCCGATGTCATCCTTCTGGCCTTGGACGCCAGTGAGCCCATAAAGGAGATGCAGAGGAAACTTATAGTCAGTCTCGATACACTTCGTACTATCGGTGCTCAGGGAATTCCACTGTTGATCGCACTTAATAAAATCGATTTGATCTCGGAACGTGCCATCCAACAGCGACTTACTCGGTTAGAGAACATAAACGCAAGAATCGTTCCGATATCTGCCCTGAGAGGTGACAACATTCAAATCTTGAAACAAGAGCTATGGAAAATCCTGAACACCCAAACTCTCGTGACGATGGTAGTTCCTATCACGGGCAAGATCCGCGGGTTTCTTTCATGGCTCTTCAAGAATTCCGATGTGAAGAAGCTAGAATATACAACTACGGATGTCAGGATAGAGTTTGAAGCACCACAGATATTGGCAGAAAAGATCATAGGACGTACCAAACAGCTAGAAGGTTCCATTCTCGCTGTCTCAGCGAATAACGAGGGCTGATGTTGGCTGAAGTAGTCGTATTGCGCTGGGGTCACCGACGAAGGGATGAACGGTTGACTACGCATGTCGCACTAACTGCAAGAGCCTTCAATGCTTCAGGATTAATACTAACAGACGTGGAAGACAACGAGCTTGTGCAGACAATAAAGAAACTTGTCAGTGAATGGGGCGGTACGTTTTTCATTAGAATGGGCATACCTTGGCGAGTAGCCATCGAAGAATGGAAAGCGAGAGGGTGGGTCATAGTCCACCTCACCGCTTATGGAGAAAACATACAGCAAAGCGATGTTCTGGAAAGGATACGATTACTTGAACAAAACATTGTAGTAATCGTAGGTAGTAGAAAAGTCCCAGACGAGTTCTTTTCCTCCGAAGTAGCCGACTTCAATGTGGCAATCGGAAACCAACCACATTCAGAGTGTTCAAGCCTAGCTGTTTTCCTTGACCGGTTTTATAGAGGCAGAGCCCTCTCGCAGACATTCAAGAACGCAAAGCTTGAGATCACTCCGCAGAAGCATGGAAAAAAGGTTATCAGACACTCGGCATCCTGAACAGGCATCCCGTAAAGAGATTTATGCGCATTTTTACACTTATATATCAGAGATAGAGGTTCTCAGTGGCAATGGTGAACGACGAAACGCTGGTCAAAGTTGCAGAAACACTGGGCGAAGAAAACGCAATTGAGATTATCCTTACACTGAAAGATTCTGGTGAAATAACGGATGATCAGATAGCAAATAAGACAGGAATCCGACTTAACTTCGTCCGTAAGATTCTATACAAGCTCTATGATCACTCTATAGTTTCCTTAAGACGATCTAGGGATCAAGAGACTGGTTGGTTTATATTTCACTGGAAGCTTCAACCTGACCAAGTTGAAGGCTTTATTTTAAGTCAAAAAAGGCATGTTCTTAACAAATTAAATACACGCCTCAGTTACGAGAATAACCATGACTTTTACTACTGTGGAACGTCCGGGTGCAAGAGAACCCCCTTTGAGGAAGCTGTAGAGACTCTCTTCCGATGCCCCACGTGTGACAAGCCAATGATGCACTTTGATAATGGCGAGGTCGTTGAAGTTTTATCAAAAAAAGTAGCCCAGCTGAGGCAGGAATTAGGTGAAGAGTCAGCTGCCCTCTGAGAGGGAAGCTCTGAAGCTCTTGAACCAAGTTGGTTGTACTAGGGAAGTAGTGAATCACTGTAAAGCAGTCGCAGACCTTGCACTTGAAATAGCTAAATCCTGCAATCGAAAGACTCGAAAAGTTGAGGTTCAACTCGTACGAATCGGAGCTTTGTTGCATGATATTGGACGAGCTAAAACGCACACGGTGAATCACGGTTTAATTGGATCATGCATGGCAAAAGAGCTGAACCTAGT
>CP070765.1:246707-253953 GCA_020345645.1 Candidatus Bathyarchaeota archaeon | reverse complement strand
ACCGCTCCACCCTACGACTTGGGTGTCGACCAGAACGCCTTCATCACCGATTGGGTGACAGGCACCTTCATCGATCCAGATGATGCTGCAGAGAAGTCAATGAACGTCTTCGATTACAGGTCAGACGGCTACGCGGTTGAGCCAGTAACCGGCAACATTGTGGAGCACCTAAATGCTACACACGTCTACGCTGACATCTGGTACATATACCAGACACCAGACTGCTGGGCTTTCTCAGGCGTACAATACCTCGACCACGTCAACGTCACCAACAGTGACTGCACTGTTGAGATGTACTGGGCTACGTTGAGCTACTGGAACACCTACTACGGCGGAGGATCCGCAATCGGCTCCCTCAGCTACCTACAGCAAGCCCCGCTCAGCACCTTCGAAACGGAAGACATTGCTTTCGCGGGCGGAACTGGTTACGTTGCTACACTTGAAGCTCCCTGGTTGTTTGAGGTAGTGACCCTCGACGGTACACCGTTGGTGCAAGGCATTGATTGGGAAATATACGCCCCAACTCCAGCCACAGGCACTGGCGGCGACGCACAACTGAGGATACTCACAACTCAAGCCGCAGGCACGCTACATGTTGAGTACTGGGCTGTCGGCGACGCCAGAGGATACACGCCAGGCAACATCGCTTGGCAACAGTCCTTTGAAGGCGCAGGCATGTTCTACGCCACCGACTTCGTCGCAGGCGCAGGAGGATACCTGGCCCTCGCAGCGAACAGGCAGTACTACATGGAGACACCTCCACTCGGTGAAATCGACTTCGTCAGGAAGAGCAACGGTGCCTACAAGGTGGACATCTTCGACGTCGTCATCGTCGCGTCAGCCTATGGCTCGACCGGCGGCGCCCTCCTTGACAGCAACTGGTTCCCAGGTGCAGACCTGGTCCCTGAATGCTGCAAGGTGGACATCTTCGACGTCGTCACCGTGACGGGCAAATACGGTCTCGAATGGGACTGCCCGCCACCGTGCCCTGCTCCATAAGCAAATAGCACAGTACAATCCTGCTCCCCCCCTTTTTATCATCCTTTTGTGATAGAGGAGCCCATTGAATTTCGAGCTATCCCGCGTGTTTTGCATTGACCAAAGCTTAAATATCGTTCATTCCACTAGAACTAACGAGGGCTATACATGGGTTTGAAGGCTTACATAGCAAGAAGAATAGTTTACATGATCATCCTTATTTTCTTGGTTGCTACTGTCAACTTTTTGTTGTTCAACCTGATGCCGGGAACCACACTTTCCAAGTACGTTGCACAACTTGGAGGCGTTGCCATGACCGAGGAACGCCTGCAGCAGTTGAAGGAATCATATGGCTTGGATCAACCCATCCATGTACGGTACCTCTTGTACATCCGGAACATGGTGACATGGAACTTCGGGTACAGCTATGAAACACGGAACTATGTGCAAGATGATATTCTCATGGTTCTACCGAACACTCTCATTCTGATGGGAATCTCCGAACTCGGTGCAATGCTCGTAGGAATACTGTTAGGTGTCATTGCGGCTTACAAGCGTGGCAGTAGCTTGGACACGTTTCTAATCACCACGTCCTTAGCTACTTACTCAGTGCCTGTCTTCTGGATCGGCTGGCTCGTTCTCTCCGCGTTTGCTTTGAACTTAGGGTGGTTCCCAGTTGGAGGCATTGTTCCTCAGTCATGGGCTTTCAACCCGCCCAGCAGCATGTTAGAGTATATCTCTGGTCGACTCTACATGTTAACGTTACCTGCTTTCACCCTGTTCATCTTCCTCTTTGGCGGTTGGATCTTATTAACCCGGGCCACAGTACTGGAGACAATCACCGAAGACTATGTGACCACTGCGAGAGCTAAGGGGCTGCCTGAACGAACTGTGCTCTTCAAACACGTCTTAAAAAATGCCTCGCTCCCACTCATCACGAGCGCCGCCTTAACGTTCGGCTTCTTGATCTCTGGTGCCATTATTACTGAAACCGTCTTCTCGTACGGTGGAATGGGTTTAATGATCTGGGCAGCGATTGCTACGACAGACGTTCCCGTCATGCAAGCGTTCTTCTTCGTAATCGCCTTACTAGTAGTCGTAGCGAACTTCGTCGCTGACATGCTGTACGGCGTTATAGACCCACGAATCAAGTACGGGTGAATAGTGTGGCGACACGAGAGAAACGCGTAGCCTTCCTTTGGAGGCGATTTAAGGGCTTCTGGAATCAGTACCGGCAAACGAAACGCGGAATGGTCGGAATCATCATCATCTTCTTCTTCGCCGTCGTCGCCGTCTTTGCTCCAATTCTCTCTCCTCTTGACCCACTTGCTCCACGAATGGAAGGATACTACATCCATCAGCAGCCAAAACTATGCGAGAAACTGTGCGTCCCTATTTGGTACAAGACTATCCTCGGGATGAATGACCTCTCCGAGAACTTCCTAACCTTCGATGACCATGAATACATGACTGCCGACTCCTTCACTTCGCAGATCGAATGGCATGTTCTAGACTCTGGATACGACGTTGACGTACAGTACAATCCATCCGCAGGAACCCATGACGAAAGTGGTACACGCGTTGATGGCTGCATCGAAATCACCTACACCCGAGATGCAACTGAAACTCCACCATCAGATGGTGCTGTCTCAGTAGTTCTCCGACGTGAATTCGAATGGCCCTACGGCGATCCTCCACGATCTTTCTGGTGGCACTATAGCCTTAACGTTCAGAACAGGACCTCGATGCCGGTGATTCCGCTTTCAATCGGCGTTCAAATCCAGCGTGGCGATGAACCCCAACCCACTGAAGTTTTAACCGGTTCAAAGACGCATGTACAGAAGATCACGAGTGCGGTGATCGGAAACATATGGGGCGGAAACACCGATTCAACGACCGAAGTTGACGGTATTGAAGCCATCATATTCACGGGTCGCGGAGAATACGCGTGGGAGTTCGTCATTAACATCTACGACTCCGAGGTAGGAGCTAAAGACATCACTGTATTAGTCGATAACACCCAAGCCATACTCTATGGAAATACATTCGGTCTACTAGGCACTTCCGCGATTCCGAAACCTACCCCGCGAGATCTCTTCACTATGTTGCTTTATGGCACAAGAATCTCGTTCATGATCGGACTTCTCACCGCAGTCTTCTCCGTGATGATCGGTCTCTTCGTCGGTCTCGTCGCTGGCTATGTACGGGGCTTAGTCGATGAAGGATTGATGCGATTCGCGGACTTTCTCATGGTGTTACCCGGTCTCCCACTGTTGATTGTGTTAGTAACGGTTCTCGGTCGGTCGATCTGGAACATCATCGGCGTCCTAATCTTCATGGGATGGATGGGCTTCTCTCGAAGCGTAAGATCTATGGTTCTAAGCCTACGTGAACGCCCCTTTATCGAGAGCGCAAAAGCCTCAGGGGCAGGCATCGGCTACATCATATACCGCCACATCCTACCCAACGTCTTCGCACTTGTATACATCTCGCTGGCAACCTCTGTCCCCGGAGCGATAATCTCCGAAGCTTCCTTAGCTTGGCTTGGATTAGGCGATGTCAACATCCCTTCGTGGGGTCTCATGCTGTACGACTTTAGCAGAACCGAGACAGCCGTGGTCACCGGCTTAGGACAATACTGGTTCTGGGTCGTTCCTCCAGGTATAGCGATTGCCCTTATGGCTCTAGCTTTCATCCTGATGGGGTTCTCCCTCGACGAAATCCTGAATCCACGCCTTCGACAGCGACGCTGAGCCACCATCGTGGCGACAGCTCCTTCAGCCGCTGACTATTCGGTCCGAGGCTTTTGCAGTCGATTCAGTTGTTCTTCAACGAAGACCCAGAATCTTCGTTCCAGCTTCTCCTCCGCCTCTTGAGACTTGACGCCTCGCAGGAAGAGGACTCCTCCCCCAAACAATGAGGTTAAGCGACCGAACTTGGTAAGAGCTTCAGACCTGGTACCACTGAAGAACTTCACCTCGAAGTCCATCGGTGTGCCGGACACCTGCACGGTGATCTTTCCTACGATGTCGTGTATGTGTGTCGGAAGAACCCTGATTTTCACCCCGTCCTCATCTTGCTCGACGTAGGTCCTGAACCCCCCGCGCCTGAAAAAGTCGTCGATCCCTTTACACAGTAGGGTCAGATCAACATTCCTATCGGTATACTTGGTTCTCACGCTACAACACCCTTCAGCAGCGTTGTAGGGAAGTTGTTTCTCTCCTAGACAGCTGTCTACTACTCAAAAATTCACCCGCGCAAGGTAGTCGCCTAAGACTTATATAAAGAAGTCCCTAGTTTACTTTGAATCTATGTCATTGTGCATATCTGAAACATGGAGAATGGTGATTCAAGGATGCCAATACTTGACGTTCAAGATCTAACAACGTACTACATGACGGCCAGAGGACCTGTACGAGCAGCTGAAGGCGTTAGTTTTCAGCTTGAAAAAGGTGAAGCTATGGGTTTAGCTGGTGAATCGGGGTGTGGAAAAACAACCGTCGCTCTATCTCTTCTGAAGATTCTGCCGACGAACGGACGAATCGTTCGAGGCAAGATCATTGTTGATGGGAAAGACATCGTTCCGTTGAAAGAGAGTGAAATGCGAAAGAATATCCGGTGGAGGTCTGTTTCCATGGTTTTCCAGGGCGCTATGAACGCGCTGAACCCGCTCTATAAAATCGGGGACCAAATTGTCGAAGCTATCAAGCTTCATGAACCGGATGTTACTAGGCAAGAAGCCAAAGATCGCACAGGCAAACTTTTTGAAATGGTTGGCTTAGAACCTTCTCGGACTGATAATTACCCGCATGAATTCAGTGGCGGAATGAAGCAACGGGCTTTGATCGCCATGTCCCTCGCTAACAACCCTCACATAGTTATCGCCGATGAGCCTGGCACAGCTCTAGACGTGATCGTGCAGGCTCAAGTATTACGCTTGATTTCGGAGCTGAAAGAACGCCTGAACCTATCAGTGATCATGATAGCCCACGACCTTTCAATGATTGCGGAAGTCTGCCAGAAGATCGCAATCATGTATGCGGGATACATGGTCGAGAACGGTGACATCGTGAAGATCTTCAAGGATCCATTACATCCATACACGCAGGACCTCATTGAGTCCTTCCCCAGCATAATGGCTGATAAGCAGGAGATGGTTTCGATTCCAGGCTTTCCACCAGACCTGTTAGATCCCCCTCCAGGATGCAGATTCCACCCCCGCTGCAAATACGCAATGGATATCTGCAGAAAGGAGACTCCTCACCTTCTTGAGGTCTCAGCAAACCATCGTGTAGCGTGCCACTTGGTGAAGCGTAAGTAGGAGCTGAATTGAAAATGTCTGAACTTGTCGTGAAAGCTGAAAACTTGAAGAAATATTTTCCCATCAAGATGGGGTTCTTCCGAAGCCTTCTTGGACGGGAAGAACTCTTCGTCCACGCAGTCGACGATGTCTCCTTTGATATTAAGAAAGGTGAAATCTTCGGGTTAGCCGGAGAAAGCGGAAGCGGAAAGACCACGACTGGGCGACTTGTACTGCGGCTCATTGAACCGACCGGTGGTAGAATTCACTTCCAAGGCAATGACATCACTGAACTCGAAGAGTCGGAGATGAAGCCTTTACGACGCAACATGCAGATCGTCTTCCAAGACCCCTATGAATCACTGAATCCTCGGATGACGGTCGGCGACATCGTTGCGGAACCATTGAGGCTCCTCGAGAAATCATTAACAGCGGATGAAGTTGAAGCCCGTGTGTCGCAGATACTTGAGGATGTAGAACTCACCCCACCAGGCGAGTTCATTCTACGATTTCCTCACGAACTAAGCGGCGGTCAAAGACAGCGTATCGCTGTAGCCCGAGCCTTCGTCATCGACCCGGAGTTCGTCGTCGCTGATGAACCAGTCTCCATGCTCGACGTCTCGATCCGGGCCGAGATCCTCCGCCTTATGCTAACCCTCGTGCAGAAACGCGGTGCATCCTTCCTCTACATCACTCATGACTTGGCGTTGTCTCGCCACATGTGCGACCGACTCGCGATCATGTACTTGGGGAAAATCATGGAGATGAGTGAAACCGAGAAAGTCGTCTTTGAACCACTGCACCCCTACACGAAAGCGTTAATCGAAGCCGTTCCGGTGCCCGACCCCACGGCTCGACGCACTGAAACCGTCATCAAAGGCGAAATCCCTAGCCCTGTGAACCCACCATCTGGATGTCGCTTCCATACTAGATGCCCCGCCTACATCGGCGACATCTGTCGCACGGAAGAACCTCCACTCATCGACGTTGGAAAAGGACACTTCGTCGCCTGCCACCTGCATTCAAAGAAGAAAAAGTAGCATTTGCAGCAATGGATTTTAAGATGCTGTAGGTTACCGCGTCCGCTGTACTTTGCGTGTGCGTTTCGCTGTAGGTGTTCTTAAGGCCCAGACGGCGATGACTGCGCCAGCAAAACCAGCCATGATTCCTACTGGGAGGTAGTTCATCTGTGGTCGCTCTATGGTTACGCGGACCACGTACATTTCCAAGTAGTTCAAGATGCCATCAGGTGGATAAATGGAATATACTATTCCAGCCCCCCACGTGTAGAGGTGAACCTTATACACACCATCGTATTGAGTGACGCCACCGATGCTGAGCGGACCATCATTCCAGTTTCCCACCGGGTCAGCGATAAGCAATCCAGTTCCGCGCTGTTCAACGGTCACGTTCATTATCGGTGTCTGTTCACGTCGGAAATCGACTCGGAACGTGGAGTTGTCGCCTTGCGGGTCTGTGATGTTTACCCAGAATCGGACGTCGAAGTCGCCTCCATTTGGAATCGGTTCATCCATTCCGGGTCCCTCGAACGCGACGAAGAGCTGATCCTGTGCCACAAAGGGTGCTGACGTGTTCCAATCTTCGTAGGCGAGGTCTTCTTCCCTGACCACCAGATCATATTCATCCGTCTCTATGGGACTCAGGGACCATGAGATGACGATGACTCCCACGAGAAGCAGGGCAATCCCAAGCGCCAGCGGTTCAGTTCTCACTGCATCACCATACGAGAAACCTTGCCTAATGCTACATATTAAGTCTTTTCCGATCGTTATCACCGTCGTTAGACGACTTAACTCATGAATAAAGCAGTTGAGAAGGCAGGAAAACCGTCGTTGTCGTGTGAAAAATGAATAGAGGATTCTTCCAGAAACCTTTAATTAGACAACCCATAGTTGTAATACTTGCTAAAGAGAAAGGAGAAAAAAGGATGAAACTGAAGACTGAAAA
>CP070765.1:239288-246607 GCA_020345645.1 Candidatus Bathyarchaeota archaeon | reverse complement strand
TATCGCGTTGACTTTCTACATTTCTGGGCTTTCCCCGTACATTGCTATGCCCTTCAGCTTTCTAGCTGGAGGCGTCCTAAGTCTCGTTTTCTATCGAATCCTTTCCTTGTTGCAGGACAAAGGAATAGGTCTCATCGGCTTGATGATCGCTTCACTTGGTCTTGACTTCATTGTCTATGGTTTCGTCAACATATTCGCGGATTACATAACCTACACATTGAAGGTCTTTGCTCGCGAATTCCAGTTGCGAGCAGCGGACTTTATGGTGTTCGACTTCGCCCCTGGTGTATTTTTCATCTCCTTAGGGACTGCTGTCGCTCTAGCCATCTTCTTTCACCTGTTTCTGACAAGAACCCGTCTTGGAATTGCTATGCGAGCAATCGTGCAGAACTATTCGCTTGCCTGGAGTCAAGGGATCAACATTGAATTTGTACTCAGCGTCTCATGGTTCCTAGTGGGGGGTCTTGCAGGGATTGCTGGAAGCATATGGCCAATGTGGTTTACCACCAGCCCATTCACGGGAGCGATCATGTTAACCCGGATTCTTGCAGCCGTCGTTGTTGGCGGACTTTTAAGCATCTATGGTAGCCTTCTAGGTGGCTTTATCATTGGAGGCGTCGAAGGTGCTGTCTTATTTGGACTGATAACTACTCTTGGGACGTGGGTCGGTCCTTACCGGCTCATCATCCCTGTAGCCATTACCTGCGCAATGCTCATTCTGGCACCACATGGGATTGCAGACCTAATTGCGAAGTTCCGTGAAGGAAAGACTGGGTCATGGTAAACATTGCCGATATACTGATTCCAATCTCAACTTTCGTGACTTTTTTCGCGGTGTATCTTCTTGTAAGCCTAGCCCTTAATTTACAGCAAGGCTACACTGGCATCCCAAACTTGGGGCTGTTCCTTTCCATTATTGTAGGGGCCGTAGTTACCGCCGTTTTACCATCCCGACTGGCAATGGTGATCTATTCCGTCCCACCAGAATTAAACTTCATTGAAGACAATGCCCAAGTAGTCGCGTTGCTTAATGTCCATCTCGCTAGTGACCCGTTTACATCCATAGGTCTTCTTCTTCTGACGATCGTAGTAGCAGCTGGTGCTGGAATGGTGACGGGTTATCTTACTTCCTTTTTCGTTCGGCGACTGGATGAGACTTACCTCGCTGTCTTCTTGTTGGCTTTAGCTGAAGCCGCAAGAACCATAGGAACCTACTATCGTCCCCTAGCGGGCGGAAACTTTGGCATTTCGATGCCGAACTTCGTTGGTTGGTTTGGCGCTGACTACTACTATCTTGGGCTATTCATCTTGATCAGTAGCGTTTCGGTGCTTATTTTCTTCCTCACCGAACGACTATGCCACTCTCCTTTCGGCAGGCTTCTACGAAGCATCAGGGAAGACGAACTAACGGCGAAGACTGTAGGAAAAGACACTAACAGAGTAAAAATGATTGTAATGGCACTGTCCTCAGGAATATTAGCGGTAGCTGGAGTACTTAACACAACGCGCCAAGCTGCTGCTGTTATCCCCACCTATGATCGGATTGACTTCACCTTCTGGCCTTGGCTCATGGTGATTGTCGGAGGATCCGGAAATAACTTGGGCACCCTTGTGGGTACGATTTCATTGATTTCCTTAAGACGGGTTCTTATCTATATGAAGCCGTCCCTTTCGTTCCTACCATTCAGTCCCATCTGGTTCGAGCACATACTTCTCGGAATAATCCTTCTTCTCGTCATGTTCAGACGACCTGAAGGTCTCATCCCCGAGAAACCAAGGAAACTACAAGGTCCTTGAGAGATCCAACTATTGATGCATCTGTGAATACAGTTGCCAGTTGAATTAATCCATCTTAGTTAGGCTAGAAAGACTTTTTTAGCCGAATGAGTAGGTACGTTAGATCTAGGGAAGAAACATGAATACCAACATGCTATACGGTGGATTCTTGATACTAATTCTCGTCGCAGGAATCGGTGGATTCTTTGCAGGTCAATACTTCGCTCCAGTGGAAACGGTCCCAACCTTGGAAGGTACGATTCCAATCGGCGTCATCTACGCTGAACCCGTTGAAGGAGAACTCTATGCCCAAGGGGAAAAATACGCTCTTGATGAAGTCAACGCCTGGTTAGAGGACGCAGGAATTCCAGTCCAATTTGAGCGATGGGTTGAACAAGCCGAAACATCTGCAACGAAGTGTGTTGAACGCGCTGAAGCCTTGATTGAACGAGGCGTCCAAATCATCGTCGGCATGGAGTGGAGCTCGCACGTAAAAGCGACGAAATCTGTGTTTGACAACCAAAAGGTCGTCTGCCTTTCCTCAGGATCTCAATCGGCTGACATGGCAATAGCTGACGATTACATCTTCAGACTGCCTGCGCCTGTCCCACTATACTCGCCTTCACACCTCGCAGTTGCACAAGATATGGGAATAGAAGCAGCGATTATGATATACACTGACGAGCCTTTCGGTGCAAGTGGTGCTGAAGGAATAACTGAAGCATACGAGGATGCTGGGATAGTTGTCCCCTATTCACTTGGGGTTGCTCCCGACACCACCGACTTTACTCCTGAAGTCGGCGCTATCGAAGTAGCTTACCTTGATGCTGTAGATACTTACGGAGTCGGAAAAGTAATCCTTGACATCATCGCCCCAGACACAATCCTTTCAGACATGTTTGCCGTAATCACCACATACCCCGAGTTGCATACAGCTCCAACATTCGTCTTCGATGCGTATGCCACAGCTCTACTTGATAAAGCCGCTGAAACAGCTGCAACGATGAACGTGACTGGCTTCTGGTTGAAACCTCCTGACGACGATAGAACGCAGGCTTACTACGACTACATCGTAGCCACCTATGGTGATGAACCCTATGCCTTCTCGTATACAGCTTACGACTCAATCTGGATTGCCGCACTCTCAGTGTTAGCTGCTGGCGAGTACGACGGTGAGAAAATCAAAGCTGTCCTCCCAGAGGTCACATCCCACTACTATGGTCTCTCTGGTTGGACCAAGCTGAACGATGCAGGAGACCGGGCATTCGCCATCTTTGGCATCTCGCAGGTTATCGAAACATCACCTGGCGACTACGAGTGGGAAGACATCGGCATATACGATGCATCAACGGACACTCTTACGTGGACTCCACCCTAACCCTTTTTTTTCCGATCGTCTGTAATTGTCTCAGTTGGCAAGAGAATGGAAATACTCGAAACTATTGATATCGTAAAGAAATTCGGCGAGTTCCGTGCCCTCAACGGCGTCACTCTCGGTGTAGAAAAAGGCAAGGTCACCGTTCTAATCGGACCCAATGGTAGCGGAAAGACCACGTTGATCAACTGCCTCACTGGCGTCTACCGACCTGACGAAGGAACCGTACGGTACAAGGGAGACGACATTACAGGCAAAGCACCACATAAACTTCGCAAGATCGGAATCGCACGGACTTTCCAAATTCCAGCGCCTTTCAAGAAACTCACAGTCTTCGAGAACCTTATGGTTTCAGCCGGAAACCAGCTTGGTGAAGACATCCTAAAGGCTCTCGCCCGAAGAATATGGCTCCCCCAAGAAGAGGAGTTGACCGAAAAATCGCTGGCTCTGCTGAAAAGTTTCGATGTAGAAGGAAAACGAAACAACTTGGCCTATGAGTTAAGCGGAGGCCAGCTGAAACTTCTAGAACTGCTTAGACTTCTCATGGAAGATGTTGAATTGTGTGTTCTCGACGAACCCGTCGGAAGCATTCATCCTGTCCTAGCGAACAAGATCTTCTCCACCGTAAAGGCAATGAGCGAGAAAGAAGGCATCACCTTCCTTATCGTAGAACACAGGCTCGATATAGCTATGCGCTACGCTGATAACGTCTGTGCCTTAGTGGAGGGCAAGATTCTCTGCCACGGCTCCCCGAAATCTGTCTTAGAAAACGAAGAACTACAGAGAACCTACCTTAGCCTGAAGAACGTACGTAAATGAGACTAGCTTCTTAATTTCAATTCTTCAAAAACAGGCGATACCGTATTATATGCTAGTTCTGCTGCGAAGCATGGATCGTATAAGATGTCCGTGCGTCTGCGGTGTGCAACCTCCACTGAGATGTACCCTGTGTATCCAATTTCGTCGAGCGCGAGAGTTAGTTCCTTTATTGACGCCACATCTTCTGGGTCCTCTCCGGGAATATACCATTGGTGATTTGGAACCCGTCCTTTCGTTCCTTTTATGTGAGCAAAAACTATGTGGTCGGCCAGCTCTTTCACGGCTTTTGGGACATTCCATCCTCGAATCGTGAAGTGGCTTGGGTCAAAGTTGACTTTCACGTCCTTCACTCTTCTGATCAGTCGGAGGCAGTCTTCTGCTGAGCTCACTAGTTGACCATGGCAGGGTTCTATTGCGAAAGTCATTCCGTTGGCTGAAGCGTAGTCCGTGCAGGTTCGCATTGTGTGCTCGAGTTTCTGCCACGACTCATCGAGAGAGCTCTTGGGAAGCTGAGGTCCTGACATTGACCAAACGATTGACGCTTCAAGATCTGCTCCGAAGTCGATGCATTCTTTGACGAATTGAATGTGGTCCTTTCTCGTGGTTTCGGAGGGGTTGAGGTAGTCAAAGGGAAAATCGACTGTTCCTATCGCTGCGATCTCCAGTTCGTTCTCGTCAAGCAGGCGTCGGAGCCGTCTGCGTGAGTTAGGACCTAGCCTTCGGGAAGGTCCGCTTTCAGGATCGTAGACTGACGAGTCAAAGATGTAGCCCCTCCACACATAAATCTCCACGCCATCATAGCCTAGCTTGGAAATCGTATTCAATGCGGTTTCAAGGGGGATCTGGAACCATCCGGCTAGTCCTATTCCGAGCTTCAAAGTGATCGAGGTTAAGATGATGTTATCATATAAGAAGTATTGCTCGTTCGGTGTTTTGTATGGTTCCTACTCGGAGTCATCTTGGCAGGATCTTTAAGGGAAGACGATGTTGATACTTTTAGTGACGTCTGGGGAAGCAAGATGAAGTTCGACAGGTTGATCTCAACACTTGAGACGCACACTGCTGGTGAGCCCACGCGGATTGTGGTCGGAGGAATTCCCTTTGTTCCAGGTCCGACGATGTTGGATAAGCGACGGTATCTTGAGGACAATCTGGAAACAGTTCGTACATCGTTGATGCAGGAACCTAGGGGGCACTCGAACATGTATGGAGCCATACTGACGCCACCGGTAAGCGACGACGCTAGTTTTGGCGTGATTTTCATGGACACTACAGGATATTGGAATATGTGTGGGCATGGGACCATTGGTGTAGTAACGGCGGTTGTTGAAACCGGTATGGTTGATAAAAAGTCCCCAACGACGACCATTAAACTTGACACCGTCGCTGGACCCATACTGGCTTACGCTCACATTAAAAACGAAGCTGTGACCTCAGTTACAGTGCGCAATGTTCCTGCATTCTGGCAAAAGTTCGCTGAGATTGAAGTCCCCCAAATCGGGACTGTCACTTGCGATGTGGCCTATGGAGGGAATTTCTGTGCCATAGTCGACGCTGATGCGATTGGCATCAAGGTTGAACGAAAAAACCTGAAGAAACTAATCGAAGTTGGCATGAGCATTCGAAAAGCCGCAAACCAACAGATAGAGCTTCAGCACCCCGAGAAACCTTTCGTCAATGAAATCCATCACGTTCAGATCTGCAGTAAACTTAAACACGCAAAAGACCACGTTCGAAACGTTGTCGTCTCCGGAGAAAAGCAGGCAGATAGGTCACCCTGCGGTACAGCCACTTGTGCTCTGATGGCTACCCTTTATCATAAGCAGCGACTAGCCTTGAATCATCCGTTCGTTAGCGAAAGCATTATCGGAACTGCTTTTAACGGGAAATTGGTCTCTCCGAGCCGTATTGGAGGATCCATTGATGCAGTAATTCCTGAGATAACAGGTTCAGCTTACCTTACTGGTTTCTATTTGCACCTCATTAGTTCAGATGATCCGCTTAAGCATGGATTCCTCGTATAATTGGTCTGTTACGGTGTCCTCAGGTTCTGCCATCTACATGAGATCAGTCATGAATGGGTTCTTCTAAGTTATTGAAGTTAAAACGCCAGTCAGTGCCCTGCGGATCTTGCATTCACTAAGACTATTCCCAACAAGACCAAGCCTGAACCCGCCATCGAGTCTACCGTGGTGCTTTCGCCAAGAAGTAGCCATCCAAAGATGAGTGCCAATACTGGTATAATGAAGCTTGATCCGGAAAGCGTCGTTGCATCCTCACGTTCAAGGAGGAAGATCCAGATTATGGTGCCTACGACTAGAGACCCAATCGCTGAGATCAACGTTATCCAGAGGTATGTCATTTGTGGGGGCAACACTAGACTGCCTGTGATGAGACCGAGGATTCCCAAAAGGACTGTGCCGAGGGACAACTGTGACGAAACCGCGACACTCGGGTCTACATGGCTTAGGAACTTCTTGAAGAACACGATTCCGGTCGCCCAGAAAAACCCCCCCAGCACTAACACAAGTGCTGATCCGAGGGTGAATGAACTCACGTTTGGCATTGTAAGAATAACGACACCTGAGAAGCCTGAGATGACACCGAGAACCTTCACCTTTGTCACATTCTCCTGTAAGAACAGGGTAGCTAAACAGAACACGAAAATGGGTTGAGTAAAAGTCAAGACTGCACTTATACCAGAACTCTCGTCGACTAATCCAATTTGAATGGTTAGAACTTGAAGGACATAGATCGTACAATATACCAACAATAATCCAATTGTGCGACTATCTCGCGGTATTCGGCGTCGTAATAACAGTAGGGCTGGAAACAAGAAGACAGCGGCGGTGGCGAAACGGTGAAGTGCGAACGATAAGGGCGGTGCAAAAGTCAGTCCCACCTTCATCACTGACCAGTTTGCTCCCCATAGAGAAACCATCAAGATGAATAGAAGGAGATTCCGGAATCTCAACCACTTCACTTTCTATTCAATCATTTTTGGTCGATGAGAGTGCTGTTGACTCGTTGAGTCTAACGCTCTCTTGGATCGCTCAGAAACCAAAATCCTGATATATTCCTTTCGGTTTTATGCACCTTCGATCAGGAGCATCATTTTGAATGAAAGTCGTCAAACTCGATGAAGTCGCTGAATATGTCGCGTCCCCCCCTCTTCGGAGAAGCGTGAAACTCCTCATTGACCGTGAAACCGTTGGAGCCAAGAGCTGCAGTATGGGCATTTCATTTTTCGATCCAGGAGACAGAAACTCGTTCCACAGCCACGATGTCGAAGAGATTCAATACGTCATTCGTGGTCGTGGAACATTCCACGCTGAAGATGAGGTAGTCG
>CP070765.1:231533-239188 GCA_020345645.1 Candidatus Bathyarchaeota archaeon | reverse complement strand
TGAGGTTTTATGGGATTTCAAGATACTCTCAGCGGTTGCATCTAGGTCTCTTCGTATGTCATCCGGCAGGGGCTCAGGTGTGTGCCCCTTTAAAATCTTCGCAACCTGTTCTTTGGCTCTTTGCCGGGTACTCTTTGCACCATCGTTCTTCCACACTCGCCATTCTTTACGGTCGATCAGAGCTGAAGGCATGAATTGCTCCTTTCGGAACCATTCTAGCGTGTGTTTCTCTGAAAGATACACGCCCCCTGGACCGACTTTTCTCATCAGGTCGACCGCAAGGGTCTCTTCGTCAACTCTGACGCCATCAATCAACCGTAAAGCCATTCCACAAGCTGTGTTGTCGATTACCAGCTTCTCTAAGCTTTGACAGTTCTCGAAGTTCAGCATTCCAGGACCTGAGATTACGTTGATGCCTGCGAGAGCACCTAGCACTATTGCGATGCCAGATTCGAGTCCGCACTGTGTGTCCACGATCTTGGCGTCACTCAACCCGAGGTACATGTGAGTAGGTAAACGGTAAAACTTGCCGACCTGCGAGTAGGAGCATCCGAGCATCATGGTCTCGATGGCTCCAAGACGCGCTGTTCCATGCCTCATGTCCAACGTAGTCGGTGAACCACCGTATATTACGGGTGCTCCTGGATTCACCAGTTGAGCTAAAACCAAGCCACTGAGGAACTCAGCGTTGTGTTGTACAAGTGACCCCGCAAGCGTGACTGGCCCTGTAGCTCCTAGTTGAGGCATGGGAATGATTTCTGCTGGGATCCGTGACTCTGCGCAGTCGATCAGGTTCTGGGAGTTGATCTCGCTCCACTTCAATGGCGCGGAAGGGCATGTGTCGAAGATCGCCATCGGCTTCCTGGCGAGTTCTTTTTCCCCTCCCGCGACAATCTGCAACATTTTTCTCATATCGTAGAGTCCATCAATACTGAACGCCCCTGTAATTACTGCCTTCGGCGAGTTCTTCAAGACAATGAACAGGCGATATCTGTCCGCGATCATTTCAGGAACATCTGAGACAACGAGCGATGTACTTTGAGCGTGAATATATTCCAAGGCATCAGCCAGCCTGACAAGGTTTGCGAGGTCCTTACATAACGGTCGCCTGAGTTCCCCAGTGTCCGAATCGAGGAAGAATAACGCCGATGAGCCCGGATTATACGTAACTCTATCTCCTTCAAGAAGGCGGTCATGTTTCCCGTCACGACTGTAAAGCCTGATTGTCGAAGGAGCTTTCACGAGACTCTCTTTGACCAAGTGCTGTGGCACCTGGACCGTTTTCCCCTTAAAGTCCACCCCAGCTCCATGATCATCCAGCAACTTCAGTGCTCTATCATTATGCATCGTTACTCCGATCTCTTCCAGCAGCTTCAAAGATGCTACATGGATCTTCTCGACGTCTTCTTCGGAGAGCAGGCGCATCCTAGGGCGTTTTGAAGATGAAAACTTTGGCATTCACAACCCTCCTGCTTTCACTCTCGCTGGAGCAGCCTCTTCGCGACTTCAACGGCTTCTAAAGCGTTCCACCCGTGTCCATCAGCCCCAATCTCTTTGGCCCATTCTAAAGATGTTGGCACTCCACCAATCACTACCTTGACTTTCTCCCGCAACCTTTCCTTCCTCAGGCCTTCAATCACGTCTTTCATTCTCAACATGGTTGTTGTCATCAACGCTGACATGCCCACGATATCTGGCTCAAGTTCTCTCACTTTCGCAATGAACTTCGCAACCGAAACATCAGTACCAAGGTCGACCACTTCGAAACCTGCAACGGTAAGCATGGCACTCACCATACTCTTGCCGATATCATGGATATCCCCTTCAATTGTCCCTATCATGACTCGACCTAACGCCTTCTTAGCTTGCGACGTTGCTGTAATCGCCGGTTTTAAGATCACCATTGCTTGCTTCATGGCTTCTACAGCGACCATCAACTCTGGTAAAAAAACTTCTTCAGCTCCAAACCTGTCCCCGACGATTCTCACGCCTTTTGCCAGCCCTTCTTCGATTGCTACTACTGGATCCACACCTGCTTCAAGAGCTCTCTTCGCTGCGGAAACAGCGTCTTCAACTTCATAGTTAACGACTGCCTTCGTCAGGCTTTGTAAGATGTCATTCTCCACGAAATCACCTGGATGTCTTCGTTTAATGTCAGCCTCTTCTATAAATGCGAGCCCCTACTCATGGAGAAGTAGGTCAAGTCGCCCTACTTGAGCTGCCGAATAAACGCATTTTCCCTTTGACCACTTCTTTCATCGTGTCTCTTGCTTGGTTCAGAAATGATCGTGGATCGTATGCTTTTGGGGAAGTAGCTAGCGCTTCGCGAACTGCCCCTGTAAACGCCAATCGTAGGTCGGTATCGATGTTAATTTTCGAAACTCCGAGGGAGATCGCTTTCGTAATCTGCACTTCTGGGATGCCCTTTGCCCCAGATAACTCCGCCCCGTACTTGGTGGCTTTCTCAATAATCCAAGGAGGAACGCTAGATGCTCCATGTAACACGATAAGGGTATCTTTTATCCGATCTTTGATCGCCTTCAGCCTAGTGAAGTCTAGCTTCGGTTCAATTCTTGATTTATAGGGTCCGTGAGCTGTGCCGATCGCTATTGCTAGAGCATCGATGTCTGTTCGCTGTACGAATTCTTCCGCCTCTTCTGGGTTTGTGAAGAAAGCTTCTCGCTCTTCAACCACACCTTCCTCAATACCGACCAGTCTCCCAAGTTCTGCTTCTACCGAGACACCTCTGGAATGTGCAAGGCTCACGACTTCCTTTGTGAGCGCCATGTTTTCTTCGAATTTTAGGTGGGAAGCATCGATCATGACGGAAGTGAACCCTACATCTATGCAATCACGGACCGTCTCCAAGTCCTTTCCATGGTCAAGGTGTAAAGACATAGGCTGACTGATTGATTCAGCTGAAACCTTCACAATCTCGGCCAGATGCCTTAGTCCCCCATACTTGATGGCACTTGGGGTCACCCCTACAATCGCTGGGGAATTTTCTTCGACAGCTGCTTCAGTTATAGCCCACAAGGTCTCCAAGTTGCTTATGTTGAATGCTCCAACAGCATATCCTCCTGCTATAGCCGCTGACATAATTTTAGTGTTAGTGGTCAGCATGATCCTCCCTGCGTTTTATGGGCTGTCTGCATGTAAGCTTACCCATTCAATTTCTCTTTGTGAGCTGCGAAACCGCGTAAACCTTATATCGAACAGGACAACTATATACTCTTATATGAAAAAATCTTCATATATCGTGAGGAGTTATGAATGAAAAGAAACCTTAGCGAAACCTGCTACGACTTCTTCTCCACTCTCGCGAATCCTACCCGTCTCGCGGTTCTCGAACTCCTCCGAGACGGTCCAAAGAACGTGACCGACATCGCAAACACCCTTAACCAAGAACAGAGCATGATCTCCCACAACCTCAAGCCATTGGAACGATGCAGATTCATCTTTTCAGAGCGAAGAAAGAAAGAACATCTCTATTCCTTGAATAAGGAGACAATGGAACCAATTTTCAAAACCTTCGTCTATCACTCGAAGAAGTATTGCCCCACTAGAGGAAAATGTTTAACCGCAGATCAATTGCGAGAGCAGAAAAGAAAAGACGCCTCAGGCACGATCTTCGTAACCCATTAAGGTGAAAAGCATGAATAAACAGAAAGAAGCACTCAAAGAGTTGGTGAAACAACTCCATTCTGGCCTTTCATTAGAAGACGCAAAGAGGAAATTCAAAGCAGTCTTGAGAAATGCCACACCACTAGAGATTTCCCAGATCGAGCAAGAGCTCATCGCGGAAGGAATGCAAAGGGAAGAAATACAACGCCTATGTGATGTCCATCTGGCTGTCTTCCGAGACCAATTAGAGAAACAGGAACTGACTCTTCCTCCCGACCACTTGATCACCATACTCATGGAAGAACACACCATAATGCTTCAGCTTGCCAATGAACTCACCACAATCGCACAGAAGATCCAACAGTATGGAACCTCCAAAAAAACAAGCGATCACGAATCACGCCTTCAACAGATCTCCCAAGCCTTCCGTGATTCCGAAAAACACTACTTACGCGAAGAAAACGTGCTATTTCCACTCCTAGAGAAACACGGGATCACCGAACCACCTACAGTCATGTGGAAAGAGCACGATACGATACGAGAACGAAAGAAGCACCTGACGAAGTCAATTGACGACGTAAAAACATCAGGAATCGAAAACCTCCAAGTCCACTTAGCTGAAGACGCTTCAGCGTTGCATGACCTCCTCTCCAACCATTTCTACAAGGAAAATAACATCCTCTTTCCAACCGCAGTGAAAGTAATAACAGAAAGCGAATGGAAACAAGCCCAACAGGACTTTGACGAAATCGGATACTGCTCCTTCACTCCCACCATCAAAACCGACCATGTTACTGAAGAATCAGCTGGGTCCCTGTTGGATTCACAAGGAGTCCTGCAGTTTGAAACCGGCTCTCTCTCAGCGGAGGAAATCAACTCAATCCTAAACACCCTCCCCGTCGATATATCCTACGTTGACAAGAACAACCACGTGAAATACTTCAGCAAGCCTGAAGACCGAATCTTCATCCGAACTAAAAGCGTCCTTGGACGCGATGTGCAACTCTGCCATCCCCAGAAAAGTGTTCACGTCGTCAACAGCATTCTACACGCCTTTAAAGCAGGAAAGGAGGACAAAGCGGAATTCTGGATTAATCTCAACAACCGTCTCATTCACATCCGATTCTACGCTATTAGAGCTAGGAACGGAGAGTACTTGGGGACTATGGAAGTTACTCAGGACCTAACTGAACTCAGAACCCTTGAAGGTGAGAAGAGACTTCTAGACTGGGCAACCTGAAAACCACGAAAGGTTCAAACCTTGAACGCAGACTCCCAACAGAACCCTCTTACATTAGCCTTCATTTACACCGGTGAATTCGCTGAAAAAGTCATACGAAACCTGATAAACGATCCTAGCTTCTGCAAGACCTGCGGACTCTATTGCGACCACTGCAAATACGACGTGTACAGCCACGTTCGCAACATTCGAGCAGCAATCCAACTGCCCGACAGCAGTCAACTACCCGCGTTCATAGATGATCCCGAAAAACACCTCCCCACAAAATTGCCAAAAGCTGACCTATGTATTGCATCCGGAATTCACAAAGACCTACTCCTTGAGCTCCCTCACTTACTCGAAGCCGCCGAAATGAAAGGGCTCATCATTCCAATCGAAGACTTCACCGAAGTTCCAATCGGTCTAAAACGCCAAACAAGCGAGATATGCCAAGAACTAGGACTTGAATCCTCTTTCCCAAAACCCTTCTGCTCCCTTGAACCTTCCCACGACAAACCGACAATCTCCAGATTCGTCAAAGAATTAAAGATTGGTCGCCCACACTTGGAAATTACTTTAGATCAGAAGAAAACCGATGAAGTCATTCAATCAACTATTGTGAAGCAGAGTGCTCCCTGTGGCTCCACTTGGTACATCGCCAGAAAACTGCTGAATGTAAGCACAGAACAAACCCGTCTCTACGACGCGATCGCTAAAGCTCATCACAGCTACCCCTGTACTGCCACGATGGCTGTTGATCCTGAGATCGATGAACCAATACTCCACTTGGGCGGATTCATAATCCGGGAAGCGGTCGAGAAGGCTCTTCAAAACGCTGAAAGACCTCCCTAGAAGCGTTAAATACATCCCCCCTCGTATTCTCATGAGGCGTATCCCCGTGAAGGTAAAAGTTGAATATTTAGGATTCATCAAAAACCTTCTCAACAAACGCTCTGAAGAATTCAGCCTCCCTAAAGGCACCTGCCTACAGGAACTACTCAACAAACTCTCCAACAACTATGGAACAAACTTCAAGCAACAAGTCTTCGCACCTGGGGACAAGGACATGAAAAGCGGCTTCGTCGTCACTGTTAACGGGATCCTGATAGGTCAGCTTAGAGGCATGAACACAGAACTACGGGATAGGGATCACATCATCCTCATGTCACTAATGAGTGGCGGCTAGCTACCCTCACCACTGCTTTTAAAACATCCTTATACAATACCTTGTCCTACATCGGTGGATGATAAATTGAAGAATCGCATTGAACGTTTAAGGAGTTCATTCACGGACGAATTTGATTGTTACCTAGTCAGAAGCCCTGTTAACATGCTCTATTTTACCGGTGTTTCTGGTGGAACCATGTTGATAGTACCCTTTGATGGTGAAGCCACCCTCTATGTCTATGGGGTGAACTACGAACAGGTAAAGGCTGACGCAAAGCATTGCACCGTTAAACGAGCAAAGCATTGGAACGACTTCACTACGAAGCTCCAAGAACAGCTTTCAGAACAGAACCTGAAACACGTGGCATTCGATTCGATGGACTTCGAAGAAAACCGCAAACTGCGGACAGTCTTCACGTCTTCAATAAACCTCGAACCCAAGAGTGAATACGTGTGGAGTCTTCGCAGAATAAAAGATGATGGCGAATTGAAGCGAATGAGGACTGCTGCTGAACTCACCGTGAAAGGCATGGAAATCGCCCAAGAGAAGATGATCGCCGGATTACGCGAGTTTGAAGTGGCTGCTGAGATCGAGTATGGCATGCGCATACGTGGGTCACAAGGCGTTGCCTTCGAGACGATAGTGGCCTCCGGCCCCCACTCCGCTTTCCCTCACGGAGGATGCGGTGACCGCAAGATGAAAGCCGGAGACGTCGTAGTCGTTGACATAGGGGCAACGTATCAGCAATATCGTAGCGACATGACTCGTACATTCGTCGTCGGAACCCCTTCTGAAAAGCAGAAGAAACTCTACGCAGTTGTGAAAAACGCCCAACAATCCGCTTTCCTAGGAATGAAAGATGGCGAGAAAGCAAAGGCGATTGATACTCGTGCCAGAGAAGTCATTAAGAACGCCGGATATGGAAAACACTTCGTCCATGGCTTAGGGCACGGAATCGGATTAGAGGTTCACGAGCAACCTATGCTAAACTCCCGGAGCAAAGATACGCTTAGAACAGGGAACGTTGTTACGGATGAACCAGGTGTATACCTTGTCGACTTCGGCGGGTTCAGAGCAGAAGACACCGTCCTGATTTCACAGAACAAGGCTGAACGACTAACCAATGGACTCTATGATCTGTAACTCTGAGAAATAATGCACTCGTTACGAAAGTAACAAGGCATAAAACATTTTATACCCTGCACCAGACACCACTCTACGGAAGGTTTCCTAATTTGCCCCTCTCCTTTAGGGTCAAGATTGACCAGAATGAGATTGAGATCTCCGGTACACCTAAGGAAGTCATGAAAACCCTTGACGACCTGCCTAAACTCATCGAGAATGTTTTCAAAGCGTTCCAGATGATTCCTCCTGATCTTGAGGAAGTTGAGACTGACACTGAACTCAAGAAGGATAAACCCTTAACCGTTAGACTGAAGCCTTCTTCATCCCCATCTGATAAACGGTATCCTTCAATAAAAAAGGCGAAGAACTGCAGCCAAGCTGTGTTGAAGCTTCTAAAAACTGAATGGGGAATGTGGCGCCCGAGAACGATGGGCGAGATTGTAGAGTCTTTGAAAGCCAACGCAATCCATTACCCATCCTCAACGCTTTCAGGCGTCCTTTCTTGGCTCGTGAAGCGGG
>CP070765.1:223676-231433 GCA_020345645.1 Candidatus Bathyarchaeota archaeon | reverse complement strand
ATGCAGTGGATGCCCTTTGAAATCAGCTTAGAAGACCTTTTCAAGAAGATGCTTGAGACCGTCGGCCCAGACCGCTTAATCTTTGGAAGTGACTCAAGCTACTTTCCCAGAGGTTTTAGTGCCCCTTACCTCAAGATGCAGCTCAAAGCGTGTATTGCTATAGGACTTGAACCAGCAACTATGGAAAAGATCTTCCATAAAAACGCTACAAGATTATTGAAGCTGTACAAATAGCTACACCCAATGGAATAGGAGAAGCATAATAGACCAGTTCATAAGTGAATAATAGTAATCCTGTTACTTCAACGAAAACGTCACCGAGTGTTTATGATGACATCTGGGGTTTTGCCCATCGAATTCGTTACGTCGGAGAAAGTAACCGTCGACTATGTCAACCGATCGAGAAGTCTAAAGAAGGTGTTCCCAAGGCACTTCACAGACCCAGACCTGCGAAAATTTAGTATAGACCGAGAACTGCTGGTCGATAAACTGCTCGAGTATAACACGCAAGTGGGTGCTCCCCAACGAGTGAAAGAGAATATCGAATCTCTACTTCAGAATAACACCCACGCAGTCATAACAGGTCAGCAACCAGGGCTGTTCTCAGGTCCGATTTATGCGATCTACAAGGCGATCTCCGCGATCATAGCCTGCGAAAGACTATCAACGAGCGAATACTCTTTGGTCCCAGTCTTCTGGAACGCGTCTGAAGACCACGATTTCTCAGAGGTTAACCACATCGGTTTGTTCAAAGAAAACGAACTCCACGAAATTCGATATGATAACGTGTCAACAGAGCTGCCACTTTCACACGTGGCTCTTGACAAAGAAAAAATGAAAACGATGTTAACTGCAATAGGCGATGTTTCTCCAGAGACGGAATTTAAAGCGAAGTTACTGGAGGAAATTCAGGAGCTTATTGCAGATTCGTTGACCGTAGGTGATTTCTACTCCAAAATCATGATCAACCTCTTCGGTGATAACGGACTAATCTTGGTGGAGCCACATTATTTCAGGAGATTGATGTGCCCAATCTTTGAAAGGTTGGTGAGGCGACCGACTGAATGCACGAGAATCCTCAACGATGCTGGAATGCAGCTGAGAAGACTCGGTTATTCGCCAAGAATTCATAAGAGACCTGATATCTGTAACTTTTTTTTCATCAACGACGAAGGAAAAAGAGAACGAGTCGCCTACAATGGGCAATTTGTCACCGCCACTCAGGTGTTCTCGCAGAAGGAGCTCCTCGACGTTTTAGATACCGACCCATCCAGATTTAGCGCGAACGCCGTAATCCGACCGGTAACGCAGGATCTACTCTTCCCTACGTTTGCGTATATAGCTGGACCGAATGAGACAGCGTACCTCGCACAGCTGAAGCCAATATACGACTTCTTCGCCGTGGAGATGCCTGTTGTTGTGCCAAGGTTTGGCGTGACCATCGTCGAAAGAAAGGTCTCTAAAGTTCTAGAAAAGTACAGAGTAGGGATACAGGACTTGAGGAACCCGGAGAAGTTTTTGAAAGACCTAGCCAAAGAAGAGCTTGACGGAGTTTTCAAGCCATTCAAGAGTGAGGTTGCCAAGAGTATAGCTGAGGTGACTCAACGGGCTGAGTCTATCGATCCAACGCTTACAGGGTCATGCACTCTTGCACAGGGCAGGATCCTCAAGTCAATCGATGCTTTGGAGAATAAGCTTGCGTCAAGACTTAAGGAGCAGAACACACTCATCAAGGAGCAGATCGCAAAGGCTCACGACAATATCTTTCCACGTGGTCAACTTCAGGAAAGGCAGATTAACATCTTAGAATACCTCATTAAATTCGGCAGAGAGTTCCTAAGAGTAGTCTTCGAGAACCTTCGTGACGCAGATTATGGCGAACATAGGGTGATTAAATGGTAGATGTACTCGTCATCGGTCCACATCCAGATGATGTGGAGCTCTGCTGCGGTGGCCTCATCGCAAAGTTGAGTGAAAGCGGGTATAATGTTGGTATAGCGGACCTGACGCGTGGAGAACTGGGTTCGGAAGGCTCTGCTGAAACGCGACTAACGGAGGCTGCGAAGGCAGCTCAGATTCTAGGTGTGCAGGTTCGCGACAACCTGGATCTCGGAGACTGTAGAGTATCTGCTAACTTCGAGAATGTGAAGAAATTAGGTAATGTGATTAGGCAACACAGACCTCGCCTTTTGATCGCTCCGTATGGAGATGGGCATCACCCAGATCACGTTGCAAGCCGGAAACTCGTGGACAAAGCCACCTTTCTCGCCAAGTTAAGAAAGGTCGCATCAGAGTTCAAGGCACATCGAGTCGGCATGATTGCCTATTACATGCTGCATCGATCGTTTGATCCATCATTCATCGTCGACGTTACTAGGAACTATGGAAAGAAACAGGCGGCGATCAAAGCCTACATATCCCAAATGCCACTGATGATGGGGGTCGATGGCTTACTCACCTCTATCGAGTTGAGGGACCAGATCTACGGGGCAAAAGTTGGAGTTAAATTCGGTGAACCATTCCTCTCCAGAGTGCCTTTAAAGGTAGATGACCCGGTGGTGTTTCTACAGTGAGAATTGGCATTGCTTGTTTTCCCACGTACGGTGGAAGTGGAATCGTAGCGACAGAGCTAGCGCATCTCCTGTCAAAGAAGCATGAACTGCACCTGATAAGCTACGATAGACCTGTTCGCCTAGGCGAGGAGACGGAGTTCACTTTTCACAAGGTGGAGCTCCTCTCGTATCCGCTCTTTGACCGCGTCCCCTGCTGCTACTCGTTGGCTTTAATCTCAAAACTCTGCGATGTCATCACTTCACACAATCTGGACATAGTTCACGCACACTATGCGGTTCCAAACGCAACCTCTGCTTACTTGGCCAAGAAAATCTGCAACGATGCCGTGAAGACGGTGACAACGCTACATGGAACTGATTCATACTTGGTCGGTAGTCACCCTTCTTACAAGGCGGTTACCCAGTTCAGCATGCAGAATAGCGACGCGTTGACGGCGGTTTCGGAATATCTGAGGACGCGTACATTGCAGGACTTTTCGATCACTCGGGATATCGAAGTGATCCCCAACTTCGTCGATCCGCAGAGGTTCAGAAGGTTGGATCGGAATCGGGAAGAGAAGATCCTCTGCCATTCATCGAATTTTAGACCCATAAAGCGGATCCCAGACATCATTCATGCCTTCAACATAATATCGAAGGAGACGAACAGCAGACTTTTATTCATCGGAGACGGGCCTGAACGACCTAAAGTTGAAAAGATGGTGGCTGACCTCGGGTTATCAGCACGGGTAGATTTCCTAGGATACGTGCAGGACGTGGAGGAGGTTGTAGGCATGTCTGACCTGTTCTTCCTTCCATCAGAAGATGAAAGTTTTGGTCTCGCAGCGTTGGAGGCGATGAGCTGTGAGGTTCCAGTGATCGCCACCAAGGTAGGAGGGTTGAAAGAGATCGTTTCCCACGGCATTGATGGTTACCTAGCAGAAGTAGGAGATGTGAAGGCGATCGCTCAATTTGCACTTGAGATCGTGACCGACTCAAGTCGTCAAAGAGAATTCGGAAGAAACGCCCGACAGAAAGTTCTCAAGAAATACGCACCCGATAAGATCCGAGCAAGATACGAAAAGCTCTATGAGAAAACCCTGTACACCAGTACTGTTCAATGATTTCAACGTGAAATTTCTGCTTCATTAAGATACTATGTTGGAGACGAAATTCGAGTTTCATCGAAGAATTGACTCGCTGGTATGAATTCTTATATAAAAATAAAGAATACTGAAGCAACGTTGGGCGGCAAGGTGAAAGACTTAGATGCTACTGCGAATGGTTTTTCAATCGTCATAAGGGATCTCGTTAAGAAGTACGAAGATGTCACCGCTGTTGACGGCGTGGATTTGGAAATAAGACAAGGTGAGCTCTTCAGTCTTCTTGGACCTAACGGAGCCGGTAAGACTACAACAATCAACATCCTTAGTGGGATCGTGGAACCGACAAAAGGAACCGCGGTCGTTGGAGGTTACGATGTGCGAAAGGGTCTGAATCTGGTCAAGACCATAATCGGTGTATGTCCACAGGAAGCTGCAGTCTTTCAGTTTCTGAATGCACGCGAAAACATCGAACTCTTTGGCAATCTTCACGCCATACCAAAGACCGTCCTCAAAGAACGAACCGACAGGCTTCTGGATACACTCGACCTAAGAGAGGCGAGTAGAAGGAAAGCGAAAACATACAGTGGCGGAATGCTCAGGAAACTGAACCTGATCATTGCCTTGATTGGCGACCCTCAGATTGCATTTCTAGATGAACCGACAGTCGGAATGGATCCCCGCGCCCGTCGAGCCACTTGGGAGTTCATCCGGTCTCTAAAAAACGAGAACCGAACGATCATCCTGACAACGCATTACATCGAAGAAGCAGAAGCACTCAGCGACCGAGTAGGCATCATTGACTACGGGAAGCTGATAGAGCTTGGAACGCCCAAACACCTAATGGCGAAACACGAAACGAAGAACCTAGAAGAAGTGTTTCTAAAGATCACTGGTCGACGAATTCTGGAGGGAATCTGAGACGCGACTCCAAGCCCTACTAGCCCTCGTGAAAATGGGGTTGAAGAAACTGATCCGTCAACCGGCATACCTTTTTCTAATGTTGCTTTTCCCCGCTGTCCTAACATTAATGTTCGGACTTGCCTTCGGAGACCCCGAATTTGGAATGGACATTAACAACCTTGTCCCCGGCTTGATCTCCTACGCGTGCATTTTCATCATCATGACGATAGCCCAGTCCTTTTCCGCAGAACGTCAAGAAGGTCTGCTCCGAAGAATGAATACAACACCCATGACGGCGAGCGAATTCATGGGAAGCCACATCATAACGAACATGGTGATAGCTATTCTTCAAGTAGTCGAGATCTCCATCCTAGCACTCCTCATAGGCTTCAGACCAGACAGTGGCTGGGAAGGCGTCATCCTGGCACTACCAGTTGCAGCCTTATTTTCGCTAAGTTCAGTGGGATTAGGACTCATCACTGCAACGATCTCGAAGACCCCTGAAGCCGCCACTGGAGTCTCATTCGTCTTCATCCTCCCACAAATGTTCTTCGGAACATTCATCCCATTAACTAACACAACCAGACAGATAGCAGCATTCATCCCAAGCTACTACATGGTTGACGCTTTGACGTTGATCTTCAGAGGAGACTGGACAAATCCAAGCATTCTATTCGATGTAGGAGTGATTTCGATAGTCAGCGTAATCATCGTGACGATCGGCATTCTACTATTCAGAAAGTATGGGAACATCTAATGCTTTGAGGGCGTTCACCTTTCCATCTGGAACGCTTAATGTAAGTCCAAGTTCTCTTTCAGAAGAATAGGAGTTCTAATCGGGCAGAAGAAGATCGGTAGTGAACGGATTAGAAAGAGAGAGAGCTTGCTGGTCACTTTACCAGTCGCCTTCCCGTTCTTTGGCTTCCTAACTGGAAGCGATTAATGAATAGGTTTTATGGCAGAGACTCTTATGCTGGCAACCGTGTCCGCGATTTCCTCAATATCTTTGGATGGAATGCTGGTTTTTTCTATGACTGCTTTCGCGGTAGGGTCATTTATCATGTATTTGATGGGGAACTTTGTCTCTTTCAATACCTTCACTTGTTGAAAACCTGCTTGTTTAATCGCGTTCAAGTAGTGGTTTTTCATTATTGCACCGGAGAGGCAGCCAATGTAGGCTTCAACGCTGGTCTTGATAACTTCTGGGAGTTCCTTTAGGAGAACGATGTCTGAGACCATCAACCGCCCTCCCGGTTTCATAGTTCGGTATGCTTCTTGAAAGACCCTTTTCTTGTCTGGTGAGAGGTTTATGACGCAGTTGGAGATTGTGACGTCAACAGAGTTGTCAGCGACTGGGAGGTTCTCAATTTCTCCCAAGCGAAATTCCACGTTCTCAGAGTTGCTTCTCCTCGCATTTTCCCGAGCTTTATCAAGCATCTCAGGAGTCATGTCAACTCCGATGACTTTTCCTCGACCTCCAACTTTCTTTGCAGCAAGGAAGCAGTCGAAACCGGCCCCAGAGCCGAGGTCAAGGACGATTTCACCTTCTTTCAGGGAAGCCAAGGCGACGGGATTTCCGCAACCTAGACCAAGATTGGATCCTTCGGGAACAGAATCGAGGTCTGCCTGAGTGTAACCTAGATCCTTACTTAATTCGCCAGGGTCCGAGGTGTTGGAGCAACACGATTTGGCTGGTCTGCAACAGGAGTCTTCTTTTTTCGCTACTCGAGCATATCCTTCTCGCACAGTCTTTCGGATTTCACTCTCTTTCATGTAGGTACGTTCTCCAAAGTTTATTCAGCTGATTCTTCGTGAGCCCAATCAAACTTTAACCGGAAGTTCTGCGTTAGCAGATCTGCTTTAACCATAGCGACACAGCAGATTTTTCCACCTCTTACACTGGTCAGAATGGCAAGCTTGTCGCCACCTTTCAATCCCCATCGCTCTCTAATCTCCTTGGGAAGGACTAGTTGCCCTCTACCATCAACGCTGACGACGCTCTCAAGAGGGGTGCATTCGTCACTTTCACTGCAACAGTTCATTATTTTCTCAATCCTTGCTTCAATACAAGCCATGTAAGATTATTTAAATATTCTTGAAAAATCAGAGAAATCAGATAATCCAGATAATTGGGGATCCGCTTCATAGTCAATCCTCAGGGAATAAATAAATACCTTGCAGGAGATGGTTGAAAGCTAGCTGGAAGCAAAACCCTAAGTTTATGTTTCAAGTGTGGCGAATTCAACATGGTTGATGACAGTCCTAAACTCGGTTTTTTTGAGAAGTACCTCGCTGCTTGGGTTTTGCTATGTATTCTGTTTGGGTTAGCACTGTCGCGATTCTTCCCAGTTCTCAGTAAAACAATCAACAGTTTGCAGATTGGCGGGATATCGATTCCTATCGGAGTATGCCTGTTTCTAATGATGTACCCAGCACTCCTAAATCTGCAGATAGTCGAGTTGAAGAAGCTATCCCGGAATCCTAAGCCAATTTTACTAACGCTTGCTTCAAACTGGATTTGGGCACCGCTTGTGACTGCTCTTCTCGCCTACACTTTCTTAGCGGGACGAGACCAGTTAATTGTATCATTAATTTTGTTAGGTTCCAGCCCATGCACTGCTATGGTATTAGTGTGGGGAGTCCTAGCCGAAGGAAACCAAGAACAGAACATCATCAATACAAGTCTGAACACGATCACAATCATATTCTTGTACGCACCAATTGTGACATTGCTGACGGGAATCAGAAATATTCCAATTGATCGAATAGCTCTAGTTGTATCAGTTGCTGTCTTCATCGGGATTCCTATGCTCCTAGGCTATCTCTCAAAGAAGTTCATCATTAACAGAAAAGGAGAGAGTTGGTTCCACAAAGTGTATCGACCTACAGTGGGTAAGATAGCAATACTTGCTCTTCTGACAACATTAATCGTTTTATTCTCCCTGAATGGAGAGGTTCTTATTCAGCATCCTGAGGAAATGATCCTAGTCTCCATACCTCTTTTACTAGGTTTTGCGATAGTTGTCGGATTGAACTTGTTCATAACTAGACTTATAGGATTAGGATATCGAGAAGCGATTATCTCCGTAATCATTGGTTCTTCCAGCCACTTTGAAATCGCAATAGCCACTGCCATAAGTCTGTTCGGATTAGGCTCACAAGCGGCATTAGGGACAACGATGGGGTTATTCTGGGAGGT
>CP070765.1:215575-223576 GCA_020345645.1 Candidatus Bathyarchaeota archaeon | reverse complement strand
GCGATATTCAACGGACAAGTGATTGCAGTTCTTGCTACAACAGGAATTTTCAGAAAAGTAGTTCAGCGACTCGACAAACTCATCCTCGATCTGGTAAATAACGAAGAACTCGAGCTTCCAAGGATAGTGCTGGATACGCACCACATACGCGATGGGACGGACTTCGCGAATCCCTATGCCAAGATCAAGGCGATGGCAGCGTACGAACTGCTCAAGAAAGCTGCGGAAATCAACGTAAAAGCTTGCTTCATTGAGAAAGACAGGGAGAAATACGTTCCACTTGTGGCATGTGCCCATGAAATCGTACAAGCCAGTGCAGAGCTGGCGATGGCAGCCCGGGAGATCGAGAAACAGGGAGATACGTTGCTGAGAACTCCACATGGAAAGAGCGGCAAAACCAAGAAGAAGACCCGCTTGATGGATCAGCCACAGGCGGAGTAATAACTCAAACAACGAACCTTGAAAGGAGGGGCGACTGTGGGGGTTGAGAAGCTTGACAGATTCTTCAATCCAAGGCGAATCGCTGTAGTCGGGGCAAGTGACCGAGATAACTCGGTAGGCGCTAAGCTCCTCAAGAACCTGATCGGCGTCGGATATAAAGGAGCAGTTTATCCGGTTAATCCCTTTCGCCCCATTGTACAAGGAGTAACTGCATATCCTGCAGTAGAGAAGATTCCCCGACGAGTCGACATGGCCATTGTAGCGACACCAGCACACACCATACCACAGATCATCAAAGAGTGTGGAGAGGCAGGAATCTCAAGAATTATCATTATTTCAGCAGGATTCAGAGAAGCCGGTGAAGAAGGGAGAGACCTCGAAGACCAGATCCTTGCATTGAAAGAAGAATACGGGTTGCGGATCATCGGACCAAACTCCCTCGGAGTCATGCGACCCGAGGTCAAGCTGAACGCGACTTTTACGAACATGGCACCAATCCCCGGAAAAATTGCGTTCATCTCTCAGAGTGCAGCGTTATGCTCATCAGTCCTCGACTGGGCTTCAGAAGCCAACGTTGGGTTCAGTGCCATAGTCTCCGTGGGATCCATGCTTGACGTGGATTTTGGAGACCTAATAGACTACTTCGGAACCGATAGACAGACGAAAAGCATTGTCCTATACATCGAGTCGATCAAAGACGCTAGAAAGTTCATGAGTGCTGCTCGAGGTTTCGCGAGAGCGAAACCTATCATCGTCGTGAAAGCTGGAAAATTCAAGGAGAGCTCCGAGGCAGCTATTTGCCACACAGGAGCACTCTGCGGAGAAGATTCAGTCTACGATGCAGCATTCAAACGGGCTGGTATAGTCCGCGTTGACCGGATACTCGATCTCTTCAACTGTGCCGAGAACCTTGCGATGCAACCGAATCCGAACGGTCCGAATCTGACGATAATCACCAACGCCGGAGGACCCGGTATAATGGCAACGGACTCACTCATAGGGCGTGGCGGAGCCCTTTCACGACTAGCGGACAAAACCGTCAAGAGCCTAAATGAAATCCTGCCTACTTACTGTAGCAAACTCAATCCCGTAGACATCCTAGAGGAAGCCACATCCGAGAGATTTAGACAAGTTTTGGAAATCTGCCTCGAAGACGCTAGCAGCAACGGTTTTCTCGTGATCTACACGCCACAAGGTGCATCGGACCCAATCCAAACCGCAGAAGTGATCGTTGACCTCGCCCATCGCTACGCGAAGTCAGGTAAACCGATTCTCACCTCATTGATGGGAGAAGGAGACTGCAGAAGAGGCCGAGATCTTCTTCGCCAAAACGGGATCCCAGCATTTTCAACTCCCGAAGAAGCAGTCGCAACCTTCATGTACATGTGGAGTTACGCTCAGAACCTAGAGTTGTTATACGAAACTCCGGAAGAACTCACTGTAGAACCTACGACACCAGCTTCCTTGAGAAGAATTTTGAGAAAGGCTGGAAAAGAAGGACGGAAAATTCTTTCAGAGCCTGAATCACGACAATTCCTAGAAGCCTACGGCATCCCTGCAGTGAAGTCGGAAGTAGCTACAACTCCCCAAGAAGCCGTGGAAGCCGTTAAGCGAATCGGGTATCCAGCGGTAATGAAAGCATCTTCACCTCAACTAATCCACAAGTCACGGGCGAGTGGAGTACTGCTGAACCTACGATCAGAGCCGGAGATTAAGGAAGCTTTCAAGGAACTCCGCCAGAGAGTGAAGAGCAAGATGCCTTCTGCTGAATTCAGCGGGGTCATAATTCAACCCATGGTGATGGAACACGGGATCGAACTGCTGATAGGTGCAAAGAGAGACTCGCAGTTCGGTTCAGTCGTAGTCTTCGGAACAGGTGGAGTCGCAACTGAGTTCCTGAACGATGTAAATGTGGGATTCCCTCCTCTGAACCGGATTCTAGCCCGACGACTCATAGAAGGAACTAAGGTTCACAACCTGCTTTCTGAAGGAGAAGAAGAGACACCAGTACAAAGGCATCTTGAAGAGGTGCTGGTGAAGTTCTCTCAACTCATCATAGATTTCCCTGAAATCACTGCAGTTGACATCAATCCTTTCATCGTTAGCAAGGGAAGTGGCTTAGCGGTTGACACACGCGTAGTGATAGATCACAACGCGGTTCTGAATGGCGCTCGTCCCCAAGAACACCTCATCATCACACCTTATCCGAAGAAATACACTACGAAATGGAAGCTGCGAAATGGGAGAGGAGTGCTGATTCGTCCAATAAGACCTGAGGATGAAAACCGCCTGCGTGAACTCTTTCATTCACTGTCTGAAGAAAGCATGCGCTTCCGTTTCTTCCAAGTAATACGGGAGATGTCGCATGAAACAATGACGCGATACTGCAACATCGATTACAACCGAGAGATCGCAATTATCGCTGAGGACCAGACAACGAAGGGAGAAATCGTTGGGGTAGCTAGATTAATCCTGCAACCTGACAGGAGAAAAGGAGAGTTTGCGGTAGTTGTGGAGGACCAATGGCAGGGTCAAGGATTAGGTTCCGGACTGGTGAAGCAAATCATTGAAATAAGCAAGGAGTTAGGGGTGGATACTCTCTCCGCGGATATTCTTACCTCCAACCGCAAAATGCTGAACCTCTGCAAAAGAATCGGATTTGACTTGAAAACAGCAGATGACGAGACCCAGAAGGCAACTCTAAAACTATCTGAAGCTCTCCTAAACTGAAGCTGCCTGTATATAGTGCTTTACGATCCTATTTTCGTTCGAGTCTCGAGCTTACAATGCCAAAGATCGCACCAGCGACACCAATCCATGGTCCTATTAAGAGTTGAAGGGTGGTGCCTTCATGATAGGCAGCAGACGCAAGAGTAGCTATGATTGCCATTACTGAGATGAAGAAGGCGATAGCAGACATAATGGTGACCAGCTGAATTCCAACCTTGTAGCCAGCAATGTGGACGATGCCGCCGAAAACGGTCATTACCGAGAGAATAATTAGGGTCATGGGCACAACGACAGAAGCCTGATTCCTCGCCTGAACTAATCCAGCGATTGCTGAGTACTCAGCAGAAAGCCAGGGTAAGAAAAGAACTACGGAGAAGATTACTCCCGCAGCGATAGCAACTCCACCTTGAACTAGAACATCTTCAACGTGATCATCTACGTCCATTGCAGGTAGTCTCCGACGTACTCTTCGCCACAGTTGTCAGGTTCACTTTATATCTTTTAGGCAATGGCGATGCTACGTGTGGTTTACGCACGCAAGATAATCTATTTAGGACGTATCGGCTTCAGCAAGGTATGATCTTCGGAGAGATTCCATGAAAGAAGTGGACGTTGTCGTAGGAATACTCTCAGATGGAGATAGATTCCTTGTAGAGAAAAGAATGGAAACCGCGAAAGTTGACCCAAGCGTTATCTGTTTGCCAGGCGGACACGTCGAACCTTTTGAAGACCTGTTGGATGCACTCAAAAGGGAGATGTGCGAAGAACTGAATATTAAGGTTAACAAGGCACGGTTAATCTGTAGGAACCTCTATGTCGCCAGCAATGGTGAAAGACAAAATGCATACTGCTTCCACATCGATTCCTATGAAGGAACGCCTGTCTGCAAGACTGCACAAGAGATCTATTGGGAGTCTAATGTGGAGCGATTAAGTCTAGAGGTTGACAGAAACACAATAACGAAACTCAAAGCACTTGGGCTCTTAAAACGTGTCAACCGAAGCGACCGCTGAACACCTAAGTGTTGTATTCACTCTGGCAACCTTTGTTTTTCGGATTGAAGTTCCGTTGCTAGGGCTGCTACACCGATCACCCCCGCGTCGCTTCCGAGAGCCACTTTAGCAATTCTCAGTTTTTCAACAGCTGCTTCGAGGCCTTTCTGCCTCACTATTCCATCTACAACCTCAATCAGCTCCGGTATGCCTTCAATGACACTTCCTCCAAAAGCGAGAACGCATGGATTGAATGAATTTATAATGGATACTGCTCCAGCTGCGAGATATTCTCCGGTCTCTTCGATTATTCTACAGGCCAGAATGTCTCCACTGTGAAAAGCTTGACTCACAGTCTCAGCAGTGATGTTCCCAATTCCCTTTGCCAACGATGTTAGACGTTGCCCTAACTTTGGATTTGCTTTGACAGCTTCTTGAGCACGTTCCGCAATAGCCCAACCTCCAGCGTATGCTTCCAAGCAACCTTGATTTGGACAATGACACCGCCGACCTCCCACGACGATTGTGATATGCCCCAACTCTCCACCCGTGTTGCTACATCCTGATAGCACTTTACCTCCAACTATGACACCGCCGCCGATTCCTGTGCCAACGAAGACAACAGCTAAATCGTCAACATTTCTACCGGATCCAAACCGCCATTCACCGATAGTGGCAGCGTTTACATCATTAGTCACCAACACTGGCAACTCTAGCTCCTTTTCGAGCTTCGTTTTTAATGGAACGCTCCGCCACTTCAGGTTAGGTGAGTATTGCACGACTCCTTGCTTGTCTACTTGACCAGCCACACCGACTCCGAGAGCTTCAATCCCTTCATGGTGGTGCAGACATTCGTTAACACTCATTAAGAGATTATGGATGACAGCGTTGGATCCTTTCTGAGGGTTCGTAGGTCGTTTAGAAGCAGACATTACGTGACCCTTTGAGTCAACGACTGCTGTCTTGATCTTCGTGCCACCGAGATCCACTCCTATAGTGAAAGGGCGCTCTGCAGCTGTCACTCTGGTCACTTACGGGAAACGTGGATAAAACTCGCGATGGTCTTTGACTTCATAATCGAGCAACAGTCATCTTTCTCCAGTTCATGGAAGTCCCTGTTGTTGTCTGCTATCAGCAGTGCAGGACCACGGCTTATCTCGACTGTCACAACCGAGTCCTCGGAGACAACAAGACTGCTGAGTTTTTTATTATGCAAGTTGTTAAACGAGATGCCAATGCCTTCAGAGAACTGCTTCCCACCTGTTGACTGATAATATCCCGTTGACCCAAACGGGGTGGCAATGACTACTCCGTCAGCGATCAGGTTATCGTAGGTCTTTCCATCCACGGTCAGCGTGAATCTGACTGCGGATATCGGCAGTTTCGTATGGATTTGAATCTCGTTGAGTCCCACTAATTTGTGTTGCTTGTAGATCGCTGCTAATTTCATCTCATGTCGGATTTTAAATTGTCCTTCTCTGATTTTCTTTAGGATCTCGGGCAGTTGCTCGATGGAGTAATCGCATCTTCTGCAGGAGGATCCTCGCTTGATAATGAGTTTTGGTATTTGTGGATACATCCTTTCACTGTAGAGGATTGTTCCATCTCCACCGTAGGAGAGGATGAAGTCAGGGTTTCGTTCCACGATTGAGAATCCATTCTCGGTAAGGATGTTCTTGAGCGTTGAGGACTTCGTCAAGGAGGTGACTAGGACCGTTTCCAGGTTGACCATAAGAAACAGCTTATCCTACGATGTTGTTTTACGTTATTCAGGACTCACGGGTTTTCTGCTGTCCTGATGACGAGTACTGGACAGTCAGCATGGTGAATGACGCCATCAGTGACACTTCCGAGGAGCATCTCCCGAATGTGGCTCACACCACGGGCACCCATGACAATCAGATCGAAGTTGCCTTGCTTTGCCGCTCTAACGATCTCCTGAACGGAGTGTCCTTTTTCGAGGATTGTACCTACTTCCAGTTTTTCCTTCTCAACCTGTCGCTTCAAATCAGCCAATAATTCTTCACCGTTCTTCTGGGCTAGTTCAGCATATCGGGGAAATCTTGGAGGAGGACTAACTGGAACACCTGGAGATAAGGTGGATGGCTCCCCGACTGCCATCATAGGGAAGACTGAGGAATATACGTGGATCAAGGTAATTTTTCCGCTGAAGTTCTTAGCTAATTGAATGGCGGCTTCCAAGGCGTATCGGGAATTGGCAGAGTTGTCTACAGGTACAAGAATTTTCTTAAACATTTATAGTTCCTTCAGGTCGCATTCAGGCTTTTGATGCCAGCTAATTACACTCGTCGTAATTTTCTTATTAATGTTGATTGAGTTCGACCTACGAAGATGCTTATGAAAGGATGAAGAGTGTAGAAAAAGGGGGTTAAGAAGGAGTTCTTCTGATTCGAGTGTAGGCTATAAAGGCTGCAAAGGAGGCAACCACACCAAGGAGAGGTCCTAGCCACAGCTCTGGAATCACGAAGAAGCCTGAAGTGGTACCGAATGTGTCTACAGGTTCAAATTCCTCATCCAGTTCGCCATTGCTGTTTCTGTCGATCCAGAAGTCGTATTCACCAGGCGGGAATATTCCCAAGTCCACTTGATCTAATGCACCTTCTCCAGTTGCTTGAGCCGCAACGTTGGCAATGCTAGCAGCCGCGGTGTATGGTCCTCCATTTGGAACTACATAGATGGTAAGAGCTTCAAGTGCATCGAAGCCGTCACCAGACGCGTAGACATGCTCATCCGGGAGGAACGTGTCTTTTGCTTCTCCAGTTGAATTCGTGCTTTGCGTATCTGGGACACCGACAGGCTCTTCCACGAAGAAAGCGGTCAGCGTGTGATTCGCGTCCATCGTAACCTCGTACGGATCAGCCGCACCAACATCAACCGAATCCAACTCCCAGTGATCCAACATCCAACCAGCAGCCGGAAGCGCATCAACCGGGACGATGGTGTCTACTTCGTACATGTAGGTTCCTGGGGCTGGACTCGTCGAACCAGACCCATCAACCGCAATCACCAACTCAAACTCCTCTACGGAGGGTCGGTTGTCAAAGGTGCCGTTTATAAGCTGATGTGGAATTGGTTGTGCATTTGAGTTAGGTAGGTCGTGAAGGACGAAGTCCAAGCCTGAGATACCTTCAGCTAGAACTTCGAAGGTCATGTCGAAGACGATGCCGCTACCGTTGAAGGATGGTGGAGTGGGGAAGTCGAAGGAGCTACATCCGAGTTCATAGAATCCTGTGACGTCGTTAGCGTCATCTTTTAACCAGAGGATGCCACCGTTCAAGACACCGTCTGGATAGTCATCCACTGGTATGTGGGCCAAGTGGTCAACGTAGCCTAGAACCACTGGATCCCATTCGAACTCGATTGCTAATCCAAACAGGTCCTCTACGTCTGTAAGGGTGATGTTTACTGTGAATGTAGTTCCAATTGGCTCAGAGATAAAGTTTGGTTCAACTGCCAGGATGGTATCTTGCAATGGGATATCTTGTGTAGGTGTAGGTTGCGTATTCGCGAGATAACTCGCTGAAATAGTGGCGGAAATGATGAGGATTGAAAGCACTAACAAGGCAATAACTAATTTTTTCTGCATTTTCCTTCTCCCTGTCTTGTTTCTAAGCTGCAAAAATATGAGAAGTGCGGCCTTAATATCTATAACTGTTCGATTCTTCTATAACAATCAGCGACTTTTATCATCGTTGTCATCTAGAGACAGGATAGTCCGCACGTGTGAATTTTCGATTGTTGCTAAATCAGCATACATGCAACAAATGTTAAATCAGAGCAATGTTATGGTGGTGGACGGGGCGGGATTCGAACCCGC
>CP070765.1:207328-215475 GCA_020345645.1 Candidatus Bathyarchaeota archaeon | reverse complement strand
TATAGAGATTCTCAAACCATTGAAGTGTTTCAGGTTCGTTGAATTCGTCTCTCCAACCTTCTACTACAGGCTTCATTTTTTCCCAAATTACTTTGATTGATATTGGGCTGAAGAGATCATCTATGAGGCTAATGTCTATGAGCTTTCGTTGAAGGAGAACACCGATTCCCTCAAAGAACATGCAGACTTCACTGACTGCTTCAAACCGACCAAACCCACCGTATTTCTTCACGTAGTTGTTGTAGTCTTCAAATTTAAGGTCTAAAACTGTCTTCCTTGCTTCCAGAAATTCTTTGCTTCCGAAGTGGGAGTATAATCTGATTACAAGATCTGTCTGTCTTGTCCTTACCAGATTTCTAAGCTGCAATATGGCGAAGCCGATCCCGATTATCACGCCGAATGCTGCAATTATTGCTGAAATGGATGGGAGGTCTAACATTTTCTCACCTTGCCGATCAGAATAGATGGAAGTACATCTTAAGAGTTAGTTAAAGCGAACCCGTATTATTCCTTTTGAGTTAGCCTGCGTAACTTACGTGCAGATTTTGCTCTTGCTCTTCTCGACACTAAGAAGATTATCAACATATCTTAGAGCTCTTAATGTTATTTTCCGTTTCTTCTTTCGAGGTATTCGATGTTATCAAAGTTCTCGTCAGTCTTCTTCTCTTCCTTTTTTAACCAGCTTGCATAGCTTGTTCGTTTGATGTTATCATAATTCTCCTCGATGTTGTATGTTTCCTTTTGATAGCTGAGCTTGTCACAGCTCGAAAAATCCTCGCAAAAGTAACAGTTCTCTAGTCTTTTTCTTTGGCAACAGGCTCTTACTTCGCAACGAGGCATCCCTCCTCCTTTTAAACAACCTGGACAGCCAGAAGTGATGAACCAATTAAGACCACGCATCAGCTCATCGAAGCTGAAGTCCTGAGTAATATTGGACACCCATTCAGCGTATCCGTAGGCATCAATGAACCTCTTCAAGTTTCCTGCAATTTCAGGAATACGAGTTCGCATCCCACAATGATCGCAACTCACTCCACAATAACCTATCTCAACATCCATCCGCACGATGTCTCCTGTTACATTCTAAACTTCTCGATATTTATTGATGCCAAAATTTCTGCCTACTGTTTTATGGCTTGTCCTGAAAGTACGCTTCGAGTTAACCTATTCAATTTAGGTGCAGATTTGTTTTTCCTGACTGTGTTGAATCACTTCTTTCTAACTCGGTCTATTATAGACCAGAGGACAATTACTAACAATAAAGCCATCATACCTAACCCCCGAATGAAGTAGCCTAGTTGCAGCTGCCAATCTAGAAGGATCCAGAATAGGAACAGAAGTAGGGTGATCACTACTGTGGATATGAACAACTTCGCTCTCGGTGACAATGTTCCTACATTCATTTGAGTGCTCACTGTAAAGAGAATCATTCTCCTTTAAATCTTCAGCAAGTCGGACGTTGCTCTTTCTTCGATCAGTGCTGTTGCCAAGTTGCACGTGCACGCAATAAAAGGAGCATGAGATATGTCGAACACAGAGAAGCGTTTTAAGCAGTTGATAAACCGATTTACAATATGTGCGCGTTTCCTCAATCTCTGAAAGCTTGTCTATGTGAGAATTACTTTAACTCCTTCGGTCAACTCGATCAAATTCCCAGCTGGATCATGGAACATTACCCAACGTAGTCCGTGTTGCTCTTCAACACCCCACGGCAGCTCTACACCGTGCGCCTGCAAACGTTTCACTGCTGCATCGAGATCCTGGATCCGAAAGGCGAATAATGGAAACCGGTCTGGAACCGATTCCTCCGCCGGGTGCGGCTTCCCCTCCAAGATCGTTAAATACGCATCGCCAACTTCGAAAGTCGGTCGCCCACCGTGATGATGGGACAGCAGTTTCAACCCCAACACGTCTTTATAGAAATGAGCGGTTTTGGGGACATCTTCCGCCCATAGACAGATCACTTCGAATTTCTCAATCATGTCTAATGGTTCCAGGTTTTGTTCTTATTGCACTCTTTGCTGTACTAAATACCTTCTCCGTCTCAAATTGACAAGAATCCCCCTTCACAACTGATAATAGCTTCCAACGAGTACTCTTAATGGGGATGAATTGAGAGGTCTCGGTTCAGTTATCATATTTACTCTGCTTCTGATCGGCATGTCCACAGTTACCTATGCAATCCAACCAATCCGTGGAGATAGATCAAAAGACATTGTGGCTAATGAAACCTTATCTCCTGACTTCGTAAGTGCCTACATTCATGATGTCACTACTTCTCTTGAGGAGACAATTCCAGGTCCCGTAATCCACATCTATGTAACCTATGAGCTAACATGGGATGTCCTCGACTACAGCGGTTACTGGGTAGAAGCCTACGTCAACGGTACCTCACTTGGTAGGAAAACATACATTGTGCTTGGTAGCGGACATGAATTTTTAACTGCTGACTTTGTGTGGAATACGTCTGAAGTTGAGGGTGGTTTGTATCTGGTTACGGCTGCAACCAGCACGTTCCCCTATTATGAAGATGGTTACGTGCGAATCCAGCAGACTTTCATCGTTCCAGACGAGTATCCCACCATCCAGGCAGCTATTAATGCAGCGAATGAACGAGACTTTATCTTTGTCAGGAATGGCACCTACTACGAGCATGTAGTTGTGAACAAGAGTGTTTCCTTGATTGGCGAAGCAAGAGAAGCCACGATTATTGACGGGAGCGGGATTGGAGACATTGTGGAGATAACAGCTGACAGGGTCCTCTTCACCGAGTTCACCGTGAGAAACACCACTAATTTCTGTGTTTTCGTCCATAATTCGACAGGTACCCATCTCAGGCATAACATCATCGAGAATTTTTACGACTACGGGATTTACACTCTGTTCTCCAACAATACCATGTTAACTGACAACACTGTGATTGGGCAACATTGGAATGATTTTGGAGTCAGAGTAACTGGATCGAATTGCTGCATCATTACTGGTAACGATATTTCTGGTGGTTGGGCTCTATTCCTGCATCGTACCTATAACAGCACGGTGATGGATAATGTCATCTTCGCTAAGGGAACTTATGGAATTAGGTTTTCTTGGTCCCACGGGAACATACTTGCCCGTAACGACATCTATAATGCCACTGCCACCATTTCAGAGGTTGCTTATGGGATCTGGATAAGCTATTCCAGCACTGGCAACACGATTTACCATAACAACTTCTACAACAACACTATACAAGCTCACGGCCACAACCTTATCAACTTCTGGGATAATGGCTGTGAAGGAAATTACTGGAGCAACTACAACGGCTCCGACTCCAATGGTGATGGTTTAGGAGAACAACCTTACGTCATTGATGGCAACAATACAGATCACTACCCACTAGTAGATCCGTACTGGAACCCAGGAGACATCAACCACGACTTCACAGTGGACATCTTCGATGTTGTACTGATTTGTGATGCTTACTACTCCACTCCCATTGATCCCAATTGGAACTGCCATTGTGACATCGTGGAACCTTATGGTCTCATTGACTTGTTTGATGTTGTGGTGATGGCTGATAGCTACGGAGAAGAGTATTAAGGACCCTAAGTGTGCAGACTTGATATTTTCTTGATCCTTCATTGATTTCTAGCTGTTATCCAATAGGCTCGTTCTCCACCAATGACCAAGTGTTTGCCTGACAAAATCTGAAATCCTGCATTCTTTACCATCTTTAGCGTATTTTCAAGACTGGGTTCACTCCAGAACATCTGGGTTCCGAAATATGCATCCGTTCCTTCCCATTCATCTGATCCAATGCACATTAGCATCATTCCCTCTGGTTTTAATATTTCATGGAATTGCTGGTATAGTGAAGCATGCATCTCTCTTGGTACATGTATGATGGAGTAGAGAGCTATCAAGCCATCAAACGAATTATCTGGAAAACCTAGTTTTGTCATATCTTCTTTGATGAGATCGGCTTCAGGAACATTTTTTCTCGCCATTTTAAGCATGCTTGATGAGAAATCAACTCCCACTACTTCAAATCCAGCTTGCATAGCCAGATCAGCACACGGAACGCCAGCACCACAACCCGCATCCAAAATCCTCGCACACTTTGGTAAATAATGGAAAAACTCCGTAAGAACCTCAACGTTATCGAAAGTTTGTCTCTTAGCCTGATACTCCCTGGCTATATCGTCATATCCCTTTCTTACAACCTCTTCTTCCTCAACTATCTTCTGAGTTTTCATTACACTAATAGAACCTAACTGCCTTCCGTTCCCTACTGCCTGCTACTTCTACTTCAGCTGGTGAAATAAATAATCAGATGGAAGAAGGTTCTAGTTAGATATACCTGTATGGATCACGGTTTACCTGTTATGTAATCTGCTAAATACGCGAAGTCGAATGGTTTGAGTACACTTCCTCCATCGAGGTTCACAATGACGTTTTGAACATCATCAAGATATTTTCCTAGGGTAAGGTTGTGGTCACGCATGAACTGGTCGAACTCAGAGTAATCTCTATGAAGCGAGATCATGAAACCTCCCATGTCCATCCCTCGGCTTCCAACACATACGATCACATTTGGTTGTGCGATCATCCATTCTCGTGACTCTTCCAATGTTTCTTTCAGTTTCTCCGGCGATGAACGAGCTTCCTTACTTTTGGTAAACGTGATGACGAGCAGTTTGAAACCAAGCTTAACCCACTTGGGAATCAGCGTGTAACTGCTGATCGCTTCCTTTTCCAGCCTCGCTCTTCTTCGAGTAACGGTTGGCTGAGAGACTCCAATTGCCTTCGCTAACTGCCTATCGGACTCCTTGGAATTCCGTAATAATCCTGCAAGAATCTTCAGATCAACATCGCTAATTTTCTTCATACCATACGATCTAACACATATGTATTAATAAACGCTCTATGAACGGAGGTTCTAGTCTCTTCGAGTTAACATGCTTAACCTAGGTGCAGCCTTGCTCCTATTCTTCGATAGGACGTAATAATCAGGTGTGTGCTATTATCGATGATCTCCGTTGCCTAACCGGGTTGCGTCCGTATCAAGTTCGAAGCTATAATCCTCTGCACTCCGGTAGATCCTTGAGGGCAGCTCTGGTTTTTGTCAGCGTTATGACGTCACCGGATCCTTTGATAAGATCAATTGGTAAGCAGATTGTCACGTGTCCAAAGACGGGTTTCTTAAAGCCAAGTTCCCGAGTCGCTTCCTTATTGAAGCCCACGTGAAGATGCGTAATTTTCCATTCTTTATTCATCTCTGCCCCATCAACTTCTCCAACTTCAAAGGCGTCAGCGGTGATCACTTTCTTCCCATTTAGGTCACTAACCTTGACCATTCGTCCACCTCGAAATGATACTCAATCGGGGGCACTATTATCTATTTTGCGGAAAAACTCCTTGCCTTAAGCTTCAAGTCAACCGACAAGATCAAGGTTCAGTTTTTCCTCCTTCGATAGATGACCGTTGCTAGAAGTGTGCAGAGCAAGAAGATGGGTAGAAGGATTAAGGATGGGAACTCTGGAATGATTGTGACTTGTTGGGTTGAGTGGTCGTAGGTGAAGTACAGGTAACTATGAGAACTGTTTGAGACTGGAAGCAGGTTATACTCGACTTCAGCTCCGTTTACGAACACTCGATAGGTTTCATTCATCAAGGTCGTAGGCATGCAAATCCTGCAAAAGCCTGCTGAACCGTTTTCACCGGTTACGTCAAAGCTGATTGCAGTTCCGTTATACTGTAATTCTGAGATTGTGGAGTTACAGATTGTGTAAACTCTGTGCTCTGAAGTAACGGTGTATTCAGTAACCCTCCCCATCAGAGGATAGTTATCCTGAACATATGGTGTATCTCCAATTCCATCACTACTGGTCTCATTCTGGTACACTCCGCTGTAGATATCTGCGCCAGTATATTGCGGACTCCAATAGTTGCCGCCAAAAGGATAGCTGGTATTCCATAGGTTATTAGCAAACGAAGGATGCACTTGGGGGACGTTATCAATGAAATTGTTATTGTAAACCCAGTTATTGTAGGACTGATAGAACCAGATGCCGTAGCTGTTGCCAATTACATTGTTACCTGATACAACGTTGTTGCTTGACGAACCGTAAAGTCCGATGCCTTCAGCTGAGTTATTTAACACGTTATTGGCGGAGATGGTGTTGTCTGAAGGGTAATCGAGTCGGATGCCACTTCCGTTATCGGTTATGGTGTTTCCATGAATAGTGTTGTTGCATGAAGGTCCTTCGAGCTGGTTGACGTATTCGTTGCTTCTCACGTCCTTCGTCGATATCAATTTCGCTGAAGGATCGTGGAAAAAGCGGATTCCATAATGAGTGTTTGCGGTTATGTTATTTCCTGAGATGTAGTTTGTGTGTGAAGAATGGTCGAGTCGGACGCCGTCAAAGTTGTTTGCTATGCTGTTGTTGGCTATCATCGAATTCGTCGTGAACGCTAACGCTATACCTTGCATGTTGTGGGTGAGGTTCAGGTCTTTAACGATTATGCGTGTACAGTTTACGAGAACCACGTATCCGGCGTCAAGCGGGACAACCATATCTCGTCGGTTAATCCAGTAGTATACTGGCTTCCCGTTCACTGTGTTTGAATCGTCGATGTTCTGAAGAAAACCGGATGCGAATGCAGTGTGGATGCCGAGGTTGTAACTGTTATTGAAGACATCATTATGTCGGAGCGTGTTATTACTCGACGAGCCGTAAAGCACGATGCCGTATTCGTTATCTGATACGGTATTAGCTGTAATGGTGTTGTTTGTAGAATCGTTGAGTAGTACACCCCTTTCGAAAGCTCTAACTTCTAGATTCGTGACTGTTACATTACTCTGATCTGAGAGGTCGATTCCTGTTCCACTTCCTGGTCCTTCGACTGTGTAACCTTTTCCATCAACCACAATGTTACTCCGCTCGATAACAATGGACTCATTAACACTGCTAATGAGAGTATAGGTGACATTATCGCTTGATGCAATGTTAGCTGTCGGAGGATCTATGCTTCCATCGGCTCGGATGTATGTCGTTTCACTCGCTTCAACTTTTACAACTCGAATGCTCCCACATAACGATCCAATAAGGATGACAAAGAAGATTAATAGGACGCTTCTTTTCGACATGTGAACAACCTTAATAATGATACATTATCGTTCGCAAATACTTTGTGATTTGTGACCATCTTCGACAAGAAGCGTCGAGTTAACCTGCTGAACCTAGGTGCAGCCTTTTTCAGCTGGTGAAATAAAGAACAGATGGAAGAAGGTTCTGGGGTCTTCGATGTAACTTGCTGAATTTAGTAATATAAACATCTGAAAAGTCTTAAACTACGCCAATTATTGTTAAACCTTAGTGATAACAGTGGACATTATTGGGGTTGTAGAAATATTAATCCTAATCGCTATTGGCATAGAGGTGTTTGCCCTCTTTAAACATAGTAAGCTTGAGAACAAAATGGAAGAGCATATTCAAGCTACCTGTGACCGCCTGCTCAGGGCTGATGAAAAAATGAAGGTTTTGGATACGCATGTAGAAAGATTTGATGAGCATCTAATTAGACTGGATGAGCACATGAGCAAATTAGATGAATACATTTCGGCATTAAATGAACACTTGATCAGATACGATGAGCGAAGAACCAGAAACCACTAGGTAGTACTGGAAGCTTCTGCTTTTAGATTTCAACTCTCTCGCCCTCACCACTAAATGGTTGATGGACGGACGTGAGAGAAATCGAAGTACGTGAAAAAATCCGTTTATCAGAAGTAGTAGAAACTCTTTTAAGCTGTCTACTAGGTTGGGGAGAATAGGGTAGCCTGAAGCAAAACTTCCAGCCCCTCATAATAGAACTCCATGCACTGGAGTTTTACTCCAGACCACCCTGCTATTCTCGTAGTGGTTACACTAACAACTTCCAGTTATGCATGTACACATAGCTACTATTTTGAAGTACTTGGATGACCGATAAAGAACTTGGCAGAAGAAGGTTCTGACCTCTTCAAGGCAACTTGCTTAACCTACGTGTGACCTTTACTCTTTGATCTTGGATTCTGTCTCAGTGGGTTCAAGGTCCCTTAAGTCGCTAGAAAGTATTATGATTTTGCAGTGTTGACATGTATACGCTCCCGCAATACACCT
>CP070765.1:198969-207228 GCA_020345645.1 Candidatus Bathyarchaeota archaeon | reverse complement strand
CCATTTAACCGAATTGACGATGCGTTAATATCATTGACAACATACCCTTCGGGTGGTGAGATGAAAGTATTCACCCACCGACCGCGGCTCCGCAGATTCAAGGTCTCAATGTTTACGCGTACGACTGAATTGAGTTCCGATGGGCAGGCTGTTGCACCAAGACGTGCGATCACTTGAACCACGTCAAACACGTCGATTTCACCATCTGCAACGAGATCTAGATTCGGACCCAAGCCTAATTCCCTCATGACATGGATCCGCATTCCATACCTGTCCGCGAGGATCAGAACATCGTAGATATCGACGACGCCATCGCCGTTCAGGTCTTCAAGCAATGGATCGGAACACGCAGCCATCGAGAGCGGAATCAACAAGAGCACTGAGAGGAGCACTGCGAGACAGCTGACAGTCGTTGATTTCAAGAGTCTCTTACGATACACTATATTCACTTCAATTAAATTTCAGCGAGTGGAGAATATTAGTCTCCTTCCGAAAGTCGACATGTTCCAGAAATCAGATATGTTCACTTGTCTTTCGACCCTCAGCATCACTAATGAAGCGTGTTGAACGTGGAAAAACAAGGTTTAGGGTGCATTTTTTACAGGAACATCGCACAATTATCTTCTAGAAGTGACTTCCAGAAGACCTATCAAGCCTGAAAAACAATGTATTTGCGTCTCTGCTTGGAGAAAGGAGAAACACCCCCCACAACAAGACTGAGTGGAAGAAAGGAGATTGCATATGCCCAATTGACTTTCCTCCACTCACCTCACTTTCATAAGTACCGCGATGAAGGAAATAGCTAATCCAAGGGGTATGCTAATTTTAGACAGTGCTCTGGATTACATGTGCACGTCGAAATGTTGGTGTGAGTAAGAAATAGCTATACCGTTTCAAGCTTGTAGAGCACTTTTAAGCCTTTCAGGGTCTTACTGACGGTGTCGCCTAGCTTGAATATCTCTTCCAAACCGATCTGCCGTTTCCAGTCGTAGACGAAGTCATGCTTTCCTTTTACTGGTTTGAACCCGATTCGTTGAAGCCGCATAGCTATCGTGGTCGGAGTTGCACCTTCACTCTTGAACCAGAGAGTCAGATACGTTTCCGTTATCGCTTCCTGTATGTTATGGATTTTCTGGTCGATGTCGTGAGCATCCATCTGCGGTTCAATATTCGCTGTGTTTTCTTCGATGAGTTCTTCAGTCTCTGCAATCGAATCAGGATCAGCTAAAAATTCGCGAGCACGTATGCTGAGAGCCTTCGCTTCTGAGTTCATTAGTGTTCACTGAAAGTCGTTTGTTGAATCTGTAGTTAAGTACTTTATGAAAATAGAATCAAGATGGGCTTTCTTCATCGTGACTCACTTTAATGATAGCATATTTCGCGGTTTGGATTGTTTGGAAAATTCATTTCTCATAAGAAAATGGATGTTTTGAAAAAATTGGAATTTGCAGGGTTCTCGAATGCCTTAGCTGATTATCGAATCGTAAGATTTAAGTTATGTTCTCCGCCCTAATTAGCTAGAGTAGTATGACAAGTATACAAGTCGGCGTATACCAGATTTCTGTCTTACTAATTCTACTAATAATAATCGCTGCAGGCACGCTTGCCACTACGGCATGGTACCTATTTGCCACAAACAGCGTTCCCCTCTACGTTGAAGAACCCTTATCAATCACCAATTATCCGAACTCGATTCATGTGCACCCAGGGGAAAACGCGACTCTCGATGTCACTATCCTAAATTCAGCAAGTGTTGACTTCTTAGTAACGCTTGCCTTCGCACTGAATGATTCTGTATATCAAGAGACCTACGTGACGTTCAGCAACTCATCATACACCATTCTGCCAGGTGAAAACGTCATTTCAACGTGGCTTTTCGTTAACCGTAGTGCACACCCAGCCTTACTCAATGTATCAATTGGCTTCTACCGAGAATAGTGGGTTTTTTCCTAGAATACACGGTTCATAAACAACCTTCCGCTTGTCGGAGCAGATAAATTATTAATAATGCTTCAGATTATGCGGTTTAGGTGGAAACGGAGGTGATGATAGTGTCTTTCTTGAAGGAAGAATTTGAAGTTGAGACTCCATTCAAGAATCGCAATGATGTGGAAGCAGAGATCCGTACGTGTGACCGGTTTGGCGGCATCTGTCAGTGGGCTTGTTTTATATTCGCTGCGGTAGGTGTCCTAAGCGACGCAGTAGATGTCACTATCGGCTTAGAGTCAACATCCTGGTTTCTATTGGCAATTATTGTGGGCATAAATGCCATAATCGGTCATTTACACGTGGTGATAGCTAAGCATTTACTCGGAATAGAAGCTGGAGAATAATCCGCCAAGCACACGCTTCTTTCCCACATAAATGTCGAACCAAAGAACATTTATGGAATCAACCAAACAGAGGGAGGAAGCTGTGAGGTCATTTTGAATCAATCAACGAAGAGCATCTTATGGATCGCTCTCGCCTGGATCTTGATTGCACTGTACTCCGTCTTTCAAGTGAGTGCAGCTGAGAGTTTCATTGATCGTTCGGGGCTTCAGATCTTTGAAGACACCGATGTGAAGCAGATGGCGATCTTCCTATACGGCTTGGCGGTTGTGAGCTTTTTAGGAGGTTCCCAGGTCCCAGCTGTATTCCTAAAGAAAAAGATGTTCACCGTGCAATTCGTCTTTAGTGCAATCTTCGGCTTTATCCTCCTGTTAATCACCGTATGGAATGAGAATATTCTCGGTGTGTTGAGTGAACCTGCCCTGAACTCGTTCTTTGTCGATCATCCCTTAGTGGCACTGGAGTACCTTGTTATTCCGTATGCGGTGATGTTCTTCCTAGACGCCTACGCGAACGACCGACTCACTGAATTCTCTTGGAGTGCATTTGGGGAGTCCAGCCGAGGAATTTTTCTAAGACCGAGGAAAACTTTCGACGAGGTTGTCATCCAACAATCAAAACTATTCTCCTTAGCAGCAATTCTGATCATCGCAGTCGGATGGATCATGTGGGATACGGTCTTCTACGTCTTAGATTTCCTGCCAACCAGAACAAGCCTAGTACCATCTCTCAGCACCATATTAAGTCCTACACAGAAAATGATGTTGACAATCCCAAGCCTACTACTCGTTTGGTTAATAACATCGGCTCTTGTCAGCTTGGTTGCGAATAGACTGGGCGGACGAGGAGGGTTTTCGGAGACGACGTCAGTAGCAGGGTTTGCCTTCTATCCAATATTGATCGCAGGTTTCGTCGATCTCATAGAATACGCCCTCTTCGAAGCTACAATTCAGACATCCCAATCGTTATTCCTCGCTGCCGGCTTCCTCATTCCCTTTATCCTGTGGCCGCTAGCCCTGTTAGTCCTAGCCATAAAAACAGCTGAAAGCATCTCAACGCCACAGGCAATTCTAACCTCGTTGATCCTTGTCCCCATCATTTTGCCATTAGTATTCATTATTCTCTAGAACTACAGATGTAATGAACTGGAAAGTATTAAATGAAGAATGGGAGAGATTAGAAGGCAATCTGAATGCGATGCGCGAGGTTTAGATGGAGTTCGTTGCTAAGGTGACTCAACCTTGAGACCCCGCGCAACGCACATGTCAAACCATACTTTTCCTTGGAATTAAGGAGTTGTGAAAGAGGGTTCTAGAGAAAAAAACTAGAACCTCTTACATTTACGAAAATGGATATGATCATGGTGTAGACTAGGCACGGATTGAAAGCAGTCCTTTCTTTCTGAGCCAGTCAACTTGGTTTTTTCGGTATCGATAGAAGATGTCACCCCGGGTATCAGACTGAAAATCCCAAGGGGAGACCAGAACAACGTCACCAATTCGAATCCAGACCCGTCGCTTCATCTTACCGCGGATTCGGCAGAGGCGGATAAAGCCATCCTGGCATTTCACCATGAGCCTGCCATTTCCAAGCATCTTAATGGCGATGCCTAGGACGTCGTTGGCAACTGGCAGCACCATGTTGCCTAGGTTCTCTTCGCTGATGACTTTTCTACGTCCCATTTATTCGATTCACCGAGGTATTGCCCATGTTTAAGAAGGTGCTCGTGATCTACCTCACGTCGCTAAGACCTTGCACAGGCGGATACTACAAACGAAGACTCGGTATATTAGCATGTTGCTGTCTTGATGGTTTCCAGACTGTGCTGATTCCTTGCGTGAGGAGTTTAGGTAGAAGGCCCTTTTAAAACCCATTCAGGAACTATTGCGTCGTGGACTGAATTTGCTCGAGGCAAGTACGGTTTGATATCTACGATTGGGGTCTCATCAAAAGCGTCAAGTCCTTTCACAGTTAACGTGCAACCGTCAATGGCAGTCAGCTCTACCACACAGAGCCCCAGCGGGTTTGGGCGAGATGGACTGCGACAAGCGAAGACGCCCGTTTTAATTTTCACTTTGTGTCTTCTTGGATACACACGCAAGGTGCACCTATCAGCTTCTGTATCTCTAAGGTGAATCCAGTAGATGATGATTAAATGCGAGAACTGAGCGATCCCCTTCAAGCCGTCGCAGAACTTAGAATGAACATGAATTTTACTTTCGTCGATTGAAATTTTCTCTACGACACCGATGAACTTCAACGATCCTGTCAATATACCTCACGTCAAAGATAATGGAATGTTAGGGAAAGATCAATCTTTCCAAGTATCACGTTATCACTGCATCGGGCTTGGATGAAGTAGATTCGGAAACTTGATTGTAGATTCACACCATTTAAGTGATTACGATTCCGAAAGGGGCTGTGTGAGAGCCCTCTATGCTGCCTGAGTTTTTCGCGTTTCTCGGAGTCGACTTCTTCGTCGTCACGAGCCTTTCGACATGCCTCTTGGAGGATGACTTTCCAAAGGGCATGCCGTACCTACTGCAGGCAGCCGCGATCGGTGGCTATGTGCATATCTTGATCAGTAAAGAGTTTCTCGCTGTGTTCGCTGACTACATGCGGTTCTGGTACTGCTTCCTGTATCTAGCTGTCGCGTTAGGGTTTATCGTCGCTCTCAATGTTTATCTAGCAGCTGTTAAAAAGAAGTGGACCTTGGCAAAGATCTTCTCAGGTGCAATAGCGTTTCCTGCGATCGGGGTCTCCGCCTTCTTCGTCAGCACGTACATTGGACCCCTGTTGGAGCTCTACATACTTCAAGTAGCAATGCTCTTCACCGCCATCGTGTTAGCGTTGTCGCTTACTGTTTTCAGTCCAAAACTGCTGCATGGGTTGCGAGGAGGTGAGAAACATGAATAGAATGTTCAACAGATCAACAAAGATGTTTATCCTAACGCTATTATCTGTCGCCATCGTCTCAGTTTCTGCCCTCACCTACTTCAGCCTGGAAATGCAGTCTGTCGTCTCTGTTACAGGGGCAGCTGTCGAATTTAGTCAAGGTGATGATTGGGACGGTGCATGGACGCTTGGCACCAACAATACGTGGTGTGATATTGCCCCGAGTGCTTACCCCAATGCAACTTTGACTTACGATGAACCCGTCAACCTGACCAACTCTGGAGCCGCAGTTCAGATTAGACTACGAACAATTTCAATCACCCCAGCGTCTGGGCAACCACAGGTCAGCAACTTCACTTTCATCAACTTCGTACTCCACGACGAAACGGGAGCTATCCAAGGCTCATTAAACTTTACGACAACTGGAGACACATGGAGTACACCGAGTATGAGCTTTCAAACCATGGACGCTAGTGACGAATGGTACATCAGCATCCAGACCAAAGCCGCTGCAGGTGCAACTGGGAGCACATCTGTGAATATCAAGATCGCTGTAGATGTCCAAGAGTAGTAACTCAAGGACATCAAGCGACCTCCCTTCTATACTCTTCAAGTAGGGAGAAAAAGAGAGGATAAGACTGAAAGAAAGTCGTACATCAGACATTACAGCTGATGTGAGAGTCCTGTATAGATCGATCCCATTACATATACAGTGTATTTCTAGTGAGGATAGCTCATTGGAGAGCTGTTTAGGTTTACCCACATTATATCCATGCTTGTTATATTTGCATGAACATGACTAAATTGATTAGAGTTTTTCATATCCGTGATCAAATCGTGTGAGTAACTAGCTGATTTCGCTTTCTCAAGTATTCAGTCTAAGTGAATCGAAATTCTAGGATGTATTGGATGTAAGTAGCTGTATTTGGAGTGAGGATCTCTAAATTCACAGAGATACGCGAGGTGCCAGAGAAACCAGCATTAGTAACTACAACAACATAGATAGTCTCGAAGGCTCCGAGGTCAAACCAAGGTCCAACATTCTGACTATAGCTACCGTCTTCAACAACGATCTGGTTGGATACGGCATCGGTGGAATTGTAGAAGTATATCATGCAGTCACCTAGGCGGTTGAGGTTTGAGTCAGAATAGCTTTTCAGCCTAATTTGCCTAGATTCCGCAGCAGTATTGTTTATTCGAGTGACATAGTCAAACGCACCTTCGCTTATCCCTTCTTTATGGAAATCTAGCAAATGGTCTCGTTCGCTTTCGTAGCAGGCTTTGACCCATTCCACACTTACCGCGGAGCCAATGATGCGGACTTCATCAATCTTGCCATCTAGATATCTTTGATCTGCACCAGGTCGCCCAATTCGTAGAGCAGTGTCCCAAGCAGTTCTGTTCGTCTGAGATCCAGTATCTGAACCAAAAAAGACTCCGTTTAGGAACAACTCTGCTGAGGGCGATGTGCTAGCACCAGTCACAACAACAATGGCATGATTCCAATTCGTGGTATCTGAGAAGGACCCGTTAATCTCTACTGCAGGCACCCAATCGCCGCCAGGTGCTTCATAGCCATAGAAAAAGTTCAGTGTGTCATTAGCGTCGAATTTGCAGAGTGTTAAATGCATTTCATGGGAAGTTGGATTGCTTCCATCACCCCATCCATTCTGAGATGCGGGACCTTCCCATAGTATATGCTGTGGAGCTGTCGTTGAATCAGCTTTAAACCAGACAGACATAGTGAAATTATCGAGAGTTTTAAGCTCGTTGCTGGTCGTTTGAATGTAATCATCGGTTCCATCAAGATCAAGGCTTCCATCGATCGTTCCTGCTATCTGATCGCTTGAGGTCATAACGCCGTTAGATGTTCCGTTGTGGCCGTTTGATGTGCTATCCCTCATTTGCGGAGATGCACCTGAAGGGTCTTCATCTAGGTGCCAGACCCCTTTGAAATCCGCGTTCCAAACGTTCTCCCCTGGAGTCGACCCTTTTTCCCCAATATACGCGGTGTTGTCGGGCTGGGAGTTGTCATAATAGAGGTATAAGTCCGTGTTAGCGGTTGCACTTATGCTAGGAACCTTGACCCAGAGCCAAGCTTGCTCACTTGTGCTGTTCCATTTCTCAACCTCTACATAGCATTGTGTGGTTCCATCACTCTGTGTTACTGCAATCTTCTTACTGTTTAACCCAACTTCATCAAAGACGAAAGTCGTATCTTCATTATCGCGTCCAGAGGAGCCGCTCAGATGAACTAGAATTGGGAAGTTAGTGAGGTCTGAGTCTATATCGTTGTGACCAATCGTCATCTTGACACGTTCATCCCACCCAGAGAGCCAATTGGATTCGTTCGTCCAGACATGTAGAAGCGTTGCATCTATGTTCCAGCTGTCTTGAGTAGTGTCACTAGTTTCTGTTCCGCCGAGGAATTGCACAGTGAGAGTGCTTGATGTCAAGTATGAAGTTATTGACACGTTGTTCCACTGGCTTGCAGTCAAATTCATAATCCAGATCCATGAACCGTCACTCCTGACCTTGACCTGCAGGTCTTCTGAACCACTGAACGTGCCTGTATTGATACATAACTCCTCGTTTGTCCGGGTGTAGTCTGCACTCGTCCACTGCACTTCCAAATCAAGTTCATAATTCACTACATTATTCCAAAGATGGACTAGGGCAATGTCTATTTGCCACTGGTCTTGGGTAATATCCCCTGTCTCGTTTCCACCTTTGAACCTAATTGTCAAATTGGATGTTGTTAACCAATCTGTTATTGTCTGATTATTCCATCCAGAGGATAAATCGTGAAAGACGGTTTCCCAACCAGTTCCATTCCAAGCATCAACCGTTATGTTTTCCGCTCCCATCGTTCCCCCATAAATACAGAGCTCCTCGTTGGGTAACTCGCAGGGCAAATCTGTCCACTGAACTTCTTGGTCCAATTGACAACCCGAAAGGGCAGGTTTGAGTGCGTATTGCTGACCGCTATTCTCATCAGATAAATCTAAAGTCCAATCTTGGTTACCAGTCGCA
>CP070765.1:190260-198869 GCA_020345645.1 Candidatus Bathyarchaeota archaeon | reverse complement strand
GCATTTGGTCTAAGAGGAACTTCGGAGGTTGCCCTTTTCGTCGCGGCGATGAGAGCAGGTGCAATACAGTCAAGGCTCTTCAAGTCTGCACCTGCTTTCAGGTAGAAGATGATCGTCCCAGTGTCTTGACACATGGGTTTCAGAGTCTGTGTAGCAAGCGTGAAGTTATCGATGATTGCTTTAAGCTGAGTCTTTCCAGCTGCGCTTGTTTCTTCCTCGTGAGCCTTACGGAGTGCTGCTTTAATGTCCTTCGGGAGCTCTGTAACAGCCATACGGAGTACTGCGACCGCAGTATCTTCAACAATTTTCTCAAACTTCAATGGTCTTTCACCATTTGGACACGTTAACGTTCAGTCTGCGCTTATAGCTTTTTGTTCACTGGTCTAAGATAGGGAGTGAAGTAAGGTTGCTATGAGTTCTGAAGCGACGTCTCCAATGATCTCACTTAAGCCTTCTCCGAATGCAGTATTTTCAGGTTCAATTATCAGCAGTGCAATCCTAGCTCCCAGCGTGGTAGCTAAGTAGTCGCAGAAGACGCGGAGGGGAAGACTGTGCGTAGAAACTACTGAGTCGGCTTTTAATATTGCATCATAGTGGATGAACTTGATAGTGCCTGGCTCGCATCCTAACGCCCCTGCATCGATGATCAGGATGTGCGTAGGATTGAACTCAACGATTTCGTCAAGATAGCTTTCGGGAACAGTCTCGCTTTCGATTAACTTGACATGCTCAGGCACTTTCCCTTTCAACTTTCTGACAACTTGGACACCGACGAAATCGTCTTGTCTTAGTTCATTGCCTATTCCTACGATTACTATGCACTCTGCACCCTTGAGCCAGATTTTCAGAGTGTCTCCGAGTGTTGGAAACTGCGTCACCTCGAGTGTCCTTTCTGGGTATGGGCTTCAACTGTAACACGAAGCCGTTTCAGCGTTCCTGAGATGTTGGTGACATGAAGGGCGGTTGGAGCCTTATGGATCGTGGTGATGGCAGCGATGGCCGCTCTCACCGAGTCTACTGCATCATGAGAACAGCGGAGGATGAGGCGGTTCTGTAATTCATTGTATTCGATAAAGGAGAGAGCGGTTTGGCTAGCACCCAATTCACCAAACAGTCGATGGACCGACTCCCAAATGGCGTTCATCAAGTCTCTATCTTTCAGGGTGTGAGGGCTTGCTACAGTGACTGCAATATATCGACGCCTCATATCTAGCTTTCCTCGCCTTGATGCACGACTCGTATTCCCCTCGCTACATAATCTGAACGGAGTTTTTTCCTGTTTCGTTCAACAAGATTGCCAGGGGCAACGGATACTGCGTCTAATCCGGACTCCTTTAGCATACCGAAAAGGAGGCTCAAGCAGGCTAGATCTTGAGGGCTTCGCATCATATATGGGTCAGTAGCACCACTACTCAAGATGATGGGAACGCCAAATTTCTGCGCGATCGCAACTTCTTTCCTCAGAGAACGGAGGAATCTTGCACGATAGGAGCCTGACACACTGAGTAACATACCGATCTCGATCTCCAACGCTGAATTGCTTTGTGAAGCTAGTCTAGCCTCAGCTTGATCGAAGAATCGAAACCGCGAATCCAGAGAAGGAAAGGAGAGTAGATCCACACGGTGATCTCTTGCTGCAGTCCTCGCAATAGCTTTCTTAGTGCAGTCAACAGCAAGAATCACGAATCTCCAGCGGTATCTTTGGAGCTGCTTCAGCAGTTCCGGCGAAGACTTGGGGTTCAAGTCAATTCTTGAAACGAAATCGAGCTGCTTGATCTGGCACTCCTCTCGAATCTGACTAGCTATCTTCTTGTTCACCGACATCGGCAATGAAACAGCCACGACGTTAAATCCTAGGGTCACGGCTTTCGAGATGAGTTCATTCCACTGCCCTTCTTGGTGCAGGGCTGGGCGAAGGTTCAGGTCTACAAAAGTCCTCATTGAGTTAACCCAAATCTATGGCAGGTCTCTAGAATGGTCCTACGGGACTGGGAGGTAAACCGAATACGGATATGTATAGGGTCTGCATTCTGAATTTTCAACAGTCTTTTGAACGCAGCTTGCTTATCAAAACGAAGATAGAGGCTGTTTTTATCGATGAAGAGATCGGGCTCTTCACGAATAGATTGTTTATCAAAGGAATTCAAGGAAGCAGCAAACTTCGACAAGAGGTCTTCCACTGACCGATGCTCGTTAATTTGTGCTTCAAAGAGAGTGATGGGATTACGGTAGTGCCCTCTAAGGGATCTCTCCTTGAAGACGATGTTTGCAGCAAGTTCTTCAGGAAGTAGGTTCCTGACCGCTTGTTTTACTTTTTCATGGTCCTCAGTGGCGTGAGCACTGAAGCGGATGTCAATGGACTTCACGGGGAAGCTCAAGCTCTACCGCCGTTTCTTCGTTCTATGAAGTTTCTGCTTCCCAGGTTTAGTTTTAGATTTAAGCATAGTTGCTGCAAGCTTCGCGTTCTCGGTATGTAGAGTACGTCTCCTTTGGTCAATAGGGAGTCCTAATCGCAAGGCTTGCTTCGGGGTCACTTTTACCTTCTTCAGTTCCTTCCTGCTGAATCCTCTGCCTGACCGTGTTCGACCGTGTCGTTTATTGACTAGCAATTCCTTCCGCACTGTTGAAGCATCCTCAAACGTCGCAGAGTTATGGTGTTCTTAACCTTCAGTTGATGAGTTAATAAGGATGCTGTTCAACTGAGCTTAGCGAGATTCGTGCTCGGAATGTTTAACTATCAGAACGCGGTGAAGGTTAGCTTCGTGATTCCTTTGACTGCGAAAAGGAATTGGTGGATTAGGAGTAGGGTCAAATCTCTTCTGAGACATCCAAACTGGTTCAGATTGAACTGTCCTCATTGCCGTATCCGCTTCTACGTTGATGAAGACTGGCCTTCCAGAATAGAGCAGTTGGATGAGTTCTGGGAGGGAGAGGATGAACAGATGGGACCCTATAGAGACTTCTGTGGGTTGACGGTCTTTGAAGTCTTCTGTCCATCATGCGGTCAAGTACTGCGATTTGACAAAGATAAGACACCGAAGGGAAGGCTGAACTGGAAGAGCGGTGGAAAGTAGCTAAGTCTTGTTAGAACCAAGCCTTGTGATATTATTCGAGTTGGTGGTAGACAGATGATTCCGAAGAAATTTTTTGTGACTGGGGCGAAAGCGACAAGCCTGGTTTCCAAGCTTAATGCATTCGATTTAGCTTTGAAGAACGCGGGAATAGCACAGTGTAATCTAGTTCAGGTCAGTTCAATCTTACCGCCTGGATGTATGGAAGAAGAGTTGCGTGATATTCCAGCAGGTTCGATTGTGTTCTCCGTTGTCGCACGTATGGATGGTAGTGAAGGGGCTACAATCGGTGCTGGTGTATCTTGGGCGTGGGAGAAGCAACGTAGATTCGGGATAGTAGCAGAGGCTCACGGTCACTTCGACGAAAGATCGTTGAAGGAAATACTGACTCGAAAGATTCTGGAGATGGCTGAAATCAGAGATATTGAAATCGACGCTCCGAAACTGAAGATTAAGGCGATGAGGGTACCGAAAGCGAATTTTGGGTGCGTCTTCGCCGCTTTAGTCTTTATGCCCTAAGAATTTTGATAGCTAAATCGTATTTGTTGAAGAATGGGTTACCTGACCTTTTCTGCTCCGGAACCTTTGTGGCGAAGACCTCTGATCTTCTTTCCTGAACTTGTTAATCCTCTGTGAACTCGACCCCGCTGCGTCTTTTGGCAGATCCAGTTTATGTCCTTGTCAGAGCGAACACTCGGATGTGCTGGATCTACGAGAATAACTTCAAACCACTTGAAAAGTCCATCTTCTCCAACCCAGTAGGAGTTGAGGACTTCTAGGTTCGGGAACCTCCTTGCTACCCTTTCTTCACCTACTAATTGAAGACTCTTACCGAGTTTGTATTTGACCGTGCCCATGCGTTTGGGTCTTCTGCCTGCTTTTGGTCTAAGTCTTTTGAGACCTCCGCGTCTAACTCGGACTCTGGCAGCTACAAACCCCTGCTTCGCTTTGTATCCGAGACCCCTCGCTCGGTCGAGTCTGGTTGGCTTCTCGACGCGAACGATTGAAGGCTGTTTTCTCCAATCGATTAGTCTGTGCCACATCAAGTCCTTGACGTATGATTGCTGGGGTCTTTTCCAAGCCTTTGAAACGTATTTGTAAGCCATTTGGAGTCTCCACCTGGTTAGTCAGAATTCCTTCCGTTTACGTGAAATCTGCATCGCCTTTAGGGGCAAGGTCTCTAAATTAAACCTTTGGTCTACGTTGATCGAGTTAATTAACATTGAGCAGATAGTCATCGTATTCGGTTTCGAGCCTATTCTTGTGCTTCAGTTCTTCTAATGCAAGTCTCTTAAAGAGTACCCCTACCTCGGTTCCTTCCAGACCACTAGCGAGAGACTTATAGTATTCATAAGTAGCTTTTTCTCGTTTAGCTGCGTAGATTAGAATCCTCTCGTAATCAGCGTCAGCGGATAGAGAAGTATCTGTCATGAAGTCTACAATTCTTAGGTCTTGAACCTGTTCCATTCGAGAGCCTATCTGAGAGATCTTAGCCTCATCCTTCATTGCCTCTAAGATTTTCTCCTTGTGCTTCAACTCTTCGTTGGCGAGTTCGGCAAGGAACTTCTTCGCTGATGGGTTTTCAGTCTTCTCTCGGGCCTTGGTATAGAGCGCTATGGATTGTTCTTCGATTTTCAGAGCTGCTTCCAGTATTGATGGTCTTTCCATAGTAAACACCTTTAATGCAAGAGCTTCTTTTGTCTCCCCTAATAGACATAAAGTTTTCTGCAGAGCCTATAGCTACAATCGGTTTATTAGGGTGATCTGTAAATTTAGGGTTTCCCATAATGATATGCAATAAGTGGTCTTTGATGAAGAAACAGACCATTCTCGGTATTGAGATCGATAGCTCTTTTTTCCAAAGTGCCTCAATGCCCGTTTCACCTTATACATGTGAACCGATCTCAATCAAGGTAAGGAAGAAGATAGAGATAGACATCTGCAGATACCAGTTTATAGAAATCTTTTGTGGTATTCATCTGGCAAGTACGCGAGAAAAAAATCTACAAGAATGTCATACTATTGCCTAGGGTAGAATGTGAAAGTCATGCATAAAGTTCTCAAGAAAATTGATTTGGCGCCCAGGATCAAACTGCTCGAAATCGACGCCCCAAAAATCGCAGTAAAAGCAAAGGCAGGTCAGTTTGTTATTATGAGGATAGATGAGAAAGGGGAAAGATTCCCTTTAACTCTTGCAGATTGGGACCCGAAGAATGGAATGATAACTATTGTTTTTCTGGAGGTTGGAGTGTCGACGATAAAGCTTGGGGCAATTGAAGCGGGAGAAAATGTACGTGATATACTTGGTCCTTTGGGAAATCCAAGTGATATAAAACATCTTGGTTCAGTAGCTGTCGTTTGCGGTGGCGTAGGCACAGCAGCAGCATACCCAATAGCCAAAGCATTGAAAAAAGCAGGTAATCAGGTGGTCTCAATAATTGGGGCAAAAACCGAGGAATTGCTTATCCTAGAGGATGAAATGAGAAGTTCTAGTGATGAACTATACATATCCACAGACGACGGTTCAAAAGGACACAAAGGCTTCGTTAGTGAGGTGCTAGAGACACTTATTGAAACAGGATACCGTTTTGACTTAGTATATGCGATAGGACCTCCTTTGATGATGAAAGCAACGGTGAATGTGACAAAGCATCATTCAATTAAAACGATCGTGAGCCTAAATCCAATAATGGTGGATGGAATGGGGATGTGTGGAGCCTGTCGGGTAACGGTAGACGGAAGAACCAAGTTTGCCTGTCTTGATGGACCAGAATTTGATGGAAATCTCGTTGACTTTGATGAACTCATTAAACGACTTAGAGCATATCTCCCTGAAGAAAAACAAGCAATGAGCCAATTAGACGAGATGTAAAATCACCGAGGCAGATGGAATTAAGAATGGAAGTTATGATACTCGAGATGACAGTAAAAGAAGCCTGCATGCAAAAGACGGGGAGGGAATACATTGACTGACGATAAACCTACGTCACATCCTAAGCGTGTCCGAAAAGAGACAGTTAAGATGGCGAAACAGAAACCTGAGGATCGTAGAACCAATTTTGATGAAGTGGCGTTGGGCTATACAGAGGATCAAGCCATCTCGGAGGCAGAGAGATGTCTTCAATGCCCTATTCCTCAATGTGTGAAGGGGTGTCCTGTTGAAATCGAGATCCCCGAGTTCATCCGTCTAATTGGAGAGCGTAAATATAACGAAGCAATTAAGGAACTAAAACGGAAGAACAGTCTCCCGGCAATATGTGGGCGTGTATGTCCCCAAGAAGAACAATGCCAGAAACAATGTATAATGGGGAAAACGGGAGAAGCTATAAGCATAGGGAGACTGGAGAGGTTCCTTGCAGACTGGGAATTGAAAAAACCGGTCGAAGTCCCCCGAAAGGCTCCATTCACAAACAAGAGAGTAGCTGTGATCGGTGCAGGACCAGCAGGACTCACAGCTGCAGCGGAACTCGCCAAACTTGGTCACAGAGTGACCATCTTGGAGTCTCTCCATAAGCCAGGAGGTGTTCTCGTCTACGGAATACCAGAGTTTAGACTACCCAAGAGAATCGTTGCCTCCGAGGTGAATTATGTAAAACGGCTCGGTGTAACAATAGAAAAGAACATACTTGTCGGAAAAACGCACACGATCCCGGAATTGCTCAATGGTGGATTTAACGCTGTGTTCATAGGAACTGGAGCAGGGCTACCAAGGTTCATGAGAATACCAGGAGAGAACTTGGGCGGGATCTATTCAGCAAATGAGTTTCTGATCCGCGTCAACCTAATGAAGTCATATAAGTTCCCTAACTTTGATACCCCGATTAGAATCGGGAAGAAGGTCGCCGTCATTGGAGCTGGTAACGTGGCTATGGATTCAGCCCGCTCAGCTCTCAGACTTGGAGCTGATGAAGTCTCCATAGTCTATCGAAGATCACGAGAAGAGATGCCTGCCAGGGTTGAAGAAGTTGAGAACGCGGAGGAAGAAGGCATTATTATGAGACTTCTCACCAACCCAATCCGATTCATTGGAGACGAGAATGGCTCGGTAAGGAAGATGGAGTGTATGCGAATGCAGCTTGGTGACCCCGATGAAAGTGGGCGCCGACGTCCAATACCAATAGACGGTTCAGAATTTATTATCGATGTGGACACGGTAATTATAGCAATAGGGAGAACTCCCAACCCAATCATCCAGAAAACCACTGAAGGATTAGAGACAACGAAGCGAAACACAGTTGTCATCGATGAATCGACTGGAGAAACAAGCATCAAAGGCGTCTACGCAGGAGGGGATATCGTGACAGGGGAAGCCACGGTTATCAGTGCAATGGGAGCTGGAAAACGGGCCGCGAAGGCAATCCACGAGTATCTCATGGGAAAAGCAGGGACTTGAGGTTACCAACTCTTCGAGTAGTTTGACGCTGCCACTACGATGTCGAAGATGTCGATGTCTCCATCATCATCCAAGTCGCAGTTAGGGTCATATCGGAGACTGGGAGGAGACGCCCCGTAACAATTAGCCATTCGAACGATGTCGAAAATGTCAACGTCGCGATCCCCATCGACGTCACCTGCAATCGTTAGAAGGAGTTGTCTCGGAGAATACGCAGTGTTGTCCACGGTCTCTGTTTCCTCAGGAACAGGGCAAGCATCTGCTTTGAGCGTGTAGTTTCCCTTGTTGAAGACGCTGGTGGCCCAGATGAAGGTCAAAGTCGTGGTTTCGCCAGAATCCAGCGATGTCTCTACGAGGTCAAACGCTGTGTCATTAGCGTAAATTGTCACGTTGACTATTTCTGTAAAACTTCCAGGATTGTGAACGACTGCAAATACAGTGCAGTTACTGCCTTCTGCCGCAGTCTCGACAGGCTGACAGCCCGCCTTAGAAGTGTAGACTTCTATTATTGAGACATCGTGACGGATTTCGAAGGAGAAATACGTCTCTGCAGATTCTCCAGTGTTAGCCGCTATGTCAGTCCCGTAGATTCGGATACTGTGTGAACCTTCACCTAAGCCTGTGAGGGTCGTGTTTCCCGTGATTGGTACGTTGGCTCCGTGATCCAAGCTGTAGGCAGTCCAGGCAAGAACTTCGTTCGTGTGGTAGGTTAGAGGGATGGTTATGGTTGAGTAGGTCTCATTCAACGGAGTAATGAGCGTGATAATCGGCGAAATCGTGTCGATGACGGTGAAGTAGACTGCTTCCGACGCACCCATGTGTCCAGCAGAGTCGTTCGCGTAGACTGTCAGCGAATGCGGTCCATCCACAAGACCCACTAAACTGATGTTGCTCGATATGGTAACATTGGCTCCGCCGTCAAGACTGTACCCACTCCAATGTATCGGTTTGGTTACGGTGAAAATTAGCGGGACAACGCTGTTGGAGTAAGTTGTGTTCTCAGGAGAGGTTATTGACACGTCTGGCGGCAGATCGGTGATAGTAACATCTGTAGACCCATGTTTCTCGACGTAAAGATCGAGATCTGCTCGAATGCCTGAAGCGTTTACGTCAAGATTGAAGACGCCGCCAGCGGAGAAGGTCAA
>CP070765.1:181434-190160 GCA_020345645.1 Candidatus Bathyarchaeota archaeon | reverse complement strand
CGAGCAACTTCACTGAGTTGTAGAATACGCCGTCAGGCTTTGCTTTGGACGCTGTGAACTTTGCTGGCTCCAAGCTGTAAGCCCGGTCAGCGATTTTCATGCCGAACCAAAGGATTCCCAGCGAGAACAGGAGGAGTCCACTCAAGCCTAGCAGGGTCTGAAAGCCTACAGCGTCGATGTCGCCTGGGTTTGCGATGAACCCCACTACGACTTCCCCACCCCAAGAGCTGGGAAGTAGGTTCAAGATGATTCGCGAGATTCCGCTCTGGGAAGGGTCAGCTAAGGCTTCCAAGAACCCTCCAAACTGCATGGCGTAGATTAAGGCGACAAGAGGAAGGGCGATTATCATTGCGAGAGCCCTACCCATATCCCTTCCTCTAGACGACTCACCCAGCCTTGTCCGAAGGACTGCGGCAAGAACGGTGCCGATCCAGAAAGCGGAGAAGAACGTGACTAGGAAGATGGTGGCAGTGATCGCGATCTGAATCATGTTTAACCCCAAATGACTTAGGAAGGCTAAGAGAGGTCCTGTCACGACGGTGACGAAGATTACGTAAAGTGGCATTTCACCGAGGAATTCGCCGAACAGCACGTCGCTCGGTTTCATCGGAGCGGCGAGAAAGATCTCCACCTGCTTGGGTTCCTCCTGTCGCAACGTGTCGGTCACAGGAATGATGATGAAATACACAAAAATGGTGAAAAGGATGATCTTCACGGCGATCGGCGCAACTTGTGAGAGAAGAAGCGACAGAACTTCATCTAGGAAAAGTACGGAAAGGCGTGGTGTGATGAAAAGAACGTAAATCGCCAGAATACAGGCAGCGATGTATGGAAAGTACGCACGGATCCGCCGGATTCTACTCGTCCTGATGCGATACTCATTTCTCGCAACCACAAGCCACTTCGGCACGTATGTCCTCAACCTAACTTGCTGATGCAAGAGGTGTCAGCCTCTCAATATAAAGAATCAGACCCGTATTCTTTATGCACGTGAAAGCTCGTACTTCGCTTCGTAGGAGGTGGTTAGAGCTTAAATGTCTTTAAGGCTAACTTTAACCTCCACCTAAATTCAGCTTTGAGGATTGAGTATGTTAGATAACTTACAGAACTGTGTCCAACTAGGAGAAAAACTCGGCGCTAAGTTCGTTGAAGCCCGGTATGAGGACCTCATTCTAAGAACCCTGCAACGTACAAACGATGTGTGGAGAGATATCACGCTGAAGTCCCGAGCAGGAGTCGGCGTCGCCTGCTACTATGGAGGGGCTTCAGGATACTCCTTCACCTCCACAATCACCAAGAAGAACATGGAAGCCGTTGTGTCAAGAGCCTTTAAAATGGCTAAAGGATCCGCCAAGTCAGCGACGCTGAAACTTGACTTTGACCGACGACCGGCCATGGACAGCCGGAAGTCAGACACTCTCTCTGTTAAGGACCATCCCCGCGATAAAGATCTGACATACAAGACTGACTTAGTCAACAGAGCCGTTGATTCCGCCCGTAAATCTGGAGCTAGCATCAGCAACATCACAGGTATGTACGGAGAGCTTCACGGACAGAAACTCTTCACCAACAGCGAAGGGTCAGTAATCGACTGGAACTTCGAAATCGTAGATCTACGATGCACCGTTACTTCAAAGACCGTAGCAGGACACCTCGTAAACGGCGCCGAAGGAGTCGGTGGAACCAAAGGGCTCGATCACTACAAGACTCCGGGAACCACCCCTGAAGACATCGGGAAGAAGGCTGGGTCAAACGCGAAAGAACAGCTGAAAGCAGAAGCGTGCCCCGCTGGGAAGTTCCGTGCCCTTGTGGAAAACCGGCTGGCAGGCGTCCTAGCCCATGAATCCTTCGGACACTTAAGTGAAGGAGAATACGTAGCCATCGGAGTATCCCCGTTATCAGGGAAACTGGGAACCCGACTTGGTACAAAAAACGCGACAATCATCGACCATGGAATGCCCGATGTGCCCAACGTTGGTGGGCTATGGTTGCCCTATGACGATCAAGGCACAAAAGCCAGTAAGACAACGATCCTCAGCAAAGGAGTGTTGAAGCATTATCTTCATAGCAGAGGAACCGCCAACTACTTGAAGCAACGACCGACTGGTAACTGCCGGGCTATCCACTTTGGGTTCATCCCTATACCGCGAATGACAAACACGTACTTCGATGCAGGCAACCTCACGAAAGAAGAAGCATTAGAGCTGTTGGACACAGGAGTCTACGCAATCCAGACGTCAGGCGGGCAGGTGGAAGCAGATGGAAGCTTCGTGTTCAAAGCAATCAGAGGGTATTGGATCGAAAAAGGCGAGGTTAAGAAACCTCTACGTGAAGTATCGCTATCCGGCAACATCCTAAACCTCCTATCAAATGTGGAAGGGGCAACCCGAGATTTTCAACTGTACTCGGGGTACTTCGGAGGATGCGGAAAAGGTGGACAGGCGCCCTTACCTGTAGGGCTAGGGGGACCTGAATTAGTTGTTAGCAACGTGACCTTCGGAGGTCAAGCGAATTAGGGAAGAGGTGGACAACAGATGGAATATGAGACCCTAAAGAGTGAACTCCTCGCCCTTGTCGACGATGGACTAAAGTACGCAAAAACCGTGGACCAACAGGCAGAGTTCGAACTCTTCCTATTCTATCAAAATAGGGCGTTCGCCAACATCGCCCAAGGCATGGTTGACGCCACCGATGGAGTAATCGAAGGGAACGCAACTCGAGTTGCCAAGGACCAACAGGTGAGCTTCGCTTCTTCGAGCGGGATATCGATTGACCGAATAAAGAGAAGCATCAACGAAGCAACGGCCAGCTTGAGATCCGTGTCAGTGAAAGATGAACGATTCAAAGGGTTCTGCGAACCCAAGAATCCAAGTAGAGAAGGAACCTTCACCGATGAAATCCTAAACATTGGAAAAGACGAACTCATCAACTACGCTAATGTTCTAATCCGCGAAGGAAAGGAGACGGACAAAAGAATCCACATGGTGGGAGCCAGCTGCGAAGCCGAGTGGGGGGGATTCGCAGTCGGAAACACCCGAGGAACCCAAGAAGCCTCCAGATCAGCCATCAACAGCTGCGATGTCTACTGCATAGCAGTCAAAGAAGATGAACGCAGAACAGCGTACAAGTACGACATTTCACGAGAACGGTTAATCATCCCTGAAGGACTAGGAGAAAAAGCCGCGAAAAAAGCTGTCAGCCTTCTGGGTGCAAAGAAGCTAAATAAAACAATGTCCATGCCAACGATCTGGACTCCTGAAGCTGCATCAGCATACCTTTACGCTAGCCTCGGACAATCCGCACGAGGGGAATACGTGGTCGAAGGGCGCTCCCCGCTCGCAGACAAACTCGAAAAAAAGGTTGCACCAAGTATGTTCACCGTCATCGACGATGGGCAAAATCCTTCTAGTTTTAACACAGAAGCGATCGATGCAGAAGGACATCCTCAGAAAAGAGTTGCTCTGATAGAAAACGGGAAACTGCAAAACTTCCTCTTCGACACGTATTACGCCCACATTTATGGTACCAAATCGAGCGGTAGCTGTTCTCGACCCGGTCGACCCTTCGGTTCAGCACTACCCTACGAGACATCACCCCTGATCAGACCAAAGAATTTGGAAGTCAAACCAGGCAGTAAGAATCTCGACGAGATAATTGCTTCCATGAAGGGGCAAGCGGTGTTAATCGTAGATATGCCAATAGGAATCTTCCACAGCGATGTTGCCACCGGCGAGTTCTCGGCGGTTGCCTCAAGTGCTTTCCTCATCGAGAAAGGTGAAAGGAAATGGCCCTTACAGCCGATATCCGTTGCAGGCAGCTTCTACAAGGGCTTCGAAAATCTCATCGACGTCGGAAACGATTTAGAGAAGACGCCTATGACAGTCGACACGCCCTCGCTGGCTTTCGACGGGTTCTCAATCGTGGGATGATAAACAGAACCTCATCAAATGATGATGAAACGAGATTTCACGCGGACTGAGACACAGTCCTCGGAGTATAGATAGCCATCAAGAGCAACCAAATATCTTTTATTCAGAATACCCTAACCACCTAGATCCATGTGGAGTTGGATAATTCTAAGTACTTTCACGATTAGTCTCATCGCCTTCATTGGAGCCTTAGTCCTCTTTCTGAAAGAGAGAGTTCTGAGTAAAATTCTCCTTGTATTAGTCGCGTTCTCAGCAGGGGCTCTCATCGGAGGAGCGTTTTTGCACCTGATCCCGGAGGCCATTCTTGAATTTGGTGTTGACGAGATGAAACTTATGATCCTGTTCTCATATCTCCTCGCTGGCTTCAGCACGTTCTTTGTACTTGAGCAACTGATCAGGTGGCACCACCATCATGCTACATCTCACCCAAAAATCATGCCATTCTCTTACCTAATCTTGATCAGTGATGGTTTACACAACTTCATCGATGGTGTCGTCGTGGCAGCTTCGTTCATGGTTGGTTTTCCGGTTGGCATCGCAACAGCAATAGCCATTGGTCTGCATGAAATCCCGCAAGAGATCGGCGATTTTGGTGTTTTAGTCCATGGTGGTTTCAAGAAAGGAAGAGCTTTACTCCTTAACTACTGTTCAGCCATAACGGTGATCTTCGGAGGGATCATCGGATACTTGCTCTACGGGTGGTTAGGGGAGTCGATCGTTTTCCTCTTGCCCTTTGCAGCAGGGAACTTCATCTACATCGCCACAACGGACTTGATTCCAGAGATCCGATTCAAACAGAGTCTAATGAAGACTCTTCTAAGATTCACCATCTTCTTGATAGGCATGGCACTGATGTTCGCGATAAGGTTCATTTAAGTCGATCATACTGATGTTCTGGTAAGACTTAAATACTTTAACTCACTTTAATCTGAGTTAGAAGCAGATAAGATTGAGTTGAAATGACGTTGTCTGGACCTGAAGGCGAATTTGAATTCTTCGCTGAATGGAAGATCAGGAGAATCCCAAGTCCGCAGAAAGAACCGAAAGACACCTACATTCCACGATTGAAGGACTGGGCTTTATCCTCAATCGGTATCGATGGAAAAGCCAAGGAGGTATTTCTACACCTAGAGAACTCAAAGGCGGCGACACTTGAAGACCTTGAAACACAATTCAACGAGAAACCGGAAGCCCTGCAGGAAATCCTCGACGACCTGTATTCGAACGGGCTCATCGAACGGATCGGCAAAGCCTACTTCGTCCGCGAATCACTTTCCGCTGCAATAGTGAAACGTCTCATACCTCGAATTACAGAGAGTCTGCGAAACGTGGCGAAAGTGGAATCCAAGTCTCGAGTAGATGTGAACTACTACCACAAACTCAAAGGAAGATCATACACCGATGTCGGCAGCGCCATTGCTGCATACAAGGAGATCTCCCGCTTAGGCAGAAGCCCTCGAGCTAGAGTCGTTGGAACTCACAGCTACAATGGGGAATCCATTGAAGTTGAAGGACCCATAATAAACTTCGGGTACAGTCCTCAACACATGGTAATCATCACAGAGAGTGGAGAGAGGATGACTATAGGCAACCGAGATAGCCGAGGAACCGATGTAAAAGCTCATTCCATACTCATTGAGGGTGATAGAAGTGACTGAAGAAAAGGGAAAAGAAAAACTGGAAGAGAAAAAAGAGAGCCCTGAAGACTTCGAGATACTCGCAGAATGGACAATCCGCCGACTCCGACCACTCCAAGAAGTCTCCGAAGAAGACGACTCTGAGAAGTACAAACGCTGGGTCCTTTACTCCCTAGGTTTAGATAGACTCCACCAAGACATCTATTTGCACCTTGAGAAAAACCTGAGAAGCACGACAACAGATATCGCCACCGAATTCGACATCAGCTCAAACACAGCCCGAAAGTACTTGGACGAGCTTCACACCGTTGGCCTCGTCGACTACATCGGAAGAGAATACACTCTCACGTACGAGTCCCTCTCAAGAGCCATCGAATTGATGCTGATTCCACGAATAACCGATACGTTGAGAACGATCGCAAGGGGTGCTACACATACCGACGCGAACACCTATGCATTCACTCCGAATCTGGAGGGTCAAGAGGTCCTTGTTGAACATGGGGTCTCCAAGATCAACAGAAAACTGTTAGATTCCTGGTACAGTCAAGGTAAGAAGATTCGCGTGAAAAGCTATACTTCGCTGACTATCGACGACGATGTTGATCCAGGACTATTCGATGCCGTTGTAGAGAAGATCGTATGCATGGGCGGATTACGAATCCCCACAGAAGTATATACAAGAACATCCCACAAAATACGGTCGTATGGTGGAGTCGATACATACTAAACATGCCCCAGTGGGGTAGACAATCCACAGCTACAAGGATTAACTTTCCCACATCTCTCCTCTTTCCTTTTTTCACGGAGCACAGAAGGTAGATAAACGACAAAAGGTTTGAATAGGCTACCCTTTCGAGATAGATGTGAATCAAATTCATCAAGGGGCTTCAATATGCCTTCCCGAGTAGCAATTGAAACAACTGAAGATGGCGCTGAAGGAGCCTTAACCAGAGCCCTAAAACACCTCCAGAACGTTAATGACCTTAACGCAGATGCTCGACCTGTTGTCGTTAAGGTCGGAGTCTACAACCATAAGGGACCTCGTGCAACCTATCCAGCTGTAGATGTTGTGAGCGCAATCGTCAGCAACTTCAAGAAAGCACCGAAGATCTACTTGGTTGAGTCCGATAACTATAAAGGACCTGCACTTGAGCGGCTGCAGATCTGGCAGACCCTCTTCGACGAAAGGGTTGTTCCTTTCAGCCTCTCCGACGACGTAAACACGAAGGACGTAGTGATCGCTGATGAGAAGATGAAGTTCTCTCGCATACTCTTCGAACCAAACACATTCGTGAGTACACACGCTCTGCGTCGATACGAAAAGGGAACGATCTTGAAGAATCTATTCGGGTTAGTGCCGGACAAGAAGAAGGCGAGGTTCCACAAGAATCTGGATCCGGTTCTGTTGGATGCCTACGACGCGATCGGGGGAATCGACTTATCCGTCATCGACGCTACACGAACCTACGCGGGTCCAGCTGCAAAAAACGCCATCAAAACGAACCTGCTCATCGTCGGTAGAGACGCTGTTGCCGTGGAGACAATTGGAGCATTCCTAGTTGGGCTAAAGCCCGAAAACATGTCAGTAATCCAAAACGCAGTAAAAAGAGGCTTCGGAGAAGGAGATATGAAAAAAATCGAGGTCTTAGGAACCCCAGTCGACGAAGCGAAAGAACGGTTTGCCAAACTCTAGAAAACTGGAATCCCCACTGGGATGTCCACGCATAGACAATATAGGCGTTTTATACCTGTACCGAGCTCTTCTTCTGTGAGGTGTACGTTTTGCCTGTAGTTTCGAATCAGATCTCAGTTGACACAAGAGGGGAAGGAGACATTCTGGACGTGACCAATAAAGTTGCTGAGGCTATAACTACAAGTAACTTGAGGAATGGAATCGTCACTGTTTTCGTGCCGGGTGCAACAGGCGCCCTATCGACAATTGAGTATGAACCAGGATTATTGAAGGATCTTCCCAACGCCCTTGACCGCATAGCTCCGAAAGGAGCAGACTACGAGCATGAGAGACGCTGGCATGATGGCAATGGGCATTCACATGTAAGGGCTTCCATCATAGGACCGAGTATTTCAATACCGTTTGTCGACGGGCGATTGACCTTGGGCACATGGCAGCAGATAGTCTTCATTGAATTGGATGTCCGGAACAGAAGGAGAACCTTAATCCTGCAGATTATTGGTGAATGATCAATTCAGGTTTTGTCGCGAAAGATTTTTGAGTAAAGTTTTACGCCTAGATTACACGGAACCTTCAAAGGAAATGAGACCGATAAGATTCGAGATCTAGGAGGTTGCTAGTTTGGTATCAGTCAAAGTTGATAGAAACAACTGCATTAGTTGTGGAGTAGCACCTAACCTCTGCTCCGAAGTCTTTGAATTCGGAGACGATAATGGAAAAACCAGAATCGTAGAGAAATACAGCACAGAGACCACGGAGGAACTCTCCGTGGGAGACGTTCCCGACAGCTTACGTGCATGCGTCACAGAAGCAGCTGAAACGTGCCCTGTTCAGGCAATTACCATCGAATAGTCTGAGGCGAAGTTGTTGCTGATGTAGGATGCATAAGCGGAGCGACTGCATTCTAGTATCTGAATCAGTACCCTACGTTAGACAAAACATAGAATTGTTGAAAAAAATCTTGGAAAAAGGAAGTGTTGAGCGCCTAACGTTTTAGACCGAGTGTCTCTGTGTAGGCGCTATGTCTAGTTGGATCTAGTAGTCAGAGTCTTCGTCGTCTGGTCCTTTGCCGGGTGCTCCGGTGTCGGCGGGTTTCGTTGAGGCGATGACGTCGTCGATTCTCAGGATCATCGACGCGACTTCGGTAGCTGACTTCATCGCTTGTTCTTTTACTGCAAGGGGTTCAAGTACACCATTCTTGGACATGTTGACGATTTTTCCGGAGAATACGTCAACGCCCATGATGCTTCCTTGTGGTTTCTCGTGGGCAGACCTGAGGGAGACGAGGACATCGATGGAGTCGAGACCGGCGTTCTCTGCGAGGGTTTTTGGAATGATCTCCAGTGAATCAGCGAAGGCTTCGATGGCGAGTTGCTCTCTGCCGCCTACTTTTGTGGCGTAGCTGTGGACTCCTTTGGAAATCGCGGCTTCTGCGGCACCTCCGCCTCCGACGATCATGTTGTTTTC
>CP070765.1:172016-181334 GCA_020345645.1 Candidatus Bathyarchaeota archaeon | reverse complement strand
AGTATGCTATTCAGGTAATTCAAGGATTTGATTTCGTGGCTTGTAGCATCTACAGGGTCGCGTTTTACCCAAGAGATTATCGCGGTGAGACCTATCTCCTTCGCTTCTCTTCCATGAAGCTTGATTTCGTCAGTGATAATTATCACTTTGGACTTGGAGCACTTTCTTGGGTCAAGACCTAAGTCGCCTTCTCCACGGGAGACAACTAGGCGAATATAGGAGTCCTCATACAACTCGTTCTTCCTTAAAGCTTCGATAACAGCGTTAATCATCTCGTTTTTAGTCAACGGAATATTCAACATGATTGCTTTGGCAGATGAATATAACCGATCAATATGTTCACGGAGCTTGAAGACATTGCCACTGTAGGCACGTATTCCTTCAAATATCCCATCGCCATATAGAAAACCGTGATCGTAAACTGAGATTTTCGCCTCAGATTTCGGGAAGTATTCGCCATCAATGTAGATTAAAAGCTCTTTCTCCATTCTGCATTACCTTCTGAGAATCTTACAGTGTAAGAGGTCATCTGATATAGTTTGTGATCTTGGATTGTGTGAGGTTACCCATAGAATTGAGGACGCTTTGATAATTGAGTTGGAAGTGGGAGAGGTCTCCAGGGTTTTCCTCGGGTCTCTTTCGTTACTTTCTTAAGCAATTCTTTAATGGGCATTCCTTTGATTTCTCCAGTAGCTCTATTGCGTACGGATAACTGGTTTGAATCCAGCTCCTTCTGACCGATTGCTACAACGTAGTTAATCCATTCTGTTTCAGCCTCTCTTATTCTCTTTTGCATAGTAAGGGGGCGATCATCTAAATCCACGCGAAGCCCATGGTCTGCAAGCTTTTTTCTAATTCCTTCAGCTGGTTCGATGAATTTATCGGATACTGGGATTACTCTGATTTGGGTTGGGGAGAGCCATAGCGGAAACATCGGTGGTTTTCCTTTTTTCTGGAGTTTATACGCTTTCTCTAAAAGCGCATAGATGCATCGTTCGATTCCTCCACTAGGTGAACAGTGGAGGACAATCGGATACTGCCGTGCTCCGTCCTGATCAATGTAAGTTATATCGTATCTCCTAGCATTTTCAACATCAAGCTGGTCTGTTGATAACGCTGACGCTTTCTCCTGGTTATCGATGAAATTAAATTCCCACTTGAGTACCCAATAGAGAATTCTTTCTTCAAAAACCTCAACAAGGGCAGGTTTATCTATTAACTTAACCAACGAGGTGATGAAGTCCCTATTGCTGTCATAGAATTCCCTAGTAAATCTGATACCCAGTTCATAGTCGTCGAGTCCCAATTCTAGACCTTCAAGAAGCCTCATGCACAAATTGAAACGCTTAAGAAACTCCTCTTTGGCTTGTTTTAAGTTAGAGCAAAGAGCATGGCAGTCAGGCATTGTGAAAGCACGTTGTCTACGCAATCCTGCGAGTTCTCCGCTTTTCTCTCGCCTGAAACTGTATCGGGTCAACTCGTAAATCTTCAATGGAAGTTGGCGATAGGAAAACTGAGCATCGTGAAGAATTAGAAATTGACCGAAACAGGCTGCAAACCTGAGAAAGAGATCTTTTTCTTCAGATTGGATAAGGTACTGTCTGGCAGGGAATCGATCTAGATAGCTACTCAAGGTTGGATGATGGAAGTCGTACATGATCGGTGTCTCGACCTCCATCGCTCCATATTCTGCCATTGTGGCAGTAACAAACTGCTCAAGAAGAGATTTCATCAAGCGTCCTTTCGGATACCACCTCAGATTCCCAGGATCGCTACCTGGTTCGTAATCGGCGATTTCAAGCTTCCGCATCAGTTTGGTGTGGGGAGGCATCTCTTGACTGGCTCTCATCTTTGAGATCTCGTATTTTGAAAACCTAGCGAGATCTTTGTGTGTTGAGAAATCAAAGTCCATGACAGGGACAAGATCCCCAACAGGCGATAAGATATACCAAGAAGATTCACGCTTCTCTTCCGCTTTTAGTGCTTCTGAGACTTTTTCTTGTTTTTTAGGTTCTTTTAGAAATACCCGCGACTGTTCAGCTAGTGGGTGACCTTTCACTGAGATAGTGAACTGCTTGTTCCATCCAAAGGGAGCACGGTAAGTTTCAATCTTGGCATCTTGAGCCGCACGTTCCATTGCTTTGACGATTCTTAGAGCTGAAGAAGGAGCTGCCAAGTCAATGCTTAGATGAGCATATGGATAGATCAAAATCCTATTCACCTTGAGCTTGCCGAGGAACTCCTTCACTTGCGTAATGGCTTGCACTGCTACGCTTTCATCATCGCCTTTCTCGATAGCGGTGAAGAGAACGATTACGTCGTCTATCCGGCTCTCTTTTTTCTCCGCTTCCTCCGCTTCTCCAATCTCTTTTTTTACTGGTTTATAGACAATGTATTTGCAGTGAAGTTGAAGGATTCGCAAAGCCTACGTCTCCGTCATTCCGCTTTCACCATTGGCTAATTAGCTTAAAAAAAGGTTAGGGAGAAACTCGCTGGATTCCAGTCAGTAGGAATCCCTCTGTCTCCACCGCTCCAGAGTTCGTTCTTTTCTCGTGGCTTTCTTGAACTCTTTATAATGTTCTTTGCATAGGTAAGCTCGCTTTTCGGAGTCGGTTTTCAGTCCTGCTGCAGTAACGTTTCCTGCACTGAGAGATCTAACTGCATTATTTTCACAGCCTAAAACACTACATTTCTCGCCTTTTTCGATCTTTCCCAAAGGTGAATCCTCATACGAGTCGTATTCTTACGACTCATATATTTCGATTATCCTCACTATGCAATAGCGAGGTAGGAGCTAAATTGGTTCACCTTATAGCGGGAGCGTGGATATATAAGAGGCTTTGCGGATCACATGTTGGCACAGGTTGAGTGATGTAGTTGCCTGTTAAACGGAAAAGTCGTGGAAGATCCAAAGGTGGAAAGGGGAAGGGATCACTTGTTCAATGCCAGAGTTGTGGCCAGACGGTACCGCGTGACAAGGCTAAACGTGTTTCTCGAAGAATTTCGATGGTGGACTATGTCTTAAGTAAGGAGTTACGGCAGAAGGGGGCGTACATCGCGGCACCTGTGGATACAAAATATTACTGCGTCTCTTGTGCCGTCCATCGAGGTGTGGTAAAGGTTCGTTCGAAGACTGAACGAAAGCGACGAAGTAAGGGAAGGCGGTAAATTAGGCTTCCTGTTTTGACTTTTTATAGAAAAAGTACGACCGGTGCAGGACAGTGAAATGTGTTAAAACCGCCAGGATGATGATGCACCAGGAGAGGGCTTCAAAATTCAAGGGGGTAAGGAAACTGCCTATAGCAATGATTATCATTCTCTCCGCTCTCTCCGCTATCCCCATTGTTTCCATTTTCACCCCCGCCACTTCTGCTCGAGCCCGTGAATAGCTAACGAGAAGACTCCCCACTAGTGTAACAGCACCCCAGAAAGGATTACATAGACCAGCAATCATTATCGCGATTATAACGAAGGCTTCTGCGTACCGATCCAGTAGGGAATCAAGGAATCCACCGATGGCAGTAGCCTCACCATATAAACGAGCAACTGCACCGTCCAGAGCATCGAGAAGACCGGATACAAGGAAACAAAATGCAGCAAGAAGAATATAGACTTGATTGACTCTCCAAGTCAAATATAGACAGCTAGCTATGACAGCAAAGAGTATCGCTAAAATACTGATCTTGTTTGGGGTCATCCCAACGCTGTGAAGAATCTTCGCTTCTGCTTTAAGGATTGATTGTATTTGTTCCTTGAAACGTGTGAGCATTGGTATTTGGTCTCCTGAAAGGAGGCATTGCACCTAAGTTCTTCAATTGTGTCATTGTTCTTATGAATGTTAGAGGCTCATCAATGGTCATTTTGCTTCAAAGACCGTTTCCTGTCAGTAGGCTATGGCTAACCTCACCAAACTTGAGGCTTCCTTTCCGCATGAAGCACATTTGCCTTCCAGCGTTTCACCAACGTCTATTGGAACTCCGAGAAGTTTTGCATTTATTTGTTCAAGATTGTGGCCACACTCTTCAGTCCCACACCAGAAGGCTTCTACAACTCCGCCTTTTTTAGCGAGGATCGTTCTTGCTTTTTCCAAGCTATCGACTCGGAAAACTCGTGATTTCATCCAACCCCACGCTTTCATTCTCATGTTTGCTGACATCTCGTCTACTGTTTGGTGTACTACTTGAGGTAAGTGGGCTAAGGTGCAAGCCTTCTTCTCAAATGTATCCCGACGGACAACGATGGCTTGGTTCTTCTTGACATCTCTGGGACCGATTTCGATTCGAATGGGTATGCCACGAAGTTCCCAGAAGAAGAATTTTGAACCTGGGGTCAACTCTTCTCGTTTATCAATTTTCACGCGGAAGCCTGAATCTGTAAGGTTCTTGACAACTCTTTCAACTGTATCCAAGATTAACGGCATGATTTTCTTATCAGGTATTGGAATCACAATGACCTGTGTTGGTGCAAGGTTGGGGATGAGCACTATCCCATTGTCGTCGCCATGAACGCTTAACTCAGCACCGATGCCGCGTTCGCTAATTCCATAACAGGTTTGGTAAACATTTTCATGTTCACCGTCTGAAGCTTCGTACTTTATGTCAAAGACAGTAGAGAAATTCTTTCCTAGGTTGTGTATAGTTCCCGACTGCATCGTCCGCCCATCAGGCATCAGAACATCAAAGGCAACAGAGTAGAGAGAGCCTGGAAATTTATCCCAGTCTGGGCGTCGACTGATTAAATAGGGTACACCGCACGCGTCGAAGAATTGCTTATAGATTTGGATAGCTTCCGAGATCTGCTTTTCCGCTTCCTCCAGCGTAGCGTGACATGTGTGAGCTTCCTTGAAGGTTGTGACTTCGCGTACTCGGATAATTGGTCTGGTTGTCTTCGTTTCATATCTGAACACGCTTCCAATCTGGTACATCTTGATCGGCAAGTCCGCATGGCTACGAACCCAAAGTTTGAACATCGGATACATCGCTGTTTCGCTGGTCGGTCTCAAGGCATATCGGATCTGCAGAGGCTTTCTGCCGCCGTGAGTTACCCAGAAAACCTCGTTTTCGAAGTCTTTTATGTGGGAGGCTTCCTTTCGAAGGTTTGGTTCGGTCACCATGATGGGAAACCGTACTTCTTCGTGTCCAAACTTGTCGTGCAAATCTCGGAGAAGATTAGTTAGCATTCGACGTATTTGGAAGCCATAGGGAAGCCAGACACCACAACCTTTGATTGGGTAGCGATAATCCAGTATACCAGCTTCGACAAGCACGTTTCGGAACCATTCACCGAAGTCTTCATTACGTTTCGTGTGGGAAGTCATATGCTATTGCCTCTGCATTCTATCCAATATTCCTTATTTTAAGATAAATGCTAGCTACTTGCCTCTGAAGTATCAGTGCTGATCTCAGCTAAAATCAATTCTTTGAAAGATTTTGCTGATGCATCGGTTTTCACAGCGGTCGGGTTGAAGTGGGTCGGATTGGCTTGGTAACCGTTCTTCTGAAGCTCTGTGATGATTCTTTTAACAGAAGGGACTGGCATATTAAGACTATCGCAGATTCGGTCTAGAACGTAAAACGTTCTAGGTGAATTAACTTCCTGTCTTAGTTGAGTGAGAAGCTTGACTACTTTCTGAACCCGTATCTTAGGAGGCTTACGCCATACTTCTTCTAGAATTTGAGCTGTGAAATGTTCGTCGAGAAGGCTGCCGATCCAGAGAGGCCCAGCAATGCTTAGTTTTTTGTGGCATTCAGGACAAATGGAAGCTCTGAGGAGAAATGTGTGATCCAATGTCTCGCGGTGGAAGCAAGAAAAGCAGTGTTGTATCAGTCCAAGCTGTGTGAGACACGCATCTGCCCTCTTGGCTCCACGTTCTACGATTAAATAGACTCGGACATAATGCGCTGCATAGTAGCTGAAAACTACTCGAACAGCGAGGTCAAGCTTCGCTGCAGACCTCACGACAGCACCCGTCAAAAGACGTATTGCCAGTTCATGACAGTATTCTGTCCGAAGTGGGAGACCGCCATATCTTCGAAGACATGGTCGAGGATAGACTCCGCATAAAGAAGCTAGATCGGTAGCGGTTAGAGCTAAAAGACCGCTACTCCTTAAAGATCTAAGGGCCGGTTCAACAAACGGCATCGGAGACCCAAAAGGATCGATGTCAACATAATCAAACCGATGCCGTGGAGAAGCATAGTCACTCAGCAAATCGTTGGCATCTTTGTTCTCAACAGTAATTATTTCATCGAGACAGTTTTTCTTAACGTTCCATTCGGCTAGCTTTGAAGCTTCTAAGCTAATGTCGTTGATGACCACTTTACTGACGTTGTCAACTTCACGAGCAAAGCGGATTCCCCTAATTCCACATCCAGCTAACGGTTCACAAACTGTTAGATCACGCTTACGAATTCGCTGCAATACTTTAAGGCAGAGAACAGCGATGTCTCTGTTGAGCTCCATTACAGGATTGAAGAACACGGGTGCCTTTGCCGGTGCGTAATCTGAAGGCTCTCTTTTGAAGGCTTCTAACTTTGGTATAACCACCGAAACAGAACCTTCAGTTACGTTGACTGTTGGAAAGGAGAACCGCAATGCTTTCACTCAGAAGAGTGTGGATTCAAGGCTTAAAAGCTGTTTTTACCGATGTTACCATGATGAAAAGACTCCTCTTACTTGCCGGTCCACCGAGAACCGGGAAGACAACGATCCTCCAAAAGGTCGTTGAAAAGCTTTCAGGAAGAGGTTTCAGGATAGGCGGAATGATCAGCGAGGAGATTCATAACGAAAGAACTAGACTTGGCTTCGAAATATACGACGTTTCCACAGGTCAAAGAGGGATTCTTGCACATGTGCATCAACCGGTTGGACCAAAACTGGGCAAGTACAGAGTCAACCTACAAGATCTCAATTCGATTGGAGCAAGAAGCATAAAAGATGCGATATTCAAGGCAGATGTGGTCGTAGTTGATGAGATTGGACCAATGGAACTCTTTTCCGACGAATTCAAGGATGCAGTGGAAGAAGTATTGGCAAGTCAAAAGCCATTGATCGCTACCATCCATTACCGAATGAAAGTCCCCATGATTCAGAAGCTCAAATCTCGAGAAGATGCCCATCTAGTCGAAATATCTCTTGAAAACAGAGATCAACTTCCCACTCTAATCGCCGAAGAGGTTGCCAAACTATTAGAAATGTATTGAGCAAAGCTTAATCTGCCGAGTCCCTACAGTGAGGCGAAGCTAACTCTTAATTGATTTGCAGGATATAGAGCAGGCTACCTTTACGTGAGCAATTTCCGGGAGTTCGATCTGGTTGCTTCTACTGGGTGTTGACGAAGCGGGGCGTGGTTGCGTAATAGGTCCATTGATCATAGCTGGAGTGTTAGTCGATACAGAGGGGCAGATGAAACTCTTGGAGTTAGGTGTAAGGGATAGCAAACTTCTAAGCCGATCTCAAAGAGAAGTAATTGTACCGATGATTGAAGAGGCTGCTCTTCGAATTTGCATCCAAGAGGTATCACCATCGGATATCGACGAAGTCGTGATGAGGGGTAGAAGACTGCATAAACTCAACAGGCTCGAGGCGAGAAGGATGGCGACTATAGTGGAGAAGCTGAGACCAGATGTAGCAGTAGTGGATGCAGCCGATGTCCGCCCGGAACGGTTTAAACAGCACATACTTGAGAACCTTTCGTCACCTCTCGAGTTGGTCTCAGAGCACAACGCTGACAGGAATTACCCCATAGTGTCAGCGGCTTCATTGATAGCGAAGGTGGATAGGGACCGGAAGGTGGCAAGATTAAAAGCGACTTATGGCGATTTTGGGAGTGGCTATATGGGGGATGGAAAAACCAAGGAGTTTCTGCTTAATCTGGCAAGGACCTGCAAGGAGTATCCAGATTTCATCAGGTGCTCTTGGAAGCCTGCAAGGCTTGCTAAGAGACTGGGAAAAACTAAGCAGATAGGACTGGATGAAAAGGTCAGGTGTTGATGTAGGAGAAAAGTTGTTGGGGATCACTGATTTCCTCAAAGTCTTTCTGGTGTAATATTGGAACTCGACCCCTCAAACTTTCTTTATTCGTAATCAGAATTGGCTGGGCATCGATTACTTTACTGATGTTAACAACTGCATCGGTTATGACTTCGAGATCCGGCATTCTTCCATGATGGATGACCACGAGAATGGTCATGTTCCCTTCAGGGCACTTCGCTACGAAGTCAAAGGGTGTTCTCTTCATTGGGAAAACTGCGAAGTTAAGTTGCTTCAATTTGCGTAATACAAACTGAAGAAAACGGTTTTCGCATATTATGCGTCCAGCGACTGCTAGAAGGCATTTGCTATGGATGTTGACGGGTTCAACGATTGGGATTCCTAAGACCCATTCGAGCTTGTACGCAGTCGCCACAGAAGCTTTTGCCAACCCGCGCTCGTATCCATAGAGTGTTCGTCGGGAGACTCCTGTGGCCTCAGCCATCCGCCCCATTGAAAGTCCTTTCTCAAGTCGCCTCCTCTTTATCGCTTCTCCATCGAGGTGAACATAGTATCCTCCAGGACCTGCTTCCACCAAGGGTTCCACATTATGCAACATCATGTCTTGGAAGGTTTCTGGTGTGAGTGCGTAGACACCGTATCGTGAATAGACGGTGTCGTCTTCGAGTGGTTTGCTTCTGGAGTTTTCGCATATAAACAATGGGAAGCTACGAAAAGCTTTCGATAAGTTGAGAAGTCCTTTTGCATCTTTCTCAGAAACACTGCTGATGCTGTGATACGCTTTCGTGAAGATCAGTTGTTCATCTTTTTTTGCAGCGAGATCGAAACAGCTTGGTTGCAGGCAACATCTGTCTGAATGTTCAAAGCCTGCGTTCTGGAATATGGATTCAACGCGGTCCAAGATTCGCGTTCGTTCCATCTCTCCCCAACAACATAGGGAAATGTACAGTTGATGAATAAATGGTTTGTGTCTTCACTTTTGAGTGTAGTGAGGTTAGAGAGTGCTTTTGAGCAGAGAAACGATCATCGCATGAGCCTTTTCGTAAGGTTCAAGCAGTTTCATCTCTTGAATTTTAAACCCCCGTCTTTCCAACGTTTTTGCCTCCATCTTGTATATTTCAGACGGGTTTTTCGTAACATCGATGCTCTGAGATTTAACTGCTAGCATTGCCCAACCACCTTTATACAGAAAATGGTCTGCGTTGTCCGCCAATATTTTCGCCTGCCGAGGCTGAGCAACGTCACAATAGATCCCGTCAATGTCTTTAACGAATGCAGAGTAGTTTTCAGGAGTACGGGCATCATTCAAGATCGGAGTCACATTGT
>CP070765.1:161933-171916 GCA_020345645.1 Candidatus Bathyarchaeota archaeon | reverse complement strand
GCGGGATTAATTCGGGAGATATCTCCAGTTGCTGTTGCTTCGAATGAAACTATCTACTTTTCAACAGAAGTATTTTCTTTTTCTACATGTTGCATCTTTAGTATTCGATAATTCGTGGGATTCGTTTTGAGTTTTCAACGGAAAATCTAGCATCTCCATATAATGGAGGACTCCCGTTGAAGCCTGTTTTCAGGATGAATTCTGCGAGAAATTTAATCATTGTTTCGGGGTCTTGGTTGGCGATTTTATCAAAGGTGTCTAAGCCCGATTCATAGTAGAGGCAGGCTCTTTTTTTCATGTGACCTGGGGCTCTCGCTAAATTGGCGAGTTTAACGAATTTCAATATTGCGTCTTCGGGTATGCCTGATTCTTCTGCGAGGATTTTCCGTTCCTTGATTGTTTTCCCTACTTCCAAGAGTCGACTTGCGGTTTTCACTCCGATTTCCGCGAGTTTTTTAGCGTAGTCTTGGTTTGCAGTCATGAAATCTTTGAGTTTGAACTTTTCAAGCTGGATCATTTGCATAACAAAACTTGCGGAATAGGCGAGGTCCTCCTTGTTTAAGAAGCGGAGATACTCCCGTATACCCCACAATCCTAGGTATGCATTGATACCATTTTTCTTAGACCAAATGACAAATTTCTTCAAGTCCTCAGTAGTTAGATCGCCTATGGATTTTCCAGCCTCGTTATCTTTTAAGTACTCTTCGAATCGCTTAACACGTCGAGTGTAGGAGTCAATTTTACTCTGAGGGTTCTTTTTCTCCTTCATATATGAGGTAAACCCTTTTTCGTCCAAGACCCATCACCTACTGGACATTATTACAGATGGTATTTAGAGTTGCGTGCGTGCATCTTTGTCTTAATGGGATATAGTCTTGGTCTGTTTTATCGAGAGAAAAAAGGGAAGGGAAAGCGTATGTTCTAAGCTTCCATCCATAGACCGTGCGTGCCGAGGCAATTCTCAAGTAAAGGTTGCCTGGATGCGTTCGTGGTGCTAATGCTTGGCTTCTGATTATTCATTGAGTGGACATTTGGCTCATTACCAAATCTTAAGTAAGCACTTTCGAATCTAGGATTGAGCGTTCTCAATGTTGCGAGTTTTATTTCACAAGGATGTTGAAGCAGCTCCATTGTTATCTAAGGTCTCAGATTACACTAAAACAGCTGAAATGTTGAAACTGCCCTTCTGGATCTTCACTGAACACTCCGATCCGATAGGTGTAGTTATCACGGGAAAGGAACCTGTGCGCCTGTTGGCTCCCATGGGAACTCGATTAGCTATAGTGAATTTAGTCCAGAAGAATTGGTCAGGGGACCTCTTGAAGGAATTCGCATCTCAAACGGTGAAGTTAGCTCTTGAGCAGGAAGCAGCATACATGACGGTGGAACTCCTTGCTGAGGAAGAAGCTGCAATTGATAGTTTTGCAGAGGCTGGATTCACCGTTTTAGCTGACTCATTTATGATGAGCCTTCGGCTCGATCAAGAGTTTACCTTCTTGCACACTTTGGAGTTCAACCAGGTCAGAAAAGAAGAGATGGCAAACTGGATCCAGTCAGCGAGGAAGTGCTTGTCCGGCTCAAAGGATGTTGTTATGGAACGGATTTTAGCAAATATCGGTGATTTACCTAGAAACCTCATGGATATGTACTATTCATTGGAGAAGTTCTACTTCGTCAATCGCGGCGAGCAGGAAATCGGGGTATTAAACTACAATCCGCAAGCAGGAATGATCAGTAATATCGGAGTCGATGTTACTGAGCGAGGCCAAGGGTATGGACGGCAAATAATGCTGTTCGGACTAAAGCAACTGCAGACTGCAAACTGTGAACAAGCGAAACTGAGAGTACACGTTGAGAACCAACCAGCAATAAGACTCTACGAATCCTTAGGATTCAAGGTTTCGAAGAGACGAAAACTCCTGATCTACGAGACTGGAACCTAAGTGTGGAGGACGCTTTGAACAGCATTTGGGTTCAAATTAATCTAAATGGTTATCATGGTTTGCAGATAATCTCCAGTGCACGATGTCTTTCCATGTTAAATGGTCTCGCCTTCATCATCCATGAAGAGATCTAACGGTTCGTCTAAGAGGTGATGGACAAACCAGCGATAGTTCTGTACCATGAGTGCGTAGTTCTCTCGAGGTTTGAGAAGCCCGTGGCCTTGATCAGGGAAAATGATCAAGCGAGTCTGAACGCCTCGAGCCTTGAGGGCTCGGAACATTTCCATCGCGCTGATGACTGGAACCCGCGGATCCTTCTCTCCGTGTTGAAACAGTATCGGCGTCTTTGCTTTGGTAATCGCACTGATCGGAGCCGTCTTGTCAAAGGTTTCCGGGTTGGTGTAGGGGTCACCGGATAGGAGGATGCTCTGTCGTGCATCGGAGCCGCTATAGTAAGTTCGCCAGCTACACAAAGCCGCCCCCGCACTAACGGCTTTGAAGCGAGTGGAATGCATAGCTATAAACGAGCTGATGTAGCCACCTTGGCTCCACCCCATCGACCCGATCTTTGTATCATCCACGTAACCTTCCGCGACCAGGTGATCGATCGCCGATTCCAGATCCCAGAGGTCGCCGATTCCGAGGTTGTCAAAATTCAGCTCTCGGAATGCTTGCCCCTTGCCCAAGGAGCCGCGGTAGTTGGGTTCAAGGATGAGGATCCCTCTATTGAGCAGCTGTACAGTCGGGTAAAAGTACCGGTTGCTGTTATCTAGCAGAATGCAGGGAGACGCAGACTCGGGACCTCCATGAACGTAGAACAACAGAGGGTATTTCTTCGTGGGATCGAAATCCGATGGTTTTCGCAGGACGCCTTCAATCTCAGTGCCATCACGACTTGTCCATTTGACCGATTCGACCGAGCCTAGATCCCAATGGGCTACAACTTCATTATATTGGGTAATCCGCTTCAGGTCCCACCCATCCCCCCGAGGTGCCCCACAGTAGATCTCAACGACCGAGGTTGGCGAACCTCCACGCAGAAAAACGTGACCTTCATCGTTGACAGAGAAGTATTCGGGGTTCAGGTTGTGGGTATCCCAGACCTTGACTTCACCGCGTTCTGTGAGGTTCGCGATGACGCACGTACTCTCATTCCAGTAGCACACAAAAATTCCCCGCTTAGTCCAAAAAACGTCGAGGGGTTCACGGTCGAGGTTCCGCGTGATGCACATGAGATGCGGCAACAACTCAGTATGTTCTAAAGATCCTCCTAGGGTTGTCAAATCGAGAAGCCAGAGATCGGATTGTACGTTATTACCGAGTCCCCGCTCCTTGTGAGAAACTAGCAGCTTCTTTCCATCTGGGGAAACAGCTCGGAGTCGTGCTCCTTTCGGGAGCTCTAGGGGAGTCACCGTTCCTAACGACGACTTACTTTCGTGCTTGTCTTGGAAGACGGTGTGTGGGTCAAACCTGATCCGGAGACAACGGGTATCATTTTCGTAGAATAAATCGTCTTTGCTACGGGTGTTGATGAATATGGTGTTATCGGCAGGCACTGAGAAAAAGGATTCAATTTTGCAGGGACCAGGTAACATCTTGCTCAACTCTATGACCGGCTTGGTCTCTTGGTCTGAGCGAGATTCCAGCCGCAGCCTGCGTCGTTGTTCACGGATCAAGTCCATGTCTACATAGTACAAAGCGGATGCACTCGCTTCCTCTTCCACATCGATGAAAGTTCCATACTTGTCCGTTCGTGCACGTTGCTGCTCTGTGGTCTTATTGGCGAGGTAAATGAACCCGTTGCCGAAGGGTTCAAAGGTCGCTATTCCTCCGGGATGGTCCGTGATTCGCTGCCCTTCCCCGAGGAGTTCTTCAAAGACGTGGATCTGAAAACCGCTGTTTTCTGTGGTCTTCAGCAGCGCCACTGACTCATTGTTTACCCATCTGATCTCCCCGACCCTACCTGTCGTCGTGAACTCACTGGTTCGATCAGCATGAGTATCATACAAGTACGAGTAGACTTCGAATTGGTTATCCTTGAAATTCCAGCGTCCACCCCGGAAGAGAACCTTATCGCCTTCCGGGCTTATCCTACCTCCGCCGACCATGGGTAACCGAAACATGTCTCGAATCGTCGGTTGATACTTCCGGCTCAGCTTTCTCATGGTCTTCACCATTCATCGACAGGTTTTCCTAGAAATATGGGAACGCGGATGTCCTACTCTAAACCACACGCTAGTCATTGGTATCTCAAAGTTATCTGTCAACATGAAACAAAAAAAGCTAACACACATCTTGTGGTCACGAGAGGTTAGCATAGTAATAGAATCGAGGGGGAAATCGATAGAATTGAATGCTTAGCTTGGTGGGCAACAGCTTTTGGTGAATTTTATCCAATCTTCTGACCATTCGACACATCGAAGTAACGCTTTGCGACCACATGCCGTAGGGTTGTATATGGTTTTTCCATCTTCGATTCTCTCTTCCTCGATGTAACCTTTTTCAACCAGTTTCGCTAACGTCTTATAGATACCGCCAGGATTCAGTTTCCACTTTTCACCAAATTCGCCAGTAATTTGCTTATATAATTCATACCCATGTGCTGGTTTCCTGTTTAAAAGAAGAAGCACCAGAAACTGGATTGGCGAAAGATCACTTGGTCCGCAGCAGCACCACATAGTCCAGAACCTCAGCTATATTTAGTGGCGAAACCTTTTTATAGATTCCTACGGAATATATTCCGAAGGAACCTATTCCTGTGGAATATATGGAGGTGGGGTTCGATGGAAGAAAAAGATAAAGTGAAAGCGAAGAAAGAAGAACAGGAAACTGAAAAATGCACAAGCTGCTGCAGTTGCTGTTAGGAATAGTCCAGAATCTCGCTTTGACGCATAAATATTAAACATAAATGAAACCAGCACTCATAAATCGTGCATAATAGTGTGCATGCACGCTACTATGTAGGTTGGGTCTTGAAGTGTTCGTACAGACCTCAAGGATGTCTTAATTGGAAAAGATAGGGAAGTGTGCAGGATAATCGGGCGAGGTCTCCACTCAAGCTGGGAATATATCTCTTTCTGCGTCCGTATCCTTTTTGTTATCTTTTACTCGCTGAATTAAGCCTTAAACTATCAGAGCCGCGCGTGCACCTTGGTCTACAAGGTTACTTCCACGTTCTCATGATTTTTACTTTTCCTGTCCTAAAGATGGTTCCATAACGCATATGTATCACTCTACGGTGTTTGGTGGCACCTCGTTTGGAGAAAGGAGGTGAAGTGTGTTGAATCGGAAACTCCTCGTGGGTGTACTTGCAGCACTAGCGTGCGTAGCGATGGTGGCCTTCATCGTGACCGTGGAAGCTCCTGGTGGAACGCGCCCTGAACCGTACCTGAAATACAACTTCCTAGTTGAAATCGATGGGATAGCCGAAGCTAGATTCATGGAAGTTGAAGGACTCAATGTCACTGTCGACGTGATTGAGTTCAGAGAAGGCGGTGAACCGTCAACTCCTGTTCTCATCCCGGGCCTAGCACATTATGGACCACTCGTTCTGAAGAACGGACTTATGGAGAACAACGAACTACTCGATTGGATGCAAACCACGGTCAACGGCAGTATGACGAGAAGAAACCTCTCAGTAATCGTCCTCAGCGCTGAGGGCTTTGAAGAAGCGAGGTTTAACGTCAAAGGTGCCTGGCCCAGCAGCTGGAGCCTTAGCGAACTGAGCAGCGACGGTCTTGGACCAATCGTTGAACAGCTCGTCATCCAATACGAAGAATTCGAACGCGTAAACTAAACGGAGGCACCCCTGATCAAAAACCCCCTTTTTTCCTTCTTTTTAAGCACGGATTATTTTCACGAAACGCATGGCTCTCAGCGTGTATTCACCAATACAGTTGCAGCAGGTTTACAGGGATTGAATCCTACATTGCCTTGTTCACCGTAATGCGTTTTCATGATTTGCACGTGCGCAAAAAGAAAAAAGGGGATGTGTAGGGGTAATCGTTGAATGTGCTATGGTTTTGATGTTATTTTGACGTCGTCGTAGTAGGTGGTGACGCCCGAATACCGTCCGCTCAACGCAAATCCCTGAATACCATACCCCGAATATTCCGTCGGCCCCGGAATGTCCGCACCCAGGAGAACGTCGTCGATCCAGACCGAAAGCACATTCGCCTCCCGATCATAGACCTGCTTAACCTTGTACCAGACGCCCGCTTCATACGACTGCAGCACCTGGCCACCACACTTTATCGTCCCATCGTCAAGGAACACGACAGCACAATACCACCGCACCCACCCATTAGACTTCAAGCTCCAGAAGCCAACCCGCGAATTATGCTCAGCCGTCCAAGTGATCTCAGCCACCTGCACGTAGACCTCAAAGGTGCGCGCGCAAAGATTGTGCAGTGGAAATTGGCGACGGCTTCACTCAAAGGCAGGATTTGGATCCAACCTCGTTTCTTCGCTAAAAAGCGCTCGAGGAGACATTACACGCGTCAGCATGGAACCAGCGTCTATTTAAGATGCGTTTCTGAAGGTAGTCATCTACTACTGGGGAAGCTTCGACTTGCAGACGGATTCGATGAGAGCCCGCATTCTGGGTGGAGACATTCTTCGCACTGGGCTGACTCTCGGATGGCCTGTTATGGCAGCGAATGTCGCGGAAACAATCTACAATCTCACGGATACCTTCTGGTTGGGACAACTGGGGTCCGAAGCCGTGGCAGCCCCCTCCATTTCGTGGCCGATTATATTTCTCTTCATCTCCATCAGTGCCGGCTTCGCGGTCTCCGGAGTCTCCCTGGTGTCTCAGTACACGGGAGCGGATTTACCGGAGCAAGCGAATAAAGCCTCGGGGCAACTACTCTCCATTCTCCTGAGCACTTCGTTGCTGGCGGCGATTGTCGGTTTCCCGTTCGTTGGCAACATCCTCGCACTAATGGGCGCCTCGCAGGTTGTGCAGACGACGACGACCCCGTACCTGCAACTGATGTTCCTCGCGTTGCCGTTCATATTCTTTCACTTCGGATTCAGGGCAACGCTGCAGGGGTATGGAGATACGAAGACCCCGATGATCCTAACGATTACTGCCAGCCTCTTGGACACTGCACTGGATCCCTTCTTCGTGTTCGGCTGGGGACCTATCCCTCAGATGGGGGTCGCTGGTGCTGCGTTGACTACGCTGATGACGCGAGGGCTGGTCGCAATCATCGGCATGTATCTTCTCTTCTCCGGAAGATTGGGAATAAAACTGAAACTGTCGGATTTGAAGCCGGACTTCAGTTGGATGAAGAAAATCGTTTCAATAGGTACCCCATCAGCGATCGGGTTGAGTGGGACCGCTTTAGGGTTTGTAGCCCTGATCAGCCTCGTCTCCATCGAAGACAACCTAATGCCAGGAGAAGGGGTCCTCCTAGCCGCCTACGGGATCGGCTTCCGCTTAGTAAACTTCATCAACATCATCCTCTGGGGAGGCGTGACCGCGATATCGACCATGGTGGGGCAGAACCTCGGGGCAAACCAGGAAGACCGAGCAGGTGAGGTCGTCCGGAAGCTCCTGTTCTCCTTCTTCCTCTTTTCCCTAGCTGGATGCGTCATACTATATCTTCTCCGTGTTCCGCTTTACCAGATCTTCATTAGCGACCCTGCAGTGCTTGACGCGGGGTCGACCTTCATCACGTTCTTCGTCTTCTCGGTGCCATTCTTCACCATTTTCCGAATGGCTAGCGGCGTCTTTGAAGGAGCTGGCAACACGCGGCCATCGATGGTGCTCTCCTTGATTCGCCTGTGGGGAATGCGCACCCTGCTGGCGTACGTGTTCTACTTCGTCTTCGGGTTAGGTGCAACAGGCATCTGGGCTGGCATGACGATCGGGAACCTGGGAGCTGCAGCCCTCTCAGTCGCATGGCTATCCCGAGGAAATTGGAAGCAACGAGTAATCGAAGAAGCCTCAAGCATTAAGGGACCGCGACCCACGGTTCCCACTTAAAGTCTGCATACCGAAGCCAATCAGTAGCCTAGCAGGTCTCCCCATAGTGGGATGCAATTGTCACAATATCGAAGATGTCGATAACCCGCCACCGAGGCGCCACGTCAGCTAACGGGTTCCAGTCCTGGTCTTCAGGTTCCAGCTGGTACGTTGCTGCTGCGATGATGAGATCATAGATGTCGACTTTCCGGTCGTTGTTCACATCGCCTTTTAGTAAAGTCCACGGAGTGATAAGCGGATAGTGATCCTGATTATCTTCATCGATACGGTAAGGGTCATCGCAGATGTAATCCGCACCAGGTTGGTTTTGGTCTGGGTCGCTATACCGGTCTGATGCAGCGAAGTCACTCCAGTAGTTGCCACCGGAAGGGTAGCCATCATCCCAGATGTTTTCGGAGAAGTCGCTGACTACTTGGATTTGGTTATTAATGATGTTGTTGTGATAAAGCGTGTTGGCGTCACCTAGGAGGCATTCGAGACCGATGGAGTTATCTCGAATTAGGTTTTCGAGGATAGTGTTATTATATGAGGACGATAGGAGGACACCGACGTTATTTAACAATACTTGATTCTGCTTGAGGGTGTTGTTACTGGAACCAGCCTCCACTATCAAGCCATAGGCATTGGAATCAATTCTGTTGTTAGCTACAACGTTGTTACTGGAACCTCCAAAGATGTCTCCCGAGCTGCCCAAACCTACGCCGAAGAAGCTGTTTATGGCTGTGGAGTTGCTCACAAAGTTTTCGGTGGAGTCGATGAAGATGTAAGCGCCTAAGCAGTCTGATGCGAGGTTGCCTGTAAGTGTGACGTTGCTGTTGTAGAAGAGGATGATGCCGAAGACGCTGTCATGCATGTCCGTCTGGGAGACGCTGTTTTCGTACGAGTACCAGGACTCCACACCGTTTAGGCTTCCGGAAATGGTAAGGTTGGAGAGGGTGTTATAGTGTGAACGCCACGCAGCGACTCCAAACCGGTTGTTTAGACTGCTGAGATTTATGAAGGAGTTGCTGTGTGAGTACCATAGTTCTATGCCAACGTGATTGTTGGATACGTTCACGTTGTGTATCGCGGAGTAATTGGTGTACGCAAGGAGTAAACCTTGATAGTTCTCCGTGAAATCTAAGTCTTCAACCCTGATATCGGTGGAGTTGACGAGAGCGACGAAACCTGCGTCGGGAGGAATCTGCATGCTGCTCTGGTGGATCCAATAGTAGATTGGTTTTCCGTTGACTCTATTTGAATCGTCTACGTCGTTTACGAAGTGACTTGGTGACAATCCTTCTACCCCGAAGTTGTGGAGGTTTCCGGTCATGTTGTTGTTTTGCAGGGTGTTATTACAGGAGTACTTCAGGATGATGCCTGCAGCGTTGTTCGCGAGTCTGTTATTGTATACGATGCTGCCATTCAACCCGAACAAGTGGAGGGCTACGTCACTATTTCGGATCGTAAACCCGGAAACACTCAAATTAGCGGTGAAGAACGCGAGCAGACCATATCTTCCATCGCCATCGATGAGCGTGGTGGAAGGGTCTTCGCCAACGAGTGTTAAAGCTTTGCGAAACGCGAGGTTCTCCTGATATTCCCCAGAGGAAACGTGAATGGTGAATCCAGACTCCGCGACGTCAATCGCTTCCCGAATTTCTGGGAAATCAGATGGAACGAAGATCACGTTGTCGAGTCTAACGTGGACAACCGTGGTCAAAATGTTGTTCTCGACGATGGCTTCGTGGAGGATAGGTGCTATCTGCAACGTAAGGTTGAAGGTGCCCTCAACCTGTGAACTCCAAGAAAAACTGACCTCAGCTGACATGCCACTGAGGAGAGAAGTCTGGAACGTCTGTTTGACAACCCCATCGATAAGAAGGTGGACTTCCACGTTGCTTTGATCGTGCAACCCGAAGTTGAGAACTGTGGCGTTGAACTGTGGCTGGGTTCCGACCTTGACGAATCGCGGGATTGTCCAATGCAGAAACTGCAGATCGTGGTCAGGCAGTTGCTGTTCAACGCTGTTCCGTGCATTGATTCTACCGAACCCGAAGAATTCATCG
>CP070765.1:151765-161833 GCA_020345645.1 Candidatus Bathyarchaeota archaeon | reverse complement strand
CCTTAGGTCAAGAACACCGCCTCAAGATACTCAGCCAGCTCATGACCGGTGGCAAATACGTAAACGAACTGCAGGAACAACTCCCCGAGATCGCTGCAAGCACCCTCTCAAGCCACCTCAACGTCCTCGAAGAAGCCGGACTCATCGTCCAAGAACGGGTAAGAGGTCGGTACCTCATCACAATACCCGGAAGATCCGCTTACAAGATGGCTCGACGGGTCAGCAAATTCCTCGAAAGGAGAGAACAGGAATGAAGTGGCACGATTACAAACTCGACGAAGACACATCCAAGACGACAGAAGACGTAACTCTATGGAAGAACGAACGAGGCTTCCTCAAAATCCCCAAAGGCACCATCTTAACCAAAGTACTCCTCGACGACGAACCAAGAGGGTTTGTACTCAGTGGCAAGAGTCACTTAGTCATAGATGCAATCGCCGAGACAGAGAGAGGCGCCATCGGAAAACCGGTAGAAAAGACCATCGACGAACCCTTTCTAATGCTCGGTGAATGGAAAGAGAGTAAAGAACATCTTACCGAGGCAAGCGAGGAAGACTTCACAGAGCTCGGATACGAGAACCAGCAACAATACCGAGAAAAAGCAGAAGATCTACTCGACACGTTCTTCAGACACTCACACGGAGACAGGAACTCAAAGAACTTCAACAACAGTTCAGGAATAATATTCGCTTTCCCAAACAACAGGGATAAGCTCGACATCCTCCTAGCAAAAGGCTCTAAGCTCGTCTACACTGCAGATGACAGAGTCTTCGTCTCTAAGGGAGAGAAGACCGTCTTAACTCATAATGGAAATGTCGTAGTGTCAAAGCCGGGTAAGTCGGTCTATGTAAGGAAAGGCTGCTGCCCAAGCATTGACATCTGGTCAGAAAACGATTGAGACCGGAGGTGGATGCATGAGTAGAACTGGATTACGTCGCCAGCAGAGAAGCGATAAGCCTGAAGAGATGCTGAAACCGCTCTCACGGAGAAGAATCCTAGGAGCTTTCACACGTCTCTTCAATGGATCATCTAACACCGTTTCCACTGACCAACAATATAGAAACCCCAAAGTCCACCAGCAAAGAACCAGTTGGAGACAAACGCAAGCCACGCAGCAGATACGCCACAACCAGAACCGATGACCGCACGCGTCGCGCACCCACGAATAGCCCTCACTCTCCTTTCTTCGGGGCGCGCGCGTCTGCGGTTAACGTGACCTGCCTACCAGAACGGGAAGCACGATCGAAATAATGTTAGTGATGAGGATCACGTTCAACGCTATCTCAGACAAGAATGCAGCGTTTTGGAGGTTTGCGGCTAGAGGCAGCGCACTCACGGCTGCTGCCGTTGCTCCTTTTCCGACAATTAACCCTATGGCAGGATAGTCGTAGGAGAGGTCACTTCGCCAAGAAGCAACTCTCACCGCTACCAACCGAGTTGCATGGAGAACGATACTTATGAATAAGCCGAGGAGAACCTGCAGGAGCCCGGTATACACGTATAGTAGTCCGATGAAGACGAAGAAAAATGTGCTAAGGATAAACGTGAGCTCAGAATGGAACTTTGTTATCCGGTCTTCCAGTTCAGCCAAGTCATCCAAGTCAACTGGCATCCTGAAAAGACGTGCTAGTGGCTGGGAGTTGCCTAAGATCAATCCGAAGAGAAAGATCGCAATCCCCCCCGTTCCACCGAGAATCTCGGTTCCTGAGAAGACGAGAAGAACGGCAGCAAGGGTGAAGGTGTAGTTGAATTCTCCGCTTCGGGAATAGTAGAGGACGTTTAGCCACAGTATTCCGATGACCACACCGAGGAAGAAAGAGATCGAGATGTTCCTGATCAACTCGAGAGAGATCTCATACGGAGTCAATCCGCCTAATGTGATGTAGTTGAGGATCGTTAAGGCACATACAAACACTAACAGATCATCCACCATCGAGGAAACAGTGAGGATAGTGACTGTTTCCTCCGACGCTTGCAGATGCTTGCAGACTGCCGCGACGGTAGCAGTGCTGACCCCGCCCCAAGCTGAAGAGAGAAGGAAAGCGTATGCCCATCGGATCCCAAAGGCGGAATGAAGGAAGACGCCTACAACAACGGTGCTGAGGATGAAACCGAGAACGGAAAGCATTAACGCTCGTCCGCTTCGTGCCATCACTTCGGAGAGCTCCGTCTTCAACCCCGACTCAAAGCCCAAGAAGGCGATGGTTAGCGGAATCAGATATGGTATGATACTGCTTAACGACGATGGGTCAAGAATGTTGAGGATTGGCCCGACGAGGATTCCTGCAATAATGAGCAGTATAACGTTAGGGAGAAGCATCCGACGCGAAATCGCGTCACCGATAAAGCTGAGAGCCATTATGGCAGCGACTGTAGAGAACGCCAGGATGACCTCGCTCAAACCGATGCCCCCGTAAAAATAGAGGTGTGTACCCATAAGATTTGCTACGGCTATTTGACACGTAGCTTCTCCAAGGCGGCGTCAACTTCCTTCAGTCCAAGGTGGCGGAGAGAGTCTGAGGTTGGAATCCCCCGTGAATCCCAGCCGACCACCTCGTAGTACCTGCGTTTCGCCTTCCGAACATTAGCTTTCTCCACCGTTCTCCCTTTGTACGGTCCGGACGGTAGTGGGTCGTAGAAGCGAGGGGGGTTGTCATCGTGGAATTCGGGATCCCACTTTAAGTCAGGTCCACCTAGCAGGAGCATAGATCTTTGAAGCTGTAATATCCTGAGTCCTCGGTGATCGCACCATTCCTCTTGGGTCAACGATTCGCCGATTACGGCTTCATAGAAGTCGAGGATGTCCTTGCGGCTGACGCCGAAGCTGTTGAAGTTGCAGAACACGGCGGAGTCGTTGAAGATCCGCCACACTTCGCTTACAGATCCATGAAACGGCAAGGATGCAATCGACGTGTGGTCTCCGCCCTGGACTGAACATGCGTAGGAAAGGATGTGGGGGTAATCTTTGCCACTGCGGATGCCATGAGCTCCGATGCCTATGCCCTTGGACTGTACAGCGTAGGGGAGAACATCGCGTTTCTTCATTTCGGAAAGTTTTTGAGCTGCACGGTAGGTGCCCTCCGCCAATAGGTTCCCGACTCCGTCCCGTGAAGCGATCTTCCGAGCCAACGAGGCGAACGCTTCCACGTCTCCCCATTTAAGCACGATGCCATCAATATCCTCAGCAGTCAAAATCCCGCGTTGGTAAAGCTCAGCTGTGAACCCTAACACATTCCCTGTCTGGATACCGCATAACCCCAAGTCGTCAACGAGAGATGCAAGATACACGTTCTCTTCAGGCGTGAAGAGCCCGAGGTTCGGGCCCAAGTAAGCCTGCAGTTCGTAGTCAGGATCATCAGTAATCGCTCCTTTGAGTGGCCCCGCCTTTGTCATCGCAACCTTCAAACAGCAGATCGGACATCCGAAGTCGCTCCAGAACTGCTTAATCCAGACACGGTTCTCAAACTGGTCGACGCCATAACTCTTCTCGTCATGCCATTCGTCCTGCCAGTTTCTCACCGGCTCTGCACTGATTCTAGCCCCGACTTCGTACCCCGCTGCACCTGTCCCCCAGCGACGCCACAGAACATCCTCATACGTATCAGTACATAATTTCTGAATCAAACGTTTGACTTTCCTAATGTCCGCAACCTGTGGCAACGGTCCAGTACCCTTGGCAGCGATCGCTTTCAGGTTCTTGGAGCCCATGACTGCACCATAACCACCATAGCCTGCTGCATGTGCCCATTTTGCCCCGACAACGGCCGTGCGGACTTGGTTTTCCCCAGCAGGTCCTATGTAAAGCACTGCTGGCTCCTTAAACTCGCCGTATCGAGGGAATTCTCGGTGTAATTCCGCTCTGCATTCCTGCGTGAGGGCTTTGAGGGTCTGTTTGGCATCCATCCCCCATAGGTGACTTGCGTCATTAAGTTGGATTATGGAGTCTTTGACGAACAGATACCGTGGGTTCCGGGCTTTCCCGTACACGATTATCCCGTCGTAGCCAGCACACCTGAGTTCAACGCCGAACTCTCCGCCGACGGTTGACCCAACAACGCCGTTACTTTGAGGAGATTTGCCTGAAACACATATTCGGGCACCTGGAAAGAAGCCAGTGAGGGGTCCCGTTAGAAAGAGAAGGATGTTCTCTGGTTCTAGAGGATCTGTTGTTTCCCAAGTCTCGCCCAGCTCGTCCCAGAGAATCTTCGCTGCGAGACCGCGTCCACCCAGATACTGTCTCAGGATGTCTTCATCAAAGGTTATTTCGCGAATTTCTTCATCGGTAAGGTTGACTTGAATGAATTTCCCCGAGTAACCTAGCATTAGATAAATTCCTCCGCTTTCTCACCATACATCTTGACAGCTAGATCGCGAGCAGTGTCTTCAGGCTTGCGAGCATAAACTTCATAAGTGCGGTTTGACCGCGAAACTGTTTCCAGAACGTTCCATCCTCCTTCTCTGCAGACTTTCACGCATTGAGGATTGCCCCTGCACAGATCGCAGATTATGACATGTTCCTCCACAGGATGGAGGTGGGGGATCCTGCCTGGACACGCATCTACGCAAATACCGCAAGCAGTACATTTCTTCTTATTGACGAGAACAGCACCAGTTCGCTTGCTTATTGAGAGCGCTTTGACAGGGCAGGCTTCCACGCAGGGATAGTCTCTGCATTGAACGCAGAAGTGGGGGAAGTCGGTGCCTGGAACTAGCATGAAGACCCGTATTCGCGAGGCTTCCGGCCAGATCCGCTTCTCATGGGAGAGGGAGCAGGCGATCTCGCATTTTCTACATCCGCTACACCTTGAGAGTTCTCGAGCGATCCAGATCGGTTCAGTTTTCCCTGCCAACTTTCACCCTTCTAGTGAAGTACCTCTGTTTGTCCTGCTTTGATTTAAGCATGGTGCGAACTCAGAGAGAGGTATGGATCAAGAAAAAGCTTAGATACTTTGGGATTAAGCTAGAGATGATGGACCTTTTACAGATTGCGACGCTTGTTGTTTCACTGGCAGGGTTAGCGTTCACGTCTCGCTACGTAATTAAATACGTTGAGGATTTGATCGAGTTGACGCGCTTCGGCGAGACATCGATTGGCTTCGCCCTCCTCTCAGTAGTAACGTCCACCCCAGAGTTAGCAGTCGCGTTCTTCGCGGTGGCGGATGGAACCCCTGAGCTGTCCATCGGTGACCTGTTGGGTTCTAACGTCTTTAACATCGGGATAGTGGTGGGTGTACTGATGTTGACAGCCGGGTTCTTGAAGGAGTGCCCGGAGGGTCTGGAGGAGCTCGCAGACATCCTCCTGCTCTCTTCAATAATTCCGCTGATACTCGTGATTTTCAGAGCTTCTAATCCGATTCTCGGGTTTGGGCTACTGTTGGTCTTTGGGATAAGCGTTTATAGACAGACGAGGGTTAGAACGTTAGCTCCTCTTCCAGATAATAGTCACATCCCACGTCGAAAGGTGCCTTTGACCATTTTGAAAATACTTGCCGGAACTTCAGTTGTTATGATTGCAGCACGATTCACGGTCTCATCGGCGGTGGAGATCGCACTGGATGTTGGTTTCCCTCCGCTTTTCATTGGTGCCTTGATCATCGCCTTCGGCACTTCTCTCCCAGAGCTGAGTTTGACTATTGCAGCAGTAAAGAAAGGTCGAACGCGACTCGCTAGTGCCAACGCAATTGGCTCAAACCTTACCAATCTGACGCTCATCCTGGGATTGGTGTTCGCGTCCTCCTTATTCAAGCCCTTCACCATCGACCTCACGTTATTTTTAGAGACAATCTCGTTCGTGTTGATTACTTCGCTGATTGTCTGGCACCACATGACCCGAGGGGGAGATTGCAGAACCATCGGTGTGATATTGATCTTAACGTATGTTGTCTTCCAATTCACCACTCTTCTGCGTTAGTTGGCTATGAAGAACATGCAACCATAACCGTCTCTGTTGAGTTATGAAACTGGTCGATTCGCATCTTCTTATAGGATTGCAGGAAGATACTAGGTTGGTGTCGATGGTGTACTTGGAGAACGTGATAAAGGCACTTCCTAAGGTTGAACAACACGTTCACCTCATGGGTTCAACGAGGCCGGAGACGTTGATGTGGCTCTTCGACGAAGGAGGGATGAGGAAACCGTTCAAGACGATAGAAGGAGCCCGTCGATTCTTCAGGTTCCGTGATTTTCCGCACTTCATTGAGGTCTATAAGACGGTCTTCAGATGTGTCACAAAGGAAGAGCAGTTTGAACGTATCACGTACGAGATGCTTGAGGACGACGCACGCTGTAACGTGAAATATGTGGAAGCAAGTTTCTCCGCGCCAGACCACGTACGCGAAGGGCTCGATTATGAGCTGATGCTTGACGCCATCAACCGAGGAGCCCAAAGGGCACAGAACGACTTCGGCATACGATGCAACCTCCGAATCGATCTCGTACGCAACTATGGGCCAAAGAACGGTATGCAGGTTCTAGACTGGATAGAGGGTAAACGAGAGAACATCGTCTCCATCGATATTGGAGGAAGCGAGGAAGAGTTCCCTCCAAAACCCTTTGCTCCCGTCTATCAACGAGCCAAGCAGATGGGGCTCCACCTCGTGGCTCACGCGGGAGAAGCTGCTAGACCAGAAAGCATCTGGGACGCAGTGAAATACCTGAACGTTGAACGCATCGGTCATGGAGTAACGGCGGTCCAAGACCTTGAACTCGTCGAGTTTCTTCGGAAGAAGGGCATCACAATTGAAGCGTGTCCCACAAGTAATCTCAGGACAGGGGTTGTATCGTCATTGAGAGATCATCCGATCAGAGCACTCGTTGATAACGGCGTCCGAGTTACGGTGAACTCGGACGATCCCTCAATGTTCAATACGGACATGAACCATGAATACCTCCAACTTCACCGTTACCTGGACTTCTCGATCAGAGACCTCATTCAATTAACTCGCAACGCCCTCGACTCATCCTTTATGCAAACAGGGTTGAAAACGCAGTTGCGTCGCCTCTGCGAAAATGAGCATCAGCGACTGCTGGAAGAGGTAGAATAAGGAGCAGTGGGCAGCTGAAGTTGGAGGATAGAGCGGTGTACACAACTGTGTCAGTGCGATGTCACTTCGTTTGGCATAAGCTTTTTGATCGTTAGGAAAGCAAGTTGAATGTATGGAGCTCACGATTTTAGGGTCTGGTGGATCAACGACAACTCCTAGACCCGGCTGTGACTGTAGAGTCTGCAGGGAAGCGAGGATTAAGGGAATACCGTACGCCCGTTCAGGACCCTCCATGTTCATCAGGGATTTGAACCTGCTGTGTGACACGCCTGAAGAGATTGCGACTCAACTGAACAGAGAAAGGATAGGTTGTGTGGAGTCCATTCTCTACACACACTGGCATCCCGATCACACATTTGGTATGAGGATAGTTGAGCGGATGTACAAGTTTTGGCTGGATATGTTTGTGAATCAAGAAAACCCGAAGAAGAAGGTCAAGGTCTACGCGTTGCACGATGTTATGGACGATCTTATGTCTATGGGCTACCGGGGAGGATCGTTTCTAAAGTATTACCAGAGATCCAACCTCATCGAAACTATTGGGCTGGAAGATGCAGAAGAGGTTAGAATTAATAGCTTCAAGATTACTCCCTTTGAAGTCCAGACAACCTACAATCCGTCCACGGTGTTCCTCATCGAGGAAAAGGGAAAACGAGTGGCATACGCACCTTGCGATGTAAAACCCTTTCCCAAAACTACGAGGTTGAGGAACCTTGATCTCTTGATAATTGGCTCCTTTCACCTAGAAGGTGCATTAAAGAACGGAATCGCGATCCCTTCAGGTAATCCCCTTAGAAAAGAACTATTCACACTCAAGGAAATCCGAGAACTGGGAACACAGTTAGTCGCAAGGAAAACAGTAGTGACGCACATAGAGGAAGAATGGAACAGAACCTATGACGAATACAAAGACCTGGAAAAGGAACAGAGGGTCACATTTGCTTACGACGGGATGCACATAAAGCTCTAGTTCAACACGGAGACTTGACTTCATTCTATAGATTCGATAGGTGATCTTCGGTATTCACTTACTCGGGAGACAGATTTGCCCTTCATAAGCGCTTTATCGGCTTCGAGACGATCAGAATTGGAGCTTGACACTTAGAAATTGGCGCCAACGTAGAGATGATTCAATTGTCAAAATCTAATGGTGAGTATGTAACAGAATTCCGCCTAGATCTCTCAGAGGAGACTCCTGTTAAGGTGCTCCATGTTGACGACGAACACAGCTTATTGAAAGTCGCAAAGCAATGCCTTGAGATGGAAGGTGACCTCAAGGTTGACACTGCGGTCTCTGTTGATGACGCAGAGAAGAAACTGAACGAAGAAGCTTACGATGTCATTGTATCAGACTATATGATGCCTGAGAGAACTGGGCTAGATTTCCTCAGAGAATTGAGGGAACGCGGGAACGATGTCCCTTTCATCGTGTTTACCGGGAAAGGAAGAGAAGAGGTAGCAGTAAGAGCCCTGAACCTTGGGGCAGACCAATACCTGAATAAAGTTGGTGATCCTGAAACAGTCTACCTAGAACTAGCGTATGGTATTCGCAAGGCTGTAGAACGGAAGCGAGCTAGCAGCAGAATCCGAGAGTCAGAAGAGAAGTTTCGAACCATCTTTGAAAACGCAAACGATGTGATGGTCTATCTTGACACGTCGGGAACGATCCTTGATGTAAATCGAAAAGCAGCAGAGGTATCTGGGCGATCAAAGGAGGAGCTGGTGGGCGAACCTTTCACAGAACTTGACTTGCTTTCTCCCAAAGAGATGCCGAAGCTCATCAAATCTTTGGTCCGTGGTCGTGAAGGAAAGGCGCCCTTGCTCGATGTCCACCTCAAGGATGCAAAGGGCCAAACAGTGATTTTTGAGTGTCAGAGTTCTCTCGCGAAAACATCGGGTGAAGCAACGATTCTGATTGTAGCAAGGGATGTCACGAAACGTAAACTCGCTGAAGAAGAAGTGAAGCGATCAGAAAAGAAGTACAAAGCGTTGATAGAAGAGACCCCAGTCGGAATCTGTAATCTTGACATCAAAGGGCGAATAACATACGCAAATAAGGCCTTCGAAGAAATCACAGGATACTCAAGCAAGGAATTCTTGAACAAAAGTGCCTTTACACTCGCCAAAGAATCCATCCAAGTAGATGAAAGCCGACTAAAGCCAATAATCCAGCAGATGAAGAATAGGCTGATTGGGAAGACCAGATCTCGCCCAATTTCAATTCCACTGTCACGCAAAGATGGCAGTGTAAGATGGGTAGAAGCCGAGTCAAAACTAATCCGTAAACTCGGACTTCCAGTTGGTCTCCAAGCTATTTTGAGAGATGTAACTGAACGCAGGAAGACAGAGGAGAGATTGAGAGAAAGCGAAGATCTCTTCCGGTCCATGGTAGAAAACTCACATGGCGGCATCGGAATCGTCGATGATAACTTCCAGATTAAATACGTCAACGAGCAGGCGGCTTCTATTCTAGGCTATTCAACGAATGAACTTATAGGACAAGAATTCAGACAATTTCTACCTGAGAATGGCAGAGACAGGATACTCGATAATTATCTCCGCCGACAAAATGGAGAGAAGATTCCGAACCATTACGAATTCAACCTGCTTCGAAAAGACGGCTCAACAGTCACCGTTGAATTGAAGGCGGCAATTACACACGACCGCTATGGGCAAGCACAGACAGTAGCGGAAATCCTCGACATCACAGAACAGAAGAGAATCCTCAAGACTCTACGCGAGAGCGAAGAAAAATTCCGGAACTTAGCTGAGCAACTGCCTAACATGGTCTTCATCAACAAAGGGGGCAGAGTTGCCTATGCTAACAAGAAGTGCGTAGAAGTGATGGGCTACACCCAAGAAGAATTCTGTTCTCCAGACTTCAACTTCATTGATTTAATCGCCCCTGAGAACGTTAGTCTAGTGCTTTCAGCCTTTCAGAAACACATGAGAGGCGAAGAAGTTGAATCGTACGAATATAAACTCATCACCAAAGCGGGTGAACCACTTGACGCCATAATCACGA
>CP070765.1:141489-151665 GCA_020345645.1 Candidatus Bathyarchaeota archaeon | reverse complement strand
ATGAAACCGTATCCGATAGTTGCCCGTTGGCGAGATGACTTGTATCTGACCAGTGCAAGCATAGTTGATTTTCAACCCTATGTGACCAATGGGATTATTCCACCCCCAGCGAATCCCCTCGTCATCAGTCAACCGTGTATTCGACTCGTCGACATCGCAAACACTGGTCCAACTTTCGGGCGGCACTTGACCATCTTCGAGATGGGAGGGCATCACGCCTTCAACTACCCTGATAAGACAGTCTACTGGAAAGATGAAACCGTCAAGTTCCATAACGAATACATCAGAAAAGAACTAGGGGTCGCCTCAGAGGAAGTAACCTACAAGGAAGACGTGTGGAGTGGTGGGGGAAATGGAGGACCCTCTCTAGAGACAATAGTAGGAGGGCTTGAACTAGACACCCTAGTGTTCATGAAGTTCAAGGTTGAAGGCGAAAAGTTCATCGAGTTACCTATCAAGACAGTTGATACGGGCTATGGGATTGAACGCTATGCATGGGTATCACAGGGCACAATAAGCGGATTTCACGTGATCTACGGCGAAGTTCTCGAGGAACTGGTAAAGATGGTGGGGTTGACTGAGGTTGACCAAAGCATGTTGATGAAGGCAGCTAGGTTTTCAGGAGAATTTTCCATCGAAAAATCCACGTCAAGACCTCTCGACCGGTGGGAGGGAGCTGCAAGAGCAATCGAAGTAGGCGTACAGGAACTCGCAGACGTCCTCAAACCAGTAGAGGACACTTTCGCGGTCCTCGACCACACGAAGAGTTTGACGTTTTTACTCGCTGAAGGAGTTGTACCCTCAAATGTTCGAGAAGGGTACCTCGCAAGACTCTTGATCCGGAGAACACAACGAAAACTCCAAGCGCTGGGAATTGAAGACTCATTGAATGAGCTAGTGGAGATGCAAATCAAGAAGTGGAGTCGGGACTTTCCCTACCTTCGAATAGCTCGGAATGAAATCCTTCAGATTCTAAAGGTTGAAAAAAAGAAGTTCCAGAAGACATTGTTCAGGGGGAACGCGTTAGTAAAACGTGCAGCGAAAGACCTCAAGTCGAAACAGAAGCGTAAAATGCCATCACAGATGCTTGTGGAGCTTTACGATTCACATGGGCTACCTCCTGAAGAAGTGCGAGACACGGCAGGACAGGAAGGAATTGAAGTCAACATCCCCCAAGACTTCTACGCGATGATTGCTGAAAGGCACCTTGAAGGAGAACCGAGAAAACCAGAAGTTGACAATGACCAAGCTTTGCTCGAAGACCTCCCACCCACCACCAGGTTGTATTACGAAGACCCATATCTCACCAGCTTTGAATCCAAAGTTCTACGCGTATTCGACGACAAGAAGATTGTACTGAAAAAGACTGCGTTCTATCCTGAAGGAGGGGGGCAACCGGGAGATAGTGGGCACATAAAATTCAACGGAAGGACGGTTGCGGTTACTGATGTTCAGAAAGTTGGCAACGTGATTGTCCATTCCCTAGCGGGAGAACCGCCCCAAGAAGGAGTCAGGATACGGGCATTCATCGACTGGAATAGACGGATCTACCTGATGAGAGCTCACACAGCTACGCATGTCGTTATGGGAGCTGCCCGTAGGGTGTTAGGTCAACATGTCTGGCAGACGGGGACCCAGAAAGAAGTGGAGCAGGCAAGACTCGACATCTCCCATTACCAAAGACTGACCCCGAAGGAAGTTAAAGAAATCGAGGTTTTAGCAAACGAAGCTGTGTTAGACGCGATTCCAGTAGACGTGAACTGGCTTCCTCGAAGCGAAGCTGAGGCAAATCATGGCTTCCGGCTCTACCAAGGAGGTGCAGTCCCAGGAAAAGAGATACGTGTCGTCAAAGTGGGGGACTGGGAGGTGGAAGCATGTGGAGGGACACATGTTAAAAACACAAGTGAACTCGGTTTCATTAAGATCCTGCACACCGAGAGGATTCAGGATGGCATCGAACGGATAACCTATAGTACGGGTCAATACGCATTGAAAGCAGTTCAGTATAAGGAAGACCTGATCCAACAACTCTCTCAAACCCTAAATGGGCCAGTAGACAAACTGCTACCCACTGCAAAGCACCTACTGGAGGAATGGAAGACATCGCGACGCACCAACGAAAGACTTGAGAAAGCACTGGCTGAAGCAATGGCTAAAGAAAGTACCGATATTCTCCAACGTGATGAGATTGGAGGATTCCACACTGTAACCGGCGTAGTTAACTGGGTCTCAACAGAGCAAGGGTTAGCCTCTGTCAACAACGAACTGCTGAAGAATAGCTCCCGTACAATCGCCGTTACGGGAGCAATCATCAACAACAAGGCGAGAATCATCGTATCTGGGTCTTCTGACACAATCAGCACGGGTTTCAATGCAAAGGAGATTGTCTACGAACCGGGTGAAATACTAGGTGGTGGGGGAAGTGGTTCAGTGAGTTTTGCTCAAGCAGGAGGGCCAAAAACTGAAAAGATTGAAGAAGCCATTGAAGCTGCCAAGAACTCAATAGGAAAGATTCGCAAAACGTATAAAAGAGGTTCCACCGATAAACAATCAGGTGCTGGAAAATGAGGGAATGTTTCCTCAAAAGCGAACGCCAAAACCTTTAATACACCATCGCATCCTCCAGAACCCTCCATGAAAGCTCTCCCGCAGTTTGAAGCAAAGTGGCAGAAGGCTTGGGAGAAAGCACGTATTTTCGAAGCAGACCGAGATGAGAAACGTAAGAAGTTCTTCGTGACTTTCCCATATTCATACGCGAATGGCCCACTTCATGTAGGTCACGCTTTTACTGCTGCTCGAGTCGATGCCTTTGCCCGGTTCAAGCGGATGCAAGGGTTCAACGTCCTGTTCCCATGGGCGTGGCATTGGACAGGTCAGACAATTGCAGGAGCAAGTGAACGAATCAAAGCTGGTGATCCCGATTTCATTAAAGCATTACGGGAAATTGATCGGGTCCCAGCGACAGAATTGCACAAGTTCATTGACCCAGAATACATGGCTCAGTACTACACAAGAGAAAATAGGACGACAGTCAACGCTGCAGGCTTCTCCATCGACTGGAGAAGAGAATTCAACACAACTACTCCTGCTTTCAGCCAATTCGTTGAATGGCAATATCGAGAGCTTCATAGCAAAGGATACGTTACCAAAGGCACACATCCCGTAGTCTGGTGCCCTCACTGTAGAAGTCCGACTGGAGATCATGATCGCCAAGAAGGAGAAGGAGTCAGCCCAGAAGAATATGTCCTAATGAAGTTTCGATACAACGATCATTATCTTCCCGCAGCAACCTTCAGACCCGAAACGATCTTCGGCGTCACAAACATCTGGATGAACCCGGATGCTGAATATGTCGAAGCTGAGGTCGATGGAGAAAAGTGGGTATTAAGTAAAGCAGCTGCAGATAAACTAAGTGAACAGAAACATGATATCGAAGTTACTAGCAGCTTTCAAGGAAGTAAACTTATCGGAAAAGAAGCCACAACACCATTGACCGATAAAAACGTCCCGATCCTACCAGCGCGGTTCGTAGACGCACATTCAGCAAGTGGAATTGTTTACAGCGTTCCTGCTCATGCACCGTTCGACTGGTTGGCTTTAAAAGATCTGCAGAAAGACACCGAGTCCCAAACGAAATATGGAATTCCGAAGAACGTATTGGAGAAGATCCAGCCGATCTCCATCATTAGAACGGAAGGCTTTGATGAATACCCTGCAGCTGAAGCTATAGCACAGGTTGGGGCAAAGGATCAATGTGACCCGAAAGCTGAGAAAGCAACCAAACTCGTCTACAAGAAGGAGTTTCACAAAGGAGTATTGAAGGAGAACTGCGGCAAATACGCTGGAAAAACCGTTCAGGAAATCAAATCCATACTAATCAAAGATCTTGTGGACACAAATGATGCAGAGACCATGTATGATCTGCCGGAACCTGTCGTATGTCGATGTCTTAATCCCTGCATCGTCAAGGTGCTTGAGGAACAATGGTTCTTGAAGTACAGCGATGAAGCATGGAAGAATAAGGCAAAAGAAGCGTTATCCAACGCAGCAGTCTACCCTGAATCAGCAACCCAATGGTTCCTAGCTACAATTGACTGGCTTCAAGATTGGCCCTGTGCACGCCGAAGCGGGTTAGGCACGCCATTACCATGGGATATGGAATGGATCATTGAAACCTTGAGTGACTCCACAATTTACATGGCGTTCTACACGATCAATAAGCACATAAAAGAGCAGAAGATCAGCTCTGAAAGATTAACTGTAGATGTCTTCAACTGGATCTTCTACAACAAGGGAGATCGAGATGAAATAGCGGAGACGTCTGGGATCAGTAAGGCAGTTCTACGGGAGATGCAGGACGAGTTCACGTACTGGTATCCGGTGGACATGCGAAACTCCGCAAAGGAACTCATACCGAACCATCTGACTTTCTTCTTATTTCACCATGCAGCGTTGTTCCCACGTATACACTGGCCCAAAATAATCGGAGCTAATGGCATGCTAATGAAAGAGAAGAAGAAGATGTCGAAGTCCAAAGGCAACTTCGTCACCTTCCGAAGCGCCCTTGAACAGTATGGAGCAGACGCCACACGATGTGCGCTACTCCTCAGTGCAGAAGGAATGGACGACCCTGACTGGAGCAATGATGGTGCTCGAGATGCGATGAGCAAGCTCGAATCATTCTACAACTTGTCTCAAACTATCAGTGAAGGGAAGTTCACGGAGGAAACCAGTGGTCAGCTGGAAGCTTGGCTAGTCAGCGTACTACAGCACAGAATCAATCGTGTAACAGACAGTCTCGAGAAACTGAAAACAAGAACAGCTTTGGAGAACGCTTTCTTCGCAATCTGGAACGATTTCCGCTGGTACATGCGTCGAAAGGGGCGTTCGCAGAATCGTGTTCAGAAGGAGGCACTGGGAATTTGGACAAGACTGCTGGCACCATTTGCTCCCCACTTGTGCGAAGAAGTTTGGAGGAACCTTGGAAACGATGGCTTTATCTCGTTAGCTGACTGGCCGAAAAGCGACACCGGAAAGGTAGATCCAGTTGCAGAAGAGGGGGAGACCCTGGTGAAATCCATACTCGAGGACTCATTGAGCATTATTCAAGCTACGAAAACAAAGCCGAAAGAAATCTATCTCTATGGAGCTGTGGATTGGAAATGGGACGTTTTCCTTGAAGGGCTAAGACTTTCGTTGACGATCGAAGAACCTTCGCAAAAGGACTTAATGAAGCAGCTGATCCAATTAATGGAAAGGCAGAAGGGCGAAATCACTAAGGGAGCAGTACGTTTCACGTCAAACGTAATCAATGAGATAATCCGGATACCAAAGGATCGCAGAGAATGGTTGCTGCGAGTAGGCAAAGTTGACGAATGTGTAATACTCGAAAAAGCGAAACGCTTCCTAGAAAGAGAACTTGCCTCAAAAATCTCAATCAGAAACGAGGGGGAAGCCGACGTGTATGATCCTAAGAACCGTGCGAAATTTGCGAAACCGCATCGTCCAGGAATCTACCACGAATAGTGGCTCATAGGTGCATCTGGAGCGAAGAGAGAATGCTATGATCGACCTTTATATGGTAGTTCTTCCGGCCCCCTGAACTCGTAGTGACATAGTAGTCCTTATCCTTCTCAAGTTTGCTTCCATACAGGAGAGCAAGGACAGTTCTACTAATGTTGATAGAAGTAAGCTTGCCACTCGGGATGGTCTCTTCAATCTCTTCCTTCAATCGTCGTGGGTTGATGGCATAAACAAACCCCACGTTGGGGTTCGTCTTCTTCAGACTCTGCTCCATGTCAGAAATAATGTAGAGAATCAGATCATAATATGGACTCTTCTTTTTCTCAATTAGATTATAGTAGTTCGCTAAGGGGATGGGGATTTTGGAAATTTCAGACACGGCCTTCCCCCATATATAAGTCTTAAGGGCTGGCAGATTTAAGTCTTGACCCCTTATAAAGTTCACCTAGAACCACGAAGCGAGTCAAGCATCACACGCTTCTGTGATGTTCCGCAGAGTCAACGCGGAAGTATTATATCCCCGAGCCTATCACTAGCTCTCCGCGAAAATAGGGCCCGTGGCGTAGCCTGGATGCTTCTATCGTCAGAGAGCGCGTCGGCCCTCTAAGCCGGAGACCCTGGGTTCGAATCCCAGCGGGCCCGCCACTGATTGCCAGAAAGCGAATGATAGATGGTTTATCCTCATGCCACATAGGATGTTCTGGGCTTTTTTGGTCGTTTCTTATTCACCTTCTTCTCCGACTTCAGCCCTTTTTTGGCACCAAGTTGTGTCATCTCAAGATCGTATTCAAGAAAGTTCAAAGCGAAGTCAGTCATCTGTTGATCCATACTCACCAAATCCTGCTTGGAGAAATTAACCATAATGTCCGGGTTATTTACCCACTGCTTCCAACCTAGCAGGCTCATTTCTAGAGCTCGCAATACGAAGTGAATAGACTTAACGAGTTCAAGGCGGTCTTTTTTCTCAGTCTTCTTCAAGTCCTTTAGCTGAGTTAATATTCTCTCAGAAACTTGTATCCAATGTGAACTCAACTGCCAATTCCCTCAAGAGGAGTAGGGCAAGAAAACGGTCTGCTAAATATAAAGATTAGCACTTTTCTCCAAGCTTAAGTGGACTTCGTGTACATACGGGATGGAAAAAAATAATCATAGGAAGCTTTCAAGCAACTGAGTTAAAAATGAGCAGTATAAGTTTAATATTTGACTTCTATATGCTTACGGAGAGATGAAGAAATGAGTACTCACGCGGAAGACCTGAAGCTACGTCTTCTAACTGTTGAATTACTTCAAGCTGCAAAGAGGCAACACACTTACCGCGAGTTGTCAGCAAAAACAGGGTTACCAGTCACCGTATTAAGTCGCTATGCTAAAGGTCATGTTTTACCCAATGTTTCAAGGGCTCGTGAGCTCTGGCGAACATTGCAGAGACTGGTTGGGTTGAAGGTTGAATTACGTAGAAAGATTCACTTTAACAACGATGGATATTTTGATAACACAGGAATTGTGGGGGACTGCAATATCCTTCGCCAAGCGGCTCGTCACGCACTTGCTGCGTTCGCAGGGAAGCGTGTGACGCTGGTCTTGACCGCTGCTGTGGACGGAACTCCTCTCGCGACGATGGTGGCAAGCCAACTTGGTGTAAATTTGGTCATTGCCAAGAGATCAAAAGAAGTGGGAGTCCCGGCATTCATTGAAGAAACATACGTGCTAAGAGATTCAGGATACACCCAGACACTCCTCATTCCAAAGAATGCAATTAAACGAAAGGACAGTGTCCTCATCGTAGACGACATGATCAAGACTGGTGAGACTCAGAATGCGTTGATCAGCCTCGTCCGAAAGGCGAAAGCTGAGCTGTCCGCAATGTTTACACTTATATCCATAGGTGATGAATGGAAAAAAGTCCTAGACTTGCCAAAAGCCTGCCAAGTAGAAGTAGTCATTAACGTAAACCCACCAAAACGGGAACGTTAAGATTCGCTGAAATAAGAAACTTCTTTTCTCTATATTCACATTTTGAGGGCTGTTACACGAAGACGATTGAATGGCAAGATGGCGTGGTTATAACGGTCGATCAAACGAGGCTTCCTTGTGATAAGATAGTCTTGAGGTTGAAAGACTGCAATGAAGTAGAAGAGGCTATAAAGAACATGAGAATTCGAGGGGCTCCTCTCATAGGAGTAGCAGCAGCCTATGGGCTAGCTCTTACAGCTCATAATGCGAAGGCAAAGGAAAAAAAGGAGCTGATCCAACAGCTTTCCGAGTCAGCTAGGAATTTAGCGTTAACTCGACCTACGGCAGTTAATCTATTCTGGGCAGTTGAAAGAATTATGAAGAAAATTGAAGAGGTGAAACATGGTTCGTCTGCGAAAATCAGCAATGCGGTGGTTGAGGAAGCTAAAAGAATCGCAGATGAAGACTTCGAAGTCAATAGGAGAATAGGAATGCACGGGTCGCCGCTGATTAAGAACGGAGACACGGTGCTGACCTACTGCAATGCGGGAGGTCTAGCGACTTCAGGTTACGGAACAGCCTTAGGAGTTCTACGAACGGCGTGGACTGAAGGCACGAAATTTAAAGTGATCGCAGCAGAGACTCGCCCTTTACTTCAAGGTGCTAGGTTGACTGCGTATGAGCTTCAGCAAGAAGGCATTCCTGTAACCATAATCACGGACAACGCCGCCGGTTACATCATCTCGAAGGGAATGATTGACATGATAATTGTCGGAGCAGACAGGATTCTGAAAGACGCAGTAATCAACAAAATTGGAACCTATACGCTTGCCCTCCTTGCCAGTACACATAATACACCATTCTACGTGGCTGCTCCCAGTTCCACCTTTGATATCAAGCGACGGGTTAACGATGTTGAAGTGGAAGAAAGAGCCCAAACAGAGGTGCTCAGATTTCAACAGTTACAGATAGCTCCAGAGGGAGTCAACGCGTACAACCCGGCTTTCGATATCACGCCGATGCAGTATATCAAAGGAATAATTTGGGAGAAGGGAATATCATCGCCAAGGGACCTTCAAAAACGGTCCGACTTTCTTTGATACAACTAGATAAGATATTAACCTGTTAACTCTTAACAAGCATTGTTAGTTGGATTCGACTCTTGAGGAAAAAGCAGTCGCTAGAAGAGGGTGGAAAGGAGACTGAGCTTCAGCAGTTAGAAGGTTCGATAGTCCAGAACAGAGTTGCTATCGAAGCTGGAATGGTCGACGTATTGACTTCTCGTGGCTATGGTGTTGTAGAAGACGGGGTTTGCACCCTAAATGTCTACGAAGCCTTGTACTTGGTGAGTAAAGGGATGCTTACGGTCTCAACGCGAAAGCAGCGAGGTCAGACTTTAGGTTTTGAACAGCTTCTACATGAATTTAGGCTCTCAGATGCGGACTTGTGGGTAAAGTACATAGTCTATAGGGACTGGCGGAGCCGAGGATATGTTGTTAGAGAAGGCTTCGGATTAGATATTGACTTCCGTGTCTACGAAAGAGGAACATATGGGAAGAAGCCTGCTGCATACCTTGTTCTCAACATCCAAGAAGGAAAACCTATTCCCGTAATGAGACTTACCCAAGTTCTCAGACACGTTCAAAGCCTTAAGAAGAAACTCGTTCTATCGGTTGTGAACCGCCGCGGAGAAGTAGTTTACTACAGCCTCTCAAAGCTAACTATGAAGTGAGTAAGGAGTGTAGAATGTGGTCAAGTTCCAAACTGTCCGAGGAATGCGGGACTTCCTCCCAGTCAATGCGAATAGACTTAGACACATGCAATCAGTCTCCAAAGAGATCGCCGAAGTCTACGCCTTCGAAGAGATAATAACACCTCTCGTTGAGCACTACGATCTACTCGCTGCCAAATCAGGACGCGAGATCGAATCCCGAATGTATGTCTTCAAAGACTTGGGTGACAGAAAAGTCGTCTTAAGACCAGAATTTACTGCATCAGTTGCTAGATTAATCGCCACAAGTCTTCGGAACGAGCCAAAACCTCTTCGACTATTCAGTACTGGACCAGCCTACCGCTATGATGAACCCCAGTTCGGTCGATACCGAGAATTTTGGCAATCAAATTATGAGGTCATTGGCAGTGTAAGACCTGAAGCAGATGTAGAAGTACTATCACTGACCAGCCAATTGTTTCAACGAATAGGGCTTTGTGATTGTAGGTTCAGAATTGGGCATGTCGGAATCTTACGAGGTCTAATGTCTGAAGAAGGAGTTGATGAATATGGGCAGAACATGGTTATGCAACTTCTGGACACAAAAAGGATTCCTGAAGCAGTATCGGCGCTACATGACCTCAAGGTCTCGAAAAAAGGGGAAACCACGTTCAAAAAGATAATCAAAACGAAGGGGGAAAACGTTGACTTGGTTTTAAATGAAGCCAAGAGAAAGCTGAAGGAATACCCAGAGTCAGTGGATTCAATTGAAAATCTAAGACATATACTTACACTCTTCCAAAAAAGTGGGAAAAACCTAACGCTATCGATAGAGGCAGGCTTCGCCCGTGGCTTGGAATACTACACTGGAATGATCTTTGAGCCACTTATTTCTCAGATGAGGATTTCACTCGGTGGAGGCGGTCGTTATGATCGCCTTGTGGAAATCTTCGGAGGTGAACCCTCGCCTGCTGTTGGAGTAGCAATAG
>CP070765.1:129467-141389 GCA_020345645.1 Candidatus Bathyarchaeota archaeon | reverse complement strand
AAAACGAAGGATCCGACCCCCTCTACAAGCTGACACGCATCGCCGAGAGCCACCAAAAGGAGCCTGGACGCTTATCCCTCATCTGCATCCTCCGCGAGCTCCGCTGGCTCAACAAACTGGATGCGAGTACCCGAAGCACCCTTCAAAGCAACATCATCCCCTTGGACGTCTACACACAAAGGCAGCTTCACGACATTCTCAACGACCGCATCCCCCTCGCCTTCAGAGCCGACGTCGTCCCCGAAGAAACCGTGATGCTGGTCTCCGAACTCGGTGAAGAAGAAGGCGGCAACGCCCGATACGCCATAGACCTCCTCTGGAGAGCTGGAAAATACGCCGACACCGAGAAATCTGGCGAAGTCGCTCCTGAACACGTTAGGAAAGCAGTGGGCAGCGTCTACTCCACTGTGCGACGAGATGAAATCGCCGCCCTCGCCCCACACGAGAAACTCCTCCTCTTGGCGCTCGCCCGACGGTTTCAGCAGACCGCCACCGCCCATCTGTCGATGGGTGACGCGGAGGAATCGTATCGGATCGTATGCGAAGAATTCGATGAAGAACCGCGTGGACACACCCAGCTGTGGAAATACGTGAAACGACTCTCCAACCTCGGCGTCATCAACGCAACCATCTCCACCAGTGGCGTTCGAGGTAAAACAACCCTAATCGGGCTCCCTCGAGTCCCCGCATCCGACCTAGAGAACGAATTAACCGGCTTCTTAACGTCGGAAGTAGGAAGAATCTGAGATGATGGTTGAAGACGTGTTCTCCTCTCGCGGAAGGGTTCGCATTCTCCGCTTACTCTCCGAGATTGAGGAACTCAACATCTCTGAAATCGCAAGGCGTGCAGGATTAAACTACACAACTACCAACGAGCATCTCCGCATTCTGGAGGAAGCCTCGATTGTTAGACACAAGTCCTTCGGGCGAATCCGAATATACCGCTTCAACGACCAAGACCTGAAAGCGAGGGCGATACGAGACTTTCTGGAACTCTGGGAAGAAGAGAGCAAGAAACCCGTCGTCGGAGGACCGAACCTGTGACGATGGTTGACGTAAGCGGAAAAAGAGACGTTCTCAGAGCCGCAGTGGCAAAAGGCAGGATTCAGCTGAAACCGGCAACGATACACCTCATTAAAGAACAGAAGATTGCGAAAGGCGATGTCTTCAGCCTAAGCCGGGTCGCAGGCATCTTATCCGCGAAGAAGACCAGCGACATAATCCCCCTCTGCCACCCGCTCCCTCTATCCGCCGTTGATGTCTCCTTGAGAATAGTCGACGAAAGCCACATCGAAGTCAACGCTGAAGTGAAAGCCTTAGCGAAGACTGGCGTTGAGATGGAAGCGTTAGTCGCCGTCTCCACAGCCCTACTTACCATTTGGGACATGACGAAGCAGTATGAGAAAGACCCTGAAGGCCAATACCCCACTACACTCATTGATGGTATTCAGGTTACACGAAAGGTGAAACGCGAATGAGCGATTCATCTCAGCAGCACAAAGCGATGGCTCCCCATGCCTTAGCCTTCTCACTCATCACCTGCAGCACCTCCAGATGGAACGCCCTACAGAGACATGAGAACCCTAGTGACCCCTCAGCCGATCTAGTCGCCTCGAAACTTGAAGCGAACCACTACCAAGTCGTGAGTCGCACCACCGTCAACGACGATCCACAGATGATTAAAGCATCCCTTGTAGAAGCCCTCAAGGACGATCGGGTCGACGCCGTCATCACAATCGGTGGGACAGGAGCATCCCCACGAGACATCTCAATCGAAACTGTGATGCCTATGTTGGATAAGGTCCTCCCCGGCTTCGGTGAACTATTCAGAAGCCTTAGCTACGAGACCATCGGATCCGCTGCGATTCTCAGCCGGGCAATCGCAGGAATCGTAAAGGGGAAAGCCGTCTTCTGCATTCCTGGCAGCATAAACGCAGCGACTCTGTGCCTAGACAGACTTATATTACCTGAAGCGGGTCACATCGTCAAACACGCTCGTGAAAACTGATGATCTTCGACGGTTTCGGTCGCCCTGTCAAGAACCTACGAATATCAATTACCCAGAATTGCAACCTTCGTTGCCCCTACTGCCACAGAGAGGGCGAAGACGCTTCACACACAAATCTTCGTCAGATGACTTCCCAAGAGATTATACGCTTAACAAAGATCGCTACCAGCATTGACATAGGACGAATCAAACTTACGGGTGGAGAACCCCTCATTCGAAAGGACATTCTGACGATCGTCGCAGGCATCGCTGTGCACTCTGGATTAACCGATCTCTCGCTGACCACCAACGGAACCCTTCTCGCACCACTCGCGGAAGACCTGCATAACGCAGGTCTCATGAGAGTCAATGTCACCCTCCCCACACTACGACCATCCATCTACCAACAGCTGATCAACGGCGACCTCGACACCGTGCTGAAGGGAATCGAAGCTGCGATTGCAGCCGACCTCCACCCGGTGAAGATTAATATGGTGGCACTTGCAGGCGTAAACGAGCACGAGCTTCCTGAAATGATCACGTACGCTCAGAATGTCGGTGCCTTACTTCAGCTTATAGAGTTGGAGCCGCTGAATTTAGAGAAAACCTGCTTCGAACGGTACCATCTTCCTCTTGAAGCGGTTGAAGCTGACTTCCAAGCACGCTCCCTGAACACCCAGGTGAGAAGAGATATGCAGAACCGGCGGATCTACCATCTGCCAGAGGGCAGAGTTGAAGTAATCCGACCATTCGAAAACACGGAGTTCTGCTCTCACTGCACGCGACTACGTATCACAAGTGATGGAAAACTGAAACCCTGCCTCATGGTGAACAACAATCTAATCGATGTCTTGACCCCGTTAAGGGCAGGTGCCACCGATACTGAACTCGCTGCAATCTTCACAGAGACGTGTCGACGACGGGAGCCCTTCTACAAGAAACACGCAAGTCCACCGTCAATGGAAGTGGGGACCTAACTCCCGCGTTCATTGCGAGCCTTCAGTATCGGGTTCGCTTTCCGCTTTCCCCCCGCGATAAAGATCACTTCATCTTCGTTCAGTCTAAACCCTTCCGCTAATCCTGCCGCCATCCGGGGATTCTCTTCGAAGATGATTCGCAGGTAAGGTAGAATGTCCCGCTGTGAGCCTGCTGAGGAGATATGAAGTCGCCTGCCGATCTTACTTCCGATGTCCTTCGTCGTTTTTCGTGTTCCTCGCGTAGTCGAAAGCATCCGCATCCGTTGAGGAAACCGGAAGGGAACCCACCCAGACGGCTTCGATTTCTCTCGTGCCATCGCCACGCCGGCAGTCATGTGGTCAATCATGTATGGAAGCAGCTTCCAGTTTCGGGTTCGCTGGATTCTCGCCCGATAGGTGTCCGCTGACGCTAAAGCCGTCATCGCCTTCGATAAGTCGCTGGCATCATTGAAGTGGTGGGGTGCGTTCTCGTAGATCCATTCAAAGAACATGTCTAAATCGACATCAGCTGCTTCTATGCTCCTTCTCGCAGTTTCGCAACTCTTACCATACACCGTCTGCCGCAGAACCGAGAAGATCAAGTCTTTACGGTCTCGGTGAGCTAGCCAAGACACATCTTCAAAGGTCAGCTTCACTTTTCCCTGAGCTAACGCCTGCAGATCGTTAACTGCAGCACGGACATCTCCTTGATTTCGGTTAGCGATGAACCTAAGTGCCTCCTCCTCTGCAGCAATTCCCTCTCGCCGAACGATCTTCGTCAGATGCTTCAATACCTCGCGAGCAGTGGGCTTCTTGAACTCAAGAATCAGATATTGCTTCTTATCCCTGAACGCGGTGAATCTCCGGTCCCAATAATCGTTAGCTGTAAGGACGATGGGAACACGCGTGTCTTTGATGATCCTCGTAATGGCTGGAATCGCTCCTCGATCTACGGTCCCATAGACTCCATCCAATTCATCGAGGAGAATGATCCGTTTCTTATTGAAGAAACCGCTGTACTGAGACGCTAAACCTGCAAATCGACGAATACTCTCCTCCGTTCGGTAGTCACTCGCGTTCTTCTCTACAAGCTCGAATCCGAAGTCATTCGCTGAAGATTCAACTGTGACAGTTTTTCCTACTCCCGGTGGTCCATGCAAGAAGGCAGCTCTCTGTTTCGGGATCCCTGTCTTCCATGACTGTAGCCACTGGGTGAACTTCGTTCGCACCTCATCGTTTCCGACAACGTCTTTTAAAGACTGAGGTTTGTGTTTTGAAGTCCAACTAGCTGGATCCACTACGATTTAGCCGCCTTTCAGCTCGTAACCTGCTTCCGCTAACTTAGCCAGCAGGGCGCTGAGTTGGACTTCTTCGGTCCCCCCCTCAACGAGTCTGAAATCCACTTCTCCCACTGCATCAGCAAGTTTGATCTTCCACTGTTCAGGAATGTCGAGTTGGAACAAGTCTCTATGGATCTGCTTGACGATGTCACTCCCAGCAACGCCGAATTTTAGAATCATCTCTCTGAGTTGTTTCCTGGCTTCAACGAAGTTGCCTTGCATCGCTGTCTCAATCATGGCGTGGACATCAACTGGATTCGCTCGTCCAGCTACCGAATACACTACTTCAGCCGTTACGGGTTTTCCGATTGAGGCAGCAGCCTGGAGGGAGTTGATGCTTTTACGCAGATCCCCTCCGCAGACACTGTATAAGGCTTCTACCCCGTCATCCTTCAACTCTACACTCTCAGCTTCCGCAACGCGTCGAAGCTGTGCGGCTTGGTCTTCCCGTTTCAAGTAGCTGAAGCGGAATGGAGCACAACGACTTTGGATCGGCTCAATAATTCTACCGCTGTAGTTCGCGATCAGAATGAACCTACACGTTACGGTGTACTTCTCCATCGTTCTTCGAAGCGCTTGCTGGGCATCCCTAGTCATGTTGTCCGCTTCGTCCAAAATCAGAATTTTAAAAGGAATTTCTCCAAGCGTTCGCACACGGGCGAACGCCTTCACCTTCTCGCGGACAACGTTGATCCCACGTTCATCACTCGCGTTCAACTCCATCAAATGCTCTCGGTAAGCTGCTCCATAAAGGTCGTGAGCCATGCAGAGGGCTGCAGTCGTCTTCCCGGTTCCCGGCGGACCAGCAAAAATACAGTGTGGGACGTTCTGAGAATCGACAAAGCTCTGTAACCGTGCCACAATCTCTTTCTGATCGACCATCTCGCTCAGTGATCTTGGGCGGTATTTCTCCACCCACATCTCAAAATCCATCAGTGCAACTCCTGTTGGGGCCTTTTAGTTGGCTCGTAGGCCTAAATAAACCGTTCCAATCTCTCAAACCAGTCCCCACGTATCTCGGGCTACCCAAAACGAATAAATGTCCGCCCAAAAATACTCTAGCGATGTAGAGAGGAATGAAAACCTCAACCGCCTTCTTTGGATTACTCGCTTTCATAGTATTTGCTTCTTCAGTATATGGGGATCCGTCTTACCTGCACACGGCAGAATCGGGTTCATCCCCGGGCGAGTCTACTCGATCCCTCCCAGTAGTGCGGGTTGTCCCTTCTAACGTGACAGATCCCTCTTTCACACCAGCGAGTAACTTATCGGTGAGAGTGGAAATTTTTAACATAACGGGGCTCTTCGGTCTTGAAATCGAATTGCAGTGGAACGCGTCGCTGCTAAATTACACCAGCCACGCCGTTAAGATTCCGGTTGACACATACCCTGACGGGGTTTTATATAACCCGATCTTGGAAGTCAAGAATGAAGTGAATACCACTGCTGGAACCTACCTCGCAGTCTATGCATCCTTAGGCGGAACCGCACCATCCTTCAACGGGACGGGCACAGTCTTCGAGATGAACTTCACCGTACTAGAATATGGTGCATGTCCACTGCACATCGCACTCAGCTCCCTTTCAACCCGCAAAGGACAAGCCATCGCTCACTCGGTGGAAGATGGGTTTTTCAGCAACCTGTTCTACGACGTTGCCATCGTTAGTGTCACTCCATCCCAATATACGGCATTCCTCGGAGACGTCCTCAATATCACGGTTACTGCACTAAACAACGGAACCTCGAGAAGCGAATCTTTCAACATAACCTCGTACTACGCCACAGCCCTCTTGGGGACGCAACAGATAACGGATCTCACTCCGGGTGGGGAAGAAGTAATTACGTTTTCGTGGAATACGAGTGATGTTCCACCAGGATCCTACATCCTTTCTGCTAACGCCTCGATAGTTCCCGAGGAAGATGTAACTGAAAACAATCGGTATGAGGACGGTGAAGTCACATTGACGGTCAGACCATTACACGACGTTGCAGTTCAAGTCTTAACTCCGTTCAAAACGGTGGCATTCCCCGGATTCTGCTTCCACCTTAATGTTACTGTGAAGAATGAAGGCACATTCATTGAAACGGTCAATCTAACCCTCCGTGCCAACGACATTGAAATCAATGAGACGCAGGTAACCCTCCTCCAAGACGAGGAAACAACAGTGACCTTTGCATGGGAACTCGAAGACGTAGCCGAATATGTGCCATACATCCTGAACGTGACTGCAACGCAACTCTCTGGCGAAAACGACACCCTTGACAACACTCTTCAATACGTAGGCCTCACCGTCGTGCACCCTGGCGACTTCGATGCTGACATGGACGTGGACATCTTCGATATAGTGCTGATCACCCACACTTACGGTTCACAGATCGGCGACACCAGTTACGAACCTGAATTTGACATAAACTGCGACGGTGAAATCGACATCTTCGACGTCGTGAACATTGTACCTTACTATGGGTATGAGGCTCCTTGACGACTTCGAGTGAAACTCGCGGACTGAGCTCTAGAACGCACAGACGGAAGAGGCTGAGGAGACTACTCATCGCCATAATTGTAATCGTTGTGGTTGTGTTCGCAGCAACGCACACGTTTCTAAGTAACGCGGTGACCTCCGCTCTGCGAAGATCGTTAGGAACTATCACCCTCCAATCTGCCACTTTCCCTGCAATCAATCTATCGTCTCCAACACCATTTGTAGAAATAAACATCACAATCACCTTAACGAACCCGTCAGATTATCCGATAACCATTGATGTCATTGACCTCACTTTCTCCGTTGACCAACGGATTATCGGAGGACTAAACATCCCATTGGGCGAGAACGTGCCAGCAGGAGAATCCACGATCTTTTTTTTTATACAGCGTGTGGACGACAATAATATCCTGCAGAGTATAATGAATCCGACTTTCATACTCAGCGGCGAAGGTTTAGCAAAAGGATCGGTGCACTTCCTCTATTTTCAAACAAGCTCCACTAGGACCTTGTCTTTCTCCCAGACAGTCCTTGGCGTCCTTGAAGCCAAGTCTTAAATAAAATGGTACCTCATGCTCCCTTACGGCGCGCGCGTCTCCAGGAAAAAAAGGAGGGAGCCAAAAACGCTAGATCTGTTGAAGTTGAAAAGCGTAGCAGTGTTAGGTCTCTTTGTGCTTGTCATGACCAGTGCATCACTTTATACAAACATTCGAAGTGCCCAAGTGAAGGCTGAATTAGAACCAGATGTTCCCGAACCAGAGTGCACCATATACTTTGATCCAGACATACTTGAAGTAGGAGTCGGCGACACCTTTACCGTTACGGTTCTGGTGGACGACGTTAAGGACCTATGGGGTTATGAAATTGGCTTGCGGTTTGATCGAGCAGTCGTCGAATACGTAGGAGCCAGATCTCCGTCGTGGAGATTTGTTTCTGGTCGTATTGAATACCTGTTCTGGGCTGCTGGAGCGGCACCTCAGCAAGGAAACGTTGAACTCGTAGAATTCACTTTCAAAGCAAAGAGTGAAGGTGACTCAGAACTCAGCTTCTATCTCCACAACCTCGCGACTCTGAAATACTATCAAGCAGCCAAAGACTTAGCCGGCTGGCCAATCGCTCACCAAGTGTCTGAAGGCTTAGTGACAGTCTCCTAAAGGATCCTACCAGAGAGAAACCTGGTACGCTTCTTCTTTTTTTTCCCTTTTTTCCATAGAATAGTGCACTAATTTTCTGTCGTCACTGCAGTTTTTTTCCTTTCGTCACGGGGTAGAATGCGAAAATACATCAAATGTGTTCCCTACGCATCACCTTTCCACAATGAAAGCGATCTTCACATCAGCACGGTATTCAATAATTTTGTTCTCCTTTACTATGGCGGTACATCTCTTAACATGGACTCCTTTGATGTTCTTCACAGTCTTAGCCGTCTCAGTCACAGCGTTTTGAGCAGCTTCGCTCCACCCAATCGGCGAACTCCCTATCACCTCAATAATTTTAACAATAGACAAGTAACTCACCTCCATGATTGAACAAGGGGTTTGCCCAATTCAGCTTTTCGCACCTTTCATAAAAAGAGGAAGGACCCCTATCGGGATCTTTGAGCTCCTCTACGCCTTGGTTCAGGTCAAGGCTTAACCACTGTTCTTGTTAGTATCACGATCTTCGCTACACTTGCCTCGTCGAGATCCACCCATGCAACCCCGTGGCTTGCCTCATCCTTCTCCAACCATATAATCGCCTCTACCGCCCTGGCTTCAACACTGCCATCGCCTTCCACAACTACTTTGATGATTGGTCTCACGTTAGTGATGTTGTACCCATCATTAAGCAGGTCTTGAACGTCTTCGTCGCCTTCAGCAATCTCAATCACGTTTTCCTTGAACTCATCACTGACTTCAATGAACTGAGAGCCACGTTCTCGGATCCTCATCCGCCAGCGGTTAACTTCACCCAGCATCCTCTTGCCAAACATCTGCACGCAACCGTTATCACTTTCGTCGTCTTCAGCTGAAGAAGCGGCCAACACGATTGTACCAATGATTACGGCGATAGCTAAGACTGATAGCAAGACTAAGAGTTTCTTTTTTTCTATATCCATCACATCCCTGTAGGCGTCTATGCCTTTAGCCAGTCTTGCTCACGGGAATAATTAAGAGATTTTCAGAATTATACCCAAATCCTTACAAAATTCCCATATTGGGTCGTAGCGTGTATAGCCTAAGGCCATAGCCCGAGGAGTCTCATCGCTTCTGCGTTTCGTCCCACACCCAGAAGCAACGCGGCTGTGCGCATACTCGTCTCCTTCTCCGTCATGAGGTTGTACACATCGGCGAAGGCTCTGGTCATTATCCTTTGAAGTTTCTGGTTCACCTCAGGCAGAGTCAATTGTTCACGGGTAAGGTTCTGCATCCACTCGAAGTAGCTAGCGGTCACTCCTCCCGCGTTAGCTAGAATGTCGGGGATCAGGAACACACCTTTCTCAGTAAGTATTTCATCAGCTTTGGGCGTTGTAGGTCCATTGGCACCTTCTCCAATAATCTTCGCTTTGATGTTTTCCGCGTTTGATTGGGTAATCTGGTTTTCCAAGGCTGCTGGAATCAGGATGTCGCAATCCAGCTCAAGGAGTTCCGTATTCGTAATTTCCCGCTTTGCCCTTTTAAAGCCAGAAACCGAACCTTCCACTTTCTTATGTTGTAGCACTTGCTGAGGATTGAGGCCAGTCGGGTCGAATATTCCGCTTTTGGAGTCGCTTACTCCAATTATCTTAGCGCCCATTTCAGCAGCTATCTTCGCCGCGTGATATCCGACGTTCCCAAACCCTTGGATCACAACTGTCGCGTTCTTCATTTTCATCCCCAGCCGTTTCAGTGCTTCTCTTACGCTGATGATTACCCCTCTTGAAGTTGCTTCCGTTCTCCCCTCTAAACCACCGAGGATCACAGGTTTTCCCGTTACACACTCAGGTATGCTATATCCTTTAAACCGGCTATACGTGTCCATTATCCAAGCCATCGTCTGAGAGTCGGTATAGACATCGGGTGCTGGCACATCTCTCTTCGGACCGATAAAATCGAGTAACATATTTGTATACCGCCTTGTTAGATGCTCGAGTTCTGTCTGAGACATCGTCTTTGGATTGCAGCAAACACCTCCTTTTGCACCACCATACGGGATGTCCACTACTGCACACTTCCACGTCATCCACATGGCAAGAGCTGTAACTTCTCCGAGATCAACACAAGGATGATAACGGATTCCTCCCTTGAACGGACCTCTCGCATCAATATGTTGAACTCGACATCCCCAGAACACTTGGATTCCCCCATCATCCATCTTCACGGGTATAGATACCGTTAATGTTCTCTTCGGCTCTTTTAGAAACGCATGAATCTCCGACTCGAGGTCTAAAACCTCCGCTGCCAAATCCAACTGTTCCAACGCGACTTCCAACGGCGTAATCTCATCACTCAATTTAGATCCAAAACCGAGACTACCTGTGCTGCTGTACGCTATAAAGTTCTTCTATAGCGATAACACCCAATACAACACCAAGTAGGTAAATTTTACACACGGTTAATGATTTGCTCTACATGTTTAGGTTCCGTTTTCCGCACGCGTAATTAAGTCTACTATGACGCTAGTACGTTTGGATTAGGATCTCGCTTGGAGATTTAACTTAGGATTTTCTCCACTTCTTCTTTATCTGCGTCCATGATGTAAGTTATTCCAGAGACCCTTTCAGCTTCGGGTGTTAGGGAAGCAATATCGTCTCTCGTTACGTGTTGAAGCCCAAATTTTCGAGCTCCACACATTAACTGCTTGAGACCGTGTATCAACCTTTGATTGTAGGTGTATAGACCTAATGCGCCTGTAGGTAAGTTCTTGGATTTCTCTCCAAATCGATTTTTCAGCCTTGTCGCTTCGATAAAAATCGATGCGATTGTATTGCCATATCTCGAATAGTAGACAGGAAGATTGTCTTCGTTGATTCGATTTCCAACGTTCTTGCCTACCATAGCTGCTGTCAGGGGAGCTCTTGCCATGCCAATTGCCTTGACATATGGGGCACCTAAGGCTAATCCTTTGAAGATATGATCTTCCATGCTGATACCTCCTGCAAAAGCTACACTAGGTACGTACTTCCCTTGTTTTGCCAGTCTGTCTATGTATCGATACGTTAATGACCAGATCTCAACACTGGGGATTCCCCACTCATTCATCATGCGCCAAGGACTCATTCCCGTTCCTCCGCCTGCACCGTCTACGGTAAGCAGATCAATCTTTGCTTTTGATGAAAATACCGCTGCTCTTGCCACATCCGCTGGTCGATAAGCTCCTGTCTTCAGAAAAACGTACTTGGCTCCTAATTCTCGAAGTTCTTTCACTCTGTCTATGAAAGACTTCTCGGTGACCATGCCAACACGAGAGTGCCTTTCAAATTCCTTGAAGTGTTTTTTCTTGAATGCCTCAATGATGTCTGGGTTTTCTGGATCGGGGATGACTACGTATCCTCGACGCTTCAGGAGTTGGGCTTTTTCCAGACTTGTGATTTTAACTTCGCCGCCAATGTCTTTTGCGCCTTGCCCCCACTTCAATTCGACAGCATCGACTTCAAGGTCTGACATCGCATATTCAAGGACGCCTAGTTTTGTGTCTTCTATGTTTGATTGAACAACAATGGCCCCGTACCCTCCCTGCTGCCATTCCTTATAGGTTCGAACTCTCCATTCTAGTTCCGGAGAATGAATTACTTTGCCATTTCTGAATTTTGAGTCAACATCCATGCCACAGACATTTTCCCCGATCACTTGCATTGTTCCTGAGATTGCTGCACCGATTGCCAGTTCCTTCCAATTATCTTTCGCGATTTTTGTCGATCCGAGTCCACAGGTGAACCATGGGATTTTAAGTCTTAGTCCTTCGCCTTGACCAATTTTTGTTTCTAGATCAACGTTGGGAAATATTGCACGGTCACTATCAGCTTCAATTCCGGTGGCTCCGACGGTTGTTCCCATGATATTAAAGTGTGAGAGGTCGACTGGGTAGTCTTTTTCAGCTCCAGTAGTTATTAGACCGAACGGGGCGGGGTAGACGACTTCGCTCCCTCTTATGGCTGATTTTGCTACTTCGCATGGACCAGGGCATCCATCTACGCA
>CP070765.1:116760-129367 GCA_020345645.1 Candidatus Bathyarchaeota archaeon | reverse complement strand
AGCGAAGGAGGCGGTGGAAGGCGGTGAACTGGCGGTTGAGGAAGGGAAGGAGGCAGATGAATAGTGCCAATTGTGCGATTGAAAGATATTCGTAGGATGTCTTCAGAAGATAGGGCAAAGCGCGTGAGTGAACTTAGAACTGAGCTGACTCGCCTGAGAACCATGACTAAGGCTGGCGGCTCCATCGAGGATACTGCTCGCGTTAGGGAACTGCGGAAAGCTATTGCTCGAATTCTAACGGTAGAAAGAGAATCGATGTTACAGATCGTTCCCGAGGAGAAGAAGAAGTGAAAGTCACGCCTGAAATCCGTCGATTCGTTTTCCATGACTTGAATGCCAAAATAGCATACTCTTCGAACCCAAGTCAAATTGGTATTGAGGGAAGAATAGTCGACGAGACAAGGAACACCTTTGTGATATCGAAAGACGACAAGAAGCGAGTTATAGCTAAGAATCACGCTACATTCCATTTCAAGTTTCCCGACTTGACGATAGTGGAGCTGGATGGAGCGATTCTACTCGGGAGACCTGAAGATCGCGTGAAAAAGCAGATTGGGAGAGTGTGGTGACGTGACTCTCTCGCTTAAAAAACCAAGAAAAACCTGCACTGATCCCATGTGCCCCTTCCATGGAACTCTCCCTGTGAGAGGCCGTTTCTTGGAGGGTACAGTCATCAGTGCAAAAATGGATAAAACCGTCATCATTCGACGGAACTATCTCCACTATGTCCGTAAATATCGCCGATATGAACGAAGACATAACCATGTTCCAGCCCACAATCCTCCATGCATCGATGCTGAGGAGGGGGATAAAGTCAAAATCGCGGAGTGCCGCCCAATCAGCAAGACGGTGAGTTTCGTCATCGTTGAGAAGTTGGAGAGAACCTAGTTGGCGGCGAGAGCCAGACCGAGAGCACTCTTTGCACGAGCAATGGGTGGTCAAAGACCGAAAGTAGCGAAAGGCGTTCAGACCCGAACCGTCTTGAAATGTGCAGATAACACTGGTGCTCGGGAACTCCGCTTAGTCCAAGTTATGGGCTATAAAGGTCGTCTTCGTCGTCTTCCCTCTGCTGGTGTCGGCGATCTGATCATGGCTTCAGTTCGGAAAGGAACACCTGACATGCGTCGTAAACTCTTCAGAGCAGTCATCGTCCGTCAACGCATGCCGTTTCGACGCGCTGAAGGCATCTGGGTGGAATTTGAGGATAATGCGGCAGTCATCGTAACCGCTGAAGGGGAAATGAAAGGCTCAGAAATCCGAGGACCTGTAGCAAAGGAAGCCGCTGAACGATGGCCACGAATCGCCAGCGCATCAAGTATCATTGTATGAGGGAACAGTATGCGTTATACAAAACCTCGAACCCAGCGTCGAAAGCTGTTTCAAGCATCTGCCCACAGACGCCCAAAACAGTTCTCAGCCCCTCTCTCGGATGATCTACGCAGGAACCATAACGCTGGAGCCATCCCAGTGAGAATGGGGGATACTGTACGTATCACGCGAGGAGACCGACGCGGATTCGAAGGCAAAATTACTGGAATTAGCAGAAAGAAATATCGAATTTTCGTCGAAGGCGTCACTCGAGAGAAAGTCGATGGAACAACGATTCAGATCCCGATTCACCCCTCAAAAGTGCTGATCACAAACCTGAACTTAGATGATAAATGGCGGAGAGAAACGCTCAAACGGAAAGGAGCAACTCAACTTTCTTCACCAGAGACCAAAAGAAAAGAACCCTCAAAGAAGACCGTAGCAAAACGGAAGAAGGCCACGAAGCACGAGACTGCTAAAGCAAAGAAAGACGAGGGAAGCTCCAAAAGGGCAAAACGAGCCCGGCGGGTGACGAAGAAAGCAGTTGCTGAAAAGGAGAATGAGTGATGTGACAAAGAAAGGCGGAAGTAAACATCTGAAGCGAAACCCTGCTCCTAGATTCTGGCCCATCCATCGTAAGGAACACATCTGGACTATCAAGCCAAAGACAGGTCCACACTCTCTTCCCCACTGCCTTCCATTGACCATCATTGTGAGAGACATCCTGAACTTGGCGAAATCAGGGAAAGAAGCAAGGACAATAATCTCTGAAGGACGCGTCCAAGTCAATGGACGAATCCGCAGAACAGGTACATTCCCAGTGGGATTGATGGACATCCTTGAATTCCCGGACTCCAACGCTACATACCGTCTACTTCCCCATCACGCTGGTCTCACCCTCCACCGAATAAAAGGAGATGAAGCTGGCTATCACCTCCGCCGAATCGAAAAGAAGACATTAATTTCAGAGGATCAGATCCAACTAAGCTTTCACGATGGTACCAATCAAAGATTGAAAACCCTAGATTCGAAGAAAATTACAGAAGACACCTATCGAACCCTTGATGTACTCAGATTTACCCGAGATGGAGAGATCTCAGAACACCTCCAACTTCAGAAAGGAGCATCTGCTTTCATCACTGATGGCAAAAATAGAGGAATCTATGGAACGATCGAGGAGATTGAAGCCATTCCTGGGAAGAAAAAACGCCAACTCCTCGCGACTATGAACGCCCAAGGCAATCGCGTCCAAACCATTCTTGACTACATCTTCGTCGTAGGTAATCCGAAACCAACGATTTCTGTACCTGGAGCGTGAAAAAACTGTCAACCAACTCCACCGATACACAAAAATCCAAGAAAACACCGTCGAAGAAGACGGCTCTCAAATCTACTAAACCAAACGAGAACCCCATGTGCAAACCAAGAATCAGAAAAGTTACAGTCAACATTAGTGTCGGAAAGTCTGGAGCTCCCCTCGAGAAAGCCATGACAGTATTGCAGGATCTGACCAAACAGAAACCAGTGAAATTAAAGGCGAAGAAAACGATCCGAAACTTCGACATTCGGAAAGGCGAAAACATCGCCTGCAAAGTCACATTAAGAAAGGATAAGGCCTACGAATTCTTGTCGAAAGTCCTCCAAGCAACAGATGGCCGAATAAAGCAGTCATGCTTCGATCAAGTCGGCAACTTATCCTTCGGCGTAAAAGAACACATCGAGATCCCGGGTACAAAATACATGCCCGAACTGGGCATCTTCGGTATGGATGTTTCAGTTGCCCTGAGTCGTGCAGGCTACCGCGTGAAAGAACGAAGAAGAGCACGATCAAAACTCGGTGCCAAACAATGCTTAACACCCAACGATGCAGTTGCCTTCGCAAAAGAAGCAATTGGAGCTGAAATCATCTAAGGTGTAAGGGTATGGGAAAACAGAGACCATCCCGAGAACGCACGTTTGGTAAAGGCAGTAGACCCTGCAGAAGATGTGGATCTTACGGATCCGTAATCCGTCGCTACAACCTATATATCTGCCGCCACTGTTTTAGAGAGATAGCCAAGGACTTAGGCTTCCACAAATACGAGTGAGAAGGACACAAAAATGACCGACACCATCGCAAATGGAATGACTACGATAATCAACAACGAGATGCGCCTGAAACGAGAGTGCATCATTGCCCCAGCCTCGAAACTACTTGGTAAAGCACTAAGAGTAATGCAGCTGAATGGATACATAGGCGAATTTGAATTCATTGACGATGGTCGTTCTGGCAAATTCAAAGTTCAACTTCTCGGAAGAATCAATAGATGCGGGGCTATACGACCCCGATTCCCAATACGCGTCGACCAATTTGAAGAGTGGGAAGGCAACTTCCTACCATCCAAAGAGATAGGAATTCTCATAATCTCTACATCAAAAGGAGTAACCTCCCACAGAGAAGCGAAAAACGAACGAATCGGAGGACGTCTACTAGCCTACGTGTACTAGGAGCTATACTGTTGAACCTCATGGAAGCCGAACGCCTCATCAAGATCCCTGAAGGTGTGGACGTTAAGCTAGAAGGGAGAAGACTGACAGTAACCGGTGAGATTGGATCATTGACCAAAGACTTCTCTCACGCACCTTTAACCCTTGAAAAAGAGTCGCAGTTGATCAGAATTCGGGCAGAATGGCCTCGAAAGAAGGAAGCCGCTACCGTAGGAACTGTCGGTTCGCACATTCAAAACATGATGAAAGGCGTTACAGCCGGATTTACCTATAAACTGAAAATAGTCTTTTCTCACTTCCCCATAACGGTTAAGGTTGAAGACGACCAAATACGAATTGAAAACTTCACTGGAGAACGAAGCCCACGATTCGCTAGCATCGTTGGCAACGTCACAGTTTCTGTAAAATCCGACGACATTATCGTCAAAGGTATCGACATTGAAGCTGTAAGCCAAACTGCAGCGAATATCCAACAGGCGACGAAGGTGAAGAAGAAAGATCCACGAGTGTTTCTCGACGGGATATATGTATACGAACAGCGTGAGGGAATGAGTGATGACTGAAGCACTCGATCGATCTCATCAGGTCTCTGGAGAGAAGGGCAGACTTCGAAAAGTGAAGATCCGTGAAACTGTGAAGGCACACAATCCACGGTTCAGACGCCATGAGAGCTGGCGATTCAAGAAAATCAAAGAGAACTGGAGAAAGCCCAGAGGACTCGATAACAAGGTCCGCCGCAGGGTGAAAGGATGGCCAAAGAAAGTGAAAATTGGCTATCGGGGACCAAAGATCGCGAGGAACCTTCATCCAAGTGGCTATGAGGAGGTCCTTGTCCATAATCCCGATGAAATCTCAGAGCTAGACCCTCAAACACAGGCAATTCGAATTGCAGGAGCAGTAGGAACAAGAAAAAAAATCCAGATCGCTTCTCTGGCTCGACAGCGAAATCTCTACATTGTAAACCCGTTGGTGACGAGGGAGGAACAAATTGAAGAAGTGGCCGAGTCTGGTGAATTGGAAGGAGTAGAAGACGAGACTGGAGTGGCTCTGGAAGAAACCGCTGAAGAACTTCAAGAGCAATCTGCTGAAGAAGAGACCGACCTTGACGATGAAGCAACAGAAGGCGGTAACTCATGAGTTTGAAGAGTCAACGTCGTTTGGCAGCTGACATGTTGAAAGCAGGTCAGAATCGAGTCTGGCTCGATCCCGAAAGAGCAGTTGACATCGAAGCTGCGATAACCCGAGAAGAAGTAAGAAGACTTATCCATGAAAAAGCTATTCGACGATTATCTGTAGAAGGCGTAAGTAGGTCACGTGTTCGCGTCAGACACGCTAAGCTGAAAAGGGGACTTCGAAGAGGTCACGGAAAGAGAAGTAAACGACGTATTTCAAAGAAAACAGCTTGGATGATGCGCATTCGGGCTCTTCGACGACGACTCCGTTGGCTAAAAGAAAAACGCGTTATTACTGAGAAGACTTATCGTCGATTCTATAATATGGCGGGAAGTGGAGCCTTCGATTCAATAAGCGAAATTGAAAGACGATTAAAGGCGACACGAGTCTGGAGGACCCGATGATGGCTCGAGGTCCATCCTACCGGGTGCCATTCCGCCGAAGACGAGAAGGCAAAACAGACTACAAAGCACGTAGAGCCTTGTTAATTTCAAGGCAGCCTCGAGCTGTAATCAGAGCGTCGTTAAAGCACACAACTGTCCAGATAATTCAAGCAACACTTGCAGGTGACATGATTATCGCGTCAGGAAACTCGAGACAGTTAAAAGCTTACGGTTGGAAGGGTGCCTGCGGAAACCTATCAGCCGCCTACCTCACAGGGCTCCTTTGCGGTTCCAAGGCAACTGAGAAAAAAGTCACTCGGGCTATCCCTGATATTGGTATGCATCAGCCTACTAAAGGTGCTCGTGTCTTTGCTTCTCTCAAAGGACTTATGGATGCTGGCGTAAACCTCCCAGTTGACCAAAAGAAATTTCCTGATGAAGCACGATTGAAAGGAAACCATATATCGAACTACGCTAAGACTCTGGCGTCCTCAAACATGGAGCTCTACGAACAAACCTTCTCAGGCTACTTGAAAAGAAGCTTGAAACCGGAGAACCTTGAGGAACACTTCGAAACAGTGAAAAAAGCAATGTCGTTAAAACCGCGGAAGGTCACACCTCCACGTAAGAAAACCAGTCGAAAGACTAGAAGGGCGAAGGAGAAGTGAAACTGATATGAGACGCCGTCGTAGCCAGCGACAGTCGAGACGCCCCCCTCGTAAGAGAGATCTGAGTGAAACATGGGAACCAAAGACCTATGTGGGCAGAATGATACAGGAAGGACGCATCTCTTCAATCGAAGACGTGTTCGCGGAAGGGCTTCGCATTCGCGAATCGGAGATCGTGGAAGTCCTGCTTCCTGACCTGCAGGAAGAAGTCATTAACATAAACTTGGTGCAGAAGCAAACTGACGCAGGAGAACGATCACGATTCAAAGCTGAAGTGGCTGTCGGTAATGGCAGCGGTTACATCGGATTAGGCTCAGGAAAAGCTCGACAAGTCAGAACTGCGATTGAAAAAGCCGCCACTAACGCGAGATTGAACATCGCCATCGTCCGTCGAGGGTGCGGAAGTTGGGAATGCGGATGTGGACGCCCCCATTCATTGCTCTTTCGAACACGAGGAAAACATGGTGGCGTAGAGGTTGATTTAATTCCTGGTCCTAGGGGCTTGGGTCTCGTGGCCAATGAACCGGCAAAATTGATCCTGAGGCTAGCTGGAATACAGGACTGCTGGACAAAGAGCTTCGGATCAACCAGAACAATCCCGTCCTTTTCCTACGCTGTCTTGGACGCGTTGAAGAAGACACATAGCCTTGTGACGCCTGAAGACTGGGTGAGATAGGTGCCTGGTGAACAATGTTTAGCCGTCATTCGGGTCCGAGGATTAGGTGAATCCTCTCCTGACATAGAAAAAACTCTGAAAATCCTTCGACTGAATAAAAACTGCCATATTACCCTTGTGGATAATCGACCAAGTTTCTTAGGTATGCTTACAAAAGTCGAGAACTTCGTCACCTGGGGAGAGATATCGCAGAAAACCCTATTACAGTTGCTGAAGAAGCGGGGAAAAGTGACTGGAGGAGAACAACTCAGCGATTCGCATCTGGAGAAACTCGGTTTCAAGACATTAGAAGAACTGGCAGCTGCTCTCTATAATCTAACAGCAGACTTCCGACATTTAGGCATTATTAAACCAGTCTTCCAAGCACATCCTCCGCGGAAGGGATACAAAGGAAAAGTAAAGAAGAAATACTCCCAAGGTGGCGTCACAGGATATCGCGGTGAAGCCATCAACGAACTCGTTGAAAAGATGATCTAGCACCCGAAGCACTTGATGGAGGGAAAGAAAAATGCCTCATAAATTCCGAAAAACCCGTAAGACGCGAGGCTCCAGAACCGTTGGCTGGGGGCGAACCGGTCAACACCGAAAAACCGGTCAAAAGGGTGGGCGTAAAGTCGGTCGCCGAAAACACCTCTGGACTTGGGTTCTTAGATACGAGCCTGATTACTTCGATAAGCGTGGCTTTTTCTCTCCTCAGGCAACTGCAGCTAGGGTAATCAACGTTGGTGAAGTAGCGGAGCTGGCAGCAACGCTCCAGACTCACCAGAAGATACACCAGGAGCAAGGACTACCGTTCCTGAACCTCAACGAGCTTGGCTACAACAAACTGCTAGGTTCTGGACGGATTGAGAAACCTTATTCAATAAAAGTCATGTCCTACTCGAAGACTGCTGCCAGAAAAATTAAGGAAGCTGGAGGCAGGCTGAAGTCTCTCAGTCAAGTTGATAATGGATCCACAGAGAAACCAACGGAGCGTAACACGAAGGAGAAAGAGACCTAGGAGGTGAGTAAGACGGCAGGAAGGTTCCTCGGACTATTCAAACCCATGTCGCGGTTCCTACCAGAAGCCAAACCTCCTGAGCGACGTGTGGGATTCAACTCCAAGTTGCTCTGGACAGCTCTAGCCTTAGTCATCTACCTCGTTATGGCTGAAATCCCGCTTTACGGTCTTCAAGCCGGGGAAAGCGGCTTCGAAATGAGTTACCTGCGAGTGATATTCGCCTCAAATCGAGGTACTCTCCTCGAACTCGGAATAGGACCAATCGTCACAGCTGGTTTAATTCTCCAACTCTTAGCCGGGTCAGGAATGATCGGTGTTGACATGTCAAACCCCGAAGACCGAGGTCTCTTCACCACCGCCAGCAAGTTCTTCTCCATCCTACTCACGGGAGTACAAGCCTTCGCCTATATCATTGGAGGCGTCTATGGCACATTGCCTGGACCCACAAGCGTCATCATTTTCTTCCAGCTGTTACTCGCGGGAATAGTAATCATGTTACTCGATGAAATGATCCAGAAAGGCTGGGGGATCGGCAGTGGGATCAGTCTCTTCATCATGGCGGGAGTCGCCCAAAGAATATTATGGGATAGTCTAGCGATCACACCTGGACTCGCGGACATGAAGAGTTACGGTGTCTTTCCCGCTTTGATTCAGACGATTACACTCGGACAACCCATCTTCTCCGTTGACCTCACTTATGTACCGCGTAACGAAACTGCAGGAACACTTCCTTACTACATTCCAGCCGTTGATAACGCCTTCATCCGGTCACAGAACCTTCCGTCGCTACTGGGCTTCTTTACCACCATCGCAGTCTTCCTCATCGTGATATATGTGGAAGGAATCCGAGTTGAGCTCCCAATCTCCCACGCTGAGTATCGTGGCTATCGAGGCAGATACCCCATAAAACTACTTTACGTCTCCAACCTGCCAGTAATTTTCACATCAGCCCTGTTTGCCAACGTGTACTTCTTCTCCCAGATTGTATGGAGCAACTTCAACCAGAATAACAGTAACTTCTTCCTGAGCCTGCTAGGTCAATACACGTGGGTTGGCGACCCTCCACAGCCAGCACCGATTGGCGGTCTAGTCTACTTCGTGACTGCACCTCGTAGCATATTAGATGTAGTGCTGAATCCAGCGAGAGCGCTGATTTTCGCCGGCTTAATGGTCCTGTTCTGCATCATTTTTTCTATAACTTGGCTGGAAGTCGGGGGATTAGGACCATCAACGGTCGCTAAACAACTAGTGGATTCGGGAATGCATATTCCAGGATATAGACGATCAGTGCGACCCATTGAAATGTTGCTTAAGAGATATATTCCTGCAGTCACAGTCCTCGGAGGGATAGTTGTAGGTCTAATCGCAGCAGTCGCTGACTTCTTCGGTGTCTTCGGAACAGGCATGGGCGTCCTCCTCTCAGTCGGAATAATCTATCAATACTACCAACAACTGATGCAAGAACGGGTCTCAGAGATGTATCCTGCATTCCGCCGGTTCTTAGGCGGGTAGAAAGAAACTGTTAAAAGCCAAGAGTAATATTCAAGCGTCAATACACCTAAGCCTGTGGAAGCGGAGAAGGCATGATTCAACTGTTTCTCGACACATTGCTTGCCCCTGAAGCCCCAACATCGACCCTCTTCATCCTTCTACTTTGCGTCTCTCTTACACTTCTCACGTCAACCGTGAATCGTTTATTGAGTAACCCGAAGCAACTCAACGCTTGGCGGAAAGAGGTCAAGCAATGGATGGATGAATTCAAGGCTGCCCAGAAAAGCCAGGATAAAAAGCGTCTTGCCAAAGTTGAGAAGCAACGAAGCAGAATAATGAAACTTCAGCAAAAAATGTCTTGGCAGTCGATGAAAGTCTCCCTACTCTTCTTCATCCCTTTCATCGTTATGTGGCAATTACTTTGGAGCATTTATAATGAACCAGTCGCTTACCTGCCAGGTCTTGGACCGCTTTCCATCGTCTACTGGTACCTCCTCTGCTCTCTCTTCTTCAGCACGGTGTTTTCTAGAGCTCTCGGTGTCGGCATAGGATCGGTTGATTGAAATGCCTAAGCCGTCTCTTCGAACACGAAGTAGGAAGCGGAAAAATCAGACTCTCCCTGGTGGTAAGCGAAAGACACTTTATAGGAAAGAGCGGGTTGCTTCCTCAAAATGCCGGATCTGTGGAGGTTCTGGCTCACGGACTTCACGCTTGAAATCTCGGAAACTTACTTGTAGTCAGAAGCGTATCAGTCGTATCTACGGAAGTAATGTATGCCAGTCGTGTCTACGGAAATCGCTTAGACAGGCCACGCGGGAACTCCAAAGTTGAAGCGTTCAGACTCTGAAATGGTCCCGCCTGGAAATAAAGAGCCAATCGTAATCTGCATTTCTGGATTGAGTGGATGTGGCAAAAGTACAGTTGCCCGGGCCATTGCGAAGAGCTTTGATTTACGCTACTTCTCCGGAGGCGATGCACTCAAAGCCCTTGCCTCGGAAGTTGGCTACCGTTCTTTAGAAGTCGGTTGGTGGGAGAGTGATGAAGGGATCAAGTTTCTTGAAGAACGGACACGTGACAAGTCGTACGATCGACGCGTCGACGATAAACTCCTAGAGTTTGCGGAGAGTGGAGACGTGGTCTTGGATAGCTGGACGATGCCTTGGCTCCTTGATAAAGGCTTTAAAATCTGGCTTGCAGCCTCTCCGGAAAGGAGGGCTGTTCGAATCACAAAACGCGACAAGATTAACTTAGCCGCTGCAGTGGAGATGTTAAAGCAGAAGGACGCGAAGACGAAGCATTTGTTCAAGAAGTTATATGGTTTTTCACTGGGAGAGGACTTTTCCCCTTTTGATCTAGTTGTAGATGTTAATCATATGGATCCTGATCAGGTCTTCACCACTCTCAGGCTGGCGATTGAACGGCTGCTCCTGAAGAAGTGTTGAGCATCTACTGTTTTTCTGCGTCCTGAACTCGTTCAAAGAGCGTTTCAGGTTTTACGATCTTATGACCTTCGGGAACTTTCAACTCTTGTGCTGAATCCCAGGTTTGTTCCGATACGTTATCCTTGAGGTTTAACTGTTGCCAGATCTTCTGTGCTGAGAAGGGAATGTAGGGTTCAAGCAGAATCGCTAAGCTTCTAACCGCATTAACGCAGAGATAAAGCGTCGTATTCCGTGTTTCTCTGTTTTTCCAAGGTGCTTTTGTTTGAAAATACTTGTTGCAGAATGCAGAGAAAGCTAGAATTCTTCGCAATCCTTTGCTCAATTCAATTTGATTGATCTCCGTAGCTGCTTCTTTGACTACGTTCACTAACTCTTCTTTCAGTTCTTTGTCTACATCACACAGGGATGCTGATTCGGGTACTTGTCCTTTGTATTGAGACCACGTGAAGGTGAGGACTCGGTGCACGAAGTTGCCGACATTGGCTATCAGTTCATTGTTGATTCGGTTTTCAAAGTCTTGCCAGTCAAAGTTTACGTCAGCTTGACTGTATGGAGTGATTATGGCGAGGTAGAACCTTAGGTAGTCTGCTGGAAACTTTGTCAGGAAATCCCGTACGCTGATGTACCATTCTCGACTTTTTGAGAATTTTCTGCCTTGAAGCGTGAAATAGCCTCTCGTTGGAATGTAATCAGGTAGCTTGTACTCATCGACGCCCATTCTCATTGCTGGTAGATACAGGTAGTGGTGGTATACGATGTCTTTTCCGATGAAATGAAAGATCGCTGAAGCATTCCAGGTCTTTCTTCCATCTTCGTCTCCTTTTTCTGCGAAGAGTTTCTGGGCGGTTGATATGTATCCAAGGTGGTTGTTAAACCATACGTAGAGTACTTTGGCTTTATCATCGATCGATGGGACCGGTATCCCCCATGATAAGTCTCTGGTGATATCCCAGTCTCTCAATCCTTCGTCTATCCAATTCAGGACGTAGTTCTTAACATCAAGCTGAAGGTTCTGGTTCTGCTTCAACCAATTCTTTAAGGGGTTCGAAAACTCGCTGAGTTTGAAGAAGTAGTGTTTACTCGATCTCGTGATTGGCTTTGAACCGCAGATAGCGCAGTGGGGGGCTTTTATCGCTCCCGGTTCAATAGGTCGACCGCAAACTTCGCAGGAATCTGAGTACTGTTCTGTGGCTCCGCAGTCGTCAAAGGGACATGTGCCTTTTATGTAGCGATCTGGGAGAAACCTGTCACAGTTTTCACAGAATGGTTGTAGGACATCTTGTTCATAGATGTAGCCGTTCTCGTCGAGCTTCTTGAAGAAATGCTGCGTTAGCTTCCTGTTTTCTTCTGAGCTTGTTCGGTCGAAGATATCGAAGGAGATGCCTAGGTCCGCGAAGTCTTCTCGGTCTTTCTTATTCCAGAAGGCGACGAAATCCTCTGGTTTGACTCCTTTCTTGTTAGCTTCAATAGATATTGGGGTACCAAAGTCATCGGTGGCACTCACGTGAATTACTTGGTCTCCGTTTAACCTGCAGAATCGTACGAATATATCTGCAGGAAGATACGTGGATGTCACATGTCCTAGGTGGACCTCGCCATTTGCGTATATGAGTGCACTTGTTACGATGATTTTTCTAACGTTCAGCACCCCAATCGATTATGCTCATCGATCATTTTAATCTTCTATCAAGTGTTTTGGAGCAGATGCTTAGGTGGCTTAAGTGCTGCTTCTCGTGAGGTTCAGTAGGGAGTCAGCATATGGGGATTTTTCCGCTGGCTAGGTCCATTGTGAACTTGTCGATGTTCTGGAGCTCAGTATTCATGACGGCTTCAATGCTTTTCTCAAGGCTTTTGAGCGAGTTGCCGGATTCCAGTACTACTCTGGCAGCGGCTATGGCTGGTTGGTCGATTGGTTGACCGATTTGGCTTAAGAGCCAAATGTATACTTCTTGGATTCCTGGCACTTGTTCGTATATTTT
>CP070765.1:102786-116660 GCA_020345645.1 Candidatus Bathyarchaeota archaeon | reverse complement strand
AAAATTTTAAGAAACGGAATTATATTGGAGATGTCACCGAGTTTATACTCTAACGATATGTACCTAGAGATGGATAAGAAAAGAGCTAAAAAGCTAATTCTTCAAAGGCAGGTTAGTGGGTTTGATATCGTCCTTGGTAAGATTAAATACAGGAACATTTCCATGAAAGATGTGGATTTCTTTCGAGAAGTCCTTCAATCTTCAGGATATTAAGAGAGAAAATCAACTTCAACAATAGACATAGCAATCGTGTACGCAACGACTAATTGGCATCTCAACCACACTCCAAGTCCTGAGCACCAATCCGTACCACTACTTCATAATGATTTTATCATATGCTCAGTCAAAGCTTGAAGCCTAACTGAAGGAATGAACACCATGTCAAAACACAGAACTGCTGAACCTAGGTGGCTTACGTCTGAAATTAAACGCTTCTTTAATTACGAAGTTCGTGCTCTTCCGAATGGATTACGAGTAACAAAACTCACCTTGAAACAGAAGACATAAGCCAACATGCATGTGCACGCGAAGGAGACATCCTTTACAGATAAATATCAACGCGTACACAAAGGTTAACTGATCCTCAGCTTCCGTAATGCACGCAAAACCGTAAGTTGAGTTTGCTTCAGGTATATCGCGTGCGGAAACTACAGCAGTTCTACGTTTGTCGAAGGTGTGGAGGACAATACTCTGACGAGGACTACGCAGAAGACCGCTTCTGTCGAAATTGTGGAACCTTTCTACTTCGGAAACGAGGATATAGTAGGCCAGTCCCACAGAGGGCTGAAGACATTCACGGAGACAACCCCAACCTGGCGACTTTAAAATCATCTCTTGCAGTCGAGTTTCCAAATGGCTATGAAGAACGGCAGGAACAGCTAGAGTTCATAGCATCATCTTCTGAAGCTTTGAAGAACCATCAAGTCTTTATTGGTAGCGCTCCATGTGGAATAGGTAAGTCCCTAGCAGCCTTACTAACTATAATACCGAAGTTGAAGGCAGGCAAGTTACTCATCTGCTTCCGAACACGAAGCCAGCTACACATTTTCCTTGAGGAGTTGAAGAAGTTAAACAGTGGACTGCAGGCAATATCTTTCTTCAGTAAAAGAGATATGTGTCCGAGATTACGAAGCAAAATCAGCTACTTAGATTTCTTCGATGAATGTCGAAGACTCAAAGAGAATTCAGAGATTCCTACTAAACCATATTGCGAATTCTATAGAAGAATGCTGAAGAAAAAGAAGTACGCTTCAGACCTAGCGAAGGACTGTGCTGCTAGACTACTTTCCCCGTCAGAAGCAGTCAAGCACATGTCTAAGGCAGGTTTCTGCGCCTATGAAGCTTTAAAAAGGATTCTCAGTGACGCAGCAATTTTTCTAGGAACATACCACTACGTGTTTGATCCGCACGTCAGAGCAGCGACTCTCAAAGATTTCTCAAATGACCTATCTGAGGCGTATCTGATCGTTGATGAAGCACATAATCTACCAAAGTTCAGTCGAGAGCTACTCTCCGACAGTATCACTCGGAATTCGATACTTGGTGCACTCAGGGAGTCAGCTGACTTTCCTGAAGATGAATCAAAGCTGATTCAAGAATGCCTAGAAACGTTAGATGATGAAATCTTTGATAAAGCGTTGAAGAACCTTATGGATGAAAGACCTCACCTCATAAATCCAGACGATGTTGACGCACTTCTACTTGAAAATGGGGGAGTATCGGGTCTTGAGGCTGCGGAGATCCTCTCGAATTATGGAAGGCGGATTATCGAATTAAAGAAAGAATCCGGACGAGAGAGGATCTTCAGCTTCAATCGTCGGGTCGGAGAATTCCTTTCTAATTTCGTAGGAAAGGTAGGGGAGAACCATATCCATTTGATAAAAAAGGAAAGTAACGGAACAGTGGCTTTGCACGTGAAAAGCTTCGATGGACGAGAAGTCACAGATCCAATCCTCAGGTCTGTCAAAGGAAGTATTCTGATGAGTGGTTATCTCTCTCCTCCTAACGTCTATCGAGATCTACTTCTATATGAAGCTGATAAAGTCTACTTGAAAGAGTTCGATTCCCCCTTCCCGGCGGAGAACAGGCTGATTTTGGTGGCCACTGACGTCTCCTCACGATACCAAATGAGGACTGCAGAGACGTTGGTGAAGTGGAAAAACTATATCGAAAAAATATCTGATGTGAATCAGGGAAATGTTGCTGCTTTCTTCACCAGCTATCGAATGTTAGCAGAGCTTGACAGCATAATCGATACTCATAGAAGGAAAATTATGGAACGCTCAGATACAAACCGAGAAGATGTTGTCAAGTTACTGAAAGGGTCCAAAGATAATCTTCTTCTTGGAGTCATGGGCGGAAAGTTCAGTGAAGGGATTGATTACCCACAGAACATTTTAACTAGTGTTGTAGCCGTTGGCTTACCTTATGCAACTTGGAGCGTCTACCAGAAAGCTTTGATTGACTATTTTAACATGAAGTTCCCCAGTAAGGGGCGAACCTTTGCATATGTCACACCTGCATTGCTCAGGCTCATTCAGGCTAGTGGACGTGTCCACAGGTCACCCAAAGACAAAGGCTGCATAGTTATTCTCGATAGGCGTGTCACAACTCCACGAATCAAGGAGCGACTGCCAACACATCTCCGTGAAGAGATGATTACTGTCACAAATCCCTCAGAGTGTGCCTTACATATTACCAGATTCTGGGAGACTCAGAACCCCAATCCCGCCCCTCACTACATTAGATGAATTAATAGAGGGATGGAAGTCTTCGCTAGGAGTATAGATAGCTACATTCAGCATTCATCGCTGAAGCAGGTGTCCTTCGCGATCCATCTCAAGGCGTCGAATGCCAGTGGTTGAAATTGGGGTTCGATTCTCGGCTAAAACCATGTTTATCGTGATAACTTCAAGAGCAGGTAGAGCATTGATTTTGCGCTCATTGTTGATTCGATGTGCACCAGGTAAGGTTTCTTGACTCACGACGATCGCTTCGATACTTGTGCTGGTCGCAGCGGGTCCGTAGGGGTCATAGAGTGGAACGATCTCTCCTTGATCACGCCAGTTATGTCTTCGCAGGAACGCTTTCAGTTCTTCAAGGCGGACAGCGAAAGGCGCTATCTCATGCGGTTTCTTCATCTTCTGGGCAAAGTCGTCGGTGACCAAGCCAATGATGACCTTCTTACCGACCTTAAATGCAGTCTCTAGCAGAATCCGGTGTCCTTTATGGAATTCGTCGAAGGTACCTCCGACCGCTACAGTGTTGAAGCGTTTTTTCATGATGGTCAACTCTGCCAACGGATTTCATGTGCCAGTGCACTTCTCTTTAATCGCATCTAGAATCCGGTTAGCAATTACCCGCTTGGAGCTCAATGGAACATGAATTGCGTGCCGGGTTTTATCGATAATGAAGACTTCATTCGTATCAGTCCCGAACCCAACACCCTTCCTTGAGACATCGTTTCCTATTACCAAATCCGCTTTGGCTTTCTTCAGCCGTTCATAAGCGCTTTGAACTAGTTGATCGTCAGTAACATTATACTCAGCTCGAAAGATGGTTAGAAAAATGTTCGGTCTAATCTTCTTAATGCCGTCTACAATCTTCGGTGTGGGTATTAGAGTCAATTTCAGTGGTCTTTTGGTTGACGTTAAGATCTTTCCTTTACGTGGTTTAGGCAATCTCCAGTCTGAGACAGCGGCAACCGCGATCATAATGTCATAGGGAGTCCCTCGAAGCTCGATTTCTACAGCCTGCTTCATTTCTTCGGTAGTCAGGACATCTATGATCTTTGCACGAGACCTAGGCTTGATTGATGTGGAATTGGAGATTAATGTAACTGAAGCCCCTCTTCGGACTGCTTCGTTAACGATGGCAGCTCCCATCTTCCCTGAACTCGGGTTGGTAATCACTCGAACACTGTCGATGAATTCCATTGTTGATCCGGATGTTACAAGAATGTACTTACCATGCAAGTCCTTTTGAAGAGTTATCAGCTGTAGCAGAGTTTCGACGATGGTGGATGTTTCAGGTAGTTTTGCCTTGCCTTTGGTCATGATTGGTTCGATGAACTTGACGTTCTGTTGTTTCAGCTCTTTGATGTTCTTCTGGATCGCGTGATGCGTGTACATTGACTCATGCATGGCAGGTACGATGACTATCGGGGTCCTAGAACCTAAAGCGGTGGAGGCAACCGTTGTTACGGGGGTGTCGTCTATTCCTAGTGAAATCTTGCTGATTGTGTTCCCTGTGGTTGGTGCAATCAGCACTAAGTCGACTTTTTGAGGAGTAGCTCCAGCAAAGGCGACGTGTTCGATTTTTCCAGTTAAATCGGTGACTACTGGGTTTCCAGTTGCCCATTCAAGCAAATTGGGATGGATGATCTTCGTCGCGTTTTTCGACATTACGGTGAAGACATCTGCTCCATGTCGCATCAGTTCTCTAGCGATCTCAGCACTACGAACCGCTGCTACACTCCCCGTTACGCATAACAGGATCTTTCGGTCCATGAGCCGGTTACTTTTGGTCCCCACGATATCTTTGGATGGGTGATTCACAGGGGATTGTTTTTTCTTAGTTAACATCAACCACCACTTGCCTTAGATCCTGTACAAATTGATTAAGGTGCTCTTTATGTACATGTGGCATTATTACGATTCGCATGTACCTGGGGAATAAGGCGACTGCCCACTGCATCTCTCGGAGGCTTTGCACGATCTTCACTAAATCAGGACCGTTAGATTTCACGCCAATTACATTAATTGTTGGTCTAACCACTACAGCAAGTTCAGGAATCTCATCGATTTCCCTAGCGAGTTCCATGGTGAGTTTCATGCATCTCCCGACAATTTTCCTGTAACCTGCTTTACCGAAGTGCTTGAGCATTGCCCAGACAGCGATAACAGATGCCCCAGATCTTGAACCCACGAAAGTAGTCTGGCTGGTTTCTCCTCCAGATAGGTATGGGACAGTCCATGTTAATTTTCTATGGAGTTTTCTATCTCGGAAGAGGATTCCTCCTGCAGGGATGGGTGCTAATCCCATCTTATGAGGGTCAATGGTTATGGAGGAGACTCCGGGAAGTCGAAAGTCAAAAGGAGGAGTGCCGTTCAGGAAAGGGAGAACGAACCCGCCGAAGGCTGCGTCTACGTGGAGATATAGATTGTTCTGTTGAGCTAACTGGCTGAGTTCATAGATAGGATCTAGGACACCGAGACCTGTAGTTCCCGCAATACCAATCAACGCTAAAGTTCTAGACGTGATCTTCCGTCGAACTTCAGCTACGTCAACCTGGAAATGTTCGTTTAACTTCACCTTAACAAGCCTTAAACCTAACAGGTCAGCGATCTTCTCAAATGAGCAGTGGACTGATGATGGCACGAGCACCTCGGATTCTCTTCTATCGGAGTGACTACGGACACAAGCCCATAGCGCCAGTAAGTTGGCCTCTGTTCCTCCAGTAACAATGTTGCCAACAGCACTAGGATTTGAAAGTAGGGAGCCCAACGATCTAACCACTTCGGTCTCAAGTTGTGCTGTCGCGGGAAATAGTCCGGGATCGCCAAGATTCTTGTCTACGTATTTCCGGTACACTCGTTGAGCAAAGAGGTGGGGTGATGTACACATTGACCCCATAATTCGTCCAGAGTTGAATCCGGTTTCCTCTTTCAAGAGATCTTGCAGTTGACGGAGAATCTCTTGAGAGGGCAGACCGTTCTCGTCCATATTCAACGTTCCTCAATGGTAGGTGTGTTCGTCGTCAGGGTAAACACCTGACCGAACCTCGTCCGAAAACAACTCCACGGCTTTTCTCATCGTTTCGTTCAGGTTCGCGTATCTTTTGAGAAATTTCGGAGTGAACCGATCGTCGAGCCCGAGAACATCGGAGATTACTAAGACTTGGCCATCACAGAATTTCCCCGCACCTATTCCTATTGTTGGGGCATTGATGTTTTCTGTTATTCTTCTTGCCAGCGTTTCGGGGATGCACTCCAAGACCATTGAGAAAACCCCGGATTCGTCGAGCTCTAGAGCATCCTGGAAAATCAATTCTGCAGCCTGCTCCTCTTTGCCTTGTACTTGATAAGACTCTGCAGTCTGCGGTAGAAGCCCAACGTGACCCATAACGGGGATTTCCGCGTCAATTAATGACTGGACGATGTTCGGGTGATTACCTTCGATCTTAATTCCTTGGGTACCGGTTTTCAGAAGCCTTTTTGCATTTCTAAGAGCCTGCGTTGGTGTAGAGTAGCTAGCTATTGGCATGTCTCCAATCACCGGTATCTTTTCAGCACCTCTTGCGACAACAGTTGAATGGTAGAGTATCTGACTCATTGTGACCTTCTTTGTATTAATATGACCTTGGAACGTCATGGCAAGACTATCGCCTACTAAAATAAGGTCAATTGGGGTTTGGTCCAAAATTCGGGCTGTTAGGTAGTCGTAAGCAGTTAGCATCACAACTTTACATTTGCCCTTCGTCTTCCTAATTTTCTCGTCGAACTTCAACAGGTCACCCCTCGAGGAACTTGACCAGTCTGATTAGGGTGGTATTGACGGGCGTAGAAATTTGATGCAAGTCTCCGAGTTCGACGATTTTTCCATTGAGGAAATCGATCTCTGTTGAATTTCCTTTTATGAGATCTTGGCTCATCGAGGAGAAGTTATGATAATCCTTGATCTTGGCATCGCACTCGTCAATATTAATGTCCAAGGTTACTCCTTCCATTGCAGCCACTGCAAGACATTCCCTGATGATTGCTTCTCTGACCGGTTTGAGGGTTTCAGTAATGATCTCATTATTTCTAGCTTGAAGGATTGCTGTAAGCGGGTTGACAATACAGTTGATTACCAATTTTCTCCATTTATCTTCTCGAAAGTTCTTCGACACCTCTGTTTCAAGACCAGCACTTTGAAAGAGCGATTGAATTTTGATAGCTGAGGGGCTATCCTCGACAGTGGTCCGATTTCTCCAGAACCGGATCTGTCCGGGTGTTAAGAACTCTGCGGCGATATCCGTTATGCCACGTAGGACTTCGTGGTTCGAAATCTGCTGTTTGATTCTGACTTCGTTATCTAAACCGTTCTGTAAGACAAGGACGACGGTGTCTTCCCTAAGCAATTTCTGTAACTGGTTTAAAGTGTCTTGTGCTTCATGAGCCTTTGTTGTTAGCAGTAGTAGTGCTCTCTCCGAGATATGCTGTAGTTCCGTGTCTGCATGCACATGGAATGTCCCTGTTACATCGTTTGCTAACTGTAATCCATCTTTTCGTATTGCGTTGACATGTTGGTCTCGTCCGATCAGGATTACGTTCGTTCTCAGTGATAGCAAAGCTCCAAAGGTGCTTCCTATTGCACCAGCACCAAAGACAATCACCTCATCGAACATGATGATGCTACCTTGACAGGACTGATTAACCGGCTAATTCCATTAATCTTTCAACTATATACGTCAAACTCTTGTTGAGATTCGCTTTATTGTTGAACTGTTCTGCGATTACAGTTAGATCAGTCACTTCTGTTGATCTCAGCGTCTCTACTTCACTTATCAATTTAGGCATAGCCCTTACAACATTATCCACGATAGTAATCGTTGCTTTCGTGGAAGTTCGAGAAAGGGGATTCAAGTCGATTGCTATCACTTTTTTCCCCATCATAATCAGTGCTTCTGTTCGATCGCCATCTTCGAGGGGGACTAAAACGACATCTGCAAGAAAAATACCGTCACTGCTTACGCGTCGCCTTTCACTTCCTAACTCAGGAATGCAGGTTGAGTTGACTTCATCGACTCCTAGAACTCTCGTTGCACCTACTCGTTCTAATAGGGATTTTATTATCTTTTCTCGTTCCAGAGTGCGGTAGAAAATGTTCACTTCGATTTCGGCTTTCGCTGACTTGCTTAACGATACTATTTCCTTAGGGGTTAATGCTACGAAATTTCCATTAACTGAGATGACTGGTTTTTTAGCTGTAAGCAATAGAGCAGCTGCGGCACGTATTGCTTCCTTGGCCGGTTGATTCGTTTGCTCACCGAGTAAGTAGTCAAAGGCTTCACCTCTACCATGAGCTATTAAACCTGCTCTGGCCACAGCACCTTGCTCAAAAGCTTCAACTAGACGTTCTCGAATTCGAAGCGAGTCTGCCCGTGGGTGGTTTTCGGGAATCTTGAGAGGCATGTTCATAGTAATCTCGCGCCCTTACAATCTATCTTACTGATCAAAACTCTTTCGTCTTCACCATATCGGGAAAATATCTCAAGAAGTGGATCGAGTTGATACTCTTCGACCAGGCTGAACACTGCATTTCCAAACATTGGCATGCTGCAGATGATTCCGCGTTCAGATGCTTTATCCAGTATTTCAAGAACTGTTCTTGAACATAAACCTACTTTCCTCGCAAACTCTTGAGAGAACTCAAGGAAGCTACGTAAATTGGGTTTCTTTAGAAGAATTCTCAATAGGTGGTTACCTGAAATGTTGATTCTGTCACGGGTCTCTCTGTTTGACAGGATGCTTCGCGTGTCTATCGTTCCAAGGGTTATGCATACTACGATGTAGTCTTTCTCTAATGGGACCTGCTGAACACTACCAATTCCAGGTGCACCAGGTTTAGTTCGAATCTCAAGCCCTCCTGCCCATTCAGCGAGGACAGTCCCGAGTCCAGTTCCAGATTGAATCTCCGCAACATGAGCAACTTGGGCTGCTTGCGTTTGAGTTAAGGGAAGCTCTAGAGCTTTGCAGAAAGCATAGCTTAGACTTAGTGCACCAGCTCCACTTGAACCGAATCCAGCTCCGACAGGGATGTCTACAAAGTGCTCGATTTTCACGGCTAAAGGTTGCTCGGTGTTATGTAGAAAGTTAACAGCAACTGCCTTCGATACTCTCGCCGATTCTTGATGTTTACCATTCAGCTTTATCTCCAAGCTGGTTTTGGAGGTCTCTTCCAAACTAATTTCTGTTGTGACACCATGCTTCAACGCGAATCCAGCTCCTTTGGAGCCTTTATGAAGATCGTCTACAGCTTCATCGCAGATTTGAAAAAGCCCGGTTATGTGACCGGGAGCAAAAGCCTTGCCTCTCTTCATTCCTTAGACCCTTACGGCTGGTAACAGGAGTGAAGGAAATAAGAATTATGTGTTGGTCGTGCTTCATTTAGATCCGTTGACTCACGTAAGCGGAAGGTTTAAGCTTTCGTCATGCTTTCTAGCAATGTCTGCTGACATAAGGGGCGATACACGTGAGCAACGATGAACAGACTTCTTTGGTGGAGAGGAAAGCCCAGGTTTTAATTAAGCTAAGAGGGTATAAGCGTCAGAAGCGAATTGAACTAAAAAACGCGATAGGATACTACGTTACCGCCCCTGAGGGAAAAGCACTTATCTTTTGTGTTCTCGAGGAGGGAACAGTTGGAGTTGCGTATGTTAACCAGCTCCTAAAGATCATCGAAGGGGAGCAGCTCAAAAAAGCTATTATTGTGATCGGAGGACGGTACACTCAGGCAGCCAAGAAGAAGGCTACAGTGAACCATATTGAGCTGATTCCACAGATCTTCCCAGCTTTCAACCTCTTTGAACACGAGCTTGTACCAAAACATGAAATTCTATCAACGGAAGAACGCGAGACGCTTTTAGAAAAGTATCGAAGTGAACCTTACCAGCTTCCTCGCATCAAATTGTCTGATCCTGCAATCCTAGCCATTGGAGCTAAACCTGGGGACATCGTGAAAATCATAAGAAAGAGCCCTACAGCCGGAGAACACTTGGCTTACCGTTACGTAGTTCCCGATTGACACCAGCGATACATGCACTAATTCGCAAACTGGAATGAATAGAAGTTCAATCATCATCCGACTCAAATCGACCAACAGTTTATGGATGTGGATCTATGTGACCATCAAAGCCGTAATCTTTGACCTCGATGGAACTGTAGCGAAGTTCAATCTAGAGTACAGGGTCGTTCGAGCAGAAGTCATTAGTTTTCTAATTAGCCGAGGTCTCCCCGCATCTGTATTCTCTTTAGACGAATCTATCTTTGAGATGTTGAAGAAAACGGAGATATTCCTCCACAATCTTGGTAGAGACCAAGTGGAACTCCCCGAGATTCAGAATATGGCCTTAGCAATCGCCTCTTCTTATGAGCTTAAAGCCGCCCATACGACTGCCCTGTTACCAGGAGTGCTTGAAGTGCTGAAAGAGCTAAAGCAACGCGGTCTGAAGCTAGCAATCTTCACAATCAACGGCAAGTCCTCCACCAAGATCATCCTTCGTAACCTGAGAATCAGAGAATTCTTCGATGCCGTTGTCACCAGGGATGATACTTCACGAGTTAAACCTGACCCTATACATTTAACCCGAACCCTAGAAGCGTTAGATGTATCGCCGAACCAAGCAGTAGTCGTAGGGGATAGTGAAGTCGACTTAGCCTGCGCTCGAGCTCTCAAAGTTCAGTGTTTTGGAGTAGCCACTGAGACTAATGCTAGCCGACTACCGAGGAATACAACCACAGCACCTATACTTGATTCAATCACAGATCTGCCCAAAGCCCTAAGTCATTTGAGTTAAGCCTTTAAACATCACAAGTTCGGACTGGAAATGTGGTCTGGATTACTAACTAAAATCATGAAAATAAGAAGGGGAGAAAAGAAAAGAAAGAATTTTTCGGAGATTAATATGTCAAACGTGACGGATCTTAATATCTGCGTCTTCTAGGTGGTCTTCTCTTCGACCAGCAATCTCTGCAGTAAACTGGGCGGTTAGAGTCAGGTTTGAATGGAACTTCACATTCTTGTCCACAGTCAGAGCAGGTTGCCTTATGCATTTCTCGGTCTTCTCGGTATGACAACTGGACTACACCTCCATGTTTCGATCAACGCAAAACTAGCCTTCATTTCGAATTCTAATTCTCGCGTGATTATTGACATCAGATGTCAATTATTTAAGCTTATGGTTGTGTTCCCTCGCAAGGCCAAATTAATAAGGCAGGAGCGAGTGACATCAACACCTAGCTCTCCTTCAATTCAAATTTCCATAATGTCAAGGCCAGACAAGACGTAGAGGGCGAGTCGTGAAGAACTAAATTACGTTTGGAGTTTACGAAGCTAATAACCCTTTTATAAGAGCATTACTATGTGACAACGTCACAATTATTCGCCTGTAAAAGCTTCTTAAGGCTTTGATTGGATCTTGAAGAATTTTGTGATATGAGATAATAAAGATATGCAAATAGAACGCTTTGAAGATTTACCTTTAAGTCAAGAAGTCATGGATGGTATTGAGGAACTCGGTTTTCGGGATCTCTTTCCAATTCAAGCTCAAGCAATTATCCCGTTACTCAAAGGTAGAGATGTCATTGGTCAAGCGCGAACTGGAACTGGAAAAACAGCTACATTCGGAATTCCGATGATTGAAAGCCTAAATCCCGGAATCAACATTGTCCAAGGGATTATTTTAGAGCCAACTCGTGAACTCGCAATTCAAGTCGCAGATCACATAAGTCAAATTGGCAGATATGCAAGTTTCAAGATTCTACCAGTTTTTGGCGGTCAAGCCATTCATAAACAGATCTCTGAGTTGAAAAAAGGAGTCCATATTGTGGTTGGTACACCAGGTCGAGTGATAGATCACTTGAAGCGAGGAACCCTCGATCTTTCTTCGATAGAAATTGTCGTGTTGGATGAAGCAGATCGAATGCTCGACATGGGATTCATCGATGACATCGAATACATCCTTTCGAGGACTCCCCGAAGCAGGCAGACAAGTCTCTTCTCAGCTACGATTGACCAGTCAGTTATGGCAGTGTGTGATCGATACATGATGAACCCCGAGAAGATTCTCGTCAGTAAAGACGAGATCGCACTTTCACAGATTGAGCAACATTACATAGTCGTGAACTCAAAGAACAAGTTCAGTGTATTAGGCAACGTTCTTGATGAACGAAATATTGACCGTGCCATAATCTTTTGCAGGACTCGAGTATTCACGGAAATACTCACAGAGCGATTACGAAATAAAGGATATGATGCAGCATCGTTACATGGTGGACTCACACAACCTCAACGAAACTCGGTAACTGACCAATTTCGTGCAGGAAAACTCAAGCTTTTAGTTGCTACAGATGTGGCTGCAAGAGGTTTAGACATCCAAGACGTAACCCACATCATTAATTATGATGTACCGCTCGATGCCTTGGTCTATTTTCACAGGATTGGACGCACAGCTAGAAAAGGAGGACCGGGAACTGCAATTACACTAGTTGGCTACGGTGAAATTCCTGAGATGAACCGAATAAAAGCGTTGACGAAAACTACGATCAAAGAAACGGAGATTGACGTATTAGCATCCTACGCGGAGTCCATGGCAAATCCCACACGAGCTCGAACGCAGATGCATTCTGCAACTTGCAGTGCTTGTGGAGTAAATTGTGGGGTTCCATTTAAGCCAGATCTCAATAGACCCGTCTACTGTAAAGATTGCTGGGAAAGGAGAAAGGAGAAATCGAGAAAATGGCAGTCTTAAACTGGATCTTTACCTGTATGCATGGAGGATTTACCGCGTTTTCGCACCTTCAACCGAATAGTGCGTCGTCAGAAGTAGCACAGAAGGGGGGAGATGAGGTTGTTTAGAGATCCGGTGTGTGGAGCTGTCTTAGATGCAAAGACCGCTAAATACAAGATGAAGCACGATGGTGAGACGTTATACTTCTGCAGCGTGAAATGTAAGAAAAAGTTCAAGAGAAATCGAGCAAAGTTCGCCTAGACTTCTCCAGTGGTAGGAAGCATTTAGTAGCTTTCTAGTCGCCTACGGTTTGAAGTAGTAACGAGGCCATTGAGGCCATTTTTCAACGACCATCTCTTGATCGAAAGCGACGGTCAGCTGCATTCCGATCTTAAGATCCTTAGGATCTATGCTTCGTATTGCTCCTGGTAAACGGGCATTTTCCTTCATTTCTACAATTCCAACTGCATATGGCGTTGAGTCGCTAAATCGGTCCGGGGCAACATGGATGACAGTGTAAGTGAGAAGGGTGCCTTGCTTCGGTAGTTCCTGCCATGCTAGGTCTGTGGAACGGCACGCAGTGCACATAGGTCTTGGTGGTAACGAGGTTCTGCCACAATTATTACACTTTGCACCCATGAGCTTCTTCTCTGTGACGAAGGAGTAGAAGCTTTCAATTGTGAAAGGTCGTATCTCATCCATTTCAATCCCTCTTGTAAACGTTGACGACACCTGTCGCCCCCAAACCTCCGACGTTATGAGTTAAGCCAACCTCAGCGTCAGCGACCTGCCTCTTCCCTGCTTGCCCAGTGAGTTGGAGGTAGATTTCGTAGGCTTGTGCAGTTCCTGTAGCACCAACGGGGTGCCCCTTCGCTTTCAATCCGCCACTAGTGCAAACAGCGACCTCGCCGCCGATGTGACTCTGCCCTTCTTCAATAAACTGCCCACCTGCACCTGGTTTGCAGAAACCAAGGTCTTCATATGCCACGATTTCAGCGATCGTGAAACAATCGTGGACTTCCGCAGTATCAATGTCTGCGGGTGATACGCCGGCCATGCTGTATGCTTCTGCAGCAGCGAGACGCCCGACGTTAAGGGTTGTATAAACATCTCTTTCGTAGAGCCCTATGGTGTCACTCGCCTGTCCAGAACCGATGATGTGAACCGGCGAATCCGTGTAGGTCTTTGCCAGTTCAGGTTTTGTCAGAATCAAGCAACTTGCGCCATCAGTTATCAAGGAGCAATCGTAAAGTTTCAATGGCCAAGCAATGACTCGTGATGCCATGGCTTTCTCTAGGGAGACTTCCTTCTGCATGTGCGCTTTCGGATTCATACAGCCATGATGGTGGTTTTTCACGGCCACCATCGCCATCTGCTCCTCGGT
>CP070765.1:88739-102686 GCA_020345645.1 Candidatus Bathyarchaeota archaeon | reverse complement strand
CTAAGTGAAGGAGAATGGCGGTTTAAATCCTTTATCGTGGTCTCTGGACTGCTTCCAATGTTCACGTAAGGGTTTTAATCTCATTCTACCCTATCTGATTATGGACCAATGATTTTAAACCAAGTCTGACGGGATGATGACTAAACCCAGCGTTGAGGTCTCTTATTGCCAGTTAAACTCTTATGATCATCGAGCCCTAGTACTCCATAGGGATTGAAATGCCCAACTCTTCAGCAGTCTCAGGTTTCTATCGAATGCCCTTGAAGGATCGACTTCGATTCCTCGCTGAATTCTCAGATTTAGCTGCAGAAGAACTGAACCTGCTAAGCAACACTGGCGCACTACCCTTCCACGTCGCTGACCGTATGATCGAGAATGTTGTTGGTGCCTTCCCAATTCCCTTAGGAATAGCCGTCAACTTCCTCATCAATGAGAAAGACTACCTGATTCCAATGGCGATCGAGGAACCCTCAGTAATTGCTGCTGCCAGTTTTGCAGCACGAATGGTCCGAGAGGGCGGAGGCTTCCACACAACCAGCACTCCCCCCATTATGATCGGTCAGATTCAAACCGTCAATGTAGCCGATCCCCACCGAGCTCGGTTGGCGATCTACTCTCGCAAGACGGACATCTTGGAAAAAGCCAATGAACAGGATCCCATCCTCGTTTCCTTAGGAGGCGGGGCTAGAGACTTGACGGTGAAAACCGTTCACGCACCTTCAGGTTCAATGTTGGTCACTGAACTCCACGTTGACTGCAGAGACGCGATGGGCGCTAACGCTGTAAACACCATGGCTGAAGCGGTTGCTCCCCTCATTGAAGAGATTACGGGTGGTCGCGTGTACTTGCGGATCCTCAGCAACTTGGCAACGGAACGAATCGTGAGGGCACATGTGACCGTACCAAAGGACGCCGTTGGCGGAGAAGACGTCGTGGAGGGCATCGTTTCAGCTTACCATTTTGCAGCTGCGGATCCTTATCGTGCTGCAACTCACAACAAAGGTATCCTTAATGGCTCCATCGCCGTAGTTATGGCAACGTGTAATGATCACCGAGCCGTTGAAGCGGGTGCCCACGCGTATGCTGCGCGGACAGGTAGGTACATACCCCTTTCAACGTGGGAGGTTAACCAGGATGGAGACCTCGCCGGATCACTTGAAATGCCGATGGCTGTCGGCATCATCGGCGGCGCAATAAGCACACATCCCGTTGCGAAGATTGTGCTAAAGATCCTCAGAGCCAAATCCGCAAATGAACTCGCGGAGATCATCGGCGCCGTCGGATTGGCTCAGAATCTTGCGGCGCTCCGTGCCTTAGCCCACGAAGGCATCCAGAAAGGCCACATGCGGCTTCACGCCCGAAATGTAGCGATCGCAGCTGGTGCAACCGATGATCTTATCGACCGAGTGGTGGAACAGATGGTTAGAGAAGGCAGGGTCCGTGCGGACAGAGCCAAAGAGATCCTTGAAGTGCTTCGGAAGACAACGCAATGATAATCCTCCCGGGACCTGCGAGTCAAGAACTCGGGAACCGCCTAGCATCCCTGCTGCAGACGAGGTTGGTCCCTGTCTTCCACAGAAAGTTCCCCGATGGCGAAAACTACATTCGCCTCGAGGGTGATTTGCGAGATGAAACAGTTGTCTTGGTACAGACAACGAGCCCCCCTCAAGATGAGCGAATGATGCAGCTGTTTCTGATGGCAGATGCTGCACGCGAACAAGGAGCCAGAGCAATCATCGCAGCGATTCCGTATTTCGCCTATAGTCGACAAGACAAGATATTTCTCACAGGAGAAGCCTTCAGTGCGAAGACGATGGTTGCCTTATTACGTGGATGTGGGGTCCGTAAGATCATCACCGTGAACTGCCATAATCCCCACGCACTCAAATCCTTCGACATACCCGTCCAGGATGTTTCAGCCATACCCCTCTTAGCTGAGTATTTCATGGATCAGAATTGTGAAGGTGCAGTCTCCCTGTCAATGGGGAAAAAAGGGTCATCTACTGCTGAAGAAGCTGCGTCAATCCTCAAAGGAGGGTACGATTACGTAATGACGCGGAGGAACCCTCGCACAGGCGCAGTCACAGTTGAAAAGAAGCCACTCAACGTGAAGAACCGGAAAGTGATCGTTTTCGATGACATAATTAGCAGTGGCGGAACGATGGCTCAGACTGTCTCTCATGTGGCAAACCAAGGAGCTGAAAAGATTTACGCTGCCTGCGTTCACCCGATCTTATCTCCTGAAGCTAGGACGCGAATTATCGAGAGTGGTGCTGCTGAAGTCGTTGGTACAGACAGCGTACCAAGCTTTGTAAGCGCGGTCTCCGTTGCCCCCGTTCTCGCACATACTCTTCACAGGTAGGACGCTTAGATTCGGTGCCACCTCACTTCTTTCTCCTTTCAGGAGAGCACGTCGCACTCCCTTCCGCAGAAGTGAAAGCCATTCTTGTCGCGGAGAACATAGCCTACCAAGAATTACCCAGTTTCCCCCAAATTCTGCGTCTCGAAACGTCCCACGAAGCAGTAGAGGCGGTGGAACGACGTGCTGCTATGACGCGGAATTGCGGGGCTGAATTATTCAACAGCGAACCTGTCATCAACCAAATCCTGAAAGAAGCCCAGTCTGTCGCCTTCAACCGTTTTGCTGATTCTCAAAAAAGCTTCGCAGTGAGAATCCGACGAGTTAAAGGCGCTGTTAAAAATCTCAGTTCTTCGGATTTAGAGCGACGATTGGGGTGCCTGATCCTGAACTGCATTGATGGCGTGAACGTCTCCTTGGAAGCTCCTGACATAACCTTTTTCGGGGTGATAACTGAAGAACGGTTTCTTTTCGGCGTAAAACTTGGGGAAGTACAATCCAAGTTCAGTGAAAGGCGTCCGCGTAAACGTCCATTCTTCCACCCTTCAGCAATGCCAGCCAAACTTGCCAGATGTATGGTCAACTTGGCTCAGCCGAAAAGCGGAGACCTTCTAATGGATCCTTTCTGCGGTACTGGCAGTTTCCTGATAGAGGCTGGATTAATGGGTTGCCATGTATTGGGCTTCGATGTCAGTAGACGAATGGTTCGAGGATGCCTCCGGAACCTGCAGTTTTTCCATATAGCTTCTGGAGACGTTGCGGTGGCTGATGCTAAGAACTTTCCAGCTGTCGAGGTTGACTGTGTTGTCACGGACCCTCCATATGGTCGCTCAGCTTCAACAATGGGCTTCTCTTCTAAGCAAGTAATCCGCGATTTTCTCCGTGCTTTCGCAGCGAGAAGCACAGCCCATCAGCGGATCTGCATAGCAGCACCTGTCGAAGTAAACCTAGGGCAGCTTTCCGAGGAAATCGGCTTCAACCATCTTCAATCACACTTCGTTTATGTTCATCGAAGCCTTACAAGGGAGATTGCTGTAATGGAGCCATTAAGATGAGTATCCAAGTGGTTTTCCTCGGAACAGCTGGTAGCATCCCTACCCAGTCACGTTCGTTGCCTGCCATTGCGATTAAGCGAAAAGGAGAGCTGATTTTATGGGACTGTGGAGAAGGCGTGCAGCGACAGATGATTATAGCAGGTTTAGGCTTCAACAAGCGGACAAGAATCTTCATCACTCACATGCATGGCGACCACTTGTTTGGGTTGCTTGGGTTGATCCAGACTATGTCACTGCTCCATCGTGAAAAAGAACTTCAGATCTATGGACCACCCGCTTTGAAGCCTTATCTTGAAGCATTAGAGGGTACGGTCCAGTACCGCCTTACGTTCCCAGTCGAAGTCACCCCTATCACGAAAGAAGGCCCGATCTGTGTGGACAACGAGTACGAGATTTCAGCTGCTTACGCTGACCACTGGGAAACAGCCTTCGCCTTCAGTTTAGCTGAGAAACGCCGTCCAGGTAAATTTCATCCGGAGAAAGCGAGAGCACTAGGTGTTCCAGAAGGTGTTCTCTGGTCGAAGCTTCAACATGGGTCCACCGTAACAGTGCAGGATGAACGACGAGTAGAGCCAGAAGACGTAATCGGACCTGCGAGACCGGGCAGAAAAATCGTCTATACCGGCGACACTCGACCCTTCCCATCATTGGTGCAGTTTGCCCGTGGAGCTGACCTACTCATCCACGAATGCACCTTCGATGATGATCTGGCGGAAAGAGCGTACGAGGACCGTCATTCCACGCCGACTCAGGCAGCTGAAACCGCCCGCGACGCGGAAGTAGACCAGTTAATCCTCACGCACATCAGTGCTCGGTACAACAGCATCCTTCACCTTCTCACGCAGGCACAGCGCGTCTTCTCCAATGTCGCAGTGGCTGAAGACTTCATGAGGGTTGATTTACCACTGAAAAACGCTAGCTGAAGACCGACCTCAAGGTCCTCATACTCTCCTCAATCCCTGAATATGACTCGACAATCATCGTTCCTTTGAAACCCACGTTCTTCACGTTCTCTGCAAGCAGTTTCCAATCTAGGGATCCACAACCGACAGCTGCGTGGGTATCATCAACTCCGTCATTGTCGTGGGCATGTATGTGGACGATTTTCTCACCGAATGCCTCAATCAGTGCCAGCGTTTGTTCATTCAAGTTGGAGTGTCCAACATCGAATGCTAAATCCACGTCTTCCCCAAGTTCATCGAAGAACCTGCGGAATTCTTCAACACTGCTCAGCAGGAAACCGTACTTACTTGGGCAATTCTCAACGGTGATTTTGACACCGCAGTCCTCGGCTGCTGAAAGCACTTTTCGTGTAGACTCAAGATTCGTCTGCCAATCCAACCCGGGGAATAATGGGCTCAGCCCCGTTCGCATCCCCGGATGAATAACCATGAGGGTGCACTCCAGCAATCGTGCCGCCTTTATTGATTTCTGAAGGCGTTTCAGAAAGAAATCACGCATGGCATCGACTGGAGAAGCGATGTTGAGGCTGATAAATGGTGCATGTACTGAGAACCTTAACCTCCGACTTCGACCAATCTCCAGCAGCTGACGTATTCTATCCCTGTCCAATGTATGCCAACCGTCATCAATCAGCTCTACATCCGTCCTTTCCAATGTTTCTAGCCGTCGAAGTAGACTCGAAAAAGGCTGATTTAAGCAGTGAAGCATTGACATACCCACTGCGATTCCTTTCATTTCGAGTCACTTCCTTCTCTTACGTGGTCGTTCTCGTTGCGGTTGGCTTATCCTCGGAGCAAGCCAGTCAACCAGCTCAATTGGGTCGATGCTGTCGATCTCAACTTTTATAGGTCCAAGGGGACTCTCCGCGAACGGTTCGCAGAAGGAGATATGACCCGCCGATGCGACCTGTTTGTTGAGGAAGAACGTGATCTTCCTGTCGGTCATTCCTTGAAGCAGAATCCGCCTGGCTGCGGATCGAATCTGTTCTTTCTGCAGCAACATGCTGAATTTGGCCAGTGGTTCAGGCTCCGATGATTCAGCCGTGACGTAGGTCTGTTGACCAACTGTCTTCGTCTGAAACTGTAGTGGTTCAAAAAGCCTGATTATTGCCGATTGAACCTTTTCCAAGTCTTCAGTAGAGTTGACTTCTGCCTTAATCCGCAGGTGGGGTTCATCGGATGTTTTTTTCACGCTCTAGGAACCTCGTAACATTCCTTCTGAATGCCATTTTTCCTGTTTCATTCAAGATTAATACGTCTGCTAAAGCGATCACGTTTCCCAATCCGAGATGGAGTTCCCGTAGATCGCGGTCGAGGAAGTCTTCCCATGAGAATGGGACATCGCTTCGGTTCCGTTTCAGCAGTCGTTGGAACCGTGTCTTGGGGGAGGCGTGGATGGCTAAGACCTTAACTTTTAAGAAGTGTTTCTTGAACTCCTGCACTTCCGACAGGCTACGCAACCCATCAATGATGATCGGCTGCTCTGTGTTCTCACTGATAGCGTCACAGCAGCGTTTTGCCACAGCGGTAGAGCCTTCTTCCTTGCGGATTCTGAGCATTACTTTTCCTAAGTTCTTCGCAGTAGGATGTAACCCGCGTTTCACCGTTTCCTCTCTAATCACATCTCCCATGACGACTGCTCTATATCCCAGTTTTCTGCCTATTTTTAGCACCGTAGCTTTTCCCGCTCCAGGCATCCCTGCCGAACCAATTACCTTTCTGCGTTGCATGGATTTATGATCCTAATCGCGATCTCATAGATCGCAAGTTCTTATAAACAGTTACAGGGAATTGAGAATCGGTGTTGAGATGGCGGAGTCGATTCGAAGCTTCATAGCTTTTGACATAGATTCTGAGGAGATTCTGAGGGCGGTTTCTGAGGTTCAGAAGAAACTGGCAGAGAGTGGTGGGGACTTGAAACTCGTTGCTCCTTCAAACATCCATCTTACCATTCGTTTTCTCGGCACGATATCACCCGGCGATGTTGACCGAATATTCCATGAAATGGAAAAGGTTGCCTTCTCGCCTTTTGACGTGGAGATTAGCGGAGTAGGTGTCTTTCCAAACCTCAATCGCCCTCGAGTCATCTGGATGGGGCTTCAGAAAGGCGCTGATGAGCTTCGAGGCATCTTCCGTCAGCTTGAACCTCGTCTTCAATCCCTCGGCTTTAAACCTGAGCGAAGATTCAGCTCCCACATCACTCTTGCACGCGTTAGGTCTGCTCGAAATAGGACTCAGCTGATAAATTTCATTACGTTATTGAAAAATCGCCGATTCGGACTCCTCAGGTTAAACAGCCTCAAACTGAAGAAGAGTGTTCTAACACCCAAAGGACCAATTTACTCCACCTTGCGCGAAGTATCCCGATGAAGGCGGACATTCTCCTTGAAAAACTCGCTTGAAAAGTTGCTGAACAGCGTACTCAAACGCGTTTCACCTACTGCTGAAGATAGTCGTCGAATCACCAAAGTAGCTGACGAATTCCATGATAAAGTTGAACGGGCGTTGAGAAAGGCAGGATTGCCTGGTGAACTGCGAATTGAAGGTTCTCTGGCCAAGGACACATGGCTTAGGGATTCCGCAGACATCGACATCTTCATACGTATCCCTCCAGAAGTCCCCTGGAAAGCCTTTGGTACAGACTACTTGAAGGCTGCCAAAAAAGCGACCGCTGGTCTTCAGCAGGTTGAACGGTTTTCAGAGCACCCGTACTTGGAAGCGGTCCTCAATGGAACACGAATTAACATTGTGCCTTGCTATGGTGTGGAGCGAGGTGCATGGAAGAGTGCTACTGACCGCACCCCTTTCCACACGGACTACGTGAAACCAAAGTTGGACGAGACGCTGCGTGGGCAAGTACGATTACTGAAGCAGTTTATGAAAGGGATAGGGGTCTACGGGTCAGAGATGAAGGTTGGTGGATTCAGCGGATACCTCTGTGAACTCCTCATCCTCCACTACCGTACATTTCTGCAGACCATTAGGGCTGCAGGTAACTGGAAACCACCCACCTTAATCGCATTAGAAGCCCCCCATCTCGCGGTTGAAGAATATGAGGGAAGTCTGGTGATTGTGGACCCAGTGGACGAAAAACGGAACGCGGCGTCAGCCGTCACTCCGCAGAGACTTAGCGAGTTCATCGGAGCAACACGCGGGTTTCTCCATAATCCTCACCCTGAATTCTTCTATCCTTCCCCGATCGTGGCTTTAAGTCCCGATGCACTCCTCAAGACTTTCAGACAGCGGCGGACTACCTTCGTATTCATCGAATTTGGGAAGATCAACGCTGTGTCAGATGTTGTCTGGGGGCAACTCTACAAATCTCAACGAGCTCTCAAGAGACTTGTTGAAGCCCATGACTTTCACGTGGTCAGCGATGGTGTCTGGGCTGATGATACCTACCGAGGCGTCTTTCTCCTAGAACTTGAGGAAAGCCAGAAGCCTCTGATGCAAAGGCACCTCGGACCTCCATTAGTGATGAAGGAGGAATCTGAAAACTTCCTTGCGAAACATGCAACTTCACCAGCTACGCTCTATGGTCCACGGATTGAAGGTGATCGATGGGTTGCTGGGATTCCCCGTAAGTACTCAACGATTGCTGACTTGCTGAGAGGTGAATTGAAACATGGGGGAAGAGAGATCGGCGTAGCTGAGCTGGTAGCAGAAGCTTTCACGGACCTATTTCGAATATTGATAGATGATGAGATCGGTTCATTCTACAGGGAAAAAACGGCATTTGCTAAATTTTTAACTACTCACCTACATGGTCGCCCTCGATGGCTACAATGAATCCCGTGCTTTCGAAGTCCCGGTTGAACTACAGCCACGGGTTCTTCGATGTCTCATGAGATACACTTGAGTTCCTGCGAAAATCAGTGTGATTATTACCGAGTGAAGAAGAGTACGAGGTCCCCTGTTTCCCCCACTTCCGATGATGGTGCAAGCCACTCTCTTATCGCCCGTGCTGTTGAATCGTAGTGGTAGTCTGCATCACTATGGTGAGGTCCTTGGAAAGGCCCTCCTTCGCCGAGGAGAAGCACTGCTAACGGGATACCTGCTATGAGGAGTTCTCTCTTCATCATTCCTCTTTTCGTGCGAAGACTAGTTTAGTTTTGACCATGGGAGGAAGCGGCACTTACCCGCCTGGAGTTCCATGGAACGGGACATTCTTCCACAGAATCTCCCACCAATCCTCTTCGGTTATCGCTTCTCTTCTCACAATAAGATCCACCACTTTCTTCAAGAGCTGATGGTGTTTTCTTTCGTCAGCCGCAATCGACTCCAACAGGAACCTGATCTTTTCGTCTTTCACTCCTTTCATGAATGTGTCTAGCGTAGCGATCGCCTTTTCTTCATCCTGAATGTGTCTTTCAGTGGTCTCCTTCAGCCTCCTGTATTCTTCGTCTGTTAACGCTGGAGTGACGGAGGATAATGCGATGGCAGCGTTGTAGATTCCCGCGTGTTTCTGTGAGTCAAACGCGATCGCTCGAAGAACCTGTTTGGCAACTGGATTTCGGATCGTCTTCAGGCTTCGTGTGATCGCTTCTACAATTTTGTGTTCTAGTTCAATCTGATCCTTGAAGAACTGGATTGTTTTATCCTCGGGCACCTGAATCTCCCTCTTTACTACTCACAATCATCGGGATATAACTGCTACTGAAGGATTTGAGTAACGATGACAAGGCCTCCAACTAACCAACAGTAAGGTGCGAACCAATGAAGCCTGCTATTCAATACAAATCGCAGGAGGACGTTCAGCGACAGATACCCCACGAAGACTGCGACTATGACTCCTCCAAACACTGCAATCAAGTCAACATCAATAGTCGGCACTTGCTGCAAGTTCCACAGCTCAACAACTAAGGCACCAATTATGGTTGGAATCGACAAGAGGAACGAAAACTCAAAGGCTGCTTCTTTTTTTATACATGCCAACAACCCTGCAGTGATCGTAGCTCCACTCCTTGAGATGCCTGGAATGATGGCGGCTCCTTGTGCTACACCTATGAGCAGAGCACTCTGCGGTGAAAGGTCTCTGCTAGGGGCTCTGTTCTTCACGGCGAAGAGAAGGATTCCAGTCACTAACAAGGCGAAGCCTACTGCTAGTAGATCCTCGAAGGTGGATCTGAATAACTCTTGAAACAGGAAACCGATTACTGCTGTGGGCACGGTGCCTAAGACCACAAGTACTCCGAATCTCCCAGCCTCTGATTCGAAATCCCTTTGTTTGAACGCTCTGAGTATATCCACAATTCTCCTTCTGAAGAAGATGAGGATCACTGAAAGCGTCCCACTATGAAGCAGAACAAAGAAGATAGTGGGGGCCTCCCAGCCAAGTGAGTTGTTAATTATTGCCAGGTGTCCTGAGCTTGAGATTGGCAACCACTCCGTGAGTCCCTGAATCACCCCTAGGATTACCGCTTCTAACGCGGAAAGCATGGTTCTTTCTCTTCCTATAACCACGGTATTTAAGTTATCGACCGTTCGCGGCTTTAAGGTAAAGACTATTATTTTCCGTTTCCCGCTTAGACTCAACTATTGCTAGGAAGTTGCCTTACTGAGATGGAAGAACAGAAACTGCTAACCAGCGTTTCCAAGCGTGCAGCCGTGAAGGAAGGTGCAGAAGCAGTCAGGCTACTGCTTCGCGAAATTTACCGAAGTCGGAAGATTGGAACCAAGGAATTAGCATACCGTACTCATCTCCCTGTCCCTGTTGTAGCCGCGGTCAGAAGAGAACTGGAGCGAGACGGCTTGATTAAGCGCGACAAAGGTGCCCTCTTGACCGATGAGGGTATGAACTTTGTCAGAGATCGCTTGGGCTTCATCTACGAAGACCGTATGATATGTCCAACCTGTAACGGTCGAACTATCACAGTCCAGAATCGATTTTTTCCACTGATGGAGATATTGAAGTCGCGGTTGACGAGAAGACCGATGCCTTTACCAGAGATCGACCAATCCCATGGAACGCCTGAAACCGCACTTTTAAGAGCCCTCTTTATGCTGGAAAAAGGAGATGTGGAAGGACGAAGGGTGCTTTTCCTTGGCGACGACGACTTCACCTCGCTTGCAGTCGGACTTATGAACGCAGCTCGGGAAGTCGCCGTCATCGACGTTGATCAGCGAATTCTTGCAACTATCAACGAAATGGCTGAGGATGAAGGTTTTGCCTGTTCATGTATCCATCACGACCTGCGGGACCCGCTGCCCGACAGCCTCCTTAACAGGTTTGACGTGGTCTTCACAGATCCCCCATACACCTTGAATGGGTTGGCACTATTCCTTTCTCGAGCAATAACAGCTCTTCAAAGAAAATCTGGTGCTGTCATTTATCTGGCGTTTGCTCATCAACCTCCGAGACGAATGTTAACTGTTCAGAAGATCGTTACTTCCATGGGACTAGCTCTTACAGAACGACAACTGCGATTTAATCGTTATGAAGGGGCTGAGATCCTAGCGAATACCACCTCCTTAACACGGCTTGAGACCACAGCTCAATCCTACCCGTTGGTGATCGGAAGATTTGATGGAAAACTCTACACTGGTGAAGTCACACCAACGGTTCGAAAATATGGGTGTCGGTGTGGTGCCGTAATACTCGTCGGTTCTACACAGCGACTTCGCACCGTGCAGGATTTGAAGCGACTGGGATGTAGCCAATGTCGACGCACGAAGGGGTTTCAACTTATGGGAAAGACTCGCCTGGCAGACGACCTACTTCAGCGGCTGATTCTCCGCGAATATCGATGGAGCGACTTCTCCGTGATTCTCGCCTTTGAACGGGAAATCGCTGAGCTGTCCTTTGCCTCTGCGCCGATCCTAGATGAAGACTACCATCGGACAAAATTAAAACGTGCAATAAATCGGACTCCGGATGGACTTAAGGTTGCCACACTCGACGAAGACGTCGTCGGGTGGCTTTGGCTGACGACTGAGAAAGACCGGAACACCAATGAACGGTTCGGCTATATCAAATCTATCGTTGTACAGAAGAGTCTACGTCTTCAAGGGCTTGGTCGCGTTCTACTGAACGAAGCGGAACAGCATCTTCGCAGGAAGGGGATTAGGCGGGTTGACCTCATCGTGTCAGCAACCAACTCTGTTGGTGAAGCGTTTTTCGAGAGTGCAGGCTACCGAAGAGAACATTCAACTATGAGGAAACGATTGATGGTGGAGGGCTGAGTACGTTGAAGATCCGAGAGCTAATAGTGGACCTCTATGGCTGCGTGGCTGATTTGAATAACTCGTCGTGGCTAACATCGGTTCTCGAGTCTGCCGCGAAGGAGATGGGGAGTACAATCGTGAAAACGGTCTCCCACAACTATTCTCCGATCGGGATCACGGTCATCCTTCTTTTAGCAGAGACCCACATCTCCATCCATACGTGGCCGCAATACAAGTACGCTGCCTTAGATGTATTCATCTGTAGTGACGAGGCTGACCCTGAAACCGCTTGGAACGTTGTTAAGGCGGCTCTGAAGCCTGCGTCATCCAAGACCCGTGAAATACATCGGCAAGTCACCTGACACGCGGAGAGATTAAGCTTATTATCCATCTCTGACCACATAGTGGCTGACGGGTGAGTGGGACCTCCCATCCGTTCCGTCGAATAAACCCCGGAATAGTGGAGGTGTGAAAATGAGAGTGGATTCAAAAGACGTTACGTTAGTTGCTATGATTGCAGGTCTCTACTTTGTCATTAATCTGATTCAAGCTGTGACCGTTGGGAACCCTGCAATTTCAGGACCTGTGCAGCTTCGCATCTCTGACTGTTTAATCCCCCTGTCTGCTTTACTTGGTTGGCCGGTTGCTGTCGGGGTAACACTGGGTGCTGCTTTAACCAATGCTTATGCTTTCATTAACCCAGTTGACGTCGTTTTCGGTTCGTTAGCGAATTTCATTGCTGCCTCTATCGTAATCTTCCTGCGAAAGCGGTCAGTACTTGCCTGTGTGGCTGCGGCTTTCCCGATTGGAGTGATTGTCGGTGGTTATCTGTCGTTGTTTGGCTTTGATCCCCCTGAGATCTTTGGATTGACCATGCTACCGTGGGCTGCTATGATGGTGAGTATCACACTAAGTAGTCTAATCGCTGTGTCGTTCTTCGGGTACATCATACTGAGAATTCTGAGCAGTCCTGGAGTAATTGAACCTCTTAGATCGCGTGGGCTGAAAATCCTTACGTAATCAGCTTCACAGCGGTAGGGTTCTGCTTCAGAGATTATTTCTTCGATTCGAAGAGCTCGCGGTATTTCTCGTCGATGCGTTCCATGATCTCTTTGCTGTCAGCGAGGAAGTCGGTAACACCTTCTCCCTTCGTCATTTTGATCAATTTGTCTGATGCATCGATCCATTTCTTCGATGCTTCTACCCAAGCTTTTGCGATGTCGGATTCTTCGTCGACTAGATCGATGGCTTCTTCGGGGCACGCTTCTTTGCATTTTGGCTCTCCCTCGCAGAGGTCGCAGATGACAACGGTGTCTGCAGCTGGATCGTATCGTATGGCTCCGTATTCGCATGCTTCCAGGCACCATTTGCAACCATCGCATTTCTCGCCGTCAACCAAGATTGCCCCAGTCTCCTTGGATTGATGGAGGGCTTCTTCGGGGCATGCTTTGATGCACGGGGTGTCTTCGCACTGCCTGCAGGTAGTTGCTACGTGGATGAAGGGGGGCCCTCTGATTATTCGAATCCGGGATTTCAGCGGGTTCAACGATTTCTCCTTTTCAAGAGAACACGCGAATTCGCAGATGCTGCATCCAACGCATTTCTCAGGGTTGACGGAGAGAAATTTATGGGCGGTTTCCACTGCTTCTGCCTTCATACGGGGAGACTCCTGGTGAGAATCGTTACGGTTACTCGGAGGCTTTCTCTACGGCTTCGTGGAAGAGTTTCTTGACCGCTGTTCTCCGGGCTTTCTGGGCGAGGACGTCGGCTGTGACGAAGTCTAGTGCTTCCTCCGGGCACCATTCAACGCATTGCGGTTTACCTTCGTCTTTGCAGGTGTCGCAGACGTAGACGACTTTGGTCTCTGGGTGGAGCATGATAGCGCCGTAGTCGCAGGCTTCGATGCACCATCCGCATCCGTTGCATTTGTCGTCGTCGACCATGATGGTGCCGGTGTTCTCTTCCTGCGTCAGTGCGTCGCGGGGGCACGCGGCTACGCATGCTGGGTCTTCGCAGAGCCGGCATGCGACTGCTAGGTTGATGAGGGGGCCGAGCCGTATGGCGCGTATTCGGGACTTGGTGGGGTTAAAGGTCTTCTCCTTCACCATGGAGCACGCGTATTCGCAGACAGAGCAGCCGATGCATTTCTCTGGGTCGGCTGAAACGAACTTCTTCTCGTGGAGTTTTGCCAACTCATTTACCTCCTTTGGCGCCTAACTTGGCGAACTCGGCTAGATCAAGTTCTTTCAGCTTTTTAACCGTGGGGATGCCTTCTTTGGTCCATCCGCGGGTTGCGTAGTAGTCATCCAATCCGACTTCAAATTCCTCCTTGTTCACGACGGCTCCTTTCGCGACGCCTTCGTCTGGGATGGGGACATTCATGATCTTGTACGGTAGTGTGTCGAAT
>CP070765.1:74641-88639 GCA_020345645.1 Candidatus Bathyarchaeota archaeon | reverse complement strand
ACCCGTCATGGACTGCAATAACTGCTTATCTTCACAAGTCGTATGGGTGGAACTGAACGGTGAAGCAGAGGTCGAAACCTTCACTCACATTGTGATTCGACCTACATCCTTCCAACAACATCGACCCTACACCGTCGCAGTAGGAAGAATGAAAGAAGGCGTAAAGGTTCTCGCCTGGATGACTGGATTCAAGCTTTCTGAGGTGAAAATCGGGATGAAGGTCAAGCTAGTCCCGAAAGTCGCTGATGACGGAAATCCAACATACGAGTTCACTCCCCCATAAAGGAACGAGAAGACGGTAAAACGTAATTAATCAGGGCTACGGACTAGGATAATGGGGTATTGTTGTCCGCAGATAAAAGTGCGAAGAAGACGAGGAGAAAGAAGACTAGAGAACCAGTGAGACCCTGGTTCCAGTCGTGGCCCACGGATATCCCTAAACACCTTGAATACCCAGAGATTGCACTACCCAGTCTCTTCGACGAGACTGTTAGGAAGTATCCAGACAAGTCCGCCCTTGTCTACTTTAACAGAGAATTCACCTACAGAGAACTTAAGCTTCTCGCAGACCGATTCGCCTCCGCCCTCTCAGAGTTGGGCGTCAGAAAAGGAGATCGAGTCGCGATCTTTCTTCCCAACATACCTCAGTTCGTCATCGCGTACTACGGTCTGATGAAGATCGGTGCTGTGGCTTCAGCAATAAGCCCGCTCTATAAAGAACGAGAAGTTGAACACCAACTCAGAGACTCCGAAGCAGAAACACTGGTATTGCTAGATCTTCTATACCCGACAGTGGAGAAGACCTGGCAGAACACCAAACTGAAGAATTTAATCGTCACTGGTTTGAAGGATTACATGCCGACGAGCACACGGATGCTGGGAACGCTTCTCAGAAAAATTCCTTCACGGAAAGTTGAGACAGCACCGAACATCCACTCCTTCACCCACCTCCTAAGCAAAGCTACATCGACGCCTCCTGAAGTTGAAATAAATCCAATAAAGGACCTAGCAGCCCTCCAGTACACTGGAGGAACCACGGGAATCGCCAAGGGAGCAATGCTGACGCACATGAATCTCGTGTCCAACGCACTCATGTGTGCCGCATGGCTTCGAAGCGAAGAAGGAAAGGATACGTTCCTCGCCGTTCTCCCGCTATTCCACATCTATGGGATGACAACGGGGATGAATGGCCCCATCTACCTTGCGGGAAAAATAGTTTTGCTTCCACGGTTCGATGTAGCAGGCACCCTTAAAGCCATCCAGAAGCACCGCGTAACGGTTTTCTGCGGAGCACCCGCAATGTACTCAATGCTCTTAGCCCACCCTGAATTGGAGAAGCATGATTGCACGTCAGTCCGCTTCTGCATTTCAGGATCAGCCCCCCTTCCCCCAGAAGTTCAGAGGAAGTTCATGGAGGTAACGAAGGGCGTTTTGGTAGAAGGCTATGGATTGACTGAATCCTCTCCGGTCACCCACTGCAATCCCCTTGATCGTACGATGAAAACCGTGAAAGTCGGGTCAATAGGATTACCATGGCCTGACACAGAAGCTAAAATTGTGGACCTAGAGACTGGTGAGGGAGAGATGAAGGGTGGTGAAACCGGAGAACTGGTGGTGAAAGGCCCCCAAGTCATGAAAGGCTACTGGAAGATGGAGCAGGAAACCCAGGGAGTGCTACGGGACGGATGGCTCTACACCGGCGACATCGGGAAGATGGATGAAACTGGATACTTCTACATCACTGATCGGAAGAAAGATCTAATTAAATACAAGGGTTACAGCGTGTATCCACGGGAGCTTGAGGACGTTCTCTACGAACACCCAAGCGTAAAGCTCTGTGGCGTAGTAGGGAAACCAGATCCAGTTGCAGGCGAGATTCCGAAAGCCTTCATAACCTTGAAAGACGGAGCTGCACCGAATGCCCAAGCGATCATGGATTTCGTAAATGAAAAAGTTGCGTCCTACAAGGCGATAAGAGAAGTGGAGTTCCGCACTGACTTGCCTACAAATCTACTTGGAAAAGTGGTACGTCGAGTCTTGCGAGAAGAAGAGCGTGCAAACGCGCAAGTTTAAGGATACAGGTTCGTTGGTCGCGGATTCCTGACCTGGAAAAAAGGGAGTTAGCGGAGTCACGGCAAAGATTAAACTGCTAATGTGAGTATGGCCAAACCCAATACTGCTGCGAGTATGAAGGCGACTATTACGGCGATTATCACTGCAAAGATCGTGATGACGAGAGCACTTAACCAACCGCAGTCAAAGAAGTGCTTGACTAGCGCTAACCAGATTATCAGCTGAATTACGAAGCCGATGATGATATTGTCGATGAAGAAGCCGATGGCTGTCCCGATGATGATTCCAAGCAGGACGATCCAGACAGCGTCCATAAGTTTTGCTTTAGCTCCGCCGACAATCGTTCTTCCCGAGAGCCAAAGAAACGGTGCGACGATAATCGTGGTCAAGATGACCTGAATTCCGAAGTCAGTGGGATCCATTTGCCCATTTCTCCTTTCGTCTAGTCTGCGGGTTATACTTTTAGCCTTTGTGCAAGTCATGAAGTGGTCGTCAAAGCTTATGTTGATTCCTTATGGAGTTTGCTAATAGAATCTGTCAAAATGAGTCAGGCAGAACTTCGTTTCAGTAATCATGGTCTGGGATTAGTAAATGAGTAGGGACTCGTCCTATCAAGTTGTGCTTAACAGAAAACGGCCACTCTGGAGGTTCGCAGGAGCGTGGACGGTAGGTCACTTAATTGCATCCTTGTTGATTACGTTGTTTTCGCCGGAGTCGCTCCGCCTCTTTCTTCCTATAGCTTCCCTATCAGCGAGTGAGATACTCGCTGTATCATTCCTTACGCCTCCGATCGTGACCGTGTGGGGGGTCGGAGTTGCTATATTCTCGTATAAATATCGCATGCTATGTGCAGTACCAGCAGTTACGATTATAGCCTCGTATCTTGTTTCAGCAGTATTTGGCTTTCCTTTGTCCACCCTTTTCTCAATTGGGACGATAATTATAACGGTTTACGCACTCGCGAAGCATTGGAGCGGACAAATTCGTCCCTGTGAAGAGTGAAAGCGTCAAGTCTAACAATTTCTAGATTAGATGCGAATAGCTGGCTGTGAAGGTTGGTGATAGATCTTATCTTGCACGGGATCTGACGCGTGGTGCGAGAAGGGTCCAGAGCCATTCAACGAATTCTCTGAGGTTTTTCGTTTGTATATAGACATCGCCTGGTCCTTTGATTTCAGTGACTAGGCCTTCACCTCCGAGAATCGTTGATTTGAGGCCGCCAAATTTCTTGACCTTATAGTCACACTTGTCACTGAACGCAACTAGATGGAAGTTGTCGACGATCAAGCTTTCTCCGGATTTCAGCGTGTGCTTATCGATCGCCCCGAACGTGTTGATGAAGAGTGTTCCGTCGCCGGAGACTTTGATCATGAAGAGACCTTGTCCGAAGAGGCCTTTCGTGAAGCCTTGCCATTTTATGTCCAAGTCTACCTTCTCGGTGGAAGCGATGTAAGAGGATTTCTGCACGATGTATCCTTCGTTGGGTGAAACCTGCAATGTCTCGATATCACCAACTGGGGCTGAGACGAAAGCGATCTCAGCACCCGCGTTTTGTGTTTTGTAGTCGTTGACCCAGAAGGATTGACCGCCTATCAACTTTAGACCGATACTGCCCAGAATACTTTTTTCACGTCTTCGGGTTTCAACGTTTATGGAGGGATCCATATACGTCATCGATCCAGCTTCAGCGGTTATGGATTCGTTGGATCCGAGTTTGACGACAAGCATGGAATAGGAAGGCTTGTACTTTATCTCATACTCCAAGACTTAACCCTACTCATTTGCTGCCAGTGGCACATTTAAAATGCTTGGTAGCTTCTCGAGTGGAGGTTCACGTTACAAACCTCGGTTGCTATATCAGCCTTAGAAACCGTTATGCACGCACGCACCTGGTGCAACTGTTCAAGAGGGTGGGTGAAAGAGTTATTTGAAGGAGCTCTGGAGAGACCCGTTGAGGCTACTTTAGAAAAGTCAATCGTCAAAGGAGACGAAGAGTGCGAGTTTAAAATACAGATATAGACCTCGCATTTCGACGCGAACAGCGTCTTTCCGAAGTTTTCGGAGTGATGTGTACAGTGCACCCCGTGAAACGAAGGCCTGAAAAAGAGGGCTTTCCAGTCACGGATGTGGACGCACCCGCAGGCAACATTCAGCTACATTCCTTCTTAATACCTACGAATCCACTAACATGGGTTAGGGAAAGAAGTACCTGAAAGCATGATGCTGATCTGCTAGAACCGCTTCGGTTTCTTTGGGTATGGTTGAAAAGGAGTTCGCGGTTCAGTGCTTAACCAGTCTGACGTTGTGTCCAATCGGGAGAGCGAACGGAGGAGGTCGAAGGTGATCCAACGTGAGACCTCAGGGTGACGAGGATACTCCCAAAGCCCGCGAGGACCCTGCAGCTCCTTTACGAACCGGACGCCGTCTGCAACGCGTCCATCTTCCAAGCTTGCACCGATCCGCCAGCAGAGATCCAGTATCTGCGCCACATCGTATCGTCTAAAATAGGTGAAACCTCCTCTAGGTCGTTCAGCACCGACTATCCGTGCTACTTCAAATCCTAAGGTTTGCGTCTGTCGGGTTTCTTGCACTAATAGCAGGTCCAAGCCACGCCGTGCTGACCGGCTGATCCGTCGCTTAGGATGTAACGCTAACGCAACAACGGCAGCAGTCGTATTCGTTCGACAACCAAATTTGGAGTGTGCGAGACGCCGATACCCCGCAGCAAAAATGTATTTCTCATAATGTCGCCCAGAAGGCCACCCACCCTGCGGGAGCTCTTCATTCAAAAGCCAATCGTACGCAGCTTCAGCCCGTGGATCTGTAGCGTATCCAATCCAAGCCAATCCGAGTAGTGGTAGAGAGGTTTGAAGCGGGATCATGTGGTATTTGATATCGCGAGCAGCTCCATCCAGTAATGCACCCGGGGTCACAAGTGGCCATGACCCATCCTTCTGCTGTTGGGCGAAGAGGAATTCCGCACCCTTCTGGATAGCGGGGTGGTCAGGATCCAGCCCTAAGTACCCTAGTCCCATGAGGGCCTGTGCCGTCAAGCGGACCTCTCCTAAGATGTCGCCACCACCTTCTCCGCCTCTCCATGAGCCATCGTTATTCTGAAGCGACAGACGCTGCTGGATTAACGGGTCGCCTTCCTGAAGTTTCGTTAGCTCCATCACTTCCTCGTCGTCATTCGAGCGGTTCAGAAGGTCACGTAGCACCAGAAGTCGGAGACTCGGGGATGGATCAGCTAGAAGCAACGGGATCAGAGTCATGGTTCCACCTCCAGAAGCTCTTGGAGGAAGGGAGCTGTAGGCGATTTCTGCTGAATAATATCCTCTGGTGAACCTTCTGCGACGATTCGTCCCCCATGTGGCCCACCGCCCGGTCCGAGTTCAATAAGCCAATCGCAGTTCGCTAAAACATGGGGATGATGTTCCACTACAACGACGGTATGTCCTTCATCAACTAGTCGATTCAACACCTGCATCAGCTGAGCTACATCTTCCATGTGAAGCCCAACTGTAGGTTCATCCAATATGTACAACGTCGGATCCTTCATGTCTCGGTGCAACTCTTTAGCGATCTTCAATCTCTGGACCTCACCACTAGACAGCGTATAGGAAGGTTGGTTCCACACCAAGTACCCCAAGCCGACTTCCTTGACTAATCTAAGAGGTTTTTCAATGGATTCTTCATCTTTGAAGAGGTCATAGACTTCGTCAAGCGTCTTAGTGTTGACTTCCGGTAAAGTTACTCCGTTGATGCGAACTTCCCACGCCTCCGGACTATATCCCGTGCCTCTGCAGGTTTCACATTCTACAAACTCAGTCGGTAAGAACCCCATCTCAATCCGGATTCTACCACGACCCTTACAGGCTGAACATGGTTTACTCAACGCCTGCTTTTTCAGTCCAAGGGCTTGAGCATCATCGGAATTCGCATAAATCCTTTGCATAACTTTCATCAAACCCAAGAAGACCGCTGGGCTTCGAATACCCCGCTTAGACTGATCGACGAGGAACGTGCGTTTCGGATTATTCTCTATGGAATCGTATTCACCGGGTTCGAGAGGTTCTCGAGCGAATGATGAAGAGTGAAGTCGCTTAACAAGGGCTCTGCCAAGGGTGTCAATGAGCAATGTGCTCTTACCGGAGCCAGAGACACCACAGACACCTACCAAAGATCTAAGAGGAAATCTGACTTCCTCACCGCGGAGATTGTGGGCTCGAGCACCTGTAATCTTCATCCAGCCCTGAGGTTTCCTGCGACCGTTAGTCCAGATCCACTTCTGTAGACCGTATTGTTTAACCCCTGGCTTCAGCAAGTGACTGGTTAACCATTTGCCCGTGGCGGTGTCTGCTTTCATAATCTCCTCAGGTTTACCTTGGGCAACGACTTTCCCGCCATAAGTTCCTGCCCCAGGTCCCAAGTCAATCACGTGGTCAGCTGCTCGAATGAAGAGCAGATCATGTTCGATGACGATCACGGTGTTGCCTTCATCTCGAAGCTCTTGTAGGGCTTCCAGAAGCGCCTGTAATTCAGAGGGATGCATACCCCGGGAAGGTTCATCCACGAGGATGGTTAAGGAAGTCAATCCACTACCAAGTAGGCTAGCTAACTGAATGCGTTGGGCTTCGCCTGCAGACAAAGTCCCAGTTGGACGGTTCAGGTGCAAGTAGCCGATTCCAACCTTCCGTAGGAACCTTAGTCTCCTTTGGGCAACCCGGAGACTATCATCAACGTAGGGGCTCTCCGAGGTTAGAGGTGGAATGGATTTCAGCAGTTCCTCAAGTTCGGTTAAGGGTATCTCATTCAATTCATGCATGTCGTGCCCAAGAAGGGTTACAGCTAAGAATTCAGGCAACAGTCCTTTTCCATTACATTCAGGGCAAGTAATCGTTTTAGTGTAGGTTCCGTGGATGTCCCAGTCCCACAGCCAACTATCTTTGCTGTAGAAGCCCCGCCATTTCCACTTGTGAGTTCGTAGCTTGCCTTTCATCTTTCCTGTTGATTTACTTCGGTATGTTATTCTGTATGTCTGGTTATCGCCATGGAGGAACGCGTTCTGTGCATCTTTAGACATCTTATTCCAAGGTGTCTCGAAGGGGTCAAATCCATAGCGCTCGCCTAAGGCGGGAATGACGGGTTGATCGATACACAAGTAGGTTCGTGGCCAGTACCCTGGGGACCACATAGCACCTCCGCATAAGGGTTTTTCAGGATTGGTGATGAGTTTCTCAGGCTGTGGAGCTTGGAGGGAACCGAGTCCACTACATTTCCCACATGAACTTGCGAAGTGTGTTCCTGAGAAGTGTCTGGCTTCAGCGATTGAAGCAGTGGCATCGCACTCCAGACAGACCCAGACTTCTCTCCGCTCCATCTCTGCTTCACACTTCAAGCATCGACGTTTTCCGATGGAAGCAAGAAGATTGGCTATGTGAAGAGTTAGTTCAGAGATGGCACCAACACTATTTCGTCTTGTGAACTGAGGGATATGACTCCAGAGGTGGGCGTGATGGGGAGCAACCGTCAGGGTCACCCCCAAGCCACCTATGTTGTCGACCGGGGCTTCGGCACCTTCACGTATTCCTTGCCGTTCGTACATGGAGAGCGATTCTAAGTACCGTCTTCGAGCCTCAGTCTGCACCACGTCTCCAATCAGGCTCGATTTACCAGACCCAGAAACACCCGTGACAACGGTCAAAGCACCTTTTGGGATATCGACGTCAACGCCTTTCAAGTTGTTGGCTCCTGCATTACGAATTGAGATGACAGGCGTCCTCTGAGCCTCTGTGTCAATCAAGGGAGCCTGGGGTTGCAGGACGTGTTCAGTTTTCAAGGCTTGACTAGTCTGCGATTTCTCCCTTTCCATGAGTCCCTGCAACGGACCTTCATAGATGAGTTCTCCTCCTTCAGGTCCAGCCCCAGGTCCAAGATCAATAATCCAGTCAGCGACTTGGATGATGTCAGCGTTGTGTTCAACAATGACGACGGTTGCTCCGCTTCGAACTAAGCGGTCGAGCACTTTGAGCAAGCCATCCAAGTCTTGGGGATGGAGTCCTGTTGAAGGTTCATCAAGGATGATCAGTCGATCGCTCAAGTTGTTTCGCCCCAAGTACTTGGTCAACTTGACACGTTGAGCCTCACCCCCTGAAAGAGTAGGGGATGATTGTCCAAGTTCTAAATACCCGAGACCTACATCGTCGAGGGCTTGAAGGATTCGATAAGCAGCGTCTCTTCGAGGTTGAGTAAGCCACGGAGCTTGCAGGAGTAGGTCTTTCACTTCTTCGATTGAAAGGGCGTACAAGTCTGCAATCGACAGGTTTCGGTCACCGAATTCGACACGGGTTGCTAGCACCTTGTCGCTGTAGCGTTGGCCATCGCAGTCGGTGCAAGGGATCCAGATTGAAGGCAGATACCGCATTCGGATCTCCGTGGCACCGATGCCTTTGCAGATTGGGCAGGCCCCTTCTGGGCGGTTGAAGGAGAAATGAGACTTGGATAAACCTGTAGCTTTCGCGTAAAGGTCGCGAATGATATCGGATAGTTTTGTGTAGGTGGCAGGGTTCGAGCGTGGGTTCCTTCCAATAGGGGTTTGGTCCACCATCACTGGTTTGATTACTGGACCTTCAACTCCTTCACAGCCCACTGGCTGTTTTTCCATCAGGCTTGGTAGGAGAACGTGTTCGACCAGTGTGCTTTTTCCTGATCCGGACACGCCAGTGATAACCGAAAGGCGGCTGATCGGCAGCTTGATATCAAGTTGTTTCAGGTTATGCTTTGATGCTCCTTTGAGTAGGAGATATCGTTCGGGTGGAGGATGTGGCTTCAAAGCCGTCACGCGACTTCTGAGGCTGAAATGTCTTCCTGTAGGCGTGTTCGCCTTCCACAACTCGGTTGGGGATCCTGTGAAGATGACCTCGCCTCCAGCTTTGCCTGCACCAGGTCCCAAGTCTACCACGAGGTCTGCTTCAGCTGCGGCTCCGCGATCATGCTCGATGTAGATGACGGGTCCAGGCAGGTCTCTGAAGGCGGGGAGAAACCGTGCTACATCTGCTGGGTGCTGTCCGATTGTAGGTTCATCTAGAACATGAAGCATATCCTCAAGTCGACTGGATAGAGAGATGGCAAGGCGGACTCGCTGAGACTCGCCTCGAGACAAGCTTGGAGAAGATCGATCCAGAGAAAGGTATCCTAGTCCTACTTGTACTAGGGCATCGAGACGGCGTTGGATCTCAGAGCACAATCGATGAGCTGTAGATGGGAGCTTGACCTTTGAGAAAAGCGAGCAGGCGTCTTCGACCGTGAGTTTCAGCAGTTCAGGGAGCCGCATCCCCTCCCAGCGGACAGATGCCGCTTGAGGATGCATCCCTGTCTCATTGCATCGGTTGCATCCATCCCCTTTACAGTAGGGACAGGATTGATTGAAATGAGTGGGTTCAAGTTCACGGAATCCAACACGGCAATTGGAACAGATGGATGATGACATTAAGACGGCATCGTGGCGAGTACTCTTGATCCGAATTGCACCGGAACCTAAGGCTTGGGCATCCTCTAGGATTTCACGTAGGCGTGTTGTAGGCGTCGAGGGTGTGATGAAACCGAGGTCTACTTCAACATCGTGGGGCTTCATAGGGTCGAGTCGATGAGGTTTCCAACCACGTCCATCAACAATGACCCGTTCATCCCCGAATTCGTCTGTCAACGCTTTCAACAGAGTCCGGTGGCTACCTTTCACCTGATGCAGAACTGGGGCGAACAAACTCAAGCGTTCACTCCTTGAGAAGGTCGTGAGCTGATCGAGCATCTCGTCCTCAGATAAGAGGGTGAAGGGATTATCACATTGAAGGCAATGACGGACTCCATAATTCGAGTAGAGCAGTCGGAGGAAAGGGTGGAGCCCAGACGCTGTAGCTAGAGTTGACCGAGGGTTTCGATTCAGCAGGTTCTGACCTACTGCGATCGTAGGACCTAGCCCCGTGATGGAGGCTACTTTGGCAGGTGACAGCCGTTGCCCTGCCCGTCCATATAGGAAGACCTCCAAGAACCGTCGATGGGCTTCATGGTACAATGTGTCGAAGACCAAGGAGGTTTTCCCAGAACCAGATACTCCAGTAACTACGGTGAGCCCGTCTGTAAACCGTACATTAACGTTCTTTAGGTTGTGAGATCTTGCCCCTCGAACCTGAATATCCATCGCCAACGCCAAAATATCTTAAAGGTGAGGTGAAAGCACTGCCATTTATAGTTGCCCCAGTAACCTCAATCAACCACACGCGGTTACCTTAATCGTGTGTGTCGGAGTCTGCGAAGCCATAGGTTGCCTCAACGTGTTCCTGTGAGACAAGAATGCCTATATGTGTTCAGGATAATTCAGCCTAAGTTCTAGTGCTGAAATACAGTGGAGGGGTTGAATTCTTGTCATTAGAAATTGGCACCGAGTTCATGAAGAAGACTCAATTCAGGTACATGAAGGAATCAGACCAACACAGGGGCGTTCCGAGTCCCCCTCTTCAGTTAGACTATGATAAGACCAAATCCCTTATCGACTTACCACCGCCAGAGGAAGTTCAGCTGGACCCAACACCTCTTCTTAAGGCTATAGGGGATCGCCGGAGTGTTAGGCGTTACTCAGCCCAACCATTAACGTTAGAGGAGTTATCTCTTCTTTTATGGTGTACCCAAGGTGTGAAAGAAGTGATGGATTCAGTAACTCTCAGGACGGTGCCTTCTGCGGGTGCCCGTCACGCCCTAGAGACCTATCTCCTCATCAACCGAGTTCAAGGTCTTAATCCTGGGCTTTACCGGTTCCTAGCCATTGAGCACAAGTTAGTGGAAGTCAATCTGGATCCACAACTGGCCGATGAGGTGACGAGAGCATGTTTGAACCAACAGTTCGTGAAGACGTGTGCTGTGACTTTCATATGGACTGCAATTCCATACAGGATGGTGTGGCGTTACGGTGAGAGAGGGTACAGGTACCTGCATATAGATGTGGGGCACGCCTGTCAGAACTTATACCTCGCAGCCGAGACAATGGAAGCAGGCGTCTGCGCTATCGGAGCCTTTGACGACGAAGCCCTCAACCGCACCCTTGGAATCGATGGGAAAGAACAGTGGACGATATACCTTGCGACTGTCGGAAAAACCTGACACTTAATCCGACACAATCCGAAGGTTCATAGTGAATGCCAGTCACTCAGGGTTTTGGATAGAAAGAGGTGCCCCCTCTCCTAACGTTGATTAGGGGCATGAAGGAGGGCAGTCCCATTCTTCACCATATTTCCCAGTTACAGTGACTAGGTCGAAGATGTCAACGCGGCAGCAATCGGGAACCAAGTCAGCACCTGGTAGCCACTTGTTGTCAGGTATGCTGCTGCCTTGAGAGCCATAGGCTGAAGCTGCAAGGACGACGTCGAAGATGTCGATCTTTTGACACCCTGTGGATTTCCTTTCGAAGTCGACTTCTCCAAGAGGCGGTGTCTCCATGTAGTAGAATGGGTTGCGTCGTAGGGCTAGGTAGCCATTTTCTCCAGGTTGAAAGTCCGAAGCGTAGTACATACCTGCTCCTTGGAACGAGGTTTGCCAAGCGATGTTGCCAGGAGTGTATCCCCGCGCGTCTTCTGCAACCCAGTACGCTACGTGTAATGTGCCTGCAGCAGTCGGTTTGATCAACCTCATGTCAGCGTCTCCACCAGAGCTTGAGCAGGGAGCGTAGATCTCGTAGTCGACCCCTTGCACTAGCGGAACTCCATTCAAGGTCACATTTCGCTCAATCCAGAATACCCCTGGATTGGACAAGCCGACCCAATCCATGCCAGAGCCACCACTCCACGCAATGTCTTCTGCGTGGAAGCTGCTGAGCGGATGATTGCGGAGCAGGTTGAAAGAGAGGAGTGGTACTCCGCCGAAGTAGATGTTCCAGTAGCTCAGAGTACACCAATACACTTCAAGGCTACAGTCATTCTCTGTGATGTTAAGATGGTCGATGTCCTCTACTGCATAATAGAACCAGCATATTGGGGTCTGGTAAAAGTACCACATGCTTTGGTACACCTGCGTGGCATTGTAGTTTTCCACAGGGTTCCCTGAAACCGGTGCGATAGCCCACGTATCCGTCCGGTAGGAGAAGATGTTCTTCGACTGTTCTTCGCTGGAATCGTAGTCGATGTAGGTGCTGGTCTCCCAGTTGGTGACGAATCCCGCTTGGTCCACGGACATATCATAGGGGGCGACACTCCGACCACCATAGAGATTCATTCGGTCGAGGCTCTGATAGTCGTAGTACCAGTCGGAGAAGATGATGTTCATTGCGATTGGGGGTGACTTCGTCCCATAGACTAAAGAGGAGCCATCAGTTTTGTACATGTTCATAAAAGAGTAGTCGTTTTCCGGCCCATAACCTTCCGCGTTCACAACACCTTTAACATTGCACCGCCATGCCCAGAAGCTAGCGGAACTCCATAAGGGAACGGTAATGCAGAAATCAAACCACCCATGCCCCGTTGATGCTTTGACAGCGGACCGTGCTTCAGCGTAGGTGTCAGCCCAGTATCCTGCTTCCAAATCGTCATCCAACTCGGGGAAGTTAGAGTTCCCGTTTTCATCGACGCCAGTAACGTAGTTAGTATTATATGGGTCAGATTTACTGCTATGGTACAAACCATACAGATAGAGAGGTGGAAATCGTCCAGGGCTCCATCCACCAGTGTATACGTGATAATCAAAATCACCCATGACTGTCTCGTAGAGCTCAGTACTCGTCCCGTAGAAATCGTCTGTCCTAAACCCTATGGTTTTCAGATGGAACCGCAACTCGTTACCAGTACAGTACCTTCTCAGGTCATCGGTTCTCACCGCCATGACAATTGGATGCACGTCTTGACCAGCATGGGTCGGATGGTCGCTCGGATATACCCTCAGGAATTCAGCGGACCAAGAGAAGGCGTGGTTGTATGCGGGATTAGGAGTTGAGCCCTGGACAAAGCCTTCAGCGTCCAGAATGGAGGCAGCGATATCAGGATTGTAGTCGTAAGTGAAGTTGCCAGCTCCCCAACCGGGGTGCGTCTGGTTCCGCCAGCCTTTGTCGGGAGCTGTGAGACCTTGGTCGATTCTTTCAGCGAATCCCCCAAGGCAGGTCGCCACGATCAGATCTTTATCCACTAAATGAGTGATGGCTTGTCGAACTTCGTTTCTTTTCTTTCCATAAATGAAGGACTCAATTCCCGGGTATGATCTGATTGTGTGATTGCTGTTGAGGTCGAATTGGTACATGCCACGGTCGGCCACTTTTCCCAGGCAGATGTTGGGGTCATCGATAGCGTCTACGTAGAGGCTGGATGTGAGTTCGTAACCAAGTATGTCGATCTCGGAGAGTTTCAAAGCGAGATATGCGTCTTCGATCCCAGGATAGTATTTAATCAGCAGATCAGAGTTTCTAGGACCTTTGGCAGCAAATGCTGAAGGAGAGAGAGCAATTGCCGTAATAATAAGAAGTAGACTCAGCTCTAGAATTTTCCATCTGTTCATTCTTTTCATTCACCCTTCTCCTCTGAGAGCACTTTCTGCTCATCATATTGAGCTAAGCAGCCAGTCGCTTCCTAGACTCAGCCTAGGTTTATTGATTGGTATAGGATTATAGGGTGTTAGAATCCTAAACTACTCTGCTTCTCCCTCCAAGTGATAAAAATCTAGCGGAGGAGCGTATTTAGGAGTTGTGGAAGATTGTTCTATGGATCCACAAAGAAGTAGGCGTCGTATCAGGCTAACCTTTTAGAGAAGACAAGTGGTAATTATGGCTTCTCAGATAGATCGCCCCCACCACGTCTTTGTGGAGTGTATTTTTCGATGTCAGCGTCATTTGGGTATCCACGACTTTCCCAATAGCCTTCGAAGTCTACGTCGTCGGAGAGTTCGATCCGCGTT
>CP070765.1:59003-74541 GCA_020345645.1 Candidatus Bathyarchaeota archaeon | reverse complement strand
TCATAGACATGCTCGGTTTTGAACAGGTCTACTACGAATACAATGCTTTCGGAGAGATCACTTTCGTCTGGGGCGCGTTCCCTGCGAACTCGCTCAACTTTATGAGTATGGAATACGAATCGGAAATCGGACTCTACTTAAACGAAGGCAGAGCCTACGATCCGGCAATAGGTCGATTCCTGTCACCCGACGTCACGCCACATTCACCGTTTGAAAACCAATACACCCTCAACGACAACAATCCAACGACCACAAAACAGGATGAAAGCGCTATCTACGCCAGCATGCCCGTTCTGAAGGTGTCTGCTTCCGGGACGTCAACGGAGGCTCCCTACTGCTCCCATATACCTTTCCTCGACGTTACCCAACCCTCCGGTGAAGTAGTGACGACCTCTGAAGGAAACATACTATCAGTGACGGCGTACTTACCACTCGTTGACACTGAGACTCTTTCGATCGTCATCGACGGCATCGACATCCTAAAAATCCAGTGTGATTCCTTCTTCGATGTAACACAAGGACCTTACGACTTGGATCCCGACGTGTGGATCGAATCCTTCTTCGACGTGTCTTACGATTGGCCTGCGGGTTGGACGGGTCCTGACTCGTTCTTCGATCTGTATTATGCGCCTGGGATCGATTTTCCTGCGGAGTCGTTCTTCGACGTATGCTGGAAACCGTATATTACAGGAGGGAGACCCGGGCCCTTCATTAACGCCCTGTATTATGCGCCTGGGATCGATTTTCCTGCGGAGTCGTTCTTCGACGTATACTGTACACCAGGCTTCGATTACCCTACAATGGATGCCCATGGCGGAGAAATCGATGTCGAGGGTGGGCCTGCATATTGGCTGGCAGGAAGAGATGCAGGATCCTGGAGTATTGGATCACCTGGGATCGATTTTCCTGCGGAGTCGTTCTTCGATGTGTCTATGGCGATTCCATCTCGTACGGTGCGCACTGTAACCGTGGGCGGATCTCCTTCGCTTGACTCGAGTGTTGCTGGCACCTTGATGCATGATTTAGGGCATAACATTCGCTTCGGCTTTTCTGAACTAGGTCCTCTTGGTGTTTTTATCCGCGAGAGTGCTCTTTCGACTGGAATGAAGTCCATTTTCGCTTCCGATATGAGGGTTACGGACTCTGACGTTCTCAAGTTGTTCAACTCAGAGTCTTCTATTGCTAGAGGGTTTGTTGACTACTATTCTCCTACACTCCCTTGGCTTACACTCCCTTGGATACTTACAGCATCCAGTGACAACATACGGATACCGTCGTTAGCGACCTTTGATATGGTAAGACTAGAAGTGATGGTGACGCAGGATGTTGCTTCCAATGACATAACTGACGTAACTGTAACCCAATTCACTGCGTCGATGGGGATGCATTCGGGTGACGATGTAATATTGATTTCGAGTGGAGGTGCACGATTTTTCCCTGGACGCCCTATAAGCGCATCGACCACCCCCTTTGAGGTAGGGGGCGAATACGGTGAGTTCTATACATATCTTAATCACATAACGAGGCTTAGGCGAACCCGTGGCTACTGGTCGCAGTTCAGCCCAACGCTTCCACTTCCCTACCCACGCGGTAGCTACTATGCCAAGAACTTGTATGGACTTCCGCTTCCACGCCGAAATTTCCATGCGTTGGAATGGAGGATCTTGGGTGAAGGTCCGTACTCTCCTCCTGGGAGTTTCGATCTAGGATTGAATTACGTGGAAAACCTTGTATGGGGGAGGACTGACGCATTTTGACCAAGATACTGCAGAAGTATGAGGGGACCTCGAGGACTTTGTGCAGTTCACGACTCCTACGTCTTTTGACGCTGATTATAATCGCGGTAATTACCGTAGCGTTCACCGTCTCCGCCATCATGTTGCTTCCACCGAGGAGACAGGAGAGCATTTTGCTTGGACATCACGCTGACGCCGTCCTTTACAATGAACAGATCACCCTCCTCTTCAGCGACGAAGCAGCAGGCATTGGGAACTACACGGATGACGCGGAGGAACCATCTGGATGGGAACTCTCCCCCTCCATCTTCTGGGACAGTGACGGCGACCACGCACTGGAAGCCAATGAAAGCATAGGTCACGCTATATCGCCAAGTGTCCACTTCACCTACGCCAGTGAACAACGCCACTTCTGGCCCCTACATCAAAGCATTCTTCAGGATCCCGGTGACGCTGCTGTCAACTCATCCGGCTGGATCAGCTCCCCGAACATCTACTATTCAAAAGTCGAAGATGACGCTCAACTAATCACTGTACAATCCACCGTCCGCCTCTTAGATGGCAACAGCTCCTTCACCCAAGAGGTAAACGTAACCTCAACCGCTCCCGCGACCCTCACCGGCGTCGATTTAATCCTGTATCTCGGAATCGACATCAATGGTCCCTTCAACGACGTCGCGTTCATCGACGCCTCTCACAATAACATGCTGAAAGCCTACGATAACCAAACCGGCGTGTGGTTCGGAGCCTACCCGAACTCAACCGCCACTGGCTTCGAAGTAAGCGAGTGGAACGACGGACCCTACTCCGGAGATGACTTATGGCAGCACTCCCTGAGCAACTCACTATCCGGTGCCCTCACCGCAAGTGGAGACGTTGAAGCATCCCTACAGTTCCATCTGAACGAGATTGATCCAGGCCAAAGCAAGGTTATCACTTTGATCTGCTCTCTCGCCGAGAGCGAAACTGGATTATATGCCCCTTCACTTGACGACACCGACGTTGCCATCATCGAAATGGTGACGTCGAAGACAGGCTGTCCTCCGGTCGAAACTGTAGGGCAGGGCAACCCGATCCATCTGAACGTGACCGTAGAGAATCAAGGCACCACTAGTGGGACCTTCAACGTGACAGCCTACGCCAACACAACCGTAATCGCAACCCAGCAGGTCACCCTCAACGCCGGAGAAAACCAGACTCTGACCTTTATCTGGGGCACCACAACCTACGAAAAAGGGAATTACAGTATAAGCGCCGAAGCCGACGTCCTACTGGGTGAAAGTGACATAGCTGACAACGCCTTCAACTACGGCTGGGTATTTATAACGCTGACCGGCGACGTCGATGCCGATCGTGATGTTGACATCTTCGACATCGTCCGAATAGCCGCTTCCTACGGATCAACACGAGGAGAAATCAAATACGACTCCAACAGCGATGTAGATGTAGACGACGATGTTGACATCTTCGACGTGGTCCCAGCAGCTTCCAATTATGGTCAGAACTGGTGACAGTTTTCCGGAATCCTTGCGTAACGGAAAACCGTCAAGATTTTCTTTTTCTTTTGAAGAAAAACAACTAAAGGAGGTTTATCGCTTTCGAAGACCCTTTGATCTACAGTAGAACCTGTGATCGTTCACTGAGCCCAGTTTCCACAGGACAGGAAGGGTTGGCGAGCGGAGGGGAGAGAAGAGGAGGTTGTTCCTTTACTTGATGAAAAGTCATCCGTAACGGAAGTCTCACACTCGCCAAAATGAATTAAGAAGTTATCTACATATAGCTGTTGTTGTCAGATAGACCTGAAAAGAGTTGATTGCCATAATGTGGCAGGATTCATTTGAATTCATGATACACAAGAATCGAACTTATTACGCATAGTTGAAAGACAATGGAAAGTCTGTGGGAAAATAGCGTTCCAGTCGGTTTAATCCATGTCTTCCGGCATTTCGCCAGGGCCTTTTTCGTCCTTGGGCTTCGTCGCAGCGATCACATCGTCTATTCGCAGGATCATCGCGGAGGCTTCTGCCGCGGATTTAATTGCCTGCTCCTTGACGGCTAAGGGTTCAATGACGCCGAGTCTCTTCATGTTAGCGATCTTGCCTGTGAAGACGTCTACGCCCATCGTGTAGCCCCGTGGCTTTTCGTGGGCGGCTCGTAACTCAACCATAATATCGATCTTGTCCAAACCCGCGTTCTCTGCCAGCGTCTTTGGCACGATCTCCATTGAATCGGCGAACGCTTCAATTGCCAGCTGCTCCCGTCCACCAATACTTGGTGCGTATTCTCGAATCTGTTTGGCAATCTCGACTTCGATAGCTCCTCCGCCTGGAACAATCTTATTCTTCTCAATCACATCAGAGACAACGCAAAGCGCGTCGTTCATAGCACGTTCAGCTTCATCTACCATGCGTTCCAGTCCTGCGCGGATCAGTACAGCGACTGCATGCGGGTTCCTGCATTTCTCGACGAAGATCATCTTGTCGTCGCCAACTTTCCGTTCTTCGACGCGTCCGGCTTTTCCCAAGTCTTTCTTTTTAAGGTCTTCCAGATTGTTGATGATTTTTCCCCCGGTAGCTTTGGCGAGTTTCTCCATGTCAGATTGTTTGATTCTTCGCGTCGCTAGGATTCCGTCTTTAGCGAGATAATGCTGTGCCAAGTCGTCGATTCCTTTTTGGCATAATAGGACGTTAGCGCCTGAAGCAGTGATCTTCTTGACCATGTCCTCAATGATCCGCGTCTCTTGGTCGAGGAAGGCTTGTATCTGGGTGGGGTCTTTGATCCGGATCTCTGCACTAAACTCCGTTTTTTCAATCTCGATTGGGCAATCGAGGAGTGCGATCTTCGCGTTTCGAACTGTCTTAGGCATTCCATCGTGCACGATCTCCTTATCTATAATGATGCCGTTGACCAGTGTGCTGTCGAAGAGGCTTTTTCCCGCTTTCTTCGTGATCTGTACGTTGTCAATATCCGCAATCCACCTGGTTCCGCGTTTCTCTGTGATTCCCTTTACTGCGTCGATTGCGATGTCTGCAAGCGTTTCTCGAGCGTCACCTACCGCTTTGCTCCCCATGCTAGTCAATGCGACTTTCCGCAAGGTATCGCGGTCTTCGATGTTTACTAGGGTTCCCAATTTGTCGAGTAGTTCCAAGGCTTTCTGAGTCGCTTTGCGGTAGCCACTTACAATGATGAGTGGATGGACGTTTTGATCCAGCAGTACTTCTGCGTGTTTCAGCAGTTCACTCGCCAAGACGACTGCGGTTGTAGTTCCGTCGCCTACCATGTCGTCTTGAGTCTTTGCGACTTCCACCATCATTTTTACGGTTGGGTGTTCTGTTTCCACTTCGTCGAGGATAGTTGCTCCGTCGTTTGTTATCGTGATGTCTCCGAGAGAATCGATGAGCATCTTGTCCATGCCCCGTGGACCGAGAGTAGTCCGCAGGACCTCACCTATGATTTTCGCGGTCATGATGTTATTCCGTTGGGCTTCGCGGCCCCGTTTTCGACCCGTGCCTTCTTTAAGGATCAGTATCGGCTGTCCGCCTTGACTGGTTAAATACGCCATTTCAATGGCTCCTTTGATAAGTTGCTGAATATGCAGAAGTCCTGCCGAATAAAAACTTTACCACGCTGTAGTTATCCATTTATGATCGATTTAAGCGGATGTTGCGGTGAGGGTGAATCCGTGATATCGCTGATTCATAGAGTTTATTAAGACAGGCGATTTGATATATCACGTAAAACCAGTCGAAAGAAGCGGTGTACACCGTACAACAGCAGAGGAAAGAAGAGTGCAGAAAAGGGAACAGCTTCCCACATTCATCGAAAATAGGAAACCTTCAGCCTTTCAAGAAGTGTACTCAGTACGCGAACCATACGTGTACGCCGCAATCGTGAAGGAAGCGGGAACCCAGAAACTCCGGTACGAAGCCATCGAGCCTACCCTCCTCAATCACGAACAGGATCTACTCAGGGTCATTAAGGAAGTTCTGATGGATGAAGTCGACGTCAGCCTCACAGAGATCGACACCAAGCAGAGAGCCGCCGCCTACTTGAAGCGAAAAACGCAAGAAGCCATCAAACACAACAAGTTCAAGATCTCCGAAGTCGCCGCTGACAAATTGATGTATTACGTCCTCCGCGACTTCGTGTACTACGGCAAAATCGACCCCTTAATGAATGATCACATGATCGAAGACATTTCAGCCGACGGCGTCAACATACCCATCTACGTCTGGCATCGTAAGTACGAGTCCATCCCGACGAACATCACGTTCACGGACGCAGAGCAGCTGGATTCGTTCATCATCCGACTCGCTTATCTCTCCAGAAAGAACGTGTCGATTGCTTCCCCCATTCTGGATGCTTCCCTCCCGGACGGAAGCCGAATTCAGTTAACCTACGGAAACGAGGTTACTCGACGCGGCTCCACATTCACGATCCGTCGATTCCGCACTGACCCGCTCACAATCACCGACCTGATTACACTCAACACTGTTTCACTCGAGATGGCGGCGTACTTCTGGTACATCATCGAGAACCGTGCCTCCGTTCTCGTTGCAGGAGGAGTAGCATCAGGCAAAACCACCACCCTCAACTGTCTCTCCATGTTCATCAAGCCTGAAATGAAGATCGTGAGCGTTGAAGACACAGCGGAACTCAACCTCCTGCACGAAAACTGGATCCCTTCCGTTGTGAGAACAGGTTTTGCGGGAAGCCATCATCAATCCGCCATAACCTTATTTGACCTCCTGAAAACCGCCGTACGACAACGTCCAGACTTCATCATCGTCGGCGAGGTGAGAGGTCGCGAAGCCTACACCCTGTTCCAAGCCATGGCTACTGGTCACTTAGGAATGAGCACCATCCACGGCGAGTCCGCTGAAGCAGTCTTAAGCCGCCTCGAAGCGGAACCCATGAACATCCCAAAGCCCCTACTCACTATGATAGACTGCTTGGCAATTCAAATACGAACAGAAATTGACGGAAAGCCTGCCCGCAGGGCCTCCTCGGTCACGGAAATCCTAGCTCTAGACTCCAAATCAGGTGAACTACTCACCCAAAACGTGTTTGAATGGAACCCTACAAAAGACTCCTTCGATTTCAAAGGCAACAGTTGGATTCTGGAACGAAGCAAGAAGAAGCGAGGTGTCACAGAAGAATATGTTCAAAACGAACTTCTCAGACGAAAGACCGTGCTGAAGTGGATGGTTAAGAAAGGAATCCGGAAATACACAGACGTCGCCCATGTCATCCGAGAATACTACGCAACTCCAGATCGCCTTTACAGAAAAGCACGGATGGATTTGAAGTGAAGAAACCGCGGCGTGAAACCCTTAGGAACGTACTGCATTCCATCCGATCGCGATTTTCTGCGATCCTGATCAGGCGAAGCTGGAGGCAGGCAGAATCTGCGGAGTCAGAGACGGTCAAACTCCGGCATATCCCCAACCTCCTCATAGGTTCCCGAATTAATCGCTTTTTACCGCTTTTCAAAGACCTCGATCTCAATCTGCGGAGATCTAGTTTGCGGATCAACTTTCGGTCCTATGTCAGTCTGGCTGTGATGACAAGCTTTCTCGTTAGTGTATTGACGTTGATCTTTCTCACTTTGATCCTGAATGCAATCCTGAATCTGCCTCTTCTCTCCTCTGGCCTCTTCAGCATCGGTGGCGGGTTGGCAGCTTTAGCGGGGGGCATAATTGCCTTCTACGTCTACCCCATCTATCGGGCTGACAGCATCAGGAGAGACTTAGATAACAATATCACCTTCGCCTCTAGCTACTTGGCAATTCTCGCTGGGGCAGGTGTCGCCCCTGACAGCATGTTTCGGTCACTTTCTAAGATTCCTCAAGACCTAGCAATCATCCGAGAATCCCGAATGATCGCACAGGATGTGGATTTATTTGGAATTGACATACTCACTGCCCTAGAGCGAGCGTCAGAACGTACAACTTCTGAAAGGTTCAAGGAGCTCCTCGAAGGGCTGATTGCTACGATTCGATCTGGCGGCGATCAAATGACGTACCTCATGCAACGAACGCAGGAGAACATGGAGTTAAAGCGAATCTCCATGCGGAAGTTCTCCGATACTCTCGGCATCTTCTCCGAGTTCTACGTGACATTGTTGATTGCTGGACCTTTAGTCTTCATCGTGATGCTCTCGGTAATGGCGATGCTTGGAGGTTTTGGACCAAGCCTCCTAAATCCATACCTGTTGATCATGCTTCTCACGTACATCGGCATCCCGTTCGGTTCAACTATCTTCATTGTGACACTCGACGCTGTTACACCGAGGTGGTGACAATGATCCGTCCGACGAGTAGCGAGAAGCGAATTATGCTGGCGGTTTCACTCAGCGTAGCAGCTGTAATATTCTTCGGCACAGTGATCTCTGTACGCGACCAACAACTCTTCAGCGACTTTCTTCTAGTCGCCTGCTTCATCGTGATCTTTCCCCAGGCGGTGTTAACGTGGATCGACAATCGTTGGAAGCGAGCGGTAGATGATCATCTGCCCGATCTGTTCCGAAGTATTGTTCAAGCTCAACAAACCGGGATGACGTTACCATTAGCCATCGAAGAAGCTTCTAAACGGCAGTACGGGCCTTTGACTACCGAGCTTCAGATGATGGTGAATCAGATGTCGTGGGGGCTAAGCTTTGAGGAAGCCTTCCAGAAACTGGGTGACCGCGTAAACACCCAGTTAGTGCAACGCACCGTCCCGCTGGTGATTGAAGCCAGCCGATCAGGGGGTCGTGTAGAAGACGTCTTCGCCCCCATGGGGGTGTTTATTCAGACAACACTGACGATGAAAAAAGAGCGGAAAGCCCAGACACGACCCTATGTGGCCATAATCTACGCTGCATTCTACGTTTTCATCTTCACGGTTCTTCTTCTCTTTCAAACGTTCTTCACAGAAGTCAGAGCTTCAGAAATCGTTGGCTTCTCGGCCATAACCCCGCCTGATGCTCAGCGAATCTTCCTGCACATGAGCCTAATGCAAGGCTTCTTCGGAGGGTTGATGGCTGGGAAAATGGGTGAAGGGACAATCACATCTGGACTGAAGCATGCCTTGATTCTGATGATCACGGGGCACGTTGCGTTGAGACTCATAGGTTAGTGATGAACGTGAGTGAATTACTGAGAAATAAAAAAGCGGTCGCCCCTGTCCTAAGCAATGTACTCCTGACAATCGTTGCCGTTACAGCCATGTCCCTAGCTGCTTCAGCCACGTATGTGATTACAGAAAACATGCACCAGACTATGGGCGAACGGTTGATCTTTGAAGATGTATGGTTTACTTCGAATGGGATATCGATCTATCTTCGCAATGTAGGGAAAGTACCTGTCACAGTGTCAGCAGTCTACTTGAATTTCACGACTCAGACCATCACACCACTTAACTTGGAGATTGATGAACACGGATGGCTCGATATTGAAGGTAATTGGACTCGAGGAAGTCTCTATCATGTTGCGGTAATTACTGCTAAAGGCACTCGAATAGTCGAATATCAAATAGCCAAATAGTTCGCATATAGTTAACCGCCCAGTCAGATTTCCAGTGTAGATTGCGGGTTCATACCTGTTAAATATGGTTGGGGGAAGAGAAGATGGTCGGTCTGCGTGAATTCAATGCTAAAGCGCAATTTCGTCAAGTCTCAGCGAGGTATTTCACCGATTCTCGCTACATTATTATTGATCGTCATCGCGGTGTCCGCAATTATAGTGACGTATGCATGGGTGACCACGTTCATTAGTAGCCAAACAGGTGCAGGAGGTACACGTCTAGAGGTGGAGAACGTGTACTGGAACTCATCGGCGTCAACGACAGTGTTTACTGTCCGGAACGTAGGGGTGAGCGATACTGAACTCAGGCGCCTTTACGTAGGTGAAGGCGCGTCGAATCTTCTCGAAGTCACCACCTACACAGACCTACCAGGTGGAATATCCCTGCCAGTAGAACAAGCGACTACGGTCACGTTGAACTGGCCGAACAACCTCGCTGTATCTTGGAACAATGGCGAAACTTACTACTTCAAAATAACACCATCAGCCGGTGCTTCGATTGAATTCACCTGGAAGACACCAACTGCTTAAATGCTGACTCCACACTGACCTGAGCTCAGAGCCAATCTAGAACCAGCAACGACTAGTGCTTTCTTACGTGAAAACGTCTGTTAGAGATTCAATTACTTCTTCAGAATCTCTTCCCTTAATTATGGTGATGTTGTAGAGCTTTGCCATCCGCTTTCCGCTGTCGTTTATCTCTGGAACCACAACCAAGTACGCCTTCGCTGGGTTGACGTCATAGATCTTAGCGAACATCGAGATTACTGGCTGTTCTGTTACCAGCTTCGAGGACGTAGCAAAGTCTACGACTATCCACTTCTTATTCTTCCCCTTCGACGCGGCAATGTCAAACAGGTGGTCTGCCCCAGATTTGCCCTGCAACAGCCCGGGTGTTTTCACCTGGTAGCCGTTCTTTTCCATTAATTGTTTCACAGGGGTGACAAGACTCCAATCAAGCGAGGCTTCCTCCTTCGCTTCGTTGCTCAAAACATATCTGTAGACTTCTCGGTACTGCCCGTCTTCAAAGGTGAACTCTGCTTGACAATTCCGGCAGATGTGTGACGGCACTGGAATGTCAAAGCTTTTTCCGCAGCTGTTGCATTTACACCAGACACCGGCTTTTCTGAAATCTAATCCTTGTTTCGTTAGGGGCTTCTGGCATTTTGGACACACCAAATGCCCATCTTTCTCAAAGTGATCTTCCGTGTCAATGTAGCCACAGGCGAGGTGTTCGACTAGGGCACTCTTCTCGATGTTAAACGAGTGGCAGTGAGGGCAATTGTATCGCATTGAAGTTCTCTGGGAGTTGCACTTAGGGCAGAGAATCGTCTTATCATGGAGTTCTCGATTAAGTATACCGACCTCAGTCAGCTGGTCGAGGAAGTCATTTGCGTCAGCTTTGTCATCTAGAATCTCTTCCAGAACCGAGAATCTATAACCGCAATCGAGATCAAAGGCAGGTAACAGTTCTCCCGGTTGTTCCTCAGCAAGCTTTCTTAGAAAGGCTTGAACCTGACGGTTATTGTATAGCTTCTTTCTTCCTGCCTTCGATGTTTCACTCATTTCCTTCCAAACCTACTGCCAGACGCACGGCACATACGTCAATCGAACGATCTGACGATCTGACGATCTGACTTCTCTGATGTACCGAGTGGATTCTGGCAATTCACAGCTTGACGCGCCTTATTCTGCTTACGCTGATGGCTATGCACTTCACTTCATCAACGTCTGGATTTAAGATTTCAGAATCGCCAATCCATCTCACAATTCCATCTGAATTACGTAGTTCCGAACCTAACCGCCGACAAAAGTCATGGAACCCAAATTGCGAAAAATCGTTAGCGTTCTCTCAAGAGCTACACTTTAATCTTTTAATCTCTTTCAGGGAGTCAGGGTTTTCGAGGGAAGACATGTCTCCGAATTCTTTGTTCAACATGGCGTCTCGGATGAGTCTTCTCACGATCTTTCCCGACCTTGTTCTTGGTAGATCGTTGACGAAGCTGATGTCTGAGGGCTTGAAGGGTTTGCCCATATTCGCCACGACTTCTCGTGAGAGTTCATCTTTCAATGCTGCACCTGCGTTGAAGCGTGGTTTCAGGACAGCGAAGCACATAATTTCTTCTCCCTTGATTTCGTGAGGAAGTCCGATACAAGCTGATTCGTAAACGGTTTGATGTTGATTAAGAATCGATTCGATTTCAGCTGGGCCTATCCTCTTGCCAGCGACCTTTATCACATCGTCCGCTCTACCGTGCAGAAACCAGAACCCATCTCGATCGACCGAAGCCCAGTCTCCATGATACCAGACATCTTTCCACCGAGACCAGTACGTTTCAATGTACCGTTGGGGCTCTTTCCAAAATCCTCTGGTCATTGAAGGTGCGGGTTTCTTACATACAAGGTAGCCAACTTGCTCTCGGAGAGATCTTCCATCGTCGTCGAAGACGTCGATGTCCATTCCTAGCCCTGGTCCTCCCAGAGTTGAAGGCTTCAACGGCATAATCGGTAGTGGGAGTAGGAAACATCCGAATATCTCCGTCCCGCCGGACAGGTTGATGAAGGGGCAACGCTGTTCTGCAACTGTCCTGTGAAGCCACTGCCATGTATCCGGATCGATGGATTCCCCGGTGTTTCCCAGCATACGGAGACTGCTTAAGTCATGAGCTTTCACGTATTCATCGCCGTATTTCTTCAGCATCCTGAAGACTGTAGCGGAGCCTCCCAAGGTCGTAACGCCATGTCTCTCTATCAAATCCCACAATCTATCGGGCTTCGGGTAATCCGGTGCTCCCTCGAAAATGAGGTGAGTGCCACCTAGATGCTGGACTCCGATTATCTGCCACGGACCCATCATCCAGCCGATATCTGTGATCCAGAAGAACACATCGTCTTCTTTGAGGTCCAGATTGAAGTGTATCTCCTTGGCGCTTTGCAGTAAAGCGCCAGCCTGCGAGATGACGGTTCCTTTCGGCTTCGCCGTTGTACCTGAGGTGTACAGGAGGAGGGCTGGGGCTTCAGCGTCGACCGGCACAGTCTCGCATTTTGTCGATTCACGTTGCATCAGTTCGCTCCACAGAACGTCTCGACCTTCAGTCATCAGGACATCAGTGCGACTTCGCTGGACCACGATCACTGTCTCAATAGTATCAACTTCGTCGACTGCCTCATCGGCACTTTCTTTCAGTTTAATGATTTTCCCCCGCCGGTAGTAGCCATCTGCAGTGACCAGAACTCGACTCTCAGCACTTTGGAGTCGTGTTCTTACGGCTTTGGGGCTGTAACCTGAGAATATTGGCACAGCGATTGCACCGATTTTCATCGTGGCGAAGAGGGCGATGATGGTTTCAGGAAACATCGGTATGTACATTCCTACCGTATCGCCCTCCCCGACTCCGAGAGTCTTTAGGGCATTCGCGAATCTGTTGACTTCTCTGTTGAGTTTCCAATAGGAGTAATGTTTCTCTTCACCATCTTCACCGACCCAGATGAATGCAGTCTTGTTTCGACGCCAAGAAGCAGCGTGTTTATTCACACAGTTATGCGAGACGTTCAATCTCCCACCAGTGAACCATTTTGCCCACTGTGGACCTGCAGATACATTCAGGGTCTCCTGGGGTGTCTTGAACCATTCAACCCCGAGTTCGTCAACAGCCGCGTTCCAGAACCATTCTACATCTTCGGTTGAACGCTTGATTAGACTCTTGTAGTCGGGGATCCTGTGTCTATCCATGAACCTCTTCACGTTACTCTTTTCAACCAGTTCTTGTGGAGGATGCCAGAGATCAGTCAGTTTTGACACCTCAAAGAGGACCTAATGTTTGGTTCATGTGATTTAGTCTTTGTGGGCTTTCACGCCTTCCAGTCTCATTAATAAGCCGCCATCCCCACCAAGGTTTCAGAGATGACGTCTAGTTTACCGAACGGTCAGCGAGAGATCGCTCGAATCCTCAGATGGAACATTGATCATCCTGGGATCATCGAGAAGAACCCCGCGGTTGATCTTGCGAAGTGGACGTTGGAGATCGATGGCGAAGTCGAGAACCCGATCAAGCTGACATGGTCTGACTTCCGTCGACTCAGTGCATCCGACTGCGTTGCTGACTTCCATTGCGTGGAAGGCTGGAGTATCACGGGGTGTAAATGGCGTGGAGTGAAGCTTACGGAGTTAGCAGGGATCGTGCAGCCCAAAGCGAAAGCGAAGTACGTCTCCTTCAGCTGCTATGACGGGTACACGACTTCGTTAGGTCTTGCAGAGGCTCTTCAAGAGCATGTTTTACTCGCCTTTGAACTCAATGGGCAGCCATTGGATGAAGCTTTAGGAGGTCCAGTGCGGGTGGTGGTTCCCGATAAATACGCGTACAAGAGTGCAATGTGGATCAAGCGGATCGTCTTCACTGAGACCCGTGAACTTGGGTATTGGGAGAAGAAAGGTTACAGTCAGACAGCAGACGTTTGGAAGAACGATCGGTTCGCACAGTGGAGGAAGCGTCGGTTCTAACGCTTCATGAACTTCTTCAGTCTATCCACGAATTCTTGCGGGATATCGATCGCTATGCCTAATTCCTTGTCTGCGTTCGCTGCGACCACGTAGCCTTCCGCAAGGATTGCTTCAGCTCCCTGTTTCCTGACTTTGAAACTGTACTTTACTGTTTTTCGTTGGAGGTCTTCTAAGACCATCGATATTTCAAGAACGTCTCCGAATCTTGATGGTGCCTTATACTTGCAGCAGACTTCGATTCGAGGCAGCCATAATCCTTGTTCAGCGAGTCGATCTATGCTGAAGCCGAGGTGCTCATAGAATTCTTCTTCTGCCCTTTCGAAGATCCTAAAGTAGTTGGAGTGATGAACAACTTCGGCAGCGTCAGTATCCGACCAAGTTACGCGGTAAGTAGTCTTGAAAACTGCCATACTTGACACTCTACTCTTGAAAGCTTGTCACTGATTATTCTTGGAGAAGAATTCGGGCAACGACATTCTTCTGGATCTCTGTTGTCCCTTCGTAGATGGCTGAAATCCGTATATCGCGGTAGATCCGTTCGATGTCGTAGTCAGCTAAGTATCCGTAACCTCCGAAGATCTGCATCGCTTCACTGATCACTCTTATCGCGTTTGTGGTCGCTGTGGTCTTTGCCATACAGGCCAGTTTTGGGATGATCTTACCTTTGCTGGCGCACCATGCTGCCTTGTAGACTAGAAGCTTCGCGGATTCGATGTCCAGTGCCATGTCTGCTAGTTTATGTTGGATTACTTGGAAGCTGGAAAGGGGACGTCCAAACTGCTGTCTTTCTTTTGCGTATTTGAGAGCTCGCTCAAATGCACCGAGGGCCATGCCGACGGATTGTGCTGCCACGTTGATTCTGCCGATGTCGATGAACTCCATGAAGTGGTAGAAGCCTCGGTTCTTCGTCCCTAAGAGGGCTTTCTGCGGTACGCGTACGTCGCTGAAGGAGTACTCGCCGAGAGTTGTAGCTCTGATTCCCATCTTTCCATGGAGCTCGTTGCAGTCGAATCCAGGGGTTCCTCTCTCAACAATGAAGAGGCTCTGACCTTTATGCCTCGCATCCGAGTCGGTTTGACAGAGGACAACGGCGTAGTCAGCGATGGTTGCGTTCGTGATCATCGTCTTTCCGCCGTTAATAACGTATTCATCTCCGTCCTTGACTGCGGTCGTATCCATGAAGGTGACGTCGCTTCCGTGGGCTGGTTCTGTGAAGGCTCCTGAGGAGAGCCACTCTCCTCGGGCAGTCTTAGGGAGATACTGCATCTTCTGCTCCTCGGTTCCTAGTTCCATAATTAGGTCGCTGCCGAAGAGGGCTGCAAACATCGCTGATCCAAGTGTCGAATCTACTCTGCAGAACTCTTCCTCAATCAGCACGTTGTCAAATAGGTCAAGACCCTGACCTCCATGCTTCTCCTCAAAATATGATCCGATGAAGCCCAGTTTCGCTGCTTTTTCATATATGGAGCGCGGAAACTCGTGTTTCTGATCAAATTCTCTGGCAGTTTCTGGTTGGAATTCCCCTTCCGCGAATTCCCGAGCAGCAGCTTGGATGTCTTTCTGTTCCTGCGTCAGTTCAAAATCCATTCAAATCAATCTCCAAGCTTCTAGAAGCGTCTCCTGCATTATTCTCCAAGGATTTCACTCATATAACCAGCACAACTTTATATAGATTCCATAATCGCGCAAATCTTTTGTATAGTCTAACCCTCTTATGCAGGTTTGATGGCAATTGA
>CP070765.1:42046-58903 GCA_020345645.1 Candidatus Bathyarchaeota archaeon | reverse complement strand
TTGTCAGACAAGCTTAAAACCTCAACCGCTAATATTATGCGCGAATAATTTGAGGCTTGCTCTCAAAGAACGGAGCCCCAGCTTATGGTTAGTAAGAAGAAATTACAGGAATATGAGGATAGAATAGGACAAGCTGTAATGGTGCTAGGTCAAGTCTCAGAAGATACCACAACGCCCCGCAATATCAGAAGGGCTGCGAAGGAGTCGATAAGCACTCTACGAACAGGAGAATTAACTCCTGCAGTGAAAGCTTCAAACGCTGTCGCTGTCCTGGACGAAATCCTTCAAGATCCAAATATGCCACCTTACACAAGAGTCAAACTTTGGAATGTGATGAGTCTTCTCGAAGCAATCAAAGATTAGTGGTAAGCGAGACGCATGCACCCAGCTTGGTAGTAATCCACCTACACGCATTGAGTAGACCGTAGTCTGGATCACGGTGTCAGTAAAATCGACTAATACGCTAGAGATATATGGCACTTCGGCACTTGTCTGAAGGGTTTCCAGGGATGCCTCATGGCTTATGATGTAGTGATCGTGGGTGCGGGTCCTGCCGGCATTTTTTCTGCACTCGAACTCGCCGAGAAGACGTCGTTGCGAATCTTGATGTTGGATAAAGGAGCAGACATCGACAAACGAAAGTGCCCTGCCAGTCGCGGATTAGGATGTCTAAACTGTGACCCTTGCAATGTCCTTCACGGATGGGGTGGTGCAGGGGCTTTCAGTGATGGCAAATTGACGTTGTCGACGGAAGTTGGCGGATGGCTAGGCAACTATGTGAGTAAGCAGGATCTTGAAGACCTGATAGATTACGTCGACCAGACTTACGCCAAGTTCGGTGCCCCCAACAACCTCTATGGCGCAAACTTAGATCAGATCGCTGAGATCGAAAGAAAAGCGTCCTTTGCAGGTTTAAAGCTGGTGCCACAGCAAGTTCGCCACATGGGGACGGAGATATGTGCTGAAACCCTTCGTCGAATGCGCCAATTCTTGAAAGGCAAAGTCGAGGTGCGAACGAAATCAGAAGTTAAGGGTCTCATCGTTAAAAATTCTCAGATTGATGGCGTTGAGACAGTTGATGGAAAGCAGATTAGTGCACGATATGTCATTGTTGCACCAGGTCGGAGTGGAGCTGAATGGCTGAAGTGTGAGGCACAGGCCCTCGGTTTGAAGACTCTGAACAACCCAGTTGATGTCGGCATCCGTGTTGAGGTGAAGGCCCCAGTACTGGAGGAGTTGACGCGAGTGCTTTACGAACCCAAGCTTGTCTACTACTCCAAATCCTTTGACGACTGCGTCAGAACCTTCTGCGTCGCCCCGTACGGCGAGGTGATCACCGAATCCTACGATGGAGTACTCACCGTGAACGGGCAGAGCTACGCGGAACGGAAGACCGCAAACACGAATTTCGCTGTCTTAGTCAGTACTTCATTCACTGAGCCTTTCAAGGAACCCATCGCGTACGGAAAATACATCGCCAGGTTGACGAACTTACTGAGTGGCGGGGTCATCGTTCAACGCCTCGGTGACCTGGAGGCGGGGCGACGTTCAACATCTGAACGGATCGCCCGTAGTACAGTGGAACCGACGCTGAAAAGCGCGACACCGGGCGACTTGAGCTTCGTCCTTCCATACCGGTACCTGATGGATATCCGGGAGATGCTGGAAGTTTTGGATAAGATCGCGCCGGGACTGGCGTCCAGCGACACATTGCTTTACGGCGTGGAAGTGAAGTTCTATTCGTCGCGCCTAGCCTTGAACGAGTTCTTAGAGACACCCATCCGGAACCTGTTCACGATCGGAGACGGGGCAGGGTTGACACGGGGGCTCATTCAAGCCTCGGTGTCAGGCGTTATCGCTGCTCGTCAGATAATGAGCCGCGAACAAGAATTGCCAAAGAGAGAAGCCCTCGCCCAGACAACCTCGTAGCAGTGGCTCTGAGATGAGTCGTCAACTCGCAATCCCTGAGGTTCTTTCTAATCTCAGAACCGTAGCGGTCGTGGGTCTTTCGAAGAACCCGGAAAAGGCTAGCTATCAAGTAGCCGAGTACCTGCAGCAGGTGGGCTTCAACATTGTGCCGATCAACCCGTCGGCTGACGAGATCCTAGGTGAAAAAGCGTACATGGGTCTTCTGGAGATCCCGGATGAACGTGCTCAGGCGGTGGACATCGTAGACATCTTCCGACCTTCAGAGGAAGCACTGGCAATTGTGGAGCACGCGGTGGAGTTGAAACGGAGACATGGACGGCTTCGTGTGGTCTGGATGCAGTTAGGAATCGTGAATGAAGCGGCAGCACAGAAAGCCAGAAAAGAGGGAATTACAGTAATCATGGATAAATGCATGATGAGGGAGCATGGACGTTTGTTCGGAGAAAGAGAAGACATCGAGCTTGAACGCATTAAAGAACGTAAGATCACGGAGATGCTTCAAAATGCTGAGAAGCCGATGGCAGAACCTATCAAGGTCACTGACGCTGACTTCGACGCCACCATAAAGAGGCACAAGGTGATCCTCGTCGATTGTTGGGCTGACTGGTGCGGGCCCTGTCGAATGATGTCACCGATCATCGACGAGCTTGCGAAAGATTACGCCGGAGAAGTAGCCTTCGCCAAACTTAACGTGGACGAGAACCCGCAGACTCCTCAACATTTCAACATCAGCGGAATTCCGACCTTGCTCATCTTCAAGGATGGAAGATTGGTGGATCGGTTAGTTGGGGCAACACCGAAACTGCTGTTGGAAAACAGGCTGAAGAAGTTCCTCTGAGGGCGGTGGAAGTGGAAAGGTCTGAACGACGGATCATCAGCTCACTCATCTTGTTGGCGGGAGTCACTCTGCTGTCAATGGCGGTTTACACAGGGCAGCTGGCACAAGTGTTAGAGTTGATTAAGGGCGTCTTTGAACCAGCGATCGCCGGTCTTCCTTAGCAGTTGAGTTCGAGAGTCCTACATTATTCTGGGTTTCTCTTCTCGTACATCTTTTCCAGCGTCCAACGGATGCTTGACTTCAGTTCTCGCAGTCTTTCAGCGGAGACTGGTCGGATGATTATCTCCTGTAAGCGATCTTCTTTGGTGACTACTTCATACGAGAAGATGTTTTCAGGCTGAAGCAGCCCTTTATTCGCGGCTTCCTGGTCTTTATCGCGCATCTTGGCTAGAACCCGCTCGATCAAGAATTGTTGGAACGGAGGGATCTTCACGTTAAACCCGGTTCCTTCTGAAGGGACTACTCTCAGGGAGTCCGCCTTAAGAAAGAATGTGCCTAGAAGGTCGCCCTCTTTGGTTTTCAAAGGGGTTCCCTTCACAGGCTCTTCGATTGTTGGCGGTTTTCTCGGTGGTTTACTTGGGGTCAGTTTGGCGCGCCTGAATCCTTTCTCCAGCAATACTTCACTGACGAGTTCATGGAGGTTTCTAAGATCCTTCAGCGCTTCTTCTTGGTCCGTGATTCTCTTTTCCAAAAGCGCTTTGAATTGGGCAAGTCGCTTTGTCTTCTGAGTGGAATCATCCTCTTCATTCACTGCTGGTCAGCTCCCGTCACTCGGGCGTACGATAATAGAGAGGGTGTGCTCTCACAAAAACTGTTTGTTACCCAATTGATTCTTTGGCCAGTTTTGATTTGAAGTCTTTGTGCCGATCACCAAGAGGTTCATAGAGGGGTTGCACTTTCACGCCGTAAGTTCTGTTCAAGAACTCTTCGAACGCTTTGAAGACTGGACTCGCGGTTTTGTTAATGATTAAGCAATGAGGGGAACCTTCATAGAGTTGGCTTAAGTCGTAAACTGCGGTGTTCTTGGAAAGTCGTGGGTCTTTTCTGACTGCTTCGATGAGTTGAGCAGGGGGTTTTACTTGAAAGACCCACGCGGTGTAGGCGACATCGACGATGTGGTAAGACTCGCCTTCGGCTATGGTGTGTTTTCTGTTGGAAGTGATCTTCTTGAATGTGGAGAGGTGAGTTGTCCGTGCCCCGATGAAGTTGTGGTATTCACCATCGATCTTCACTAGGTCTTCAGAAGTGGAAGTCTTCCAGCCTCGGCTTTTGCAGTCCTCTTTGAATCGTCCCAGAAGGCTCCATACTCGAGGAATCTTTTTCAAATTGCGGGAATCCTCTCCAACTAGTTGAGAGATATAGAACATTGTTCTATCTATTTGGCGTCAAATTTAAATTTATTGTAAAGCAGATGTGCAAAAGAGCAGACAGTATCGGTTTTACTCGGAAGAATGTAGACGCATATTCGTGGAAATCACACAAACTTCTGGAACAGGAACTTAGTAGTTACTTGATCAGAACCAGAAAATGAAGGATGTTCGCGGTGTATTCACACGTTTTTTCAGCAGAAAAGGATAAATTATGAAGAATCTAAAGGCTTTTCTCTCTCAGGCGATCGATTTGAAAGCGAAAGACGGAGGAGTAGTACTGGATGACTTGGATAAGGCGATTCTGAGGGCACTTCAGAAGAATGCGAGGCAATCATACACGGAGATTGGACGTTCACTCAACCTAGCACATTCCACGATCTATGATCGTATTAAGAAGATGGAGAACCACGGCGTCATCCGACGCTACACGATCATGGTAGAGCCGAAGAAGGCAGGTCTGAAGCTTCTTACCGCTGTAATGACAGTTGTCACTGAGCCGAAGGAAAGTGAACGGGTCGCAGAGCAGCTTGCAGACCACCCTGATGTGTCAGAGGTGTACACCTCCCTCTCTGAGGAGCTCTCGATAATCGCAAAGGTAGTAGCTGAGGACCAGGAATCGCTGCACGCGTTCATTTCCAATGTCGTAGCACCGCTACCAGGAGTATTACGCATCCGAACCGCAATTATCACTCGGAAGCATAAAGAGGAAAACATGTCAATTTAGCTAGCATTCGCTTCACCGTGTCGCATCGGTCCTGGTTGATGCGGATTTGTGAGAAGGGTGATTTAATCTTCTGTATTCCTATTTTCGTCGGCGATGTCTCTTTTTCCACACTGCTGTGGTGGACATGCAGGCTATGAGAATGCTATTGAGTAGGATCCAAGCGTGTACATTCGGAGACTTCACAGCTGCGGATGTACCCCCTACGCAGGTTTCTGGGTTGTAGACGAAAACCGCTCGTAGGACATGGTTGTCATCCATATGTACTTCAATGGATGGGCTTGATCCAGCTGGGGTTCCATCCAACTTCCAATGATCGAAGACCCAGCAGGCTGGATTAGTTTCAATGGCAGTGATGGATGCATATTCGCCACAGATGTATCCGTGATCGCCTGGTGCGGGAGTTGTAGTTCCGGTTCCTTCAACCTGTATGGTCAAGGTGTACGGACCTAGTGCTGTGAAGACCGCGTGTATTGAGTGATTAACGTCCATGTGCACAGTTATCGGATTGTCGCTCCCGGCGGGAGACCCGTCCAATTCCCAATGATCAAATACATAGCATTCGTCGGTCCAAGCTGCTACTTCGACCATTGTATCACATGGGTAGTCGTGAGATCCTGAAGTGGGACTTGTGTCGCCTCCGATAGAAGAGGAGACGGTCAGTGTTTGGGAGCAGGGTCCAATCGTGACTGTGGTTGTGCTCAAGCAAGCGTTATCGTCCGTGTCTTTCTCGCCTGGAACCGCGGAGGCTCCAGCGGTGATGTAGTATAGTCCAGGTGATTCCCCGCTTGTGTCCCACAGAAATGTGACTGTTGTGTTTGCACCAGGTGCTAATGTAGTGACAGTCTTTGTCTCAAGGAAAGTCTCATTATAGTAACAACTTACGGTGAAGGTTTCGGTTTCTGTCCCTTCATTTGTGACAACAACCTCAATGGTCACGATTTCTCCTTCAATAACAGTTGTGGGTGAAGGTTCTTGACTGACGATTGCGATGTCATGCACAACGATTTGGACTGATGCAGGAGATGTGCAATTGTTGTTTGTCTCATCGCTCTCGAGAATCTCATGGCTTGAGTCAGCTTCCGCAGTTATCGAGTAGGTTCCCGGAAGTATACCTGTTGTATCCCACGGGAAGGAGATGGTGGTCTCGTCGCCAGCTGCTAAGTTGAAGACTCGCATTACACCAATCAGACTGCTGTCGTAGTAGCAGCCGATGTCGAAGGTGGTTGAGACATTGCCAAGGTTCGTCACGGTTACATCAACGCACAGCGTGTCGCCTTGATTGACGATGGTGCTGGTTGGAACCTGATCAACAGCCGCTACATCTCGAATTATGGCCATAATTATGGTATCGGTATCGCCAACGTCTGACACGGGTGTGCTGGTGAGTGTGTCAATTCCAGTGGCTATGAGGTCTTCTTTGTGATTGAGATAGTAGAGCGAAGGAGATGTAGGAGTCACATTTACTTGGAATGTTAACGTTGCGTTGGCTCCTGGTGCAAGAGTGCCAACATTCCAAACGATTTTGGGTGGCGGAAGAGCAGTGATGGTGCCTTGACTAGGCGAGTCGGCTGTAATGAATCCCACATCGGAAGAGATCGTTTCGTTGACTACAATGTTCGAAACAGGACTTCCACCGATATTTGTAGCTAAAATAGTGAACTCGAAAGTCGTTGAGTAGCCGACTACTGGCGGCTCTTCGCCAGCTATGAGATCGGTTTTCACTTTATCTATGAAGAGGGCTCCCATATCTCCAGGGGAGTAGACGGTGATCGTTTCAAAACTTGTACAGTTGTTGTTGACTTCGTCAATCTCGACGATGTTACTGCTGGAGTCCGCCATAGCTCGTACGTAGTATGTGCCTGGAGTTACCCCTGATGTGTTCCACGTGAAAATCAAGTGAGTCGATCCTGCCAGCGACAGCCCAGTTACTGTCTGATAGCCGATAGGGCTATCGCCGTAGAAGCAGGTAACGTTGAAGTCTTCGATGAAGTCTCCGAGGTTTGACACAGTCACATTAATATCGACGGTTTCGCCCTGGATTGCGCTATACTTGTCGGGAACTTGTGAAACTGCAGCCACATCGTGACTGAGTGGAGGTTCAATGGTCACGATGGCTGGCGTTGTACACCAATTATCGTTTTCGTTGGTTTCGGTGATCACGGTGCTTGAGTCAGCCCACGCAGTGATGGAGTAAGCGCCTTCTGGCAAGCCGGTCGTGTTCCATTCAAACGTGAGGGTCTCTTGTTGTCCTGCGGCTAGATTGGTCACGAGCTTGATACCAATCGCAGTGTTGTTGAAGTAGCAGGTTACGTTAAAGGTCTCAGCCTGCGTCCCTTCGTTCTCAACGACTACTTGAATCGAAACGTTCTCACCTTGGTTTACGATTGTGGGGGTTGGAGTTTGGCTTACAGCGACAACGTTGTGGATTATGATGGGTGCTTCTTCATCTGGGCGATCTGTAGTAGGACCTTGGTCCAAGTTGGGATTCTGCTGATCTGTTGCCCAGAAGAGTTGGTATGATGTTGGAGCCTCAATCGAAGTCCAGTTGATGTACATCTCAATTTGGTTTGGTGAAACGATCCGCCAGTCTCCGACGGTGGGATTCGTGATTGCGTAGTCCAGGTAGTTCGGTGGTGGCCATGGTTCATACTCTCCGAAGTTGTTATCGTCATTGGCGTCGGAGACTAGGTATAATTCGCCGACACCATCATCGTTGGCGTCTTCAACGAAGATGACGTATTCAGCATCGTAAATGTTGCCGCCGCTATAATACATGTATCCGTCCAAGTCGATGAACCATTTGTACCTAGCATCGCTGGAAGGCCAATCACCTCCAGGCATGGCGTAACAGTGCAGCTTCAGGTAAAGGTATTCCTCGTCATATTCGAAGTAGGCGTACTCCACATCCCGCCAGTCGTCGGTTGCCCCGTTCTCGTTTCTATCCCAATCAATCTCAATCCAAGAAAGTGGCCAAGAAGCCTGAGCTGACACAGTGTGAATTCTTGTGGCAGTAAAAGCTGTTAAAGCTAGTATAACCAGTAATAAAGTAAACGCTAGCCTAACCCGCATTCGGGCGAGAATCACACTTCTCCTTCTCCTTCAGCACATTAGCTTTCTCCATACAGGATTTAAGCCTTTCTGGAATAAAGTTCTATTTTGTAATAAAAAACTATACATTTCGTGCATCAAACTAAATATTATACGCGACTGGATGAGCTAATTCTTAAAAAAGGGAGATGTCGACCAACTTCGTGGATTAGATTAAGGCTCAATTTGGCAACATCAACATGTGGAAGTAGGAAGAGTTGAAGTGAAGCGACGTTACCTGCGCGCGAAGGAATCCAGAAGAGTTCGTGATGAACTCGTTTCAAAACTTACTGTAGCTTCTGAGTTCGTGAGTGCAAAGGAGCCGATCGAGTTGGCAGAAGGTTTTGGTTACGAGGTGTTCTTCATTTCAGGGAAGCCGACCTTCGCAAGATCCAAAGCGAGGTTATTCCCAACGCTCACAAACGAGGAGTTTATCGGTCATTTTCCAACGGTAGTAGTGGATATGGGAGCTGTCGCTTTCGTTTGCAATGGAGCTGACGTGATGGCTCCTGGAATCGTCCGGTATGATGGAACGTTTCGTAAAGGCGAAGTGGTGGTTGTGGTCGATGAACGCCATGGAAGACCGCTAGCTGTCTGCTTTACCCTTTACGATGCAGGGGAAGCGAAGAAAATAAAACAAGGAAAGGTGCTTGAGAATATCCATTACGTTGGAGACAGGCTGTGGACACTACTAACGGGGCAGAATGCGTCCTGACTCCCAACTTTACATAATTATCAAGTTTTAGAGATATTAGGGCTTTGAATGTTTTTTCGGTTCCTCGACGAAAACGAGGAGAAGGGTGAGGGAGAGGAGACCGATGATGCTACTGATGAAGAAGGGGAACCCGGCTCCTCTGATTTCAAGGTTATTGAGGAATGGAACCTGGAAGGTCTGAAATCTGTAAATCTCGTAGATTAGTGTGGAGAGGATGGGGCCGAGGATTGCACCTAAACTGAAGAACGCCGCGATGCGTCCGAAAAGTTTTCCTCGTACTCGTTCTGGAACGAGGTCAGCGTTCAGGGCTCGCGATGCTGGCATAGCTATGTTATGACCGAAGGCTCTGAAAACGGTGATTCCAGCTGCGGAGATGAAAGTAGGGGCGAAGGGGAACGCGATCGTGGCTACTCGGGAGGGTAACGCACCTAGTGCGATGACTGGCTTTCGACCGATGCGATCAGATATCCGCCCAGCGTAGAGGTTGCAGGTTAATCCGACAAAGCCAGCGATGGATAGGATGATGCCGATTTGGAGGGGGGTCGCGTGGAAGATGTCGCCGAAGTATAAGACGCTGACAGGGATGATGAACCCGACAGCGAATCCCGTGGCTAAGGAGGAGATGTAGAGGATCTTTAAGGAGAAAGCTGTTTTTCTGTCAAGTCCGAGGTTTTTTTTGTCGTCAACTTGAGCTGGAGTGCTTTGGGGTTCGGGGTTACCTCCTCTCGTCTCTTTGACTCCTTTCCACACGAGGAAGAAGGCGAGTAACGCGAGGAACGAGTCGGCGAAGAACGGAATCCGGTAACTCCATTCCAATCCTGTGGCAAATACATCATTGCAGAGGGATTGAATGGCACCGCCAAAAACAGGCCCCATGTTGAAGCCGACCATGCTCATTGTGAGGTAGAATCCTAAGGCTTCACCCCGTCGATGTCGGGGTACCTGATCGACTAAGGAAGCTTCAGCGGGAGCAGCGACAGCAGCGGTTGCAATGCCGTTCAAGACGCGGATGAACAGGAGGGGAGCCCAGTCCCAAATAAGTCCCGTCACCGTCCCGAGGAAGACATCGGTCAGTAAGCCGGCTTGAATCAGTTTTTTTCGTCCAATTCGATCAGATAGTGCACCGAATCGCTGAGAGAGGCCGGCGTTCGCTGCTGTGAAGGCGGCCGTGAAGAATCCGATGTAGGCAACGGATGCACCGAGAAACTGTACGAAGTTTGGGAAATACGACATCGGGAGGGCATAGGCCAGGTTTTCTACCAACGCTGATAAGGAGAGTATAATGACACTGGACGTGTAAAGCCTGGCAGTCTTCAAGCCGCTTTCCTCGCGATGTCAGTTATGATGCTTAGGAAGGCTAATCTTCTCCGTTGGAAGTTTATATTACTATGGATCTCGTTGATTTCGTGGGGACGGTGATCTTGATCACTGCATCAGGAGCGTTGGCACCAGGTCCCTTGTTCTTCGCAACGATCTCCCATGGGTCTCGCTTTGGAGCCAAGAGTGGGTTCCTTTTTTCGATATCCCACACAATTGTGGAGGCGGCAATTGTCCTCCTCCTAGCTCTGGGACTGTTGAGTGTAGCCAATGAGCCTGTGGTGCGATTGGTCGTCGGAGTCGCGGGGGGAGGAATGTTACTGTTCTTCGGGTCGAAGCAGGTCTACGACTCGGTCTCATCTTCTTTCGAAGAGAGGTTCGCGAAACCAATGAACCGAAGAAACCTCGTGTTCTTGGGCATCTCGTTGACAGGATTGAATCCTTTCTTCCTAGTCTGGTGGTTAACGGCGGGCGCTCAACTGATTCTCTTAGCGTTAGAGTTCGGATCGATGTTGGGAGTGTTATTGATGTATGTGTTTCATGTGTGGATGGATTTTGTCTGGCTTACATCCGTCGCCTACTTCTCTGAAAAGGGGCGGAGTGTTATTGGATTGAGACCATATCGGATTCTGTTGATGGTATTCGGGGCATTCCTAATTTACTTTGGGTTCAGTTTCATCGTTGGCTCGGTAGGTCTGTAAGCCAGTCGAGACTGCATGGTCCGAACTGTTTTCTCGCAGAGAACCGTGCATCTGGTGTACGATAGTTTTAGTTGGGGGGAATCTCGAGGACTGTTAATGTTCGGTCGAGGAAGATCGGTGCACCTGATTCTCGCATGAATTGGATGTCGATCGTATGTTCACCAGCTTCCAACGGGTCTGTGAGAAACTCGACGTATCCTGTCAGCTTGTAGGTTCCACTGGCCGGAGGACCAGTTGAACAGATGTACGAGGTGCTGTTGTGGCTTCCATCAACCACTATCCGTACACTGATTGCTGCAGGAGGCTCTAGTTGATGGCTGGCTGAGAACCGGGCCAAGAGTCGTGAACTCGGACTGATGCTTAGCAGGATCTTCATAGATGCATCTGCGTCTGATAAATTAAACCACTCCATTGTAGTGTAATCGGCAACATCAACTGCCGTGTTGTTTCTTCTTTGAAGGGCTTGTAGAATCGCGTCAGTTCCATTGAATCCCGGCACCCCTTGCGGTCCTTCTAGACCTTGCTCACCCTGTACACCTTGCACACCCTGTGGTCCTTGTAGTCCCACCGGTCCTATTGGTCCCTGTTCGCCTTTGAGGAGAAATTGAGCACTTAATGCTGCTGCAATTAGGCCACCGATGAGTCCAGCGATAAGTGCTAATGCTACCATTTTCCACGTGTTTTGTCCCATTTTCACTCGGTCGTGCTGTGTGTTAGAACCGGATAAAAGAGATATGAATTGGTAATCTATGTTCTACGTTCCACAACATATCTGTCAGGATTACATAAAAGGTTCTGAAAACGCAGGGTAGGTTTAACCCTCTTCGAGAGAGTTTTCCGTTGAAAGTAGATGAGCTGATGTTTTCACTGATGAGTGAGTCTGAGGGATCTGTTGCATAATAAATACAAATTATTAACCTAGAAGATAGTTCCACGATCTTTTTATCTTGAGAAGACATCATTTCAAATGGTAACGTGAAAGAAAGGAAGATCGAGTTCCTATAGCACATGGGTATCGCGAGTATACATGCTGGTCATGAACATAGTGTTGAAAAAACGCGTGGTGAAGGCCTTATTTTGCACGCTTTTAGGAGCACTGGCTCTTGGATTTATCCTCAATTCGTCTTATGGCACTTTACCACCATCATCCTGCCATCTGTCGCCTGATCCCCCAACGTACATCGGGGAGAGTCAGGGAGAACGTTTTGATGTCGAGATCGAAATATCGGATGTTGAAAACCTCTCCAAGTTTGAATTCGTTATGAAGTTCAACTCAAGCATTCTGCACGTTCAGAACATTCAGAGAGGTTCGTTAATTCCTGCCGATGCGCTCCTCGAGTTCAGTGTCGACGACCAATCAGGATCGATATGTGTCAACATGTCGTTATTAGAGGTTCAGGAGCCAATTAGTGGTGATGGCTCGTTGACAAAGCTTTCTTTCGAGGTTCTGGGATCACTCGCAAGTGTTGGGAGCCCGATCTGTTTCCAGGAGATCCTTCTGTTGGATCCAAATGGCGACGAACTGGACTGTCGGCATGTCAGTGCCATATTTTTCTGGTGTTCAGTAGAACCCTGTGACCTGGATGGAGACCGCTACGAGGATGTGTACACGCAGAAGGGCGGCGAGGGACCTGGGGTGTTTGGAGGTTTCTTTGTATATGGGGAAGAAGTGATCCTTATAGCGTATGCGAGTTACTGTGGGTGGCCTCAAGAGAATCTCTTGGTAGCCTTTCAGGTGTTGGATCCCCGAAATGTGACACAACTGATCTTCGTCACCGAAACGAACCAAACTGGGATCGCAAGCACCAGTTTCAGAATTCCAGAAAGCCCGGACAGCTTGGGAAGGTGGATAGTCATTGCCTCCGTTGACATCGCTTGCACCATCATATGGGATACGTTGATTTTCAGAGTCGAGTCACCAGTAGGCGGGCGAACGACCTACATCACAGTGGACATGCATCAAAGACTGGCTGCCTACATCCTCATTGCAGGAATTGCAACGGGTTTCCTGCGAACACGGAAGTCACGATTCGTCTTCAAGGCAAGAGATCGCCAGTAGTCATCTTACACGAAGCATTCTTCTCGAAGAGAATCTGGACCAGTCGTTGAAGTAAATCGAGAAATGAAAAACGATGCTTGCGCGTGGTGGTGATCTCATATCTCGTTAAGTTATAAAATCAGAGCGGAGGGTACAGGCTACAGGGACCTGGTTTCCGAGGAGGTGATACGATGAAGTTTGGCGATTTCGTGATTGCAGTTGTATCAATGGTGGTGATTTTCGGGTTGCTTGCTTTTCCGTTAGACTTCGTGTTCGTTTCAATTCTAGGATTTGGTAGCTATGAAGTTGGCGTCTTTGTCGCCCTTTTCCTCAGTGCATTAATCGGCGGATTCATCTTTGCAGAGAAGATCGGAGAGGCCAGAAGAGAAAACGTCACGAAAGTGACAATTCTGTGGGCTGCTCTCATGATGCTGTTTGCCGCCGTGGTTCCAGCAAGCGTGGGGCATTGGCAGACAGCTGCCCAAGAGGAACTCAACGCGATGTATCCTGATACCACGCTGTCAACGGCGGAGTGGACAAACTGGGAGATGATATACCTCGATGGCTTCATGTTCCTAATCGTCGCACTAACCCTAGTCCTAGGTTTCACTGGGCTCTACCTTGGCTCTAGGCTTCGATGACGGGTGACGAGCAGAAAACAGGATGTACACTCGCAAGCTAGTCACGAAATGTCTCACAATAGATGCCTTGAGTTAGCACCCGCATCTCCTCGCTTTGCTCCGCACGACCGGAGGATTGCCTAAGACTTATATCAGATATGACGTGTCTCCGATAGCATGCCGTTTCAGTTCAATGCGAATTGGTATACAATATTCTTCGCGTTCCTAGTTCTTTGGATCGTTTTATTCCTTGGCAGGAAGAAGCATGACTGGAGGAGAGAAGTTAAAGTTCAGGTCTGTTTGGGTCTTTGCGGGTTATTGGTAGCACTATTGATGGAGATATTTGCGATATCGCTGAATCTGTGGAGTTATGTTCCTGGGAACTGGCCGATAATTCTTTGGCCTACCTATTTCGTAGCTTTCCTCTTCGGATACCAACTTCTAAAATTCATCGAAACGCAGTTTTCACGTTTTAGTTCCTTATGATTATGGTGGATTTTTTCGCGAGTTCTCTAGGATCAGTTTTACCTTTTAACTGGAAACATAGAAGTGTGGTGCTATCTTTCTCGAATTCATAAACGTATAAACTGGTTGGCTAACTCGACAACTCGTTGGCCGGTTGCCTACACACAGGCGATCGGAGGTGAAAGCCTCAGAATAGGATGCTACGCATGGATTAAAAAGTTACAACAGCAGAGTATGTTGAGGTGGCGTGAACGTTTGTCTGAAGAAGAGGATTTTGACGTTATTGTTGTCGGGGGTGGTCCCGCGGGACTAAATACAGCAATCATGTGTGCTTCTAGACACCTAAAAGTCCTCCTTCTTGAAGGAAATAAAATGGGTGGTCTCTTGGCAACTCTCTATCCCAATAAAACAATTCCGAATTACCCGGGATTTCCGGAGGGAATCGTAGCCATTAAGCTGGTTCGGAGCTGGCTTCATCATCTGAAATCTACTGGAGTTGTATTCAAGAGTGAAATGGTTGCTAGAGTGGAAAGGGATCTGACGGTGACCTCGACAAGAACGGAATACAAATCTCACGTCGTAGTCTTAGCTACAGGCACTAAACCTCGGCGGTTAGGAATACTTCACGAAGAGGAATTCAGCAGAGAGAGTAAGGGTGTGTATTACTTCGCATCCCATCCAGAAGAGTTTTTGGGGAAGAGGGTGATCGTGGTGGGAGGTGGGGATACAGCTATAGACGCCACACTCGAATTACTTGACCTTGCGAGTGAAGTAACATTAATTCATAGGCATGAAGGTTTTCGTGCTTTTGACCAAAACGTTGAGCGGGTTCGTAGAAGTGGCATTGTCAACGTGCTCCCCAACGCAGAGCTACTAGCTATGGAGGGGAATGGTAGAGTCGAGAAAGTCATAGTGAAGCAACGAGGAGAAAAGCTAGAAAAACAAGTTGATGCAGTCATAATAGCCATTGGTCTTGTTCCAAACGATCAAATTTTCAGCCATCTACCATTAAAAACCAATCCGCAAGGATTCCTTTTAACCGACAGAGCACAACGAACGAACGTTGAAGGGATTTTTGCTGTAGGCGACGTTACAAATGTCGGACTCCGCCTCATAACTGTCGCTGCGGGGCATGGAGCAATAGCTAGTCATCACATTTATTCGTTTATCCGAAGACCATATTGGACAAGAGAAACTTGGCCTACTTCAATGTAAAATTTGTGTGTGAGAAGCGTGGTACTCTCTCTCCTATAATTAACGACCCATGGACCAATTGGTTGGCTAGATTAGGAAGCCTGATTGACCTGAAGGCAGTGGTTTTCCACATTTTCGACAGTGAGTAGCCTTAGACCTATTTCTGGTCCCACAATAAGGACAGTATAACCTCGTGCGAACTACCTGCTTCGCATAAACAGTCACACTATGAAGGATATTCGCTACTCGACTCATTCAATCCCCACCTAATACAGACACATACTCGGCGATAACCCTTGCTATGAGAGTTCAAGGATAGGCATCCTGGAAAACGGAGTTCGTTGAAAAGTGTATGTGAGAGAGAGAAGTGTGGTCTCATACAAACATAGGAAGCGGTTCGTTTTGCCCATTGACCAATATTTGTCGGGTTTGTGCTCCTGTATGCTAGAGGAGGTTAGCCGCCTTTTTCAAATAGTAAGTAGTGCTTAACATCGGTCCCAAAGCCGGTAGCTTGGTAGGTGTTGAGGCGCCAACCCAAGTTTTGCATGTCGGCAATTGACTTAGGCACTTCTTTGTGGTGATTGACTTGAATACAGGTATATTCTTTCAAATTTCGCTGTCACCTCCTCGCAGAATATGTTAACGTTTTAGCGTACGCTAAACAGACTCGGATTATTCATGATTTAATCCTTGTGCAACGAAATGTGTGTGTGAGAAGTGTGGTGCTCACACACACATTTATTTGAAGTGAGGAATCCGTCCTTGTTGTTTTGGGTGGTGGTCGTTGGTTAAGAGTTATCCTAAGAAATGGACACCTTGAGTCACCATTTTTAAAAATATGGTACTCACATACATGATGTATCCATTGGCTTCTACAGACAAGTAGATAGCACCTGCTGCTATCGCGGTGTCCTTTTTGGCAAACGAGTCACATGGTTCAGTAGGAGAGAGCGCGCTATTCTTTGGAGAATTGGTTTTCCTGATTGGGCAAATCTTCTAATAAAAGGATTCTTGAAGTTTTGAACAAACCTATCGAAATCGTGATCACTGGCATTCTCTAGGAAGTTCCTTAATGTCTGACAAGACTCGAATTCAGGGAACAGCCCATTCTTAAGAAGCTGGTTGTAGTCAAGATTGTTGTGGATTGCTTCAGCACATAGTTCTGCTGATTTTATGCCCCATTTTAACCCAAATCCGAGAGCAGGGTCGGTGAAGGATCCTGCATTTCCTATAATGAATAGGTTATCTTTCTGGTATGATGAGAACGTGTACCAGCTCTCGAAGTCTACCCATTCTTCGAGGATCTGCAATCCTCTTTGCTCTGCCAGTTGTCTCATATTCCTGCGATAGGTTTTAACAGGAATCTTCCGACCGATTGAAGCTGAAACCAACGAAGCTTCAGTTGCTGAGAAAGGGATGATGTAGGCGTATCCATGTAATGAGAGGCGAGTGTTGAACCAGATTGTCATGCTTTCAGGATTGAAGTTGCCTTCAACCGTGAAACCTGCCCCTATTCCAACGTTCACAGGCGTTTTCGATCTGAGACCTGCTGCTAAAGCGATTCGTGAGCGGTATCCATCAGCTGCAACTATTATGTCAAATCGGTCTTCTAATTGCTCTTTCTTCTTCACCAGCGTATTATAGTTAATTGGGATGGACTCTTCGATGGTTCTTCTTTCTTTGGCTTCAATACCTGTCTCTCCGCCAACTTCATAGAAATAGCCTACGCCGCCCTTAAGCGAGATAGCGTGGTTTGGGGAATGTATAGCAAGACTCTTCATTTCTTGATCGGGTTTCAGTTCAGGGACATTATCTAGAAAATGAATACTGCCTTCCATCTGTCTTGGTCTGGCAGGACT
>CP070765.1:22901-41946 GCA_020345645.1 Candidatus Bathyarchaeota archaeon | reverse complement strand
AGGTCGGAGAGTTCAGCAGCCAGCATCTCCTTAGTTCCGGATTTCTCTGAAGGCTTGAAGCCTTCCATTCCTTTAACGACTGATGCTACTTCGCCTGCTTCCTCGAGCAGGTCTGTTACCATCACGAACGGAGTCCACTTTTTCCCTCTCTCTGGGTCAAGTTTATCGTTTATCTTTCGAAAATTCTTCCAACATAGATGCTGTGCATCCGCAAGAGTGAGCATAGGCTGTCAAGACACAATATGTGACTCCGCCTAAAAGCTCTCAGCTTCACATAGTGAAGGCAATGAAACGCGTTGCCTGCTGTTAATCTAAGGTTTAAATAGAAGCCCGTGAACTGAAGTGCCCAACCATTGCCACCGTAATGAAGCGATCCAGATGGGGAAGCTTAAGAGAATCTTTTCAAATGAATACATGAAGTCGATAATCTTCCTCGCCATCGTTCTGGGCGGGATCGCGGTCTTCTGGTTCGGCATTAAAGCATACCTCCAAACCGAATATCCGCTCTTAGCCGTCGCTTCAGGCAGTATGGTTCCAACCTTGCAGATCGGGGACCTCATCGTCGTACAAGGCGGTCTTGAAGTCGCTGACCTGAATGCGGCCTACGAGACTGGAGACATCATCGTATTTCGGAAACCAGGCAACCCTGACGAATTAATCGTCCACAGAGCCGTAGAAGCCCATAGTACCGGCGACGATACGTACGTATTAACGAGAGGCGATCATAACAGTGGAGTAGATCCTTGGCGAATCTACGACAGTCACCTAGTCGGTAAAGTTGTGTCCTCGCTTCCCCTTGTTGGCCACATTCCCTTGTTCGTCCATTCTCCACAAGGGATGGTTCTGATCGTAATCTTGATAGCAGTCCTCGTCGTGCTTGAGTTCGTTATACCTTCCGCAAGGAACGAAACCGAACCTGAACCAGAACCTGTTGAAGAGCCCCTTAGAGAGGAAGATGAACCAGCCACTGGTTCTCCAACTGAATCCTAGAGCCTCACCCTCCCATCTTTCGAAATTAAAAGCTTATGGAGCGTTCTTCCTTTACTAGAGTTCGAACTTGTCGATGATCTTCCGCTCTTGTTCCCCTGTGATCTCGGCGATGACGGAGATATATTTCTCCAAGCCCGTATTCTGAATCCTTGCCTTGAGCAGTTCATCTATTTGGAATATTCCGGCTGAGTTCGACATCATGATCCGTATCAGTATTGGCTTCTCAGTACCCTCTAAAATCTCCACTTGTTCGATTGCGAGAGCTGAGACAGAGTGGATGTCGATCTTGCCGGATTCGAAAGGGATTCTTGCCCTTCCCTGCTCCATATCCAGTGCGTCGGCAACACGGACTAGCCCTGCTTCCAGCGTTAGGACCTGCTGTTGTGGTCGATGGGCAAGCACGGCGTGCAAGACTTCGGACGTGAGGATCGTGCTCTCCTCTTCATTATAGATAGAGGTTAGGTACTGTTTGCAGAAGTCGTGTGCGAAGAGGACACTGAACTCCTCATGTCCATCCCGTGCTACAGTCATCCCTAAATCGTGAAAGATGGCTGCAAGGACAACCACGACTTCCGCGTCTTCGTTGCTGAGATCATAATCTTTGACAATATTGGGAACGACATTGTTCTTCGTTAAGATCCTGAGAAGCCTTAGCGCCGAGTTGGCCACGATCTTCACGTGGATGGGTCCGTGATCGGTGTAAGCCAGCCGGTCAATAGCCATCATGTTCGAGCATTTCCAGAAGGTCTGCAATCGAGTATCTTTCTGTACTGCGTCCATGATTTGCTTGAGTTTCTGGTTATCGCCGAAGGGAATATTAAACGTATGAGCCATCACAATCCCTAACACGATATTGCTTCTGAAAGATAAACTCGTTATCTTAAACAATATATGGAGTTGGAGAAATGTTCTTCAGATTCCGTAAATCCTAACGATGTCCCCGTCTGACAGCAGCCTTCGCAAACCAAACGTTTCCCCATCGAACTTGGCCGAAGCTCCCCAGACTTTCGCGTGCCTAAACTTGGATTTGGAGGTCCTAGCAATTTTAGTCAACACATCTTCCACTGAAACAATGTCCTGCATGAATACCAATGGTGGTAGAGAGAATCCGTCTCGGTTCGTCTTCGTTAAGTAGATTCGAGTCAGCCCAAGACGCTTATACACCTCATCCTTTATTCGCTGTACGTCATTAACCTGTACCCCAGTTGCTGATTCTGTCGGATTCGGTTCCTTATACACGACCAATGATGGAAGACGAGTCATCTCGTCTCCTTTCTCAGCCGGATTGCCCTTTTCCAGGTTGACATGGATCTTTGCCTTCCTTAATTCAGCGATGATTTTCAAGAGGTCTTTTTCAGACTCGGTAAATATCAACAATCCATCGGTGGCTCTGATTATCGACATCAACTCTCTGTCGTCATCCGCAGTGCCTTCGTAGATTTCGGGAATTAATAGAAGCTGGAAAGCAACATCTCGATGGTCGAACCTCCCCAAGTAGATCTGCGGGTCAAACCCGATTCTTCTGCCACTGAGCTTCTGAAAAAGGGGGCGGGCATTAGATCCATGAAAGCTGACGATAGCCAGCTGCGGGCGCGCCTTTTGAATGGCAGGGTATCTGCTTTTCCCTATGCTTGCCCTTGATACTCGCTTCCTGGTTAAGTCACTCAACTCTTGTGTTAGTTCAACGCGTAGCTCTTTGTAGATCGTATGCAACTCTGATAAAACCTGTTTGAGTTCCCTAATCCTCTGGTCGTCAGTCTTATTCTGCAGTCTCTTCCTGATTTTCTCCCGCATTACGGCGTAAGGCTCGGGCATACGTTTCAGACTGTGAAAATACCTCATATATCTTGTCGATAGGCATAGATGACGCGTCATCGCGTGCGGGAAAAAAAGCGACTCGCATGAGACCTCTTTATAAGGCTTTATATAGTGGGACCTTCTCAAAGTGACAGCAATCGTTGGCGGGTTTGGATGCCGAAGACAAAAGCAACAATCAAGATTGAAAACGTCGTTGCCTCCGCAACGCTCAAGCAACGTGTTGATCTGAACGCGGTAGTTAAAGGATATCCCGGTGTTGAATACCGCCCTGAACAGTTTCCTGGGTTGGTGTTTCGCCTCAAGAGACCGAAGACAGCGACTTTGATTTTCAACTCGGGAAAAATGGTGTGTACTGGTGCAAAATCGGAGAAGAAAGCTCGAAGCGCCGTTATGCGCGTAATCAAAGAACTGAAGAAGAGCGGTATAATCATAATCAGCAAGCCCGAGTTGAAGATCCAGAACATTGTAGCATCAGCGAACCTTTACGGTGCAATCGACCTAGAGAAATCAGCCTACGATTTGGAGAAGACAATGTACGAACCTGAACAGTTCCCAGGCTTAATATACCGCATGCCGGTGCCAAAGGTCGTCATTCTACTCTTCGCTAGTGGAAAGTTAGTCTGCACAGGTGCCAAAAAGGAACAGGACGTATTCGAAGCTGTAGGAAAACTGCACGAAGAACTTGAGGAAAAAGAACTCATCTTTTATGACTAATTAGTCAAAAACCTTAAATTTTCGCGTACACGCCAAGGAGTTAGTCGCCAGAGGATGGCATAGCCACGTTGACGTTAAGGCGATGAGTTCTCTGACTGGCGGCTTCTATTATCTGCAGAAGTATCTTCTCAAGAACATTGATGTTGAAAAGGCTGATTCCAAAGCTCTTAAGACGTGGCTCTCTGCTGGGCTTTTCGAAAACGCGCTTTCTCGGTAAGCGGTCTGTTCCGTCGCTTGCTCTCCGACTTGAAAATAGGTAATGATTTTTCTGAAAAAACCGTGTAACAGGCGTTTTGGATAGAACTTTTTTTCACAAATGATAATAGATCTGATGTTGCATACTAGCCTCCGTGCATCGATTTTGAAAGGAAGTCTTGTATTATCAGCCTTGTTTCTTCTCCTGATCTTCCCATCGTTATCGCCGTCAGTGACGCTGAGCAAGAATCATTGGGCATCAGCGAATGCTCCGTCGTCGTTTCCTGAGCCACTTTTCTCTATAATGAGGGAGAATGTTTCCATTCACGAAGACGGATCATGCCGTCTAAGCATTTTAATGAACGTTTCATCCTATCCTCTTAGTAGGCTGTATCGAAACTCTTTAGGTCTTGGAGACTTAGACATCTCGTCAGATTCTCCTATCCCCGTCAACGTGACAATCCCCGCCCCTACACGCATGAATACAAACGCTACTATCCTGCCAGGCGGGTACAGCGGAGTTGGAAATACAAGCATAGCCAATCAAACCTACACTGATACACCGCAAGGAACAAACATCACCCAGCATTTCTTGAATATCACAGATGAGATGGGAGCCAACATCACGCAGCCAGTGAAGGAGCCTTTCCTCCAAGGAATCATACAAGAACACGCCCACTCACTCGGTATTCACATCACGGAGATAGATGCATGGATGTATGGAACCAGTGGTGCATGTTACATCATCGTCACCGCCAACGCTTCAATGCAGGTTATCGAATGCGGTAAAATCGCCATCGGGCCCATCGACATAAACGCATCACTAAGCCGGGCAGGTTTCACAATGACGAAGATAGGCTTCGTCCAGCAGATGCTGCGAAACCTCACCGAAACCGAAGGTCAAGAATACGTCTACAACAGCACCTGGATCACCAACTTCGTCCTGCCTGAAACCGGATTCATCACCAACGATAAGGAACTTCTCACCTACCCACCCAAGAATTGGACTGTAGATTTCGGAAACAACACATATCTCTATGCGGAGATCTCAGAAGCTTCAACGCTGAAGAATTTAGTTCTCGAAGAAGAGTTCCAGATCACCCTGAGGAACATCACTAGCACCGAGGAAGACCTTGTGGAAGATAACTTTCTATGCTACAAAACCTTCCATATCGAATACTTCTCGTGCTCTCAGCCCACAAACTCACCGCAGACGCATGCTACGAGTGGAACCGGCGGTATCTCAGACAATTGGAGCTGGAGCAAAACCATCAACCTGTGGGAAGCCAACTTCTCGCTCGAATGGCCCAGCACGACTCTCAACGGATTCACTATCTCCGGCATAACTATGGACGTCTACACCCACCTAGACCTCCAAGTGTATGTGGGCTGGAAATTCAAATGGTTCCGACTCAAATGGTGCAGAGCATGGACGAAACTGAATGCCCAAGTCATCGTCAACGTTACCTCATGTGCAGAGATCCAGTGGTCGTGGAGTAAGAATTTGTTCGAGTGGAGTACGACCTACACATTATGGGTCGGCGTCATCCCAGTTGTCACAGACTTGGAATTCAACCCAGCTGCCACCCTATCCATCGGAACCAGTGCAACCGGTCTCAGCGCCACTGCAACCGTTGGTCTGAATGCTACAGGCTATTTGAGGGCGGGAGTAGAGTGGAAGCGGGATGGACGATGGAAGGCGATCTGGGACACCAGCCTGAGTGTGGAGCAGATAGGTCCTTTCATAGACGCGACTGACAACGTATACATCACGATTAAACCCAGTCTCCAGTTCCGATTATCCCTTCTCTTCTACAAGCTCGCAGGGCCCTTCGTGGAATTCGAACCCTACGTCCTTACCAGCCTAACATACACGTTTTCAACGGCGGAGTTCACGTGGTGGATCGATGTAGGCGTCAACGTCAACGCAGGTATCGAATTCTCAGGATGTATCAAGAGAATCCTCCGATTATCCGATTTCAGCTGGACCCTCTGGGGGAAGGTTCTGTGGACCACGCGGGAAATCCAATCTCATGACGTAATGGTTACCCATCTTTACGCCCCCCAAGAAGCTCTTGTGACCGAACCAGTTCCAATCTCCCTTGGCGTACTCAACAAGGGAGCGTCCGCTGAGACCGTGACCGTCACCGTTCACTATTTGAATGGCTCTCAATGGGAGGAGATCAATGCCACGCAGATAGACATAGGGCCAGGCAACTGGACCTCCTACAGTTTTGATTGGGCAACTGACAACATGACATTGGGTGATTATCCTCTTCTCGCGAATGCGTCAATTCCAAACGATGGGAGTACTGAAGACAACAACACCACCAACTCTATTCGATTCGACATACAGAACATCGCCATCGTCAATGCCGCAGCGACTCCAACTACAGTAAACGCAGGTGATGACGTAAACATCAACGCTACGGTCATGAACCAAGGCAGCGTAAATATAACGTCCATTCCAATCTCCGCATTCTACGATGATAACCTAATCAGTGAAATCTGGTGTGAGCATACTCGCTGGGTATTCAACCTTCAACCAGGCGCGATGAAAAACCTTTCATTCACGTGGCACACCCACGGGGTGGACGAAGGCACGTATCAGGTGAACGTCACTGCTTTCCTACTTGCCTACGAGACAAACCAAACCGATAACTATCGAGAAGCAGGTCAAGTGACAATTTCATCTCCTCTCATCAATCATGACATCGCAGTCACTCAGATCTATTCTCCCAAAACATCGCTGGGAGAAAACTACTCTACTACCATAAATGTAACTATCAGGAATGAAGGGAACGAACAAGAACTGTTAGTACACGTAACTTGCTGCGTGAACAGTTCTTCAGTTGGGACAACCGTCGTTGCCATACTTCCAGCGTCTGCCTCTGCAACCGTCACCTTCACTTGGAATGCTACATTCGTATCAAAAGGTAATTACACACTACGAGCATTCGCAACACCCGTGCTTGGAGAAATAGATACGACTGATAACTCGTTAACCAGCGGATGGATACTCGTAACAATCCCAGGTGACGTAGATTGTGATAAGGATGTTGACATCTTCGACATAGTGGCCATGGTAGGAAGCTATGGCAAACCACCGGATCACGATTGGTACAAACCTAACGCTGACATCATTGAAGATGGGAAAATCGACATCTTTGACATCGTCGTTGCCGTTTGCAACTATCTTGAAAGTTGGTAACGCGTAGGAATGCAAGCATGGTCTCTACTGGGACTGTCCACCATCACATCCTCCCCCCTTAGTTTGAGGGTCCTATCTCTCTTTTTTCTTATTGTCAACTCGTTCAATCAGTCAATCATCTTGATGAAAAAGGGATGATGCGGGAAAAAGTTCGGGTGATGTCTCCACCGATCTAGGGTCCAGACCGATTGAGAGACAGGGTACTGTTTAGCAAAATCCTGTTTAGTAGTGCATAAGGTGAGTTATATCTAGCTCCCAACCCCCATCTGATGGCGCACGCATGTTTTCCTCTCGTCGTGCGTATCCCCCACTCGTTATATAGCGATATGAAGAAAAGCATCTATTTCGGTTCCAAACGCGGAAACTCAATGAAGTCAAAAAGGCTTTCAACTAATTTAGGTTTCACAACGCTGTAGAACACCCACTTTCCATCCTTTCTATCCCTTACAAGCTCCACGTTTTGTAGTATATTCAGGTGATGGGATGCAGTTGGCTGTGTTAGGTCCAGGGCAACCGTAAGTTCACAGACACACATCTCCCGAATGCTGAGAAGCCTTAGCATCTTCAGCCTTGTTTCATTGGCAAGAGCCTTTAACAGACGGCTTTTTTTTCGCAGGGCATCTGAATCTACCAACTTCTCGGCAAGTTTCTTTAGTTTCCTTGCGTACTCTTCCAGATCTTTCTCCGGTCGAAGACCTGAACATAAGAGCCTTTCAAGCCGTTTGTCAGTTCTCTTAGCCTGTCTTGCTGATTGCATCCTTTCCACTCGCGTTTCGTGTCGATATGGGCTGAAACAAATTTATATATTTTGATTTATTGGGAATGAAGTGACAAATCGATATTTTTAAAAGTATGAATACGACAATAATGACTTAACGAACCTTGAAATTGGCTGAACTTGGGATTCGAAAGTGAAGAAGCTAGAAGTCGATGTAATTGGGGTCAGCCCACCTTGCGCCCGATGCAAAAAGACTGAGGAAAATGCTCGAAAAGCGGCTGTAAAACTTTCTAGTGAAGGATACAAAGTCGAAGTCACAAAGCTCAACATAACCGCCAAGGATACAATCTCCAAATACGGAGTTCTCATGTCCCCAGCAATTGCCGTGAATGGTACAGTAAAGTTCATGGGAAAAGTTCTTGACGTCGGAGTAATTGAAAGGCTGTTAAGACAAGAAATATAGGGTGACGCGTTTGGAGAAAAAGCGACTCGCCAGAACTGCTCTTCTGGCGGGAGTTGCCCTTTTTTTCATAATAATGATGATTAGAGCCATCATCGGGGCTTATACGCTGACACCGATGTCAACGGCAGAAGATCTTAAAGACTTGCCACTTTGGCAAATTCCTTTGGCATACATGTGGGATTACGCTCAACATGGGTGGGTCTGTCTGGGATTCGCCTTTGTTGTCTCTGGCTTGTTCTCTGAGTTCATTCCCCAGAGTTTTGTGATTCGATATTTGAGCAGTAAGAAACCGATTTCCTATTTGGTTGCCACGCTTCTAGCTCCAGTTTTCTGTGTTTGCTCTTGTACAATGGTGCCTATTTTTACTGGTCTAATCTATGCTGGCAGTGGGATTGGACCGGCTTTGACTTTTCTTCTTGTGGCTCCTGCGAACAATCTCTTAGCTGATGTTGTGACGATACAAGTGTTGGGGTGGCAAATCGCGTTGGCAGACATGGTTGCAGCTGGAATCAGTGCAGTAATCATTGGCTATTTGGTGGCGAAAACTCCTTGGGGTAAGAGATTTGAACAACAATTCACGAATAATAGAACACAAACAGGTTCCGTTGAGCTGATCAAGCAACCTATTGATGAACGACTTTGGAACGCTTTAAAATTTGGCGGGTTCCTTGCCAAACGGATCATACCACCATTTCTGATAGGGCTTGTAGCAGTAAGCTATTTCCAAGCGTTCTTTCCATCTGATTTAGTCAGGACTTACCTTACCGGAGCCTTCGGCGTGGTTTTAGCTGCATTACTGGGTGGTCCCCTGTACACTCCAACTCTGATAGAGGTAGCTTTGGGGAAAGCGCTCGTGGATTTGGGCATGTCTCCTGGCGCGACTGTTGCATGGCTTATGGGGCAACCATATGACATCCCCAATTCCCTTTCTACCTACCGAATAGTTGGGTGGAAGATTGTGGTAACCTATGGCAGTCTTGCTTTCGTCTTTGCAGTTCTTTCTGGGATGATATACGGTCTATTGGCAGGTGGATTATAAACAGAAGTAGTGAATAATATGATTAAACGCCCTTGGTTTCCTACAATAAATTTGAACGCTTGTGACGGGTGTGAAGGGACATATAAGTGCGTAGGTTTCTGTCCTTACAAGGTTCTTGAACTTAAAGATGGGACGCCCTTTGTCGCAAATCCTTTGAATTGCATCTATGGGTGTTCATCATGTGCCAGTCTCTGTAAGAATGGAGCAATAATGTTCCCTGCACACCAAAGCGTGAGCAGATCAGCAAAGAAAGGTTCGTCTCTACAAAGAATAAGATGTGTAAGCTGTGGAAAAGAGTTACTTGCTGATAGACAACGTCAGTATTGCTTTGACTGTGAAGAAAAGAAGGTGTACACGCACATTATTGAAGAACACCATCCCCAACTCAAATCTAAAAACTCTAACTTGGTGGAATAGGAATTGTCAGAGAAAAAAAAGCAAAGTTGGAGAGAGGAACAACGAAAGAAGCAGATAAAGCAACAAGGAGCTCAAAAGACTCATCATGGGCAGCTAAAGGCTAAGAAAAAAACGAAGTGGTTTAAAGGAAGAATAATCATTGGGATATTCTTTGCTGCTATCCTAATTATCTCGTACGGTGCTTGGCAGTACTATGTTCAATCCTCAAACGGAGGTGAGGGGAACAGCAACCTGCTACTATCAGAACCAGCCCCTAACTTCTCTATTGAAGATATAGATGGAACTCAATTCTCTCTCACACAATTTAGCGGAAAAGTGATTGTCCTTCACTTTATGACTGTAAAGTGTCAAGGACAGATATATCCTATAAATGATAACCAACTCCAACAACTTAAACGGGTGTGTGAGATACACTGTGGGGACAAACCCGTTACGACCATCATCACAGTAGCTGTATCAACATGCTCAGACGAAAATCTGGCACAGATCCGATCTAGTTATGATATATCTTGGGTATTAGGAAACGATTACACAGATGGAAAAATGGATATTATCGAGGCTTATACGCCTTTTGAGATCCAAGATGGGTCAATTATTCTCATCGATAAGGCCTTCAATGTAGCCAAAGTATACACTGAAGCAGTAACCGCGGAAGCCCTGTCTTCAATGATAGACCAGCTCTCAAGGATTTGATATGATGCTTGAGGAGTTTTCGGGATTATTCATTCTGGGAATCGTAACCTTCCTCTCCCCTTGTTCAATCGCATTAATATCTGCCTACCTAACCTACGCTGTCGGTGTTAGCGGGAGTATACGGAAAGGCTTCGTAATTGGCTGTAGTTTCACTGCAGCAATGTGCCTAGTTTTCTTCATTCTCGGTTACGCTGTATCCTCTTTAATTCCCGTAGCAGATCCAACAAGCACACGGTTCTTCTTTGGAATTGCAGGTCTCCTCCTTATCTTCTTTGGAATCAACAACTTAGGATTACTCGAAAGAATTAACATTCTAAGCGATACTAGCAGTTCTCTTACTGAACGAGTAAATACCTTGAAGCTGACAGCTTTGACACGCTTCTCAAAATACAATTATGTGATCGGTTCATTTCTGTTCGGCGTAGTCATTTCCCTCGCCCTAGGTCCATGCTCCTTATCCTTGGTTCTGCCAGCCATGCTCCTAACCATGTTCAGCGCACCGACGCCTTATCACGGTGGCCTTTTACTTTTCGCCTTTGGTCTGGGTCACGCTTTGCCAGTCATTCTCCTAAGTGTATTATTGGCTACAGCACGAAAAGCTGTGACTGAGAAAACTACTTCTGCGGGAGAATGGCTCAAAAAGATTTTTGGCATAGTCTTTGTAGTAATTGGCATAGTCATGATAGGTTATGTTTTAGGAGGATGGTAAGATGAAGGTAAACAAATTGAAGGTTGAAGTCTTTGTGCCATTAAGCTCCTGTGTCTGCAATTTTGCACCACTAATGGAAAAAGTTGGGCATGTCACATCGAAATACAAAGATTTGGTGGAAGTTCAAACGAAGTCCACAAAGTCGTCAGAGGCCTTAAGGTATGGGATTAAGGACATGTGTGTTGTTATAAATGGAGAAATCGTGCTTCGCTCAGACTTTGATGAGAAGGAACTTGAAGACGCAATCTTGCAGAATAGACAAACATCTTAGTGAATTCGTACGCACGCCTCTCATCTTTGACAAATGCAGATGAATAGCACACGCTAATCCATAAATTCGACGATACTTGTTCACTAATTTACACGTGCACGTCTCGTTTCTCTGTGTGCCCGAGCGAATTCAGTTCACAGGTTCCATGTGCGCGCATAAGCATCCCGCTTGATATGTTCTATGAGTAATTACACGTTTAACTCATCTTTTATGACTAATTAGTCGCACGTACACTTACTATCCATTGCTTGAGTTTTTCTTTGGCTGGGATTTTCTTTCTCCAATCCGAGTTCTCGAAGAAATTCTCGTAGCGAAACGTCACAACGTCCTCCAAACTTGAAGGGCGACCGTCGGTAACGTCTTCCCAAAACAGGTGAAGCGGGTAATTGTACGTTGATGGGAGTTCCATTATCTCATCGGTCATGAGGGTTGATAGAATGGTGCCTGCTAACACGGCTTGGTGCATGAATACTGCGTATCGTGCATCCTTCTCGTACAGTTTCTGAAATTCAGCTGCTTTATAGGTCTTGAGAAAGCTATCGCGCCAATTCTGTAGCAGCTGTCTTTCTGGACGGACAACTAGCAGACCAGCGTTGAAGTAGGGTCGGATTTCTATGCCATCGATGTGGGTTATCATTGGGAACATTCGGTCTTCTGGCACCCTGCAGTGCCGATAGATCGACCTCCAGAACAGGTCGGGCGACTCATCGAAGTGTGAACCGATAATCGTATGATGCACGGGTCTGTAGCCCAAGTAGATGTCTTTTGGCAACAGGAGTTCCTTGGGTTCTTGAACCACGATGGTGTCCGAGTCCAACCAAGCAAGACGGGCTGTCTTAGCTTGAGTTACAGCCTCGGCTTGAGCGGATAAAAGGACTTTCTGCAAGAAAGGAAATTGGGAGCCTTCGTTCGCTATCTTCACGTTGGTGAATTCGACATTCAACGCAGAAAACTGATTTCTCGTTCGTGCAGGGAACTCATTTTCAGCATCAAGCGTAAAGCAAAGGATTGGAGTGTGTGAAAGTGAACCCCCGAAGTCTCGAATGCTTTTTACTAGAAGCAAGAATCTCTGTATGGATGCCTTCTGAGGTGACAGGCTTGAGGCGAAAACCAGCTTTTCCCGAGGGCCCTTGCCATCAACTAACGTCAATTTATCACAATTATGGAGATGTGTGTACGTGCGTGCAAAGAGATGTTTGTGCTACGGGGTAGTTGAGTCTGTAGGGATCAGTACAGGGACTCCATCAGACCCCACGATGAGGATTTCGACTTCGGGCGCTATGCGTTGTAGTGCTTCAACCCAGAGGTAGAGTTCTGCAATTCTTGTTTCATTCCCGCTTTGACCTACCGAGGACAAGACTAGTTCAATTGCTTCTCGCGTGGCGTTCGCTTCTATGACTTTCGCTTCTGCTTCGCCAGATGCTTCGATTATGGTTTCTTGAGCCGTTGCGTTCGCTAGTATCAGGATTTTCTGTTTCTCAAAGTCAGCCTGAATCTTCTGCTGTTCAGCGACAAGTTTGTCTTCGATCGCCGCTGTATATTTCTCAGGGTAGCCAATATTCTTCAGATCGAATTCCAAACGCATTAGGGCTCCGGCAAGAGACGATTCAGTCTGTAGTTCGTTTAGTACAGTCGTTTCAATCTTGTCCCTCACGATGTTTCTGAACTCTATTGTTTCGAGAGCAGTGTAGTTCTTTGTTATTAATCTCATTGTTTCTTCGAGAACAGATTCAATGGATACTTTGTAGTTCATGTTTGGATAATTATTGAAGAGGTCTCTGATCTTTTCAGGATCTAATGACCATCTGACTAAGACCTCGATCTGCATCTCGAGCTGATCGGAGGAGAAGCTTGGCACAACCGCTTCATACGAGTCGGTCGCGTAGTAAATATCAACCGCGGACACCCAGGGGGCTTTCACAGCGAACGTTGGACCTAGTATGGGGTTGCTAATTGACTTCGAAATCGGATTGACGAGAATCGCAGCGTGACCGACGCCGACAACGACTACCATCGTTAACGCAAATATGACGCTGAAGACGATGAGGAACACCAGAATTACGACTAAAGCGGCTCTAGCGAGGTTCCAGTTTAGCCTACGATTAATTCGTCTGTCTTCATCCATTATGGTCTCATCCTTTGATGATAATGTCGAGGATTACCATATCAATCTTCGCCTTCTAATAAAGTACCAACTGAGCCACGTGATGATGAATACAGGGAACACATCCACGCCTGGGACTAGTTCAAAGAGAGAGATGATTCCAATCAGACGAAACAATACGAAGCACATGATGATTCCGAAAACATCCAGCAAATCGCCGACGACGGGTAAAAGGAGAATCGCTACTATGTATTCACTGACATCTAAGGTGATGCAGATGACCAGAGAAAGTAACTCGTACTCCGTAAACACGACGTACTGTGAAGACCGTGTTCTGTCTCTACTTAGAAGGCTGTTCATCAACCCTTTCACCTACTCCGTTTTGATAAGCCTATGTCACCGATCTTCTTCTTTAGACTCCAATACTCCCCGCTATTGAAAGTGAAAGGTGCTGCTTTGACGAGGTCGATTCTCCCCTTTTCATCTAAGATCGACTCGTCTACGAGGACGTTGACGACTTCCCCAAGAAACAGGTGATGGCTACCCAGCGGAATTAGGCTTTTCACGATGCACTCGATGTTCACAGGGCACTCTCTGATGATGGGTGGCTTGATCTGTTCCGCGGGATCTGGAGTCAGCTTGGTTTCAGCAAACTTATCCACAGCTTTCCCTGAAAATAATCCGCAGAAGTCTGTATCCTTCACGTACTCCTCCGTCGGAATGTTGACAGCGAACTCTTCTGACTGCTTGATGAGGTTGTATGAATATCTATCAGGGCGGATACCTATGCTTATGATTGGTGGGTTTGAACAAGCGACACCAGCCCACGCTAAAGTAATTATATTGGGTTTCCCTTTCGCGTCGATACAAGTAACGAGGACTACAGGGCACGGGAATAACGCGGTCTGGGGGCTTCTCGCGACTTTCATAACTGAACCTCGTTTAACCAGTCACTTAGACGCATGTCTCGGGTAGCTATCCCTTGCGTTTACTCTGTTTCAGGATTGTCGTGAGCTCTGAGTCCGTGATCGCTCCTACCTGATGCAAGGTATTCGCGGCTTCACTTGCCTTCAGCAAGTAGTGAAGGCGGATGCCGCTTTCACCTAGTCGCTCTTTACCTCCCTCTTCACGATCGATTAAGACGACTGCGTCATTTACTACTCCGCCCTCCATTCTAATCGATTCCACCGCTTTCATAATCGACTTCGCTGATGTAACCAGGTCGTCGATGATTAGAACCGTATCACCTGGATTGAGCACTCCTTCCACCCTCCGTTCTCTCCCGTGACCTTTCTGGACATCTCTTGGAAAGAGCAGTGGCTTCCTAAGTTCACGAGCTACTACGGCAGCAAACGGTAAGCCTGAAATCGGGATTCCCGCGATCCGTGTGAAACTGTTAGTGCCCACATGCTCCCGCACCATTTCCAAGTAGAAATTGCAGACCTGCTCGAATGCATCTGGGAAGCTAGGGACAACTCGTAGATCAATGTAGTAGGGACTCATCTTCCCGCTTGTGAGTTTGAAGGTTCCAAATCTAAGAGCACCGATCTTGAAGAGGACTTTACAGAGGTTTTCTTTTGCGTGCTCAGTACGAGGAGTCAACTCTCACTCACCACGTTGAAAAACAGTGCTACTGGTACAATTGTGTCGCAGGTTTTCCCTCTGAACTTCGGTTCAACAGACTCCTGTAACGATTTCAAAGGTGCTACACACCGCAACCTCTTCATCATCTGAAATGGTTCTTTCTTTCACCACGATTTTCTGGAGTGAGCACTCGTCATCTACCCAATGCTTGCAGTCCCTTCGCTCACAAGTGATTTTCGTCATCCTAACCATCTGGCTAACAGTAAAACGGTCGCTGATTATTAACCTTAACTAGAGTCTTTAGAAAGGCAGGCTGTTCCTTCGATACGCTTAAAAGATCTCTCCTTGGTAACGTTTCCCTCTGGCGAAGAGGGAATACTGATGGTGAATGTTTGGTTCCCATACGGAAAAACGGAGATCTGTGCACGTATCCCGACGCGGAATTTTCTCGGAACTATTACACCAAAAGATAAGCCATGTGTGGCAGATCCCTGGGAAGAAATCATTCGGGCTTTGAAACATCCAATCGACTCCAAACCGTTAGCTGAACTTGTACATCCAGGAGACACCATCACTGTTGTCGTTGATGATGTTACTCGCCCAGCGCCTTCGAAATTACTGATTCCCCCCCTTCTTGATGAACTGAACCATCGCGGTGTGGAAGATGGCAATATCACAATTCTTTTCGGATGTGGAACTCATCGACCTGTGACGCCTGACGAAGCCGATGAACTGTTGGGTGCAGATGTTGTTAAACGAGTTAAGACCTTGAGCCACAACTGCCTCGACGATGACCTAAAGTTCTTGGGAACGACAAAGACCCATGGCACTAACGTTTATGTGAACAAGGTTTTCGCTGAAGCCGACGTTCGAATTCTCACAGGGGACATCGAAATGCATTATTACGCTGGTTTCGGGGGTGGTCGGAAGAGTGTACTTCCTGCAGTCAGCGGAGCAGAGACCATTCAGCATAATCACAAGATGATTCTAGATCCCCAAGCGCGAACTGGCGTCTTAGAGGGAAACCCAATTCACGAAGACATGGTCGAAGCAGCGAGGCTTGCAGACGTGCGATTCATTCTTAACGCGGTGACGAACAGTGAAGGTGAACTCATCAGAGCCTTTGCTGGAGACTTGGAAGCTGCGTTTGTTGAAGGAGTTAAACTCGTTGAAGAAGTCTATAAAGTTCCATTAGACCGTCGTGCAGACATCGTTATTGTCAGTGCCGGAGGACATCCCACTGACATCGACCTTTATCAAGCCTACAAAGCTGTAGACCATGCGTTGGACAGCGTGAAGCGAGGCGGAGTTATCATATTGCTTGCCGAATGCCCTGAAAGCTATGGAAATGAGGTCTTTTCCGATTGGATGATGCGGTTCGAAGACACTAAATCGATGAGGAGAGAGATCAAGCGACACTTCGTCACTGGTGGCCACAAAGCCTACTTCCTAATGCAGACATTGCAGAAGTGCCAAGTGATCCTTGTGTCATCGATGCCTGATTACTATGCGCTCAACGTGTTCAGATTACGTACAGCGCGAGCCGTCAATGACGCACTACGTGAAGCGTTCGAGATAACTGGCAGTAAAGCGAAGGTGTGGGCGGTTCCTAACGGTCATAAAACTCTCCCCTTTCTAGAAAACCTTGCATAAAACAACCGGTGCTATCTACTCTGCTCCTACCCTGCAACTGACCCTCAGCTTCTGCAATGTTCATTAAAAGCTTTTAAACCACAGTTTCCGCGTGTAGACAAAGGCGGTAGATACTTGCAGCAGACCTTCACCCTGCGTCAGTTTCAACCCGGCGACTTGAAAAGCGTAATGAGTATCAACCAAGTCTGCCTTCCTGAGAACTACTCGCCACTCTTCTTCATCGATCTTCATGAGCGGTTTCCTGCAACGTTCATCGTAGCTGAAGACGACGGTCGACTTGGTGGATACGTGATGTGTCGTATCGAGACAGGGTTCTCCAGCCTCTCACGGACGCGGCTCACGAAAAAAGGACACGTGGTGTCCATCGCAGTGCTCCCTGAACACCGACGTAAGGGACTGGGAAGCCAGTTGGTCACGAAGGCTTTGAAGGCAATGGAAGTGTATAAAGCCACCGAATGTTTTCTGGAAGTACGCGTCAGTAACCATCAAGCAGTAAGCATGTATAAACAACTGGGGTTCACGGAGATCCGCGTCAAACGAAGGTATTATGCTGACGGGGAAGACGCGTACATGATGGCAAAGAAGCTTCAGTAAGTTATGTTCACGTGATCAAATAACCTGAGTATTAGAGGTTTCCAGCTGGCGACGGAGCCACTGCTCGTCTTTATCGTTTATCCAATCAATTAAGTTCAACAAGTTTCTAGCAAACCCGAGTAGGCTGAATAATATAAACAGCCCAAAGAAGAATCGAAGATCAATCATCAATGCAACGGATTCAACTTGAAACTGAACAGTGCTCCCGTGCATTGCGAGGGCGAAGTAAATCATCATGATGAAGGAATACCCAATCTTCAGGACGGGGTTGAAAACCGAGCCCTGAGATAACTCGTTGGCAAACGTGAATGCGACAACCAAAATCAGGAAAACGACTGAAAGCGACTCAAATTTGTAGAATTCCTGCAGTGAACTGACCAGTTGAGAGAACGCGTAGAAGAGTAAGCAGATGATAGCGACCTTGATGGAGGCTTTCACGATCCGCCTCGCCAATTTCCCTTTCGTTAGTTGATCGCGACTCTCCGTTGTGCCACTCAATTCTCTATCTCCCATGGTCCATAAGTCCGATCAGCTGCCTCCCAGGAGATGTGGACGGAATCTGCTCCACCTGTCATGGATCGATCGACGAACCCGCTGAAGACACCGTCGAAGTTCTCCATATACGGAACGTAAACTGGAAGTCTGTCGACAACCGTCACCAAACCATCGCTATTTTGAACCTCTAAACGAAGCGTACCGGATGTGTTGAAGTAAGGACAGTGATTCTGAAAGCTGATTGGCACCGTGAATTGTACGTGGGAGGCGTTGAATGGACTGTACAGTGGACTTGAGGTGCTGAGATTGAACAGTGGAGCTCCCCATGGAATCATCGTGTCTGTCCCAAACTCAAATGGAATGATTCTAGCGTAGTCTAACGATGTAGTGCTGTAGAGGGTGAATTCTGAATCGTCGAAGAGATACTGGTCTTGAACCAGTATTTCGTTCATGCAGAAGCTGATGCTATGAAGCACCTCAATCTCTTGGTGAGGGTGAACGGTTCCTACAGACGTGTGGGAACTCGCAAACTCTTCTCCTCCGTTTCCGACTATCTCAGTTCTCATGGTCAAGTTGGCTATCGCGTAGTATCCGTCGTTGGCGATCGCCATCGGCCATGTTACGAGGATGCAGGCTCCGTCGAAGGACGAATGTGGTTCAGAGAAGTCGAATTTGATACAGGTTGCTGAGTAAGCACACGTGATTACGAAAGCAAGGGTAAAGATCCAGAAGAAGCGGATTGCCCAACTGAGCGCCCTTAGTGGCACTTTCATTGGGCTTAATCTTCCTTAAGATCTTCAGTCGTCACGAGAACTTCAGTTTCTTCTTCATGCTCAGGCTCTGGGATGAGTTGAACTCCGATCTCTTCCTTTTCCTCCACTGGCGTCGTCTCGTGTTTGCGTGCTTTTGGTGGGGGCGGCAGCACCTGCGGTGCGTATGTCGCTTTCTGCTTAACTAAGGGGATGCTTCGCAATGTGAGAAGGGAACCGATCCATCCCATAACACCGAGGTACATTAAGTGGATGCACGCTTGAATGAGAGGTGCCATGGCATCGCCAAAGATTCTTGCTAGGTCACTAGAGGCGATAATTGACACTGGTCGCTGGAGGAATAGAAAGGCATTCAGAAAAGTGAACACGAGTAGGGCAACACCGACGAACAGGATGATTATCCCAGTGGTTTGAGGTTTGTTGGAAACTCCTAGTCGCATTTTCTGTTCTCCTAATGAACGTTGAATCCGATGCGTTTTCAATTAAAATTTGTGTAGAAAGAATCAATATTAGTGGTTCATTCTCATCGGTTGTCGCGGTTGACATAGTGTTTTCACCGCTTTTGAGTACTAACTGAATCAGGAAGACGCAAATATTATAACATCAA
>CP070765.1:0-22801 GCA_020345645.1 Candidatus Bathyarchaeota archaeon | reverse complement strand
CGTGTAGCGTTGCTTCCGGCTGAAGCATAGTTTCTGCAGGCGTTCATCATGTTCTCAAACGCCTCGCGGTGTTCTCTCCGCAGGGCCTTCTTGAACCCACTCCACTTTCTCAGTTCTTTATCCAAAGCTCTTCGATACGATTCTACAGTTTTCCCCATGTTTCTGCCTCCGCAGAGGCTGATGAATCCAACAAGCTTTCTGAGAAAGTGGTGCCGCCTATTTTGTGAAGGCGATGTTTCTCCAAGATGAATTCGTGAAGCCTCTCGCCTCGTTTCGTGTACGCAGATGGCTTGATCGAGGCTACCACATCTGCCTGTTCGCAGAGCATCTCTTTTAAGAGGAGACTGCGAATGCTCGACGGAGTGAGAAGAAGGTGGGTGACGACTACCAGAATGGCTGTTTCGTTAACGAACTCCGCGAGGTAGCATGTCAGCTGGTGAAAGACTTCTTCTGCTTCTCTTTCTGGAACGTCTTCATCAAGGTACAGTCTTGGAAGATCAGATATCACGACGAGTTTTGTGCTGAACTCTTCAACAGCCCTCTTTAAGTGCCTAAAGATCAGATGCGTCATCTGATAAGCCGTAAACGCCCTCGAAATGAAGATCCGCTCTAAAACTCCTTGGGGATCCAACCCGTAGAACTGCGCAATGCGTGAAGCATCGTATAACCTGAAACTGTTTCCTCCATCAACAAAAACCACGTTCGTCCCAAGCCCTCCCTCCTCTACAGGCAACTGTGCTCTGACACACAAGAGCATTGATAACGCTAACGCGGACGAGCCGTGAAGAACAGCGAAGTCACCCAGTGCGAACCCTGGAAGAAGTGCATCCACCGTTTTAATGTTGAATGTCAAGCGTGCCTGAAACCGGAGCCCTTCGCTGGTATTCTCTGACAAGTCGCTACTTCCTTTAGCGTCAAAGTGACTTGTGGAGGTCTCAACCTCTTTTAAATTCGGTCGCAGAATACCGCAACGAAACAGACACAGCGAAGTGAAAGTGAACCTTGATGAAGCTAAACAACCAAGCTTAATAGCCTGCGTTCACTGAGCACGATGAGAAGCTTGACTGAATATCTGATCGGAACCGGTGGATGGAGCTACCTCAACATTCCAGGTAGACCGCCACTGAAAACTTACTCAGCGTACTTCAACTTCGTAGAGGTGAACTACACCTTCTACAAGTATCCCAGTGTAAGAATGGTTGAGTGCTGGCGTCAAACTGTGCCCGAAGACTTCACGTTTACCGTTCGATGCCACCGCGATCTCACGCATACAATCGGTCTAAGACCTGTGGAGCAAGCTTACCTCTCCGTCACGCAGATGATGAGGGTCTGCAAAATCCTCAACGCTCCCATCCTTCACCTCCTAACCCCAGAACGATATCAGCTGGATGACAGTCGCGTAAACGAAGCTCGCGACTTCCTGTCATCCATTGACCTAAGAGGCATTCAACTGGCATGGGAGTTCAGAGGTCCGCCTACTCGTCGACTTAGAGCCCTCATGCAGGACTTTGACATTGTGCATTCGGTTGACGTATCACGAGACAAGACGCGTCCGATCCTTGAATCGGACACCGTTTACACGCGACTCTTCGGTCGCGGAAAACACACTATCTACCAGTTCTCTGATGAAGAGCTGAAGTCCATCGACGAGACCATAACGGAGCTGAACGCTAAGAAAGCAGTAGTTGCTTTTCACGGTCAGAGAATGAATACAGATGCGCTCCGATTCAAACACTATCGAGAAGAAGGAGTCTATCTCCCTGTCACCGCTTATACCGGTATCGACTCAGCAAGGAGTGTTCTCCAAGAAGATGCGACGTTTCCAACAACGAAAACAGAGCTGATTAAACACCAGGGATGGAAGCTGATCGATCTCAAGGCAGATAAGAGAATCCGCCTGTCCGAACTACTTTCAAACCTGCCGGATGAGACCTTTCACAGCGTTGACGAAGTACTTGGCGGATTGAGGGTTCACTTTGATACATGACAACGTTTTTCTGGGCACTTCAGGATGGAGCTATCATGAATGGGAAGGCCTTCTCTACAAGAAAGGCGAGAAGCGAAAACTTCAAGCATATTCCCGAATCTTTCGGACCGTTGAGATCGATTCAACATGGTATCGTTACCCTTCCAAGGGAATGGTGATGGGGTGGCTCAGGTACTCTCCCTCAGACTTCCTGTTTACAGCCAAGCTTCCGAAAGTCATAACCCACGAGAAGAAACTGGGCTTGAAGGGAGACGTAGAAGCTGATCTGCAGTCTTTCCTCGAGCTTATGCAGCCCTTACAGCTTAATGGTAAGCTCAGCTGTCTCCTCATTCAGCTTCCACCTAGCTATGCATACGACCCCGAGAACCTCACTCACTTCTTTGAACTGCTACCGCCTCAATACAAGTTCGCTGTCGAGTTCCGGCACCCTTCGTGGATTCGGGAGGATACTTGGGAGACACTGAGAAAATACGGTGTGGCCTACACCAATGTTGACGAACCCTTACTACCTCCCGAAGTTCACATCACTGCTAGTTTCACGTATTTCCGCATGCATGGCCGAGGTCAAAAGCCATGGTTCAACTACCGATATAAGAACGAGGAGATTGCGCCATGGATCCCAAAGATATCCAAAGCCTCCGAGGAGGTAGATAAAGTCCACGTCTACTTCAACAACCACTTCCATGGCTATGCGCCTGAGAACTGCCTTCATCTGATCGAGAAGCTACAATCTCTGACACCACGCCAGAAAGAGGCGAAGAAACGGTTCAGTAAAAAACAAGTAGGCTTAACCAACTTCTTCGCAGAATGAACTGAAATGTGAATTAAGGAAGGTTCAGCTCAAAGCTGTCGGTTTCATGAAGGTATCGCAGTCTACCCTGCTTCACTGACGCCGATAATCCCGTCTCCACTTCCCCTTTCGTGAAGCGCCGGAGACCGTTACAGGTTGCTGATACCAGCCATCCTTTCGGGTAGATGAAACCTGGTTTAACGTTTGCCATAATCTCCTCTACACATGATCCAATACGAGCCAGATCAACATGTTTTCTCACTACGCCTGATGATGACTCCCGCTTCAGCGGCATCGACTTAATTTGAAGTGCTGACTGAATTTTCTTAGCCAACGTTACCTTCGATCGGTGGCTTCCGTGACACGTAAATACTTTGCGTGGTGCAACCTCTTCCACAAAATCTAGAAGGCGGTAGAAATCAGAATGGTCACTTAAACAGAAAGCTTTTCGCCGCCCAGAAAACCTTGCCCCCCACCCGGAAACGAATGCGATATCTAGCTTCTCCGCTCGAACATCAGTTCTCAAGTTCACATTCTTCGGCACAATCAACGCATAATTCCCTCCGCAACTGATCTCGAGTCCCTCCTCCGATTTCTCGTCGAAGTACTGGAGATTGTGTCCGAATTTCCTGTACACTTCGTTGTATTTGGAGACTCTCGGATGTGTTATCACAGGCAGTGCCGTCTCGATGTTTAATAGCGTGATAAGCTCTTGGGCGTTCCCTAACGCGTCGGTCTGAAAGGTAGGTATTCGACCTCGCTTTATCGAAAATGTCGTCCAATCAACGATTCTTTCATACATGTACTCTCGAGACGGAAAATAGCAGGGTGTGCCATAGGTGGATTCCATGATCAGGACATCGCAGGGTACGGCTTCAGCTCTCTTCGTTATCAGAGTGTCTCGAAAATTCAGGTCTCCCGTGTATACCAAGCTCTCAGAATCGGTAGTCACCTTGTATTGAGCTGAACCCAATATGTGTCCTGAATTATGAGCTTCTACTTCAGCGTGACCAACTTCAAATGGACGATTGAATTCCACCAGATGGTGACTCTCAGCTTCCTGTACGTCTGCAAGTTCTAGGGTTGGGTGAGTACAGTATGTCTCCTTCGACCTGAGGCCTTTGCAGTGGTCTCCGTGGGCGTGCGTTACGAGTAACGGAAAAGCTGTCTTCCGAGTGGAATCAAAGACTACTTGCGTCTCCATGAACTCAACAACGATACCGTTGCTCTGCCTCGCCGAAAAAGACATGAATCCTGTTTCTCGTATGTTTCGTCTAATTAGCTTATTGCACAGAAAAGTGCGGAAGAGGCTTCTTTCCTGTACTCTAAGCTCAAAAAGACGCCTGTAGACGGGAAAAAGAACACTTTAAGACTCTTTTTAAGCGTCGCTTCAGGGATTCCTGCCTTTTTTCGAGGGTTTAGTTTGATGATGTTGGGGAAAATATTAACAGTCGCCTACAAGGGTAAAGAGTTGAGATGCATTAAATGGAATCCGATCTAGGAACGAGAACTCCTCTCGAACAAGTCCTCGAAAAACTTTCGAATGCCTTTGGACCTCCAGGACAAGAGGATGAAGTCCGCGAAGTATTACGGAGTGAACTGGAAGATTACGCCGACGAAGTAAAAGTCGACCGGCTGGGAAACATTCTCTTTCACCATCATGGTTCAGAAAATAATCCGCATGTGATGTTAACTGCTCACATGGATGAAGTTGCTCTCTTTGTCACGTTCATCGAAGATACTGGATTCCTCAGGATTCATCCAGTCGGCGGCATCGTAGACCGAATTCTACCTGGACAGCCTCTTCTCTTTCAGTCAAAAAATAACACGTGGATAAAAGGGATCGTGGGATCAAAACCTCCCCACCTAATGACGCAAGAGGAACGGAAGACTATGATTCCCATTGAAGATCTTTTTGTAGATGTCGGTGCTAGCACTCCTACCCAGATCGCGGAAAAAGGTCTCGAGATCGGGACAACAGGGGTTTTCGACGTAAAGTTCTCCACTCTCGGGAACGGATTCCTGTCGGGTAAAGCCTTCGATGACCGGATGGGATGTACAGTACTCGTAGAAGCCTTCAAGGCGTTAAAGAAATCCCGATTCAACCTTACGGCTGTGGGCACAGTCCAAGAAGAGGTGGGCTTAAGAGGAGCCCGTACTGCTGCGTGGCAGTTGAATCCTGATTACGCCCTTGCTCTGGAAGGAACTTTCGCTGCCGATGTCCCAGGAACTCGACCAGATCGAACTAGCTCAAAACTCAAAGCCGGGCCAGTCGTGACAATAATGGATCGTGCGGCAATCACTAACCCTGTTGTGCTCCGTACTTTAATGGAAACGGGAAAGACGCGTAAGATCCCGTACCAATTCAAGCAGGTTCCTATGGGAGGAACCGATGCCGGTGCTATTCACCTGGTCAAACAGGGCATCCCAAGTGGCACAGTGGCTGTGCCCTGCAGGTACATACATGGTCCTACTGCTATTGCCCACCTCGACGACTTAAAAAACACCATTCAGCTGACATCGGAGTTCGTGAAGAACATATCAAATTTACCCAATTGCCCAAAGTAAACTGATACCAGGTTCATTTTACCTCAGAATCACCATCGATGAATTCACTACGTTTCATCCACGTAGGAGTACATGTTCATGTTCAGAGGGGTAGCTTTACTCCTACTTTCTTCTGCACTGCTCGTTCGTATATTAGGCTTGCAGTAGCAATGTCTTCGATGGCTAATCCTAGATTCATGGACATTATGCGTTCATCCACGTTCTCACGCCCTGGTTTCTTTCCAGTAACGAGTTCGCTTAACTCCGCGTAAACAGGTGGTCTCGCGCGAATGAAGCCGTGTTTCTGGTAGTATTCCAGTTGGTTCTTGTCATCTGTGTAGAACTTGTCCATCTCTTGAATCGTCTTCAGTTTCCAGTAGGAATCAAAGTCTAAGGGGCAAGCTAATCCACCTGGTTTCAGCCACGAATCTTCGATGATTGGCTTGGGTTTCCTTAGGATGGGTCCAGCTGTGACGACTACATCGCAATCTGTAACTGCGTTTCTTGGGGAGTTTGCTGCTGTAACTGCAATCCGGTGCTTGAGCTTCATCTCGTCCACATATTTTTCTAGATTGGCTTTATTGATATCGTATGCTTGCACTTGCTCTAGATTAAAGCAGACGAGTTTAAGGGCTTCAAGGTTGCTTCTGCCTTGAACGCCGCATCCGATTATTCCGACGACTCTTGAGTCTGGATGTGCTAGATATTTGGCAGCAACCGCTGTGGCTGCACCTGTTCGTTTAGCAGTGATCCAAGTGCAGTCCATGACGGAGATGGGGAGCCCGGTTTTCGGATTGTTGAGAATGAGTAGTCCGGAGATGTATGGAAGGTTCTGCTTTGGGTTTTCTGGGAACCCGCTGACCCATTTGACGCCTGCGGCTTCCATTCGAGGAATCCATGCTGGCATAGCGTGGATGAACGCGTTTTGACGTGGATGGATACCTGGTTTAGGTGGTACTTCAACTTTAGCAGATGCTTTTTCGCGGAAGGCGTCTTCAACAACTTGGATGACTGTCTTCATTGGAATCTCAAGCGTTTCAATGTCTTTCCGTGAAAGGTAGAGAATCCCATTCAAGTTCGGGTGTTTCTCCTATATTAGGAAGTCATCTTGAAGACAGGATTATTGCTTCTGGTTTTCAGCTTTTCCAGATGTCAATTGGCGGTTGGTGGTCTTTAGGGATAGGTGGTTTGTATGGTTTGTTGTGTGTACTCTGTTTATGTTCTTCTTTTGCTCTCTTCAGCCAGTGTTCCTCTGTCAGAAGATCGATAGCAGTGGTAGCCATAGTTTTGGCAGCGAAGATGAGCGACTTGTGACCGATTCCAGCTCTGCTCTGAGCAACAGCCTGCCACGAATGGGCTGGGGTACCGAGAACCCAAGTGGCAGTGTTGAATTCGATAGTAGGTGCTTGCCAACTAACATCTGCTACATCCGTGCTTCCGTGGCTGACTTTTCCTTCTCCCCAAGGGTCAGGCACATTGTCATCGATTAGTTTATCTGCCAACTTTTCCCATCCTGGTCGTTCAGTTTTCTTCAATTGAGCCAATTTGGTCTCAGGGGAAATTGTCTCAGCGATCTCCTCAGCGAACGCCAGATCTCTCTTGTTATATGTTGGCAACCCGACCTTGCGCATGTTTACTGTGATCATCTCTGCAATTGTCTGGCTGGGAAGGTAATTGTAACATCCGTCGATGAACTGTGTCTCGACTGCCGTCCTCGTCATTACAGCGGCTCCATGTGCAATCTCGGTGACCCATTCGTAGATGAACTCGGTTTCGCTGCGTTCAGGAGCCCTCACGTAGTACCAGCTTCTCGCGTAGGATGGGACAACATTTGGCTGCTCTCCGCCTTTTTCGATTACATAGTGAATTCGCACGTCCTGCGCCACGTGCTCTCGAAGGAAATTCACCCCAACATTCATCAGTTCACATGCATCTAACGCACTCCGTCCATGCTCCGGAGATGCAGCAGCGTGGGCTGCTCTTCCGCGAAAACAGAATTTAGCGGAGTTCACAGCTAGGCTGCTTCTTACTTCTGCAGCGTTCATGTCGCTAGGGTGGTGGCTTAACACGGCGTCAAGACCATTGAAGACTCCATCTCGCACCATGAAGACTTTACCTGAGAAGTTCTCTTCAGCTGGGCAGCCGAAGAACACGATGGATCCATGTAAATTATGATATTCCAATGCTTTCTTGGTGGCGAGGGCAGCCGCTAATCCACTTGTTCCATGAATGTTGTGTCCGCATCCATGCCCAGGTTCACCGGGAGACAGCGGTTCACGTTGCGGTATGCTCTTCTGTGAAAGTCCTGGGAGCGCATCGTACTCCCCCATTATCCCTACTGATGGTCCGCCTTCTCCCCAGGTGGCAGTAAAAGCAGTAGGCATCCCCGAAACAGTGCGGTTTATCATGAACCCGTGCTTCTCCAACTGTTCAATGAGGAGTGAAGAAGACTTGAACTCGATCAATCCCAATTCTGCGAACTCCCAGATTTGATCGCTTAAGCAGATAAGGGCTACTCGATTCTCATCTATCCAGTCTGTAGCAGTTTTTTTGGCGTCACTCACGAATGATCAATGTGCATTGTCTCAAGGAAAAGCATTTTAGTTTTTCCACAAAGCCTTCCAACGCAGAATTTAGAAAGGGTGTCTTCATTGGCGTCAAGACCTCTGACTACCTTTGTTGGGGAGGGAAAGTGGAATAGATGCTCCACTTAGAAAAGTTTTATGAAAGATTCTTCGCGAAAACTACTCTATCGCTGTCGCGTGAATGTGCTGATGTTAATATGCAGCACTGCTACCGACGTACTCTGGAATCGAATAGAAGATAGTTCCACAAAGAATAAATTCTGCGCGAATGATTTTTCCATGATGTCTTATGGAAAGACACATTCGTAGAATATCCGCTGCCTTTCTCTGCTGCTTGATAATATTCACTTTAACAACCGCATTAACCGTTGCTGGTAAATCTGACGACCCAATCTCTGACAGTCCGCTTCCGCAAGAAGTCACGATCAGGTCATCTACTCTCTACAACGAACTTCGGTTTGAGATCGCCTTCCCTAGACCCGTGGTCAGAGAAATCAATGGATTCCACGCGGTCGAAATGGGTGATTTAGCCAAGACCGTAGCTGTTGGTGAACCAGTTCTCCCCTATGAAACCATCAATGTCTTGATTCCACTGGGGCGAGAAGTCACTGGTTTCGACGTAACAATCGAATCCGAGGAACGACTGCCAGGTCGGTTCCTGATTGAGTATGGTCGAACACAGGTCCCGATTAGTCAACAACCCCTAACTGCCGACAATCCGAAGTCATCTCTCTACCATTCCACATCCCCCTATCCCCTCACTCACTTCACTTCGCTCTCAACCCAACATATGCGGGGATATGAGATCCTGCCTGTTACCCTGTATCCAATTCAATATACGCCGAAAGCAGGTGAGCTTTACTACTTCAGTCGGATGACCCTCACCATCCACCTACAGGCGATGGCTGAGACTTCACCGCTATTCAGAGCCCTCCCTGAGGACGCAGCTGTAGTCCGTACGGTCGTGGACAACCCTGAAACCGTCAGCACGTACACTGCTTCCACCCCCCTTCGACCTTTAGGAGTCGCACCAGGACAATACGATTACGTTATCATAACTGATGCAACCCTTAACGCATCATTCCAGCCTTTGATTGCCAGGAAGATAGCGAAGGGCTACACTGCCACAACCGTACTCGTTGAAGACATTGAAAACGACTCTGACTACTTCTGCGATGGCCTTTACGGAGATGGTGCACTAGGAGTCTTCAACGACACCCAAGCTATGATACGGAACTTCATCAAAGACGCATACATGAACTGGGGAACTGAGTACATCCTGCTTGGAGGAGACATAGAGATCATTCCTAACAGGAACCTCTACGGGTTCGTCAATACTCCGGATCCACCTCAGCAGTGGACTCAGAAACCTATTCCATCTGACCTATACTACGCTGGACTCGACGGGACTTGGAATAACGACAACGATACAGTGTTCGGTGAAGGCGTCTACACCGTTGGACCGCAGAATGGAACAGCCGGAGACGAAGCCGACTTCGTCGCTGAAGTATACGTTGGCAGGGCTTCGGTCAGTACTCCCACAGAGGCTTCAAACTTTGTTTCAAAGACTCTCTGGTATGAACTAACCGCAGGCGACAGTTACTTCCGAAAAGGAACTATGGTCGGCGAGATCCTTGACACGGAAACACGTGGCGGGAACGCGCTCGACTCAGAGATCGACTTCATCCCTCAGTATTCGTTTACGCGACTATACCAACGAGACGGCACGTTTTCCAAACTCGCAATAAAGAACGCGATCAATGCTGGCACCCACCTCCTTGGTCACGATGGACATACTAACCCTACAGTCATGATGGAGTTCAGCCGTGAAGAAGTGGACACGCTTTTCAACAACACTGAATACTTCTTCGGCTACAGTGTAGGCTGCGATTGTGCTGCCTTTGAGGTTGACGACTCGATCGTCGAACACTGGATTAAAAACTCTCATGGGGCATTCGCCTTCGTCGCCAATTCTCGGTACGGGTGGTACAGCCCTGGTTCAATGTATGGGGCAGGCGAACGGTTCGCCCGCGAATTCTATGACCTTCTAAACAACACTGTGCAGAACCTCGCTAAAACCCTGCAGCTGTCCAAAGAGAACACGGCCCTCGGTGGCTCATCGGTCAGCAACGTAGACCGTTGGACATTCTACTCCCTAAATCTACATGGTGACCCTGAAACTGAATTAGAGACCGAAATCGAAGCACCAACAGCACACTTCGAAACCAATCCAAATGCAGACCGCTTGACCCCTGCCGTCCTGAAGGGATTGGTGAACCTCACTGGAATTGCACGAATGGGAACTGCCCTTGGAACTGCGTTCGCTAACTACACGATTGACTTTGGTGCAGGAACGAGCCCTGTCGTGTGGATGACGACGGGAATCACGTTAACTAATAATGGTCAGTCCCCAATTTCCGGCGGATCCTTAGGCACATGGAACACAAACCTGTTGACTCCTGGGACCAGGACTCTCAGACTGCGAGTAGACAACGGCACAGGCGTAATCGGTGAAGACCGCTGGGTTGTGAAAGTTGAAGAATTGCCGGCGATACGTGTCTCCCCTGAACTAACGGAGACCTTTGAAGGACTCAACTTCACGGTCAGCGTTGAAATCACAGACCCCGAAAACCTCTATGGTTTAGACTTCCAGATGACATGGAACAATTCAATCATTGAATACGTGAGCCACGAAATCTACATCCCCCGCGACACCTACTACTGGGGTATCCTCTACAGTCCAGTCACCATTACGAAAGACGAAGTCAACTCGACTACCGCAACGTACTGGATTGCTGCAAACTCCTCAAGCCTCGATCCTGCTGATCGAGACGGCGTCGTCTACAACATGACCTTCCACGCCAAAGCCGCGGGAAACAGCACTCTCGGTATCCACTCCAGCACTCTCACTGACCGCTTTGGTACGCCGATAACCCACAAAGTCGTGAATGGCACCGTAGTCGTCGCCCCCGGTATACACGACTGTGCAGTCACCGACATCTCGCTGTCGACTAACATGATCGGCGAATCGTACCCAGCCAGTATGAACGTGACCATCGCCAACGAAGGAACGTTCGTGGAAACCATCAGCTTCTCTCTCCGAGTCAACGGAACGGTCTTCAACACTACGCAAATCGTGCTAGCAGGACTCACCTCTGAAACCATCCGAGTCGTCTGGGACACTACTGGTTGGACCAAAGGCAACTACACCATCAGCTGCAACGTCAGCCAAGCGATCGGTGAAACAGACCTCGCTGATAACATCCTGGACGATGGCTTCATCTTCGTCACTATCGCAGGGGACCAAGATGCTGACGGCGACGTTGACATCTTCGACATCGTCATCATCGCGGGAGCCTATGGTTCGAGGGAAGGCGACGAAGGCTACATTCCTAGTGCTGACATTGATGGCGACGGCGACGTTGACATCTTCGACATCGTGATTGCAGCAGGCAACTATGGGAAATAACCCCCATAGCACCTTCTCTTTTTCTATTATTTTGAGCACACTATTTCCTTCCCTGTAGTAAGCAGGGACTACCAACAAGTCTTTATAACGAGTCTGCAGACTAAACGGCAGTGACATGCCTTGACTAAGGCAGTGAAGGAGGCTGTTGTGCTCTGCGGGGGGCAGGCTTGGATGCTCAAACCAGATGCAGAGATTCCGAAGCCATTGCTGAACTTCGGAGATGAGACCCTTCTTGAGAAGCAGGTAAGTTGGCTTGCCAAGAACGGCTTCACACGAGTCATTCTCGCACTCAACAAAGATCTTCTCGGCTACCTCATTCTTAAAACCGACGTATACCGAAAAATCAAGTGCCTGAAAACGCCAGAAGTTACTATGTCCGTCGAAGACTCCAAACTTGGAACAGGAGGTGCGATCAAGAAAGCCTGCCAACTAGTTAAGAACGAGATCTTTTACGCCTGCAACGTTGACAACCTAGCCTTTGATTCAGCGCCTGACAAACTACTAGATGAAGCAGCGACTGGAATCGTCATGCTCTTAGCCAAGCCCACGCTGTCGTATGGAAAAGTGATGGTTGATGGCGGCTACGTCAAGAACTTCGAAGAGAAACCTAAGCTGACCTTCTACGTCAACGCTGGACACTACGCAATGACGAAGACCTTAGTCTCGAAGCTCTTCCCCGACGTCGGTAACTTTGAGAAAACTGTGCTACCAGCCCTCGCGAAACGGAAGGCATTGAAGGGAATCGAATATCATGGCACCTGGATCAATATTGACACATTTAACGACTACTTAAGTGCCCTCAGCCTCGTTCAATAACCGAAATCTGACATACTGTTTTTAGCTTATAGGTCGGCTTCATCTATAGAGCTGGTCACATGCAAATCGGTGTAATTTCCCGAAGCGATGCTGAAGGCTGGGGTCTTACCCAACTGCGGGATTCACTTGACCGGAAAGGGGTCACCTCTGTTTTTCTCAGTTTTCCTAGCCTTTTAGCGAAAGTCGCCTGCGGTCCTGTCGTGCAAAGCAGAGATCTCAACGTTGCTAGTAACGTGAATGCTTTGTTTATTCGATCGGTTGGGCATGGCTCTCTAGAAGAGATCATTTTTCGAATGGACCTATTACAGAAACTGGAACGTGAACAGGTCTACGTAGTTAATCCAACAAAAGCGATTGAACGTTGTGTCGATAAATACTATGCATTGACCCTGCTCGAAGAGAACAATCTTCCCGTCCCACGGACGATTGTGACTGAAAGTGTCGAAGCTGCAATCGAAGGATTCAACGAGTTGGGTCAAGATGTGGTGATCAAGCCGATCTTTGGCGCTCGTGGTGTAGGGTTAGCACGTATCTCCGATCTTAGTATCGCTGAGCGTGTCTTCAGTACCATCCGATTCCATCATGGGATTCTATATGTTCAGGAATACATTGCTCACGGCGACTCTGACATTCGTGCATTTGTAGTGGACGACCATGTTGTTGCTGCGATGAGGCGAGTCAGCGATTCTTGGAAGACGAACATCAGCCAAGGTGCTGTCCCTCACGCTATACACCTCTCCGATGAACTGGAAACTTTGGCGACCCGAGCAGCGAAAGCAATCGACTGTAAAATCGCAGGCGTCGATATTCTTGAAGGTGCCAACGGTCCCTTTGTTATTGAGATCAACAGTCAACCAGGCTGGATGGGTCTTCAATCCGTCACTCAGACGAACATCGCCGATTCCATTGTAGATTTTATTATCTCCGCAGCGAGAAAGTAGACGTCAAGTGGAAAACCTTTTAGTGCCGATGAGTTGTTCAAGTAAGATTCTAGGGCATGAGCTTGTCTTTCAGGAAAAAGATCGTTAAATCATCTGAAGAAAAGAAATCAAACATTGTATTAGCTCTCGACCTTCCTCCAAACGATCGCACACTACTGCTGAAAAGGGCAGCACGGATCTTGGAGTCAACGCAAGACCATATCTGTGCTGTGAAGTTGAACCGGCACCTTCTTCTACCGTTGGGGCTCTTCGACGGAGTTCAGGATCTGATTTTTCAAGCAAAGGAATATCAGCTACCGATCATCATGGATTGTAAAATCAACGATATAGGAAACACTAACCGGATCATCGCTGAACACTACTTCGGCGGTGGTTTTGATGCTGTCACGGCGAATCCTTTCGTAGGTTGGGACGATGGACTGCAACCCGTCTTTGAAACCGCGAGAAACATAGGTCGCGGCGTTATTTTATTGGTTTACATGAGTCATCGAAGTGCAGGAGACGGATACGGAAGAGAGTTCGTCGCAGTAGATGGGACGCGGACACCTGCATACATGATCTTTGCTCGACGAGCGGTAGAGTGGAATGCGGATGGTGCCGTTGTCGGAGCTACCTATCCAGAAAGAATCGGGGAAATTCACTCAGTTCTGGAGCAGAAAGTTCCAATTTACGCTCCAGGAGTTGGTGCACAAGGTGGCACAATTTCCCTGTGCATGAACAAAGGTGTGCGTTACCTAATCGTCGGGAGAACGATAACACTGGCCTCTGATCCCGGTCGTGTTGCCGAGAAAATCAAAAACCAAACAAGGGCATCCTAATTCGGCTACGTATACTGCTAGGTTCTTTCACCGCGCGGCCAGAGTTCCTTCTTCAACATGTCTCGAACAGCAGATCGAATAGCAGAGCTTCTACTCGGGTACATGTTCGCTCTAACGAGTTCATCCAACCCTTCAAGATATGCTTCGGGTAGCAAGACCGTCACTAATTTCACAGAATCACCCAGACATGTTTAACACATGTTATGATCTGAGCAGATATAGGATTTGTGCTATGGTCAAGTGCACCTGGGCAATCACAACGGCTTGAACGAGCGACGCCTATAGATTGCACGTCGTTTACTCAAGAACCAACATCAGATACCTGTATTTATCTAGGTCCTCTTGTCCCTGCAAAACATTTAGGATACCGAGTCCTTTGTCAGTAATCGCGTAAACAACCCGCTTCTCGTCAAGAGGAAGCCTGTCAACGAGCTGATTTGCACACAAGAAACTCAGACACTTCGTGACAATCTCTAACTTTTCACCGACTTGATATAGAGCACTTTCGAACTCCAGCGGTCGAGTGACCAGCGCTTCGAGGACACTGAGATACCGTTCTAGTTTAGAACGCGTCATTCAACAATCAAATTAATAATGCCAGCAGCTGAGAGTAAATCTCTTCAGAATGCCTACTCGCGATCTAGAATCCAGATTAGGCTGCATAAGCTATCGATGTTGCGGACATCCTCAACCAGGGATGCGACTATGTTCCCGACGCCAGACATTATAGGGGCATTGATTCCAGCAGTACCTGCTGCCTCTGTAAATACAGCCTATACATTCAGGTCTGCTGAACACCGTAGTCCTCTTCAAATCTCTCCAATGTATCTAGTAAAGGTATGGTAGAAGAAGATTTCGCTAATAATTGTTTGATACATATGATGACACATATGCATGTACCGATTTGATGCATGAAGGATTTAAGCTGGTTTTTCGGTTTGAAAGATGTTGAGGTGAGGATGTAGTTTTTTCCCTAAAAGTGTTCGTAATTCAGGTTGGTTGTAACAGAACTCGTCGGGAATATTCAAACATGCAACTTTTTTTCGTGCTTTCGGGGCTATCTTAAGAACAGCTTCCTGGTGTCTAGGTTCCATGACTATAACTTTGTCTGCCCAGTCGATCAAGCTCTTGGACAGCTGGACAGGGGCTGTCTCACTGGTCCCCGCGCTTCTCGCTTCGATTCCCGCGTCTTTCACAAGCTCTTGAGCTGTAGGGCTTCTATCACGGTTGCCTGTGCAGACGAACAGAATTTTTACTCTCTTATGATGACTCTGCTTCATACTAGTTCTACCGACCTGTGAACCACTTGAACCTAATGCTTCTCAATATTTAATTTAGGGTTGAGAATCAGAGGGGTTTTGTCTTCAGCTAAGGTGAAAATGCTTCGGGGTAAACCCTTCGGATGCTTTCAACGAGCTCGTTTGGCAGCTCGGTCTTCTGCAGGATGCGGTGATCGTAAGCAACGATCGTCACTTCTGCTTCTCCGCTCAGCATTCGTTTGGACTGCCCTCGATTCCTCTTATAGAATCGGAATGAAAGTGTGATCGATGTGTTCCCTACCCGCTTGACTTTGACATGAAGATCTATCAGGTTTTCGGGGGAGACTGGTGAAAAGTACTCGAACTCGGCATGTCTCCGAGGAAACGAGATCTTGTACTTCTTGTAGAAGTACATCGGCGGAAACCCAAGGTTCTCCATTAAGCCTGCTTCCCCACGTTCACAATATCGATTATACAATCTCCAATTCAGCCATCCAAAGGCGTCAGTCGCCTCAGGTAACACAAGGATATCTTTCTCTTCATATGACATGAACTTTAAGAAAATCGACGTGACTTAAAACAACTTCGAACAGCACTGCTAGGCTTCTGTCAATCCATAGTTACCCGCTGCGATTACAATATCGAAAATGTCTATGTCTCCGTCTCCATCGATGTCGCCGTTGCTGAAGAATTCTGAGTCCCCTACCTCTGAGCCATAGCCATTGGCTAACATGACGATGTCGAAGATATCGACGTCCAGATCAGCGTCCACGTCTCCTGGAATGGTTATGCACAACCCGGGATCAATAATGAGCGTATTATCAGTCATATTCACTTCTCCACTGACTATGTCTGCTTGAACGGTTATTGAATAGTCACCGATTGCTTGTCCTGTAGTATCCCATTGAGCCGTGTAGTTGGTAGTAACCTCACTTGAGAGGGTCATTTGAGTCGAGTTCACGAGTGTTCCGTTCGCGTGGATTGTGACGTTGAAGGTTTCTATAAAATGACCGAGGTTCTCTACGATTACGGTGATCTTGGCTGGGTAGCCCTGTCCGACTGCAGTCTGTGCAATGGTAATGTCATTGATGGCGACATCGTGTTGCATGGCTTTTGGCAGGTAAGCAACATCGCTGCTGTATAGGTGGTCTTCGAGTGCTCCATACTCGTCGTAGAGGAGGAGCTCAACATCGTACCAGCCTTCTTCACCGCCTTCAGGCATGAGAAGATTTAAGTCGCACCATATGTCTTCTGAACTGGCTTCTGTCCATCCAATACATGTGTCCACAACGTTGTCTAATGGGTCAACGAGTTGTCCTTGGACCGTTGTGTTAATGGCATCACCAGTCGTGTCCGCATCCAAGCGAATATGGATGGCGTCGAAGTAATCATCCGCGTCACTATCGAATGATGTGTAGGCGATGTCACTCAAAGTTTCCCGTGACTGGAGGCTTGGGGCGTAGGTGACGAAGAGGGTGGAGAGGAAGTCATCCCAGCTTGTGTCGATGATCCATTCAGCATTATCCTTAATGTAGTTTTGTGGCCAGTAGGTGGCTTCGGTTGGGGGAAGGTAAATGGAGAGCCCGAAGAAATTTGATTTGCCTTGATCGTGCCATTCTGCGAGTCTCGATTCATTTAACGCAATCATGATATTCGTGGCGGCTTCCTGTATCGCTGCATCTGGAATCTGGGCTTTGATGTTTTCTACGAAGTGATACAGATCACGTGTGAAGTTAAAGTATACTGGATAGACCGTGCTAGTCTGTTCGATGCAATCGATTATGTCGTGAAGGTATGTGGTGACATTCTGAGTCAACCGGTCTGCGAGAAGACTTACCTGCGGCGTTAAGTTCAATGCGACTCTGGTTAGGTTGAAGACGGAGAAAGTAGCAACCTCCAATCCAAAACCTTCGTTGTGAAGTACGAAGTGCTCGAAGATTCGCATTGTGAGTGCGGTTGAATTCATCGTCGGTGTCGCTACCAGTTCAGCGAGGATGTTGTCAAATGGCCAGCCTCTCATCGTTGCGACGACGTCTTCCGACGCCGCCATGAGCTCAGCAGCTCCGCTGCAATGATAAGCCAATTCAATAGAACTCAACATGCACGCTTCCCCGCCTAAAATATCAATCCTTTCACCTGTTGCGTTCATCACGGTCCCCAGAGCTGCGTGGATCTCGGTTGAAGTGAGGTAATCGTTGAGATTTGTTTCGTCTATGCAGACGGACCCAAAGTTGCCATGATCCCAGAGGACCAAGACATATTTTTCTGCCGGATACTCGGTGATCGTCCAGTTCACGAAATCAATTAAGCTCTGCGGATCGCCCATATTAACCTCCCCAAGAGAAGAAAGGGCATTCTCTGCTGAAGGCGTCATTCCTAGAGTGATGTAGAATCGTCGGCAATCCGTCCAATTACCATCAGATTCGCTGTATCCATCGATGCGGTCAAATTGCACAACGATATTGATGTCTGCAGTTGAACCTACGGAAGCCATCTCGTAGAAGTCAAGTATGCCGGATGTCTCCAGATCGTTGTCGGCATCAAGATACACCATGAATGTCCACTCCTTGATTTCGAGAGGTAGCACTATCCGCTTGGAAGGAGTAGGTAGATGTTTAGCAAGACTGAATTCCGGCGAAATAACCATGAAGACAAGTATGATGGCGGGGATTATCGCTTTCAGCTGCATAATTAATACATTCGTTACGTATTATAAATAGGTTCTCGATGAAGTCTCGGTTACGCACTATAGTGCTAAGAGTGAAATGGCAAATCTTCTTATGAGAGGAAAATCAAGGTTTCTTTAACGTTTACGTCAGCTTGTGTAGTATGATGAGTAAGATTTTCCTCGTTGCCCTGCTAATCGCTGTGATCGCTTGTGCAGCCGTGGTCGCTCTCATAGCGTCTGGAGTCATCTCGCTCCCTCCCGCTTCTGAGGATCAACCAGTCCTCGTTCTCTCCGATATGTATCTAAAGGAAATTCCAGTGTATGAACCTACAGATCCCACCAGCAGCATCAGAAAAGGCGTGAAACTGGGGCTCGAATTCAGGGTCGAGAAAGACGCTGAGAATGCAGCATTAGAATACATCCGCGTACTCATCTACAGCGAAGCCGAGAAGTATTCTCCATCCGCCTTCATATCTAAAGAATACTACGATAGTAGAGGTTTCTGGAACGAGAGTGATCCAGCGATTCCAGACCACACTATCCAACTACCTAAAGACTGCGTATTTGAGTGGCAACCCCAGTGGGACGATGGCACCGCAGGCTATGGAGAGAATCGTCCCCAGGCACTTCCTCCATTAAATCAGAGTGGACTCACAGTCCGAGTGACAGCTCTAGGCCTCAGGTGGCTGGAAAACGGAGAATGGCACTCCGAGTACTACTCAGACACGTCCGAAGAGATCATCGAATTCAAGCTACCGATGCTAAACACCCTTACACTTAAAGGCACCCCCAGTCTCACCGGAACTCCCATCGCCCCAAACGTATACCCTTAACTCCATGGACTGCTTAAGCCCGCATTTACACACATCTCTCTCCCTAATCCTTATGGACCCTCCATCTCTAAGCTTAAAATATGCTTGAATTTTATTTTCACCTAGATTAGCAATGAGGAGGCAGCAGCTCAGCTCCATCGAGGCATCCCCTGCGGGAAGTCTAAGCACGCCTAGAAAGCGGGTCATTCTTCATGTCGATATGGATCATTTCTTCTCTGCAATCGAAGAAAGGGAGAATCCGGGCCTTAAGGGTAAACCTCTCGTCGTCGGAGCAGATCCCAAACGAGGAAGAGGGAGAGGAGTTGTGAAAACCTGCAACTATGAGGCTAGGCAATATGGGATTCATTCAGGGATGCCAGTCTCCCAAGCATGGGAGCTGTGCCCAGAAGCCATCTATGTACGAGCCAACTACTCACTTTACGTAGAGACTTCAAAGCGGATAATGTCTCTTCTAAGAAGGCATGCTGATGCATTCCAGCGATGGGGGCTAGATGAAGCCTTTCTTGATGTTAGTTCGCGTTTCACAACCTGCGAGCAAGCCACGACTCTTGGAGAGAATATAAAATACCAGCTCTTCTGGCAGGAAGGACTCACCTGCTCAATCGGAATCGGTCCAAATAAGCTGATTGCGAAGATTGCCAGCGATCACATAAAACCTGACGGTCTAACGGTTGTGGCAGAAGAAGACGTGCGAGCCTTCTTAGCACCGCTGCCAGTTCGTAGACTCCTCTGGGTGGGACAGAAAACTGAGAGTCGCTTTCTAACAATGGGAATCAAGACCATAGGAGACCTTGCTGCCTTCAGCCTCGCCACACTCGTAGAAAAATTCGGAGTTATGGGTACGCGGTATCATCAATGGGCTCAAGGCATTCACGACTCCGAGGTTTCAGGGCGGAAAAGAACACGGAAGTCAGCAGGGCACGAGATCACCTTTGATGAAAACGTTGAAAACCGCCACTTCCTACAAAATGCATTGGACAATCTTTCCCAAAGAGTCCATGAAAAACTCGTTTCTCGAAACTATCTGTTCAAGACAGTCACGGTAAAAATCAGATCCGGAGACTTTCAGACCATCACGAAATCGAAAACGCTTTCTTCTCACACAAATCGACTCCAAGACCTCCAGAAAACAGTCAATGAACTCTCCCAAGACTCGTTAAGCCAAAACAGAACAATCCGATTGGTTGGAGTCCGAGTCTCTAACCTCTACATGCTGAAGGGTCAGAAAACCCTTGCCTAACCTAATACTCCACCTTTAGACTACACGTACGCCCATCCAACAATGTAGGTCATCCCATAACCTAGATGTCCTTCTGGTAAAACTAATATCGTGGCAACTGTAACGAAGAAGAGGTGATAATCTGACCGTAACTATCAAGTGGCTGGCTCATGCAGGATTCCAAATCAAGGCTGCTGGAAAAATAATCTATGTTGACCCGGAGAAGTATGGTGATGTGCAGGAAAAAGCTGATCTAATCTTAGTAACGCATTCACATACAGATCATTGTGATCCCCTAAAAATTAAAGCCCTAAGCCAAGATAGTACTCAGATAATTGCGCCAACTAACTGCATCTCAAAACTTGAAGGATCCACCATAACGCTCAAGGCAGGAAAAGAAATTACCATAGACGATGTCACAATTCGAGCCGTACAAGCCTACAACACCAAAAGGTTCCGGGCACCAGGAAACCCCTATCATCCTAAGGACTTGGGAGTTGGGTACGTCATTGCAGTTGAAGGAAAAATAATCTATCACGCTGGAGATACTGATTTCATCCCGGAGATGCGGGAACTCAGTCACATTGATGTAGCCTTACTTCCAAGCGGGGACACTTACACGATGGACAATGTTGAAGCCGCTGAAGCGGCAATAGCCATCAACCCCAAGGTAGCGATCCCTATGCATCGTTGGGACACAAATCCTGAAGAATTCAAGAATAGAGTGGAAGCTGACTCAAAAGTAAAAGTCCTACTACTGCGAGAGGGCGATGAACACCACATGGAGTGACGAGTAATTCTACCAGGATTCAAACACCATCATTGTCTTGATCCTAACTCGAAGTTCAACATAGAAGTACTTGATGAGATTCTTCAGGAATCTTAACATACGATTCATAAAGGCTAAGGGTTCACTGCACAAAGAATCCTTCAGCCAAACCTTATTACGTGGCGTACTGATTTGACCTCAGCCTTCGAAATCGTTGCAGTTTTCGCGTTGATGTTTACTGGAATCACAGTTGCAGCCCTTTGGTTCGCTCATTCTTCTTCAAAAATGGAAAACAAGCGAGAAATCCAAAGAGAAAAGATTGCAGTCGTCGACAGGCATTTTAATGAAATGTTGAGGATTGAGTGTCCATACTGCAAAACCATCTACAAGCCCAACGAACCCGAGTGTCCAAATTGTAGCGCTAGCACCCAGAAAATGCTGTTTCCGGAAATCCCAGAGTAACCAGTCGCAGACCTTTAAGATTTGGACAACTGTCTGCTAAAATCACATATCACCAAGGATTTACGAGTGTAAGCAGTCTGAAGCGGATTTGAATTTTCGGAGAGAGGCATCACACACGAAGCACGAAGTGGCACACCGCTTCTTGTTGACGGACTTCCAAGCGGTACTGTCTCACGAAAGGAGTCAATTTGGTTTTGAAAACACCGATTGAAGAGCTGTGGTTGGGGCTCAAATTCGTGGCGGGCCTGCCGCTGTTTCTGCATCGCCCAGTAAGGGAAAAGGCCGCTAGGGAGGTGTTGCAGCGGCGCCTCGAGCAGCGACAGACCCTATTCATGGATATGGTTCGTCGGGCCGTCTACGGTGTCCCTTCGAGCCCGTACCTCCATCTTCTGCGCCAAGCGGGGTGTGAGCCCGGTGATCTGGAAAAGCTGGTCCGACAAGCGGGCGTCGAGGAGGCGTTGGAGGTACTATACCGAAACGGGGTCTACCTGACCGTAGAAGAGTTTAAGGGTCGCTCCCCAGTGATCCGGGGGAGCGCTCGGTTCACAGTCGATCCTAATCTCTTTTGTAACCCGGCCTGCTATTCCCGGCTAGGCATCCGCACCAGCGGCAGCCGGAGCCGGGGAATCCACTGTCCGGTGAATTTCGCCTATATCCGTGGCCGCTCGATCGATGCGCTGCTAGACCTTTCCGCCAGAGGGGGGCTGAGGTGGAGCCATGCTGTTTGGGGGATTCCGGGAGGCTCGGCGCTGATTCACCTCTTGGAGTACAGCGGATGCGGGGCGCGTCCGGCGCGTTGGTTCTCCCATGTGGATCCGGCCTCCTACGAACTCGATGCCCGTTATCGGAGAAGTGCGCAAGCGCTGAGACGGATCAGTTTCCTGGCGGGAAGGCCACTGCCTCGGCTGCAACATGCGACGGCCTGTGATCCGTTGACGGTTTTGGAGTGGATGACTCGGGCCCGCTGTTTCGGTCACGTACCTCACCTGTTGAGCTACGTGAGCCCCGCTGTGCAGCTTTGCCAGGCTGCTGAGGATGCTGGGGCGGATATTTCGGGCGCTCAGCTCACGTTGACTGGAGAGCCCGTAACGGCAGTTCGGCTGGACGCCATTCGCCGTGCGGGCGCGGCAGCGACCCCGAGGTACGGGAGTGCGGAGTCGGGGACGATCGGCTACGGCTGCCTGCGTCCTCAGGCCCCTGACGAGGTCCATCTCCTTGAGGATCGTTTGGCACTCATCCAGGTGGAAAAGGGCGACCAGAGGAACGGGACCCCTGCCGGGTCCCTGCTAGTGACAACGCTTCTGCCAGCCACCCCTTTCATGCTCCTCAACGTCTCCTTGGGAGATCAGGCCGTCTTGATGGAACGAGACTGCGGTTGTCCCCTCCAGGGTTACGGCTGGAAAACACACCTCCACACCATTCGGAGCTATGAGAAGCTTACCGTTGGGGGGATGAATTTCCTGGATGCGGAGATTGCGCGCATCATGGATGAAGTGCTTCCGGTGCGATTTGGCGGAGGACCCACACATTATCAACTCGTGGAGGAAGAAGACGCCGATGGCAGGTCTCACCTACGGCTGCTGGTTCATCCGGAGGTGGGGCCCGTCGATTCGGGGGACGTGGCCGAAACGTTTCTCC